>JABTUJ010000001.1 GCA_015075445.1 Verrucomicrobiales bacterium
CCTCTCCCTGCTCCGCATTGCCGGCGCCCTCGTCCTCGTCCTCGCCCTCTTCTTCGTCGGTGCCTGGCTCTTCCGTAACTGGCAGCGCGGCGTCGGTCGCCCCAACCACCCCGCCCGACTCCACCTGCTCGAATTCCGTTCGCTCGGCGCCCGCCAGGCCCTCTACGTCGTCGCCTACGAACGCGAACGCCTCCTCGTCGCTTCTTCCCCCACCGGCGTCACCCTCGTCGATCGCTTGCCCCGCGCCGACGAAGCCGATGCCCCGCTCGCCTCGCCGCCCGCCTCCTTCGGCGACACCTTGCGCCAACTCCTCCAGCCCCGGTGAATGCCCCTTACCCACGACTTATCGGCTTCCCTTTGAACCTGTGGTGCAGGCGTCCCGCCTGCTGGACCCTCCTCGTCCTCGCTTTCCTGCTCCTCGCCCCCGTCCTCCTCGCCGCCGAACCCTCCTCCGCCAACCCCCTCCCGTTCCGCGTCACCATCGACGGCTCCAACCAACCCCAGGACATCGACGTCGCCATCCGCATCCTCCTCGCTATCACCCTCCTTTCCCTCGCCCCGTCCATCATCCTCCTGATGACCTGCTTCACCCGCATCGTCATCGTCCTCTCCTTCGTCCGCACCGCCCTCCAGCTCCAGGGCGCCCCCGCCAACCAGATCGTCATCGGCCTCGCCCTCTTCATGACCTTCTTCATCATGGCCCCCGTCTGGGATAACGTCCGCCGCGACGCCCTCGCCCCCTATCAGGCCCGCCAGATCACCAGCACCGTCGCCCTCGAACAGGCCTCCAGCCACGTCCGCCTTTTCATGCTCAAACAGGCCCGCCCTAAAGACGTCGAGCTCTTCGTCGCCATGGCCCGCCTCAACCCCACCGAGCCCACCCAACTCCCCCTCTCCGTCGTCGTCCCCGCCTTCATCATCAGCGAGCTCCGCACCGCCTTCCAGATGGGTTTCCTCCTCCTCGTGCCCTTCATCCTCATCGACCTCGTCGTCGCCGTCGTCCTCATGAGCATGGGCATGATGATGATGCCCCCCCAGACCATCGCGTTGCCCCTCAAAATCCTCCTCTTCGTCCTCGCCGATGGCTGGGGGCTGGTCGTCCGTTCCCTGCTCCAGAGTTTCCCCGGCTAACCCCCGGCGACGCCCCAGCCTATGAACCCCGAATTCGCCATCGAACTCCTCAAGAACCTCATGTTCCAGTCGGCGGCCGTTTCGGTCCCCATCCTCCTCACCGCCATGGTCATCGGCCTGAGCATCGGCCTGTTTCAGGCCGTCACCAGCATCAACGAACATACTCTCACCTTCGTCCCCAAAGCCCTCGGCGTCCTCGGCGTCCTCCTCCTCCTCCTCCCCTGGATCGTCCGTTCCCTCGTCGAGTTCACGACCGCCGTCATCGAGAAGATGCCCCAAATGGTCCGCTGACCGCACCCAACCCCTGCCCGATGAGCGGCGACCCCGCCAATTGGATGCTCGTCTTCGTCCGCGCGAGCGCCTTCCTGCTCGTGCTCCCGGTCTTCTCCGCTCCCAACATCCCCCGCCGCGTCCGCCTCGCCCTCGCCGCCCTCCTCGCCACCCTCATCGCCCCTTCCCTGCCGCCCCTGCCCGCACCGGGACCCGACTTCACCTCCTGGATCGGCCTCTTCGCTCTCGAAACCCTCTCCGGCCTCACCATCGGCTTTGTCACCCGCATGGTCTTCTACGTCGCCGACTTCGCCGGCCGCCTCATCTCCAACGAAATGGGCCTCAACCTCGCCAACACCTTCAACCCGATGGCCGGCGAAAGCACCCAATCCCCGGGCCTCATCCTCTTCTACTTCTCCGCCACCGTCCTCATGGCCCTCGACCTCCACCATTGGGTCCTCGTCGGCTTCCACAACTCCTACCGCCTCCTCCCCGTGGGCGGCGCCCGCCTCACCGGTTCGCTCTTCACCACCCTCGTCGCTCATACCAGCCGCGTCTTCGTCGTCGGCGTTCTCATGGCTGCCCCCCTCATGGCTGTCTCGTTCGTCATCATGCTCGTCTTCGCCATCCTCGGCCGCGCCGTGCCCCAAATGAGCGCTTTCATGGAAAGCTTCGCCGTCCGCGCCCTCGGCGGCCTCATCGTCTTCGCCCTCAGCCTCAACCTCATGGCGCAGCACCTCCTCAACTACCTCCGCCGCCTCCCGGAAGATATGATGCGCGTCGCCCAGTACCTCGGTCAGGGCTGAGCCCCCGTCGCCATGAGCGAGTTCAGCGAGAAAACCGAGCAACCCAGCCCGCACAAGCTCGAGGAGGCGCAGAAACGTGGCCAGATCCCTCGCAGCGCCGAAGTCCAGACCACCTTCGTCCTCCTCGGCGGCCTCGTCGGCCTGCTCTTGTTCGGCGGCGATACCTGGCGCCTCCTCACCAACGCGCTCACCGCCACCCTGGGTCACCTCCACGACACCAACGTCAGCGTCGCCTCCCTCCAGGCCCAGGCCCTCGAAGGTGCCCTCCTCGCCCTCCGCTGCGCCGGCCCCGTCACCGCCGGCGCGCTCATCGGCGGCCTCCTCGCCGGCGGCCTCCAAAGCCGCTTCCAGACCGCCAGCGAAGCCCTCCAGCCCAACTGGGAACGCCTCAACCCCGCCCAGGGCTTCCAGCGCGTCTTCTCCACGCGCTCCGCCATCCCCACCGTCCTCGCCGCCGTCAAGCTCGCCGTCATCATCCTCCTTACCTACTCCACCGTCCAACAGGTCCTCAGCGACCCCGTCTTCAGCAGCACCGTCAGCCTCGAACGCCTCGCCGCCTTCCTCGCCACCGCCAGCGTCAAGATCTTCACCCGCGTCCTCCTCGCCCTCGCCGTCATCGCCGCCGCCGATTACGCCTACCAGCTCTGGCGCACCCACCAGGACCTCATGATGACCCGCCAGGAACTCAAGGAGGAAACCAAAAACCAGGAAGGCAACCCCCAGATCAAAGCCAACCGCCGCCGCCTCTTCCGCCGCCCCCGCCGCCTCCTCCTCGAAGAGGTCCCCACCGCCGACCTCGTCCTCACCAACCCCACTCACATCGCCGTCGCCCTCCGCTACGACCGCCGCACCATGAAGGCCCCCCGCATCGTCGCCAAAGGCGTCCGCCTCAACGCCGAGCGTATCCGCGAAATCGCCCGCCAACACCACGTCCCCATCCGCGAAAACCCACCCCTCGCCCGCCTCCTCTACAAGCACGGCCGCGTGGGTGGCGAGATTCCTGCTGAGCTCTACCTCGCAGTCGCGGAAATGCTCGCCTGGGTGTACCAGGCCAACCCTTACCGCTACTACACCGCGGCCCACCGGGTCGTCCCCGCGACGCCGACGGTAAACCCCGGGTAAAAAACGCCACGGAGACCGGCAAACTCTACCGAACCGAACGCCCTGACCGCCCCGCATGCCGACCCTCTCGTCCAACCTCCGCCGCCTCTTCCGCCACGGAGACCTCTGGCTCGTCGTCGGCCTCTTCGGCACCGTCCTCCTCCTCATCCTCCCCATCCCGCCGCCGCTCCTCGACGTCCTCCTCGCCGTCAGTATCGCCCTGTCCCTGCTCATGCTGCTGGTCATCCTCTACGTCCAGCAACCCTCCGATTTCACCGGCTTCCCTACCCTCCTCCTCTTCGTCAGCCTCTTCCGCCTCTCCCTGAACGTCGCCTCCACCCGCCTCATCCTCCTCGACGGCTACGCCGGCCATATCATCGAGGCCTTCGGTAACTTCGTCGTCCGCGGCAACTACGTCGTCGGCCTCGTCGTCTTCCTCATCCTCGTCCTCATCAATTTCATCGTCATCACCAAAGGCGCCGGCCGCATCGCCGAGGTCGCCGCCCGCTTCACCCTCGATGCCATGCCCGGCAAGCAGATGGCCATCGACGCCGAACTCAACGCCGGCCTCATCAACGAAACCGAGGCCCGCAACCGCCGCCGCGCCGTCGAGCAGGAAGCCGACTTCTACGGCGCCATGGACGGCGCCAGCAAGTTCGTCCGCGGCGACGCCATCGCCGCCGTCCTCATCACCCTCGTCAACATCATCGGCGGCTTCGCCATCGGCATCGCCCAGAAAGACATGACCGTCAGCGAAGCCCTCCAGCGCTTCACCCTCCTCTCCATCGGCGATGGCCTCGTCTCCCAAATCCCCGCCCTCATCGTCTCCACCGCCGCCGGTATCCTCGTCACCCGCGCTGCCTCCAAAGATGACCTCGGCCAGGAACTCGGCCGCCAGCTCCTCTCCTACCCCCGCGCCATGATGGTCCTCGCCGGCATGATGGCTGTCCTCGCCCTCGTCCCCGGCCTCCCCAAACTCCCCTTCCTCATCCTCGGTTTCCTCTGCGCCTTCGTCGCCTACACCCTCCATACCCACGGCCTCCCCGATTTCGCCCCCACTCACGCCGCCCCCACCAGCACCCCCGGCACCACTCGCACCACCACCCCCGGCACGGCCGCCGCTGCCAGCACCACCGACCCCGCCTCCGCCACCACCCCCAAACCCGGCGCACCGCTCGAAAACCTCCTCCCCCTCGACCCCCTCCAGATCGAGCTCGGCTACGGCCTCGTCCCCCTCGCCGACAAACGCAAGGGCGGCGACCTCCTCGACCGCGTCACCGGCGTCCGCCGCACCTTCGCCCAGGAAATCGGCGTCATCATCCCCCCCATCCGCCTCCGCGACAACCTCCAGCTCGGCCCCAACGAATACCGCGTCCTCCTCAAAGGTCACCCCATCGCCCAGGGCCAGCTCATGCCCGGTTACTGGCTCGCCATGAACGCCACCAACAGCCAGGTCACCCTCAAAGGCGTCCCCACCGTCGAACCCGTCTTCGGCCTCCCCGCCACCTGGATCACCGACGCCGAACGCAAAACCGCCGAGCTCAGCGGCCACACCCTCGTCGACGCTGCCTCCGTCCTCGTCACCCACCTCAGCGAACTCCTCAAACGCCATTGCCACGCCCTCCTCAGCCGCCAGGACGTCCAAAACCTCCTCGACCACCTCCGCCAAACCCACCCCGCCGTCGTCAATGAACTCGTCCCCGCCCAGCTCTCCGTCGGCCAAATCCAGCGCGTCCTCCAAAACCTCCTCGCCGAAGGCGTCTCCATCCGCAACCTCGCCGGCATCCTCGAAAAGATCAGCGACTTCGCCGCCTTCACCAAGAACCCCGACGAACTCTCCGAACACGCCCGGCGCGCCCTCGCTCCCCAGATTGCCAAACCCTTCCAGATGGCCAACAACAGCCTCTCCGCCATCACCCTCGACCCTCGACTCGAACAGCTCCTCGCCCAGAACGTCCGCCAAACCCCCACCGACCTCAGCCTCGCCCTCGAACCCGGCCTCGCCCGCCACCTCCTCCAGTGGCTCTCCCGCACCGTCCAGCAGATGATCGCCGCCGGCCATCCCCCGCTCGTCCTCTGCTCGCCCCCCATCCGGCTCGCGTTCAAACGATTCTTCGAAGCCAGCTTCGCCGAACTCGCCGTCCTCTCCTACGCCGAGATCCCCGCCCGCGTCGAGGTCCAGAACACCGCCGTCATCCCTTGCCCCGACTAACTGACCCATGAGTGCCACCGCCTGCCAACCCCACGGCCACCGCCACCGCGTCACTTTGAACCCCCCCATTCCTTCGCCGCATCACCAGATCCCGCCTCAGCCCCAGGCATACGTCCTCCTTAACATCCATACGTCTTGTCTTGGCTTGTCAAACTCTGGCTCAAACCCCAGATCCAAGTCGTCCTTGCCTCCACAGAAGTCACCATTCCCCTCCCATGGGGTTCCTTGGTAGAGTCTCAGGTTTCTAACATGGGCCGGGTCCGAGAGCACCGGGCCTGCCTTCTGGCGGGTCCGGGCACCCAGGCATGCAACCTATAGGCCAGGTCCCCAGGCCCATGAGGGAGGAGTCCATGTAGCTGAGCAGGTCCAGAGGGAGGGCCGCTTCCGGCCGTCACTATGGTTTTGGCCTCTGTGTCCTTCCGGCAGTCCTCGTGATGCTGGCGTCCACCTGGCCAGGTCCGTGATCCAAGTGTGGTGCAGGCTTCAGCCTGGCAGTTGGGTCAGCATGGTGCAGGGCCAGGCCGCAGTTCACCAGTCTCCCTGCCCCTCCACCCCTCATGCCACCCCCACAGCAGCCATCCAGCAGCTGCACCCATGGCATGTCCCCTCCCCTGGGCCTCCCCGTCATGGGCCAGCCCCCCCCCACCGGCCAGCCGCCCCGCTCGACCCCGACACCTCCAGCCCCTGGCGCAGCGCCAGCGTCCTCCACCGCCTCGGCCTCACCCCCCTCCACGCCCAGCGCGTCCTCGAAACCATCCAACGCCTGCACGGACTCGATCAACCGCCACCTCCGTCCCTGGCCCATGAACTCACCCTGGCCCGCTCCGCGTTCCGCCAACTCTGGCGCCCCACCCCCAGCGCCAACCCCACCGACCCCCCGCCCCTCCATGTCTTCGTCGGCCCTCCCGGCTCCGGCAAGTCCACCGTCCTCTGCAAGTGGCTCGCCCAAACCGTCCTCGTCGAAGGCCAGTCCGCCCGCGCCTGGCGCCTCGACGCCCGCGCCCCCAACACCGCCGAACTCGTCAGCCTTTACGGCGAAATCCTCAATGTCCCCGTCGAGCGAAGCTGGAACGGCCGCGGCGCCCCGCCCCTCACCAGCTTCGTCGATGTCCCCGGCACCGACTTCCACGACCCCGGCGCTCTCGCTCACCTCGCCAAGCTCCTGGCCACCCTCCCCAACCCGTCCGTCCATCTCGTCCTCAACGCCGCCTACACCGTCCCCCTCCTCCTCGCCCACGCCCGCGCCTTCGCCACCTTCCCCCGCCTCGACCTCATCCTCACCCACCTCGACGAGGAACCCGCTTGGGGCAAACTCTGGAACCTGGTGCTCGGCACAAATTGTCCCCTCCGCTTCCTGAGTGCCGGGCAAAATATTCCAGGCCGCTTCCTCCCCGCCCGACCCGACCTCCTCAGCCCTGCACTTTTCGAGCCCAGTTAGCCCTTTTCGCGCACTTCCACTCCGCCCATGCGCTTGGCAACCCGCCTGCTGAGCCACCGATGGATCGGATCTGACAACGATGAAACTGCTGATGCTCCTCGGCGCGATGGTCGGTTTCCTCGCCGGGGTTCTCCTCGGGATGGGGAACCAGTGCGACTGGGCCACCATCCTCTGGCGCTCCACCCTCGGCGCCCTCGTCCTCGGCGTCCTCCTCCGCTGGTGGGGCCAACGTTGGATCCTCTGCCTTCGCCAGGCCCAGCACGAACGCTGGGTCGCCCTCATGGCCCAACGCAAGGACGCTCGCAACCTCCCCGCCACTAAGCCATGAACCCGACCCCCTCCCCACCGCCCACCACCCCGTTCCGGTGCGACTTGTTGACTGCCACCCTCCAATCTGCCCAACCCCTTCCCACCAACGAACGCGCAGTCACCGCCACCCCCGCCGAACGACACCCCGCCTACCCCGATCTCTGGCACCGCTACCACCACACCCCCGATACCGAAACCGAAGGCCAGCTCATCCAGCAGTACCTCCCCCTCGTCAAAACCGTCGTCGGCCGCATCGCCATCACCCTCCCCGCTCACGTCTCCCTCGACGACCTCCACAGCGCCGGCGTCATCGGCCTCCTCCAGGCCCTCCGCTCCTACCAGCCCGGCAACCGTGCCTCCTTCGAAACCTTCGCCCGTATCCGCATCCGCGGCGCCGTCCTCGATGAACTCCGCCGCATGGACTGGGTCCCCCGCTCCGTCCACGACAAAGCCCGCAAACTCCGCCACTCCCTCGCCGCCCTCGAACAGCAGACCGGCCGCGTCCCCGAAGACCACGAAATCGCCCAGGCCCTCCACCTCTCCCTCGCCGACTACCGCCAGCTCCTCGAAGAGGTCCGCCCCGCCACCTTCGTCCACCTCGACAGCCAGTTGCACCCCGAGGGCAACGACCTCGCCAGCGTCCACGAATCCGTCCCCGACGATTCCCAGGAAATCCCCCGCGACGCCGCCGTCCGCCAGGAACTCATCGAGCTCGTCCAGCGCTTCGTCCAGAAACTCCCCGAGGTCCAGCGCAAGGTCCTCGCCCTCTATTACGTCGAAGACCTCCGCCTCAAGGAAATCGCCGCCGTCTTCGGCCTCACCGAATCCCGCATCTCCCAGATCCACTCCGCCGCCATCCTCGCCATCCGCGGCTTCGTCGAGCGCCACGAAGCCCGCCCCCCCGGCACCCCCTCCTTCCCATGATCATCCTCCTCGGCGCCTTCATCGTCCTCGCCTCCGTCGCCGGCGGCTTCACCATGAGCGGCGGCAATATCGGCAACCTCCTCCACGTCTCCGAACTCCTCATCATCGGTGGAGCCGGCCTCGGCGCCATGATCATCATGGCCCCGCGTAAGATCCTCACCGACCTCCTCAAACAGGTCCTCAGCTCCTTCCGCGGCAGCCCCTACGGCCGCGCCGCCTATGAAGAGCTCTTCAAGGCCCTCTACGAACTCTTCATGCTCGGTCGCCGCAACGGCATGGTCGCCCTCGAGGAACACATGCTCGCCCCCCAGACCAGCTCCATCTTCCAGCGCTACCCCGGCTTCCTCCAAAACCAGCCCGCCGTCGAGTTCGTCTGCAGCGGCCTCCGCCCCATCATCGACGGCCGCATCAAACCCGACCAGCTCCGCCACCTCCTCGCCGTCGAACTCGAACGCATGGAGGAAGAGGCCCACGCCCCCGTCAGCGTCCTCACCCGCACCGCCGACGCCCTCCCCGGCTTCGGCATCGTCGCCGCCGTCCTCGGCATCGTCATCACCATGCAGGCCATCGCCGGCCCCATCGAGACCATCGGCATGAAGGTCGGCGCCGCCCTCGTCGGCACCTTCCTCGGCATCTTCCTCGCCTACGGCTTCCTCGCCCCCCTCGCCGTCAACCTCGAGTTCCTCAATACCACCCGCCTCGCCTTCTTCCGCTGCATCACCGAGTGCGTCGCCGGCTTCGCCACCGGCGTCGCCCCCCTCATGGCCATCGAGTTCGGCCGCCGCAGCCTCAGCCCCGACCTCTGCCCCACCGCCGACGAGCTCGAAGCCCTGCTCAAAACCCTGTCCGCACCCGCCAAGAAATAGCCCGCTCCCCGCCCCCGCATGGCCAAACATGCACATCACGGCGGCTCCTGGAAGGTCGCCTACGCCGACTTCACCACCACCATGATGGCCCTCTTCCTCGTCCTCTGGCTCACCGCCCAGGACACCAAAATCAAGGAAGCCATCGAGCGCGCCTTCAAAAACCCCTTCTCCTCCCTCACCAAGGAATCCGTCGGCATCATCCCCAACAAGGACGCCCACGCCACCCACCAGCAACGCGGCAACTTCGACTCCCCTTCCGCCGTCCAACTCGAACTCCTCCGCCGCGTCACCGAAGACCTCGCCCGCTTCCTCCAGAACAACCCCGAAGACCAGCACACCGTCAAACTCGAGATCTCCTCCGATGGTCTCCGCATCCACGTCTTCGACCGCTCCCATCGCCCCGTCTTCGAACCCGGCACCACCCAGTTCACCCCCTACGGGAACTGGGTCTTCTCCACCATGGCCTGGGTCGTCACCCGTTACCCCAACTTCCTCGTCGACCTCGAAGGCCACACCGAAGCCGGTACCCGCCCGCCTCGACCCGACTACACCCCCTGGGAACTCTCCGCCGACCGTGCCAACGCCGCCCGTCGCGAACTCCTGCGCCACGGCGTCCCCCCCACCCAGATCTTCCGCGTCTCCGGCCTCGGCGACACCCAGCCCATGGCCGTCACTCCGCCAGGCAGATCCAACCGCCGCGTCACCGTCCTCCTCCGCGTCCGCCCGCCCCAGCGCCTCGACACCCAGGCCGACAACACCCAGGCCGCCGCCACCCTCTGATGAGCGAGCCCTTCATCCCCTTCTCCCGCACCCGCGCCACGCCCCGCGGCGCCCGCCAGACCTTCCGACTCGCCGTCCTCCCCCAGGGCGCTCCCCCCGCCGCTCCCACCGCCCCCACTCTCCCCAACACCCCTTCCGCCCCCCCGGCGCCAACCGTCCCTCCTCCCGAACCTCAGCTCACCCTCGAACGCGACGGCGACCGCATCACCCGCATCACCCTCCGCTGCCCCTGTGGTGCCATCCACGAACTCGTCTGCACCTCCTGATCGCCTTCTGTACCCCGTGGTGCGGGCGTCTCGCCTGCGCAGACCCCAAAGAACCACGTCACTTCCCCAATCCCCGATGTTCGTAATCGGTGGAAGGCTCTCCTCCCTTCCCTGCTCGATCCATCCTGGGCGCTCTTCGTGCCCCGACCGTCTTGCTCATGTTCTTGCTCTCCGCGGTGGAGCAAGCGCAGGAGTCGAATCGGCGATTCCTGGTCTCTCCGCCCATCCCCTCCGGCCGTAGGCCGGAACCATCGTAGCCGCGGGCACCGCCCGCGGACCCCGCCCGCCCGAACCCCACGCCCTGAAAGGGCAACCCAACACCGCACGAGCCCCCGAGGGAAAATCCTGCATCCCCGCCGGGCACCTTTTGCCACTTCCCACTCGCCCCTGCCCCCCCGGAACCCCGGTTTTACAGGACTTTCCACCCGTGGCACACCCGGTGCTTCTCCCGTCTCCCATGAACGTGAGCCTCTACCAGGCCGCCGCCGGCATGAAGGCCACCGCCCGCTGGCAGGAGCTGATCGCGGAAAACCTCGCGTCCAGCGCCGTGCCCGGCTTCAAACGCCAACACCTCTCCTTCAGCGCCATCCAATCCGGCCTCATGGGGCCCTCTGCCGCCGATCCCGCCCGCCGTTTCGCCCTGCCCACCCTCGGCGCCACCACCGACTTCCGCGCCGGCCAAATCAAACCCGGCGCCCCCACCGACCTCGCCCTCCAGGGCCCCGGCTTCTTCGAGGTCACCCTCCCCAACGGCGCCCGCGGCTACACCCGCGACGGCGAGTTCCATTTCAACCCCCAGGGCCAGCTCGTCACCAAACAAGGCTACCTCGTCGCCGGCACCGAAGGCCCCCTCCAGGTCGACCCCGAAAACGCCGCCCCGCTCTCCGTCTCCCCCAGCGGCGACGTCGCCCAGGGCGAGGAGTTGCGCGGCGCGCTCAAGCTCGTCGATTTCAACGACCCCACCCGCCTGACCGCCATCGGCGGCGGCCTCTTCCTCGCCGCGGACCCCGCCCTCCGCGCCCTTCCCGCCAGCAGTTGCACCGTCCGCCAGGGTTACCTCGAAGCCTCCAACGCCTCGACTGTCAGCGAAATGGCCGACCTCATCACTTCCTCCCGCCTCTTTGAAGCCAACCAGAAAATCATCCAGGCCCAGGATGAACGCCTCGCCCGCCTCATCGCCGAGGTCGGCAACCCCAACTAACCCCCCCGCCCCCCTATGCTCCGCGCCCTCTATTCCTCCGCCTCCGGCATGGAAGCGCAGCAGATGAACATGGACGTCATCGCGAACAACCTCGCCAACGTCAACACCACCGGCTTCAAGAAAAGCAAGATCGAGTTCCAGGACCTCCTCTACCAGACCACCAGCGCCGCCGGGGCCCAGCAGGGCGCCGGCAACCAACTGCCCACCGGCGTCCAGGTCGGCCACGGCTCCCGCGCCGCCGCCACCTCCCGCGTCTTCACCACCGGCGAACTCACCCAGACCGGCGAACGCATGGACGTCGCCGTCAACGGCGACGGCTTCTTCGAAGTCCAGCTCCCCGACGGCTCCCGCGCCTACACCCGCGCCGGTGCTTTCAAGATCGGCCCCGACGGCACCGTCAAGACCAGCGAAGGCCTCACCGTCCTCAGCGGCTTCCAGCCCGTCCCCGCCGGCACCACCAACATCACCATCTCCGGCACCGGCTTCGTCACCCTCTTCGGCGCCACCGGCAACACCGATTTCCAGCTCCAGCTCGCCCGCTTCATCAACCCCGCCGGCCTCGAAAGCATCGGCCGCAACCTCTACCAGGAAACCCAGTCCTCCGGTCAGGCCGAGCTCGGTAACCCCGGCGAAAACGGCTTCGGTACCCTCGAGCAGGGCTTCCTCGAAATGTCCAACGTCAAAGTCGTCGAAGAAATGGTCAAACTCATCATGGCCCAGCGCGCCTACGAGGTGAACTCCAAGTCCATCCAGGCCGCTGACGAGAATTTGCGCCTCAGCGCTAACCTCCGCCGGTAAATCCCGCCATGCGTCCCCCCAACGCCCTCGTGATCCTGTTCGTCGCCCTGACTCGGGTTCTCGCCGACCCAGCCACGGTCGCCGGCCTTCCTGGAGCGGTGCTCCTCACCGAAACCCAGGTGGATCGCGAGGGCGTCTTCTTTTCCTCGCTCGCCCGGCACCCCGACGGCGGCACCCTGCCTCACGTCCGCCTCCTCCCCGCCCCCGCCCCCGGCACCCCCTTGGTCCTCACCCGCACCCGCGTCCAGGAACTCCTCGCCCACCCCGACCTCGGCCTCACCGTCACCAACTGGTCCGGGGCCGACCGCATCCGCATCTCCCGCCGCACCCGCCCGCTCGGCGAAGCCGAAGTTCGCGACCTCCTCCTCGCCGCCCTCCAGTCCGGCTGGGTGGCCAATCGCGGCGACCTCGACCTCCGCCTCGCCCGCCCCTGGACTTCCGTCCAGGTCCCGGATGACCCCCTCTCCCTCCGCCTCCTCGACGTCCCCGCCAGCGGCCTCAGCCCTCTTCTCCTCGTCCGCCTCGAGCTCCTCACCGGGGACGAGAGTGTCGGCACCTGGCAGGTCCTCCTCCAGCTCCGCATCTGGCGCGACGTCTGGATCACCCGCACCGCTCTGCGCCGCGGCCACCCCCTCGAACCCCCTGCCCTCGCCCGCGAACGCCGCGATGTCCTCACCCTCCGTGAACCCCTCGCTACCCTCACTGGCGACGAAACCGGCCTCGAGTTCACCGAGAACCTCACCGCCGGCGCCACCCTCTACCAACGCCACCTCCGCCTCCGCCCCGTCGTCCGCCGCGGCCAGACTGCCGACGCCCTCCTCGAAGACGGCGCCCTCAGCCTCGTCCTCCGCGTCGAAGTCCTCGAAGACGGCGCCCCCGGCCAGATCATCCGCCTCCGCAACCCCACTTCCCGTCGCGAACTCAAAGGCAAAGTCCAAGATGAGAACACCATCCTCCTCGGCATCTAATCCCCAACCCTCCATGAACTGGAATGCAGAAGGAAGAATGCAGAATGCAGAAGGGGCATCCGTCTGGGTCGGTTCCTGGGCCCCTGGCATGGCTGCATCGTCAACCGCGCGTGCCATGAACCTGTGGTGCGGGCGTCCCGCCTGCACCGTCCCTCCCCAAAGTTCCGCTGGAAACCAGCGCACTCCCCCTCGTGCGTGTACCCCCCGCCAGGCCAGCCAAGGCCGACCCCGTTCCACCCCGTTGAACCCCGGAACTTCCCTTGAGCTTTGTGCTTTGATCTTTGAGCTTCGCCCTTCGAACTTCGAACTTCGCCCTTCGAACTTCGAACTTCGAACTTCGAACTTCGAACTTCGCCCTTCGCCCTTCGTCCTTCGAACTTCGCCCTTCGAACTTCGCCGTTCGCCCTTCGTCCCCCCGACCTCCGGCCCGCGAAGCCCGTCCGGATGGAACCTGGTGTTCTCCACTCTGCTCCTCGCCCTCGCCTGCCTCCTCCCCGCTTCCCGTCTCCACGCCGAGTCCCTCTGGCAGGACGACGTCGCGCGCCCCATGTTCGCCGACAAACGCGCCGTCCACATCGGCGACATCCTCACTGTCATCGTCCAGGAGAACAACTCCGCCTCCAAGAAGAAGAACACCAAGACCGAGAAGAGCTCCGGCATGGACGCCAGCATCGCCACCTTCTTCTACAGCCCCGCCGCCAGCGGCGCCCTCACCAAAGGCGGCCAGATGCCCGCCCTCAAGTACTCCGCCGAAAACGCCTTCAGCGGCGGCGGTACCATCAACAGCTCCGAAGCCATCGTCGCCCGGTTCGGCGTCCGCGTCATCGACGTCCTCCCCAACCGCAACCTCGTGATCGAAGGCACCCGCGAGTCCGCCTTCTCCGGCGAACAACAGACCATCGTCCTCCGCGGCGTCGTCCGACCCGACGACATCACCCCCGGCAACAGCGTCTACAGCTATAACATCGCCGACGCCACCATCCGCTTCGTCTCCAAGGGCACCCTCACCGACTCCGAACGCAAGGGTTGGTTCAACAAGATCTGGGACAAGGTCACCCCCTTCTAGCATCCGGATCATGAACTGCCTGCTCGCCCTCGCCCTCCTCGCCTGCCTGGCCCCGCTCACCCTCGCCGCCGGCAACGGCGTCCGCATCCGCGACCTCGCCGTCGTCGCCGGCGCCCGCGATAACCAGCTCGTCGGCTATGGCCTCGTCGCCGGCCTCGCCGGCGACGGCGACAAAGACCCCGTCTACACCAAGCAAACCCTCGCCAACATCCTCCAGCATTACGGCATCAACCTGCCCCCCACGACCCTCTCCTCCAAGAACGTCGCCGTCGTCATGGTCACCGCCGAAATCCCCGCCTTCGTCAAGAACGGTGCCCGCCTCGATGTCCACGTCGCTTCCATGGGCGATGCCAAGTCCCTCCAGGGCGGTGTCCTCCTCCAAACCCCTCTCTTCGGCGCTGACCGCCGCGTCTACGCCGTCGCCCAGGGCCCCGTCGCCGTCGGCGGCTTCACCGGCGGTGTCGGCGGTGCCGGCGGCGCCACCGTCACCAAGAACCACCCCACCGTCGGTACTATCGTCAACGGCGCCCTCGTCGAACGCGAGATCCCCGCCTCCATCGTCCACGACCAATCCATCGAACTCCTCCTCCGCGAGCCCAGCTTCACTTCCGCCGCCCGCATGGCCGCCGCCATCAACGAGCTCTTCCCCGCCAGCGCCCAGGCCGTCGACTCCACCTCCGTCAAAGTCCGCCTCCCCGACGGCCTCGACGGCCGCGAAGTCGACTTCGTCGCCCGCCTCGAATCCGTCGAGCTCGAGCCCGCCACCCCCCCCCGCATCATCATCAACGAACGCACCGGCACCATCGTCGCCACTGCCAGCATCCGCATCTCCAACTGCGCCGTCGCCCAGGGCAACCTCACCCTCTCCATCGCTTCCACCCTCACCGCCTCGCAGCCCACCCCCTTCAGCAACACCGGCCGCACCGCCGTCCTCCCCAGCACCACCACCGAGGTCACCGAAAACCGCGCCGCCATGGTCGCCCTCCCCGAGCTCCCCACCGTCGAGAAAGTCGCCGCTGCCCTCAACACCCTCGGCGTCACTCCGCGCGACATGATGGCCATCTTCCAGGCCATGAAACAGGCCGGCGCCCTCCAGGCCGAGCTCCTCATCCGCTAGCCCATGCAAACCGACCCCCTCCAGCGTCGCGTCAACGCCTTCGACCTCCCCCTCGATCGCCTCGCCCACAACCCCCACGTCTCCGAGCCCGACAAACTCCGCGCCGCCGCCCGCGCCTTCGAGGCCGTCCTCCTCCGCCAGATCCTCGCCGACGCCCAGAAACCGGTCCTGTCCTCCGCCCTCAGCCCCGAAACCTCGGCCAAGGCCATCTACCGCGATCTCATCACCTCCCAGCTCGCCGACGGCATCGCTCGCTCCGGCCAGTTCGGCCTCGCCCAAAGCCTCGAATCCGCCTGGCAACACCAGGCCGCCGCCCCCTCACCCACCAGCGACGCGGTCCCGTCCCTCACTTCCCGAACTGCCACCCCTGGTTGTGGTGCAGGCTTCCAGCCTGCGCCCGCTTCCCGCCTCCCCCTTTCCTCTTCGCCTGACGCTCCCCTTACCCAGGAGATCCGCGGATGAACGACACCCTCCCGCGCCTCATTGAGTCCCTCCGCGAGGAACTCAAGCAGTACGGCCACCTGCTCCTCCTCCTCGACGAACAGCAGGAAGGCATCATCCGCCGCCAGAACGAAGCCCTCCTCGACGCCACCGCCGCCATCCAGGAACAGGGCGCCGCCATCCAGACCGCCCGCCGCGAACGCGAAGCCATCCAACGCGAGCTCGCCGCCACCCTCCCCGCCGCCCCCGAACCCTCGCTCCTCGCCCTTACCCCCCTCCTGCCGGCCGATTACCGCCCCCTTCTCGAAGCCCTCGTCCAGGAAAACCATCAGCTCCTGCGTCGCGTCCGCCAGCGCGCCCACCAAAACCACCTCCTCCTCCGCCGCTCGCTCGAACTCCTCGACCAGTTCCTCCAAACCCTCGCCCCCACCGGCCCCCCGGTCTACGACGGCGCCGGCGGCCTCCAGGCCGCCCCCTCCCGCGGCGTCGCCCTCTACGAAGCCCTCGGCTGATCCCTCCCATGCTCGGCCTCCACGGCACCCTCAACCTCGGCGCCCGGTCGCTCCAAACCCAGAGCCAGGGCCTCGCCGTCGCCGGCCAGAACCTCGCCAACGTCCACAACCCCACTTACACCCGCCAGCGGCTGCTCCTTCAAACTACCACCCCGCTCCAGGGTACCTTCGGCTCCCAGGGAACCGGCGTCGGCACCCAGGGCATCCAACAGGTCCTCAATTCCCTCCTCGACCGCCAGATCCAGTCCGAAACCAGCGTCTCCGGATTCTGGGAAGCCCACCGCACCGCCCTCGACCTCGCCCAGACCAACCTCGCCGAGACCTTCAACAGCCGCACCCAAACCACCGCCGGCGCCGCCGCCGCCGGTGAAGCCGGCGCCGCTGCCACCCTCGCCAACCAGCTCTCCGCCTTCTTCAACGAATGGCAGAACCTCGCCGCCACCCCCGCTTCCCTCCCCCAACGCAGCGCCCTCCTCGCCCGCGCCCAATCCCTCGCCGCCCAGTTCCAGCAGACCGATGCCCGCCTCACCCAGCTCAACGCCCAGTTGAACGAGGCCGTCGACACCGACGTCGCCCAGGCCAACGAACTCCTCACCGCCATCGCCCGCCTCAACGACCAGATCCAACGCGCCGAACTCGGCCGCCCCGGCTCCGCCAACGACCTCCGTGACCTCCGCCGCCAGAAACTCGAGTCTCTCGCCACCCTCGCCAACGTCGACACTGCCGAAACCCCCGAAGGCCAGCTCACCCTCTCCGTCGGCGGCGTCCAGCTCGTTGCCGGCCGCAACGTCCTCGACACCCTCGCCCCCTACAACGACGCCAACGGCCAGCGCCTCGTCCGCACCACCACCGCCGCCACACCCCTCACCCTCACTGCCGGCCGCCTCGCCGGTGCCATCGACGCCCGCGACGGTCCCCTCGCCACCCTCCGCACCGACCTCGATGCCCTCGCCGCCACCCTCATCCGCGAGGTCAACGCCCGCCATCGCCCCGGCTTCAACCTCAACGGCCAGTCCGGCGCCGATTTCTTCGCCGGCACCGACGCCGCCTCCATCCGCGTCGCTCCCGCCCTCATCGCCGACCCGGCCCTCCTCCAGGCCAGCGGCACCGCCGGCGCTTCCGGTGACAATCAGGTCGCCCTCGCCCTCGCCCGACTGGCCCAACAACCCCAGGCCGACCTCGGCAACCAGACCTTTGCCTCCCGCTATTCCCACATCGTCACCTCCCTCGGCGAAGCCCTCGCCCACGCCAACAGCCAGGTCGAGGACCAACGACTCCTCGCCTCCTTCCTCGCCGGCCAGCGCTCCTCCGTCAGCGGCGTTTCCATCGACGAGGAAATGACCGACCTCGTCAAATTCCAGAAGGCCTTCCAGGCCTCTGCCCGCATCATCACCACCGTCGACGAAATGCTCGACGAGGTCATCAACCTCAAACGCTAGCACCCGGCGCCTTAGCCCCTCCTCGCCATCCACCCTATGCGCGTCGCTTCCTCCGCCATCCCGGACTCGCTGGTCACGCAGCTCACCCAGCTCAATGCCCGCCAGCATCGCCTCCTCGAACAGGCCTCCTCCGGCCAACGCGTCCAGTCCGCCGCCGACGACCCCGTCGCCATGCGCCAGGCCCTCGACGCTCAGACCGAGAACCGCGCCCAGTCCCAATACCAACAGAACATCGCTTTCCTCCGCGAACGCTCCACCCTCTCCCTCGACACCCTCCAGGGCCTCCAACGCGTCGTCGATCGCGCCGCCGAACTTGCCACCCTCGCCGATGGCACCCGCTCGCCCGCCGAACTGCAGGCCTACGCCAGCGAAGTCGACCAACTCCTCCGCCACGCCGTCCAGGTCGCCAATGCCCGTCACGGCGCCGATTACCTCCTCGGTGGCACCCGCACCGACCAGCCTCCCTTCGTCCTCACCGAAAATGCCGCCGGCCAGGCCACCGCCGTCACCTACCGCGGCAACGCCGCCGTTTCTGAACTCGAAGTCGCCCCCGGCACCACCCTCACCGCCCAGGTCCCCGGCGCGAACCCCACTTCCACCGGCCCGCGCGGCGCCCTCGCCGACCCCCGTTCCGGCGCCGACCTCTTCGCCCACCTCATTGCCCTCCGCGATCACCTCACCGCCGGCGACACCCGCGCCATTGCCGCTACCGACCGCGCCGCCCTCGCCCGCGACGAAGACGCCCTGCTTCACCACATCGCCGCCGGTGGTGCCACCCAGGCCCGTCTCGATGCCGCTGACGCCGCCGCTTCCCAGCGCACGTTGGCGTTGCAGAAGACCGTCTCCCGCCACACCGACGCCGACCTCGCCGCGACCCTCGTCGAGCTTTCCACCACGCAGAACGCCTACCGCGCCGCCCTCCAATCCGGCGCCACCCTCCTCAACACCTCCCTCCTCGATTACCTCCGCTGACCCCGGGTCGCCCTGACCTTGTGGTGCAGGCTTCCGGCCTGCGCTCCCCGGTGTGGCGGGGCTGCTTCCTCCCCGCATCGCGTCGCTGGATGCCGGCGCTCTCCCTACGCCCCCTCTGCGCCCCGCCCCGCACGGGGTGGCCTCCGGGGCACCCGGCTACCCAACCACGGCCGGACCGGCTCCATGCCATTGGATCCTGGAACTTCCCATGAACCGCCCGGTGAGGGCACCGGGCCTACAACTACAACCTGTAGGCCGGGTCCCCCGACCCGGCGCTGTAGGCTGGGTTCCCCGACCCGGCGGGGAGGGTTCATGGGAGCTGGGCAGGTCCGGCGGGAACAGGTGGCTCTCCCTGAACCTGTGGTGCGGGCGTCCCGCCTGCACCCTCCGCGGTTCATGGCCCCTGAGCAGGTCCGGCAGGAACCAGACGCGTCCCATGAACCGGAATGCAGAAGGAAGAATGCAGAATGCAGAAGACGCGCCCAGCTTGATCGGTCCAGGGCTCCTGAGCAGGTCCGGCAGGAACCAGACGCCTCCCATGAACCGGAATGCGGAAGGAAGAATGCAGAATGCAGAAGACGCATCCAGCTTGATCGGTCCAGGGCTCCTGAGCAGGTCCGGCAGGAACCAGACGCTTCCCTTGATCCTTGACCTTCCCTTGAGCTTCGTACTTCCCTTGAGCTTTGAACTTCCCTTGAGCTTTGAACTTCGAACTTTGAGCTTTGACCCTCCCTTGAGCTTTGAGCTTTGAGCTTTGACCTTTGACCTTCCCTTGAGCTTTGACCTTCGAGCTTTGACCTTCCCTTGAGCTTTGAGCTTTGAGCTTTGAGCTTTGAGTTTTGAGCTTCCAAATCTCTGCGTCTTCGCCCCCTGGCTCCTTTCGCAGGCAATCTCCTCCTCTCCCACCGGAACATTCTTGCCTACCCGCCCCGTCCCCTCTTTCCACGCCGCCCCCCTTTTTGCCCTTTGCCCACCCGGTTTTGCCCCCTCTCCCGGCTCTTTTAGCCCGGCGAATGCCCTTCGGAACCGTATGGCATGTCCGCTGCTCTGCCCCTCTCTGAATGAACTGTGCTGTGACCACTGAGCCGACGGTGCGGTTGACCGTGAACCCGCCGGACATCATCCGTCTGCCGTCCGGACTCCTCGGCTTCGAGCATCTCTGCGCCTACGTGCTCCTGGCCGATCCGGCCGAGGCCCCCTTCCTTTGGTTGCAGGTGCTCGACGACCCCCGCCTCGCGTTCCTTGTCGTTCCCCCCCTCTCCCTCCTCCCCCAGTACCGACCCGAGCTTTCCGACGACGACGTGCGCAGTCTCGCCCTCGAACGACCTGAGGACGCCTCGGTCCTTTGCGTCGTCACCGTCCGCGGCCCCCACGAGGCCACGATGAACCTGAAAGGACCCATCATCGTCAACCGCCGCACCCAGGTCGGCCGCCAGGTCATTCCTCTCAACGCCGCCGACTTCTCGGTCGAGCACCCCCTGCCGCTCGCCCGCTCCTGATCCCACCCCGGCCCCGTCCTTCCCGTGCTCATCCTCTCCCGCAAACTGAACGAGAGCATCGTCATTGACGGACGCATCACCGTGAAGGTCCTGCGGGTCGAGGGCGAGGTCGTCAAGCTCGGCATTGCCGCCCCCCCGAACGTCCCCGTCCACCGCCAGGAACTCTACGAGGAAATCCAGCGCAGCAACCAGCAGGCCCTCACCCGCGATCGCGCCGCCGTCCGGTCCCTCCCGCGCGTCGCCCGGGTTTCCCCACCGTCACCCGGCCCGGCCGCCCCTCCTTTCAGCAAGCACAACCCGGAATAGAAAGTCCACACCATGGTCATCAACACCAACCTGGCCGCTCAGTCCAGCAGCCATCACCTCAACACCAGCCACACCCGACTGGCCCAGTCCCTCACCCGCCTCAGCTCGGGCTCGCGCATCGTCCAGCCCGCCGACGATGCCGCCGGACTCGCCGTCAGCACCAAGCTCGACGCCCAGATCCACCGCATCCAGGGCGCCCGCGCCAACGTCTCCAACGCCACCTCCTTCGTCCAAACCCAGGATGGCTACCTCAAGAAGATCGCCCAGGCCCTCGACCGCATGAGCGAGCTCTCCATCCTCGCCCAGGACGCCACCAAGTCCGACAACGACCGCGCCCTCTACAACAAGGAATTCACCGAGCTCAAGGAGTACATCAACACCGCCACCACCAAGGAATTCAACGGCGTCAGCCTCTTCTCCAGCAACGCCCTCAGCGTCACCGTCGATTCCGAAGGCGGCGCCTTCACCATGGTCGGCATCGACATGGGCTCTTCCCCTTACGCTGCCGCCATCGACTCCGCTGCCGGCGTCTCCACCGTCTCCCTGGCCCAGTCCGCCCTCACCAACATCAAGGCCGCCATCAGCCAGCTCGCCAACGACCGCGCCACCATCGGCGCTTACCAGGCCCGCCTCGCCTACAGCGGCGATCAGCTCGCCATCAGCAAGCAAAACCTCATGGCCGCCACCTCCCGCATCAAGGACGTCGATATCGCCGACGAATCCACCGAGTACGCCAAGGCCACCATCCTCGTCCAGTCCGGTACCGCCATGCTCGCCCAGGCCAATCAGGTCCCCCAGACCGTCCTCCGCCTCCTCCAGTAGCATCGCAGCCCCACTCGCCTTCTCGCCCGCCCACCCAAACAAGGAGGTCCAGGTGCGCGATCTCAACTTCCCTCTCCCGCCGGGAATCCACCGCACCCGCCCCCCCTCTGCCCCTTCACGCTGCCCGACCCTCCCGCGTCTTGCGCGTCAGCGCCGTCGCCCCTCGCGGCTCCGCGCCCTGCCGCCAACCGCTCCGTCAGAACCAGCCCAGCCGTCGCGTGCCGTCGTCCCTTCCCCGGCCGCCTGTGTCCAGACGATCCTGGCCGACGCCCACGCCCAGTACCGCGCCGGCAACGCTGTGGCCACCCGCGCCTTCCTCTGCCTGCTGACCCTCCCGGCCCAATCTCCCGCCGACCTCTGGCAAGGCCTCGGGCACCTCCGCTATGCCCTCGGCCAGTATGAGCCCGCGGGTGTCGCGTACGGTTATGCCGCCGCCTATCGACCCCGCGACGCCACCCTCCAGGCCCGCCTCGCCCTCACCTGCCTGGCCCTCGGCGACCTCCCCTCCTTCCACGCCTATCGCCGCCGCGCCCTCGCCCTCGATCCCCAGAGCCTCGTCGGCCAGGAACCCCACCCCCAGCTTCCACCACCTACCACGCCGTGAAAGTCGTCGCGTTCCTCCCCGCCAAGGGCGACAGCCGTCGCGTCCCCAACAAGAACACCATGCTGTTGGATGGCGAACCGATGTTCCTGCGCAGCCTGCGCAAACTCCTCGCCTGCCCCAGCATTGATGAGGTCGTCCTCGATACCGAGTCGCGCGAGATCGCGGACCTGGCCTCGGACCTCAACTGCCGCATCCTCTGGCGCGATGCAGCCCTCGCCACCAACCAGACCGACGGCCACCAGCTCTTCCTGAACGAAGTCCGGCAGACCGACGCCGAGCTCTGCGTTCAACTGCTCTGCACCTCACCCTTTCTCCGTACGGCCACGATCGAGCGGGCCATCGAAGTCCTCCGGACAGATCCTCACTTTGACAGCGTCGTCGCCGTGCGTCGGGAAAAGCAGTATCGCTGGCAGGATGGCCGCCCCACCTACGATGTCTCCCATATCCCGAACAGCGTCGAGCTCGACGACACCGTCATCGAGTCCATGGGACTCTACGTGATGCGTCGCGAGGCCGCCCTTCGTACCGGCCGGCGTATCGGCGATCAGCCATTCCTGCTCGAGATCGATCCGCTCGAGAGCATCGACGTCAACTGGCCGCCCGACTTCGAGCTGGCGAATCTCATCGCCATCGGCCTCCGCGAGCAGGAACGCCGCCTCTTCAACAACATCAAGCTGCTCCTCTCCAGTTCGCTCCTCTCCGATGTCATGGATGACCTCGGCCTCAGCGGCGTGCTTTCCCGCGACTTCCAGCTCAACCTCCCGCACCAGCGGGTCCTCGGCCGGGCCAAAACTCTCCAGATTGATCCCTGCCCCGATGACCAGGACTTCCGCAAGATCTACGACAGCTTGCACCTCTACGACCACGTCGTATCCAACGACGTCGTCGTCGTGGCCAACCGTGCCCCCGGTTCCGCTTTCTTCGGCGAACTGAACGCCAGCCTCGCCATCCGGGCCGGCGCGGTCGGCGCCATTATTGACGGCGTCACCCGCGACTTCCAAGACACCGTCTCCATGGGATTCCCGGTCTTCGCCAAGGGACACTACTGCCGCGATACTCGCAAACGCGGCGTCGTCACTGCGCGCAACAAGACCGTCGTCATCGATGGTGTCAGCGTTCACAAAGACGACCTGATCTTCGGCGACGGCGACGGCCTGGTGGTCCTCCCCAAGAAGCACGAGCAGGCCATCCTCCGCGAGGCCCTGAGCCGTAAGCAGAACGAGTCCGGCGTCCTGCTCGCCATCGCCCAAGGCGTCGCCACCTCCGATCTCGTCAGGCAATTCGGCCTCTTCTGATGCACCCCGCCCACTCCCTCGCCGCCTCCAGCCCTTGAGCCTCTGCGCCTATGCCGCACCCGGTCTGCCTGCTCACCTGCTCCCTGCCACTCGATGCCTCCGTGGGCGCTTGGCTGGCGGAGCTGCGCTCTGCCCTCGCCTGCGAACACCTCGACCTCGTCGTCCTCACCCACGACGTCCGCGTCTCCACGCCCTTCCCCGTCCTGACGCTTCCCATATCGCTGCGGGATTTCGCGTCGCCCGCCGGCATTCCCGCTGACACCACCCCCGGCACGTGGGATCGCACCGCCCTCCGCCTGGCCCGCCGCGACCGTGCCTGGAGCGGCGCCGATGCCGAGGACCTCGTGCCCTTCCTCGAAGGCCACGCCGCGTGCGAACACGCGTTGGGCCAATTGCTGGCCATCCTCCAGCCCGCCCTCGTCCTCACCTGGGGTTCTTCCCTCCCGCCCAGCCTGGTCCTCCGCTCTTGCTGCGACCAGCTCCAGATCCCCACGTTCGTCCTCGAACGCGGCCTCTTGCCCGAGACCCTGATGCTTGATCAGCGCGGCCACGGCGCCCTCTCCGACCTCAACACCTGCCTCCTCGCCGCTCACCTCGGCGACACCCCGGACGACGAGGCTTGCTACCGGCAGATTCGCGACTATTACCGATCCCGCCGCACCTCCAAGTACCCGCAGGCCGCCAGCCTCTCCCGTGCAGAGTTCCAGGCCCGCCACAACCCCGACAACCGGCCCACCCTCGCCTTCGTCGGCCAGTACGATCACGGCGCCGGCCTCACCCCCCCCGACAGCCCCGGCGCCCGCCTCGAATCGCCGTTCTTCACCTCGACCGCCGACTGCCTGGCCCAGCTCGGCCGCGCCCTCGCCGACTGTCCCGACCGCCGACTCCTCTTCAAACCCCATCCCCTCGATCCCACCGACTACTCCTCGGCCGAATCCCCCACCACCCGTGTGCTCTGCGACGTCAGCCTTTTCGACCTTTTCGAGTACGCCGACGTCCTCGCCTTTACCTCGAGCACCTCCATTTTCGAAGCCCTCCTCTACGAGAAACCCTGTGTCCTGCTCGCCCGCAGCCAACTCTCCCACAAGGGCGCAACCTACGAACTCCGCGACCTCGGCGACCTGGGGAGCCTCCTCGACCACGCGTTCGCCGGCCACGACTTCGACACGCTCCGCCGCCGCCAACGCGGCTGGGTGCAGGCCATTTGCCGCCACTACCTCGTCGGCCTCAAACCCGACGTCCCCACCCGCCTTCACCTCCCAGACCTCGCCCGGTTCCTCGCCCAGAACGCCGCCCCGACCCAGCCCTGCGCACCGCTCGACACACTCCTGCCCCACGCCCGCCTCGCGCTGCCAGCGTCGCGCCTCGTCTCCTCGCCCGATCCTGTGGTGCAGGCTTCCAGCCTGCACGCTCCGGATCATACGTCGCTTCCGGCCGACCCTTCCACTCCTCGGCTTGATCCGCTGCGGTCTCACGACCTCGCCGCCGCCCGCGATTCCCTGCGTGCCTTGCAGGCCGCCCGCACCGAAGCTGCCCGCTTCGATCAACTGGCCCGTGAGCGCGAACAGACCATCGAGCACCTGGACAACATCTGCCGCGAGCGCCAGGCCACCATCGAGCACCTCGACCGGCTCTGTCGCGAACGCGACGCCACCATCTGCGAACTCCGCGCCCGCGCCAGTGCCGTCCTCTCCGCCTGCTCACCCCCTCCCGATGCTGCCACGTCCGGGCCCCACACCCCTCCTGACAGCACGCCCCCGGATCCGCTGCAGCACCGGTTGCGGCAAGCTGAAACCTGCCGTCAACAAGGCGACCTCACCGGCGCCGGCCGCGCCTTCGAAGCTGTACTCGACGTCGCGCCCAACCACATCCCCGCCCGCCTCGGCCTCGCCCACTGCGAGTATCAAGAGGGCGACCTCGTCGCCGCCCGACTCGACTACCTCCACGTCCTCAAACTGGATCCCACCAACGAGACCGCCAGCACAAACCTCCAACTTCTCGAGGCCAAACGGGCCGAGTTTATGTCCCGGTCCTGCCCGATCGAGGTCGATCCTGCCACGGACTGCCCGCAACTTCGGGAACGATACGGTGCGCGCGAATACCCGTGCCCCAGCCCCTTCCGGCAGCTCTACCTGGTGCCCCGCCGAAATCTGGACGTGCGCTTCTGCAGCTACCATCCTCCCGTCTTCTTTGATCATCAGGAATCCCTTTACCGCGAAGGAATCGACGCCTTCGACTGCATCCTCAACACCAACGAAACCCTCCGGCGCCGCCGCGGCCTCTTCCTCGAAGGCCGCTACCTCGAGGCCGGTTGCTCCGAAAACTGCGGCTGGTACAACCGCTGGAAGGTCACCGGCCAGGGTCACCGCCTCACGGACTACCTCCGTGCCGACGACCAATTCCGTCTCGGCAACATCTGGTTGTCCATGGGACCCGACTGCAACGTCACCTGCCGGTATTGCCTCGAGCCCGCCGAATTCCACACCGACTTTCGCACCTGCAGCCCGGCCGTCATGTCCCTCGCACGTGACTTCGTCCGTCGGGGTGGCGACCTATTGCTGACGGGCGGGGAAACCTTCCTGCCCAAGTGGGGCTTCGCGCGAATTCTCGTGGACCTCGTGGCCGGCGAGACGGCTCGCGGCAAGATCAGCCTCCACACCAACGGGACGTATCTGAACGAACGCAATCGGGACCTCCTCCTGCGGGGACCCTTGTGGTCTGTGGGCATCTCCATGGACACGCTCCGCCCGGAACTTTACGAGTATCTCCGCCGCGGCACGCGTTTCGAACACGTCTGGAGGAACGCGACCCGGCTCCTGCAGGAACGCGCCACCCGCGGCCAGCAACTCCCGCACATCACCCTCCTCTGCGCCGTCATGAAATGCACCAGCGGCCACCTCCGCGAGACCGTCGATCGCGCCACGCAAGCCGGCTTTGGCATCAGCCTCAACGCCCTCTTCCAGTCCTACTACTCCCCTCAGTTCTCCCGCCAGCAGGGGCTCCAGAATCTCTCCCGTACCGAACTCGACGACCTCTACCACACGATCCAGGGGATCGAGCAAGACTACGGTCCGAACGGCCCCGTCAACTACCAGGGATTCAAAGGCCAGGTCGAACATCTCCTCCAGTGCGCTGCCACCGGCACCGGTGAAACCCAGGTCATCCTCGGCGGCGGCGGCCAGGCCCCTCGTCTCGATCACTTCCGTGACATCGAAGCGGCCGAGCAACTGCTCGTCCAACGGCGCTTCGCCCAGGCCCGCCTCCTGCTCGAACCTCTCCGCGACCGGGCGGCGCGCTCGACCCGCTTTCTCCACGCCCTGGCTGAACTGGAGGCAGGTGAAAGCGACGGGCCCGCCGCGGCGCTCTGCTACCGCCGGATTCTGAAGCTCGACCCTCGCGATACGCGGGCCCGTGAATGGCTCGACTGCCACCCAGACGCCGAGGGAGTCGGAACCCCTCCCGCCTCTCTCCCCCGCGAGACCGTACCCTGCTTATGAACGCCTCCCTTGGCTGGCTCATCCCTTCCCTCATCGAAGGCTCCGGCGGCATCCGGGAGATCTTCCACAAGATCAACGCGCTCGTCCGCCACGGCTACGAATGCCACGCCTACGTCCAGCAACCGGACCCGCCCGAGGCCATCGCCGACCAGATCGAGACCTACTATGGCGGTTCCCTCGCCAACCTCCATTCCGGCTGGGAACTTCAGCACGACCACGACCTCACTTTCGCCACCGCGTGGTGGTCCGCCGAGGCCGTCGCCGCTGCTCCCGGCCTGCACGCCTATCTCATCCAGGACTATGAAGCCCTGTTCAATCCCATGGGCGACGCCTATCTCACCGCCGAACGCTCCTACCAGCTCGGCCTTCACCCCGTGACGCTCGGCCGCTGGCTCCCGGCTGTCCTCGCCTCCCGTTTCGGGGTCCGCGCCCGCTCCTTCGACTTCTGTGCCGAGACCGATCGGTACTTTCCCCTGCCCGACCGTCGTCCCGAGGAGCTCTCGGTCTGCTTCATCCATCAACCCGAGAAACCGCGGCGGTGTGCTGACATCGGACTCGAAGCCCTGGGCCTCTTGAAGAAGCAACTGCCCGACGCGCGCATCTACCTGTACGGCGCCAACGCCCCGGCCGCGGTCTCCTTCGACCACATCAACCTCGGCATCCTCCATGGCGCGGATATCAACCGCCTCTACAACCAGACCAGCGTCGGCTTCTGCCTCAGTTCGTCCAACCCCTCCCGCATCCCCTTTGAAATGATGGCGGCCGGCCTGCCCGTCGTGGACCTCTGGCGCGAGAACAACCTCTACGACTTCCCCGAGGGCGGTGTCCTGCTCGCCGATCCCAGCCCGGCCGCCCTCGCCGAGGCCCTCCGTTGCCTCCTGCTGGATCCGGCGCGACGCCAGCGCATGGCGGCCTTCGGCCCCGGGTTCATGAAGCCGCGCAGCATGGCGGTCGAATACGCGCAGTTCCTGGACGCCGTGGATCGCCTTTTCGACGGCACCTTCCTGGACGATCTGCCACTCGTTCCGACGCCGATCTACCGCCAACCCCCGGTGGGGTCAGCCCTTAAGAATTAAGTTTGCCACCCCGCCCGCATGAAACGCACCGTCGCCTGGCTGCTGCCCCCGCTCAGCACCCCCCTCCATCGCCTGGCCCCCCTCCTGACCAAGGCCCAGGCCCTCGCGGACAGCGGCTGGCGTTGCCACCTCTTCTTCGCCGGCGACGATCCCCCCGCCGCCCGCGCCCGGCTGCTGCAGGATCTTTGCGGTTCCCACGCGTTCCCCCATCATCCAGCCGCAGGATTCCAGGGACACTTCGACCTCGCCATCGCGACCCACTGGGAAGCGGCCTGCCAGCTCGCCGCCTCCCACCGCGTCGCCCGGCGTCTCCGGCTGGTCTCCGATTTCGAGCCCTGGCTCTATCCCATGGGATCCGCCGTGCTCCGCTCGGAGCAGAGCTACCGCCTCGGCTTCCCCACCATCACCCAGGGCCGTTGGCTTGCCGCCAAGCTCACCCGCGAGTTCCACGTCTCCTGTCGCCCCGTCGATTTCGGCGTTGCCCCAGCCCTCTTCCGCCCGCTCAGCACGCGCAAGGAACTCGCTGTCTGTTTCTGGCATCTTCCGGGATTCCCCGAGCTCGCTGGCGGCGTCGGCCTCGAGGCCCTTAACCGCCTCCACGGCCTGCTGCCCACGGTCAAGATCTACCTGTTCGGCGCCCTCCCGGAGCGGCGGGTTCCGGCTGCCTTTACCCAACTCGGCCCCCTCCCTCCCGACCGCCGCAACGAACTCTACAACCGCTGTCGCCTCGGCCTTTGCCTGCCCGCCACCAACCCCTCCCATCTCCCGTTCGAAATGCTCGCCGCGGGCCTCCCCGTGCTCGGTCTGCACGGCGAATCCAGCCGCCACGACTTCCCCGACACTGCCGTCGCGCTCGCCGAACCTTCGGCCGCCGCCCTCAAGACCGCTCTGCGCGACCTCCTCGGCGATGGCGCCCGCCGCCAGGCCATGGCCGAAGCCGGCCCCCGCTGGATGGCCGATCGCACCGACCTCGCCGAAGCCCGCCAGTTCGTCGAAGCCGTCGCAACCGCCGTCCGCCACCCTGACGTCTTCCCGGCTCGCGCCGAGACCCTCGAGCCGATTCACCGCGCACCCGCCCTCGGGGAGATTGCGCCCGTCGATCCTGCCTTCGTCCAGCGTTCGTGGTCCCTCGTCACGTACGATGTCTGGGACACGGTCCTGCGTCGTCGGTGTCATCCGGACGAAATCAAGCTCCACACCGCCCGCTACCTGCTGCTCAAGTGGTCGGCCCTCGTCAAGCAACCGCTCCACGACGCCCGCCAGTTGATGCAACTCCGGGTCCAGTGCGAGCACAGCATCGGCGAACGCGAGCGCGCCGCGGGTTTCGACAACGAATACGGCCTCCGCGAAGTCCTTCTCCTCTGGGTCAGCCTCGCTGCCAACCGCCCGCTCGCCCCGGCCGAGACCGACGCCCTCGCCGACGAACTCCTCGCCGCCGAAATCCGCCAGGAGAAACTCCACGTCTACGCGGATCCCCAGTTCCCCGCCCTGCTTGCCCAACTCCGCGCACGACGCCAGGCCTTCGCTTCCGACTTCTACCTCCCGGCCGACACCCTCCGCGAACTCCTCCGCCACGCCGGCGTCCGGCTGCCGGGCCTCGACGGCGTCTCCTCCTGTGACGCTCGGCTCAACAAACGCAGCGGTCGCCTCCTCCAGCACCTCCGCACCCAGACCGGCGTGCCCGCCCCCGACCACCTGCACCTGGGCGACAACGAGTTTTCGGATGTCTTCATCCCGCGGGTGTCGGGGGCCCGCTCCGTGCATTTCTGGAATCCAGCCGAGGAACACCGCCGTGCCCGGCTCCAGCGCCGCTTCCAGCTCCGCCCGCGTTCTGCCCGACCCTATTTTCAGGAACTGACGGCGGGCCTGCGCCAGGTCACCGCCCCGTCCGACTGGCCTGAGCCGCACCGCGACCTCTTTGCGCACGGCGTGCGTTTCGCGCCGCTCCTCCTCGGCTTCGCCCATTTCGTGGCGGAAGAAGCCCTGCTCGGCGGCTTCCCGGCGGTTTACTTCTTCACGCGCGAAGGGGAGTTCTTTCAACAGCTCTACGAGACTCTGGCTCGCGAAGACGTTTTCGGCCTGCCTTTGCCTCCGGCACATCTCCTCGAGGTCAGCCGGCTCGCCACCTTCGCCGCTTCCGTCGCCCGTCCGGGACCGGACGAACTGATGCGCATCTGGACGTTGTACTCGAGCCAGTCGATGGAAGGGCTCCTCCGTTCCTTCGACGTCGAGCCTGCTGACTTCGTTCCGTTCCTCCGACGGCACCATCTGAATCCCGGCGAGGAGATCACGCATCCCTGGCGGGACACCCGGGTCCGACGCCTCCTTGAAGACGCCGAGTTTCTCGATCGGCTTGCTGCCCACTGCCGGGAAAGACGTGCGCTTCTCAAGGCGTACCTGGCCGCCCGCGGCCTCAGCGAAACGACCCCCCGGGCTGCCCTCGTGGATATCGGTTGGCGCGGCACCATCCAGGACAACCTCGCGCGGGTCCTCCCGGAAACGCAGCTCACTGGCTGGTACCTTGGGCTGCATCGTTTCCTCAACCCGCAACCCGCCAACACGCTCAAGCGCGCCTTTGGTCCCAACGCCAATCGCCCGGGCGACGAGCCGATCCACCTGCTGGAATTCGTCTCGCCCATCGAGATGCTCTGCAACTCGGACCGCGGCAGCGTGCTCCGCTACCGCCGGGGTCAGCCCTTAAGAATTAAGAATGCCGACTCGCCCGACGGCGTTGTCGCCGAACGCGAACGCAACCCCAGCGAGGACGCCGTCTTCGAGCACACCACACGCTTCTTCCAGGCCGGTGTCCTCGCCGCCGGCGCGCCCTTCAGCCGCTTCCTCCGTTGCCATGCGCTTGCCAACACCGAGCTGCGCCCCTTCGCCCTCGAACTCCTTGCTTCCCTGACCGAAAACCCCCCGGCGGCCCTCGCCCGTGCCTACTTCGGACTCAACCACAACGAGACCTTCGGCCTCGGCCGCTACGAGAACAAATCCCGCCACCTCGCCCGTCTCGACACCGCCCACCAGCTCCACACTGCCGGCGACCGCGACCAGTTCCATCGCTTCCTGGCTGAAACCACCTGGCCGCAAGGCTTCCTCCTGCTCGGCGGCCTCCATCATCATTTCAATCTCCGCATCCCGCCCGACCGCCGACCGCTGCCGCCCGCGCATCACGCCGAGGCCCGTGCCGCCCTCCGCCGCGCCGCCGCCTCTCTCCAGCAACGCGACTGGACAGGCGCCCGCACTCACGCCCTCCGCTCCCTCGCGCTCTGGCCGCACCAACTCCGCGCCCACGTCCTGCTCTTCCACGTCAACCTCTGTCTCGAACAGCCCGCCCTGGCCCTGCAGCATTTCGCTGTCGTTCAGGCCTGCTGCCCGAACCACGCGCCCGCCCTCAACGAACTCGCCGTCAAAGGCTACCGCGAAGGCTACCGCGCCGAACCGCGCGAGCTCTGGACCGACCTTCTCGAGAAGCACCCCACCTGCCGCGCGCCCCTGCTCAACCTCGCCCGCCTCCACCTCCAGGACGGCCAACCCGATGCCGCCGCCCGCTTGCTCGTCCCCTTCCTCGAACGCAAACCTCGCGACGCCGAGGCTGCCGCCCTCGCCCTCCTCGCCACCGTCGGTTCCCTGCAAACCGGCCGCGCCCGCATCCGCAACTGGCTCCAGACCCTCGACGGCCACCCTGCCATTCTCCCGCTCGCGACCTGCCTCAACGGCGCCCTCGGTCCCGCCGCCGATCCGGCCCCGGATGGCCTGCCACACCTCGCCCAAGCCGGTCAGGTCTCCCTCGAACCCACCTCCGACCTCGCCTATCTCGAACACGAAGCCGATGCCAATGCCGTCGCGGCTCCCTGCGCTCTGCTGCCTGCCGCCCGCCCCCCGCGCCTCCACGCCTGGTTCGTCGAGCCACCTCAGGCCCCCGCCGACTCCCCACGTTGTGGTGCAGGCTTCCAGCCTGCACTTGCCGCCCATGCTGACTCCCCCCTCCGTCGCGCCACCGAACATCTCAATCAAGGCCGCCCCGCCGATGCCCTCGCCCTCCTCGACGATGCCCTCCGCGCCTGCCCGGCCGCCCCACGCCTCCACTTCGGCCGCGCGGTCGCCCTCGCTCGCCTCGGCCGCTTCCCCGAGGCCGCCCAAGCCCTCGAACTCGTGCCCGAACCCGACCGCCAACGCGGTCGCCTGCGACGGTTGACCGACGAAATGCGCGCCCGCACCTGCGCCGCCACGTGTCCGCCATGAACACCATTCTCCACGTCATCCAGCAACTGTCTCTCGGCGGCGGCACCCGCACCCTCGTCGCCACCGCCACCCACTCGGCCCGGTTCGGCCCCTTCCGCCATCGCGTCGTTTCCCTCCTGCCCGCCGCGCCGGAAGCCCTCGCGCTGGCCCGTGCCGGTGGTGTGGAAGTCCTGGATGCCCCGGGCACCCCCACCGTTCTCCGCGAGATGGCGGCCGCCGACATCGTCCAGATCGACTGGTGGAACAGTCCCGAAATGCAGGCCCTCCTCCAAGCCGACCTGCCGCCGGTGCGCCTCTTTCTCTGGTACCACGTTTGCGGCGACGGCCCGCCCCAGATCATCACCCCCGAACTCGTCCGCCTCGCCGACCTCAACGTCGCCACCAACCCCTGGACCGCACGCGAACTCCACGCCTTCCGTGACCTCGCCCCCGCCGACCGCGCCCAACGCGTCGCCATGGTCATCCCCGGCGCCGACTTCGACCGCCTCGACGGTCTCCAACCCCGGCCCCACGCCGGCTTCAACGTCGGGTACATCGGCACCGTCGACTTCGTCAAAATCCACCGCCGCTTCGTTCCCCTCAACGCCGCCGTCCGCAGCCCGGACGTCCGCTTCCTGGTCTGTGGCGGCGGCGGCGCCCTCGACACCCTCCGCGCCGAGGCCCAATCCCTGGGCGTCGCCGACCGCTTCGACTTCCGCGGCTTCGTCCCGGACATCCGACCCGTCCTCGAGTTGCTCGACGCCTACGGCTATCCGCTCTGTCCGGACACCTACGCCTCGGGCGAATTGAACCTCCAGGAAGTGATGCTCGCCGGCGTCCCTCCTGTGGTCTTCCCCCATGGCGGGATCCGCGGACTCGTCCAGCACGAGCAAACCGGCCTCGTGGTCCACACCGAAACCGAGTACCGCGACGCCCTCGAATACCTCCACCGCGAACCCGCTGCCCGCCGTGCCCTCGGCGCCCGCGCCCAAGAGTACGCCCGCCAACACTTCGGCGCCGCCAACGCCGCCCGCGAGCTCAACCCGCTCTACGAACGCCTGCTCGCCCTCCCCAAACGCGCGCGCTCCTGGGGTTGCCACGCCGACCTCCCCGCCTGGGAACCACCCGTCTCCCTCCTCGACCTCACCGATACCCCCGCCGCCGCACCCGGCGCTCGCCTCTTTGTCGAGAGCCTCGGCAACACCGACGGCTGCTTCCTCACCAGCCTCACTTCCCAGGACCCTGACGAACTCCTCGCCGCCGAGGCCGCGATCGCCCGCTGCTCGCCTCTCCTGCGGTCACCCTTCTCTGGCGGCGTGCTCAACTATCGTCAGGCCTTCCCGCAGGACGGCTTCCTGCAGCTCTGGGCCGGCCTGATCCTCCGCGACCAAAACCAACTGCCCGCCGCCATCGGCGCCTTCGGCACCGCCCTCGACCACGGCTGTCGCCACTGGCGCGTCGTCTGGTACATCGCGGAAGCTGCCGCCCGCCATGGCGACACCGCCCTCGCCCTCCGCGCCGCCCGCTCCGTCGCCCAGAGTCAACCCGGCTTCGCCCCCGCCACCCGCCTCCTCGCCGAATTCGGTGGTGCAGGCATCTTGCCTGCACCCCCACCCCCATCCAGTGGCACAGCCCTCGCGCCTGCCACTGCCGCTCAAGCCCCGGATGCCGTTCACCCGCCATCCCCACCCCCCTCGACCCTCACCGACCCCGCCATCGCCGTTGCCCAGGCTCGCGCCGCCGCCCAGGCCGGACGCACCGACGAATTCGAAGCCGTCCTGGCCCGCGCCCTTGAACTCGAGCCCGGTCACCCCGGCGCCCTGCGTCTCCTCGCCGAACTCCACCTCCAATGCGGCCAACCCACCGACGCCGCTCGCCTTTGCCTCCAGTTGCTGCGCCGCCAACCCGACGACCTCGCCGCCCTCGAACTCCTCGCCGCCAGCTTCACCGCCGCCGGCGAACAAGAGGCCGCCGCGGACACCTACCGTCGCGTCCTCGAACTCGACCCGCAGAACGTCACGGCTCGCGCTCATCTCGAGCCCCTCGCCCCGCCCTGTGGTGCAGACACCCCGACAGCCCCCTCTCCCTGTGGTGCGGGCATCCTGCCTGCACTCTCGTCCGGTGGTGCAGGCATCCTGCCTGCCGCCTCGCCTTGTGGTGCGGGCATCTTGCCTGCACCGTCCACTCCCGTCGTCACCGCGCAAGTCCAGGAACCCGAAACCCCGCGGGCTCCGCTCCTCACCCCGCCCTCGCCCCCCGCCGCTCCCCGCGTCTCAGCTCTCGTCTCGGCCTACAACTCCGAGCGCTTCCTCCGCGGTTGCCTCGAGGATCTCGAGGCTCAGACCATCGCCCACGAACTCGAGATCATCGTCGTCGACTCCGCCTCTCCCCAGAACGAACGCGCCATCGTCGAGGAGTTCCAACAGCGCTACGGCAACATCATCTACCTCCGTTCCCCCGAACGCGAAACCGTCTACGGCGCCTGGAACCGGGCCCTCGAAGTCGCGCGCGGCCGCTACGTCACCAACGCCAACACCGACGACCGCCATCGCCGCGACGCCCTCGAGATCCTCGCCCGCACCCTCGACGAACAGCCTGACATCGCGCTGGTCTACGCTGATTGCCTCGTCACCCGGAACGAAAACGAAACCTTCGACACCGCCCGCCCCATCCGCCGTTTCGACTGGCTCGACTTCGATCCGCTCGCCCTCCTCCGCCAGGGCTGCTTCGTCGGCCCCCAACCCATGTGGCGACGCGACCTCCACCAGCAGCACGGCCGGTTCGACGCCACGATGGTCTCCGCCGGCGACTACGAGTTCTGGCTCCGCCTCGCCGCTCACCACCGCTTCCTTCACGTACCCCAAACCCTCGGCCTCTACCTCGAATCCCCCTCCAGCGTCGAACACCGCAACCGCGAACGCGCCGCCCGCGAAATCGCCGAGGCCCGGCGCCGCCACGAACCGGCCATTCTGCGCGCCCACGGCCAATCCGCCGTCCCCACCCGTCCATCCGCTCCACCCAAGACCGCCCCTCTCAAGCTGCCGCCGTGCGCCCTCCGCGGCCACCTCGGCGAGGCGCGAACCCTGGTCCAGCGCCGCCAACATCCCGCGGCTTGGAGCGCCACCCTCGCCGCCCTGTCCGAGCGCCCCTTCCATCCCGAGGCCTGGCTGCTCCTCGCCGAGATCGCCCTGGCCGCCGGCGATTCCGTCACCGCCCGTCGCTGCGCCCACCGCGCCCGCGACCTCGCCCCTGCCTTCAAGCCCGCTGCCCGCTTTCTCAAAGGCCGCCTTCGCGGCAGTGCGCGTCCCCCCTGGCTCGTCCTGCCCGCCCCGTTTTCCTTCGACTCCGCGTCGTCCGCACCCCGGCTCTCCGTCTGCCTCATCGTCAAGAACGAGGAACAGTTCCTCGACCCGTGCCTCGCGTCCATCAAGGGCCTGGCCGATCAACTGGTCGTCGTTGATACCGGCTCGACCGATCGCACCGTCGAGATCGCCCGCGCCCACGGCGCCGAAGTCCACGCCTTCCCCTGGAACGACGACTTCAGCGCCGCCCGCAACGCCGCCCTCGAACACGCCACCGGCGATTGGATCCTCATGCTCGATGCGGACGAAGAACTTCCGCCCGACCAGCACGACGCCCTTCGCCACGCCCTGAAACCCGGCCGCGTCATCGCCTGGCGCCTCCCTCTCGAGGACGTTGGCCGCGAGCAGGACGGCTGCAGCTACGTCCCCCGTCTCTTCCGCAATGCCCCGGGCCTCTTCTACGTCGGCCGCGTCCACGAACAGGTCTTCACCAGCATCGAGGTCCGCCGCGCCGAGTGGGGACTCGAAACCCGCCTCGGCCAGTCCCGCCTCCGCCACCACGGCTACACCCGCGAAGTCACCCAGGCGCGCGGCAAGGTCGCCCGCAACCTCCGCCTCCTCGAACAAGCCGTCCTCGAATTCCCTGGCGAACCCAACCTCCTCATGAACCTCGGCCTCGAACTCACCCGCTCGGGCCGCGCCGCCGAGGGTCTCGACCAATACCGCGCCGCCTTCGAGGCCATGGCCGCCCAGCCCCCGGCCCTCCTCGTGCCGGAAACCCGCGAGATGCTCCTCGCCCAGTTCTCCTCCCAACTGCTTGCCGCTGGCCGCCACGCCGAGGTCATCGACGTCCTCACCTCGGCCCTCGCCAGCCGCCACGGCGGCCTCACCGCCTCCCTCCACTTCACCCTCGGCCTCGCCCACCTCGAACAGAGCCAATTCCCCGCCGCCGCCGAACAGATGCGCCTTTGCCTCGCCCGGCGAGATCGTCCTTCCCTGGCCCCCGTCCACCCTGAGGTCCGCCGCGCCGGGCCCCGCCATTGCCTGGCCCGCTGCCTGGTTCACGCCGGTGACCACGCCGCCGCCGACCGCGAGTTCCGTCTCGCCCTCACCGACGACCCGGACTCGGCGCCCGTCCGGCTCGACTACGCGCGCTTCCTCCACGACCACGGCCGCTCGGTCGAAGCCCTCGAGGTCCTGCACCAGCTCGCCACGGCCCAGCCTTCCCTCGCCGCCGCCTGGCAGGGAGGCGCCGCCATCGCCCTCGGGCGCCCCGAGTTCCTCGAGGTCGCCAACGACTGGACGGCCGAAGCCCAGCGCCTCTTCCCGGACGATCCCACCATCCTCACCCAACGCGCCGAAGCCCTCACCCTCACCGGCCATCCCGAATCCGCGCTGCCCCTTTGGCGACGCGTCGAGAACCGCGCCCACCCGCCCGCCCTCGCCGCGCTCGTCGTCTGCGAGACCGTCCTCGCCGATCACCAGTACCACCCGCCGGCCTCGCTCGCGGCCGCCATCACCGGCGAGTTCGTCCGCTGGTACCGGCGCCTCCTCGAGTTCGGGGCCGAAAACGTGGTGCGGCAGCTCAACACCCGCCTCGGTCCCTCAGCTTCGCGTCCCTGCGCCCGCCCGGCTCCTCGAAGCTGCCCTCGCCCGAAGGCGCCGCCGGCCCTGACCCTCCGCCCCTAAGCGGCGCTCCAGCGCGACACTCCCAACGTGGCGCGTGCCCAGCGGTCACAGGGGTCGCGAAGCGTTGGAGTGCGTCGCGCGAGCGCCGCTTGGCGTCGTCTCGTCCTCCGACCGGCTCGGGGTTCGGGATCGAGGCGCGGGTTCGCCGGGCATGAGTGACTCTCCATGTCTGTGCCCGCTAAGCGCTTCCAGTACGAGGCCCCCTGTCTCCCTCCATCCCGGGCTTGATCTCTTCCGCGCTCCTCCCCAAATCTCCTCGCTGTGGTCGCGCCCTATCCAGCGAACGCCACGTCCGGACCTTCGGCTGCCCGGGCGCGATCCCGCCGTTTCCTCGTCTTCCTCGCCGTTCTCTGGACCCTCGCCTGGGGCCTCGCCTGGCTCGCGCTCGAGGGGATCACTCCGTCCACCGACCCGGCTCCCGGCCCTTCTGCTCCTTCCGCCACGAGCACCTTCGACGGCCGTGTCCTTGCCGCTTCCCTCGATCCCGCCCCGCTCTCGCCGACCCGACTCAAGACCGCCGCCCGGACCGGACTCACCGCGCTCTGGTTCTTGGGACTCGCGGGGCTTTGGCGCGGAATTGTTGATCTCCGTCGGCAAGGCGCCACCGCCACCGCCGCCCTCGAGGCGCGTGCCGCCGCCGAACAACGTTTCCGCGACATCTTCGAAGGCTCCCAGGTCGGCATGGCCCTCGCCACGCTCGACACCCGCATCGTCGAAATCAACCCTGCCTTCTGCCACCTGGTTGGCCATCCCCGCGAAGTCCTGCTGGGCCGCGCCCTCGCCGAGCTCGTCCACCCGGATCACCGCGCGGCGGAAATCGCCCGCCTCGAACGCCTCCTCGCCGGGCACACCGCCGGCTGCCAGACCGAGTGCCGCTACCTCCATCCGCACGATCCTGAGGTCTGGGGCGGGCTCTCCCTCACCCTCCTGCGCGACCCCGCCGGTCAACCGCAATTCCTCGCCGCCCAGGTCCAGAACATCACTGAACACCGCCGCGCCGAGAGCCAGCTCCGCGAGCAGGCCGCCCTCCTCGAGATTGCCCAGGACGCCATCTGTGTCCAGGACCTCGACGGACGCATCGAGTTCTGGAACCCCGCCGCCGAACGCCTCTACGGCTGGACCCGCGCCGAGGCCATCGGCGCCCACGTCGACGAACGCCTCTTTGCCCGGGTCAGCCAAGAACTCCTCCAGGCCCGCGCCGATCTCCTCCGCGACGGCTCCTGGCACGGCGAACTCACCCAGGCGGCCAAGGATGGCCGCACCCTCACGGCCCTGTGCCGCTTCAGCCTCGTTCGCGATCCCGCCGGCAAGCCCCGCTCCATCCTCATCCTCAGCACCGACCTCACCGAGCGGAAGCAACTCGAAGAACAGTTCCTCCGTGCCCAGCGCATGGAATGTGTCGGCGCCCTCGCCAGCGGCCTCGCCCACGACCTCAACAATGTCTTCGCCCCCATCCTCATTGCCACGGACGTCCTCGCCGACCGCCTCCCCGACTCCTCCGGCACCAGCCTCGTCCGCATGATCCGCGACAGCGCCACCCGGGGCTCGAGCATCGTCCGGCAGTTGCTCGCCTTTGGCCGCGGCGCCGGTCCTTCGCTCGTCGAACTCCCCCTCGGCCACCTCCTCCGGGACATGCAGCGCTGGGGTCGCGAGACCTTCCCCCGCAACATCCAGTTCACCACCCACCACGACCGCGACCTCTGGTCGGTCATCGGCGACCCCACCCAGATCCACCAGCTCCTCCTCAACCTCTGCCTCAACGCCCGCGACGCCATGCCCCAGGGCGGCCCCCTCACCCTCGAAGCCCGCAACTTCCAGGCCGACGAGGTCTTCTGTCGCATGAACCCCGACGCCACCCCCGGCCCCTACGTCCGCTTCGACATCACCGATGCCGGCGCGGGCATCCCGGAGGAACTCCGCGAGAGGATCTTCGACCCCGGCTTCACCACCAAACCCCCCGGCCAGGGCACCGGCCTCGGCCTCCCCACCGTCCGGACCATCCTCAAGTCCCACCGCGGTTTCCTCGAACTCCACTCCCGCGTCGGCGAGGGCACCCGCTTCCGCGTCTACCTCCCGGCCCTCGCCCGCGAGACCCCGCCCCCGACCAGCTACCCCGCTCCCACCCCGCCGCCAGGCCAGGGCGAACTCGTCCTCATCGTCGACGACGAACAGGCCCTCTGCGAAGCCACCCGCCACTACCTCGCCCAATGTGGCTACTCCCTCCTCACCGCCCGCGACGGGGTCGAAGCCATCACCCGCTTCCTCCAACACCAGGCCCGCCTCCGCCTCGTCCTCACCGACATGGTCATGCCCGGACTCGACGGCGCCCCCTTCATCCGCGCCTTGCGCCGCATCCGCCCGGACATCCCCATCATCGCCATGAGCGGCATCCCCGGCCAGCGTCAGGCCGCCGAAGAAGCCGGCGGCCCCGGCCTCCGTTTCCTGGAAAAGCCCTTCGCCGGCGAGGAACTCCTCCGCGTCCTGCAGGACATCCTCACCCCGCCGCCCGCCTCGCCCACCCTGTAGGCCGCGTGCCCTCACGCGGCGTCTCACGAGTACGACTGCCAGCACGTCCCTTCCCCCGGCCCGTACGCCCGCTGGATGCCTCGCAACTGCGCCGCCGACCGGTCCAGCGAAGCCAGCGCCACCCGCGCCTGCTCACGCCGCTCACACAGCCACGTGTGGTTCCGCGACTCCAACTGGATCAGGTCCGCCACCATCGGCCGCAATTCCTGCTCGAACCGCGCGAAGTCACCACCGGCCTCCGCCTCCCGATTCCAGACCTCCGTCGCTTCCACGATCCGCGCCTGCAGCTCCCGCTTGAGGGCCTGTTGTCGCGCCACAGTCGGCCACTCGTCCCGCGCGATCGCCGCCCCCTCCAGCTCCGTGAGCCGCCGCCACTCGGCGTACAGGTCCAGCAAACGATGGCGGGCGCTCGCGGCCATGGCTCACCCACACACACACAGCGATCCCGGCGCTTCGGCGGCATCCGCCCGCTCCGCCTGCCCGCGCAGCATCTCCGCCCACGCGTCGCGGAGCACCGTCAGCCGCCGCATGGCGTCCTGGATCCCGTCCGCCCGCTTCCGGAAATTGCTCTCCGTCAGCCGATCATCCAGATAGTCGTACAACGCCCGCAGCGTCCGGGCCAACGCCCCCCCGCGGTCCATGTCCAACGTGCTGTTCAGCTCGCCCAGAATGCTCTGGGCCCGCAGCACGTTGTTGCTGATCGTCTGGTGGAAGGCCAGGGGATCCTCATGTCGGAACCCCTCGAGGGCCTGCGCCAGAAACCGCAGCGCACCGTCATACAGCATCAGCACCAGTTGCCCCGGCGAAGCCGTCTGCGTGCTCGTCTGTCGGTAGGAAGTCCAGGGTCGTGCGTAACTCATGGGTCGTGACTCGTGCCGTGGGCACGCCTGCCGATCAGCCTGCCTCCGCCTTCGTCTCCCCCGTCGACCCCCGATGGCTGAAGGCCGCCACAAACGCCACCGCCAGCGGCCGCAGCACGTCCGGCGGCGGGTACTCATCTGACGCCACCAACGCCCGGCCCCGCGCCACCGCCTCGGGACGGACCTCCGGTGTCTGCGCCATGGCGCGCTCCAGGGCCTCCGTGCCCTTGAAGTCGCCCGCCTCAGGGTCCACCCGCCGGACCCGAGGCGCCGTCGGCACGGTCCCCGGAGGGACGGCGCCCACGCTGCTGTTCGCTTTGATTTCCATATCAAGGGTCTGGTCGGGAACCGCCTCAGGCACCACCACCAGACACCTTACTTATCGCCAGAATCCGTCGCGGCTTTAGCCGGCGCCCCCCGCCGGGGCAGGGTGCCCACGGCCGCCGCCGCGCTGTACTGACCGAACCGACGCGGCGAGTTGAGGATCGCGCTGCTGTCCAACTGCACCGACGGCTGGTTGAGCCCGCCGCGGTAATAGGCCTGCGCCGCGGCAATCACCTCCGGCGAACCCGCGTCGAAAACCTCGTCCACCGACCAGTACGCGGCGTGGGTCCACACCTCCACCAGGCTCAGATGCCAGCCCACCATCAGCGGCGGATACGGCTGGTACACGGACAGCTCACTGAACAGCACCGCGTCACACCCCGTCTGCTCCCGCACCGTTGCCAGCAGGTCCGCGGGCAATGGCTCTTCCCGCCGCCAGCGCTCCCGCCCCGTCCACTCCCGCAACTCGGCCCGCGACACCGGCACCACCTCGAACAACCCCTGCTTCCGCACCTCTGCCACCAGCACCGGCTCGAGGGTTCGCACCCCGCTTTGAGCCGTGATGTCCTCCGCCGCGGTCACAGGCAGCAGGGCCACCCGACGCAGGCTCACCGGCAGCGTCGAAGCCTGCCGATGGACATTGGCCGGCTGGTACGGCGTCGCCAGGCTCCGCCGCCACGCCGCGTTCTCCGCGCACCCCGCGCCCAGCCACAGCACCAGGCCGAGCCCCACTGCTCCCGATCGTGTCATCACCCTTCGCTTATCGGCACGGGCCCGACCGGCTTGAGCCAGGCCGCGCCGGCGCCCCCGCCAAAACACACCACCCCGGACGACGCCTCCACGCCGTCCGGGGTGGATCAGACCGCCGGGAACGACCCCGGCTGCGCGGCTTAGCCCAACAGCCGCAGCGCCGCCGTGGGCAGCATGTTGGCCTGCGCCAACATCGCCGTCCCCGACTGCACCAGGATGTTGTACCGCGCGTACTCGGTGCTTTCCGACGCCACATCGACGTCCTTGATCCGGCTGTTCGCCGCCGCCAGGTTCGTCTTCTGCACCGCCAGTTGCTCGTTCGTATAGTTCAGCCGGGTCAGGTTCGCCCCGATCTGAGCGCGATCCGACGTGAGTTGGGTGATTGCCGCCTTCACGTTCGTCAACGCGGTCACCGCCCCGCTGGTCAGACTCTGCCCCTGCGTCGCGTTCGTGTAGGCCGTGGCCCCCAGGTTCACGCTCGTCATGCTCCACGTGTTCGCATCGCTGTCGATCGTCACGTTCTGCGCCGAGCTCGTAAACAGGCTCACGCCGTTGAAGTCCTTGGACGCGATGTCATCGATGTACTTGCCCAGCTCCTGATACTCCTTGTCGTACAGCGCCTTGTCGGCCTCGGTCTTCGTCACGTCCTGCGCCAGCACCGCCAGCTCGCTCATCCGGTCCAACGCCTTCTGGGCCTTCTTCAGGAACCCGTCCTGCGTCTGCGTGAATGACGCCGCGTTGCTGATGTTGTTCGTCGTCGCGTTGATCCGGTTGATCTGCGCGTCAAACCGCAGCGACACCGCCAACCCGGCCGCGTCGTCTTCCGGCGACGTGATCTTCGATCCCGAAGACAACCGGGTCAGCGATTTGGCCAAACGAGCGGACGATTCGGCAAACACCTGTGCGCTCTGTTGGGCCGATACATTGGTGTTGATAACCATAACTACACTCTCTCCTTGAGTCACCCCGGGCGGGGCTTTGTTTTCTTTAACGGCTTCCTTGCCGCGAGGCAGACGTGTCCGAGGTCGTCCACCGTGTCCCTCGCCGGCCTTTCATGGCCGCCGGCCGCCTTGCACCCCTCCTATCGGCCGCCCCCCAAAATACTTTAGCCCTCCGCCCCGACTCCACACTTGCCTCCCGCCCGCGCCCTGTCCGACTCTCGGCGCCATGCACAACCCCTGGAACGTCCCGTCCCCCGGACCGGCCGGAACGTCCCCGGAACCGGAACCCGTCCCCACCAGCCTCCCTTCCTCCGGGCCTGCCGACGGCATCGCCCTCGATCGTGACTGGCGCATCTGCGCCATCGGCCCCGCCGCCGCCGCCGTCTTCGGCTATACCCCCGCCGAACTCCTCGGCCAGCACGTCCACACCCTCATCCCCCACGGCCTCGCCGCCCAATCCGAAGCCGCCGCTCCCGCCGGCGACTGCGAGGAATGGGTCATCGGCCGCAGCAAGGACGGCCGCCGCTTCCCTCTCCAGTTCGTCGCGCGCGAGCCCGGCGCCGGCGCCGAACGCGAGGTCGCCCTCGTCCTCCGCCGCTCCTCCGACCTCGAAGCCGCCCCGCCCATCCCCCCCGCGACCGACCCCCGCCTCAACGAACGCGAACGCGCCCACGCCCTCCGCTGCCAACACGAGGCCGAGGCCCTCCGCGCCGCCGTCACCTCCGTCAGTCAGGAACTCGCCGCCGCCCGCGTCATCGTCACCACCCTCCAGCACGAACGCGACGCCTGGCAGGCCCGCGAAGCCCAGGCCCGCGCCCAGGCCGAATCCCTGGCCGCCCGCCTCGCCCAGCGTGAGGCCGACGCCTCCGAGGCGCGCACCGCCCTGGCCGCCCGCGACGCGGAGTCGGCCCAACTCCGGCAGCGCGAGCTCGAGCTGCGCCAGACCCTCGAGTCCCTGGAGCGCCGGTGCGACGCCCAGAGCCGGGGACTCATCACCGCCCAGCGGGACGCGGAAACGGTGGAAGCCGAGCGCCGCCAGCTCAGCACCGAGCTGCTCAAGCAACGACAGGCCCGCACTCGCGCCGAACAGGAGGTCTGCGCCTTGGGGGCGACCACCGCCGACGTGAGCCACGAACTCGCCGCCGCGCGGGTTATCGTGGAAACCCTCCGCCAGGAACGGGACCGCTGGCTCACCGAGGCCTCCACCGCCCAAGCCGAGCGGGCGGCCCTGCAGACCCGCCTCACCGCCGCCGAACGGCTCCACCGCGAACGCGAGGAGGCCGAGCGCCGCGTGGAAACCCTCCTCCGCCAGGCCCTCGAGCTGGCGGCCCCCGCCCCGCCTTCCCCCGCGCCGCTCAGCAATACACCAGCAGCGACTGCGTGAGGTCGCTCACCAGGTTGTGGTTCCGCAGCTTGTCGATGTGCGGCGCGCTCAGCGTCTGCCCCGCCGGGATCAGCAGCACCCCGTTCGCCGTGTAGATCCCGCTGGCCAGCACCATCCCCGGCTGCAGCTCCGACACCAGCACCTCGCGCTGCCGCCGCGGCAACACCGCGTGCGGCAAACACCGCGCAAACGCCCGCACCGCCTCCGGGTCAAAGGCCGTCCCGCTCCCGCTCCGGATGATCTCCACCGCCAGCTCGCCCTCCGCCGGACACGCCGCGTACGCCACCGCCACCGCCAGCAGCCGCGCCAGCCACGGAATCTGATCCTGCCGCAGCCGGTCCGGATACCCCGTCCCGTCAAACCGCTCGTGATGGGCCCGGATCACCTTCCCCACGCCCTCGAGATTGTGCGCGAAGTTCGCCAGCGTCTCCCCCACGACCGGATGGTTCTCGATCAGTACCCGCTCCGCCTCCGCGAGCAGCTCCGGCGCCGTCTGCCACTTCCGGATCAGTGTCCGCGACGCCCCCACCAGCCCGATGTCATGCAGCCACGCGCTGATCTCGAGCACCTGCTGGTCGTCCGCCGACAGCTCGAGCCGGCTGCACATCGCCCGGCACAGCTCGTAGGACCGCCGCGCCTGGTTTGCCAGCACCGGGTTGAATGTCTCCAGCGTCTTCACGCTGAGCTGAATCGAGCGCTGCAGGTTCTGCTGCAGCGCCTGGTTCAGCCGGTCCAGTTGCTGGTTCTGCTCCGCAATGCGCGCCACCTGCGCCGACAGCTCCACGTTCATCGCCCGCGTCTGCTCGTGCAGCGCCGTGTTCGACCGGATCAGCTCGTACCGCTGCACCGCGTTCTTCATCGTCACCAGCAGCTCCTCCCGCAGCCACGGCTTGACGATGAATCGGTAGATCTCCCCCTGGTTGATCGCGTCAATCGCCACGTTCAGACTCAGCACCGCCGTGATCAGAATGCGCGTCGCGTCCGGCTGCACATGCCGCGCCTCGGCCAGGAATTCCAGCCCGGCCAACTGCGGCATCTGCTGGTCGGTCAGGATGACGCTGAATTCCTGCCGCCGGATCAGCTCGAGCCCGTCCAGCGGGTTGGACAACGTCACCAGCTCGTACCCCTCGCGCTTCAGGGTCTCGCGCAAGGCCGCCAGCACGATCTCCTCATCGTCGATGATCAGGATCCGGTGCCGCGCCTCAGGAAGGTCGTGGGTCGCTGCCATGATGCCCTCACTCGCAAAGCCGCCGCAGGCTCTTCACCATCGTCTCCTCGTTCATCTCGTTGGTAATCACCAGATCCAACTGCCGCCGCACCTCCTCCGGCACCCGGTCCGCCTCCCCCCCCACCAACTGCAGCACCAGCTTCACTTCCGGTCGCAGGATCCGCAGCTCGCTCACCAGCCCCAGAAACGCTGGCTCGGCCGGCCCCGCCAGAATCCACACCGCCCGGAAGGGATGCTCCTCCGCCAGCAACGCATCCCGCGCCCGGTCCGGCGCAAACGCCTGCCGCACGTAGTAGCCCTGCACCCGCAGGAACTCCGCCGTGCTGTCGTGCAGCATCCCCGGTTCCCCCACCAGCAGCAGACTCGGACGCCGCTGCAGCACCGCACTCTCCACCCGCTCCGCTTCCGAAAAATCCGCCCGCGGCAGCCACAGGCTGAACACCGTCCCCTCCCCCTCGCGTGTCTCGACCGCGATCGCCCCCCGGTGCCGCTCGACAAACAACCGCGCGTTGTACAGCCCCAGCCCCGAACCCTTGTTCACCGGTTTGGTCGTGAAGAAGGGATCGAAGATGTGCGGCAGGTGCCGCGCCGCAATCCCGTGCCCGCTGTCCCGCGTGTACAGACACACACACGGCAGGGCCGGCAACGTCCCGTGTGCGTGCGCGGGCAGCGCGGCCACCTCGCACAGCCGGGTCTCGAAACGCAACCGCCCCCGCTGCGGCATCGCTTCCGCCGCGTTCAATGCCAGGTTCAAAATCACCTGCCGCAGCTCCATCCCGTCCGCGTACAGCGGCAACGCCTGGGCCGCCAGCTCCGTCTCGACCCGGATCCGCCGCGGCAACACCCGCTGCACCAGGTCCACCAGCTCCGTCACCGTCTCGTTCAAATCGTGATACCCCATCTCCCCCGTCATGCACCGGTGCAGATTCATCATCCGTTGCACCAACTGGCACGCCTGCCACGCGTTCTGCCGGATCAACCCCAGCCCCTCCGCAAACGGATGCCCCCCGTCCACCTGCGCCCGAAACGTGTCCGCCAGCGACAGAATCCCCGCCAGAATGTTGCTGAAGTCGTGCGCCAGCCCCATCGTCAGCGTCGCCAGCGTCTCCTTCCACGCCGCCGAGGACAACCGCCGCTCCGCCAGCTTCTGCCGCGTCACGTCCAGCCAGAAACCCTCGTACCCGATCACCAGCCCCGCCGCGCTCACCACCGCCTCCCGATGCTCCAGCACGTGCGCGATCTGCCCCGTCCTCACGTTCCGCACCCGGAACCCCGTCGCCACCCCCTCCCGCCCCCGTACCGCCCGGCGACACTGCTGCTGCAGTTCCTCCGCGTCCGCCTCGTGCACCACCTCCCAGAAACTCCGCGCCTGCCCCACCCACTCCTCCGCCGGCACCCCGGTCAGCTCGCCCACCCGCGGACTCACAAATTGAAACGCAAAATCCGCTCGCTGGCTGAAAATCACCCCCGGCAGCGAACGCATCAGATGGCTCAACTGCGCTTCCGCCCGCAGCAGCCGCATGAACAGCCGCCGCTGCTCCCATTCCCCCGCCAGATGCGCGTTCCACGGCGTCTCCGCCAGCTCCGTCAGCGGCGGCAACACCGACTGCACCCGCACCGACCACCCGCTCCCGTGCCGCGTCGCCTCCACCTCATACCACGCCGTGCGCCCCGCCCGACTCGCCCGGAGCTGGGCATGAAAGAAAGGCTCTCCCGTTCCCTCCCACGCCGGCGCAAACGCCGCTTCCCACTCCGGGCCCAGGGCCGCCAGCAACTCCTCGAACCCCCGTCCCACCGGGTCGCAGCCCATCGCCCGCAACCATCGGCCCAGACTCACATTCACCCGCTCGACCCGCCGCCCTTCGTCCAGCAGCGCCACTCCCCCCTCGATCCAGCACACCGGCGGCTCCGCCACCGTCCCCGCGTCGCGCCCGACGCCGGTCACTGTCGCCGACTGCTCCCTCGCTGTTGATGCCCTGACGCTCATCCCACTTTTGTCCCTTCATCCGCCGTCGCTGCACCCAGTGTGCTCCAACCGCCGCTCTCCGCGCAATCCCGGCGTGCATTGGCGTCAGTGCATGACCCCGGAACACGTCCGGAAGGAACCGGTGGCTCTCGTCCGATCCCGCATGAACACACCACGAATCTCCCGAGCGACCGGTCGAGGGACCGTCGCCACACCAACAATCCGGCGAGATTCAGGAGCAAGAACATGAGCAGGAACCTTGCGCCGCGCGTCGGATTCGGGTGTTCAACGCCTTCCCTCCAAACGCGCCGAGATTAGCGCCAAGAGGTGAGCTGGAACTTCCCTTGAGCTTTGAGCTTTGAGCTTTGAGCTTCCCCTTTCATCCGTTCGCTTCCCGCCCCCGCGTGTCTCGGGGACGCACCAGCGCATCCGCTTCCAGGATCAACCCCACCTGCCCGTCTCCCAGGATCGCGGCGCCTGCCAGCACGCGGTTGTGCCGGAACCGTTCCCCCAGACCCTTGATCACCACCTCCTGTTTCCCCAGGAGCTCGTCCACCATGACACACCGCTGCTCCCGGTTGGACTCGACCACCACCACCACCGCCTCCGTCGGGTCTTTCGTCCGCGGCTCGATCCCCAGGTGCTCGTGCAGCCGCAGCAGCGGACACAGCCGCCCGCGCACGTTCACGACCTCGCCCCGTGGCCCCGCCCGCGACACCATCTCCCGCGTCGGCCGGAACGACTCCCGCACCGCCAGCGTCGGCAGCACAAAGCGTTGCCCTCCCACGCCCACCAGCAGCCCGTCAATGATGGCCAGCGTCAGCGGCAGGTGAATCGCAAACGTCGTCCCCTGCCCCCGGACCGAGTCCGCCGTCACCTGGCCCCGCAGATCCGTAATGTTCCGCCACACCACGTCCATCCCCACCCCGCGCCCCGAGATCTCCGTCACCCGCTCGGCGGTCGAGAACCCCGGCGTGAACAGCAGCCGCAGCACCTCCGCCTCTCCCGGGTTCTCGCCCTCCCCAATCAACCCCTGCCGGCGCGCCTTCGCCACAATGCGCTCCCGATCCAACCCCGCCCCGTCGTCCCGCACTTCGATCACGACGTGCCCTGCCCGATGGCTGGCCGCCAGCGCAATCACTCCCCGGGGCGGCTTGCCCTGCGCCACCCGCACCGCCGGTGGTTCGATCCCGTGATCCACGGCGTTCCGGATCATGTGCACCAACGGATCGTCCAACTCATCGATCAGATGACGGTCGAGTTCGGTATCCTCCCCCTGTAACTGCAGCTCCACCTGCTTGCCCGCTTTCAACGACAAGTCCCGCACCAGCCGCGCCATCTTCTCGAACGTCGCCCGGATCGGCACCAGCCGCAGCGCCATGGCCGTCCGCTGCAACTCTGCCGTCACCCGACCCAGTTGGCTGCGATGCCGGCTCAAGCCCGGATCCTCCAACGCGCGCACCCCGACATCCCCCGTCACCAGCGACTGCGCAATCACCAGTTCCCCCACCAGATCCACCAGCGCATCCAGCTTCTGCGTGTTGACCCGCACAAACTGGGTCCCGACACGCCCGGCTGCCTGTCGCTTGCCCTCCGTTCCGCCCAACCGCGCGCCTGTGGGGAGAGCGCCTTGCCCCTCCCCTGTGGTGCGGGCTTCCAGCCTGCACGCGTCCGTTTCCCGCGCCCCGGGTGCCCCGGCGACCTCACCACTCTTCGGGGCTGCCGGAGCTTCAGCCCCGGCCCCTCGTCCCAGGCTCCGTTCCCGAATCCGCTCGATCAGGTCCCCCATTGGCATGCGAATGGGCCCCGGCGGCTTCGCCCCTTCGAGTTGGGCTTCCAGCTCCCCCACCCACCGCCCCAAGCGGTCGGACCCCGTCAGAATCAGTTCGATCGCCGCTGCGTCCATCGCCATCCGCCCCTGCCGTGCCTCTTGCAGCAGCGATTCCAGCTCGTGCGCCAGCGCCTGGATCGGCCCCAGATGCAGGAATCCCGCACCTCCCTTCATCGTGTGGAAGGCCCGGAAAATCGCGTGCAACGTCGCGGCCTCTTGCGGGTTTCGCTCCAGCGCCAACACCCCCTGCTCAATCTGGTGCAGATGCTCCCGCGACTCGTCCAGGAACGCCCGCAACATCTCCGCGTCCTGCGCCGGATCCAGGCACAGCTCTTCGCCCGCCCCGGCTTGTGGTGCAGGCATCTCGCCTGCCGCTGTCGGGTGTTGTGGTGCAGGCGTCTCGCCCGCCGTCGCCAGCGCCCTCTGCATCCCAACCGTCCAGGCCCGCAGCCGTGCGAGCCCTTCCGCGGTGAACGCGCCGGTCTCGAACGCCGCCTCCACCGCCCCTCGTGCCCCCGCCACCGCCTCGCGCAGCTCCCCAGACACGGGCAGCGTCTGGCCGATTTCCTCGATTTCTCCCAGCAGGCTGTTCACCGGCAGCAGGCCGTCGTCCTGGCCCGGCTTCGCCACCGCCAGTTCCAGTCCGATCTGCGCGATCAGCCGGGCCAACGCCGCATCCGCCGGGCCCTGTCCGGGAGGTCCCATCAGACCCTCCCTCCATTGACCGTGCGGAGGACCTGCCACGGCGTCGGCCGCAGCGCCACCGCACTGCCAAAGCCATCAATCGCGGCCGCCATCTGCGCCAGGGGCAGCACGCGCTGCACCGCCCCCGTTCGTATCGCCTCCCTCGGCATGCCGAACACCACGCAGCTCGCCTCGTCCTGCGCCACCGTTCGCGCCCCCGCCGCCCGCAAGGCCCTCATCCCCTCCGCCCCGTCCGCCCCCATCCCGGTCAGCAGAATCGCCAGCGCGTGCGGCCCCGCCCCGGCCGTCACCGCCGCTTCGAACAAGACATCCACCGAAGGGCGCTGATGGTGCCGCGGCGTCCCCTGACTCAACACCACGCCATACCCGTCGCCCACCCAGCGCGGCAGCAGGTGGTAACCCCCGGGGGCCACCAGCGCCATCCCGGGCCGCAACCCATCGCCCAGCCGCGCCTCCCGCACCGCCAGCCGGCTCTGCTCATTCAACCGCTCCGCAAACGCCCGCGAGAAATGCGCCGGGATGTGCTGCACAATCAAAATCCCCGGCAGATCCGATGGCAAAGCCGCCAACACCGCGCTCAGCGCTTCCGTTCCACCCGTCGAAGCCCCGATCAACACCACCGGCCGCGGTCCGTAGCGCCGCCCCCGCTCCCTTACCCGCATGGCCCCGCCCCACCCCGCGCACCCGCCCGGCGTCGGCGCAACGGCCCCGCTCCGGTCCGCCGCCATCAACCCCGGGCTGAACTTGCGCACCGGCATGCCCTTCTCACGGTCGCACCGCCACAATCTGCTCCAGCTCGCGAAACTGGTCGAAGGTCGCGATCATGAACCGGGGCAGATCCCGCGGCTTGAGGCCCGTCAGCTCCAGCGCATCCTCGCGTCCCCGCAGCGCCAGGGCCTGGTGCCCGTAGCCGAACCCCATGAAGTGCGCCACCAGGTTCCCCAAATGCACCAGCGACGCCGCCTGTTCATACCCAATCGCCGCCGCCGGGTTGTGGTGGTTCCAAACCGCCGCCACCAGATCGTCCGGGAAATTCCACCGCGCCAGCAGCCGCCCTCCGATCTCCGCGTGCTGCACCCCCAGCACCGTCGCTTCGCTTTCGAGCAGCGAGGCCTGGTTCACCTGGATCTCCCGGATCAGCCGCGCGTAGCTCTGCTCCAGCGCGTGCGCCAGCACGATCTTCCCCAGGTCGTGCAGGATCGCCGCCGTGAACACCGCGCTCGCCCCTGCCCCCACCTCCCGCGCCATCGTCCGCGCCGCCAATGCCGTCGCCACGCTGTGCTTCCACAGCTCCCCCTCGTCAATCCCGTACCCCGGCTGCGCCCGCCGCATCGACCGCGCCCCCACCACCACGACCACCAGCTCGTACACCCGGTCAAAACCCACCCGCAGCACCGCCTCGAGCAGATCCGACACCGGTTCCGAGGCCGCAAAACACACGCTGTTGCACAGCCGCAACACCGCCGCGGTCAGGCTGGGGTCGCAGCTCAACACCTCCACCACGCGGTGACTGTCCACCTCCGCCTGCCCCAGCAGTTGCAGCAGCCGCGGCAACACCACCGGCGCCGGCGGCAGCGTCGTTACCCGGTCGATGTAGCCGTCCAAACTGTGCTCAAGGGTCGCCATAGAACCGCCTCCGTTGATTGTCCGGACACCTTGAGCCGCACCTCCCCGGTCGCCAGCCTCAGGTACATCGTCCGGTTCACCATCCCGCCCAGCTCCTGCGCCGCGACAGTCAGCCCGTGTTCATCCAACACCTGCATCACCGCCTCGATGTTCCGCCGCCCGATGTTGAAATAGCCCTGGTCATCCAGTATCTGCGCCCCCCCCGCCACGCAGACCACCGCCCGCCGCTTCTCCAGCCCCCGTTGCCCCACCGCCTCGAACAACCGCGGCAAACCCGTGTCCACAAACATCGCCGGCTGCAGCCGCGCCTTGTCCACCGCGATGCTCGAATCCGGCAACATGAAGTGAATCAGCCCCCCCACATGCGCCACCGGATCGTACAGGGAGACCCCCACGCACGACCCGAGCGAATACGTCACCAGGATCGCCGCCCGGTTCGCCGTCACCGCCATCTCGGCCATGCCCGTCACGATCCGATGCTCGAAGCTGTTGGGAGCGCCTGGACTCATGCCCGCCCTCAGATCAATCCATCCAGAATCTGCGGCAGCCGCTCCAGACTCCGCCGCAGACTCGCCCGCAACAGCGATTGTTCCTCCTCCAGCCGCCGCGGAAACAGAATCCCCCACCCGCTCAGCCCCAGCCAGCCCGCCTCATCCACCGCGGCCGGATTTCCGCTGTCCCCGATCCCGCTCCACCGCACCAGGCCGTTTGCCAACTGCACCGCCGCTGCCAGGGGGGCTTGTTCCCCGGCTCCCTCCGGCGCCGCGTGATGGCGCGCCGCCGCCACGATCTCCTCGGGCAGATGATGGTTCGCCAGGTAGAGCGCCCCCAGCTCGCAGTGGTCCATCCCCAGCACCTCCACCTCCACCTCCCGCAGCTCCCGCTGGCATGCCTCACACAGGCTGCCGACCACCGCAAAGTGATCCGGAAACTCCGCCGCCATCACAATCCGCCCCACATCGTGCAACAGCCCCGCCACGTACTCCACCTCGTCGTGCACCGGCCGCAGCGCCGCCATGATCTCCCGCGTCAGAATCGCCGTCCCAATGCAGTGTTGCCAGAAGCGCCGCCACGACGTCATGCGCCGCGGCGACAGCCGCTGCAGTTCCTCGATGATCGGCGTCGACATGGCCAGTTGCCGCACCTGCCGGATGCCCAGGTAGAACACCGCCTCCTCGATGCTCGTCACCGGTGTGCTCAGTCCGTAGTACACCGAGTTCACCAGCCGCAGCATCCGCGCCGTCATGCTCGGATCCCGCCGGATCACGTCCGAGATCTGCGCCGTATACCGTTGCTCCGCGTTCAGCAGCTCCCGCAACACCCCGTTGACGCTGCTTAAGGAGGGCAGCAGCACACACGCCCCCACCCGCTGCTCGATCTCCCGCCGGCTCAACCCTGGCACCGGCCGTGCCGGCTTGCCCCCCGACTCCTCCCGACGCCACGAGCCGCCCCCCGCATCCCCTCCCGCCGGTTCCCACCGCGAACCTTGCGGGAGAAGCTGGGTGCCTGCTTCGCCGGAGTCGACGACTCCTGCGCAGGCGTGTCCGCCGGACGGCTCTTCCCACGTGCCCATTCCTCCCCCCTATCGGCACCCCCCTCAGAAACTTGAATCCTGATCTCCACCTCCTCGCCCCGCGGGCGCGTCACTTCCTGCTAAAGCCTCCCCCCGCAACTGCCGATATTCCCCGTCGATGATCGAGCCATTCGAGGTGCTCCTCCGCGCCGCGGTCCACGAGGTCTTCTCCACCATGGTCGGCCTCGCTCTCGAACCACACCCCGCCGCCGCCTGCACCTTCAACGGCCAGCCCCAGATCGCCAGCTCCATCGGGTTCACCGGCCAGCTCACCGGCGTCGTCTACCTCTACACCACCATCCCCTTCGCCCACCGCATCACCCGCCACCTCCTCCGCCTCCCCGACCCCGAGCCCGCCACCGAGGAGATGGTCAACGACGTCCTGGGCGAGCTCGCCAACATGGTCGTCGGCCATTTCAAGTCCCGCCTCACCGACCGCGGCATCCCGTGCGTCATGACCATCCCCTCCATCGTCCGCGGCAGCCACTTCGGCATCGAGCCAGTCAGCCAGACCGCGGTCGATCGCCTCGGCTTCCACCACGCCAGCCACTACCTCGTCGTCGAAGCCCTCCTCCGCGACAGCCGCCCCGCCGCCGCCTGACAACCCTCCCGCCCATGGGCCCCAAGATCCTCACCGTCGACGACAGCAAGACCATCCGGATGATCGTCGCCCGGGCCTTCAAGCCGTTCGCCTGCGAAATCCTCGAAGCCGCCGATGGCGTCGAAGGCCTCGCCGTCGTGAACCGCGACAAGCCCGACATCATCCTCCTCGACTACACCATGCCCGTCATGGACGGCTTCGAGATGCTCAACAAGCTCAAGGCCGATCCCGAAACCCGCAGCATCCCCGTCGTCATGCTCACCGCCGAGGCCGGCCGCGAGAACGTCATCAAAATCGCCCGCCGCGGCGTCCGCGACTACCTCATCAAACCCTTCAAGGAGGAGCTCGTCGTCGAACGCGTCGGCCGCATCATCGATCTCAAGGCCAAAAACGAGGCCACCGCCAAGGTCCGTCGCTACGACGACCCCCTCCACGTCCTCGTCGTCGATGACAAACCCGCCATCCACGACCACATCCGCACCGGCCTCGCCGACACCCCCTGGACGGTCAGCGCCCTCCCCCAGGCCGGTCAGGCCGTCGACTTCTGCACCCACCAGATGCCCGACGTCATCCTCGTCAGCCTCTCCCTCGCCGAAGGCGCCGGCTTCATGCTCTTCCAGATGATGCGCGCCGCCGTCAAAACCAAGTCCATCCCCATCTTCGCCCTCAGCGTCAAGACCGCCCTCGACGAACAGCAGCGCGCCCAGCAAATGGGGTTCAATGGCCTCATCACCAAACCCATCGACCTCGATGACCTCAAGGTCAAAATCACCCGCGCCCTCAACCTCGATACCTCCTACCGCTACTTCCTCGTCCAGAACGACGTCCTCGTCCTCAAACTGCCGCCCAACTTCAATCCCACCACCGCCAACGACATCACCCTCAACCTCCGCCCCAAAGCCACCGAAGCGGTCGACGCCGGCCTCCGTAAACTGCTCTTCGACATGAGCCCGTTGACCTCCGCCGACGTCACCCTCATCAAACTCGGCCTCCACGTCGCCAGCCTCTGCCAGGAGCTCGATATCCGCTACACCATGATCGGCTCCGCCGCCGTCAGCGCCGAGTGCCGGAACTACGAGGAAACCAAAGACTGGCAACTGCTCGGATCCTATGACGAAGCGCTCGCCTTCCTCGCCGGCAAGCCCCCCGGGGGGACTTGACCCGGTCACCTGCCTGCTCCTCCTCTTCCTGGCCGCTGCCGCACCGGTCGGCGCCGCCCCCGGCCCCACCGGCTATCTCCCGGTCGTCGGCCCCGCCCCCCTGCGCCCAAGGTCAGATCCACTCATATGGCACCTTGACATGAAGATATGGTTCTGGCTGAGGCACTTGGGTCCTTGCAGGTTCCCACCCCATACTTGAGACCATGAGGTCATGGGTCCCATGGCGCAGTCAGACCCCTCATTGGTATGGTCATGAGCACTGACCATGGCAGCTCTCGTCCATGGCACCAGTCAGTCCTTGGATGCTGGCAGAATTGCTTGAAATCAGCTGAAGTCATGGCTAGTTCAGTCAGTGTTTGGTCTGTAGGTCACTTGGAGTTTGAGCTGCTTTGATGTATCAGTCACTTCCTTGCTCAGAATACTCCGTCTTCATGGGTTCAGGTAGTTCATTGTATCCTGTAGACCGGGGCTGGGGGCCAGTCTGGCAGCTAGGTTGGTAGTTGGGACATGGCAGGGGACCCCAGTTCCCAGGGGCCGAGCTCAGACCTGGCTGGCCTCCTTGGCCTGGTGGGTCAGGCTGAGGCCAGAGACTCAGACCATGGCCATCATCGCCCTCAACCCATCGGTACCGGGCCGCCATCATGGAGGCTCTACTTGGGTTTTCAGGTCATAGGTCATCTCCTTGAGGACTCCACCGCCATCATCAGGGACTCTGTGGGAGGACAGACGGTGGACCCATGGCTGGATCTAGATGTATCAGCGTTTGGGATTTGGCTTGAGTCATCATCATGGGGGCCTCATACCATGGGCTCAGAAGCACTCCATAGTTTCATCACTGTAGAGTTCTGGTGAATGGCTCAGGTCATCGAGGCCAATAGATTGCTCAGTCCAGTCTGAGGCCGAGGTCATGGGGGGTATGGTATCAGGATTTGTATATAGTTGGGGGGTCCCCTAGTTGGGTCATGGTATGGGTTGGGGCTGTGAGGGACCCAGGATGGGACATCAGCCAGACTGGTTGGTTGAGATCAGGGAAGGGGGTTGGTAGGGGTTAGTCAGTCAGACAGGGACCTGTGACAGGGCCGGGCAGACGGGGGTCAGGGCCAGGGGACAGTAGGTTAGGTCCAGGGTAGACAGTTGGTAGAAGTCAGGGGATCATGGACAGGGACAGGGACAGGGGACCCCAGGGCAGGGATCAGGGGTATCCAGAATAGTAGGTCAGGGGGCCCAGTCAGGGTCCCCAAGTAGGGAGCAGGGTCAGTTGGGGACCTGGGATGGGCTAGGGACCCAGGGACCCAGGTCAGGTCCATACTGGGCCCAGTCATGCACTTTGCTTGAGACTTTGCACCCTCATGCACTAGGAGACTCATCATTGCAGGATCATGAGGTTGCTCGACCACTTGAGGAACAGAGGTCCCTCACTCCGTCATGATACTCAGTATCCCTCCAGCTTGACACCACTCATTGTTTGGGCCTTTAACCCCTCCATACAGAATCGAGGTCCTTATTGCCCTCGAGCGTCTCGTTCTCGAGACTGACCTCATCGATCACGAGACCTCGAACCCAACCAGCTCCACTCCATCACTTCACGAGGTCGCCACTGCATCGCCACCCTCACTTGAGGCCGAGGAGCTCGCCGCAGTTCGCCTGCGACCTCCTCTTCGTCGAGGTCCGCCTCCCCGACGGCGACGGCACCGACCTCCTCAAGGCCGTCGCCGCCCGTGCCCAACGCCCCCTCGTCGTCATCATCACCGGCTTCGGCTCCGTCGAGTCCGCTGTCGATTGCATGCGCAACGGCGCCTTCGACTACCTCATCAAACCCTTCTCCCCCGACCAGATCGATTTCGTCCTCAAAAAGGCCGCCGAGTACGCCCACCTCGTCAAGGTCAACCGCCTCCTCAGCCAGGACCCCGAAGACACCGGCAGTGAACTCCTCGGCCAAAGCCCCGCCATGGAGAAACTCCGGACCCTCCTCCGCCGCGTCGCCCGCACCGACGCCACCGTCCTCATCCAGGGCGAAAGCGGCACCGGCAAGGAACTCGTCGCCCGCACCCTCTACCGCGAAAGCCCCCGCAACACCGGCGCCTTCATCACCCTCAACTGCGCCGCCGTCCCCGAAAACCTCATCGAGAGCGAGTTCTTCGGCCACGAGAAAGGCGCCTTCACCGGCGCCCTCAACAAACGCGAAGGCCGCTTCGAGCTCGCCCACGGCGGCACCCTCCTCCTCGACGAAATCAGCGAGATCTCCCCCGTCGTCCAGGCCAAGCTCCTCCGCGTCCTCCAGGAACGTGAGTTCGAACGCGTCGGCGGCACCCGCACCATCAAGGTCGATGTCCGCGTCCTCGCCACCACCAACCGCCAGCTCGAACAAAGCGTCGCCCGCAAGGAGTTCCGCCAGGACCTCTTCTTCCGCCTCAACGTCGTCCCCATCCACGTCCCCCCCCTCCGCGACCGCCGCGAAGATGTCGCCTACCTCGCCCGCCACTTCCTCCAGCGCTTCGCCCGCAAGCACGGCGTCCGCGTCACCGGCCTCAGCGACGCCTGCCTCCAGGCCCTCCACCACCACGACTGGCCCGGCAACGTCCGCGAACTCCAGAACGTCATCGAGCGCGCCGTCATCCTCTGCGACGACTCCGCCGTCCTCGAACCCGACCACCTCACCCTCACCCCCCCGCGCCCCTCCGACACCCCCTCCGCCCCGCCTCCCCCGTCTCCCGCCCCCGCCCAGGACCCCGTCGCGCCGGCCCCCGATGCCCCCCCGCTCACCCTGGGTGAACTCGAACGCCAGCACATCCTCGCCGTCCTCGCACGCTGCCAGAACAACCGGACCCAGGCCGCCCGCTTGCTCGACATCAGCATCCGCACCCTCCGCAACAAGCTCCACGAGTACAACCGCCCGCCGGCCCCCAGCGCCGCGCCCCCACCCCTGGCCGCCCCACCCGCTGCCTGATCGGCCGGCCGGCCGGAAAACGATCAGGTCGCGGTCGACGCCAGCAGGCTCGTCAACGCGCGGTGATGGACCTTGCCGGTGCCCAGCTTGGGGATCTCCTTCACGACCACCACCTCGCGCGGCACGCAGAGATTCGGCAGCCCCTTCGCCCGGATCGCCGCCCGGATTTCGTCGAGGCCGAGCTTCGGCTGGTTGGTCACGGCAATCAGGGCCTCGCCCTTGTCTTCGTCGGGTCGGGTGAGGATGGCGACTTCGCAGCGCGGGCCGTAGTGGGGGAAGGCGCCGGCCAACGCGTCCTCCACCGCGGTGAGACTCACCATCTCGCCGCTGACCTTGGCGAAGCGCTTGAGCCGGCCGCGGATGGTGAGGAAGCCGTCCGCATCCACGCTGACGATGTCCCCGGTGTCGTACCATCCGCCCAAGGCCTGGAACTTGGCGTCGGCATCCGGGTTCAGATACCCGCGCATCACGTTGGGCCCACGCACGAGAAGCCGGCCGGTCGAAGTCCGAAGGTCGAAGGTCGGAGTCCGAAGGTCGGAGTCCGAAGGTCGAAGGTCGAAGTTCGAGGTTGGATGTTGGACGTTGGATGTTGAAAGTTCGACGTTCGAACTTCCCCCCTCAGACACGCCCTCGACGGGTTCGAGGCGGTATTCGATCCCGGGGAGAAGCCGGCCCACGGTGCCGTGACGGGGGGCGATGGGGAGGTTGACGCTGAGGGCGGGGCTGCATTCGGTGGCGCCGTAGCCTTCCAGCAGACGCACGCCGAAGCGCTGCATCCACGTGCGGGCGGTGTCTTCCTGCACCTTCTCGGCGGCGGCAAAGAGGTAGCGCATCGAGCGGAAGTCGTACGGGTGGGCCTTGCGGGCGTAGCCGTTGAGGAAGGTGTTCGTGCTGAGGAACACGGTGCAGTTGCGGTCGTACAGGACGTTCGGGATCACCCGGTAATGGAGCGGCGAGGGATACAGGAACACGTAAATGCCGCGGACCAAACCCAGCAGGAGGCCTACCGAAAGGCCGAAGCTATGGAAGGTGGGCAGGGCGTTGAACACCCGGTCGGCATCCGTCAGGTCCACCACGGCCAGCATCTGGCGGATGTTGGCGAGAAGATTGCGATGGGTGAGCTCGACGCCCTTGGGAACGCCTTCCGAACCGCTCGTGAACAGGATGACGGCCGATCGACCCGGCGCCCGCCCTTCGTCCTCCGAACTTCGCCCTTCGTCCTTCGAACTTCGCCCTTCGTCCTTCGAACTTCGTCCTTCGTCCTTCGAACTTCGCCCTTCGTCCTTCGAACTTCGCCCTTCGTCCTTCGAACTTCGCCCTTCGTCCTTCGAACTTCCCCCTTCGTCCTTCGAACTTCCCCCTTCGTCCTTCGAACTTCGTCCTTCGAACTTCGAACTTCGCCCTCCGCCCTTCGCCATGTTACGCAACACCGACCCGGGCGCGAAGCGGAGGCGCAGGGCGGCGCTGAGCTTGGCCCAGCCGCCAATCGCAGCGCGCACGTCCTCGAGATAGACCAACCGGATCCCCGCCTCGGTGAACGGCTCGGGCTTGAGTCGTGCCCGTTCGAGGAACGCGCGCGACGTCACGATCGTCTTCAGCCCGGCCAGTTCCGCGCACGTGAGCATGGTCGGTGTGCCGGTGGAGAAGTTCAGGATGGCCGGGACTTTGTTGTGGGCCCACAGACCGAGGAGCACCACGGGCATGGCGTTGACATTGGGCAACAGCACCCCCACGCGCTCGTCGGCACCCGCCGCTGCCGCCAGTTGGTTCCCGAGCAGTTCGGCGCCCAGCCACAGGCGGCGGTAGGTGATCGGCGCGAGGCTCGCGTCTTCCAGGATCGGCAGCTTGGGCACATGGCGGGCGGTCTCGAGAATCGCCTCGGGCACGGTGGCCGGGCCGTGGGCCATGTCGGTCTCGAACTGCTGGAGCACCATGCGATCGCGCAACCACGTCGTGAGCGTCGTGCGGGCGTGCGCCGTGCTGACGTGTTCGAGTCGCGGCGGATGGAGCACCTCGCTGAAATGGGCGGTGATCGTGGGCCACCAGCGGCGCCAGCCGGGCTGGCGCGACCAGCGGAGCCGATGCGCGCCGCGCAGATAACACGTGATGACCTTGGCCCCGGTCTTGTGCAGGAGAAAGCCGGTGCCGTCGAAGAGCTTCATCAGCGTGCCCGTCCGCGTGAGTTGTCCCTCGGCGAAGAGCACCAGCCGTCCCCCCTTGGCCAGGTACTCCGCCATGCGCTTGACCGCGTACGGCGACGCGGGGTCCACCGGGAACGTGCGGCGATTGAGCATCACCCGGCGATGCACCCAGCTATAGCGGGCCGCAATGCTCGACACGACAAACTTCCAGTCGAGGTCCATCACCACCCAGAGGAACAGGAAATCGATCCACGACACGTGATTGGGTACGAGCAACACGGGGCCCGGCGTGGACAGCACCTCGGTGCCGTACGCGCGGAAGCGGAAACAACGCTTCAACAGGAAATGGAACAAAGCGCGAAGCATGGGAATTGGGGTCAGAGGTCAGAGGTCGGAGGTCGGAGGTCAGAGGTCAGAGGTCAGAGGTCAGAGGTCGGAGGTCGGAGGTCAGAGGTCAGAGGTCGGAGGTCAGAGGTCGGAGGTCAGAGGTCGGAGGTCGGAGGTCGGAGGTCGGAGGTCGGAGGTCAGAGGTCAGAGGTCGGAGGTCAGAGGTCAGAGGTCAGAGGTCGGAGGTCAGAGGTCAGAGGTCAGAGGTCGGAGGTCGGAGGTCAGAGGTCAGAGGTCAGAAGTTCGAAGTTCGAAGGGCGAAGGGCGAAGTTCGAAGTTCGAAGTTCGAAGTTCGAGGTCCGAGGTCCGAGGTCCGAGGTCGGTCATTCTCTGTCCTTGGTCCTCGGTCCTTCGAGCTTCGCCCTTCGAACTTCGCCCTTCGCCCTTCGCTCTCCCTGCCCGCGTCGTTGCGCTCGGACAAGAAGCAACGCCATGGCGACCGTCAGGACCATCGCAGGGATGGCCAGGGTCCGGTCCAGTGGCAGGTGGGGTTGCGCGCGCTTCTCCAGGCGGAGCTCGGCGGCGAGGCTCTCGCCCTGGCCAGGCATACTGCCCTCGGCCAGGAGGTTGCCCGCCGAACCCACGGCCTGCGAGAAACCGGAAGTGGCCACGCGGAAGATGGGCAGCCCGTACTCGGCCGCGCGGATGAGCGTCATGCGCGCATTCAGTCGGTGCTGGTGCCGCCCCCAGTCCGCGGCGTCCATGGCCGGCACCAGGAGGAGGTCGGGTCGCTGGCTCACGAGGTGATCCAGGACGCGCGCATAGCTGAGGTCGTAGCAGATGGCCAGGCCGACCCGGACGGGACCACCCGCCGCTTCACTGCGATCCCAGACCCACACCGCCTGCCGGGGCGCCGGGGTGCCGTCCTGGAAGAACTGAATGGGCACCGACTTGGCCTGCTGGAAGACCACCTCTCCTTCCGGGGAGAGCACGAAGGCCGTGTTGTAGAAACCGCCGCCCGATATGGGGTCCTTGCCTCCCGCGACCAGCCAGCGCCCGGTCCGGCGACACCAGTCCCGGACGGCCTCGGGAGGCGGACCGTCGAAGGTGTACTCGCCCAGCAGGACGAGTTCGGCGCGCGGATGCTGCTCGAGGACCTGGTCCAGATGCACGAGCACCTCGACCTCCTTCGGGAACTCCAATTGCACCCCGGCCAGGCTCACCGTCGGGCCGGTTGCGCTCGTCGCGTCGGCGCTCGGAGCCAAACGCGCGGGCAGCCAGATGACGAAGCCAAGAACGGCCAGGCCGAGCAGCGCCCACAGCCGGGACCTTGGGCGGGCTGTGAACCTGCCCCAGCAACGTTCGATCCCCACGCCGATCCCCGCCCCGCCCAGCATGAGCATTGCGCCGATTCCGTAGACACCGAGCGCGGCAAAGGCTGCCGGCCACGTCCCGGGCGGAACGTGACTCCCCGCGGTCAGCCAGGAGAATCGCAGGTAGTAGAGTTCGCTCCGGAAGAACTCGAGGCCGAGCCACAACACCGGGGCCAGGGCCACCGCCCAGCCCGTCCCCAATACCGGTCCACGCCGTGCAGAACATGCAGAAACAGCGCGAGCCAGAACGCCAGCACCAGCCAGAGCGCAACCGCCGCCGGCCCGAAGAGACCCCAGAAGAAATGAAGTTGCGGGCCATACATCCCCAGGCCAACGGCCAGGCCCGTGTAGAAAGCCCACCGCCCGCACGCCGTCCGCCGCAGCAGGAAGAGGCACCCCAGCCACCCGAGCCCCAGCCCGTAAAGGGCGGCCTGTTGGAACGACAGGTGGAACAACGCGATTCCTACCAGCGCCACGACGACGACCTCCGCCGGCCGCAGCGACGCACGTCGCGGGCAAGCCCTTCGCGAGCCGATGCCGCTCTCGTTCTCACGGTGTGCCAAGCCGGCGCGTTCGTCTGCGCCGGCGTGATCGGCCGCCAACCGCAGTGGCGCGGGATCGACCGTTTCCTGAGCCGGTGTTGCCGTTGTCTTCATAGCTCACCTCCTACGTCGCGCCCGGGCAGACCTCGTGAGGGTGTTTCCGGCGGCGGCACCGAAGCGGCATCCGCGCTCAGGCGCGGCGTCCGGGGCACCTTGAGAAAAACCACCGCCCCGCCGAAAGCCACGCCGAGCAGTACGAACACACCCGACGCCCCGATCCCGGCCTGCGCGGCGAACAGCACCACGCCCCCGGCCAAGACCATCCCGAGGTTGTCCACGAAATTCATCGCCGCCAGCGTCTTGCCCAGCCGGGTCGGATCACTCTCACTCTGCAGCGTGGATGTGAGCGGAATCAGGAACAACCCGGCCACCGTGCCGGTGCCGATCAACAGCGCCACGACTTTGCCGTGGGACCGGGCCAGCCCCATCCCCAGCAGCATGTCGGCCAGGCCCAACAACGCCACCAACCCCGCCAGCGCCCAGCCGTAGGGCCGGATCCCGCGCAGGTCGCCCACGCGATGGATCGCCCCGGCCGTCATCGTGCCCAGCATGACGCCCAGACTGAGCCACAGGCCCAACAAAGCGATCTGCGTGTTCACGCCCAGATGGAACGCATGGGCCAGCACCATCACGGTCTCCTCGTGCAGCCGGAGCACGTTCAGACACCACGGCTGGAAGTTCATCTTGATCGCCGCCCCGCAGAACCAGAACAGGCCCAGCCCGCACAGCACCCGGAACAGCCGGGGATGCCCGAGCAGTTGGCCCAGGTTCCCGAAGAACGCATCCACGCTCTGCCGCAACCTCACCTCCGGATGCCGCGGCGTGGGCGCCATGAGCAGGTTCAGCCCGAGCGAGGCCGCGTAGATCCCGAAGAGCACCCCGTAGCAGGCCAGCACGGGCAGTTGATCCACCAGCGCGGCCCCAGCGACGAACCCGGCCAGGATCGCCGCGATCGTGTGGAACTCGAGCAACCCGTTGGCCTTGACCAGCCGCTCGCGCGCCACGATCTCGGGCAGGATGCCGTACTTGGCGGGCGAGAACACGCAGGCACCGACCCCCACGAGCAAATACCCCAGGCCTTGCACCGCCGGGCCGAGCCAGACGCTTGTGGCCGCCAGCGCCGTCCCGCCCAGCCGGATCAGGTTGCCCCCCGACAGGCAGGCGGTCTTCGGTCGGCGATCGTTCCAATAGCCCACCAGCGGCGCGAGCACCACGTACGGGACGAACAGCAGCGTGCTGTAGATCGCGTTCCACCCGCTCAACTGCGCCGGGGTGAGCCGCCCCGCGTTCTGCGCGAAGGTCAGTTGGCCGAGAATGACCGCCAGGATCGCCTGGTCGCCAAACGCCCCCAGGACCTGGCTCGCCACCAGCAGTGGATAGTTGCGTTTCATCCCCCCGTCGCCCCCACGTCCGCCGGGGCCGCCACAGGAACCTCCAGCCGACCGTTGGACCGGGCAAACCGCAGCCCGAAAGACAGCACGACCAGCGCGCCCGCCAGCGCGAGGAACATCCCCTTCGGACCGCAGCCGGCCAGCGTCAGTAGGCCCAGATACCCCGCGCCCAGCAGCATCGCGCAGTAATCCACGAAGTTCTGGATGGCAATCGTCTTGCCGAGATGGCCCGGGTGAGTCTCCGCCTGCAACGCCGCGTTGAGCGGCACCAGCAGCAACCCCGAGCACAAACCCGCCGCCACCAGCACCGCCACCACCATCGCCAGCCCCGTGGTTCCTCCCAGCAGGCCCAACCCCAGCACGGCCGTCGCCAGCGCCAGGCCATAGCGCCGCGCCCAGCTCAGGTCGCCCACCCGATGCAGCTTCCCGGCCAGCAGGCTGCCCACCACGATGCCCACCGCCATGCCGACCTTCAGCAGCGTGAGGTTGGCGTTGGTGATGTCCTCCAGCGCCACGCCCACTTCGCGGAACACGACCAGCCCCCACGCCTGGAGGTTGTTCCGGAGCGCCGCCCCCGCGAACCAGAAGATGCCGCACCCGAGCAGAATCCGGCCCAGCCGCACGTGGCTCACCAACCCCCAGAACTCACGCCCGAAATCCCGCGCACTGGAGCGCAGGCGGGCAGCCAGATTCTGCGGCGTGCGCTGCATCAGCCCGTTGAACAGGAGCGCCAGCCCGTACCAGGCCAGCGACGCCAGATAACAAGGGACCAGCGAGCGGAAGTGGTCGTACAACACCGCGCCCGCGCCCAGGCCTGTCAGGATGGCCACCAGCGTGAGCATCTCGACCGTGCCGTTGGCCTTCACGAGCCGTTCCCGGGCCACGATTTCCGGCAGGATCCCGTACTTGGCCGGCGAGTACACGCACGCGCCGATGCCGACGATGGTGTAGCCCACGACCTGCCAGGGGAGGTTCGCGGCGGCATCCGCGGGGTGCAGCAGAATGCCGCTCAGGCCCAGCGCCGTGCCGAGGAGTTTGATCAGGTTGCCGCCGGCGAGGCAGGTGGTCTTCGGATGGCGGTCGTTGAGGAAACCGGCCACCGGCGCGAGCAGGATGAAGGGCAGGAAGAAGACGGCGCTGAAGAGGGCGTTCTGCGCGCTGACGTGCTGGGCGGTGATCTGGCCTGCGCTCTGGGCGAAGGTGAGCGGGCCGAGGATGGCGGCCAGGAGGAAGTTGTCGCCGTACGCCCCGAGGAACTGGCCGGTGAGCAGGAGGGGGTAGTTGCGGCGGGCGTTCATGCGGGCGGGGCGGTGAGCCGGGCGGCGAACTGCTCGGCGTTGCGCGTGAGGGCGGTGAGGGTGGTGGTGAGGGTGCGGGCCCGGGCGACGGGCAGCGGACCCCAGACGGCCTCGGCGGCGGCGTGGTAGTGGGGCAGGACCTCGTCGAGGAGCCGGCGGCCGTCTGCGGTGAGGCGGACGCGCCAGGCGCGGCGGTCGTGGGCGCTGTCGTGGCGGGCGACAAGGCCGCGGTGTTCGAGGCGGTCGACGAGCCCGGTGATGTTGGAGCGGTGCATGATGAGGGCGTGGCCAAGGGCGGTCTGGGAGAGGCCGTCGGGCTGGTCGCCGAGGAGGTTGAGGATGTTGAACTGGCTGGGGCTGAGGTGCCAGCGGGCGAAGAGGGCGTGGCTGGCGTGCCAGATGACATCGGCCGCGCGCAGGAGGGCGAGCAGGGCGGGGTACCGCGGGCCGGGACCGGTCGTTTGCACGGCGAATGTATGCCACTGAATTGTTTAGTTGTCAACAATTGAAACGCCGCCGGCTCCGGCCGGGGTGGGCAACACCTGCATTGCGCCCCGCAGGCCGGATCGGCGACGCTCGCGGCGTGCAAACGGTGCTGATCATCGGCGGTGGCCTTGTCGGGCTGGCCACCGCCTATCGCCTCCTCGAACAACCATCCGCCCGCCGCGTCATCTTGCTCGAGAAAGAGCCGCGCGTCGGAGCGCACCAGAGCACCCACAACAGCGGCGTGCTCCACTGCGGCCTCTACTACAAACCCGGCTCCGCCAAAGCCCGCCTCGCCGTCCAGGGCATCCGTCAGATGGTCGCCTTCTGCCGCGCCGAGAACATCCCCCATGACATCTGCGGCAAACTCGTCGTTGCCACCCGCCCCGAAGAGCTTCCCCGCCTGGACGAACTCCTCCGCCGCGGCGCCGCCAACGGTCTCCAGGGCCTGCGCCGGCTCGAACCCGAAGCCCTCCGCCAGCGCGAACCGCACGTCGCCGGATTGGCAGCCGCCGAAGTCCCCGAGGAAGGCATCGTCGATTACCAGGCCGTGTGCGACCGTCTCGCGGCGCGCATCCAGGAACGGGGCGGCCAGCTCGTCACCTCGGCCAGGGTCACGTCCCTCCAGCGCCGCGGCCCCGAATGGATCGCCAGCACGCCGCGAGGCGAGTTCGCCGCCGCCTTCCTCGTCAACTGCGCCGGCCTGCACTGCGATCGCGTCGCCGCCCTCGCCGGCGAGCGGCGCGAGGTCCGCATCGTTCCGTTCCGCGGCGAGTACTACAAGCTGCGCCCGGACCGCCAGGCACTGGTCCGGCACCTGATCTATCCCACGCCGGACCCAAAGTTCCCCTTCCTCGGCGTGCACTTCACGCGGCTGATCCACGGGGGGATCGAGGCCGGACCCAACGCCGTCCTCGCCTTTGCCCGCGAAGGGTACTCGCTCACGACCGTCAATCTCCGCGACCTCGCCGACGCCCTGGGTTTCCCGGGGCTGTGGCGGTTCCTGCGCAAGTACCCCGCCATGGTGGGCACCGAGCTGGCGCAGTCCTTCAGCAAAGCTCGCTTCTGTCGGGCGCTCCAACGGCTCGTGCCGGAGATCCAGCCCGGCGATCTCGAGACCGGTGGAGCCGGCGTGCGGGCGCAAGCGATGACCCCGGCCGGCGATCTCGTCCAGGACTTTCATCTCGTGACCCGCGATCATGCCCTCCACGTCCTGAACGCCCCCAGCCCCGCCGCCACCGCCTCCCTCGCCATCGGCGAACACATCGCCGCCCTGTTGCCGGCCTGACCCGTTGCGCCCGCCCCACGGTGTGGCGATCGCGAAGCGTCTGGAGTGCGCGCGGTTCACCGCCGCTTTGCGTGAGTGTCCCGACCACCGCTCATTCCTTCGCGAGATCCGTGCCCGCGGATGCCGAGGCACGCGCCGGCGCGGCCACCACATTTCCCGCCGGATCCACGATCGTCGCCGTGACGAAGACCAACAAATGCTTGGTCACCGTGCCCTTGGACTCGCTCCGGAACAGCCGCCCGGCCAACGGCAGATCGCCCAGCACCGGGACCTTGTCCTTCGACAGGCGCTCGGACTCGACCGGGAACCCGGCCAACACCAGCGTCCCTCCGCTCGCCACCGAAGCCTGGGTCTGCATCTGCCGCACGCGGAACCGCGGCAACGGCAGCGCCACCGCCTTCTCCTTCCCGTTCTCCCACACCCGCACCGTGCCGTCCGCGGGCGGCGCGTCGTACCCGAGAAACTCGGTCACCGTCGAAAGGACCGTCAACGCCACGCCACGGCCATCGGCCGCCACCACCGGCACGACATCCAGGACCGGCCCCACCGGCACCGCCGACGTGAGGAACGGCACCGCGTTCGTTCCAGGCGGCGTCCCGAGCTGGACCAAGGCGGCCGGATTGATGCCCGCGGCCACCGTGTGGAGCTCCGCGACCTGGATCTGCGCCGGCCGACCGCTCAGGGTCACCACCGCGGGCGCCGCCAGCACATCGACGCCGCCGCGAGTTTCGAGGGCCTTGAGCACCTGCCGGTACTGGGGATCGGTCAGCACGCCCGTGAGCTGGGCACCCAAGGCCGCGGAGATGCGGAGATTCCCGGCCTGCGCTGCGGTCCGGCCCGGCCAGTCGAGTTGGTCGCCGCGCAGGTCAACCAGCGGACGGTTCGACCCGCCGCGACTTCCATTGGCCTCCAGCGCCGTGATGACGGAGCGGAATTGGGGATCGGTCAGAATGCCCGTCAGGGTGACGGGCGCTGCCGCGGTGTTCGAGGAGCCGGCGTTACCCCCGGCCGGCGGCCCGCCCGGAAACACGCCTGAACCCACAGCCTCGTCCGGTCCCGCTACGTTCACGTTGGTTCCAGGAGTCATTGGGATGTTGCCCAGGTACCAGTCAAACCCCAGCGCCTTCGCGTCCGTCGCGGTGATCTCGACAAATCTCGCGTCGATCCGCACCTGCGGCGGTGTTTCGTTCAGCAGTTGCACGACGGACTCGACGACATCGAGGTCAGCCAGGGTCGCCCGCACCAGCAGGAGCCCGTTGCGCTCGTTGAAGAACACCGCCTTGCCGGACGCACCCTGAAAGACGCTCGGTTGCTCGCCACCGTTCGACGCGACGCGGAAGACGTTCGTGTCGCCCAAGTCCACACCCGCCGCGCTAAACAACCGCCGGAACACCTCGCTGGCCGCCAGGTTCGTGGCCTCCGCCCCGGTCAGCGCGGCGAGGCTCCGCGCCGTCGCGGTCGGGTCCAGCCGGTACGTGCGGGTGGAAAGCTGGTGGCCCGGCGCGTTCGTCCTCGCAGCTTCGGCCTCTCGCACGAGCCCGAGGAGGTGCCGGGCTGCCGGTTGGTCTGATGCCTGGCGCAGGGCTTCCTCGAGTTTCACCCTTGCTTCGTTGAGTTGCCCCATCTCGTACAACAGCCGGGCGTCCTCGACCAACCGAGCGGCACGCGTAGGGTGGGGCGATGCCGCTCCCGACGGACGAACCCTGTCGTCCGCCGCTTCGTCTGCCGGGGTCTCGGTCGGGACACCGTCCAACGACGGCGGCGACTCGACCAACCGGAGCGGGGCGGGCAGCGGATGCGCCAACAGCGCCGCCAGCCGCCGCGCTTCCTCATCCGTGAAACGCCCGGTGATCTCGCCCTTGCCCCCCGTGATGGCTGCGTTGACCCGCGGCGCCATCAGCAGCTTCCCGTCGAGCAGGATCGCGATCTGCTGACCGACGCTCTCCCGGGTGAGTTCCGCGAACCGGACCTTGCCGGCGTCGTCGAAGGTGAAGGCAATCCGCGGATGAACGTCGAGCGGATTACTGGCCACCGTAACCTCGGAGAGGTTCGTGCTGCCCAGCCCCGCAGCCGGCCGGCGAAGCACCACCAACCGCTGCACGACCGGATCCGGCGGGCCCTCCCCCGCCGTTACCGACACCACCACTTCGCAGTCCTCAGGGCAGCCCGCGTCCGCGAGCAGACGCTCGCTCTCGGGATGGACCCGCCGGAACTCGAGATTCCCCCCTCGCACGATCAACTCCGGAACTGCCGACCATCCCGCCGTCGGCGCCGGCGCCGCGCTCCCGCCCGCGTTGGCGTTCGCCTCGCGCAGCCGGATTACCAGCCGGATCCTGTCCTCGCCCTCAGGTTCGCATTGCACCGCCTGGAAGCGATCCAGCTTCGCCAGGCGCCGCGTCAACGCGTCCATCGAAAGCCGGCGCACGGTCTCGATGTCCATCCCGGCGACGCGCGGGACCTGCACCAGCCATCGGCGTTCCTCGCCGGCAGCCGGGCTCGGCTCAACCGAGTCCACTGCCGCCTCAGCCCGAGCGACCCAGGCCGGTGCCGACGCCGCCGGCTGCTCGGAAGCCGCCTCGGCTCCACCTGTCAACGCCTCGGACACCATCCCCAGCAAGGCGGGTCGATGCGCCGCTTGCATCGGCAGGACCCACGCCGCGAATCCCACGGCGGTCATCACAGCCCCCACACTCCCGAGTCCCGCGGCAAGCCGGTGCCACCCACGACGCTGCCGGGTCCAGTCTGCCGGCTCCAGGCGCAGCAACCGCTCAACCCGCCGGCCCAGTCCCGACCGGAACCCCGCCATGCCCAGCAACCCGAGCAGCCCGTGCCGTTGCCAGCGCGTCGCCAGCCCCACCAGACAACCCGCCAGGACCGACGGGCCGTCCTCGACCACGACGCTCGCCTCGTCCGCCACCCCTTCACTCGCCGCCCGGAACTGCCGCCGCGCCCACCACACCAGCGGATGCCACCAAACCAACGCCACCAAACCATCCGCCACCGCCAGCCACAGCGGATCGCGACCCGCCAGGTGCGCCAGTTCATGGGCCAGCATTGCGTCTTGTTCCACCCGGGAGTGCCGCGTCCAGAAATCGGCCGGTAAGCCCAACGTCGGCCGCCACACGCCGTAGGCCACCGGCCCCGGCAACCGGTCCGAACAAATCACGCGCACCCGTCGCCTCAACCCCAGCCGCGCCGCCAGTACTCCCACCCGCTCCAGCGTCTCTCCCGGCTGTCCGACCCCCGACCGAGGCCACGCCAACGCCAAGAGCAACCGGGGCAGAATCACCCAGAAACCCACGACCACGACCCCGCCCAGCCACCCGTACACCGGCCACCACACGGCGACCGGACCCACGCTGCCCCCGCCCGTGTCCGCGGGTCCGAGATCCGTTGCCGCCTGGAGCTCGGTCGCTTCCACCCGGTTTATAACTGGCCCGGCCGTGACAGGAAGGTTCGCGCGCACGACAAACTCCGGCTGCGCCCGCTCCCCCGCCGCCCACCACCGTGCCACCTGCCGGTCGGCTCCCGTCACCGCGTTCGCCAGGATCAGACCCAGCCCCGCCAGCGCCCCCACCCACGTCAGCCGCCGCGCGCGCGGTGACGCCAGCCACGTCTGCGCGACCCCGGCAAGGGCCAGCAACACCGTCACCTCGAGCGCCAACTCCCCCAAGGACTCGAGCCAGAACGAAGCGGTCGGCACCGGATTCATGACGCCTTCCTCCGTTCGGCGACGAACCGCTCGATCCGCGCCAGTTCTTCCCGACTCACTTCCCGCGCGCTCAGGAGGTGGCTGACCAGGTCGGCCACGCTGCCGGCAAAGAGCCGGTCCAACACGTGCTCGGCCATGCCCCGGCTGACCTGCACCTCCTCCACCGCCGCCGCGTAGATGAAGGTGCGGCCGTCGGTGCGATGGCCGACCAGGCCGCGCGCCTCCATCTTGCGAAGCATGGTGGCGATGGTGGTGTAGGCGAAGCGCGGTTCGCGGCCGAGGGTGTTGTGGACTTCGGCGACGCTGGCTTCGCCGCGGGTCCAGAGCACCTTCATGATCTGGAGCTGCAGATCGCCGAGGCGATGGAGCGGAGGACGACGCATAACGATTTCGGTTTAGACGTACGCGGTAGTACTACCTGGGTCGTTGTGTGTCAATTCAGAAGACACCACAACCCAAACCCGCTACGCTCCCCCTCCGTCACCGGCCGTCACCCGTCGCGCCGGGGCCTTGTCCGCATGAACATCCATCTCCGCCTCGATCCGCTCCGCCTGGCCTTCCTCGCCGCCGCCTGCCTGTTCGGTGCCACCGCCCCGGCGCTCGCCGCCGGGCCGCCCCTGCGCGTGCTCCTCTTCAGCGGCCAGAACAACCACGATTGGAAGACCACCACCCCCAAACTCCGCGCGATCCTGACGGGCTCGGGCCGCTTCACCGTGGATGTCACCGAGCACCCGGAACAAACCACCGCCGAAACCCTGGCCCGCTACGACGTCATCGTGAGCGACTGGAACGCGTGGGGGGACGCCCCGGTCAAGGAATGGCCCCCCGCCACGCGGACCGCGTTCCTCGACTTCATCCGCGGCGGCAAGGGGTACGTCTCGATCCATGCCGGCAGCTCGTCGTTCTACGACTGGCCCGAGTACCAGCAGATCGGCGGGCTCTTCTGGAACCTCGGCCCCACCAGCCACGGCCCGCCGCACGAGTTCCCGGTCGAATTCGTCGGCGACCACCCGATCACGCGCGGCCTGGCCTCGTTCCGCACCACCGACGAGCTCTGGCTCAAGCCCGGCATGCACCCGGCGGCCCAGCTCGTCGCCACCGGCGACGGCCAACCGCTCGCCGTCACCACCGCCCTCGGTCGCGGCCGCGGCTTCGCGTTGCTCCTCGGCCACTCAGCCGAGTACATGAACACGCCGGGCTTCCAGAGCCTCCTGCTGCGCGGCACCGAATGGGCCGCCACGGGCGAAGTCACGCTCCGCGGCGCCGGCGACGCCCGCGGGCTCGACGCCGACACCGTCATCCGCCGCGTCGCGGCGTACCGCTTCGGCAACGACCGCGAAGCCTTGCTCGCCCTCGAACAACTCGTCCAGGCCGCCGCGGCCGACGCCGCCACGCGTTCGGCGCTCGCCGCAAAGCTGGCCAGCGCCCTGGCGGCCGAGGCTTCGACCGATGGCAAACGCGCGTTGCTCGACGGCCTCTCGTTGCTCGGTAGTGCCGCCGAAGTCCCCGCCCTCGCAAGAGCGCTGACCGACGCCGAACTCCTCTACCACGCCTGCCAGGCCCTCGCCCGCATCCCGGCGCCGGAAGCGGAAGCCGCGCTCATCACCGCCCTGAGAACAACCACCGGCTCGGCCCGCGCGACCGTCCTCCAGGCCCTCGCCAGCCGTCGGGCCACCTCGGCCGTTCCTGCCATCGCCAGGCTCGTCACCGATGCCGACCCGGACGTCGCCGCCGCCGCGCTGGACGCCTTGGGCACCCTCGGCAGTCCCGAGGCGACCGCCGCACTCCAAACGGCCGAGAACCAGATCGCCCCTGCCCTGCGCGAACGCTGGGCCGCCGCCCTGTTGCGGTGTGCCGGATCCCTCCGGGCCGAAGGGAAGACCCATGAAGCTGCCACGCTGTTTGCCGCGCTCGCCCGACCTGGCCGACCCGCGTCGGTTCGCGAGGCCGCGTTTCCCGCTTACGTGGGCTTGGCCGCGGACGCCGCCGTCCCGGATGTGCTCGCCGCCCTCGCCGGTCCCGACCCGATCCTGCGGCGCGCGGCGTTGCGCGCCCTGTGGAGCAACCGCCAGCCGGTCCTCCTGAAAGCGGCTGTCGACGGGCTCGGCGTCCTTTCGCCCGAGCAGCAGGAAGCGGTGCTGTTGCTCTGCGGCGAACGCGGCGATGCCTCCCTCCTCCCTGCCGTCACCCGCGCCGCCGCCAGCCCGCAGCCCGAAGTGCGACGGGCCGCGGTCAAGACCCTCGGCCTGATCGGCAACGCCAGTGCCGTCGATACCCTGGCGCGCCTGGGCGACACCGGATCCGACGAGGACCAGAAAGCCGTTGTGGAAGCCCTGGCGCGGCTGCGGGGCTCGGGGGTCGATGCGGCGATTCGCAACGCGCTCGAAGCTGCGCCGCCGGCCGGGCAACGAACCCTCATCCGCGCGGTCGCGGCGCGGGAAGACCGAACCGCCGCGCCCAACCTTCTCGCGGTCTCGCGCAGCCCGGACCCCGCCGTACGGACCGAGGCACTGCGGACCCTGGGTCGCCTCGCGGACACGTCCGCGTGCGCGCCCCTGGTGCAGCGACTCAGCCAGGCCACCCCGGACGACCGGGAACGGCTCGAAGGCGCGTTGGTGGAGATCGGTCGTCGCGATCCCGCCGTCGTGCCGCTCCTCGCGCAAGCCTTGACCGGCGCACCGCCGGTCACGGCGGCCAGTCTCGTGGGCGTGCTGGGTGCGCTGGGTGGCTCGCCCGCCTTTGCCGCGGTGCGCCAGCAACTCCCGTCCGACCAACCGGAGGTGCGGCTGGCCGCGGTGCGTGTGTTGGCCGACTGGCCCGACGCTGAACCGCTCGATGATCTCGCTGCGGTGGTCGAAACTGCCGGCGACGCGCGGACCCGGGCGATTGCGGCGCGCGGCTTGAGCCGTCTGGCGCCCCAAGCCCCCGCCCGCGCCGCCCGCGCTGCCGAGGCCTTGGCGGGCGCGCTCGCCACCACGACCGACGCGACCGAGCGAACGCACCTCTTGTCGGCGGTGGTCGGCATTCCCTGCCTCGCCAGCCTCAAGGCCGTTCAAGCCGAGCTCAGCAACCCCGCCCTCACGATCGCCACCGCCGCTGGACTGCTGGGGATCGGCGAGGTGATTTACCCGTGGCACCCCGCCGAGGTGAAAGCTGCCCTGGCAGACCTCCGGCGCACCGGGCCGTTGTCGCCTGAGTTGGCCAAGCGCGCCGACGCCCTCACCGCCCGGTTAAGTCAACCCGCCAACTTCGCCCTCGGCGGGCTCGCCTCGAGCCCTGATGGCATCGAGAAAGACGGCGACGCCCACGGTGATCAGGCCGCCATCGACGGGAACCCGGACACCTATTGGGACGAGCAAGATCACCAGCCGCTCTACCGGCTCCGGGTGCAGTTGCGTCAGCGCTCCACGCTCGGCTGCCTCCGGATCCTCGGCTTTAGCCACCAGAACTATGCGCCGAAAGATTTCGAGATCCGGTGCGACGACCGCGTCGTCAAGACCGTCACCGACGCGGCGTACACGAACAACTGGCTCACCGTCGCGTTTCCGCCGGTCACTTGTAGCGTCGTCGAACTGGTCATCACCGGCGCGCACGGCCCAAGCCCGGCCATCCGCGAACTCGAATTCTACGCCGAACCGCCACCCAAACCTTGAGCCAGCAGCCTGGCGCACCTCGCTTCGTTGACCCGCACCTGCCCAACTTCCAACCCAGTCCCCATGACCCGCCCCACCCTCCGTCCCTCGCTGACCATGAACTCCCTCTCCCGCCGCCGTTTCCTCCGGCAAACCACTCTCGGCTCTGCCACCGCCCTCAGCCTGCCCACCCTGCTTCCCGCCTCCGTCTTCGGCGCCAACGCCCCCAGCCAGCGCGTGGCCGTCGGCCACATCGGGGTCGGTGGCCAGGGCCGCGGGCTCATGGACGGTTTCCTCGGCCTGCCGCAGAACCAGAGCGTGGCCGTCTGCGACCCGATCCAGGAACGCCGCGAAGCCGCCGCCCAGCGGGTCGAGCAGCACTACGCCGCCGCCAAGGGCCAGGATGTCTATCGCGGTTGCCGGGCCTACGCGGACTTCCGCGAACTGCTCGCCCGGGACGATCTCGACGCCGTGGTGATCGCCTCACCGGATCACTGGCATGTGCCGCTGGCGTTGGCCGCGGTCCGTGCCGGTAAGGATGTGTATGTCGAAAAACCGCTTGGGCTGAGCATCGAGCAGGGCCTGGCCCTCCGCGCCGCGGTCCACCTGCATGGGGCCGTCTTCCAGTACGGCACCCAGCAACGGTCCTTCAACTCCCACTGCGGATTTGCCTGTGAACTCGTCCGCAACGGCTACCTCGGCGAACTCAAGGCCGTCCACGTCGTGGCTCCCAACGGCTCCACCGGCGGCCGCGCCGTCCCGCAACCGGTGCCCGCCGGGCTGGATTACGACCTCTGGCTCGGCCCCGCGCCGGTCACGCCGTACACCGAGGACCGCGTCTTCGGCACCGGCCGCTGGTTCATCTACGACTACGCCATCGGGTTCATCGCCGGTTGGGGCGCGCACCCGCTCGATGTCGCACACTGGGGCTACCCCCACATCCCTGTCGAGTACCGCGGCACCGGGAGGATCCCGACCGAAGGCTTGTTCGACACGGTCGTGGACTGGGACGTCCAGGGCCGCTACGCCAGCGGCGTCGAGTTCACCCTCAAGACCGGCACCGACAAGACCACATTCGTCGGCACCGACGGCTGGGTGGCTGCCTCGCGCGGCGGCATCAGCGCGGCGCCCGAGTCCCTGCTCGAGCGCAAGCTCAAACCGGACGACGTCCGCCTGCTCCGGGACAACCATCACTACCGCGATTTCCTCAACGGCGTGCGGACGCGGCAGACGCCCGTCAGCGACATCGATTCCGCGGCGCAATCGGACTTCATGAGCCACCTCGGCGACATCGCCGTCCGCACGGGCCGCACGATCCGTTGGGACCCGGCGACCGAGACCATCCTCGGCGACACGGCGGCCGCCCGGATGACCCGCCGCGCCGGGCGCGCCCCCTGGGCCGCGTAGGCGCCGACGTGAGGAGGCGTTGGGGACGTAGGCGCCGACGGGAGGAGGATGGGGCTGGGGATCTTATCCCTTCGCCTCCTCACGTTTACGCCACAGCTCCATCGCAGTCACGCGGCCACAATGGGTTGCCCGCGCCAGCCTCGGGCTTCAGTTTCGCGCTGGCGTCGTATCCCTGCTGCTCGGCCCGGCGCTGTCGCCTGAGCTCGCTGAACTGAACCCGTCTGAGCGGCGTCGGATGGCACCGACCTCGAGGAACGGCTCATCCTGTGTGGCCCTGGCAACGCTATTCGACCCTCGACAAAGCTCCCGCGACGACCGCCCCGGCTCGCTTACTATCCTGACGGCGACTCTGGAACTCATGACCACCTCCAACGAGCACGAACGGATCAAGCAGGCGGATCGCCGATCTGCTGGCGGATTGCTTCGAAACCGGTCGACATCGTTCTCGGGGCAGGCCACGATGCCTGGCGCTCGAGCAGGCGGGCGCCGAGCCGATGAGTCGGTGTTCAAGTTCGGAGAAGCACCCCGGATTTGGTGCTCGAACGGCGCTGACCAGCGGGGCATCAACAAGCTCGGACGTCTACCGGCGATTCCGGTGCCGGAAGTCTGGTTCTGGCGGCGCGACGGACCGAACTCCACGCTCTGGACTCGCAAGGCGCGGCCTACGCGCGGGTCGCGCGCAGCCGCCTCCTGCCGCAACTGGACTTCGCTTTGTTGGAACGTTGCGTCCGCATCGTGTCCTGGCGTGAAGCGCGCCGGACCTTTCGTGCCGGCCTCGCCGCGGAGCCCTGACCTTGCGGTTGACGTTTACCTCCTGTAGGCGCCGACGTGAGGCGTTAACCGGGGTACACCTCCGCCTCCTCACGTCGGTGCCTCCCACTCCGCCTCCTCACGTCGGCGCCTACAGCCTGTCTCGGCCACAATCGGAGGTTGCCCGCGCGGGGCAGCAGGCCTAGTTTCGCGCCATGGTCGCATCCTTGCTGCTCGGCCCGGCGCCGTCGCCTGAGTTCGCCGAACTGCTCCGTCCGGAGCGGTTGCCGGATGGTACCGACCCCGAGGAACGGCTCATCCTGTGTGGCGTTTCCTGGCAACGTTATCTGGACCTCGACAAGGCCCTGGGCGACGACCGCCCCGGCCCCCGCTTCTACTACCTGGACGGCGACCTGGAACTCATGACCACCTCCAACGAGCATGAACGGATCAAGAAGTGGATCGCCGGCTTGCTCGAGATCTTCTTCGATGAGACCGGCCGCGACATCGTCCCCCGGGGGCAGGCCACGATGCGCCTGGCGCTCGAGCAGGCGGGCGCCGAGCCGGATGAGTCGTGGTGTCTGGGTTCGGAGAAGGAATTCCCCGATTTGGTGCTCGAAATCGCGCTGACCAGCGGGGGCATCAACAAGCTCGACGTCTACCGGCGATTCCGGGTGCCGGAAGTCTGGTTCTGGCGGCGCGACGGACTCGAACTCCACGCCCTGGACTCGCAAGGCGCGGCCTACGCGCGGGTCGCGCGCAGCCGCCTCCTGCCGCAACTGGACCTCGCTTTGTTGGAACGTTGCGTCCGCATCGTGTCCTGGCGTGAAGCGCGCCGGACCTTTCGTGCCGGCCTCGCCGCGGAGCCCTGACCTTGCGGTTGACCTTCTACCCCGGCAACGTCGCGGGCTTTGAGAGTCCGACACGCTCCTGGAGGAGTCCCCGATGAACCCGTCGTCCGCCCCGCCCGCCACCGGCCCGCAACGCCTGCGCGTTGCCGCCGTTCAGATGGTCTTCGCCGACTCGATTGACGGGAACCTCGACAAGATCGAACGCGCGACCACCGAGGCCGCGCGGGCCGGTGCGGATGCCGTGCTGTTTCCCGAGTGCGCGACGACAGGCTACACCTTTGACTTCGGTGCACTGCAACCCGCCGCGCTGCGCCGGGCCCTCCGCGCGGTCGCGTCTCTGGCCGCTTCCCGGAAGATCAACCTGCTCGTGGGCACCCCGATCTTCGCGGGGCGGCGGCTCTTCAATGGCTTGGTGGTGTTTGATCGCCGCGGCCGGTTGGCGCACACCTATGCCAAATGCCAACTGACCCAGGGCGACCGCCGCTGGTTTGCCCCGGGCAACAGCCTTTCACTGTTCACGCTCGACCGCGTTCCCGCCACAGCGATCATCTGTCATGAGCGCCGGTATCCGGAGCTGGTGCGGCTGCCCGTGATGGCCGGAGCCCGCATCGTCTTCCATCCCAATGCGGGCCTCGATGCGCTTGCGGTTTCCGAGGCCAAACGCCACGGCCGGGACGGCATCCCCGTGCGCGCCTTCGAGAACGCCGTCTACTACGTGTTCGCCAACTCGGTCGGGCCACAAGGCGGTGGTCGATGGTCGGCGGGGGACTCGAAGATCGTTGCCCCCGACGGCTCGTTCCTGGCGCTGGCTGATCACCGTCGCGAGCGGGTGCTCCTCCATGACCTTGACCTGACCCTGGCGACCCGGAAGTACGCCCTGGACAGCCTGCGGCATCCGCGCTTCCTGGCTGCTTGCTGGCGCCGACTCCTACCGGAGCTGCGCCGGCGCGTCCGCGAAACCAACCGCCAGTTCCAGCAATGGTACGAGAAGGACTCGAAGCCGTGACGCCGCTTTTCCCGGTAACCTCCGCCGCTCAATCCCTCAGGAAGGACTCGGTATGAACGAAACAAGTCCATCCGCCCAGTGTCCGAAGTGCGGCCGGCCCATCCCGGCTGGTGCCTCCCAGGGGCTTTGCCCGCAATGCGCCCTCGCCGCCGTGGCCGCCGCCACCGAACCCGCCACCGCTCCCGCGACACCGGCGGGCGCGCCCACCCTCGAGGCTGTCCAGGCCGCCTTCCCGCACCTCGAAATCCTCGGGCTCATCGGTACCGGTGGCATGGGCGCCGTGTTCAAGGCCCGCCAGCCGAAGCTCGACCGCCTCGTCGCGCTCAAACTCCTGTCCCCTTCGCTTGCTGCCTCACCCGCCTTCGCCGAGCGCTTCAACCGCGAGGCCCGCGTGCTCGCCCGGCTCAGCCACCCGGGCATCGTCAGCGTCTTCGACTTCGGCCAGGCCAACGGCTTCTTCTACCTCCTCATGGAGTATGTCGACGGCGTCAACCTGCGCCAGGCGATGCGGGCCGGCCCTTTCACCCCCGCCCAGGCCCTCGCCCTCGTGCCCAGGATCTGTGAAGCCCTCGAGTTCGCCCACGGCGAAGGCGTCCTGCACCGCGACATCAAACCCGAGAACATCCTGCTCGACACCCGCGGCCGCCTGAAGATCGCCGACTTCGGCATCGCCAAGCTCGTCGGCGAACCCCGCTCCGTCACCCAGCTCACTGCCACCGGCGCCGCCCTTGGCACGCCCCAGTACATGGCGCCCGAGCAACTCGAACACCCCGGGGACGTCGACCAGCGGGCCGACATCTACTCCCTCGGCGTCGTGTTCTACGAAATGCTCACCGGCGAGCTCCCCATCGGCCGCTTCGCGCCGCCATCCGAAAAATCCCCCGTGGATCCGCGCGTCGATGCCGTCGTCTTCCGCGCCCTCGAGAAGGAACGCGAACGCCGCTTCGGCACCGCGGGTGAGGTCAAGACCAGCGTCGAGCACCTCACCCAACCGCCCGCCGCCCCTCCGCCGTCTCCCCGCCCCGCCGTGCCCCCCGTCTTTGACCCGGCGAAAGACTTCATCCTCTGCCCGCCCCAACTGCCGCGCATGGCCCAGGCGATCCTCGTCTATGCGCTCATCGGCGCGCCGGTGCTGTGGTTGCTCGGCCTCTTCACCCTCGACCCCCTCCCCGAGCATCCGACGCTGCATTTCCTTCAGGGCGCCGTGAACCTGTTCGACGGCCTCGTGGGTTTCCTGCTGATGATCCTGCTGGTCGTCGGCGGCTGGAAGCTCCGCGGTCTGCGGGTCTCCTCCGCCACCTGGCTGAAATTGGCCCTCTGGCTCCGGCTCGGCCTGTTTCTGCTGAGTTCGGCCGGCCAGGTCTGGGTCGAGATCCTGGCCGACCAGCTCACGCCCGATCGTCCTTCACCACCGCTCCTGCTGCGCGAGGGGTTTCTGATGACCCTCGGTCTCGGTGTCCTGGTGTTCGAGATCAGCTCGCTGATCTGGCTCCACCGCCATCGCGCGGCCCTCCGAGCTCTGTGCCGGGCCCACTCGGGCACCCCGGCCGGTTCCTCCACCTCCGCCCTCTCCGGCGCGAAGCCTGCCGCTTCCCCCGATCCGCTCGCGCCTCCTCCCTGGTCCCGCGTCGCCGTGGTCGGCGCCGTGCTGGTGGCCGTCAGCCTCGCGGTCCCGGTGCTCCTCGCGTTGGCAACGATGGCGATCGTGGCGCGCTGGGGCGCGGTGGGTCCGGCCGAGCTGGTCCTCGCGGCTGCGATCACCTTCCTCTTCGCCATCCCGGGCACCCTGCTCGGCTGGATGGGCTTGAGCGACATCCGCGCCGAGCACGGGCGGCCACGCGGCCTGCCCCTGGCCTTGTTCGCGGCCCTGACCTGGCCGTTGGGTCTGCTGCTGGGCGGCACCCTCGTGCTCCCGGCCCTCATGATCTTTGAAGTCTCCTCCACCGGCGGGCCCTCGCCGCTCTCCCAATCGCTTCGCGTGCTGTTCCCGCTGGCCGTGCTCGCGTTCGCCTGGTGGGCGGTGGTGGCGACGGCACGCTGGGCGACCCACCAGCCGGGTGGCCGGCCCACCTCACCTTTGAAGTGGGTCCTCCTCGCGTTGCTCGTGGCCATCCTCGGCGTCAGCGGTGCCATGTTCCTCCGTGGCCCGCAGGCGTCGCTCGATCACTTCGCCGGCCCGCGACCCACCCTCCATCTGGACCGGATCGAAACCGCCCCCAACCCTCCGCCAACCCCGGCGCCACCGCGCGAGCCGCAGACCGGCCTCGAAGCCGCCGAACCGGCACCAGCCGCCACTCTGCCGCCGCCTCTGCCGCCGCAACCCCCGGCCCCGGCAGGGACTCCCAACGGCCGCTGAGCTGTGGAGACACCTCCCACGCACCCCGGCGAGTCCCCCCGCGCCTTCGCCCCCACCCGCTGGACCCTCGTGCTTCGCGCGCGCGGGGTTACCCCCGAGGCGCAGCGCGCCTTGGGCGAGCTCTGTGAAGCGTACTGGCAACCCGTCTTCCAGTTCCTCCGTCGCGACGGACACGACGCGGACCGCGCCCGCGAACTGGCGCAGGAGTTCTTTCGCCGCCTCTTGGCCCGGCCGTCCCTCGGCGGCGTTGAGCCCGGGCGTGGCCGTTTCCGCTCCTACCTGCTCGGTGCGGTGAAGCACTTCCTCGCCGAGGAACGCGCCCGGGCACGGACAGCCAAGCGGGGCGGCGGCCAGGAGCCCGTCTCCCTCGATGCCCACACCACCACCGACACCGCCGGGGAACTCGCCCTCCCCGACCCTCGCGGCGTGGTGCCCGACACCTGCTTCGACCACGAATGGGCGGTGACCCTGGTGGATCGGGCGGTGGCGACGCTCGGGGCCGAGGCGGCGGCGGCGGGACGGGGTGAGCCCTTTGCGGCGCTCAAGCCCTGGCTGTTGGGCGACCTGCCGGCCCTTTCGCAGGCCGCGGCCGCGCGGCATGTGGGTCTCAGCGAAGGCGCGGCGAAGGTGGCGGTCCACCGTTGGCGCAAGCGCTTCCGCGAACTCGTGAAGGCGGAGATTGCCCAGACCGTGAGTGATCCCGGCCAGATCCAGGAAGAACTCCGCTACCTCATCGAAGTCCTCGCCACCGATTACGAACATCGGGGATCGACGAGGTGAGGTGGTTCCCCTGGAACGGTGGGATTCTACGACCCGCGGGGCTTCTCCAAAGCAGACACGCGTTCGCGGAGCTCGTTCAGTTCCCGATGGACCGCGCGCACGATCTCCGTGTTGGTTACGAGCTCATCCTTGGCGGCGCGGTCCAGCAGTTCCCCGACGGTGAAACCGCGCGCCTGACGCAGGGCGTCGGAGGTCTCGCCGCGCGCTTCCACCTCGTAACGCCGCGCCAGGCCCTCGAGCACGGCCAGACACTGCGCGTGCGAAATGCCCATCAACCCCACCGTGTTCGCCCCCGGACCGTCGGTCGCCGCGGGCGGTTCCGTTCCCACCTCCGGTGCCACCTCCCGAATCATGGCCGGGATCTCGCGGTCCAGAAACTCCGTCCGACCGCTGGCCGTAGCGATCACATTGCGCCGCTGGAACTCGAGCAGGATGGCGCCCATCAGACTGTGCCGCGTGGCCGTGGCATCGCCCACGTCGACCGGCACCAGCGTCTCGCCCTCCTCCCGGGCGGCGTAGGCAAACTTGCCCCTGCGGGTTCACGCCCGGCATCCATCGCGCCGGATCTTCCCACTGCTCGCGGGCGCTCCGGACGATCGCGAGCTTCGACTCGGGCGTCAGGGCCGCCACCTGGACCACCGCGGGTGACCCCACTGTGCCGGGCCCCAGGTCCGGCTCCGGCCGGGAGGCCTCCGCCGGCGCCACCGGTTTCGCCAACCCAAGCGGCGGCGAGGGCAGGGGGCGGGCCGGTTCCGGGGCCGGCGGGGTGGACGGGGCCTCTTTCGCCGGCACGATGAGCGTCGTGTCGCTGGGCTTCTGCGAAGGCGCGATGACCGCATTCGCCGGGCGATTCCCGGCCGGTTCGGCGCCCGTGGCACCACTCGATCCACCCGGCTTCCGGCGTGGCCCGGCGACGGGTTTGGCCAGGGCCGGTTTCACCCGGGCTTTCTCGGCTTTGGGCCCCGCGGTCTTGGGTCCGCGAATGACGAGCGCGCTTTGGCAACTGGGGCATCGGATGGTGCGTCCCACCGCACCGGCATCCACAAGAATGGGTTGCCCACACGTGTCGCAATGAAACTTGATGTCGCTCATGTCGTCGGTCCTCCAGCGTTTGTACCGGCCCCGGCAGGGCAGAACAACGGCATCGCCGGAGGAGAGCCAGGTCAACGGCGCGGATTGAGCCCGCGCAGATCCTTGGGCACAAAGAGGCCGTCGCGACGAATCAGTTCGCCGTCGAACCACACCTCGCCTCCGCCCCATTCGGGGCGCTGGATGAGGACCATGTCCCAATGGATGGCGGACTGGTTGCCGTTGCCACATTCGGCGTAGGCATTGCCGGGGGTGAAGTGCAGCGAACCCGCGATCTTCTCGTCGAAGAGGATGTCGCACATGGGGTTCTGGATGTGCGGGTTGAAGCCAAGCGCGAATTCGCCGATGAAGCGCGCGCCCGGATCGGTATCCAGAATCTCGTTGAGCCGCTGCGGATGGGTGCCGGTGGCCTGGACGACGCGTCCCTGCTTCAGTTCGAGGCGCACGTTGTCGAAGCGGGTGCCGCCGTAGAGGGTGGGCGTGTTGAACTGGATCACCCCGTTGGCGGAATCGCGGGTGGGACAGGAGAACACCTCGCCGTCCGGGATGTTCCGGAGCCCGTCGCAGGGCTTGGCGCCACTCCCCTTGATGCGGAACGAGAGATCAGTGCCCGGCCCTTTGATCTGGACGCGGTCGGCCTGGCGCATCCGCTGCACCAGGGGCTTCATCGCCTGCGCCAGCTTGCGGTAATCCAGGGTGCACACGTTGAAGTAGAAGTCCTCGAAGGCCTCCGTGCTCATACCGGCGGACTGGGCCATGCTCGGGGTGGGCCAGCGGAGCACGACCCAGCGGGTGCGATTGACCCGGTAATCCAGCAGAGGGCGAAGCGTCTTGTTGTACAGCGCCAGACGGTCGCCGGGCACGTCCGCGGTCTCGCTGGCGTTGTGCGCGCCGCGCACGGCGATATAGGCCTGCATCCGCTTCATCCGGTGCAGTTCCAGGTCGCGCAACAAGCCCGCGTGCCGCGCGTCCGTCCCCCGCATGAGCTCGCGCGTGATCCGATTGTGCCGGACCTCGGCCACGGGGATGCCACCGGCAGCACGCACCGCCCGCACCAGCTCGACGCCGAACTCGTCAGGCACCTCGATCAGGTCGAGCAGCACGCGGTCCCCTTGCTTCACGGCGGTCGAGTACTCGACCAACAGCCGGGCGAGCTTGCCGTAACGCGGATCAGTCATGGGCCAAGCATAGAAGTCGCGCCGGTAAGGTCGAGACTTTTGCCCTCACCGCAGGGACGCGAAATGGCCGGCGCGTACAGGAATCGCCAGCGGCAGGCTTCCCCTTGGCGAGTTCTGCCCACTCGCCCCGCATTGGGACCGCACCCGGAGGACTCCCCTGGACGTGGGGAGTGGTCCCCAGTCGGCCGCGGGCGATGGGGAGGGGAGCATCCCCGGACACCGCCGGCCCCGGAAGACCGGCGCAACGGCGGGACACGCGCCTCTGGACCCATCGGTCGGCGGGGAGGGAACACTTGCATCGGCCTCAGGGAGTTGGCACGTGTAATGCTAATTACGGAGACTGACAGCGTCGGGTTTCTGCGACGGAAATCGGCTGATGCCCGCCGCTCCCGCGTTCACCGCGGGCGCAGAAAGTCTGCCTTAACCTGCTCTCATCTCCCGGCCCGGCAGGGTCGGAAGCTGACCTACCTCGAATACGTCGCCTGGCGGCTTCGGCAACGAAGCCGCCAGTTCTCTTTCCCCCGGAACGGGCCGGGCCGACGGATGCCCCTCCGGATATGAATTAGGGCAAATTGTCCTTTGTATATTCCATCTCGGATCGACTACAACCCGGCCTTCCACCACGGCGGTTGCACCTCCGGGTGACGGCTGCTAAGCTCCGTCGCAGATTGACCAGACCAACCCCCGACCATCCTATGGCAACTCGACCTGCTTCCCCGGCCCACACGTGGCGTTTCTTCCGTGCGGGTGGCTTCGACCAAGTGCGCCTCGACCGCGGAGCCGACCTGCTGGATCTCGAGCAACTGGACCAGAAGCTGTGGGTTGCGCTGGCCTGTCCGACCGCCGGCCTGGAGTTCGATGACCGCACCCTCGCGTTGATCGACACCGACCACGACGGCCGCGTCCGCGCCCCGGAGCTCCTCGCCGCCATCAAGTGGACCGGCAGCCTGCTCAAGAACCCCGACGACCTCTTCAAAGGCACCGCATCCCTCCCCCTCGACGCCATCAATGATGCCACCGCCGAAGGCCAGGCCATCCTCGAATCGGCGCGTCAGGTGCTCGTGAACCTCGGCAAACCCGAGGCGAACGACATCCGCGTCAGTGACCTGACCGATACCGCGAAGATCTTCGCCCAAACCGCCTTTAACGGCGACGGTCTCATCGTCGCAGATTCTGCCGAGGACGAGCCCACCCGCACCCTGATCGCTGACATCATCCACTGCCTCGGGTCGGACCTCGACCGGTCCGGCAAGCCGGGCATCAACCAGGCCAAGGTGGACGCCTTCTTCGCCGATGCGACCGCGCTGGTGGCCTGGGCCGATCAGGCGCAGACCGACGCGGCGACCCTCCTGCCCCTCGGCGAAGCCACCGCGGCCGCGGCCGACGCCCTCGCTGCGGTGAAAGCCAAGGTGGACGATTATTTCGGCCGCTGCCGGCTCGCCGCCTATGACGCCCGCGCCCTCGCCGCGCTCAACCGCGAGGAAAAGGAGTACCTGGCCCTGGCCGCGCGCGACCTGACCATCTCCGCCGCGGAGGTGGCCGACTTTCCGCTGGCGCCCGTTGCAGCCGGGAAACCGCTTCCACTGCGGGCGGGGGTGAATCCCGCGTGGGCGGATCGACTGGCGACGTTGCAGGCGGCGGCCGTGAAGCCGCTGCTGGGTGAGCGCGCCGAGTTGACCGAGGCCGACTGGTCCACGCTCGGTGCGAAACTCGGGCCATACCAGGCCTGGACGACCGCCAAGCCCGCCACACAACTCGAGCCCCTCGGCCTGGAACGCGTGCGCAGCCTCCTGGCGGAGAAGGGCCAGGAGACCCTCGGCGCCCTCATCGTCCGTGACCAGGCGCAGGAAGCCAACGTGAAGGCCATCACCACGGTCGAGAAGCTGGTGCGCTTCCATCGGGACCTCGCCCTCCTGTGCACCAATTTCGTCAACTTCAAGGACTTCTACAGCGGCAGCGCGCCGGCCATCTTCCAGGCGGGGACGCTGTATCTCGATCAGCGGAGCTGCGATCTGTGTCTCCGGGTCGACGACGCCGCCAAACACGCCGCCATGGCCGCCCTCGCTGGCAGTTACCTCGCCTATTGCGACTGTGTGCGGAAAGGGACCGGCGAGAAGCTGCAGATCGTGGCCGCCTTCACCGACGGCGACTCGGACAACCTCATGGTGGGCCGCAACGGCATCTTCTACGATCGCAAGGGCCGCGACTGGGACGCCACGATCACGCGCATCATCGACAACCCGATCAGCCTCCGCCAGGCCTTCTGGTCGCCTTACAAGAAGTTCGTCCGCCTGATCGAAGAGCTGGTCGCCAAGCGGGCCGCCGCCGCCGAGACCGCCTCAAGCGCCAAGCTCGAGGGCGCGGCCACCGCCGTGGCGCACGCCGATACCGCGAAACCCCCGGCCGCGGCGCCGCCCAAGAAGCTGGATATCGGGTCGGTCGCCGCCATCGGCATCGCATTCGGCGCCATCGGCACCTTCTTCGCTACGCTGCTGGGCTATGTGACCGGGATCATCCGGTTCGGGCCGCCGGCCATCATCGGTGCCGTGCTGGCCGTGATCGCGCTCATCTCGGGCCCGTCCCTGATCCTCGCCTTCCTCAAACTGCGCAAGCGCAACCTCGGACCGCTCCTGGATGCCAACGGATGGGCGGTCAATGCCCGGGCGCGCATCAATGTGCCTTTCGGCAAATCCCTCACGGGGATTGCCAAGCTCCCGCCCGGCTCGCACCGCGACCTGCGGGATCCGTACCGGGAGAAGCGGCAGCCGTGGGGCCTCTACATCACCCTGTTCGTTCTGTTGTTCGCCGCCTGGTCCTGGTACCAAGGCAAGATCGACACGTACCTCCCCAGCAAGATTACCAGCATCAGCGTGCTCGGCACCAACGCGCCCGCCAGCAAGGTGGAAGCCCCAAAGCCACCGGCCCCGTAAGCCGGGCATTCCCTCCTCGGCACCCACCGTAGGCGCCGACGGGTGGGGGCGAAGAGTAATGCCCGTGGCCCGAAACGCCTCCTCACGTCGGCGCCTACCGTCTGTTTCTGGTGCAGGCCGACGGTGGAGCGACCGCCGACTCACCACGTCCGGACCCGATAGAACCGGGCCGGGCGTGGCGGGTCCGTCAGGGCTTCCGACCACGCCGTGTCGAGCAGGAGCGGTGTCACCGGCTGAAACGGATCGCCGCACCGGTCCGTGGCCTCCACCTGGTGAACTCGGCCTCCGCCCTCCCACGAGAGCACGATCTCGTCAGGCGGGCCCGGGGCAATCCGCAGCTTCACCCCCGGACCCGCCGCCGCGGCGTCCGAGATCGCCCAGAATCCCTGCAGACCGAAGTTGGCCAGGTCTTCGAGCGGCTGAAAGTCCCGCACCAGATCCAGGTTCCGCGCCACCACGTACCCCTGGTCGCTGAGCACGTCGCCGTCCGTCACATACCCCAGCACGCGGTCCTGGAGACCCTCCTCCGTCGTGAACCACACCTCGCCCGACGGCCAGCAATAGAAGCCGTCCAGGCCGTAGTCAGGGTTCGCATCCGTGGGCTTGAAGCGCGCGAGCAAGTCCAGATGGGAGCGCTCGATGCGACCGTCGTTCGTCAACACATCGCCTCGCCCGACCCACCGCCCGAGCCGCTCGGAGAACTGCGGCCGCCGCACCGAGAACCGGAACCCGGCGCTGGTTGCCTCGACCGCATCGAGTCCCAGGTCCGGGATGGGCGGCATGAACCCGAACGCCTTGACCAGGTCCGCCTGGCGCACCACCACCGCGCCGCGCGTGGACACCAGATCCCCTTCCGCCACCGGACCCAGGGTGGTGCTGACCACACCCCGATCCAGCGAGAACCACAGCTCCCCATCCCGCCCGGGCGGAATCGTGAACGCATCGATACCGACGTCCAGGTCATCGCCGGCAAGGCCAACCTGCTTCAACAGCCGCACGCCTTCGCGGACCACCCGGGCCGGGCTGGCGAGCAGGTCCGAGGAACGAATGCGGTTGGTGGGCCATTCCCCCAAACCTGACGTCATCCCGTGGGCCGTGGTGAACCACAGCTCGCGCAACGGCGCGGCCGCGAGGGTCACGAACAACCGCGACTCCAGCGTGCCGCCCTCCTCGGCCAGTTCGACCGCCAGCATCGGCCACGGACGCGTGACCCCGCCCAGCGGGCTTCGGAGCAAGACCGGCCGTTGTCCCGCCGAACTCCGCACCGTGCCTTCGAGGCTCCATTCCTGAACGAGCGCCACCTCACCGCCCCAAGTGAAGCTCCCACGCCCCGTCAGTTCGTAGCCCGGCGGCTCGGCGCCGTCGGTGAAGCGGATCTGGCTCAGCTCATAGCGGTCGAAGAGCGGGTTGCGCTCCATCAACTGCACTTCGAAACCGCCCTGCAACGGGATCTCCAGCGGGAGCCGATCACAAATGCTGCAGTCATCCAGGAGCCGGGCACCCGCGATCAACTGGTAATGCCACGGAGCGGTCTCCGGCGCCGGTTCCGTCGCTTCCGTTGCGATCCCTCCCCCACAACCCAGTGCCCACAGCCACGAAATCCAGCCACGGTTGCCACGGTTCATGCCGCCACCGTAGGCGCATCCCGTCCGCCGGTAAAGGGCGGTACGCTGGCGTCGCGCGCCTGCAGCACCAGCAGGTAGGCCTGCGGGTTGGGCGTCCGTTCGCGACCGAACCGCAGCCGCACGAACGTGCCCAGGTGCAGCGCCTGGCCCACGAAGCCGTGCCGCGCAAACTGCTCGAGCGTGCGCGTCAGGCTCAGGGTGTTGAGATGGTAATCCTCCACGGGCCGGACCACGTGTTCCCCGATCTCGTCCATCTGGAAGAACCCGAGGCACAGCCCGCGCCGTGTCACCCGGCACACCTCCGCCACCGCCGCCTCGAATCCCTCCGGCGACAGGTGCTCGAACAGATCGTGGACCCACGCGTAGTCGAACGTCCGGTCCGCCGCCGGCAGGGCGAACACATTTCCCTCTTCAAAGCGCGTGCCGGGGAAGCGCGCCCGGGCATTCGCCACGTTCGCCGCGCACAGGTCGACGCCCGTGTAATCCAGGAACCGCGCCAGACCGGTCGCGGCCAGGAACCGATAGTCGTTGGCCGAACCGCACGCCGGCTCGATCAGCGACACGCGGGTGGAGTCCTCCACCTCCGCCAACACTTCCGCCCACAACCGCACGAACGTGTTGGCCAGTTCCTCCCAGGCCGCCGCGTCCCCACCCGGTCCACCGACATCGGCGTCCGATTCCCCCGCGCGTGCCAGGAACCGACCCAGGTAATCTGGCACGGTCGTCCCCGCCACCCTCGCTGGCAGGGTGGCACGGACCCGGTGAACACACGCCGGCACCGGCCAACCGTCGGCATTGTCGGCACCCGAGGCGAGCGCGGCGCCGATGGCCCGCCAATCCTCGAAACCGCTCACCTCTCGTCGCAGCTCGAGCAGCCAGTGCAACACCACGGCGAAGCGCAGTTCTGCTTCCATCAGTTCCCCGTGGCGATCCCCCCACAGGACGCACCCCAGGAAATGGCGGCTCAGCACGCTCGCGACATTCAGGCGCGGATCCTCCACATCCGCCACCAGGTAATCCCGCAGCCAGGTCGGTCGTGCCCTTCCAGGCTCGGATCAAGCGTGCCGTCTCGAGGCGAAGCGGCTCGTTCATCGTCTCCCGCCCTCTCCGCCGGCGGCGACCCGCCGCAAACCCAGGCCGCAACTCGCGAAGTCGTTCCGCGCCGCCCTCCCCGTGTCGCGGATCGAGAACACTTCCGCCTGACGCAGCTCCGGCGCGCGCTCGAACTCATAGCCGCAGTCCGGATCGAGCCCCAGCCGGAGCGAGTAGGCCGTGACAGGAACCAGCGCCTGCAGCCGGGCCCGATACCCCTGCGTCGGGTCGTCCAGTTCACTCAGCGACAGCTCCCACCAGACGTGCACCGCGCGCGGCGCTGCGGGCGGCGTGGCCGGCCACACGAGCTTGAACGTTCCCGCGCCGACGGGCATGACGCGCGCCGGTTGACCGGCAATCTCGGCGCGCAATACCCGCGCCCCGGTGTAGGGCAACGCGAACCCGAGGGATTCCCGCCGGGCCGGCCAGCGTTCGAAATCGATGCGGGACTGCGCGGCGATCACCCCGTTGGTCCGCAGTTGCCAGAGATCCGCCTGCCGCACCCGCATCGGCGCCTGGGCCAGACGCGCCCCGGCCGCTCCGATCAGCATCATCGTGACCATCACCCCCAGCAGCAGCATCACGACACCCCCATACGCCACGACCGGGCCCAGGCCGGCCCGGGTGGGTGCTGCCCCCGGCTCCGCGCTGCCGAACAGCGCCCAGCGCGCGCTCCTCCACACGCCCCACACCCGGTGCGCTCCCGGGGGATCGAGATACCACGCCAGCACGAGCGCCACGCCCAGAAACGTCCAGGTCGTCAGCGGATGATGCAGCGCCGGCCACCGCGTCACCTGCACCCAAAACGCGGGCGCCGCGAGAGCCGCCGCCGCGTGGAAGGCCACGCTGGCCCAGTAGCTGCGCGTCTTCAGAAAAACCACGCCACTGAAGAACCCCAGCAGGAACACCTCGGGAAACCGAACGAAGCTGCCCGGCACAAGTCCGAACAGGACGGCCGTGGCCACCAGCGCCGTGGGGGGCCGCCAGATGCGGCTGAAGGCCCGCTGCAACACCGAGCGGAAGAGCAGTTCCTCGCAGAGCGGCGCCAGCACGGCGAGACCCACCCATTCCCACGTCACCCGGAGCGCCGGCGGCGGGGGAACGCCCAACGCCTGCCGGATCATCGCCCCCTTCCCCACTGCCACCGCCATCACCACCAACCCCAGCAGCACGCTCCACCCCATCCCCGGAAGCGGGGCCCGACCGAACCCGGCCGCGGAAGCGGACACCCGGGCGCGACGCAACACCCATCCCGCCGGCAGGGCAAAGCACAGCAGTTCGGTCAGCAGCCATCCTCCCAGCCCGAGGCGCAACTGCAGGTAGCCGCCGACGGTCCACGTGAGGAGAACGCACCCCACGAATGCCGCGAGGGCCCCCCCGACGAGGCGTCGATCCTCCGACGGGGGTGACTCCGGCGAGGTGCGTCTCCCCTCCTCACTGCCTTCCCTTTCGACAGCGCGTTCCATGGTGAGAAATGCCGTGGCGTGAGCTTCGCCCCGACCGCCGGCCGGGGCAAGCACCGCGCTCACGCCCCGATCGTGCAAGGCAATGGGGTCAAACATTGACATTTGACAATTGCCGCCGAACGGTGGCAGGCGCCGTGGACTGGTAGAATGTCAAAGGTCAATGTTCTCAAGGAGACCTTGTTGCCCAACACCGGCGACCGCTCTCCCTCACTCCACCAAGAGTCCTCCGTCGCCCAACTTCGCCAGCGCCGCTTCCAGGTCGTCGGCGGTGGTTGGCCAGCCGCCCGCCCGTTCGGTTGGCTCGCCCGAGGCCAACGTGGTCATGGCATGAAGGAGCTCCTCGCGCGACCGTGTGCCATCCGACAGGGTGAGCAGGACGCGCGCCGCCGGCGGTTCCAGGTCAAGAGTCTGGTGAAAGGCATTGACCACCCATTGCCCGGCGCCGGCCTGGACGCGCGCCGGTGGGAAGGCCCGCGGCCGCGACCCGGGGACCTGGACCGTGCGAGGGCAAAAACCATGGCAGAACACCAGGCGCGCCGTGATCGCCTCGAGCAGGAACGCGCAGAGATGCTCGCGCAGCCGCGGCGCCGGCGCCCCGGTTGGCGCGCCAGCAACGACCGGGGACGTAGGCGCTTCGAGTCCGGCGAAGGCAAGGCGTCGCGGCCAAGCCCCGGTCAATCGCGCCAGCGCGAGTTTGCCGGGCAAAAGGTCCGTTTCGAGCCGGGGGCCGCCGCTCTTTTCGAAAACCGCCACCGCGCTGGGTTGGCTGACTTTGTCCGGAGTCAGGCTGGCGGCCGGCGAGGAGAACCAGCACTGCGCGAGACGGTCGGCCAGAGGTGCGTCCGCGGCCGGTTGGGTGGCGTGGCACAGAATCGTCTGGCGAAAACGCCGCGCCACGAGGAAATCCATGTACTGCTCGCGCTCGACCCGGTCGGAGGTGAGCGCCGCGAGCAGACCCCGGAGATCTGCGGGCAGCGCCGGTCGGATAAGATCGGTCAAGTCCGCGTCGGCCAAGTAGCGCAACCCGTGCCGGCGGGCGCGCACCATGAATTCGTGCAGGTAGAACGGATCGTTGGTCGCGGCCAGATCGTCGTGGTAAAGTGCCCGTCTTCCTTGTGGCGCGCCACGGCCAGTTCTTCGCGCAGCGCCCGCGCCGACGCGCCTTGTTCCACCATGCGTTCCTCGACCAGTTGCGCCAGGGCGCGGGCCTCGGTGATCCGTTCCGCGGCGGCCGCCACCTCGCGCACGTGCCAGCGGAGCATCTCGCGCACCGCCCGCCGTGCGTGGCCGCCCGGCAGGGCATTATAGCTCACGACCGCCAGGCCCTTCGGCGCCAGATGGGCGCAGCAGATTCGAAGGATCGCTTCCCGAACCGGCTCGGGCACCCAGGAGAAGACGCCGTGGCAGAGGATGTAGTCGAACTCGCCCGTCACCGCCGCAGCGTCCGGCAGTTGCACACAGCGCAGCGCGACGTTCCGCAGTCCGCACCGCTCCGCGTACTCCCGCCCGCGCCTGATGGCCGTGGAAGAGGCATCGATGCCCTCGCACCGGCTTTCCGGCAGGACCGCCGCGATCGGGATCAGGTTGCCACCGTCGCCGCAGCCAATTTCCAGAATGCGGCAGCGGTCCAATGGACACGGGTCGAGCCCGTACAGCAGCCCCAGGGCGGCCAGCCGGTCCGGGTGAATCGGGGATTGCGCCCGGGTCGGGTACGGGACGATCTCGTAAGCGCCAGATTCCGGGGGCATCGCGCCGGAGGCTATCCGACCCGCCGCCGGGAAGCAATGGGCGACGGCCCGAGGAACCCGGTTTCATGCGGTCACCCAGCGGACGAGACGAGGACGATGCGCGTCGCGGGCCTCCCTTGACGAAAGAACGACCAAGCCTATGATGCCTTCATGAAAACCAAGCTGAGCGCCCTGCTCCAGCTCACCCCCGCCGCCCTGTTGACTTTGACCGGGGCTGCTTCCGTGTCGGCGGCGGATGACTATTTTCTCAAGATCGACGGAATTCCGGGCGAATCGCAGGACGCCAAGCATAAGGGGGAGATCGAACTCGGATCGTTCTCCTGGGCGGTTGCGAACTCGGGGAGCACCGCGGTGGGCGGCGGTGGTGGCGCCGGCAAGGCTTCCTTCCAGGATTTTGCCATCACGGCGCAGATGAGCAAGGCCTCCCCGAAACTCTTCCTGGCCTGCGCGAGCGGGGAGCATATCAAGAGCGCGTTGCTCACGGTGCGGCGGGCGGGCAAAGAACAGCTGGAGTATTACACGATTAAGATGGAGGACGTGCTGGTTTCGCGGGTGGAGAATTCCGCCGCCGACGGCGCCGCACCTGGCGACGCCGTCACGTTCAACTTTTCGAAGATCACCTGGACCTACAGGTCCCAGAAGGCGGACGGCACCCTGGACACGCCGGTGCCCGCGTATTGGGACCTGAAGCAGAACAAGGGCGGTTGACGTGCGATCCGCCCCCTGTTTCCGGCAGCGCCCGGTCGGGCGAACCTCCCGGGTGGTTCGCCGTGCGGCGCTGCTGTGGGCGGTGACGGGCTTGCTCGGTTTCGGCGTGGCTTGGGGCGCGGCTTATCTCCGGCTCGATGACCTCAAGGGCGAAGCCACGGAAGCGGAACACAAAGACTGGATCGAACTCACGAGTTGGGAGCAGGCGGTGTCGAATCCAAGCACTTCAGGGATTCGAGCTGCGGGACCGCTGGCGAATCTCGCGGCCGACTGGCGCGACCACGTGCGGCTCGCAAGCGTTGGCGCCGCCCGGCCCGAATTCGGCGGCCTGCAGCTCACCAAGTACCTCGACCGGACGTCGCCGAAGCTGGCCGTGGCATGCGCCCAGGGCCGCCGGTTCAAGGAGGCGCGTCTCGAGTTGACGCGCCAGAGCTCCGCTTCAGTCCTTTTCGCCCGCATCGATCTCAAGGAGGTCCTGGTGAGCCAATTGGGAGTCGAGGCGCGCGAGGCCGGGCAAGTGCCGGCGGAGAGCCTCGTCCTGCAGTTCGGGAACGTCACCTTCACCGTGGTGGAACTGAACATGAGCGGCGTGCCGTCGCTGCTGCATGAGGCGCAATGGGACGTGCATGAGGGGCAGGGCAGTTTTTCGAGCCGTCCTTACTCCGGAGGGGGCGGAACCGATCCGTCGACAGTCATGAACCGCAATCTGCTGGTCAATCCGGGCGCCGAAGCCAGCGTCGGCGCGGCGGACATGCTGGCCGTGGCGGCGCCCTTCGGCTGGGAAACCAGCGGCGCGTTGACCGCCCTGCGATACGATGCCGCCGGCAGCCCGTTCGCCGGCGATCTACCAGGGCCGGAGAACCGGGGGAGCAATCTCTTCGTCGGCGGGCCGGACAGTGCGACCAGCCTGGCGAGGCAATTGGTGGATGTGGCGGCGGCGGCGCAGATGATTGACGAGCGCCGGTTGAAGGCAGTGCTTGAGGCGTGGCTCGCCGTGGCGGCGGAGGATGACGACCGCGCCCAAGTCACGGCGCAGTATTTCCGGTCAGACGGCACGCCCTTGGGCCAGATGGAACTGGGGCCGCTCCCGTCCCAGGCCCGCCACCGCCAGACGGCGTTGGTTGCCCGGCAGGACCAGAGCGCCGTGCCGCCGGGAACCCGGACCATCGAGGTGACGATCCGCGTCAGTCGGTTCACCGGGACGTACAACGACGGCGCTGCGGACAACCTCGGCCTGACGCTTCTCGAAGGTTCCGCCGGACCGCCGAAGCTTCCCCTGCGGGTCTGGTTTGCGCCGGGCTCCGGGCCGGGGCTGGCGCCGAAGATCAAGTGCGCCTGGCCGGCGGGTCTTTCCGCCGTGGTCATCGAACAGTCTGCCAGCCCAGCGGAGGGTTGGACCCCCAGCGAGGCGGACGTGCGCGTCGAGGGCGACGAGCGGATGTTTGAGATCCCGGTTGATGGGCTCGTGCCGGCCCGGTTCTGGAGGCTGCGGGCGGAATAGCGCGAAGGGGTCAGTCCCGGCTACTGTTGAGGCTGTTGACGCCGCCGCCTCGCCCCGGTAAGCCCTTCCCGCAGGACGAAGGCAATGGGGTCAAACATTGACATTTGACAATTCCCGCCGAACGGTGGCGGGCGCTGGGGACTGATAGAATGTCAAATGTCAATGTTTGACCCCATTGCGTCCCGCGGCTGCGAAAATCGATGATCGCGAAGTCCGCGCGGCGAGGACTTTCCCCGACCCATGCGGCCCCGACCTCCCTGGCGCGTCGTCCCAGACGGCGGGCCAGCGGGCGGAGGCGCCTCAGATTTCCAGCCGGTCAGCCATTGGGCTCGAAGTGGGTGATATCCTGGAAGTTGTCGAGGTCGCGGTCGAACGAGGTCACGGGCAGTCTGAACTCGGCCGAAAGGCACGTCCGATTTCAAAGCCCCGGCCAGCTCCATGACGCTGGGTACGGGTCGGACGACGGCTGAACCGTCCTTGCGAACCTCCCAGGCCAGGCGCTGGCGGGGGGCGACGCCCAGGGCTTGGCGGATTTCCTGCGGCACGGTCGTTTGGCCCTTGTCGGTGAGCGTGGTGCTGAACCCGGTCAGTTCGGGCACGGAACGAGCCCTACCAGGCAGCCGAACCCCTGCGCGGCTGGGTCAAACGGTGAGATCTGCGCATCGGCCGCCTCGTTCACAGGGTGTCCTGCAATTGCCGCGCGATTTCCATTCGGTCGTGTAGGACTCGAACAATCACCCCATCGGCTTCACGGATAGTGTAGGCAACGAAATGCCGGGGGTTTCTCACAAACTGGCTCTCGACAACAGCACGCTTGCGGCTATGCCTCAGATGGTAGAGCCGGATGCCTGGCAGCAAAGCGGATAGCTCGTAGGAGTGTTGGAGCTTTGGATTCGCAGCGATCTCAGACAACCCGGCTCCGATGAGCTGCCTGTAACGGCGAGCGGCTGCGCGACCGAAGTTCTCGGAGGACCACTGCAGGGCATCCTTGATGTCCTTCCTGGCGGCTGGGAAATAGCGCAACGCCATTCATCCGATCTGGTCGCGGAGCTCACTTGACGCCTCAGCGGCGCACTTCTCCAGGAAACTGTCGAGATCACCGACTTCCACCGGAGAACCCGAATTCAAGCCGGCCTGAATCTCTTGCCGCAACCTGGCGAGGCGCAAGGCTCGCTCTTCCTGTTGCCGCGACATGGCGGAAAGAGCCGCCCGGTGAACTTCACTGGCGCTCTTAAACGCGCCGGTCTCCACGGCCTGCTTAACGAACCGGTCGAGTTCAGGCGTCAGATTCACGTTCTGCGTCGGCACGCTCCCAGAGTACGCAGATTGGCAATTCTTGTCAAACGTCCCTCCGTGCAGCCCACCCCGAGGTGGCCAAGCCTTCTCGTGGAACCGAATCCACTAGCGTTTGCGGTTCGGGTAGTAGTCGCCAACCTCCGTCGCGACTGGGCAAGGAACCGCTCCCGCACCGAAGATCCGGCGAGATCGAGGAGCAAGAGCAAGAGCAGGAGCAAGAGCAGGAGCAAGAGCAGGAGCACGAGCAAGAGCACGAGCAAGAGCAAGAGCACGAGCAAGAGCAGGAGCTGCGCCCTGAGATGTGGGGTAGGCGTCGGCGGGAGACAAAAAGCCGGCTGCCTCGTCGGCTGATCCTCTGTGTCCTCCCGAGCTCTGTGCTGAACCCGGGTCCGGTTTTTCAGCACAGAGCTCGGGAGGACACAGAGAACAACCGCAGCGGACAGCCCCCCTTTCGGTATCCAGCGTTCCAGGTGCCTCGGCGCAGAATCGCGCCCCGAACGAACGATCCGGAGATTTGTGTCGCACGGCGGGCGTGCGGGCGTCAGCGGCGGGGAATCTCCATGACCCCGTGGTGAAGCCGTCATGAACTCCGGCCGTGCTAGGCAAGCTTCATGTTCGAGCAAGTTAAGAGCCTGTTTTCCAACGACATTGGCATCGATCTGGGGACGGCGAACTCCCTCGTTTACGTCAAGGATCGCGGCATTGTGTTGCGGGAACCCTCCGTGGTCGCCATCCAGGCGGGGACGAACAACGTGCTGGCGGTGGGCGAGGAGGCGAAGCGGATGCTCGGGCGGACGCCGGGCAGCATTGTGGCCATCCGGCCGATGAAGGACGGCGTCATTGCCGACTTCGACGTGACGGGGGCGATGCTGCGCCATTTCATCCAGCGGGTGCATCATCGGAAGCTGATTGCGCCGCGGGTGGTGGTGGCGGTGCCGTCGGGCATCACCGAGGTCGAGCGGCGGGCGGTGAAGGATTCGGTGACGCACGCCGGGGCGCGGGAGGTGTACCTGATCGAGCAGCCCATGGCCTCGGCCATCGGGGTCGGGCTCCCGGTGCACGAACCGGCCGGGAACATGATTGTGGACATCGGGGGTGGCACCTGCGAGATGGCGATCATTTCGCTGGCGGGCATCGTGTACAGCCGAAGCCTGCGGGTGGGAGGCGACGAATTCGACGAGACCATCGTCGCCCACATGAAGCGCGCACACAACTTGATGATTGGCGAACGTACGGCGGAAGAGATCAAGATCCGCAGTGGCTCGGCCTATCCTTTGGAGCAGGAACTGACGATGGACGTGAAGGGCCGGGATCTGAGCACCGGCCTGCCCAAGACCATCACGATCCGCTCGGAGGAGGTCCGCGAGGCCTTGAAGGAACCCCTCTCCAGCATTCTTGAAGCAGTTCGAATCACCCTGGAACGATGCCCCCCGGAGCTGGCAGCCGACCTGGTCGACCGCGGGATTGTCCTGGCGGGCGGCGGCGCCCTGCTGCGCGGCATCGACCGCCTGGTGGCCGAGGAGACCTATCTCCCGGTGCACATTGCGGACGACCCCCTGACCGCGGTGGCGGAGGGGACCGGACGGGTGTTGAGCGAGCTGCAATTCCTGAAGCGGGTGGCCTCCTCAGCCACGTGAACCGGCCGCGTGGCCGGCGTGCGTTCGCCCCGTTGGCATGACGGGGTGATGGATGTTTAGAAGGCCGCAGTTGATCGCTCTGAGCAGCGTCGTGCTGCTGGTGCTGGTTCTTTTGAACCTGCCCGAGACCGTTGCCGCCCGGGCCAAGCTCGCCGTCGGCAGCCTGTTCCTGCCGCTCTTCGGGCTGGTGGGCTCGGTGCAGACCGCGGCCCACGAGGTGACCCGCGCCGTCCTGCCGCGCGCCCTGCTGCTGCAGGAGGTGGCCGAACTCCGCCAACAAAACCGGACCCTCAGCGTCGAGCTGGCGCGTGTCCAGGCCGCGGCGGAGGAGAATCGGAGGTTGCGCCAGATCGTGGGCTGGCAGCAGCTCAGCCCCTGGAAATCCAAGGCCTGCCGGGTGATCGCCCGCGACACCGCGAGCTGGTGGCGTACGGTGCGCATCGAGTTCGGCAGCCAGGACGGGGCGCGGCCCGGGTTGCCGGTGGTTTCGCCCGAGGGCTTGCTGGGCCGGCTCGACACCGTGGGGCTGGGGGCTTCCGACGTGGTGCTGGTGGGCGACCCGAAGTGCCGCGTCGCCGTGGTGGTGCGCGAGACGGGCGAGACGGGGGTGTTGACGACGCTCGCCGCGGGGGTGTTGGACCATCGGCTGGTGGAGCTGACCCATCTGCCGCGGAACGCCGATGCTGGTGCCGGGTCAGACCGTGGTGACCAGCGGCAGGTGGGTTCTTCCCGGCGGGCATCCCGGTGGGGACGGTCGTGGACACCCGGAGCGTGGGGTACGGACTTTACTCGGAGGCGCGGGTGAAGCTGGTGGCGGACTCGAGTCGCCTGCGGGAGGTGCTGGTGATCTGGCCATGAAACGCGCCCGCTTCCTCATCCTGCTCGTGCTGGCGTTCCTGGCGGTGTTTGCGCAGGCCGCGTGGACGGGGCCGCGGCTCTGGCTGGGCAGCCCCATCAACCTGGTGCCCCCGTTGGTCGTATACGCGGCGTTGCGGCTGAGCCTGGCCGGGGTGAGCGGCCTGGCCGTGGTGGCGGGGTTGTGGCTGGACGCGCTGTCGGCGAATCCGCTGGGGGTGAGCATTCTGCCGCTGTTCCTGGTGGGGCTGGTGCTGTGGCAGCAGCGGGATCTGCTGTTGCGGGAGCTGGACTATGCGCAGGTGTTGCTCGGAGCGGCCGCGAGCGCGGTGGTGCCCGTGCTGACGCTGGGGCTGGTCTTCAGCAAGGGACTGCTTCCGGATGTGGGCTGGCACTCGCTGTGGCAACTGGTGGTCCTGACCGTCACCGGCGGGGTGCTGACGCCGCTGGTGTTCCGGCTCATGGACCGGCTCGAGACCGCGTTCCTCCATCCTCCGGCCCCCGCCCTGCCGTTCCGGGCGGATCGCGATCTGAAACGGGGTCGGTACTGACGCGAAGCCATGCTGGTAATGGACCAACTGCGACGAGGCGACCATCGGCTGCGCTGGCTGGCGCTGGCGGTGTGCGCAGCGCTCGGCGTGTTGCTGGCGGGGCTTTGGTACCTGCAGGTGGTGCAGGCCGATCACTACCGGGAGCGGATGCGCAACCAGACGTTCCGCACCGTGCGGGTGCCCGCCGTGCGGGGGAAGATGCTGGACCGGCACGGCCAGGTGCTGGCCGACAACCGCCCCAGCTACCAGCTCAACCTCTACATCGAGGAGTTGCGACCGCAGTTCGTGGCCGAGTACTGGCGGCTGCGAGCGATCCTGGTGGCCGAGCGTCTGGCCCAGCGATCCGCTGCCTCACCCGCCAAACCTGCCGGCGTCCTGGACGGTTTGTTGGACCGGTTCCGGTCCCGTCGGCCCACGATCCGGCCCGGGCGGGACGACATTCAGCAGCTCAACACCCGGGCGCGCTACCACGTGGTGAGCAACACGGTGGCGCGGGTGGCCGCGCTGCTGGGCACCCCCCTCGAGATCCAGCAGAAAGACTATGTGCGCCACCACTACCAGTGGCCGTACCGACCCCTGCCGATCCTCGAGAACCTGACGCCGTTCCAGGTGGCGCGCTTCCTCGAACAGGCCCCGGTCCTGCCCGGGGTGGACCTCGAGGTACAGCCCATCCGCCACTACCCCCACGGCCGTCAGGTCGCGCATGTGCTGGGCTACCTCACCCGCGATGACCTGGCGCGCGGCGACGAAGAGGAGGGCTTCAGCTACAGCCTGCCCAGCTATCAGGGGGCCGTGGGTCTCGAGGCCGGCTATGACGAGGCGTTGGTCGGGCGCCCTGGCATCGAGTCCATCGTAGTCAACAGCCTGAGCTATCGCGAGCAAGACCATCTGGACACCGGCCGAGGCCGGGATGAACCTGACCCTCACCCTGGACCTGGAACTCCAGCTCGCCGCCGTGCGGGCGCTGCAGTCCGCCGGACCCGAGACCCGCGGCGCGGTGGTGGTGTTGGATGCGACCAACGGCGATGTCCTGGCCCTGGTCTCCGCGCCCTCCTATGACCCGAACGCCTTTCTGCAGGGCATCAGCCAGGCGGATTGGACCAATTACCTGAACCACCCCACCCTCCGGCCGATGCTGAACCGCGCCACGCAGGGCGCCTACCCGCCGGGCTCGATCTTCAAGATGGTCACCGGCCTGGCCTGTCTCGAGGCCGGCCTGGATCCCGCCGCCACGTACGAGGTGCAGCCGAACCCGCGCCTCCCCGGTCGGGGCGCGTATTTCGTCGGACGCCGCCTCATCCGCGACACGGCACCGCCCGGCGATTACAACTTCCGGCGCGCCCTGCTGCGTTCGAGCAATGCGTACTTCATCCATCACGGGCTGCAGACGGGGCGCGACGCGCTGCTGGAGGTGGGCAAGCGGTTCTTTCTGGGGGAACGCATCGGGCTGCCCCTGCGCCAGGAGGCGCGTGGTTTCTTTCCGTACCCGCGCGAGGTGCGCTGGCAATGGACCGAGGGCAACGTGGCCAACGTCTGCATCGGCCAGGAGATCACCGTCACGCCCCTCCAGATGGCGGTCCTGACGGCGGCCGTGGCCAACGGAGGACGGGTCTACTGGCCGCGCCTGGTGTTGCGCCTGGATCCGCCCGAGCCGGGGGTCCAGGGGTTGCCGATTGTCTTCGAGCCGCGGGTCCGGGGGGAGCTGGGGGTGCGGCCGGAGAACCTCGCGATCCTGCGGGAAGCGATGCTGGCGGACACCGAGGAACCGGAAGGCACCGGGTACCGGGCCTTTCGCGACCGTGACCGCAAGACTCCCGCGCTGCGCCACCTGCGGGTGGGCGGCAAGACCGGCACGGCGGAGATCGAGCAGAACGGCCGGGTCGTCGAGTACATCACCTGGTTCACGTCCTTCGCGCCCTACGAAGATCCCCGCTACGTGGTGGTGGTGATGGTGGAAGGGGGCGGCTCGGGCGGCGGCACGTGTGCCCCGATTGCCCGCCAGGTGTACCAGGCCATTGAAAGCCGCGCCGCGCCGGGGGCGGCCGGGCGGCCGGCAACGCTGGCTTCCGTGGCCCCTCCGTGAGCGGTTGCGCACGCTTCGCTGCCATGATCGCCCCCCCTCGACTCAAGCGCGAACGCCGGCTCGAATGGCCGATGCTGCTGGCGGTCGTGGGCTTGATGGGGATCGGCGGGCTGTTTGTGGCGAGCGCCACGCTGGGCGGGGAAGGGGGGGGTCAGACCCCCTGGCTGCGGCGCGGGTATGTGCGGCAGATCATCTGGTACGGGCTGGGCAGCGGGCTGGGCGTGCTCGTGTGTCTGCGGTCGTACCGGGGGTTGTCACGCTGGGCGATGGTGGGCTACTGGGCGGCCATCCTGTTGCTGGTGGCGGTGCTGATCCCGGGCATCGGGAGCACGCAGGGTTGGGGGGCGCGCCGCTGGATTCTCCTGGGCCCCTTTCAATTCCAGCCCTCGGAGTTTGCGAAGATTGCGACGATCTTCGCGCTGGCGAGCTACCTGAGCCGCCCGGCTCCGGAAGTGGCCACGCCCGGCCTGTTCTTCAAGAGCCTGGGCCTTTGTCTCCTGCCGTTTGTGCTGATCCTGCGCGAGCCCGACCTGGGGTCGGCGCTGGTGTTCCTGCCGGTGGGGCTGGTGATGATGTTTGTGGCGGGGGTGCCGACGCGGTTTCTGTGGCGGCTGATTGGGGGGGGGGCGGTGGCGGTGGGGTTGTTGCTGGCGGACATCTTGTGGGCGCCGACCGACTGGCAGGTGGTCCAGCTCGAGCCTTACCAGAAGCGGCGGCTGATGGTGTATTTCGGGCAGAGTTTTGCACCGGCCAACGCGACCGAGGCCGAGCGGGCCCGGGCCTGGCGCGAGTACCGGGATGCGTCGCACAACGTGGAGCAGGCCCTGATCTCGGTGGGCTCGGGGGGCCTGACGGGCAAGGGCTGGCGGCAAGGGACGCAGAACGCCCTGGGTTACCTGCCGCGCGCGGTGGCGCACAACGATTTCATTTTTTCGGTCATTGCCGAGGAGAGCGGGTTTGTAGGCAGCGCCACGGTGCTGGCGCTTTACGCCGTGATCCTGCTCACCGGCCTCAAGATTGCGAGCCAGGCCCGCGATCGGCTGGGCCTGCTGCTGGCCGTCGGCATCGTCTCCCTCTTTTTCTGCCAGGTGTTTATCAACATCGGCATGAATATCCGGCTGATGCCGGTGACGGGCATTCCCCTGCCGCTGCTCAGTTACGGCGGCACCTCCGTGGTGTGCGCGCTCCTCGCCATCGGCCTCCTCCAAAACGTGCAGTTGCACCGCCAAACCTGAGTTCCCCCCTATGAGTGACCGCAGTTTTTCCCGCCGCCGCCGCGTGCAGCGCTTCCGCCCCGGGCGCGGCCAGATGTTCAAACCCGAACGCGCCGCCCTCGAAGCGCGCGCCGAGGCGCTCGGCGACCGTTCTTCCGACGAGACCGTCTTCGACTTCCGGCGCCACGAGAAGGAAATCCACCAGGCGCACAACCGGGCCGCCGGTCTGCCGGAGAACGCGGCCGAAGCCGACCCCGCCGCGGTGGTGGGCGAACGGGACGGGGCCAGCGTGCGGGAGTATCGCCAGCCGCATCTCGAGGTGCCGGCCGAGGTGCAGGAGGAGACGATCGCCGAGGCGCCCAAGCCGCCGACGCTCATGGGCAGCCTCCGGGCCGCCGCCCAGAAGGTCATCCGCCGCGTGCAACGCCTGGTGCAGCCGAAGGAGAGCAGCCACAAGGAAGTCATCATCAACGCCGAGTCCCTGGAGACCCGCGTCGCCGTGCTCGAGGAGGGCCGGCTCGAGGAGTTCACCATCGAGCGGACCGAGGAGGAGCGGTTGGTCGGCAGCATCTTCAAGGGGCGGGTGCGGAACCTCGAGGACGGTCTCAAGGCCGCCTTTGTGGACATTGGCTTCGAGAAGAACGCCTTCCTCCATTACTGGGACATCGTGCCCGCCAGCTTCGACAGCAACGTCGAACTGGTCGAACGCGAAGACCGCCGCCGCCGCGAGAAACCCAAGGTGACGCAGAAGGACATCCCCCGCCTCTACCCCCCCGGCACCGACATCGTCATCCAGGTCAGCAAAGGGCCCATCGGCACCAAGGGCCCGCGGGTCACCACCAACCTCGCCTTGCCCGGCCGGTTCCTCGTCCTGCTGCCCAACTCCGACCAGTGCGGCGTGTCGCGCAAGATCGAGGACCCCGAGGAACGCCAGCGGCTCAAGCGGATCGTGCGCAAGCTGACCCTGCCCGACGGCATGGGCGTCATCATCCGGACGGCGGGGGAGGGACAGCAGGCGCGGTATTTCGTGCGGGACCTGGCGCTGTTGCTCGAGGAATGGAAGGCGGTCCAGGACCAGATCAACACCCAGCCCGCGCCGTGCTGCGTCTTCCGCGAGCCCGACCTCATCGAGCGCACGGTGCGCGACTTCCTGACCGACGACGTCGAACGGATCGTGGTGGACAACCACACGGACTACGAGCGGATCCGCACCCGGATCAACAAGGTGTCCCGCCGTTCGGTCAACAAGGTGAAGTTCTACAACGAGTCGCAGGCGGTGTTCGACCGCTTCAACATCACCCGCCAGCTCCAGTCCGCCTTCGCCCGCCAGGTCCATCTCAAGAGCGGCGGCTACATCGTCGTCGACGAGACCGAGGCGCTCGTGGCCATCGACGTCAACACCGGGCGGCACAAGAACGTCAAGGATCCCGAGTCCACCATCGCCAAGGTCAACCTCGAGGCGGCCGAGGAGATCTGCCGCCAGCTCCGCCTCCGCAACATGGGCGGCTTGATCGTCCTCGATTTCATCGACATGAAGTCGGGCAAGGACCGCCAGGCGGTGTACCTCAAGATGAAGGACCTGCTCAAACGGGACCGCGCCCGCACGCATGTGCTGCCCATCTCCCAGCTCGGGCTCATGGAGATGACCCGCCAGCGCCATACCGAGAGCGTCCACGAGGCCGTCTATGACGACTGCCCGTATTGCAAGGGACACGGCGTCGTCAAGAGCGCCATCAGCATGAGCGTCGAGATCCAGCGCAAGCTGGCCGAGATCCTGCGCCGGCGCCACCGCGACGAGTCCGACTTCCAGTTGCGCGTCGTCGTGCACCCGGTCGTGCTCGAACGCCTGCGCACCGCCGACGAGAAGCGCCTCATCGAGATGGAGAAAAAGTACTTCGGCAAACTGAGCTTCCGCGGCGATCCGCTCTTCCACGCCGAGCAGTTCAAGATCGTCAACGTGCTGACGAACGAAGACCTGGTGAGTGTGGGCAGGACCTGCCCTCCCTAGCCGCGGCGCGCCGAGGTTCGTAATCGGTGGAGGGACTCCCCGTTTAGGGTTCTCCGCCGATTGCGAACATCGGGGATTGGGGCTCAGGGAGGCGCTCCATGCACTTGTGGTGCGGGCTTCCAGCCTGCACCGTCCGTATCCGGTCTTTTCAACGGCCGGCACTCCGGAAATGAGTTCGCTGCCAAGTGGCGGCTTGCGTTGGGTCGGGTCTTCATTCCACACTCCCCCCGGTTTCCGGCTCACCTGCGCCCGCTGTGGGTGCCGGTGTCCGGGACCGGCAACTTGTTCACGCCATGCGCACCACTTACGTGGCCCCTTTGACGGCCGACACCGCCCGCGAACTGCAACGCAAGTCCCCGCCCTTTCCGGCCCTGGAACCGGTGCCGCCGCCGGCGAAGGGCGAGCTGCTGCTGGTCGGGCTCGATCTGGGCACCAGCACCTCCTGCCTCAAGGCCGCTTACGCCGGCTCGCCGGACGACCTGGTCGTCAGCGAAATCGTGCCGACCGTGGTGGGCTACGCGCGCGAGGGCATCGTCGAGCATCTGCTGCCGGGCAACGCGAAGGTCCTTTACGGCCAGCCCGCCCTCAAGCAGCGCGTCTACCTGCGCCTGCTGCACCCGCTGCAGAACGGGGTGGTGCAGGACCTTGCGGCCGCCCAGGACTTTGCCCGGCATCTCCGCCAGCTCCTGAATCCGCCGCCCAACATCGAGGTGCGCGCCGTCGTGGGCGTGCCGGCCAGCGCGGACCGGACGGCGCGCGAGAACGTGAGCGCCATGCTGGCCGGGCTCTTTGGGCGGATGATCCTGGTGCCTGAACCCTTCCTGGCTGCGCTCGGCTACCGGGATGAAACCCGCCTGAGCGATCCCGCCTATCTGGATCCGGTGCGGAACTCGTTGTTCGTGGATATCGGGGCCGGCACGACCGACGTCTGCCTGGTCCAGGGCTACTATCCCGGTCCCAACGAGCAGGTCAGCTCGGCCTTTGGCGGCGACGAAGTGGATCGGTTGCTGCAGGAATCCCTGCGTCGTCAGCACCCGGACGCCGACCTCTCGCTGCCGCGGGTCCGCGAGCTGAAGGAACAGCACTCCCATGTGGGCCAGGCCGAGGGGCCGATCACGGCCACCATCGTGCTGGGCGGGAAGGCCCGGAAAATCGACTTCACGGACCTGATCGGCCAGTCCTGCCAGCGGCTGTTGCAGGAGGTGTTCGAGCTCGTGAAGGTCGCCATCGCACGCGCCAGCACGGACACGGTGGAGGAGTTGTTGGGCAACATCATCCTGACCGGCGGCGGCAGCCTGGTCCGCAACCTGGACACGGAGCTGCAGCGGCTCCTGCTCGAGGACGGCTACGAAAAGCCGCGGGTCTTGACGGTCGGGCCCGGCTACAAGGAACTCGTGGCGAAGGGGGCGTTGGTGGCGGCGCGGCAGGCGCGCGAGGGCCAGTGGCTCGAGGTGGCGGGCTGAGCCAGCCCCTCAACGGACGGGCAGGCGGATCGTCTGGCCGGCCCGGAGCCGGGTGGGATCCACCCCCGGGTTGGCGGCGGCGAGGTCGCCGACGGTGAACCCGTAACGGCGGCTGAGGCAAAGGCGGTCTGGCCGCGACGCACGGTGTAAAGACGTCCGCCGGCCGGCACCGCGCGGCCTGCGTTGAGCCGGCATCGCGCCCGGCCGCCAGACGGTGCCCGAGTGGAGATGCTCAGCGTAGGGCCTCGAAGGCGGACGGAGGCGACGAAGTCCCTACCGGACCGGCGGCGCACGGTCGCTGCGCCATTGACCGGCGGCCGAAAGGGCTGGAGGAGGAGAAGCACCGCCGGGGCCGGGATCCACGCGGCCGGGCGGGGCCGCATGAGGGGCGAGCATCTGCTGGCGCAACTGGAGGTTCTCGACGGCGAGCTGTTGGGTGACGCCGGAGAGGTACTGCACCCGCGCCTCGAGGTTGGTTTTGGCGGCGGTGAGCTGATGCAGTTCGGCAACGAGCCGGTCCATCTGCCGCTGAACGGAGGGGAGGTTGGGGGCTTCGACGCCTTCCTTGACGAGCTCGAGTTTGGCGTTGCTGATGAGCTGGCGCGTGGTGCTCGCGTGAGGCCAGTCCGGGCGCAAGGCGAGGACTTTCTGGAAGTGATAAACGGCGGCGGCGTAATCGGCCGTGTGATTCAGGCAAATCAGGCCCAACTCCCAGTGGGCGCGAGCCAGGCGGGGGTTGGCTTCGAGGGCGCGTTCGAGCAGCCGGGCGGCTTCGCGGGGGCTGCCGGACTTGCGCGCCATGGCCTCGTTGATCAGAGGATGGTTCTCCTCCGGCGTTCCCGGGGCCATGGGGTAACACCCGCCCAGGAGCGCGGCGAGACAAGCCACGAGAAGGCAGCGGACGATCGCCGGCGGCGCGAACATGGGAGGCAAGCTAACGAAAGATGACGCCTGCTGCAATGCGGGGTTGTTCACGGGTGCTTCCCCGCCGTCGCGCGAGCCGGATGCCCGCAGCCTACTCCGCGCGCCAGAGACGAAAGACGGCACCGCCGCGGCGGGCCACCGGCGCCGCGAGGCTTTCCTGCCGGAACCCCACGTCCTGCTGCCGCCACAGATCCCGGGTCCGGTACCGGCCTTCAAATCCGAGTGCTGGCCAGGTCGCCGTGACGGTCGCCGGAAACTCGCCCCGGTTGAACAGCCCCACCGCCTTCGAGCCGTCCGCGAGGTCCTTGACCATCGCAAAGGTCTCGTCGGCGAGCGGCACCACCCGGCCGCACTGCCCCAGGGGATCCTGGTTCACCTCGATCAGCTCGGGGTTGCACAGCACGTTCACCGTGAATTCGTCCAGCCGCCCCATGTCGCCGCTGAAGAACAGCGGGGACGCCATCAGGCACCACAGCGACATGAAAGAGTATTGCTCGCTCGGCGTCAGCGGGCAGGGCCGTGGCTGGCCCATGCCGTGCGCATTCCCGATGTAGCCGATCTGGATGTAGTCGGGGTCGTTCCAGGCGCCGGGTCGCTGCCAGTCACGGTGTTCGGCGTTCTGGAGGGCCACTTCGAAAATGCGGTCCAGCTCGAAGCCCAGGTCGCCCGCCGTCCGCCAGGAATGACCGCCCACCTCCGCGCCCCACTTCCAGACGTCGCCCATCCCGTACTGGCAGAGGTTGAGCACGATGTCCCGCGGCTGTTCCTGCAGCAGACGGCCCATGAGCACATAGGGCTTCTTGAACTTCACCAGTTCCGGATCCGGATCCTTCGCCGCGATCTCGCCGTACGAGCACCAGTCGTACTTGAGCAGGTCGAACCCCCAGTCGGCGAACTGGCGGGCGTCGCGCGCTTCGTGCTGCCACGAACCGGCGAACCCGGCGCAGGTGCGGGGTCCGGGCGAGATGTAAGTCCCGGCCTTCAGACCGAGGCGATGAATGTGCTCCGTGAGCGCGTTCATGTCGGGAAAGTGCTTGTTCGGAAGGAGATTCCCCTCGGCATCACGATGCGGTCCGACGCGCAACGGATCGGCATGCTTGGCGGCGTTCATCCAGCAGTCGTCGATGCTGACGTATTGGTAGCCGACATCGGCCATGCCGCTGCTCACCATCACGTCGGCCGCCTCGCGCATGAGCCGGTCGGTGATGCGGTCGTAGTGGGTGTACCAGTGGTTCCAGCCCATCGTCGGAGTCAGGGCCAGCGTGTCTCCGGCCACAATCCGGAGCGTGCTCTGGGCGGTCCCATGCCGGTTGCGCGCGGAGAGGTTCACCACGTATTCGCCGCGGGCCGGGGCGGTGCCGCGCAGGATCCCGGTGTCCGCGTCGAGGGTCAGCCCGGCTGGGAGCGGGTTGGCTGTGAAGGTCATCGGGCGTTCGCCCTGGGCCGGGATGCGGAACAAAAAGGGATTCCCCGGCCGGCAACCGGTCACGCGCGGGCTGTTGATCCGCGGGGCGGGCCCGGGTTTCGGGGTCAGGATCACCACGTCTTCGACCGGTGCCGGCACCGTCCGCGGGCGCGCACCGCTGACCAGGAACCGCGCCTGCGCCCAATTCGCGTGGTCGTAGCTGACCCCGTCGCCGGCGTCGGTCACGAGCAGCATGAGGCTGCGCACGCCGCGGACTTCGAGGTCCACGGTCTTGGCGGGTTGACCGCGCCGGAGGACGCCGGAGTCCCAGAGCTTGCGGCCATCGCCGGCGATCTGGAAAGCGAGGCTGGCACTGTCGCTTGTCGTCGCATCGTCCACGCCCACGACCGCCAGGAAGCGTTCGCTGCCCCCGACCAGATCCAGCCAGACCACGCTCCGCGCGTGCGTCCCCACGCCCCGCTCATAGGCCTGGCCGGCAATACTCAGGGTCTTCCCGGTCACGGAACGGTCCCGCTGCGCCTCCCCCCAGCTCTGCCGGAACATCGTCAGGTCGAGCTCGGACAGCCAGACGGTCTCCGCGGCTGACAGCGAGGCGGGCGCGGCGAACAGCAGGCTGGCGGACCAAAGGACCGTCGCGAACATCCCGGACACAGACCGGGACGGCGAGGGCGTCGAGGAAGGGCGAAGCGGGTTCATAGTCACAGCGGGCAAGTGTTCGGGTCATGAACCACCGGACGATGACTTGCGTCAAGCCCCGGCACCCGGAACCGGGTGAGGCGAAGGTCCTGCTGTGACGATCGCCGGTGGAGCGAAGGTGCATCTGATCCCCGGCTCCGCAGCCGCCCTGCCCGACCGGGCGTGCAGGCTGGAAGCCTGCACCACCTTCTCCCGGCGAACCCGCCGCGCCGGAAAAACGCTGGCGCGGTCTCCCCCTCACAGGCACCCTTCGGCGCATGCAGCCGCGCACCCTGCCCCGACGGCGTGCCGGCCGGACATCCGTCCCCGGTCTGCGCGCGTGGGTGGCCGCGTGGCTGCTGCTCACCCCGGGGACCGTAGCCAATGCTTCGGAGTCGGAGTCCCCCGACCCGCCCGAGCCCGATCGCCCGCCCGCCCCCGTTTTGACGCTGGCTTCGCGCCGTGACCTCGGCACGCGCGTAGCAGGGCAACTCCACGCACAGCCCGAGACCTCTTACCAGATCCTGCTCTGGACGGTTACCGGCTGCGGAGCCGACCGGCCCCCGGTCGATTTCCATCCCCTCGCCGAAATCGACGCCCCCACCGATGCCGCGGGCCACGGCGCCTTCCAACTCGTGCTCCCAATTCCGCTCAACGACACCCAGCAGATCGTCGCTCGCACCCGGGATGCCACAGGCGCCACCTCCGACCTTTCCCACTGCCGTCCGGTCGAAGTGCAGATGACGTACTGGGAAGACGCCGTGCTCACCCTCGCCGGCCCCACCAATACCGCGGTCGTGGGCGAAGAGCTCACCTGCACGATCACGCTCGCCAACCGCAGTGAGGGCCCCGCCGGACCCCCCGCCCTGACCGGTCTCGAGGTCGAACTCGACCTGCCCGACCTCGTCGATTTCGTCCGCGCCTCTCCCGGAGCCGTCGTCGACGAAGGCCGCGTCCGGTTCCCCGACTTGACCCTGCCCCCCGACGGCGCGGAACCCCTGCGCGTGACCTTGCGTCCGCAGGTGGATGGCCCGCTGACCCTCACCGCGCGGGTGAATGATACCGGCCCCTACCAAGCGAATAACCTCGCGTCCGTGACCGTGGAGGTCGCCGAACCGCCCACCGACCGCGCTGACCTCGCCCTCACGCTGACCGCCGCACCGGCGAACGCACGTGTCGGCATGGCCTTGACCTGCACCGTGGTCGTGACCAACCAGGGCCCCGACGACGCCGGTGAGGTGATCGTGACGAACCGGTTGCCCACCGGTGTGTCTGTGCTGGAGGCCACCGCCACCCAGGGCCGGCCGGTGGTCACCGACGAACTGGTGGTCTGTCGCCTGGGCCTGATGACCAACGGAAGCTCCGCCCAACTCTCCCTGGTCCTGCAACCCCGCGTCGAAGGAGAACTCGCCCACGTGGCCTCCGTCTTTCCCACCGCGCCACGACCCGGCACGCCCGAGAACGGCACCCCGCCCCGCCTGAAGGACCCCAACCTCGAGAACAACGTCGCGACCAATCTCGTGCTCGTCGCCGAGGCCCGTCCCCTCGAACCGATGGGTTCACCCGCCTTCGACGCGCAGCGCGGGTGGTTCGAGCAGACCGTGCGGTTCACCCACGGCGGCCGGACGCGCCTGCCGGGCGTGCGTTTGTGGCTCGAGGGCCTGGCGGCCGACACGCTTGTCCTGAACCGCAGCGGCACAGAGAACGGCCGCCCGTATCTTCACCTGGGGCGTGCCGTGGCCGCGGGCGAAACGGTCGAGTTCATCGTCGAACTCTACCGCCCGGATCGCCAGCCGGTGCCGACCCCGCTCTACGAAGCGGCCGGACACGCCGGAGGTGGCGCGGATGTCTCGCCCGATCCCGGACGTCCGCCTCTCGTGGTCAAGGCGACCCTCGAACAACCGGGATTGCGCCTGGACTGGAACCCACTGCCCTCCCGCCGTTACCTCGTGCAGTCCCGCGTCTCGATCTCCGACTGTTGGCGCACCTCGGCCCCCAGCCTAACCACAACGTCCGACCACCTGAGCTGGCGGGATCGTGTCGCGATGGCGAACCCGGCCCCCACTCCCTCCAGCCGCTTCTACCGTGTGCTTGAACTGCCTTGAAACCTGAACCTCAGACACCCCCTGGCTCCATGACCCAACGTTCCTCTGTCCCCGTCTCGGTCTCCGTCTCCCTCCTCGCCGCCCTGGCGGCTGTCCCGGCGCTCGAAGCCGGCGACCCCATCGAACAACCCAACCGGCTCACTTTCGGGCCCCGCGTCGGGTTCAACGTTCGCGCCGGGTTCAGCAGTGCGCTGACCTCCCCAGCGGCGCAGCCGGGACCGCCCACGGGCGGGGGCCTGGACCGCTTGTACGATGACGGTTATGTCCGCGTTGACAGCAGCGGCAACGCTGAGGGGAAGACCTGGTACTGGGGCTACGACCAGGCGGCGCAGGTCGACCTGGCCGGCGATGCCCTCCGCTTAAGCGCCATGACCAGCGTCGGCCAAACCCCCGAACGCGAGGTCACCGGCGATCCCTACGTCGGCGGGGAACTCACCTACACGCGGTACTTGTTCGAGTGGGGCCGGGCACACTGGGGTTTCGAGTTGGGCGGGTCCTTCATGCCCCTCGAAATCAAGGACAGCTCGCCGCTGAATGGTCTGCTGACGTCCGTCACGGACGCGTTCAGCCTCGGCGGGGTGGTCCCTCCCGCCGCCCCGTATCGCGGGACGTTCGAAGGGCCCGGGCCCGTCATCGGCGACACCCCGACACGCACCACGTTCGACCGCCAGGTCAGCTACGCGGGCGAACGCAAGATCGAGACCATGGCCGTCGGCCTCCGCCTCGGACCCAGCCTCGATGTCTCCATGGGCAAGCCGCTCTCCCTCCAGATCAGCGGGGGCCTGCACGTCCTCTACGCCGACTCGGACTATACGTTCAACGAAAACGTCGTCCGCGCGGAAGGCGGAACCCTCCGGTCGCAGTCCGGCTCGGTCTCGCAACAAGACTGGATCTTCGGGGCGTATGTTCGCGGACAGATCCTGCTCGCCCTCTCCCGCAGCGTGGGCATCGTCGCCAGCGTCGAATACCTCATGACCGACACCATCGAGTTCGAGACCGCCGGCCATCGCGCTCGTCTGGATTTCAGCGAGTCGTTCGGCTGCACCGCCGGTCTGGCCTGGACGTTCTAACCCCCTTCCCAAACTCGCCCGTAGGCGCCGACGTCAGGAGGCGAGGTCGAGGAAGCCCGGGCCGCTTCGCCTCCTCACGTCGGCGCCTGCCGCGAGTCGGAAACCACCGCGCTGGCCGCTGCCAACAGCGCCCCCACCGGGACCGCATCCTCCGCCAACCCCGCCAATCGAACCTCCGGGCCGGGCTGGAAAGCCTCCATCACGAAACCGGGTAACGCGGCCGCCACCGCCGCCCGCAGCGGTTCTCCCAACAGCGACAGGCCTCCGCCCACCACGATCACCGCCGGGTGAAGGAGATGCACGGCGTGCGACAGGCCAAACGCCAGATCCCGCGCCGTCTCCTCGAGCAGTCCCCGCGCCGCGGGATCCCCGGCCGCCAGCGCCGTCCCCAGGTGCCGGGCTTCCCCGCCCGACGTCCCCGCCGTCAACCGCGCCAGCATCCCTCCCCGCTCAGCGGCTGCCAGCCCGCGAATGCGACGGTCCACGGCCCACCCCGCGCACCGCGACTCGACCGTCGTCCCTGCCCGGTCCAGCCGGACATGGCCCAACTCGACCTCCCCCGGCGTGGCCCCATGGTAAATCCGCCCGTCCACGACCAGGCCGCCCCCCACACCGCTCCCCAGCGTCACGTACAGCACCGGATCGTGCCCCTGCCCGGCACCGCGTCGGGCCTCCCCCAGCGCGGCCACGTTCGCGTCATTGTCCACCGTCACCGGCAAGCCGCTCAACTCGCGCAGCCAATCGCCCAGCGGGAAGTCCGACCATCCCACCACGTGGTGCGAACAACAAACCCGGCCCGTGCGCCAGTCCACGGGCCCGCCGTACCCCACCCCCATGCCGCGCAGCGACGGATGGGGACGAAACCGTTCGAGCGTGGCGGCGATGTGCCGGCGTATCCCCGCCCCCCCTTCCTCCGCTTCGACGCCGAACCGGAAACGGTCGTGGATCACGCCGTCCGCGTCGCCCACCACCACTTGCAGCTTGGTGCCGCCGATTTCGATGCCGAGGTACAAGACCAAAGAAATGGGCCGGATGGAGATCCGGCCCGTTCTGAGAACAATGTCTCTGCTCGATGCGGCGCCGCAGACTTACGCCTCACTGCACACACGGAATCCTGCGTATTTGCATCGCAACTGCGCCGTCACTTTACCCCTTCCTCCCCTCCCCACCAGTCACCAGAACTGGGGACAGACCCCGCGAGCCGCAGGCCCGACACCGGATTTCTGCTTGTCAGTCGTCGCCCTCCCCCCGAACTTGACCGCCGCAGGGGTTGACCGGCGGGCTCAACCCGTCGGTCGCAGCCCCGGCGAGCGGACCTGAACGTATGGATGTCAAACTCCCCAAACTGGGCGAAGGCGCAGACTCCGGTGTGGTCGTCAGCGTGTTCGTCAAGGCCGGCGACACAATCAAGAAAGAGCAGGCGATTCTCGAACTCGAAAACGAGAAGGCCGTCGCTTCCATCCCGTCGCCCGCCGCCGGAACCATCTCGCAGGTCTTCGTCAAACCCGGCGACAAGGTCAGTGTCGGCCAACGCCTGGTCGCGCTCGATTCCGGCAGCGGCGGTGCCACCGCCCCGGCCACGGAGGAGACCCGCCCGGCCGAACCCAAGTCGGCCCCGACCGCCAAGGCCCGTCCCGCCCGCACCGCCAAATCTGAACCCGAACCCGAGCCCGCATCCGAGCCGGCGGAGGATGCCGAGCCGGCCGAAGTCGAAGAAGACGAAGCCGCGCCGGTTTCCGCCCACCCGCCCGCGGCTTCCCCGAGCCTGCGGCGTCTGGCCAAGGACCTTGGGATCGACCTCGCCCGGGTCCGGGGCAGTGAGCGCGGCGGCCGGATCGTGATGGCGGACCTCCGCAGCTACATCCAGCGGCTCCAGCGCCTGGCCGCCCAGGCCGGCCGCGGCGACCGGCGCCCCGCCCGGCCACGCGCCGAGGCCGTCGATTTTTCCCAGTGGGGCCCCGTGAGCGTGAAGCCCCTCTCGCCCCTGCGCCAGACCATCGCCCGTCGCATGGCCGAGAGTTGGGAGACGGTGCCGCGCGTCACCCAGTTCGACGAGGCGGACGTCACGCGGTTGGGCGAACTGCGGAAGCAGCACCTCGAAGCCTACCAGCAGAAGGGCACGAAGCTCACCCTCACCCCCTTCGTGATCAAGGCGGTCGCCAACACCCTGCTGAAACACCCCACCCTGAACGCCAGCCTGGACCCCAGCGGCGAGAGTCTCGTCCTCAAGTCCTACTACCACCTCGGCCTCGCCGTGGACACCGAGGCCGGCCTCATGGTGCCCGTGATCCGGGATGCCGACAAAAAGGCGCTGGTCGAGCTCTCCCGCGAGATCGAGGCGCTGGCCCAGAAGGCCCGCGAACGCAAACTCACCGCCGAGGACATGAAGGGCGGCACGTTCACGATTTCCAACCAGGGCGGCATCGGCGGCGCCCACTTCACCCCGATCCTCAACCTGCCCGAGGTGGCCATCCTCGGCGTGGGACGCGGCGCCGTGAAGCCCGTGTGGCGCGAGGGCCGCGTCGAGCCGCGCACCCTCATGCCGCTGGCGTTGTCGTATGACCACCGCGTGATCGACGGCGGCACCGCCGCCCGGTTCATCACCGACCTGGTCAAGGAGCTCGAACAGTTCGCCGAGTCGCTTGTGAAGCTTTGAAGATGGAACCCATCCAGACTGACCTCGTCGTCGTGGGCGCCGGCCCCGGCGGATACACCGCGGCCTTCTACGCCGCCGACCTGGACCAGAAAGTCGTGCTGGTCGAACGCGAACCCCGCCTCGGCGGCGTGTGCCTCAACTGCGGGTGCATCCCGTCCAAGGCCCTCCTCCACGCCGCCCACACCCTCAATGTCGCCCGCGAGGCCAGCCATTGGGGCCTCGACTTCGGCGAGCCGCGCGTCGACCTGAACCGCCTCCGCGCCTGGAAGGAGTCCATCCTCCAGAAGCTCGGCAACGGCGTCAGCCAGCTCGCCCAGCGCCGTCAGGTCCAGGTCCTCACCGGCCGGGCCTACTTCGAGGACTCCACCACGCTCCGCATCGAGACCGCCGCGGGACAGCAGTTCGTCAAGTACCAGAAGGCGATCGTCGCCACCGGCTCGAAGGCCGCCATGCCGAAGGCCTTTGACCTCGGCAACCCGCGCATCATGACCTCGACCGAGGCGCTCGACGTCGAGGAAATCCCCCCGAAACTCCTGGTGGTGGGCGGCGGTTACATCGGCATGGAGCTGGGCACCGTCTACGCCACGCTCGGCAGCCAGGTCGTCGTCGTCGAGGCGGCGGAGAACATCCTCACCGGCGCCGACCCCGACCTGGCCCGGCCCATCGCCAACCGCGCCGCCCAGCGCTTCAAGGAAATCCGCACCCGCGCCAAGGTCCTCGACATGGCCACCAAAGGGCCCCAGATCCGCGTCGTGCTCGAGTGGAACGGCGAACGCCTCGAGGAGCTCTACGACCGCGTCCTCGTCTCCGTCGGCCGCGTCCCCAACGCCGACGACCTCGGCCTCGAGAACACCCGCGTCACCCGCGATGACAAGGGCTTCATCGAGGTGGACGAGTACCAGCAGACGCAGGACCCCGCCATCCTTGCCATCGGCGACATCGCCGGCGGCGTGCTGCTCGCCCACAAGGCCTCCCGCGAAGCCCGCATCGCCGTGGAACGGATCCTCGGCGAATCCGCCACGGCCGAGGACTTCATCATCCCCGCCGTCGTGTTCACCGACCCCGAACTCGCCTGGTGCGGCGTCACCGAGGCCGAGGCGCGGGCCAAAGGGCTCGAGGTCGAGGTGGTCAAATTCCCCTGGTCCGCCTCCGGCCGCGCCCTCACCTTCGACCGTCCCGATGGCATGACCAAGCTGGTCGTGGATCCGGGAACCGAGCGCGTGCTCGGCGTGGGGATTGTTGGCCACGGCGCCGGCGAACTCATCGCCGAAGGGGTCGTGGCCATCGAGATGGGCGCCACCGCGATGGACCTCGCCCTCTCGGTGCATCCTCACCCGACGCTTTCCGAGACGATGATGGAGTGCGCCGAGGTCTTCTACGGCCACGCCACCCACGCCATCGCCCGGCGACGGAAGCGGGAGGCGTAGGCCCTCCAAGTCCTCATCACCGGCCCGAGCGCAGCACCGCAGCAGGCTGCTGTGGTCGTCGGTCCAGAGCACGTGACGGGCGGGACCTTCCTGCCCGCTCGCTCCGCACCAGGGCCGGATCCTCCAGCAGGGCCCTGTTGCTGCTGACAATCATCCAAACCGACTCGACCGGCGAGCCGGGTCGCGTCGGATTCCTCGCGGCCAGCGTCAGGGTGGAAAGCCCGTGCTCGGCCGCCAGCCCCTTGACCACCGGCTCGAGGTCCAGGTGCCGGTTGGTGATGTGGAACACAAGCGCCCCGTCCGGCCGGAGATGACGCGCGTACAGGGCGAACGCCTCGCGGGTCAGGAGGTGGACCGGGATGGCGTCGCTGCTGAACGCGTCGAGCACCAGCACGTCGAACGCCTGCGGCGGCTCGTTCTCGAGCGAGATCCGCGCGTCGCCCAGCACGATCTCGACCTGGGCCGACGTGCCTTCCAGAAACGCGAACATCGTCTCCGCCAGCCGCTGCACCTCCGGATCGATCTCGTAGAAGCGGATGACGTCCGTGGCGTGCCCGTAGATCGAGAGCGTTCCGATTCCCAGCCCGACGATCCCGATCCGCCGTTGTTCCTGCCGCGGAAACCGGGACAGCGCGAGTTCGACGCCGGTTCCCTGCCGGTAGTACCCGAGCGGGACGAGCGGGTTCTGCGGAGGCAGAAGCTGCAGCCCGTGCAACGTGCTCCCGTGGAACAGCGCCCGTGTCCAGAGCTTGGCGTCCGGAACGTAGCGTTCCCGAACGCTCAGCACCCCGTAGAAGTTCCGGCTCGCCTGCACCGTCTCGCTGCCGCCCACCCAGGCCAGCAGCCCGAACAAGCCCGCCACCAGACCCGACCCCATACAGGCAAGCACCCACCCCGGGAAACGGCGTGACTCGATCACCAGCGCCGTGCGGGCCCGCGCGTGAATCGCCACCAGCAGCGCGCTCAACAGCCACAGTCCCCACGGCAGTTCGGCGTAAGACCGGAACATCATGGGCGCGACGAGCGCCACGAACATCCCGCCCGCCGCACCGCCGCCAGCAATCCACAGATAGAAGGAGGTCAGATGAGCCGGCGCAGGCTTGAGCCGGTACAGTTCGCCATGACACAGCATGCAGCCCGCGAAGAGCGCGAACGAATACACCCCCACCTGCAGCAGCAGCGGCATCCGGTGCACATCGTACTGGGCCCACCCGACCAGGCCGATGGCCGCAGCCATCGCGCCGGTGAACCACCGCCGGGAATACCAGCGCGGACTGTCGAAGCACAGCATGAAGCTCAGCAGGTAGAGGCTCAGCGGCAACACCCACAGGAATGGCACCACCGCCACGTCCAGACACATCGTGTTCGTGATGGCCAGCAGCAGCACCGAGGCGCACGCCGGCAACGCAAACCACAGGATCTTGCTGCCCAGGTCCGGTGCCGCCTCAGCCCGCTCCGCGATCACCTCACCTTCCCCCATCCCCGAACTCCCCCGCGCCGCGCGAAACACCTGCCACGCACAGCCCCCCGCGCCGATCGCAAACCCGGCCAGCCCCCAGCCCCACCAGTCCGCCTGCGCCTGCCGCGACAGAAACGACTCGAACACCAGCGGGTAGCTGAGCAACGCCAGCAGCGACCCCGCGTTCGAAAGCGCGTACAGCCGGTACGGTGACGTTCCGGGCCGGACCCTACTAAACCACGCCTGCAGCAAGGGGCTCGTGGCCGACAGGACGAAGTACGGCAGGCCCAGGCAGACCGTCAGCAGCCCGAGGATCCGGCCCACGGGCGCGTCCGGCGAAGCGGGCCGCCACTGTTCGCCCGGCGTGATGGGCAACGACAGGCAAGCCGCCACCACCAAGACAACGTGCACCACTGCCTGGACCCCCGGCCGGACCAGGCGCGACAGCCCGTGCGCATAGGCGTACCCAGCCAGCAGCAACACCTGGAAGAAAAGCAGGCAGGTCGTCCAGACCCCCGGCCCCCCGCCGAACCAGGGCAGGATGTACTTGCCCATCAGCGGCTGGACCTGAAACAGCAGGAACGCCCCGCCGAAGGTCGCCAGCACGAAAAAGGTCATAAGGCCGTGGTGTCGTGAACCGCCGCCGGTCGCCTGCCCGAACCAGCGCGCCGGCAGCCTGCGAAGGAACCCGGGACGCGGCAAGCCGGGATTGCCGGTGGTCCTGCACCTCTGCGTCCTGCTTCCGCGGCGTAGGAGCCGACGTCAGGAGGCTCAGCCTGGCGTGAGTCTCGTCACCTCGCCTCCTACCGGGGGGCGTGTAGGCGCCGACGTCAGGAGGCTCAGCCGGGCGTGAGTCTCGTCACCTCGACTCCTACTGTGGGGGCGTGTAGGCGCCGACGTCACGGATCACACTCGCCTCGCGTCCAGGGTCTGCTACGCTCGCGGCCGTTCCATGCGTTTCTCTGCCCTGCTTCTCCTCGGACTGGTTGGTGGCCGCGCGCTGTGCGCCGTGGGCCCGGCCAGCGGCTTCAACCCCGGCACCCCCTGGCCCGCCACCGACACCCTGGGCCGCGCGGTCCCCACGGCCGCGGAGGTGGGTCCCCTCCGGACCAACCGATTCGTCGGGATCTTCTACTTCACCTGGCAAAGCACCGAGGTGCGCCAAGGCCGACCCGACGGCCGCCCCTTCGACGTCGCGCAGATCTTCGCGCAGGATCCCGACGCGTTGAAGAAGCCGGACTCGCCGCTCTGGGGCCCGATTGGCGTTTACCATTTCTGGGCCGAACCGCTGGTGGGCTACTACGCAAACGACGATCCCTGGGTGCTGCGGCGCCACGCCCAATGGCTGGCCGACGCGGGCGTCGACACGCTGCTCTTCGACGCGACCAACGCGCAGACCTACCGCCACATCTACGAGCCCTTGTGCCGGACCTTCGAGCAGGTGCGGCGCGACGGTGGGCGCACGCCCCAGATCGCTTTCATCATGAACACCGCCGCCGGCCAGACGGCGGACCGGCTCTATCGCGAGCTTTATCAGCCCGGGTTGCATCGCGACTTGTGGTTCCATTGGCGCGGCAAACCCCTGCTCATCTGCGATCCGGCCGAGGCCCGGCCCGAGTGGAAGGACTTCTTCACGCTGCGTCGCGCGCACTGGCCCTTCACCCTCACCAACACGCCCTATGCCTGGCATTGGGAAGCCACCTTCCCCCAGCCCTATGGCTACACCGATGACCCGGATCAGCCCGAGCAGGTCAACGTGTCGGTGGCCCAGAACCTCCGCCAGTCCGACGGCCAGGTCACCAACATGAGCGACGGCAACGCGCGCGGTCGCAGCTTCCATCAAGGGCGCCAGGACACGCGCCCCGGGGCGGTCTTGCACGGCCACAACTTCCAGGAGCAGTGGCAGCGGGTGGCCGAACTCGATCCCCCCTTCGCCATGGTGACCGGGTGGAACGAGTGGATCGCCGGCCGCTGGGGCAAACCGGATGGCCCGCTCGTCTTTGTGGATCAACTGGACCAGGAGTTCAGCCGCGACATCGAACCCATGCGCGGCGGGCACGGCGACAATTACTACCTCCAGCTCGTCGCCAACGTGCGTCGTTACAAGGGCGCACTTCCCCTGCCGCAAGCCAGCGCGCCCGTCACGCTCCCGCTCGACGCCGGTCCCATCCCCTGGGCCGCCGTCGAACCGGTGTTCGCCGATGCCGTGGGCGACACCGCCCCGCGCGATCACCGCGGCGTCCTCGCCCTGCACTACACCAGCCGCAGCGGCCGCAACGACATCGTCGCGTGCCGGGTGGCGCGGGACCGCGACCACGTCTTCTTCCAGGTCCAGACACGCGAGCCACTCAGCCCATCCACCGATCCGGGCTGGATGTGGTTGCTGATCGATATCGACCAGAACGTCGCCACCGGCTGGGAAGGTTATGACTTCATCCTGAACCGGACCCGCGACGAAGCCGGCACCACATGGCTCGAACAGCACACCGCCGGTTGGGATTGGAAACCCAGGGTCCGCGTTCCGTTCCGGGCGTCAGGCACGCACCTGTGCCTCGCCGTCCCGCGAACCGCGTTGGGCCTCGAAGCAGGTCAGACGTCCCTGGCCTTGGATTTCAAATGGGCCGACAACCAGCCCGAGCCGCCCAACCTCCTCGAGGCCTATATGACGGGGGATGTCGCCCCCGAGGGCCGGTTCAAGTACCGCTACCTGGCAGAGTGAGAGAGGCCCCGAGAACGGTCAAGCAGGCGCGATCCCCTATGTTCGGAATCGGCGGAGAGAGCGGGACGAGATGGTTCTCCACCGATTACGGACATCGGGAATTGGGCTGAAGGTAACTTCGGCTTCCCCGAATCCCCTGCGTTCTCAATCGGTGGAGGGGCCAGCATTCCCGCGGTGCTCACCGCCCTCTCCTCCCCCCGCCTCGTCGTCCCGCGCGAACACCGCCGTGAGGTGGTCCGCCAGTTCCTCCTGCACCGCGGTTGCCTCCGGATGCCGGCGCAACCGCCCGAAGGTCTTTTCCAGCGCGGACAGCTCCTCGCCGGGGAGGGGCGGCAGGACCTGACGCGGATCCTCACGCACCGCGAGCACGCCTTGGGCGGCATGCGTGCGCCGGGCCACCAGCCAGTGATGGTAACGAGCCCGGTTGAACACGACATGCGGGAAGTTCCGGTTTCGCGTCGGGCCGGCGGTGATCAGCCGCCCCCCCAGCGGCACGTCCATCACCCGCACCCGCACCAGTTGATCCGCCGTCCACCAGCCCACCACCGCCCCGATCCCCGCCCCGAGCACTGCCCCCGCAAATAGCGAAGCCCCCCCCAGATGAGCATCCACCCACGCCCCCGTCGCCGCCCCCCCCAACGCGCCCCCCGCCAGGATCTGACGCCGCCCCAGCCCGAACACCAGCCACGTCCGTTCCGCAAACAGGTCCTCGTCCACCAGCGGCAGGCCTGCTTCCTGACGTTCAATCCGCCGATGGCTGTACAGCGTTTCCACCCGGTCCCGACACCGCTGTTCCAGCCGCCGGAGATCGCTGCGGAACTCGGCTTCCAGCGCCGCCCTATGTCCGGCCGGATTCGCCCGGGCCGGCAGCTTGCGCTCGACCCGGTGGGCCAGCATCGCGGCCAGGGTCTCCGCCACCGTGTGCGACGCCAATCGCCGTGTGCGCGCCCGGTCGGCCTCGAGCAAGCGCACCGCTTGTTCGAGCACGCCCCGCCATTCCTCCTGCAGTTCGCCGAAGGCCCGTAACAACTCGATGCGCTTGCGGAACTCCGCCGTCACCGCGTTGAACACGCGCACCACCTGGAAGAACTGGCCCAGTGCCGCCTGCCATTCCCCCAGGTGATCGGCCGGCCCAATCGGGTTGACGAGCGCCAGGCTCGGCTGGCCGGTCCACCGCAGGATCTCCATCTCCGGTTCGTACTCGGGTCCGTAAGGCACCGAGCCGTCCACCACATACAGAATGCCCGCCCCTTCGAGAATCGGCTCGAGCAGTTCGCATTCGTCCGGGAACTCGCCCGTGTCCCGGTGGCTGGCAACGAACTGTCGCACCACCTCGGCCCGGCGATGCGCCCCGCGCTCGTGCTGTCGCAGCCAGTGCAGGACGCGCCGCGCCCGCTGGAAGCCGGGCGTGTCCACCAGCGCGTAGAGCTCCTGCCCGTCCACGCGCATCGGATACCGCCGCGCCTGGGTCGTCGTCCCTGCCTCCGGCCCAATCCGCACCGAGTCATCCGCCGCCAGCGTGGCCACGATGCTCGACTTGCCCTTGTTCGGATGCCCCACGACGGCGAAGAGCGGCCGGTCACTCATGCTCCCCCTCCCGGCGCCGCGAGCGCTGCCGGCCTCTCCGGCCACGACCGCACCACCAGCCCGGGATCGCCCAGGCTCCGCAACCGCCGCCGCCAACGCTCGAGCTCGGCTGCGGGCAAAGGCTGCCACGATCCGCCTTCCTCCCCCGCCAATCCCAGTGGCACCACCACCAGAATCCGCCGGTTGCCCGCAGCCCGGCGGAGGTCACGCAGAAAGTCCAGCAGCTCAAGCAACGGCGGTTCCCAGCCCTTGACCAGCAACGCCACCCCGCTGTCTTCCGGCGTCTGCGCCAACGCGGTTACCACGGCGGCGTCCGCCTCGATCGACGCACTCCCGCCGGCCGTCTCCGTCCCGAGCACCTCGCAGCGCCAGTCTGCCGCGATCCGTTCCCTTACCCGGGCTTCCTCGAGAGCGAGCCCGCCCCAGTTCACCAGCGTCAGCCTCCGCGGCGCCACGCGCATGTCCTCGCCCTGCTCAGCCGGGCCGCCTTCCCGGACCGGCTCCGGTTCGGTCTCGGTTCCCGTGGCCTGCGTGGCCACCCAGACGCTCTCGAGCCGATCCAGCACCAGCGCCACCCCCGGGGCCTCGAGCAGCGCCCGTCGCATCGCGACCCGGAACCGCCAGCCCGCCACGGCCAGCAACACCACGCGCGGCAAGGCCCCGTAGGTGATCATGCACGCGACCAGAAACGGCCACCAACCGCCCCAGCGCCCCGCCGCGATCGCCAGAGGCACCGCGTCCCTCCGGTAGAACAGGGTCTCGCGGATCAGTTCGGGCGAAGGCACCGCCTCGGGCAGCCACCATCCCCACAGCGTGGCGGCCCATCCCGTCCACCGATGCACCCGCTCGACGCTCGGTTCCAGGGTCGTGCTCCAGGCAAAGGCCAGGTCGGAAAACGTCACGAGGTAAAGACAGCCTGCCAGCGCCCCGACGTTGAACGCCACCGCGAATCCTTGCGCCGCGAATGTCCCGGCCCACTTCCGCACGGTCCCCAGCCCCGGCAGGCCACTCGCCAGCGGGCGCCCGGTCCGGGCCACCAATTCCCGAACCCCGGGCGGCAGTCGACGCTGAAGCAGGCGCAGCGCCTGACCCGGCGAAAACCAGGCCAAGGCCTCCTGCACAGTGAGCGCCCCCGGCAACAGGCGCAGCCATCGCGAGGGCGTCAGCACGATGCCGAGCAACATCAGCAGCGCCAGTTGCGCCACCACAAACACCGCCAGCACCTCGACTACGTTGACCGGACGCGACCCGTCATAGCGGAACACCACCGCCGCCACGCTCCAGCCCACCACGAGTCCAGTCCCCATCAGCGCCGCCACCAGCAACCGGTACGCCGCGCTCACCCCGACCCCGGGCAACGCCTCCCCTGCCGCCCGCAACGCCTCGATCCAGCCCTGCAACGTCGCCCGACGGTCACGAGGCACGACCCGTGTGGGGCAGGCTTCCAGCCTGCCTCTCCGTAGTTCGCCGTCAGTGGACAGGTCCGCCTTGCCGGCTCCACCTCCTTCACCCCCCGGTTGTCGGGCAAGGAGCAAACGGTCCCGTCGATGCACTTCCGCCTCGGGCCGGTCGGCATCGCGCTCCATCTGGACCGCGAGATCAACCAGATAACCCAGCATCGGTCGGTTCGTTCAAACGCAGAGCGTGGGCAGCACCTTGCCCGGTCCCAACGCGCGATCCGTGGCGCCCGGCAGCGTTGCCCATTCCTCGGCCAGCAACTGCGTGCAATCCTCCTCCCGCAACCCCAGCCGGCGCCCCGCCGAATCCACAAAGCCCGCCAGCGTCTGTTGCCCGTAGTGCATCAGCCCTGATCGCAGCGGCAGCGAGAAGACCGACAGTACCACCCCGTACACCAACACATGCCAGCCGTGGGCCCGACCCGCCTCCAGGGCGCGCCAGTAACGCTGGATCAAACGCTGGTCGCGCAGCGGCAACAGCCGCCACAACTGCGCGCGCCCCACGGCCTGGCTCGCCTCCGCAAACGGCCGCAGCCTCGCTTCGCCGGCCAGCGTGCGGTCCAGCGCCAGCAACTCCCGCACCTCGTACCCGCCGGCATGGGCGAAGGCCCGCCCGATGGCAGGCAGTTCGGTGGGCAGGAGCACCTCCGTCCGGTACCACGTCAGGAAGCCGCGCAGAGTCGGCAGATCCCGCACCGTCGGCGGCACCGTCAACCCCCTGCCACTCCCCGGAGGACCGTCGGCCGGTAAGGCCAGTTGGCGCGTCAGCGGATGAGCATCGCCCACCCACCGCGCCATCGTCACCGGCAAGGATTCAACATGTTCCGACATCGCTTCCGCTCCCGCGGTCGGCGTCCCACCCGGTCGCATTCCCTACGGGAGCGCCGAACGTACACACGCCCACCCCACCTCGCCAGTCACAAAACCGCCGTGTCGCCTGCTGCATCCTCCCGCAATACCCCGCTGCACGCCACCTGGCACGCCGGCCGCGGTTGGGCCGGCTTTGTCCCCTGGCATCCTGGAACTTCTCTTGAGCTTTGAACTTTGAGCTTTGAGCTTCGAACGCGTCTGCTCGCGTCCTTTGCCCCACCGGGTTCCTGGTCCCGAGCAGGTCCAAGAGGAACCGTCCGCCCCTCACGGAAGCACCGCGGTCACCCGGCTGACGAGGTAGCGACCCTCCCGCTCCGGCGCGTCCATCGCCAGGCGCCAGGGCGGACCGTGCCCCGCCTCGTCCACCAATCCCACCGCGACTTGATGAACGCCCGGCAACAGACCGGGAGACACCGGCACGCGCACCGACACCCGGTGGTCCCCGGGGAGCCAGTCCCGCGGATCCAGCCCGGCCCGATGCGTCGCCACCCGCTGTCCTTGGCCGTCCACGAACGAGATTTCGAGCCGGTATTTCCGATGCATCCGGCCCACGCCCGTGTTCGCCCAGAGCATCCGTACTTCGAGGTCCTGCCCCGGGAACGCCAGCGGTTCATGCTCGATTTCACGCAGGACGAACCGTGCTCCGGCCCGCCGCGCCAGGTTCTCCAGCGCCGGCATCGCCTCCGGCGGCACGCGGCCGATGTTGTCGTTGATGAGCGTTACGTGGTTGCGCAGCATGAACTCCACCGCCGCCTCAAACGACCACCCGCGTGACTGCAGGTACGCATAGTCGCCGAACCACTCGAACACGATCGGCGCCCGCTTCCACACCTCGCCCATGCCCGCGACCCCGGCGTACTTCTTCGACCCGATCCAGTTCTGCTCGTGCCACGGTGAGCCCACGCCGTCGCGGCGAAACCCCGTGCCCCGGGCCAGGGCGTAAGGCAACACCTCGGCGTCGTCGGACATGAACACCAGCGGTGTCTGCCGGAACGCCGCGAGATAAAGATCCACGATCTGCTGGCGTACCTCGACCGGCGCCGGGTGCGGCGTGTGCCACTCGCCCCAGATGCCGTACGAGCCGATGTCGAGAAACTCGACGCCCGCACTCCCGTCGTACCGCGCGCCCAGGGCCTTGAGGAAGGCGCCGTGCTTCGCGAGATAGACCGGGTCGGCGTAGTCCGGCTCGATCCGGGGAATCCGCCGGCCGCCGCTGGTCGGATCGTCGCCGCCCCGCTCGTACTCGAAGCCCTTGCAGCCCGCGTCGAACAGCCATTTCGGCGACGCGTAGTAACCGGCGCTGTGCGCGTTGCAGGTCATCACCCGCAACGCCACCGTCGCCCCCCGCGGCTTCCAGGCCTCGATCACATCGTCGATCAGCCGCCAGTTGTACCGGCCTTCCTCCGGCTCGGCATCGGCCCAGTTGAAACGGACGTACACCACCGAGCAGGGAAAGCGCGGTTCGCCCGTGGGCCGCCGCGCCTGGCTCATCCAGCCCTGACCGGGGTTGGCGAACAGCGTGTCCACTTCGCGGAACTGATGGCGGACAAGGTGCGACTCGGCGGCCTGCGCGATCGACAGGAGACCCCACCCCAGAACCAGGCTCAGTGCGGGTACAGGTTTCATGGGTGCAATCTAGGTTCTTTCGCTCCTGCGTCGCGAACAAATGCGGGGCCTGACCCGCCCTTCACCTGACTTCATAGACGTACAGAACCGACTCGTCGTCTTCGGGCAGGAAACAGAAGCGCAACCCCGCCTCAGTGGCCTGCACGGCGACCGGGTTCTGCAGCAGCGACTGGCCGCGCCGCGTCCACAGCGGCACAGGCAGTTGATGGGCCGCCCGCAACTCCCCAAGGTCCACCAACTCGAGCCCGCCCAGCGCCACTTCCGGCCCACCCGCCGCAGCCAATCGGCTCACCCCGCCGAACAGCGCCCACGACGTCCCCGGCAGCCCCTGCCCGTCCTGGTAGTCAACGTAATGGCTGGTGTTCAGGGTCCGCACCGGAGTTTGCGGAGCCCGCGGGACGTCCTGGTCCGGCAGCCATTCCCAGCGATAGAACCGGCGTGACCCCCAACTGACGCCCATCAGCCGACGCCCCGCCCGGTCGCACACCAGTGCACCCAGGTGATCCGGAAACTCGAACACCCGCTCGACCGCCAGACTCTCCGGGTCCACCCGATACACCACGCTGCGACTGTCCGGACGGTACTCGGCCACCGGCACCCACAGCCACCGACCGTCATAATCGATCCCGCCCGGGTGATACATCGGCCCTTCCCCGAGTCGGATCTGCCGCCGCAGGTGGCCGTCGGTGCTCACCTCGAACAGATGGCCCGTTCCCCGTCCTTGGGCGCGGTCCGCCACTTCGACCGACGACAGGAAGAACCGGTCGCCGACCCGACTCAAACCCTGCGGATGATGCGTGCGGAACGTGAACCGCACTTCCTGCACTTTCTGCCAGCGGGCCGAGCGCGTCAGCGCCTGAAATCGCTCTCCGATCGTCCGGCCCTCGGGAGCTTCGGTCGTCGTCGCCACGTCGGCACCTGCCCCCTCCAGCACCTGCACCAGCACCATCAGGAGGAGCGTGGCGACCACTGGGAACCGTGTCCGAGGCTGTCGATGGAAGAGAAGCGTGGCCATGACGCCTCTCTTCTGTCGGACCGGCGCGGGATGGCAAGTGCGAAGCGTCTCCATCCACCGCGTGCGGCACGCGCAACGCGTTTGGAGTGCGGCGACTTCCAGCGGCGCTTTTCGTTCACCGCATCCCCCCCCGCCCTGCTACGAAAAGCGGCGGTCAACCGCACGCACTCCAGACGCTTCGCGACCTCCACCGTCCGGCACGCGCAACGCGTTTGGAGTGCGGCGACTTCCAGCGGCGCTTTTCGTTCACCGCATCCCCCCCCGCCCCGCTACGAAAAGCGGCGGTCAACCGCACGCACTCCAGACGCTTTGCGACCTCCACTGCAAGTCCGGCACGCGCAACGCGTTTGAGTGCGGCGACTTCCAGCGGCGCCGTTCACTGCATCCCCGCCCTGCTACGAAAAGCGGCGGTCAACCGCACGCACTCCAGACGCTTCGCGACCTCCACCGTGTCCGGCACGCGCAACGCGTTTGGAGTGCGGCGACTTCCAGCGGCGCTTTTCGTTCACCGCCTCCCCCCGCCCCGCTACGAAAAGCGGCGGTCAACCGCACGCACTCCAGACGCTTCGCGACTTCGGACGCGGTGGGCCGGCGTGACGCGTGTGGAGATTGCGCCCGGGTTCGCCCCCGGCGCAGTATCCCCGCGTGAAACCACCCGCATCGTGGCGCTTGTCCCTGCTCCTGCTCGCGGCTTCCCCCGCCTTCACCGCCGACACCCTGGACCTCGCCGGCGAATGGCGGCTGCGACTCGACCCCGACGACGCCGGCCTCGCCGCCCGCTGGTCCGAGGCGCCGCTCACCACGGACGATCGTATCCCTCTCCCCAACACGACCGACCTCGCCGGATTCGGTTTCCCGCTCGACACGAACACCATGCTCCACGCGGCACCCTACCCCGTGACGACCCGCTTTCCCGGTGTCCAGGAACCCGTGCGCGCCGATGAACACGGTTACCTCGTCCGCCGCCACCTCTTCGTCGGACCCGCTTGGTATGAGCGCGACATCGAGATCCCGCCGGCCTGGCAGGGGCGACCGGTCGCGCTCCGCCTCGAACGCGCCCTCTGGAAGACCGAGGTGTGGATCGACGGCCAACCCGCCGGCGCGTGCGACAGCCTGGTGGCCGAGCACCGACACGACCTGGGCCCGCTCACCCCGGGTCGCCACCGCCTCACCCTGCGCGTGGACAATCGCCTCATCCACAATCTCTCGACCGTCACCCACGCCTACGGGCCGGAAACCCAGTCCCGCTGGAACGGCGTGGTCGGCACGCTCACCCTCGAGGCCGCACCGCCCGTCGGCTTTCGTTCGGTGACCATCTATCCGGCCGCCGACCGCCGCAGCGCCCGGGTCGTGTGGGCGTTGAACAATACCAGCGGTGAAGCCCGCGAAGTTCCGGTGAACCTCCGGTTGAGCCGCGAGCGCGAAGCGCCAACACTCGCCACCGCCTCCTGCGTCACCATGTATCCGCCGGGACTGACCGCGGGTGAGGTGACGCTTGATCTGGCCGAGCCGATCGAGGCCTGGGACGAATTCCATCCCGCGCGCTACCGGATCCAGGCCCACCTCGAGGGGCCAAACGGTCTGTGCGACGAGACCACCGTCACCTTCGGGTTCCGTCAGGTTGAACGCGTCGGAAAGGAACTGCGCCTGAACGGTCGCCCTCTCTTCCTTCGCGGCACGCTCGATTGCGCCGTCTATCCCCGCACCGGGCATCCGCCCATGACCGTCCCGGAGTGGGAACGGGTCCTCGGGGTCGTCAAGGAGTACGGCTTCAATCACGTGCGGTTCCACACGTGGTGTCCGCCCGCCGCCGCGTTCGAGGCGGCCGATCGCCTCGGCGTCTATCTCCAGCCCGAGACCGCCGCCTGGGTGGACGATTGGGGACTCGAAACCGTCACCCGCCCCCCCGCCATCGGGCGGGACCCCGCGATCACCGCCTTTCTGCGCGCGGAACTCCGGCGGATGTCCGAGGCGTACGGGCATCACCCCTCCTTCCTGCTGTGCGCCATCGGCAACGAGTTCGGCATGCGCGGCACGGACTGGGAACAGGTCAACGCGCTGGTCGAAGAGATCAAGGCCTTCGATCCGCGCCGGCTCTACGCCGGGTGCGGGGCGCGCAAGAACCTGCCGGCAGATGATTTCTGGTTCACGCACCACACCAGCACCGGCACACGGGGCGTGGGCCCGGCCCATACCGACTGGGATTTCGCCGCAGCCCTCGACGCCTCGCCCGTCCCGCTGATCGCCCACGAGACCGGCCAACGCCCCGTATTCCCCGACTACGACCAGTTGCTGCCGAAATTCACCGGGCCGCTCCTGCCGCTGAACTTCGAACGTCACCGGCGCGCGCTCGTCGCCAACGGGCTCGAGGCGCAGGTTCCCGATTTCGTGCGGGCCTCGGCGCGGTTTCAGCTCACGCAGTACAAGGCCGAGCACGAGGCCATGCTGCGCACGCGGGGTTACGCCGGCTACCAACTCCTTATGCTCAACGATTTCACCGGCCAGAGCGAGGCGCTCGTCGGTATCCTCGACCCGTTCTGGGAACCGAAAGGCGTGGTCAACGCCGCCGAGGTGCGCGCCTGGAACGCGCCGACGGTCCTGCTCGCGCGCTTTGCCCGTTACGTCTGGCGGGCCAACGAGACGCTCCGCGTGCGGTTCGAGATCGCGCACTTCGGCGACCAGGACCTGCCCGCCGGGCCGGTGCAGTGGTCGCTCGGTCCGCGCGAGGGCGATGTGCTGGTGCGCGGCGACCTCGCGGCGGGCCGTGTTGCCACTGGCAGGGTGACGGATCTCGGCGCGATTGCGGTGCCGCTCGCCGCCGTGCGCGAACCCGCGGCGCTGACGTTGTCGGTGAAGTTCGGTGGCGTTGGGAATCACTGGCCGCTCTGGGTCTACCCGGCCTTGCCCGACGAACCCGAACCACCCGGGGTGCTGGTGACGGCCGCGCTCGATGAGGCCGCGCTGGCGACATTGGAACAGGGCGGTCGGGTCCTGCTGCTGGCCCACGCCCTGAAGAACCCGCACACCGCCCGGACAGGTTTCGAATCCGTTTACTGGTCTGCCGGTTGGTGGGGCAACCGGTTCTCCTCGCTCGGCGTGTTGTGCGATCCGCGGCACCCGGCGCTCGCGGCCTTTCCCAACGACGGTGTCAGCGACTGGCAATGGCGCGATCTCTGCGCGGGCGCCACCACGCTGGCGCTCGACGAGGTGCCGGAAGGGTTCCGTCCCATCGTGCAGCCGGTCCCGGATTTCCACTTCAACACGCGGCTCGCGCAGGTGTTCGAGGTCCGGGTCGGGCGCGGCGCGTTGCTCGTCTGCGGTTACGACCTGACCAGCCAACTCGAAGCCCGCCCCGCCGCACGCCAGTTCCGTCGCAGCCTCTGGCGCTATGTGGCCAGTGACGGTTTCCGTCCTGCCGCGGCGGTGTCAGTGGATTGGCTCCGTCGGTATTGTGTCGCCGCGGACTAGTCAAGTTGCCCCACCCCGTAGGAGCCGACGTCAGGAGGTTTCTGGGGTGAGTCCGCCCTGACTCCTACGAGAGGGGGGCGGCAGGAGCGACGTCAGAGGCCTGCTGGGTGAGTCCGTTACCTCGACTCCTACGGGGAGCGGGTAGGAGCCGACGCCAGAGGCTCTGCCTGGGAGTTTGAGTCCGTTACCCGACTCCTACGGGGGCGGTAGAGACGACGTCAGGGAGGCTCGCCTCGGGTTGAGTCCGTCACCGACCCTACGGCGGGGCGGTAGGAGACGACGTCAGGAGGCTCTGCCTGGGAGTTTGAGTCTCGTCACCTCGACTCCTACGGGGGGGGCAGCCTTCGCCATACCGTCCGCCCGCCGGTCGGACCCAACTCCGGCAGCACCACCAAGCCTTCGAGATTCGGATGGCTCGCGCCCAGCTTTTCCAGGCCTTCGGCTCCGAGCACAAGCAAGGCTGTCGACAGTGCGTCCGTAGCCGTCGCTTCGGGCAACACGACGGCTGCCATCAAAGCTCCCTGCACCGGCTCGCCGGTGCGCGGGTCCAGGACATGTCCCCACTCGCGGTCGCCTTGTCGGAAGGCCTTGCCCGCCACGGCCGAGACGCCGAGCGATGCATCCGTCAACACGAACTCCGCCAGCACCTCGCCCGCGGTGTCGTCCGCCGTCGCCGTGTCGCCCGCGGCCGCCGGCGGACCGAGGGCCACCTTCCAGGGTTGGCCGTCGGGAGGCACGCCCAGCCCCTGGACACTGCTCGTGCCCCCATGAAGCAGCGCGCACGTGACGCCCGCCTCCCGCAAACACTCCACGGCCACATCCAGCGCGTAACCCTTCCCGATCGCCCCAAGGTCCAGCATCATCCCGGGTCGCGCGAACCGGACGCTGAACCGCGCGGCGTCGAGTTCGACGTGCTCCATTCCCACACGAGCGCGGGCCTCGGCCAAGCGGGCCGGATCCGGCCAGGCCCCGCTCCCACCCAGAAAACCCCAGGCACGCACCAGCGGACCCACCGTGGGATCAAAGGCGCCGCCCGTTTGCCGGCTGAGACTCTGGGCGCGTTCAAGCAATTGAAAGACCGGCGGACTCACCCGGACCGGGCCCTCCGCCGCGTGCCGGTTCACGCGGGCCATCTCGCTGTCGGGCCGGAAGATGCTGAGTTGAGCCTCGATTCGCCCGATCTCGTCGAGCGCCTCCTCGCCAGCGGCGCGCAAGGCCGGTTCGGATGCTCCGTGCAGGAGCACCTCGAAGCGGGTGTTCATCGCGTGTCGCGCCAGCCGGACCGTGGGCATGGGGGAGGGGGGGAGTCCGAAGGTCGAAGGTCGAAGGGCGAAGGGCGAAGGGCGAAGTGGAGCTTGGAAGTTCGAAGTTCGAGTTCCGAGGTTCGAAGGTGGCGGTTGGAAGTTCGAAGTTCGAGTTCCGAAGTTCGAGGTGGGTGGTTGGATGTTCGACGTTGGACGTTGAGCGTTGAACGTTGAGCGTTGAACGTTCGACGTTTGTGGTCCTTGGTCCCTGGTCCCTGGTCCCTGGTCCCTCAACGCAAACGGGCTTCCCCCAGTCTGGGCTGGCGGAAGCCCGCTCGCGAATCCGAATCCCGGTGAACGACGGGTCAGGACGGCTTCAGGGTGCCGTAGGTGACCGGATCGAGCTTCTTGCCGGCGCCGTCCGAGAGGGTGCGGGTGGCCGGATCGAAGTGGCAGGTGATGCCGAGGCGATCGGACATTTCGCCGAGGGACACAATGGTCTGGACCTTGAGGGCGATGTCGATGTCGGCGTTGGGCGCCTTGCCCGTGCGGATGCAGGACAACCAGTTCGCCTGGTGCACCCCGATGTCCTCGACCGGTTGGAGGCCGTCGAAGCGCTCGGGATCGATTTCATCCGTGAACGGCCGTTCGGGTCGCAACTCGACGGTGTTGCCGCCGATGTAGAGGGTCGCGATGTGACCGCGGATGATGTCGGGGAGCCCCTGTTCGTTCACCGAGGAGCTGCACACCATGAGGCTGTAGCCGCTGGGGAACTCGGCGATGAGCGTGAGACACTCTGGGACATCACGGATAGGCGTGCCGGGCGTGTTCTTGTCGGTGAGGATCTTCTTGGTACCGATGGCGGCGACGCGGATGGGGAACTCGGGGCTGCCCGTGGCCAGGACCAGCGGATGGAGGCGGTGCGGGAAGAGGTCGCCCAGCAGGCCGGCGCAGTACGGGTAGTAATTCCGCCAGCGGAAGAAGTGGTCGGCGTTGAAGTCGGCGCGGGTCTTGATGTTGGGGCCGAGCCACTCGTTCCAGTTGACGCTGCCGGCCTTGAGGTCGGGGTCGATGGTGTAGTTCCACTCGCCCTTCGGGCTGTTGCGCATGTAGGACCCCTGGCCGAGCACTAGCGGCCCGATGCTGCCGGCCCGGACCAGTTCGGCCGCCTTGTGCCACTTGGCGTCTGAGCAGCCTTGGGATCCGACCTGGAAGACCTTGCCGGTGGCCTTGACGGTGTCCGCCACCTCGAAGGCCTCGCCCAGGTAACGGGACATCGGCTTTTCCACGTAGATGTGTTTGCCGGCCTTCATGCTGTCCACCGAGACGCGGGCGTGCCAGTGGTCGACGGTGGCGCAGAGCACCGCATCGAGATCCTTGTTCTCCAGCATCTTCCGGTAGTCGTCGTACAGCTTGACGTCGCCGCCAATCTTCTCCTTGGCGAGCAGCCGCCGCTTCTCCCAGAGATCGCAGACCGCGGCGAGCGCGACGTTGTTCTGGTCCGCCCCGGCCTTCATCTTGTCCACGTGGAGCTGGCCCTGGGGCCCGACGCCGACAACGCCCACCGCGATGCGGTCATTGGCGCCGATGACCCGGCCCGTGGACGGGGCGGTGGTCTGGCCGTAGACCGGGGTCTTGAAGAGGTTGGTCGAGGCAGCGGCGGCGGTGACAACCGCGGCCTTCTTGAGGAAACTCCGGCGGGAGTCCACGCCGGCCGACACCTGGGATTCTGTTTTGTGCATAAACGAGTCAACGATCATTAGCAACGCGAGCTTGGACGCAGCCTAGAGGGCCGCTGTTCAGCGTCAATCGCGAACGGGGTGGGCCGCGACCCTACTTGAGCGCCGGGTCGGGGATGAACAGCTCCTGGCCCTCGCGCAGCGCGGTGGGTTTCACGTTCGGATTGGCCCGCAGCACGTCGTTCACGCTCACGTTCACCCCGCTCGCGCGATAGGCCTGGACAATGGCGCTGATGGTGTCGTCCTTCTTCACCACGTACGTGTAACCCTTCGAGGCCACCGGCGGACCGGCTGGCTCCCTGGCCGGCGGCGGCTTCGGGGGGTCTTTGGGCACCACGACCGGCACCTGCGCGAGCTTGCGGATTTCCTCGAGGATCAGGCGCTTGTCCTCCTCGCGTTTGCGGTCGATCTCGCGAAGGTCCTGCGCCAGCTTGCGCACTTCCTCGCGTGTGGCAAACCGATCCCCCAATCGCGCGTCGGAGCGCGTCTGGCCCTCGCGCGCGGCCTGCAACTCGTCGGTCAGAGCGCTGAGCCGCTTCTGCATCGTGGCGTGCGACGCGAGCAGATCCTCCACCAACCCGTTCAGCCGCTGCAACCGCTCCGCCTCTTCCGGCGCGAGGCCTGCCGCCCGCGACGCCGGCAGCGACATCGCCAGCAGGACCGCCGCCGCGACCACGCCGGCGAGGCCCGGTCGGATCCGATTACGTTTCATCGCCGGAACTTAGAAACCGACGTCCGACCGGGCAAGTCGGAAACCGTCAGGTGAAAGCCGTTGCCAGCGTTTGGGCCAGTCGCCCGGCCAGCGCTGGCCACGGGGTGGTCGCGTCGGCCACGAAACCGCGCAGCACCGGCAGGGTCTCCCCCCAGGCGTGCGACAGCGGCGGAAGGAGCGTGTCCTCGCACGTTTCCGGCGCCGGCAAGCGGCGTTCGACCGCCAGGGCGCGGCCCAGAAGCAACGCCGCTTCGAGCAGGGCCGGACGCGCTTCCTCCGTCAGACCGCCTTCGCCCAAAAGCCGGGCCATCTTGAGCTTCCGCTCGGCCTGCGCCCGGTGGGCGGCGATTTGCTCCCGCTCGGCCGCCGACAACGGCGGCGGGCCGCCCGCTTCGCCGGTCGGGAAGAGCGGACGCGCGGCCCGGGTCGTCCTTTGGACGAGACCGGCCGCGATGAGGCGTTCGAGGGCGGCGTCCGTCGCCCGATCAATCACTTCGAGTTGGGTGGGAGCCAGGGGGTCCGTCTGGCCGGTCCCGAATAGCTCGCTGTGCAGTGCCGTGAGCCGGTCGCGATACTGCGCCGCGTCGCGCTCGACCACCACGTACAGGACCGAATGCGCCCCGGCTTGGGGAAAGCGTTCTTCGCAGGCCACGAGCGCGCCATCGATACGTTCGCGGGCGAGTTCGGCGAAGGCCAGGGCCGGATCGGCGCGGCGAGTCGGCGCGGAAACGGGCCCGGCAGCGGCGGCAGGGCGAGCGCCCCGGGCGGTGGCGGTGACCAGTTGCTGGAGGCGCTCGACGAAGGCCTGGCGGCCGCTGCGCAGCTTGATCTCCTTCACCTCCCCCGGATGATCGAGCACGCTGTCGGCCACGGCCTGTTTCATCGCCAGCGTATCGAGCATGCGATGCTCGATGGTGTCCTCGGCGACGAGGTTGATGACGGTGACCGGCTTGGTCTGGTGCTTGCGCCAGGCGCGGGCGATGCGTTGCTCGAGCTTGGCCGGGTTCCAGGGGAGATCGCAGTTGATGACCACGCTCGCGGCCTGCAGGTTGAGACCCGTGGCGCCCGAATCCGTGCTGAGAAAAACGCGGCAGTCCGGGTCGGACTTGAAGGCGTTGATTTCGGCGCGACGCCGCTGTTGGGGCACGCTGCCCGTGTGCCAGGCATGGCCAAAGCCGCGGCGCTCGCAGAGGTCGCGCACCAGCTCGAGCATCCGCTCCCACTCGGAGAACACGATGACCTTGGCATCGTTGGCGCGGCATTCCTCGAGCAGCTTCTCCAGCTCGGCCAGCTTTGGACAGGTCGTGTCGTCGGGGTCGAGAATGAAGTTCGTGTCGCAGATCATCCGCATCATCGCCAGCTCGCGCTGGAGCTTCTCCTGCTGCTGCTTGGTGAGCGGCCGGCGATGCATGAGCGAGACCAGCCGCATCACCTGCTGTTCGTGGGCGGCATAGGTGTCCTGCTGCGCGGGGCTCAGCGGCACGAAATGGTTGCGGTCCGTCCGCTCCGGCAACTCGGTCTCGACGTCGGCCTTGCGGCGGCGGAGCAGATAGGGGCGGATGCGGGCGTGGAGTTGGTCGAGGTTGCAGCAGCCCACCGGCCGGCCGCGCTCGTCGAGCTCGTAGAAGTCGCGGTTGAAGCGAAACAAGGGCCCGAGCACGACGGGGTTGAGGAAGTCCATCAACGAGTGCAGTTCGTCGATGCGATTCTCGATGGGCGTGCCGGTGAGCACGAAGGCGTAGCGGCTCCGGAGCCGTTTCACCGCCTGCGCCGTCTTCGTGTTCCAGTTCTTGATCCGCTGGGCTTCATCAAGCACCACGATGTCCGGGCACAACCGGGCGTTCACGTCGAGCGCGTCCGCCACCATCTGTTCGTAGTTCACGATGGTGAAGAAGGGGGCGCCGTCGGCCGGCGTCTCCGCCGTCGCCGCCCCGGCCGCCTCATAGGCGCGCAGGCGGGCCAGCCGTCCCCGGAAGACGATCTGGTAGGGCAGGCCGGTGAACCGCCCGATCTGCTCTTCCCATTCGGTCTTGAGCGAGGCGGGCGTTACCACGAGCACCCGCCGGGCCTTCCCCAGGCGGCGCAGCAGGGCGCACGCCGCAATGGCCTGGATCGTTTTGCCCAACCCCATCTCGTCCGCCAGCAACGCGCGTTCGGTGAAGGCCAGGTGCAGCATGCCTTCCCGCTGATACGGGAAAAGCGGCACCGCCGTCTCCTGGGCGGGCCATTCCCCGCTCTGGACCTTGAGCTCGTACTGACGCCGCAGTTCGCGCGCTTCCTCGCGATGGCGGCGGGCTTCGAGCCAGGGCGGGATTTCCTGGGAGATGCGCAGTTCGGGCAGGGCGGCGGCACGCAGGGGTTCGAGGGCCGCCAACGCCTCCTCGGGCGAGCCGTTCCGCAGCCGGCCGTCGGTCGTAAACCACCGGGTCAGCAGGCGCGGCAAAGGACGCGGCCCCGGCAGGACGCGCAGCGTGTCGGCCGCGGCATCCAACACCACCTCGAGGCGGGTCGAACCCGCGGCGACGGCCGTGGCGAAGAGCCGCCGGAACCGTCCCTCGAGGTGCAGCAGCACGGCCTCGACGTGTTTGCAGGTGCCGAGGCCGTTGATCCGAAAGTCCACGCAGTCACAGGCGAACTGCCGCTGGGCTACGTCGCGCACCTCGACCGAGTAGGTCAGCCCGCTTTTCGACGCGACACGGAAGTTGGCGAAGATCGGGTGGCGCGGCTCGGGGTTGGTGATGACGAAGGTCTCTTCGCGTGCCCGGAGACGGCGCTTGTTGATCTCGTCGGCGTCGCTCGTGCGCCAGTCATGAGCGGCGGGGAGCTTCGGTTCGGCGTTCGGTCGGGTGCTCGCGGCCATAGAGGGGCGAGCATTCGACCCTGCGCCGCCCAGTCAATCGCGATTTGCGTCGTCCTGCCGGCCTGGCCGGTCCTGGCGTGCTGCCGACAACGTGCCCTGCGGACGTGCGGCGGCGGGTTCGCAGTACCGGCGCGCAAAAAGTTGTCAATACTATTGACTGACCCCTGGGGATGGGGTCAGTCCCGGAAACCTGAAAGTCGCTTCGCTTCGGCCGGGGTGCCCCGCGCCGTGGGTTGGCCGCCGTTTCGGATTGCCGCCCGGGCGCGCCGGGCGCTAACTCTTCCGCATGTTCTCACACGTGGTCATCTTCTGGACGAAACCGGGCCTGAACAACGCCGTCGAAGACCTGCTGGCCGGCGCCGAGAAGTACCTCCGGCCCATCCCCGGCATCCGCCACTTCCACGTCGGGCGCATGGTGCCCAGCCAGCGGGCGGTGGTGGACCAGTCCTATCAAGTGGGATTGGTGGTGGGCTTCGACGACAAGGCGGCTCAGGACGCCTACCAGGTGCACCCGCTTCACCTCGAGTTCGTCGAGCAGGTCTTCAAGCGGGTCTGTGACCGCGTGGTCGTCTACGATTTCGCCTGAGCGGAACAGGAAGCAGGCCGGCGGGGGCGAGACTGTGCGTTCAAAGGCACCCGCCCCGAGTGTGCCGGCGCCGTTGACGGCCCCACGGAAGTTCCTTACGTTGCACCGAAGCTTAGCCATGAAAACGAATCTGCATCCGAACGGTGGGGCGCCCGCAGCGCGGCGGGGGGCGCGCCGGGCCGGCGGTTTCACCCTGATCGAGTTGTTGGTGGTCATCGCCATCATCGCCATTCTCGCCGGCATGCTCCTGCCGGCGCTGGCGAAGGCCAAGGCCAAGGCGCACAACGCCAACTGCATGGGCAACATGAAGCAGCTCACGCTGGCCTGGCTCATGTACGCGAACGACAACAACGACCAGATCACGAAGAACTGGATCGGCGGCAACTTCGCTTGGACCAACTCGTGGATCGGCGGGAACATCGCCGCCATGCCGGACGCCACGAACGTCTTCTGGGTGCAGGCCGGCAAGCTGTGGCCGTATAACACGTCGCTGGATCTCTACCGGTGCCCGGTCGACACGAAGCCACCGGATAACCTGCGGGCCGCGCTCAAAGGGCAACGCCGGGTCCGGAGCTACACGATGCACGGTCGCATGGGAGGGGCCGACGACTTTGACGCCTCGCGGTACGGTGTGGCCTCGACGAGCTGGGTGCTGGGCGGCAACTACCCGATGTGGAAGAAGACCTCGGACATCTCGGAACCCGGACCGACCCAGGCCTTCGTGTTCATCGAGGAGAGCATCCTGACCGTGGACGACGGTTACTTCGCCGTGAAAGCCCCGGGCAACATGATCTGGCAGAACTCGCCCTCGGTGCGGCATGGCAACGCCGGTGAGTTGTCCTTCGCCGATGGTCATGCCGAGATCTGGCGCTGGCGCTATCTCAACAAGGATCAGAACCTCGATGCGCCGGTGCGCGTCGGCGGCTTGGACAGCACACCGGACCTGGTCCGGTTGCAGGCTGCCGCGGCGTGGCGGAGATAGGTCGCGTCACTTCCCCACTCCCCGATGTTCGCAATCGGCGGAGAATCCAAGACGGGGAGCCCCTCCGCCGATTACGAACATCGGGGAGTGGGCTGAGGGAGGCGCTCCATGGACCTGTGGTGCGGGCTACCAGCCTGCACCCTCCGTCGTTCATGACCCCTGAGCAGGTCGGGAAGGAACCGTTGGCTCTCCTCGCTTCACCGCCCGGTCCCGCCCCCGGCGAGGAGTCGGGTGAAGGCTTGGCGGCGCGGTCGTGGAGTGGCAGGCTCGGGCGTGTATGACCATCACGACCACCCCGAGCATTGAGGGCCGGAGCATCCGGCAGTACCACGGCGTTGTCACCGGCGAGGCCATACTGGGGGCGAACATCTTCCGCGATTTCTTCGCCGGCATCCGCGACATCGTGGGGGGACGCTCCGCCGCCTATGAGAAGGAGCTGCGCCGGGCGCGCGAGGTGGCCTTCGCCGAGATGCAGCAGGTGGCCGCCGAACGCGGTGCCAACGCCGTGGTGGGCGTGGACATCGATTACGAGACGGTCGGCGCCCAGGGCAGCATGCTGATGGTGAGCGTCAGCGGCACCGCTGTCACCGTGGCCTGAGCCGTCCGTCCGCTTCTCAGGACAAGCCGGCGGCGAGGCGGCGCGCCAGCGCCGCGGCGGCCGCGAAATTGAACTCCTCGGTCAGCGCCTTGACGTTCGCCAGTTCCCGTCGGAACGCCTCTGGCGCCGGGGTGCGTTCGAGTTCGGCGATGAAACCCGCCGAGGCGTCCACGTCGCCGGTGTCGAGCTGCGCGGCGAGTTCCTCCAGCAGCAGCCTCAGCGCGTCGGTCTCCGGAGCCGCGGAAGGCGTCGTCGGGGCTTCGGGAGGTGCGGGCTTGGGTGGGGGCGTGGGACGCGGGGGAGGCGGCAGGGTGTCCAGCGTGGCGAAGACGCGGTCGGTTTCCTGGGCCAGTTCGGTGAAGAAGGCCTCGTAGTTGCCGGTTTGGGCTTTGAGCGCCAGCTCGAGGGTCTTCGCGAACCGGCGGAGGTTCTCGATCGAGAGGTTGCCGGCGGCCCCGGCCAGCGAATGGGCGTGGCGACGGGCGGTGTCGGCGTCGCCGGCCTCGAGCGCTTCCCGCAGGTCGTTCAGGGTGCGGCGCGCGGTGGTGGGGAAGCGGGCGAGCATGCCCAGGATGGATTCGATGGGCAGGCCGAGGCGGCGCGAGGCATCGGCGAGATCTACGCCTGGGAGATCCGGCCATTCGGGAGGGACCGGGCTGGGCGCGGCACCATCGGCTGAGGAAGCGGGTGCGGGCGGCGCGCCGAAGAGCTGCTGCTGTTGCGGGGGCGGCTCAGCCGGGGCGGGCGGTCGGGGTTTCGGGGTGCGGGGGCGACGGGGTGCCGCGGGCCGGGAGGAAGCTGGGGGAGCGGCCTGGTCGTTTCGGACCTGATCAGGGGCCGAGGACTGCGGAGCGTGCAGGCTGGAAGCCTGCACCACAGGTTCCTCGGAAGCGTGCGCCACAGGCTCATCGGGAGCGTGCGCCACGGGTTCATCGGAAGCCTGCACCACAGGCTCATCGGAAGCCTGCACCACAGGTTCGGCTTGGGGCGGTGGGGGACTGGTGTCCGGCGTTGCGGGCGGGAATTGATCAACGGTCGCGCGGGTATCCGGGGCGGCGGGTGGGACGGGCGCAGGGTCCGGTGAGGGCGCGGCGGCTTCCGTTTCGGCCTCGGATGAGTTGGGGCGGGGCAGCCAGCGACGCAGGACGTCGAAGAGGTGGACGCGGTCGATGGGCTTGGCCACGTAATCGTCCATGCCGGCGGCGAGGCAGATCTCGATGTCGGCCTGGCGGGCGTTGGCGGTGAGCGCAATGATGGGGAGCGGGCGTCCGGCGCGTTCGGCGCGGATGGTCTGGGTGGCGGCAAGGCCGTCCATCTCCGGCATCTGGACGTCCATGAGGACGGCGTCGTATTCGCGGGTGCGGACGAGTTCGACAGCGCGGCGGCCGTCCTCGGCAATGTCGAGCTCAATGCCGGCGCGCTGGAGCAGTTCCTGCGCGACGAACTGGTTGGCCTCGTTGTCTTCGGCGAGCAGGACGCGGCGGCCGTGGAACTCGCCCTCGGCGAGCCGGGCGCTGGTGGCGGCGTGGAGTTTCTCGTGGGTGAGCCCCTGCGCGTCCATGACAGCGTCGAGGAGCATGGAGGCCGTGAGCGGTTTGGGGACGAAGGCGCTGACGCCGAGTTCGCGGGCGAGGCTTTCCTCCTCCTGACCGGCGAAGCAACTGATCATGATGACGGGCAGGCTTTGGAGGGCGGGGTGTTTGCGGATGCGCCGGAGGAGCTCGAGGCCGTCGGCGCCGGGCAACAGCCAGTCAAGGACCAGCAGGTCGAAGGGGGCGGCGGTCGTGCGGGTGAGGTTGCGGCGTTCGAGAAGGGTCCAGCCGGCCTCGGCGGAATCGGTCACCTCACACGGAAGGCCGAAGTGGGCGAACAGGGTGGCGAGCAGTTCGCGGCTGGTGCTGTTGTCTTCGACGACGAGGACGTGCTGCGACTTGAGGCCCGTGGGCAACGGGGGTGAGGCGCGGCGGGGGGCGGGGGTGTAGCCGAACTGGGCGGTGAAGGTGAATGTGCTGCCCTGACCCGGCTCGCTCTTGACCGTGAGCTGGCCGCCCATGAGCCCGACGAGCCGTTGCGAGATCGCGAGGCCGAGGCCGGTGCCGCCGTACTTGCGGGCGATCGAGGAGTCGGCCTGCGAGAACACGGCGAAGATCTGCGCCTGTTTGTCGGCGGGGATGCCGATGCCCGTGTCGCGCACGGCGACGCGGAGCCGGGCGGAGCCGGGCTCGCGGGCGCTGGGCGGTGGCGAAGATTCGGCGAGGGCCACCGTGACCACGACCTCGCCCTGGTCGGTGAATTTGAAGGCGTTCCCGATCAGGTTGTTGAGGACCTGCCGGAGACGCAGCGAGTCGCCGAGGAGGTGGTCCGGGACGTCCGGTTCGACGTGCACGACGAACTCGAGGTGTTTCTCGAGGACGCGGGCGCGGAAGGAGTCGGTGACCTCTTCGAGGACGGCGCGGAGGCGGAAGGGGGCGGTTTCGAGGTCGAGGCGGCCGGCCTCGATTTTGGAGAAGTCGAGGATGTCGTTGATGAGGGCGAGGAGGCTGCGGGCGGAGGAGTAGGTGACGCCGAGGTACTGGCGTTGTTTGGGGGAGAGGTTGGTGTCGAGGGCGAGCGCCGTCATGTTGAGGATGGCGTTCATGGGGGTGCGGATCTCGTGGCTCATGGTGGCCAGGAAGGCGCTCTTGGCGCGGTTGGCGTCGTCGGCCGCATCCCGGGCTGCGGCGAGGGCTTCCTGCGTCTCCTTGATGGGCGTGATGTCGGTGGAGACACCGCCGAGGGCGAAGAGCCGTCCTTTCCGGTCGAGCAAGGGGAACTTTTGGGAAAGGAACACGTGGCGGCGCCCAGCCTGGATGAGCTCCTCCTCGGCGGTGACAGCGGTGAGGGAGGTGCGGACCTGGTCGTCCACCTCGAGGAAGCGGCCCGCGGTTTCGGGAGGGAAGAGGTCGGAGTCGCGTCGGCCGAGGACGGCGTGGGTGGGCATGCCGAGGAACTCCTCCCACTGGCGGTTGACCATCAGGTAGCGGCCCTTGGGGTCCTTGAGGTAGATGATGGCCCGGGAGTTGTCCATGATGCTCTGGAGGAGCTGCTGGCTGTGGCGCAGTTCGGCCTCGGCCTGCTGGCGGTCGGTGATGTCGACGAGCAGCCCGATCAGGCCGCCGGGGCGACCGTCGGCGAGGCGGAAGCCGTCCACGGAGTAAAGGGTGACGTGTTCCTGGCCGTCGCTGGCGAAGGTGATGGGCAGCTCGTAGCTGCGGCGGTCGGCCTTGGCGATGACCTCGACGTCCTCGACCTGGAAGCGGTGGCGTTCGGCGAGGGGGATGTATTCGAGGTCGAGGACGGTGCGCCCGCGCATCCATTGGCGGGTGGTGTTGAAGGCCTGTTCATAGGCGCGGTTGCAGCCGATGAACCGGGCGTCGGCGTCCTTGATGAAGATCGGGTAGGGGATGGTGTCGAGCAGGGCTTCGCGGAACGCGAGTTGATCGGCCAGATCGCGCTGGACACGCTCGCGGGTGGTGATGTCGCGGACCGCGATGGCCATGGCGTTGATGCAGCCCTCGCACGTGGGCTCGGCGGGGTCGGCGATGGGGCTGACGCTGACTTCGGCGGGGAATTCCGAGCCGTCCTGGCGGCGGAGCCAGAGCTCGTGGGTGCCGCTGCGGCCGGCGGGGGCGTCGGCGAGCTGGTCCATGTCGCGGGCCTGCTGTTCGCGGACTCGATCCGGGAACAGGACGGTGCAAGGCTGACCGACCACGGCGTCGCGGCTCCAGCCGAAGAGGGCCTCGGCGCGGGCGTTGACGAGGGCGATGCGGTCCTGGGAATCGCTGATGAGGAGGGCGTCGGGGGCGGCCTCGACCAGGCGGCGGAACTGCTGTTCGCTGGTCTGTAGCCGCTCGAGGGTGCGCTTGCGATCGGCTTCGAGCTTCTGCTGCTGGAGCAGGCTTTCCCGGAAGGCGACGAGCCCGCGGGCGATCTCGCCGACTTCATCGCCCCGCTCGCTGCCTTCGATGACGGCGTGGGGATCGCGGCGGGCGAGTTGGGCCATGACCTGGGCGCTGCGCTGGAGAGGGCGGCTGAGGTTCCGCCACACGAACGTCAGGCCGAGGGTGAGACCGCCGGCGAGCACCGCCAGGCTGGCCAGCAACGTGCGGCCGGCCACGCGCCGGATGGATTCGCCCGACCGGTTGATCTCGCCCGCCATGTCCTCGCGCACGCGGTCGGCGGCCTCCCGCAGCGCGTCGCGCATCCCTTGCAGGGCCGGGTCGAAGTCGTGGCAGAGCCGGTGCACCGCCTGGGGCGCCTGACCGCTCACCGCCAGTTGCCGCGTCTCGACCGCGACGCGCAAGACCTGGTCGAAGCGCACGGCCAGGGCGTCGAATTCCGCGGCGCGCGCCGGAAGGCGGCGTCGGGCTTCGGCCAGCTCGACCCGCATGCGGTCGCGGATCTGCGTGAGTTCGGCGTCGAGACGTTGGGCCTCGGCGGCGTCGGCCGCGTGCACGCGGAGGTGGAGCAGGCGGGCGAGGTCGAGCAGGACGGTGTTGGCGCGGGGCAGGTACAACTGCGACTTCTCGCGGGTGAGCAATTGGCGGTAGATGCCCTCGTGCTCGCGGAACCGGAGGAACGCGTGGAGCATCAGGGCGACCAGGAGCGCGCCCAGGGCGAGGGTGAGGATGGCGAATTTGCGGGCGATGGGAATGTGGGTGAGCATGGCGGCCGCGGGTGAGGGTTCAGCAGGCGTCGCCGCAGACCCAGTAAGTCATCAGGGGCGTGGGAATGCCCTTCAGCTCGAGGGGACCGCGGGGTTCGCAGGGGATGTCGTCGCGCACCAGCAGGTAGGTGGGCTCGCCGATCAGGATGCGGCCCGGTTCCGACCGGGCCTGGAGGCGGGAGGCGGCGTTCACCGCCTTGCCAATGATGGTGTAGTTCATCTGCTCTTCACTGCCGAAGTTGCCGACGGTGCAATCGCCGGAGTTCACGCCCATCCGGATGTCGACGCCGCGCTCGCGGGCGGCGCGCTGCATGTCGAGCGCCATCGCCAGACAGCGCAGCGCGTCGGCGCGGGGGCCGGCGGTCTGGGGGTCGCCGAAGAACACCATGACAGCGTCGCCGATGAACTTGTCGAGTGTGCCGCCGTGGCGGAGGGCGATGCGGGCCATGGCGTCGAGGTAACCGTTGAGCCAGGGCACCAGCTCGTGGTCGGGCGTGGACTCGGTGCGCGTGGTGAAGCCGACGATGTCCGAGAAGAAGATGGTCAGGGGGCGCCGGTGGGTTTCGACGCGGACTTCGCGTTCGCCAGAGAAGATCGAGGCGTAGACGGGCGGAGGGAGGTAGCGGGCAAGCTTGGCGGCGAGGTTCTGCAGCTTGAGGCGGGCGGTCCGCAACTGGAGATGGGTGCGCACGCGGGAGAGCAGTTCGGCCGCGTGGAACGGCTTGGTGAGGTAATCCACGGCGCCCAGCTCGAAGCCGCGCACGAGGTTGTCGGCCTCCTGGCTGGCGGTGAGGAAGATGACGGGGATCTCCGCGAGTACGGGATCAGCCTTGAGCCGGCGGCAGGCTTCGAAGCCGTCCATCTCGGGCATCACAATGTCCAGGAGGATGAGGTCGGGCGCTGTGCGGCGGGCGATGTCCAGCGCCTGGCGGCCGTTGCGGGCCAGGTTGAGCTGGAATCCGTGGGCGCGCAGGATGCCGACCAACACCTCGAGGTTCTCGGCGGTGTCGTCCACGACGAGGATCCGTGCCTTGGGCTCGGGTTCCATGTTGCGCGCGAGGGTACCAGCCGTGAGACGCGGACTCAACCGGCGTGTGCCGAAGGCAAGCTCGAAGCTCGAAGCTCAAAGCTCAAAGACCAAAACTCAAGGGAAGTTCCAGGATTCCAAGGGGGCATTGCCGGTCCGACCATGGCGGGGCCGCCAAGCGCGCGGGGGTACCAGCGGTGAGACGCGGACTCAACCGGCGTGTGCCGAAGGCAAGCTCGAAGCTCAAAGCTCAAAGACCAAAACTCAAGGGAAGTTCCAGGGTTCCAAGGAGGGCATTGCCGGTCCAACCATGGCCTGCCAAGCGCGCGGGGTACCAGCCGAGACGCGGACTCAACCGGCGTGTGCCGAAGGCAAGCTCGAAGCTCGAAGCTCGAAGCTCGAAGCTCAAAGCTCAAAGACCAAAACTCAAGGGAAGTTCCAGGGTTCCAAGGAGGGCATTGCCGGTCCAACCATGGCGGGGCCGCCAAGCGCGCGGGGGTACCAGCCGTGAGACGCGGACGCAACCGGCGTGTGCCGAAGCGCCTGGAAGCCCAAAGCTCAAAGACCAAAACCTCGAAGTTCCAGGGTCCTAGGCATTGCTGGTCCAACCATGGCGGGCCGCCGCGCGGGGGTACCAGCCAGACGTGACCCAACCGGCGTGTGCCGAAGTGCGTCGAAGCCTGAAGCTCAAAGCTCAAAGACCAAACCATGAAGTTCCAGGATCCGGGGCATTGCCGGTCCAACCATGGCGGGGCCGCCAAGCGCGCGGGGGTACCAGCCGTGAGACGCGGACTCAACCGGCGTGTGCCGAAGGCAAGCTCGAAGCTCGAAGCTCAAAGCTCAAAGACCAAAACTCAAGGGAAGTTCCAGGGTTCCAAGGAGGGCATTGCCGGTCCAACCATGGCGGGGCCGCCAAGCGCGCGGGGGTACCAGCCGTGAGACGCGGACTCAACTGGCGTGCTGAAGCGTTTCGAAGCTTCAAAGCTCAAAGCCTCAAAGACCAAAACCTGGCGGGGTTCCAGGATTCCGCGCGGGGGCATTGCCGGTCCGATTATGGCGGGGGCGCTACGCGCGGGGTACCTAGCGGTGAGACGCGGACGCAACTGGCGTGCCGCGCCTGCAGCTCAAAGCTCAAAGACCAAGACCTGGCGAAGTTCCAGGGTTCCAGGTTGCTGGTCCGACTATGGGGCCGCCAAGCGCGCGGGGCACCAGACGCGGACTCAACCGGCGTGTGCCGAAGGCAAGCTCGAAGCTCGAAGCTCAAAGCTCAAAGACCAACACTCAAGGGAAGTTCCAGGGTTCCAAGAGGGCATTGCCGGTCCAACCATGGCGGGGCCGCCAAGCGCGCGGGGGTACCGGCTGAGACGCGGACGCAACTGGCGTGTGCTGAAGGGAAGCCTGAAGTTCGAGCCCAGCCAAGACCAAAACCTGGCGAAGTTCCAGAATTCCAAGGGGGGCATTGCCGGTCCAACCATGGCGGGGCCGCCAAGCGCGCGGGGGCCAAGGCTCGGGGCGGGACGCCCACACCACAGGTTCAGGGAGCACCTCTCGCTTCATTCCTGATGTTCAACTGGAGGATCCAGGAGGGTTTTCCGCTGATTGCGAACATAGGGATTGGGAAGCGAAGATTTCAGCCGACCCCGATGTTCGGAATCTGCGGAGGATCCAGCGGAAGGGGTTTCTCCGCCGATTACGAACATCGGGGATTGGGGAGGTGACGGGTCCTCGATCGGCCTTAGGGCCTGAATCGACCTGGCTGGATGCCCTTCTGCAATCCCATTCTGCCTCTGCATTCCGGGTTCAGGGAAGGTGACGTGGGTCTCGCGGATCGGCCAGCCAATCGACCGGCTGGATGCCCTTCTGCAATCTCGATTCTGCCTCTGCATTCCGGTTCAGGGAAGCGTCCTGCTCCTTGTGGACCAGCCCAGCTATGAACTAGGGAGGCAGGCTGGAAGCCCGCACCAGGTTCGCTGGAGATAAAGCCAGTCCGACGCGCCGCGCCGGTTTGTTCTGGCCTGCTGCATGAAGGCGGATCTGCGTTACGACCTGGCCGTGGCGCATCGTTGACCATCGCGCGCGGCCGGGTCCCGGAGGACAGGGTGGGGACGACGGTTCCGTCGTTCGCGGCGTTGACCGACAAGGACGGCGTGGTGGGGTATGGCGAGGCAGCCCCCTCACCGCGCTACGACGAGACCGCCGATTCGGTCGTGGCCTTCCTCGAGCGCGTGAACCCTTATCAGCTCTCGTTCACCGACCTGCCCGGCAGCCTGCGCTACCTCGAGTCGGTGGGCTCGCGGAACTACTGCGCCAAAGGGACGTTGAACCTCGCCTTGCTGGACGGCGCGGCCCAGCTCGCCGGTCAGCCGGTGCACCGGTTTCTGGGGCTCGATTTCCAGGAAGGCCGGCATGTGACGTCCTTCAGCATCGGCCTCGCCGCGCCGGACGTGATCCGGCAGAAGGTGACCGAAGCGGGGCGTTACCCCCGGCTGAAGCTGAAGCTGGGGGGCGCGGACGATGCCGCGGCACTGGCGGCGTTGCGGGAAGTGGCGCCTCACAAGCCCGTGCGGGTGGATGCCAACGAGGCCTGGAAGACGCGGGAGGAAGCTCTGCGGAGGCTCGAGTGGCTCGCGGGCGATGGCAACATCGAGTTCGTCGAACAACCGATGCCTGCCGGCGCGGATCCGGCGGATCACGCCTGGCTCAAGGAACGGTCGCCGCTCCCGCTGATGGCCGACGAGTCGTACATTTATGCCGGCGATGTCGAGCGGTGTGCGGCGGGTTTCCACGCCGTTAACGTGAAACTCGTCAAGTGCGGGGGGATCAGCGCCGGGATGCAGGCGTTGCGGGCGGCCCGAGCGGCGGGGCTGAAGACGATGCTCGGCTGCATGATCGAGTCCAGCCTGCTGATCAGCGCGGCGGCGCATCTGGCGGGGCTGACGGATTACCTGGATCTCGACGGCAACTTGTTGATAACCAACGATCCGTTCCGCGGCGTGGGATGTCGGGACGGGTGGCTTTCGTGGGCGGAGGCGCCGACGAGTACGGGGTTGCGCGCGGGGCCGCGTTAGGGCGACGCCGTCCGGGACAATGGCGGGGATGGGGCGCGACGGATTCTGGGAGATGGCATTCGTTTGGTATTGATATTGCTTGTTTTCGGGGGTGGAGCCGTAAGTGACCCGTGGCGTTCCGTAGAGATTTGAGGAGGTGGAACACGCTTGCGGGCCACGTGACGATTGTGTGACAACCAACTGACGGACGACGCGCCGGCCGGATGGCCGGGATGCCAGTGCGATTGACCCATGGGCCCTGACCGCCTTCAGATGCAGCGGTTGGAGTACAAGTACCTCATTGCCGAGAGTCAGGCAGTGCGGGTGCGGGAGTTCGTGCGCAGTCATCTGGAGCCGGATGAGTACGGGGCCAACCAACCCAACGGCGCGTATGCCATCCACAGCCTCTATCTGGATTCGGACGACCTGAAAACCTACTGGGACACGATCAACGCCAACCGGAACCGTTTCAAGCTGCGGCTGCGGTACTACCACGACGATCCGGACTCGCCGGTGTTCTTCGAAATCAAACGGCGCCTGGCCGACGCGATCCTCAAACAGCGCGGTGGGGTGCGGCGCGTGGCCGTGCCGGGGTTGCTGGCCGGCCAACTGCCCGAGCCCGAGCACCTGCTTTCGACGCAGCCCAAGCAGTTCGTTGCCCTGCAGCGGTTCAGCCAGATCATGCTGAGCCTGCAGGCCGGCCCCAAGGCGCATGTGACCTACTTCCGCGAAGCCTGGATCAGTACGCAGGACAACTCGGTGCGAGTCACCATGGATCGGAACGTCCGCGTGGCTCCGGAGTTCACGTCGCGGTTGCTCACACGGATGGGCCCGAGTGTGCGGCCGTTTGGGGAACAAGTGATCCTCGAACTGAAGTTCACCGGACGCTTCCCGAACTGGTTTCGTCACCTGGTCGAGGCCTTCAATCTGCGCCGGGGAGCGGCTGCCAAGTACGCGGAGGGCGTCGTCACGCTGGGCGAGGATGTCTTCTACCGGGACGCGCGACAGCGGTTGAACGGCCTGCACCCGGTGGCGGGATCCGACGAATCCGGCATGGACATCCCGCCGGCAAACAGGTTAAACAAGCCGGTTTGGCAAGGCTGAAAGATGGACTGGCTTTTTCGGGGCGATTACGCGGTGGCACCGGTGAGCGTGACGCTGCTGGTGTTGAGTCTGGTGCTCGCCTTCCTGGGCGGCCAGGCGCTGGGGTGGGTGTACATGCTCACCCACACGGGCCTGTCCTACTCCCGCAATTTCGTCGCGTCGCTCGTCATCATCCCCGTGCTGACGGCGTCCGTCATGCAGGTGCTCGCAAACAACCTGGTGACCGCCTTCGGCATGATGGCGGTGTTCGCCATCGTGCGCTTCCGCAACATCCTGCGCGACACGCTCGATACGAGCTACATCCTGTCCTGCCTGGTCATCGGCATGGCCTGCGGAACCCAGCGTTACCCGGTGGCCATCGTGGTGGTCGTGCTCACCACCGTCATCATGTTCTACTTGTGGATCTCCGCCTTCGGCTCCCGTCACCGCTACGACGTGATCGTCAATCTGCACTGGGCGCGGTCCCTCGCCGAGTTGGGCGACTTGCGCCACCTCTTCCACCGGCACAGTCGCCGGACCCATTGTGCGAGCCAGCGCCTGAACGAAGCTTACGGCGGCACCGATCTCTCCTACCGGTTGCTGTTGCGGGATCCCAACCGCCTCGAGGATCTGGTGCGCGAACTCAAGACCGTGACCGGCATCTCCCGCGTCACCAGCCTGCAGGCCGAGGATGAGTCGGAGGTTTGAACCGTGAAGCCATTACCGGTGATCCCGACCCCCCCCGCGCTGCGCTGGCGCGAGTTCCGGATTCGTGCCCTCCCCGCGATCGTGTTCGTGGCAGGCGTGGCTGCAAGCGTCTGGATTTGGACCCAACACCTTGCCGCCCCCACCCTGGTGGGCGAGGTCGAAGTCCGGCGTGCGCACGTCACGAGTACCCTGCCCGGGCGCGTCGCCCGGCTCAACGTCGACCGTTTCGTCGAGGTCCGCGCGGGCGAGGTCATCGCCGAGGTGTTCATCTGCGAACCCGCCTACCTCGAAAGCACCATCGGAGTGGTCAAGGCCGAGTCCGAAGTCTTGCGACTGCAATTGGATCCGCTCGTCACCGTGGAACGGATCAAGGTGGATGTGGAGCGACTGCGCCTGGACCTGCTGGACCAGAAGGTGCTGCTGGCCAGCACGCAGGTCCAACTGCGCTACGCCGAGTCCGAGTATGATCGCATCGCCGCCTTGCAGGCCGACGGGAGCGGGCTGGTCTCGACATCTGATCTCGAGGTGGCGCTGCGTGACCGGGATGCGCTGCGCGCGGACGTCCAGGGCCGGACGGAGCTCGTCAAGCAGATCGAGCTGAATCTCGCCACCCTGCGCGCCAGCCGGCCACTGGTTCAGGAGTCTCCGCTGCCCGAGGGTTGGCGCGCGGCCCTCGACCTCCAGGAACAACGGCTGCGCCAGGTCCTCGCCGAGTTCGGGCCCATCTCCCTGCCTGCGCCGATCGACGGTACGGTCAGCACCGTGTACCGGCGCCCGGGTGAGAACATCACCGCCGGCGAGCCCATCGTGACCATCACCGCGACGCGCGCCGACCGGATCGTGGCGTACCTCCTGCCGCCGTGGCGCGGAGAACCCGAGGTGGGCATGGCGGTCGAGGTCCGCTCGCGCTCCGGTCGCCGGCCCGCCGGCATCGGCCACATCACGCACGTGGGAGGACATTTGGATCTGATCACCTCAAGCATCGGGTCCACCGCGAGCCTGCGGCCAGCCAACTTCGCGGCGCAACCTCTCATTCCATCTCCCAGCCAGGCGGGCCAGACGCTCCCCACCGGTCTCCCCTTGGCGATCAGCGTCCCCAAGGGTCTCCACTTGGTGCCCGGCGAACCGGTGGAGCTGCGATTCCTCGACCTCTAGCCTAAGGGGTCAGTAGGTAGTATGCGCCAAGACTGCGGGAGAGATGCCTTCAGTGATAGAATGGCGCATACTATCTACTGACCCCTTGGCTGAAGCCACTCAATCCGATACCGACCCTGCCCACTCACCCGGCCGCTCCGGCTGTCCCAGATCAGCACCCTCGCATCCCGGATCCGGCCCTCCGGACTCGTCACCACCGGCCGGCCCGTCAGCGCCAGCCGGCCGTTGCCACCGCTGAATTCCGCCCGCTCGCCTTCCGCCACCCTCCGCTCGCGCTCGAGACGCACCCGGCCCTCGGCCACGGCAAAGTCGAGCTGGTTGGTGTGGCTCAGAAAGGCCGCCTCGACCCGGTCGGCTCGCATGTGTGTCAGCCGCGGTTCCGACGCGTTCTTCAGCCGCTCAACTTGCCGGCCCTGGACGGCGCCCGTGGCCGCCAGGCGGCGAACCTGGCCACTGGCATCGAATTCCAGATCCAGCCGGTCGCATTCGATCTGACGTTCGATGGGGCGGCGGCCCGGACGCCCGAACTGCTCTAGCCGGACCTCACCCACGGCGGACACCTGTTCGAGCCGGCCCCCATAGCGCACCGCGAGGTCCCGACACTCGAGAAGCCCGAGCCGCAGGTCGTCCTCGAACCACTGCGCCCGGACGGGCGGCGCAAACCGCAACCAACCGTCACGGAACTCGGCCTCCGCCGATTCGACCTGCACGAACTGGTTCGTCCGGAAGATCGGGGCCATGGCGTTGGTCCCGCCCAGCGTGGGCACGGCAGCGCCCAAGGCGGACGCCGGCAACTGGAGCCGAGCCTGGCCACGGACTGCGAAGGAGCGGTCACGCGTATCAAGCCACAGAACATCGCCCCGCACCGCCCGATCGCCCTGGACCCACGCGGGCTCACCGGACAACTCGAGAACCCCGTTGGTGAGCGTGGCCAGCCGGGCCGTCGCCTGCCAGCCGTCCGCCGGTGCCAGGAGCACCACATTGGTTTCCGCCACCAGCCCCACAACGGCCCCGTTCGTGGCCGGCAATGCCAGCGTGATCAAGCCGGCTGAGAGTTCGAGGAACTTGGTATCCGATCCAGTTCCAACGGCTGGGCCTGGCGCTGCCGTCTCCTCGACAGACGCGGGTGTCTCAGTCCGCTCAGCCTGTGGGGTGGCCGGGGGCGAAGGAGGCGCAGCCAGCGGCCAGACGGCGAGCGAATTGGTGCCGGCAGGCAAGCGGATCCAGGCCTCGCCAATCGCGCGCAGGAAGTGAGGTTCGGCCTGGGGCGTTCGTCGCCAGACGAACCGGTCGGCGCGCGCTTCCCGCTCGGCGTCCTGCCAGTGAGGACGGCCGGTGAACTCGAGTGCTTCGCCCTCTTCCCCGAGACGGTACTCCGCGCGGTCGCTCGTGGTCACGCTGCCGTCGAGGCGCCGCGTGATGCGCACGGCGTCCTCTGCCAGCAGGTGGTCGAACCGGCCCGTGGCCGAGCGACGCACCGTCAGTCTTCCACTCTGCACCTCGAGTTCCGGGTCGTCAGCCCGCACGTGGCCCCGGAACGTGACGAGGTTCGAGGCGTAGTTGAACTGGAAGGCGTCGCTGCGGATCGAGAGCGGGACGGCGGCGGTCGTGGCCGTCGCGGGCTTGCGCACTTCGGTCCGCACCTGGTTCGAGACGGTCAGTTCGTTCCGGGCCTGGGACCAGGTGAAGCCCACGCCGGCCAGGGCGAACTGGCCGTCGGCGGTTCGCAAGCCCAAGCCGTCGGCGGACCACACCACGTTCTGCTTGAGGTCGGCGATGCAATTGGTGGCAAACACGATCACGTTGGCGTTCGTGTTGCCGCCCGGGTCGTGGTTCTCCACCCGCGCCGTCTGGAGCAGCATGGTGCCGTCGGGCAGGATCTTCCAGCCCTTGCCGGTCAGCATCGCCGTTTGCCGCCCCTGCTCGGAGAAAGGCACGGAGAAATCGCCGCCGGAGGCGCCGACCGGCTGCGCGCTGAGGCTCGCCGCCAGAAACAGCGGAATGAGGGCGAGGAGCCAGGGCGGGCGGAAAGCCCGCACCACCGCGGTGGGCACGGGACGCTGCATCCGCGGTTCAGGCCAAGTATTCTTCGACGAGGGCGGCCCACTTGCCCTGGGCCTTGAGGAGCATCTCGGCCACCTCGCGTACCGCGCCGTAGCCGGCGGATGCCTTGGCCACGTAATGGGCGAGCGCCTTCACTTCGGGCAGGCTGTTGGAGACCGTGACGGCGAACCCGGCCCGCTTGAGCACGCCCAGGTCCACGAGATCGTCGCCCATGAAACAAACGTCCTCCCAAGTCAGGCTGTTCTGGGCCAGCAGTGTCTCGATGACCGCCACCTTGCTGCCGGGTTCCTGGTGCAGGAAGTCTACCTGCAATTCCTCGGCCCGCCGGGTGGTGGCGACGGAGGCGCGGTGCGAAACCCAGCCGACCTTGATGCCCTGGCGCTGCAGCAGGCGCAGCCCGAAACCGTCGCGCACGCTGAAGCGCTTCACCTCCTCAGCGCCTCCCACGAACACGCTCGCGTCGGTGAGAACCCCGTCCACGTCGCACAGAAACCACTTCACCTGTTTGAGACGCGCCTCAAGCTTCGGATCCGGCTGCGGCGCGCGCGGCTTGGCCTCGACGGGGTCCGCCGGCCGGCGGGGTTGGTCGTACTCGCGGCGCGGCCTCTCGTAACGCGGGCGGTACGGGGCGGACCGTTCCTCGTACGGGCGGCCTTCGTAACCCGGATCGGCGTAGGGACGTGGTCGGTAGGGACGTCCGCCGTAGCCCGGGCCGCCTTCGGCGGAAGGGCGAGCCGGGCGGGGACGGGCTTCGTAGCCGCCTTCCTCCTCCGGCGACGGACGCGGGCCGCGGGGGCGCTCCTCCGCCGCGGGATCGCCCTCGGCGAAGGGGCGGGGACCACGGAAGGGACGGGGACCGGGGCGGAAGGGGCGGGGTCGGAACGGTTTCATAGGAGCGCTGCGTGGATACGGAGGATGCGTTCGAGGAATCGGGGGACTTCTTTCAGCGGAATCAGGTTGGGGCCGTCGCTCAGGGCGCGGTCCGGGGCCGGGTGCGTTTCGAGGAACAGGCCATTGGCACCGGCCGCCACGGCCGCGCGGGCCAGCACCGGGGCAAAGGCTCGTTGACCGCCGGAACGATCGCCGCCGGCGCCGGGTTGCTGGACCGCGTGGGTGGCATCGAAAAGCACCGGGAACCCGAAGGTCTTCAGGATCGGGAGGCTGCGCATGTCCACGACCAGGTCGTGGTAGCCGAAAGTGGTGCCGCGTTCGGTCACCAGGAGGCGGCGGGCGCCGGCGGCGACGGCCTTGGCCACCACGCGGCCCATTTCGGCCGGGGCGAGGAACTGGCCCTTCTTCAGGTTGACGATGCGGCCGGTGGCCACGGCGGCGGTGATGAGGTCGGTTTGGCGACAGAGGAACGCGGGGATTTGGAGGATGTCCACGACGGCCGCGGCGGCGCGCGCCTGGGCCTCGGTGTGGATGTCGGTGAGGACGGGCACGTCGACCTCGGCGCGTACTCTGGCCAGGATACGCAATCCCTCGTCGAGGCCGGGCCCGCGGAAGGACTTGGCCGACGTGCGGTTGGCCTTGTCAAAGCTGGCCTTGAACACGAAGGGCACGTCGAGGCGCGCGCAGAGCCGGGCCAGGAAGGTCGCCACCTCGAGGCACAGCCGCTCGCTCTCGATGACGCACGGTCCCGCGATGAGCGGGAGGCGGCGCGGCGAATTCAGGCGCGACCAGAGGCGGGTGGGCGACGACGGCACGGGCCGGTTGTAGCAGGGATCACCGATAAAGCCAGCCTTCATCCTGGGGTCGCATCTTAACATTTAACATTTCGGCTCCCGGTTCGCGGCGGCGATCCGGGTGATGAGGGGACTCCTCGGTGGAGGGGGCTGGGACCGTCTGCTCGTCGGAGGAATTGTTAAATGTTAAGATGCGACCCCAAAGCCGGGGTAGATCCGCGGATGGGGGGCGAATGTTAAATGTTAAGATGCGACCCCAAGGCGGTGAGGCAGCGGTGGCAGAGGGTGGGGTGGGTGGCGTGGGCGCCGACGGTGGGTTCCCAGTGCCAGCAGCGCTCGCACTTGCGGCCGTCGGCCGCGGTCAGTTGGATCCGGACCTCGTCGGCAGCCTCCGCCCGCGCGAACGTGAGCGCCGAGACGTTGAGCAATTCGCGGAGCAGCTCCGCGTGGGGCGAGATCGGGTCAAGCAGGGTGGCCGGGCCCGCGAACTGCAGTTGGGCTTCGAGCGCCTTGCCAATGGTCTTGTCCCGTCGCGCCTGTTCCAGCGTGACCAGGGCCTGGTCGCGGAGCTGGAAGAGCCGGGTCCAAAGGGCGACGTCGGCCGGGTCGGCCGCCAGCCCCAGCGGCTGCCAGACCGTCTCGTGAACGCTGGGCTTGGACCGGCCCGGCAGGAACTCCCACGCCTCGTCGGCGGTGAAGGCGAGCATGGGCGCGAGCATCTGGCAGAGGCTGGTGCAGAGCCGGTGCAGCGTGGTCTGGGTCGAGCGGCGGCGCGACGAGTCGGCCGGATCGGTATAGAGCCGGTCTTTGATGACGTCGTGGTAGATGGCGGAGAGCTCGACGGCGGCAAACTGGCCCAGGCGCTGATACACCTGGTGGAACTCGTAGGCTTCGTAGGCCCGGAGCACCTCGCTTTCGAGCTGGGCGAACGCGTGCAGGATCCAGCGGTCCAGGGAGGTGAGCTGGCTGTCCTGGACGGCATGCCGGGCGGGGTCGAAGTCGAAGAGGTTGGCGAGCTGGTAGCGGAGGGTGTTGCGGAGCAGACGGTACGTCTCGGCCACCTGCTGCACGCGCGCCTCGCTGAGGACCATGTCGCCCCGGTAATCCTGGCTGGCCACCCAGAGGCGGAGGACGTCGGCCCCGAAGTCATTCACCCAGAGCGTGGCGGATTTCGAGCCGCGGCTCTTGGCCTCCTTCTCGCCGGTGTCGCCCACGACGAAGCCGTGGGTGAGCACGGTCTGGTAGGGGGGCGCGTCGTTGGCGGCGAGGGCGAGCAGCAGCGAGGATTGGAACCACCCACGATGCTGGTCGGAGCCCTCGAGATACAGATCGGCTTGGAACGGCGGGGGAAGATGGTTGCGGGCGTCGGGCGACGCGGCGGGCTGCCGCTGGAGTTCCGGGCGTCGGGCGGTCACGGCCTGGCTGCTCGAGCCGGAGTCGATCCAGACATCGAGCGTGTCGGCAGACTTGCCGGCGGCCTCGGGGCCGGTCCAGTCGGCGGGGCGGACGAGCGCCCAGAGGTCGGCGGCGTTCTTCTCGAACCAGACATTCGAGCCATGCTGTTCGACGAGGCGGGCGACGTTGCGGACGACGCGCGCGTCGAGGATGGGCTCGCCGGTCGCCGTGTAAAACGCCGGCAAGGGCACGCCCCAGGAGCGCTGCCGCGAGATGCACCAGTCGGGTCGGGACTGCACGGCGCCCTGGATGCGGTTGATGCCCCATTCCGGGATCCAGCGGACGCGCTCGATGGTGTCGAGGGCGAGTTGGCGGAGGGCGAAGTCCGAAAGTCGAAGGGCGAAGTCCGAAAGTCGAAGGGCGAAGTTCGAAGGGCGAGGGGCGAGGTTCGAAGTGTGAGGGTCGAAGTCCGAAGTGTGAGGGTCGACGTCCGAAGTGTGAGGGTCGACGTCCGAAGTGTGAGGGTCGACGTCCGAAGTGGGGAGGTCCGGGTTCGGAGCGGCCGGGGTTTTGATCCGGTGATCGACGCGGATGAACCACTGGTCCATGGCGCGGAAGATGACGGGGGTTTTGCTGCGCCAGCAGTGAGGGTAGCTATGGTGGTAGTTCTCCTGGTGCACCAGGGCCTGGCGGGCGCGGAGTTCGTGCAGCACCGCCTCGTTGGCGTCGCTCTTGCCGTGGCGTTCGAGGATGGACTTGCCGAGCAGATCGGCCGGCATCTGCTGGTCGCGCGGCAGATCGTCGGTCCAGGCGAACCGGCCGTCGTCGTCGACCGGGGAGTAGATGGGGAGGTGCTGGCGGAGGCCGAGGGCGTAGTCTTCGAGGCCATGGCCGGGGGCGACGTGGACGAAGCCGGTGCCGGCGTCGTTGGTGACGAACTCATCGCCGGCGAACAGTTGGCCGGTGCGGTTGCAGAAGGGGTGTTGGTAAGTGATCTGGCGGAGGTGACCGTCCTCGAGGCTGCGCACGATCTGGTACTGGGTCCAACCGCACTTGGCGGCGACGGTGCTGAGGAGCAGGGCGGAGACGAGATAATCCTCGGAGGTGTCGTCGCCGGTGGGGACGCGGACGAGCGAGTAGCTGAAGGTGGAGTTGTAGGCGACGGCGAGGTTGGCCGGGAGGGTCCAGGGGGTGGTGGTCCAGAGGAGCAGGAAGGTGTTCGGGTGCCCCAGGACGGGGAACTTCACGTAGATGCTCTGGCTGACGTGGTCCTGGTACTCGACCTCGGCCTCGGCGAGGGCGGTGCGGCAGGGGATGCTCCAGTAAACCGGCTTCTTGCCGCGGTAAACGAAGCCGCGTTCAACGAGCCGGGCGAACAGGCGGAGCTCCTCGGCTTCGTACTCCCTGGCGAGGGTGAGGTAGGGGTTGTCCCAGTCGCCGAGGATGCCGAGGCGTTTGAACTGGTCGCGCTGGATGGCGACGTGTTTGCGGGCGTAGGCGTCGCAGGCGTTGCGGATGGCGGCGGGGGAGAACTCGGGGTCGCGGGCGGCCGGGGCCGTGGGGGTGGCGGGCGGTTCGGCCGGGGGCGTGGCGGCGGGCGCGGGGGGGCGTTGGGCGGGTTGCTGGCCGGCCTTGCGGAGTTCCTGGGTGACCTTGAACTCGATGGGCAAGCCGTGGCAATCCCAGCCGGGCACATAGGGGGCACGGCAACCGCGGAGGGCTTTGAATTTGAGGACGATGTCCTTGAGGATCTTGTTGAGGACATGGCCCAGGTGGATCTCGCCGTTGGCGAAGGGGGGGCCGTCGTGGAGGATGAACGTGGGCGCGCCGGCGCGGGCGGCCTGGATGCGTTCGTAGAGGCGGGTGGCTTCCCACTGGGCGAGGCGGGCCGGCTCGCGTTTCACGAGGTCGGCCTTCATCGCGAAGTCCGTGCGCGGCAGATTGAGGGTGTCTTTGTAGTCCATGTCAGGGTTGGCGCAGGCCGACGAGGGCCAGGCCCTTGAGCAAATCGAGAGCTCGCAGCAGGGCGGGGTCCCGCACCTGGGGGGCGACGGGGGGCGCGGGGCGGCGGGGTCGGGCCGCGGACGGATCGAGCGCTTCGCGGTGGAGGCGGACCAGGTCCTCCGGTGAGGCGGGTCCCGCGGCTGGGCGGAGGCCGGAGCCGGCGCGGAAGGGGTCTTCGAGGTAAGCGCGTTCTTCCTCCGGAGGAACCACGATGGCGAGGTCGGGCACCAGGCCGCTGAGCGGCACGGGGGTATCGCCACTCACCTGGACGGGGGCGACGGCGACGCGGAGGCGTTGGCCGGTGGAGAGGGAGAATTCCTTGAAGACACTGGCCTGGCCGGCGGTGGGCGACCCGAGGAGGAGGCCGAGGCGCAGGGCGTGGAAGGTGGCGGCGAGGGCTTCGGCGGCCGCGCGGGTTTCGCTGTTGACGAGCAGGGCGACGGGGAGCGTGAGGGCGTTGGTTTTGAGGGTGGCCTCGACGTGTTCGTCGCCCCAGGCCAGGAGGGTCTGTTGGCGGTTGACGAACAGATCGGCGGTGCGACCCGCCTCGGCGAAGTCCTCGCCGTCGGCAAAGCGGAGGTCGAGGACCAGGCCCTTGATCTCCTGGGTGGCCTGCAGGGAAGCGAGGGTGCTTTGAACGGCGGCGGCCAGGCCGGGGGCGACCCGGGCAACGCGCAGATAGGCGTAGGCCGACTCGAAGACGTTGGTGCGACTCAGAGGCGGGGCATCCGGGGCGGGGGTTGCCGAGGAGGCGGAGGCGGGTTCTGAGGAGCACGCGGGAGCGCAACTGCTGCAGCAGGCCTTGAACGGCGGCGTCGTTCAGGTCGGATTCGGTTGCGCCGGCGAGATTGGATCGGACGATCCCAATCACCTCGTCCCAGGGCGGCAGCTCCGCCGCCGGGAGGGCGGAGGCGAGGAAGGTGACGCAGGCCAGCGATCGCAACGCGCGTTTCATCGGCGCGCACCCTAGCAGAACCGCCGGGGGAGACACGCACGGATTTTGTCGCGCCGGTTTTTTCTTTTGCCGGTGTGCCCGTCGGACGGCATGCTCGCCGGCGTGGGCACACGTCGCGATGCGCGCGAACGCGCGGTGCAATTCCTGTTTCAGTATGATCTCAACCCGCCGGCCGATCTCGAGGCGGCGCTGAATCATTTTTGGGACGCGCCGGGCCGGGGCGCGGGAGCGGGGGCAGGGCAAACCGACGTGAGGCGAGGCCGCGGAGCTGCCGCCGCCGACCGCCCAGGAGGCGGCCGTGCGGCTGTTTGCCGATCCGCTGATCCGCGGGACGATCGAGCACCGGGCGGAACTGGACGCGCGGCTTTTGCAGTACGCCAAGAACTGGGACCTGCCCCGCATGGCGAACGTGGATCGCAACATCCTGCGGCTCGCGATGTACGAGATGCTGTACCGGGAGGACATCCCGCCGGTGGTGAGCATCAACGAGGCGGTCGACATCGCGAAGAAGTACTCGACGGATGACAGCGGCAAGTTCGTGAACGGGATCCTCGACAGTCTGCGGAAGGAACTCATGCGCCCCGCCCGCCTGGTGACCTGACTTGCGCATGGCCGCTGACCTGCATCTCCACAGCCATTTCTCCGACGGCACCTACTCGCCGGAGGAGATCGTCGGGCACGCCCGGCGGCTGGGCCTGCGGGCGATCGCGCTGACGGACCACGACACAGTGGAGGGCTGTGGGCGGGCGGCGACGGCGTGTGCGCGGGAGGGGCTCGAGTTCCTGTCGGGGGCGGAGCTGACCGCCGAGCTGGACGGCCACGAGGTGCACATCCTGGGCTTTGCCCTTGACCCCACGCATCCGCGGCTGCTGCGGGAGCTGGCGGTGTTCCAGAGCGCGGCAGGACCGGGTCCGGGAAATGGTCGAGCGGTTGAACGCGCTGACGTTCCGCTCTCGGCAGACGCGGTGTTTGCGCTGGCGAACTGCCGTTCGCCGGGCCGGCCGCACGTGGCGCGGGCGCTGGTGCAGGGCGGGTTTTGCACGTCGCTGGACCAGGCCTTCGACCGGTACCTCAAACTGCATCGACCCGCCTGGGTGCCGAAGTTCAAGATCTCGGCCCACGCCGCCATCGACCTGATCCACGAGGCGGGCGGGCTGGCCGTGATGGCGCATCCCGGGCTCAACCACAACGACCGGCTGATTCCTCCCATCGTGGCGGCGGGGTTGGACGGCCTGGAGTGCTGGCACACCAAGCACTCCGCGGACGCTGCCGGCCGCTACCTGGCGTACGCCCGCCAACATAACCTGGTGGTCACCGGGGGTTCGGACTGCCACGGGTTGAGCAAGGGCAAGCCGCTGATCGGTACCGTGCGCCTGGACTGGAGCCACTTTGAACACCTCAAGCAACGGCTCGCCGCGCGGCGGCCGGCTCCGCCCCACCCGGCTGATCATGGCCTCTTTGACCGACTCAAGTCGGGGCTGCAGAAGTCCCACGCCCGGCTGGTTCATGAGATCCAGCGGATCGTGACCCGGTCACCGCGGCTGACGGCGGCGTCGCTGGAGGAGCTCGAGGCCGCGCTCATCGCGGGCGATCTGGGGCACGCCTTGATCAGGCAGATTGTGGCGGCCGTCAAGCGCGCGTACGAGACGTAGGGCGGCGCCGGGCTGACGTGGTCCAGGCTGCGCAGCGGAAGTGGCGCGAAGTCTCGGCACCACCCCGCGGCGTTGGGGCGGGCGCCGCAGCCGCCGACGGTGGTGTCGGTTGTGGGCGTGAACGGGACGGGCAAGACCACGACGTGCGCGAAGCTGGCGCGTCGCGTGATGGCGGCGGGGGAATCCGCGGTGCTGGCGGCGTGCGACACGTTCCGGGCGGCGGCCATCGAGCAGCTCAAGCTCTGGGGCCAGCGGCTGGACGTCCGGTCATCGCGGGGCGTACCACGAGATCCCGCAGCGGTGGCGCACGACGCCATCATCAGCGCCGCGCAGTCGCGGCAGGCGCATTATCTGTTCGTGGACACCGCGGGCCGGCTGCACACCAAGAACAACCTGATGCAGGAGCTGCAGAAGGTGCATCGGGTGATGGACCGGAAGCTGCCAGGCACCGCACGAGACGTTGCTGGTGCTCGATGCCACGACCGGCATGAACGCCTTGAACCAGGCGCGCGAGTTCCACAAGGCGGTTCCCCTGACCGGGCTGGTGGTCACCAAGCTGGATGGCACCAGCAAGGGCGGCATGGTCGTGGCCATCCAACAGGAGCTGGCCCTGCCGGTGAAGTTCATCGGGGTGGGCGAACAGCCGGACGACCTGCAGCCGTTCGACGCGGATCAGTTTGCCCAGGCCTTGTTCGGGACGGCGTAGGCTGGGGCGCTTTCCTGCTGTAGGCGCCGACGTGAGGAGGCGTCGTGAGCCGGGGGCAACGACACTTCACTTCCTCCAATCTGTTCGTGGCTTCGCATGACGACTTGGCCCGGTGACCTCGCCTCCTCACGTCGGCGCCTACGGTGGGAGGGCGCCGCCGGGACGTCCCGGCCCTCAGTTCACCCGCGGCGGTTCTTCGCCGTGTTGGGCGAACCAATGACGGAGAAAGACCAGATCCCCGGCGTCCTTGGCGCGATGGGTCACCGCCTTCATGCGCCACAGCAGCCGTGGCGAGGCGAAGGGAATCGGCACACCGCCCAGTTCGCGGACGATGACGTGCAGTGCCGCCTCGGCATACTCGATGCCGCCCGCGGAACGCATCAGGTCCACGAGGATCTCGTCCGCGACGCGGATCACGGTGTAACGCTGCAGTTCGCCCGGCTCGAGTTCGCGGACCGCCCGATCCGGCAGCGTCGCCAGGGCACCGAACACGGCAGCTTCGTTCCCCTGATCTGCGGCGACCAGCAGGTCCACATCCACGGTCGCGCGCGGGTAACCGTTGGCGATCATGGCCAGGCCTCCAATCACGACGTATCGGGCCTGCCGCTGATTGAGTTCTCGACAGAGCGCCACCAGGTCCGCCTGGGTAGGCGGCCGCGATTCTAATCCTGCGGGAGCCCGCTCCGGGCCAGCATCTTCAGTCGCCATGCATCAGCCTCCTCGTGACTGTGGAAGCGGTAGACGCCAACCGGCGCCCACCGCTGTTTGAGACTGCGGTGCATCTCCCGCGACAGTTCGAGCAAGGCCATCCCGGCCTTGAGCGGGTCCGCCGGGGCCGTCCGCCTGCCCACCACTCTGTCCACGGTCTCTTCGACGTTGATGACCGGCTTCATCCTGGTGAACAGCTTACGCCGCGACGGGACAGGCACAAGCTTGGGTTGGGTTGCGGCAGCCTCGCCCCACCGGGGGGAGTGCAGGCGGGACGCCCGCACCACAAGGTTCATGGAGCACACGCACCGGGCCGGGGGAGCTCAGTTTTCCCACGGCGGCTGCTCGCCCACGCGCTGGCCTGCGGCCACGACGAACGCCTGTCCTTCGCTGCGCACCAACGCCGCGCCCTGGCCCTCGAACAAGCGGAGGAGATCGTCGTCCGACAACTCGCGCCAACGCCCCGCGAGGTCGCCCGTTCGCACGATGGTCACGGAGGCGGGATCGCTCGTGATGATGTGGACCCCGGCGGGTCCGCGGGCAACCACCGGCTCGGGAACCGCCGCCTCGACTGCCACCGGGTCGGAGCTCGCGACCGGTGGGCTTGGCGCGGTCAGGGCCACCGCCCCCGGTTCCGAACGTTCAGGGACGAGCTGCCAGAGGCCCACGACCGCCAGCATCACCGCGGTTGCGGTGACGACTCGTCGGCGCATGCGGCGGTGGCGCTGCTGGCGCCGGACTCCCGCCAACAACGTGGTAAGCAGCGCGTCGTGTCGCGAGGTGGCGGGCCCGGCTTCGAACAAGTCGTCGAGCAGGGAAGGGTGGTCAGGGTTCATGTTTGAGTTCCTCGAGGATGACGGCTTTGAGTTTGCGTCGGACGCGGCCGAGCCGCGACTCGACGGCCTTGTCGGTCTCGCCCGCGGCCTCCGCGAGTGCGTGGACGGAATGGCCGGCTTCGTACTTGGCCTGGATGAGACCTCGTTCTTCGGGCGGCAACGTGCGCAGAGCCCGTTCGAGGGCGTCGGTCAACCGCTGGTCGGGATCCACGGCGGGGGCGGGCGGGCTGGACGGGCGGTGCCAGGCCAGGAAACGGTCGAGGAAGGCGAGGTACCGGTGGCGTTTGCGCCGGTGGTCCACCGCGGCCGTGCGGGCCAGCACAGTGAGCCAGCTCCAGAAGGCAGGTTCGTCGTCGAAACGGCGAAGATGTCGCACCACGCGCAGCAAGGAGGCCTGGAGCGCTTCGCCGGTGGCCTCTTCATCGCCGCGCGTGACCACGAGCAGGTAGCGCCGGAGCCGCCCGGAGTACGCCTCATGGAACCGGCACCAGGCGTCTTCATCGCCGGCCACCATGTGGCGGGTGAGGGTGGCGACACCGGAATCGGCCGGCGCGGTGGCTGCCGGCACGGTCGTCGTCGGCGACTCGGTGCTCCACGCCATGCTGGGAACGCTGGCGGCCACGGGGCGAGGTTAACGCTCGCGGGAAGGAGGGGCAACCGGCGCCGGAGCGGGAGGTGGTGGAGGGGCAAAGCCAGGTGTGGCGGCAGGAGCGGCTGGCATGGCTGGCAGCGCCGGCGTGCCTGGAACGGGCTGCGTCGGGACTGGCGGGACCTCGGCACTGCCACCTCGCGGGGCGCCGCGTCCGAGTTCACTGAGCACCTGGGCGATGACTTCAATACCTTTCAGATCACCGACGGCGATGAGGAGCTGGGTATCCTTGTGGAAGTTCATCTCGGGGACCGGCTGGTCCGAGATGTGACGGAGCATCTTCCAACCTGTTTGGATGGCGGTGGTGATGTCTTCAAGCGGGTAGGTCTCGAGGTACCGGCCGAGGTTGAAATAGCGGACCCGCCGGTCGGGGGCCGGGGTGGCCGAGGGCGATTCGGGCGGCAGGCTGGGGGTCTTGCGGTAGAAGTACCAGATGGCCTCGTCGGACGGGACCCCGTAGGTGCGGAAGCCGAAGCTCGTTTCGAACTGCTGGTAAATCGGTGGGCGGCCGGCCTGGTGGCCGGTGACGACGGCGACCGTGCGGCGGCTGGCGGCTTCGAGGGCCTGGAAGAGATCGACGATGTTGACGTTCTTGACGCGGATGGCGGGGAGGTCGGTGTCTTCGCAGTCGCGCGGGATGATGGCATTGACTTCCTTGCCGCTGGCTTCGGCCACGGCGGCGAGGAAGTCCATCGGGGATCCGCCGGGGAATTCGAGGTCGAAGTGCATCAACTGGCTGACGTCGACCGCGCGGTTGGCGGCGGGCAAGGCGCGGGCGGGAGGGGGCGCAGGGTTCGAGAAGGGGTCCACCTGATCCTGGGCGGCCAGGGTCCAGGCGAGGGGGAGGGCCAGGAGGACGGGCAGGCTTCGGCTGAGGAAGGGACGATGCGTGTTCGGTTTCATCAAAGGGGAACACGACGCCGGGACGGAAATCCTTCGATCCATCTGAGGGGTCAGCCCTTAATTTAATACTTAACGCTTTTCGACCGCGGAGGGCGGGGATGACGCGGATGATGTGGATGGGGGGACAGGAGGGGTGCGGGAGGGGGGTGCGGCGATTGCGGCGGGTGGTGGGGAGTGTTTGTCGTTCGGGGTTCGTTCAGGGTTGAAGCGCGGGAGGGCGGTGGCACCCTGGGCGTCGGCGGACGGCAAAGGTTGCCGGACCCGTTCTCGAAGCATGAACCTCGATCTACCCCGCTGGCCTCGCATCCGCGCGTTCGGCACGGTCTTGCTGGTGGTTGTCCCGACCCTGGTGGCCATGGATTCCCTGCGGTTCCCGGACGATCCTTCGGTGGCGGATGTCCGCCGGGATTTCGGCGCCAGAGGTGATGGCGTGGCAGACGACACGGCGGCGCTGCAGCGGGGGTTCGACGCCAGTTCGGAGCGGGGCGGGGGTCGGACCAGGATCCTCTTCCTGCCGAATGGGGTTTACCGGGTGACGGGAACGTTGGTGGTCAAGGCGCGTGTCGGGCCTTGGGTGTACGGGGAATCGCGCGACGGGGTGGTGATCCGCCTGGCGGACGGCGTGGCCACGAATGTCACGGCCGTGATCCGCACGCATCCGAGCGACACCGAGGCGGGGTCGGCGGATTACTTCATGCGGTGCGTGCGGAATTTGACGATTGATGCGGGACGAAACCCGCATGTGGATGGCATCCGGTGGTTCGGCAACAACAGCAGCGTGCTGAAGGACGTGCGGATCACGGGAACTGGCCGGGTGGCCATCAACTCCGGGTTTCTCGGTCAGAACGGCCCGAATCTGGTGCAGGACGTTCTGGTGGAGGGTTCATTCGAGACCGGGATCCGGTCGGCCTGGAACTGGGGTCAGACGATGTCGCGCGTGACGATCCGGAACGCGCGCGTGGAAGGCGTGTACGTGAATGCGACGGCCGTCGGCATCGAGGAACTGGTGGTGGAGAACACGCCGGTCGCGCTGCGGAATGAGTATCCGAATGACTGGCTGTGGTGGGGCGGGGTGGTGGCGTTGGTGGGCGGGCGTTTCACGGGTGGTGATCCGGCCCGACCGGCCATCACGAACACCAGCGTGCTGTATGCGCGGGACGTTACGAGCCGCGGCTTCAAGCAGGTCCTGGCGAGCACCACTCCGGGCGGCGGCGTGGATGGGTCGAACATCACCGAGTACGTTTCGCACCCGGTGAAGAGGCTGTTCGCGGATTCGCCGGACGGTTCCTTCCAACTGCCGATCCGGCGCGAACCGGATTTCCCCTGGGAGACGAACCTGGCCAACTGGGTCTGTGCGAACGACCACGGAGCGGTGGCGGGGGACAGCCGCGATGACACGGCGGCCTTGCAGGCTGCGATTGATGCTGCGGCGCTCGCGGGTCGGACTGTCGTGTACCTGCGCGGCATCGGTGGCGGGGATCCGAATTGGTACACGTTGGACGGCGAGGTCCGGGTCCACGGGAGTGTGCGGCACGTGATGGGGCTGGGTTTCGGGAGGGTCATTGGCGGTCCGGCGGGGCGCTTCGTGGTGGATGACGCCTCGGGGCCGGTGGTGAAGTTCCAGCATTTGCAGGCCTTCGGGGGTCGCCCGCCGGTGGTCGAGAACCGGTCGGCGCAGCGGACGCTGGTGGTCGAGAGCTGCGACCTCCGGATCCTCGGGACGGGTGGCGGAGACATTTTCGTAACGGACTGTCCATCGAGTATCGAGTTGCGCTCGGCGGGCCAGCGGTTGTGGGCCCGCCAGCTCAATCCGGAGGGGGACAGCGAGGTCGGGTTGGTGCAGAACGACGGCGCGCGGCTGTGGGCGTTGGGGGTGAAGCACGAAGGACGCGGGGTACGGTTCCGGACCCGGAAAGGCGGGTACACCGAGGTCCTCGGGGTGTTCAATTACGGGCCTGGCATCGCGGCGGACGACTTGCGGCCGATGTTCGAGATCGACGGGGCGAGCTTTTGCGCGATGGGGGTGCGCGAGATCTCGTTCGGGGAGACGTATCCGGTGAAGGTGGGCGAGGTGCGGCAGGGGGAGCGGCGGGAGGAACGGGGCGGCGGTTGGATTGGCTGGTCGCTGTACAGCGGTTGGCGTGCCGGAGGGGTCAGCCCTTAATTTAATACTCTAGCCCGGCTTCAGAACATCTTGCCCGGGTTCAGAATCCCGTTCGGGTCGAGCACCCGGCGCAGCTCGCGCATGACGCGCATCGAGGCCTCGCCCGCGAACGCCGGCAGGAAGGCCTTCTTGGCCACGCCGACGCCGTGTTCGCCGGTGATCGTGCCGCCCAGCCGGATGGCCTCGGCGAAGAGTTCCTTGAAGGCCTCCTCAACGCGGTGCATTTCCTCGGCGTTGCGTTCGTCGGTGAGGAAGGTCGGGTGCAGGTTGCCGTCGCCCATGTGGCCGAAGGTGCCGACGCGCAGGCGGTACTTGGCGGCCACGGCTTCGACGAAGCGCACCATCCGAGCCAACTCGCTGCGCGGCACGGTGATGTCTTCGAGGATGGTGGTAGGCGCCACGCGGGCGAGCGCCGAGAAGGCCGTGCGCCGCGCGGAGGCGAGTTTCACAGCTTCTTCCTCGGTCTGGGCTACACGGACTTCCGGGCAGCCATTCCGCCGCGCGAGCTCGACCATCCGGGCGGCTTCCTCCTCGACCACCGCCGGGTGGCCGTCGGTCTCCATGAGCAGCAGGGCCTCGCAATCCCGCGGCAACCCGATCTGCGCGTAGTCGTCCACGCAGGCGATGGTCGTGCGGTCCAGGAACTCGAGGGTGCACGGAATGATCTGGGCCGCGATGATGTCTGACACGGTTTGGGCGGCCTGGTCCATGCGAGCGAACGTGGCGAGCAGGGTGCGCTTGGCGGCGGGCTTCGGGATGAGCCGCAGCAGGACCTTGGTGATGACGCCGAGCGTGCCTTCCGAGCCGATGAAGAGGTCGCGCAGGGAATAGCCGGCGACGTCTTTGACGCACTGATTGCCGGTCCAGAGCACTTCGCCGTCGGGCAGGACGACCTCGAGGCCCATGACGTAGTTGCGGGTGACGCCGTACTTGAGGCCGCGCAAGCCCCCGGAGTTCTCGGCCACGTTGCCGCCGATGGTCGAGATCTTCATCGAGCCGGGGTCGGGCGGATAGAACAGTCCGGCCTGGACGGCCGCCTCGGCGATGGTCTGGGTGAGGGTGCCCGCCTCGCAGCGGAGCGTGAGGTTGGCGCGGTCGAGTTCGAGAACGCGGTTGAGGTGGACGAGGCAGAGCACCAGGCCATCCGCCACCGGGAGACTGCCGCCGCTCAACCCCGTCCCGGAACCGCGCGTGACCACGGGGACGCGGGCGGCGTTGGCGATGCGGAGGACGGCGGCGACCTGCTCGGTGTTGCGGGGCAATACCACAGCGCCCGGCATCTGGGACAGGGCCGCGGTTCCGTCGAACGAGTAAGGGATCAGGTCTTCCTTCGCGGTCAGCACGTTCTCCGGGCCGAGCAGACGCTTGAGGTCGGCGACAACGGTTTCGGGCAGGGCCATGGTGGGCGCAGCATGGGAAGGGGCGGACGAAGGGTCAAGTCTGCCGCCGGAGCGTGCCGCCGCAGCGCCGCGAGACTTGCCGGCCGGGCTTGCGCCCGGGATGCTCGCGTCGTCATGCCAACCGCACACGATCTGGTCGTCATCGGCGCGGGCCCCGGCGGCTACGTGGCCGCCCTCAAGGCCGCCCAACTGGGAATGAACGTCGCCTGCGTCGAGCGCGAACCCGTGCTCGGCGGCACTTGCCTGCGGGTGGGCTGCATCCCGAGCAAGGTGTTGCTCGAGTCGAGCGAGAAGTTCGCGGAAACCCGGAGCGAACTCGCGCGCCACGGCATCAAGGTCGCGTCGGTGGAACTGGACCTCGGCGCGATGCTGCAGCGCAAGCGCACCGTGGTGACCACCTTGACCAAGGGCATCGAGGGCCTGTTCAAGAAGCACCGGGTAACCCGCTACGCCGGACAAGGCCGCCTCACCGGTCCCGGGCAGTTGGTTGTGGAAGGAACCGACGGCGCCAACGAACTGACCGCGAAACAGATCCTGATCGCGACCGGCAGCCGCCCCGCGCCCTCGAAGGGGGTCGAGTTGGATGGCGACCGCATTGGCACGAGCACGGAGGCGCTGAGTTATTCCGAGGTGCCCGGGCACTTGGTGGTGATCGGGGCGGGTTACATCGGGCTTGAGCTCAGCTCGGTCTGGCGGCGGCTCGGGGCCAAGGTGACGGTGCTCGAATTCCTGCCGCGCATCCTGCCCGGGCTCGACAGCGAGCTGGCCGCCGAGGCGCAGAAGCTGTTGGCAAAGCAGGGGCTCGCGTTCCGTCTCGGGACGCGCGTGACCGCCGCGCGGGTCGAGGGAACGGGTTGCGTGGTCGAGATCGAGGGGGGCGAGCCGATTGCCTGCGACCGGGTGTTGCTGGCCGTCGGGCGCGTGCCGCACACGGAGGGCCTCGGTCTCGACGCGGTGGGGATCCGGCTCGATGAGAAGGGGCGGATTCCGGTGGACGACCACTTCGCCACGTCGGTGTCCGGAGTCTCGGCGATTGGCGACGTGATTCGCGGTCCGATGCTGGCTCACAAGGCCGAGGAGGAAGGGATCGCATTTGCCGAGCGACTGGCGACCGGCTATGGGCACGTAGACTACGGAGTGATTCCGGCCGTGGTGTACACGCATCCCGAGATCGCGTCGGTGGGTCGGACCGAGGACGAACTCAAGGAACGCGGCATCGAGTATCGCAAGGGCGTGTTTCCGTTTCTGGCCAGTGGCCGGGCGCGTTCGCTGGGGCAGACCGACGGCCGGGTGAAGGTGCTCGCAGATGCCGGGACCGACCGGGTGTTGGGCGTGCACATCCTCGGGCCGCGGGCGGGCGATCTGATTGCCGAGGCCGCCGCCGCGATGGCCTTTGGCGCCAGCAGCGAAGATCTGGCCCGGGTTTGCCATGCCCACCCGACCCTGTCGGAGAGCCTCAAGGAAGCGGCCTTGGCGGTGACGGGCCAGGCGATTCATGTATAGTGGGGGCAGTATGACCCGCGAAACGTCCAAGACTGACACGGGCGTTCTTCCACCGGTCACCATCAAGGGTTCATACACACCGGTGGCTGGGGCGTGCTTTTGCGCGACGCGGGAGCGAGAAGAGCCAGCGACCCGGCGACGCTGGGCTTGCCAAATCGGCCTTCTGCTCCTGCTGCTGTCTTTGCTACCGGTGACAACTCAGGCGCAGGGCCAGTTCAATTTCGGCAATCGGTTCGCTTGTCAGTGTGACCCCGCTGTGTTCGATATCGATGGCCGGACGAAGTTGACGGGCCCGGACTTTGTGGTGCAAGCGTACGTGGGTTCGACACCCGCGAGTCTGAGTCCGTTGGGGCCGGTCTTGCCGTTCCGTACCGCCGCGGCCGTGGGCTTCTGGTGGAGCACTCAACTCGTGGTTCCAAACGCTCCCGCGGGAACGCTGGTCTACGTCGAGGCCCGAGCCTGGGAAGCCGCCGGCGGAGATTCCTGGGAAAGCGCGCAAGCGGCGGGCTTCAAGTACGGCCGCAGCAACACCGTTTGGCTGTGGCTGAGCGAACCTCCGGCGGCTCCCACAGACATGGTTGGTCTGCTGTCATTCCATCTGATCCCCGAGCCCTCGCCGTCCGCCCTGGCGCTGTTCGGTGCCGCGGTCCTCTTGGTGGCGCGTCGCCCGTACCGAGCCACGACTGCGGCGGGACGAGTTTACAATACTATTGACTGACCCCTCGGCTAAGGTCGGCGACAAACGCTGCGTGTTCCGGGCTCTCCAGTCCGGCACGCAGCACCGCCATGAACCGGGCACCGTCACCAGCTAACAGGGCAGTCGTGTCCAGCCAAAGCCCGGGGAAGACCCGGCTGCGCAACACCCCGCCGGCATCGGCCGCCAGCGGACGATACTCATCCTCGTCGAGCACCCACCAGTCCACCGCGGCGTCTTCGGTGCGCCACACGACGTATTCCCGCACGCCCGCGCGGCGATAGGATGTCAGCTTGTCGCGCACATCCAGCGACGCCGTGCTGGCCGAAACCTCGGCCACCAGTTCGGGGGCACCCAGCAGATAGCCCTTGGGATCGAGTCGGGCCTGTCCCCCACATTCGGGGACGATGCGCAGCAGGCCGTCGGGTTGCGGCACATCGTCCGGACCGAGCCGGGTGGTGGCGTTGGTGGCGGCCTTCACGCCTGGGGTGGCCACGCTGTAGCTGCACAACCAGCCTTGAATCAGGTTGTCGGGTTCGCCGTGCTGGTCGAGTCGAACGGGGGAAGCCATATACACGATGCCGTTGATCAGTTCCGCCTTCTTGAGTTCCGGCATGGCCTCGTACCGGCGCAGGAACTCGCGGGCGCCGAGGTGCGCCCCGTTCTCGAGGGGTGGCACGCGTCCCGTGCCGGTGAAGGGCTTCCTGGCTGACACCGCGGTCACCATACGTCGGAAGGGTAGGCCGAGGGCGTGGCCGTGTCGAGTCGCGCGACTCCAAGTAGTGGGGTTGGGAATTGTCAAATGTCAATGTTTGACCCCATTGTCCCCGGGCAGCGGGTTCAAGCGCTGCCGAATGCCAGTGGTGGGTCCCAGTGAACCCGTATCGGCGGACCGCGAGGTGAGGCGGGTGGGATGAGTTTACAATACTATTGACTGACCCCTTAGGATGAGGGGTCAGTCAATAGTATTGTGCTTTTTGGGGACTGGTCGATGTCGGGTGAGAAGGGAGGTGGAGGGAATTCGCGGCGGCGGGCCTTGACGCCTCAACGGGTGGTGTGTTACCCACGCTCCGGACACATTTAGCTGTGGGTGAGCCAAGACTATGCGCTGTCCCAAGTGCGGTTGTCGGGATGACAAGGTGATCGATTCGCGGGCTTCCCGCGAAGGCGCCACGATTCGGCGACGCCGCGAGTGTCTGGGGTGCAGCCATCGCTTCACGACGTACGAGCAGATTGAGACGCGGCCGTTGGTGGTGATCAAGCGGGATGGGCGGCGCGAGCTCTTTTCGCGGGAGAAGCTGCTCAACGGCATTACGCGCGCGTGTGAGAAGCGGCCGGTGAGCCCGGAGAGCATCGAGGAGGTGGTGGAGCGGATCAACGCGGAGCTGCACAGTGATTTCGATGGGGAGGTGCCGGGCACCGAGGTGGGCGAGCGGGTGATGAACGAGTTAAGGGTGCTCGACCAGGTGCTCGGTACTTCCGTTGGTGCCATGTACGGTCGAATCAGTTGTCGGTCGCGTGCTGGCCGATCGAACGGGCTTGTACATACGAAGCTGCTGATCAGTTCCGCCTCTTGAGTTCCGCGCATGGCTCGTACCGGCGCAGGAACTCGCGCCGAGTGCCTGCTTCTCGAGGGTGGCACGCGTCCCGTGCCGGTGAAGGGCTTCCCGCTGACACCGCGGTCACCATACGTCGGAAGGTAGGCTAGGGCGCGTCGAGTCGCGCGACGCAGTGGGGTTAGGAATGTCAAATGTCAATGTTGACCCCATTGTCCCCGCAGCGGGTTGGCGCGCTGAATGCCAGTGGTGGGTCCCAGTGAACCCGTCATCGGCGGACCGCGAGGTGAGGCGGTGGATGAGCTTAATATTGACCGACCCCTTGGGATGAGGGGCCAGTCAACGTATGCGCTTTGGGGACCGGTCGATGTCGGTGAGAAGGGAGGTGGAGGGAATTCGCGGCGGCGGGCCTGACGCCTCAACGGGTGGTGTACCCACGCCCGACACATTAGCTGGGGTGAGCCAAGACTATGCGCTGTCCCAAGTGCGGTTGTCGGATGACAAGGTGATCGATCTGCGGCTTCCCGCGAAGGCGCCACGATTCGGCGACGCGAGTATCGGTTCAGCCATCGCTCTCTGACGCACGAGCAGATTGAGACGCGGCCGCTGGTGGTGATCAAGGGATGGCGGCGCGAGCCTTGCGGAGAAGCTGCTCAACGGCATCGCGCGCGTGAGAAGCGGCCGGTGAGCCCGGAGAAGCATCGAGGAGTGGTGGAGCGGATCAACGCGGAGCTGCACGGTATTTCGATGGGGAGGTGCCGGCACCGAGGTGGGCGAGCGTGATGAACGAGCTGGCGTGCTCGACCAGGTTACGTCCGGTTCGCCAATGACCGTCGGTTTGAGGAGGCCACGGATTTCCTTCAAGCCGTGCAAAACTCGAGGGGCCCTGCGATACAGCTACGTACCGACTGCCTGGTTTTTGAAACCGCCAGTGGCGCCATTCCGTGCTCCGCCGAACAGGTCGCGGTGGAGTTGGTTGGCGAATCGGGCGACTGGCTTGATCCCGAGGTGGTCCGCAACGCCGCGGCGGGGGTGCTGCGCTATTTCAAGGATGACCTGGGGCGGATGACCGTGACGGTGGGGGAGTTTGCCGAGGCGCTGGCGCGCGTGCTGCGCGGTTTCGGCCTGGCGGTGGTGACCGAGGAGAATCCCCCGGAAGAACCGACGCCGACGGTGGAACTGGATCTTCGCCGGCTGGCGCGGGAGTCCGGCACGGGCTTCGAGCTGGCGTTCTTCGGCCGGCTTCGCCACGAGGTGTGCGCGCGGTTGCAGACGCCGCCGCGCGTGCTGCGGTTCACCGGTTTGCGGGGCTGTGTCAAGCAACTGACCGCCGCCCGCCGCTGGTGCCCTCGGTGCCGCCGCCTGAACGACCACATCGTCACGTTTCTCCGGCAGTGCCTCGAGGAGAACGTAGGGGCGGGGGCTTGCTCGGTGGTCGTGTCGTGAACACCCCGGACCCCGCCTCGACGGCGGCTGCCGATCCGGAAGTGGTGGCCTTCCTGACCCACCTGGAGACGGATCGCGGGGCTTCCCCTTACACGCAGCGGAACTACGAACAGGCCCTGCGGGAGTTCGCCCGGTGGCATCAGGACCAACGCGGGTCCCCGCCTTCCTGGCGCGAGCTTGGGCGTGACGATTTCCGGGCGTTTCTTCGATTTCTGGGTCGCAGCTCGCTGGGTCGCGCCGCCGTCCAGCTTCGCTTCAGCGCGCTGCGGACCTTTTACCGGTTCCTGGTCCGGCGCGGTCAACTGACGCGAACGCCGTTGCGGAACCTCGCCTTGCCGCGCCCGCCCCGGCGCCTGCCGAAATTCCTCACCACCGGTCAGATCCCCGCGCTGCTCGGGGCACCGATGTGCGAACTCGAGCGGCTTCGCCAGGCCGATTCTCCGCCGTCGCGCGAGATCGAGGCGGACTTTTGGCGCGATGCGGCGATCCTCGAGACGATCTACTCCTGCGGTCTGCGGATCAGCGAGCTGTGCGGCTTGCAGGCCGAGGACGTGGACTGGAACGAGCAACAGTTGCGCATCCGGGGCAAGGGGAAGAAGGAACGGCTGGTGCCGATCGGCGCCCCGGCCCTGGAAGCGATCCGCGCTTATTGGAAGCGGTTGGAGCCGGCGCCGGGCGGTGCGGAACCGGTATTCCGGGCGCGCGCCGGATCGCCAGACCCGGTCCTGCCGCGGACAGTGCAATCCCGGCTCAAGCGTTACCTGGCGGCGGCGGGGCTCGATCCGGCACTCACACCTCACAAACTGCGGCACAGTTTCGCCACGCACCTGCTCGATGCCGGCGCGGATCTGCGGAGTGTTCAGGAGTTGCTGGGACACACGCATCTCGTCACGACGCAGGTGTACACGCATCTCACGACCGAGAGGCTCAAAAGGGTGTACGACGCGGCCCATCCGCGTGCCTGATCCCCCACGGCCCTGGCTTGCGGAGTACGACATTTGCCCGCGAAAATCGCGAAGGGACGCGAAAGGAAGAGGGAGGGAGGCGAGCGCGTGCTCAGGTCCCTCTGGCCCGCTGGTGTGGCTTGGCGGATTTGGCGGGCGCTTTCGACCAACCGGCTTGACTCGGAGGTATCGGCAGCGCCACAAACTTCCCCGCTAATCCATGAAGCCGTGGCCCGGCGGACCCGCGCAGGAAAGGCTCCCCGCCGCAACGCCGGTCTGGTACTCTGCGGCGCATGAACAACTGGATTTCCCAATACGTGCGGGCGCAGCAGGCGGCGCTCGAGTCCATCCCCCAGGCCGCCGTCGAACGCATCATCGAGCGGCTCGGCCGGGCGCTGGTGGACGACCAGCAGGTATTCGTCTTCGGCAACGGCGGCAGCGCGGCCAACGCCTCCCACTTCGCGACCGACCTGGGCAAGGGTGCCTCGGACAAGCTGGGGCGCCGTTTCCGGGTGCTTTCGCTTAACGACAACGTGAGCTGGCTCACCGCGCTGGGCAACGACTACGCGTACGAGGATATCTTCCTGCGCCAGCTTGAGAACTACGCCCGACCGGGCGACATCGCGTTGACCATGAGCGTGAGCGGCAACTCACCGAACTTGGTCAAGGCGATCGAGTGGGCCCGGAACAACGGCCTGCACACCATCGCGCTGGTGGGCGGCAAGCGGGGTGCCCTGGCGGGGTTGGCCGAGGAGGTGATCGTCATCGACTCCGAGCACTATGGTCGGGTCGAGGATGCGCACATGGGGATCTGCCACATGCTCTGCTACGCGTTCATGGAGGGCCAGGCCACGGTGTGAGGAGGGCGCGCGATGATTCGCCGGACCACCAGCGCGGAAGGGCAGAGGCAGAGGAGCAGCCTCGCGGGGACCGACCCAGCCCAGGTACTTCCGAACCGTTGTCGGCGCCGACGTGAGGAGGCGTTTTCGTACAGGGGCAAGCACACTTCACCTCCTCACGTCGGCGCCTACGATGCGATGCCCGGCCTGGCAGCGTGTCGGCCTTCCCAAGTTCGACGAGCGCCCTGGCGCAACGCTTGGTCCCTGGTGCTGGTGGGCGTTGCGGTTTGGTTCTCCGTCGCGGGTAGCCCTGCGGCCGTCCCTGCCACGGCGCCGCTTCGCATCGCCTTCCTCGCCGCGGAACCGGCCGTGCCGGAGATGGGCCCGCACAATCGGGCGGCGTGGGAAACCGCGCAAGCGATTGGCACGGCCACCCTGCTGGTGTCCCGCCCGGGCGGGCAGTTTGCGGATGCGTCCGGGCAACCGCGCGAGCTGGCCGGGTTTGATGTGGTTTGGCACCACCAGGGAGACTCGATCCGGCGAACCGTTCTGCACGGGGGGCCGCACCTGGCGGCGATCCGGCGCTTCGCCGAACAGGGTGGGGGCGTGCTGCTCTCCGGTGGCGCGTTGGCGATGGTGGACAATCTCGGGCTCGAGCCCGACGTCCGCGCGCAACGGCACGAGCTCGAGAACTACCGGGATCCGGCGGCGCTGGTGGCGGTCGTGCCGGCGCACCCGGTGTTTGTGGGCTTGGCCGCCGAGCGCGATCGGATCTGGCTCAGCCAGGGAGGTTGTCCGGCGGTTGCGGACTTCTACTGGGGCGGGCCTGGGGAGGGTCGGGTGCTGGGGAACACGCTGGACGGCGTCCGAAAACCGCTCGTGGAATACGCGGTGGGCACGGGACGCCTGATCGCCTTCGGCTGGCGCTGGCCCGACTATGCCGACCGCGAAAACGCGCACCGCGGGAACCTGGTGCGGCTCACGGCGAATCTCCTGCATTACCTCGCCGATGCGCGCCAATGGCAGCCGGTCGTCATTCCCTCGAAGTTCCCGCCGGTTGCGGATCCTGCGGAACCGGGCATCGCACCAGCGCGCTGGCGGGCCTTGCACCTGGCGATCGACGACCTGGTCAACGAGTTTGGTGAGCGCTACCCAGACGGCGCGCGCTACTGCGCCCAGCTCGACGCTCTTGAGGCCGAACATGCCCGCCTGCCGCGCTCGGGCGACCGGGCGGCCTTCGCCTCGCTGGTGGCGCGCTTCGAGGCCCTGCAGCGGGAGGCCTTGCTGGCGAATCCCCGGCTGGACTTCGACCGGCTGCTGATGATCCGGCGCCGGGCGGATCGGCTGGGCCTGCCGATGAACTACCACGGCAACACCGATATTGCTGCCACCGGTTACAAGAACACCCTCGTGGCTTTGTCGCCCGTGGCGCCGGACGGCAGGATCGAGACGGTGTACCGGCCCGACGGAGATCGTTTCATCGGCGACCTTGACTTGCACTACGACGGGGACAAGGTGCTGCTCTCGATCCCCGACGCCGGCGGACGCTGGGGCCTGGCGGAACTGGACTTGAACCGCGGCATCTTGCGCGCGCTGCCGTTGATCGACGATCCCGACGTCCACAACTACGACGGGTGCTATCTGCCGGACGAGAGCATCGTGTTCACCTCGACGGCGCCGTTCATCGGGGTGCCGTGTGTGGGCGGCAGCTCGCTGGTCGCCAATCTCTATCGCTTCGGTCCGGGCGGGAGGATCCGGCGCCTGACGAACGACCAGGACCACAACTGGTGCCCCGCGGTGCTCAACCACGGTCGCCTGCTCTACCAGCGTTGGGAGTATGCGGACATTGCCCATGCGTTCACCCGGCTGCTCTTCCAGGCCAACCCGGATGGCACGGGTCAGATGGAGTACTACGGCAGCAACTCCTATTGGCCCACCGCGCTGTTCTACGCCCGTCCCGTGCCCGGCCACCCCACGAAGGTCGTCGCCGTGGTCGGGGGGCATCACGACGCGCCGCGACAGGGCGAACTGGTGGTGTTGGATCCGGCCTTGGGGCGGCACGAGACCCGCGGCGTCGTGCAGCGCATCCCGGGTTATGGAGAGAAGGTCGAGCCGGTCATTCTCGATGGGCTGGCGGCCTCGAGTTGGCCGCGGTTTCTGCACCCCTATCCGCTCGGCGAAAAGCATTTCCTGGTGGCGTGCCGACCGACGAAGGCGTCGCTCTGGGGCGTGTACCTCGTGGATGTGTTCGACAACTTTGTGTTGCTGCACGAAGAACCCGGCTGGGCCTTCCTCGAACCCACTCCGTGGCGCCCGACGCCGCGCCCACCGGTCGTGCCGGATCGTACCGACCCCGACAGCCGCGAGGCCACGGTGCTGCTCGCGGACATCTATCGTGGACCGGGTCTGGAGGGGGTGCCGCGCGGGACGGTGAAGGCGCTGCGGCTGACGAGCTACACGTTCACTTTTCACGGTCTGGGCGCCGAACCCGATCGCGTGGGCTTGGACGGTCCGTGGGACGTCAAGCGCATCCTGGGCACCGTGCCGGTGGAGACGGATGGCTCCGCCAACTTCCGTGTCCCCGCCGACACGCCGGTGAGCCTGCAACCGCTGGACGCCGACGGAAAGGCGCTGGCACTGATGCGCAGTTGGATGACCGCGGTGCCGGGCGAGGTGTTGTCGTGCGTCGGTTGTCACGAGCCGCAGAATTCGACCGTGCCCGTGGGGGACCGACCGCTGGCTTTGCGGCGCGCGCCCTCGACGATTCAGCCGTGGTACGGACCGGCCCGGGGTTTTTCCTTCGAGCGCGAAGTGCAGCCGGTGCTTAATGCGAGGTGCGTGGCCTGCCACCACGGAGGGCCGTTGGCCGATGGGCAGGCGACGTTTGACCTGCGCGCCCGACCCGCTGCGCGGGTCCCGTCGGCCTTTCAAATGCACTTCTCGCCGGCCTACATGGAACTCCGCCGCTGGGTGCACACGCCCACGCTCGAGAGCGACGCGCACCTGCTGCCGCCGCGCGATTTCCACGCGGATACGAGCCGGCTGATCCAGATCCTGCGGGACGGGCATTACGGGGTCGCGCTCAGCCCGGAAGCCTGGGATCGCCTGATCACCTGGATCGACCTCAACGCCCCGTATCACGGTACCTGGCAGGAGGTGGTGGCGTCGAACCCCACCAAGCTCGCCGCCGCTCGGCACGGCGCCCAACGCCGTCGGGCGCTCGACGCCGCGACCACGTGCCTGGAGGACGTGCCCGACGCTATTCATCCCGCCGCGGTGCTCGAAGCGGTGCCCGCGCCCGGTCCCTCCGCAGACTTCGTCGCCCTGGATTTCCGCGAAGCGGAACTGCCCGCCGATCCGAATGGCCTGAACCCGTCGTCAGGGTCCGCGTCGGTCGTTTGCGTGGCCCTGGGCGGTGGCGTTTCGCTGGACCTGATCCGGGTCGAGCCCGGCCGGTTTGTGATGGGTGCCGACCGCGGTTATCCGAACGAACGCCCGGCCCACGCGCGGGTGATCGAGCGTCCTTTCCTCATGGGGCGGTTCGAGGTTTCCAACGCGCAGTTCCGCTGTTTCGATCCCGCCCACGACAGCGGGCTCGAGACTGGTGAAGCCTATCAGTTCGGTGATGACGAGCGTGGGTTCACGCTGAACCGGCCCGAGCAGCCCGTGGTCCGGGTTTCCTGGGAACGGGCCATGGCCTTCTGCCAATGGCTTTCGGAACGCACGGGCCGACGCTTCACGCTGCCGACCGAAGCGCAGTGGGAATACGCCTGCCGCGCCGGGACGAGCACGCCGTTGTCGTACGGCACGCTGGACACGGACTTCAGCCCCTTCGCCAACCTGTCCGATGCCACGCATTACACGGTCTATTACCCGCATGTCCCGGACGCCCTGCCGTCCTGGCGCCCGGCGGACACGCGCTTCGACGACCGCTGGCGCGTCGCGGCTCCCGTCGGGTCGTTCCAGCCGAACCCCTGGGGACTTCACGACCTGCACGGCAACGTGGCGGAGTGGACCCGGTCGGATTACCGCGCTTATTCCGCCGCGGCGTCCGCCGACGAGGAAGACTTCGCGGTCGGTCCGGGCACGCGGAAGGTGGTCCGGGGTGGTTCGTGGTTCGACCTGCCGCGGCGCAGTCGGTCGGCGTTCCGCCTGCACTACGAAGCCTCGCAGGCGGTGGGCGACGTCGGATTCCGCGTGGTCTGCGAGGAAGGGTCCTGAAGGTTCAGGGGAATCAAGCGGGTCCGGAAGTCACGGGGAACTTCCACGGTGCCCGGTACTCGGGAATCGCCGCGCGCGCCGCCTCGGGATCCCCGACGATTTTCTCGGTGTCCGGATCGAAGCGGATCGAGCGCCCCAGCTTCAGCGACAGGACACTCAGCACGATGGGCACATCCACCTTTACGTGATGAAAGACGCTGCAACTGGGCTGCTGGCGCGAGTGGATGCAATCCAGCCATTCCCGCTCCTGGCCGGGTGAAGGTGGGATGGACGGCGGCGGTACCGGCTTGTGCTTCAGGCCATCGCCCTCCGACACGAGCGTCGAGGCGCCCAGGTAATCGGCGTAGAGGGTGCCATTGACGCCGTGGAAGTAGACGCCCAGCCGGGTGCGCGGCTGGGGGTCGCCCTGCAGGTCGAAGCCGTAGCTGTTCGTGATCGACATCATCCAGGTCAGCGTCAGGTTCGGATACCGCCACAGCACCTCGTGATGGTCGTAAGCGTCGCCGTCGTCGCGAACGACGAACCGACCGCCCGAGGCGCTGGTGACGAGCGGGTAACCCAGATCCAGCGCGGTGATGGGGAGGTCCAGCATGTGCGGCCCATTGCCGGGGGTCCAACCGCCGCTGTAGTCCATCCACGAGCAGTGATGATAGGCGTCGGACGCCAGCAGGCGGTTGTACGGCCGCAGGGGACCGGGGCCGCACCACAGATCCCAGTCCAGCCCCTCGGGCGGGTCTTGATACCCGCCGGTGCCGATGCCGCGCGGCGACTGGTTCATGACGTTGAAGGCGCGGGCCACGCCGATGGGGCCGAGGTTTCCGGACCGCACATATTCGATGACGCGGTGATGTTCCGGGCGGGCGTGGTGCTGGGTGCCCACCTGGCTGATGCGGCCGTGTTTGCGGACGGCATCGCGCACGGCCAGGCTTTCGGCCAGGTGCAGCGTCATGGGTTTCTGGATGTAAAGGTCCTTGCCCGCTTCGCAGGCGGCGATGGCCTGGAGGGCATGCCAGTGGGGCAGGGTGCCGATGATCACGGCATCCAGATCGCGTTGCGCGAGCAGCTCACGGTAATCGCGGTAACCGCGGCAGGTGTCCTTGTAGCGCTGGACGACGGGTTCGAGCCGGTTCTCGTCGGCGTCGCAGACCGCGGTCACCACGACGTCCGGGTGCGCGGCGCAGTTGCTCAGGTTCACGCGGCCCATGTGGCCGCAGCCGATCAGGCCGAGGTGAATCCGGCGGTTCGGCCGCGTGCTGGCCGAGGGGGTGGGGTCGGCGGCGGACGCCAGGTGAGGCGCGGCGAAGCCGATGGCGCTGAGGGTGGCCGCCTTCTCGAGGAAAGCTCGGCGGGGAAGCGAGCGGGAAGCGTTCATGGTGGTCGGGCGACAGCCTGCGGAAACGCGCGCGCCGGCGCAAGGAGGACGATGTCGCGGCAGTAGCGCAGTCGGGGGAGAAAAGGAGGAGGAGCCAGGAAAAGCGCCTTTTCTTTCCGGGCCGGGCACCTACACTCCTCCGCTTATTTGACACGACCACCCGCGCTTGCTATGGCCGAAGACAAATCCGCGGTTCAACCGCTCCCTGCCCCACCGCTTGCCCCCCTGAAGCTGAAGCCGCGTCTGGCGCCCACGCCGCGGCAGGCGCCGCGCTACGCCGTGACGGTGCGGCAGTCCGACGGCACGGAGGTGGTGCTTGCAGACCCGCGGGCGACCCGGGCGTTGGTGGCGCTGATGAACGTCCACGCGGTGAACGGGGGCGCTGCCTGCCACTGGGGCGGACCGGCGGCGTTTGCCGAGATCAATGCCGCCCTCCACGGGCTGATGTTCGCCGTGCGGGACCGCGAATGGTACGAGGCGTTCAACTACGTGAACGACGCCGGGCACACCGAGAACGGGCTGTACGCGTTGCGGGCGAACTACGGCTTTGACGGTCTGACCTTCGAGGCGCTCAAGGGATTTCGCAGCCTGGCGAGCAAGCTGACCGGGCACGGCGAGTCGCACCTGAATCCCGAGGGCGTGCTGCTGAGCAACGGCCCGCTCGGCTCGGCGCTGCCGCAGGCGCAAGGCCTGGCCCTGGCCGACAAGCTTGCCGGCAACGACCGCCTCACGATCGCCGTGGTCTCGGATGGTGCGGCGATGGAAGGGGAGGCGAAGGAGGCTTTTGCGGCCATCCCCGGCCTGGCCGCCAAGGGCCGGCTGAACCCGTTCGTGCTGATCCTGTCGGACAACGACACCAAGTTGTCGGGGCGCATCAGCAAGGACGCATTCAGCATGGCGCCCACGTTGGCGGCCTTCGCGGCGCTGGGCTGGCGCGTGATGGACGTCCCGAACGGCCACGATCTTCCTGCGGTGTACCAGGCGCTGGAGGGGGCGATGGCGCAGGCGAAAGCCGACCCGCGCCAACCGGTGTGTGTGCGGTGCAAGACCATCAAGGGTTACGGAGTCAAGGCCACGGTCGAGAGTGCGTCGGGCGGCCACGGCTTCCCGCTGAGCAGCGGCGAGAAGATCGTCGAGTTCGTCAGCGAGATCTACGACGGCGCACCGCCGGCCGAGTTCGGCGACTGGGCCAGGGCGTTGCGTGCCGAATGGGAGGCGAAGGAGGCCGCGAAGCAGGCCAAGCCCGCCGCCGCGGCGCCGGCCCCACCACCGGTCAAGAAGGACAAGGTGCAGAGCGGGCTCGCGCGGGGCGCCATCCGGGCGGCCCAGGCGGGTTACCCGGTGTTCTCCGTGTCCTCGGACGTGCAGGGCTCGACCGGGATCAGCCCGTTTCAGAAGAGCTTCCCCGATCGCTGGGTCGAGGTGGGGGTGGCCGAGGCGAACATGGTCAGCACCGGGGCGGGCCTGTCGAAGCACGGGTTCATTCCCATCGTGGACACCTTCGCTCAGTTCGGCGGCACCAAAGGCAACCTGCCGCTCACGATGGCGGCGCTCTCCCAGGCACCGGTGATCGCCATCTTCTCGCACGCCGGGTTGCAGGACGCCGCCGACGGCGCGTCGCACCAGGCCACGACGTATCTGGCGGCGGTCAGCGCGATCCCGCACACCGTGGTGGTGGCGCCCTCCTGTGCCGAGGAGGCGGAGGCACTCATGTTCGAAGCCATCCAGCGCCTGGGCGATGCCCGCGCGAAGGGTGAGGACGGCGAGAGCGTGGTGTTCTTCGTCGGACGTGAGAATTACCCGGTCCGTTGGCGCGAAGGCGCGGCCTACCCGTGGGGCCGGGCGCAGGTGTTGGCGGAGGGAACCGACGTGGTGTTGGTGGGCTGCGGCACGCTGACGAGCAAGGTTATCGAGGCGGGGAAGGCGTTGGCTGCGGAAGGGCTGAAGGCGGCGGTGGTGCATCATCCGTTTGTGAACCGGCCGGACACTGGCACCCTCGCGCCCCTGGTGCAGGCGTGCGGCGGACGGCTGGTGACGATTGAAGATCACCAGGTCATCGGCGGATTGGGCGCCCAACTTTCCCATGCCCTGTCCCGCGCCGGCACGGCGCATCGGGTCGTTTCCCTCGGCATCGCCGGCGAGTTCGGCCAATCGGCGTACGTGGCCGAGCAACTGTACGAGAAGCACGGGCTGACTGCCGCCCGGGTGATGGAGGCCGCCCGTCAACTCCTCTGCTGACTTCCCCTCATGGACCCGATCAGGACCTTCTTCCGGGGCGACCGCTATGCCGCGCACAGCGGCATTGAGTTGCTCGAAGTGAAGCCGGGCTACGCGCGGGCGCGCATGCCGCTGAGCGCGATGCACCTGAACGGCCTCGACATCGCGCACGGCGGCGCCATCTTCACGCTCGCGGACTTCGCCTTCGCCCTGGCCTCGAACTCCCACGGCACCATCGCGGTGGCCATCAACACCAACATGACCATCATGAAGGCCACCAAGGCCGGCACGTTGTGGGCAGAAGCGCGTGAGGTCTCGAAGAACCCGCGGCTCGGCAACTACACGGTCGAGGTGCGGGACGATGCCGGCGATCTGGTGGCGCTATTCCAGGGCCTGGCTTACCGCAAGAGCGAGCCGCTGCCGGTGCCCCCGGCGACATGAAGTCTGGCACGGCGGACGCCTGGCCGTCCTCGGTCCGGAGGCCAGAGGCGCCGGCGCCAGCCGCGAAGTCCTCGGTTCAGATCGGTCGTGCTTTCACGGCACGGCGACGCAGGGCCTCGAGCTCGGTTTTGAGCGGCTGCCAGTAAACGCGGTCCCGGTCGCGTTCGGCTTGCTCTTCCTCGGCCAACGCGAGTTCAAGCTCTCGGCGGGCTTTGGCCAAGGCAGACTCCAACAGGGGGCGCGACCCCTGAAGTTCCCTGGCCAACTCCATCCACCGCGCGGTGGCTTCGACCAGGAATTCCGGGGTGCGCAGTTCCCGCAGCCAGAAGGCGGCGTGTCCGGACTGGGGTGCGGCGCGGTGTTGCAGGTAATGGGCTTCCACCAGCCTCCTGAGCATGGGCCAGTCCTTGGCGCGTTGGGTCTTCTTGGCTTGGACCAGGTCGGGCAATGCCAGCAGTTCGTACCGTTCCCCGTGCGGATCCTCCACGGTGGTTCGACGTTTCCAGAGCTCGAGAAAGGGAGCGACACCGCGCAGGACCGACATCACATCGATGCGGATGCCGGCGACGTCGGGGTGCTGGCAGCGGAAATGGACGGCGTGTCCGCGCTGCAAGTACTCGAGGTGAAACGGCGGGACGGCGATGCAGGTCGCCTGCAGTTCGGCCAGGGCGGCATCTAACCGCCTCAGGTTTTCGGGTTCGGCCAGGAGGACGTAATCCGTGTCCCGGCTAAATTCGGCCGCGCCGTAGAACACGCAGGCCTGACCGCCCATCAAGAGGGCCTGGACCTGGTGCGCCGCCATCGTAGAAAGGACTTTCTGGATCGGATTCGGGATCAAGGGAACCTCCGACGTGCAGATAATGAGCCCAAAGTCGGCTCGTTTCGCGCCAGCGCTCAAGCGGGGTCAGCGCATACCAATCAACCCATTCGCCTTCGATCACGGATTCAGGATCGATCACGGCGCATACCTAACGGGTCTTTGTGGATGGCGCAAGCTGCGAGTCCACAGTCAGTCGAGACCCCCTCCTGCGCACCACGGTTCAACCCCGGGGAATGTTCCGGGCACTCGCATGTACCCGACGACGGACCCTGCATCACCGACTGCACGACCACGGAGCCTCGAACCCGCGGTCCTTTCCCCTTGTCTCCGCCGGGCCTTCTGTTACGACGGCGCGCGTGAACAGCGCGCACCGTGTCCGCCTGGGGGTTCTGGGTTCAGGGAAAGGCTCGAATTTTGTGGCCATCGCCGACGCGTGTGCCGCGGGGAGGTTGCCCGCCGAGGTGGCGTTGGTGCTGAGCGATGTGCCGGAGGCCGGCATCCTCGACCGGGCCCGCGAACGCGGTTTGCGCGCCCGCCACCTGGCGCCCGGTCCGTATCGGTCGAAGCTGGATCCGGCCGCCGAAGCCGCCTACGTGCAGGCGCTCCAGGAGGCCCGGGTGGACTGGGTGGTGCTGGCCGGGTTCATGCGGATCATCAAGGAACCCCTGCTGCAGGCCTTTCCTCACCGGATCGTGAACATCCATCCCGCGCTGCTGCCGTCCTTTCCCGGCCTCGAATCCTGGAAGCAGGCGCTCGAATACGGCGTGAAGGTGACCGGCGTGACGGTGCATCTGGTGGACGCCGGCATCGACAGCGGACCGATCGTCGCCCAGGCGCCCGTGGCCGTGGAGGACGACGACACGCCGGCGACGCTGCACGCCCGCATCCAGCAGGTGGAACACGAGCTCTACCCCGCCGCCCTCGCGCGGTTGTTCACCGGCCGCCTGGAGGTCGTGGGCCGGCGCGCCCGCCTCAGAACTCCGCACTCCCCGGCGTCCGGGCAAACGGGATGACGTCGCGGATGTTGCCCACCCCGGTGAGGAACATCAGCAGCCGTTCGAAGCCCAGCCCGAACCCCGCGTGCGGCACGGTCCCGTAGCGGCGCAGGTCCAGGTACCACCAGTAGTCCTTCGGGTCCAGCTTCTGGAACTTCATGTTGTCGAGCAACTGCTCGAGCCGCTCCTCGCGCTGGGAACCGCCGATCACCTCGCCGATGCCTGGCACCAGCACATCCATGGCCGTCACCGTCGCGCCGTCGTCGTTCAAGCGCATGTAGAACGGCTTGATCGTGCGCGGGTAGTTGAAGACGGTCACCGGCGACTTGAAGTGTTCCTCGGTCAGGTAGCGCTCGTGCTCGGACTGGAGGTTCGCCCCCGGTTCGACCGGGAACTCGAAGGCCTTGCCCGACCGCTGCAGGATGGCGACGGCCTCGGCATACGGCACCCGTTGAAAGGGACGTTCCACGACGAACGCGAGGCGCTTGCGGACCTCCTTGTCGACAAATCGCTCGAAGAGGGTCAGGTCCTCGGCGCAATGCTCGAGGGTATGGCGGGCCATGGCCTGGACAAACGCCTCAGCCAGGTCCATGTCGCCGGCCAGATCGCAGAAGGCCATCTCGGGCTCGATCATCCAAAACTCGGCGGCGTGCCGGGCGGTGTTGGAGTTCTCGGCGCGGAACGTGGGGCCGAAGGTGTACACGTTCGAGAGCGCACAGGCGAAGGTCTCCGCCTCGAGTTGGCCGCTCACGGTGAGGTAGGTGCGGCGCCCGAAGAAATCCGTCGCCGGATCCCCGTCCACGTTGCCCTTGAGCGTCGTCACCCGGAACATCTCGCCCGCCCCTTCGCAGTCGCTCGCCGTGATGATGGGCGTGTGCACGTGGATGAAGTCGCGTTCCTGAAAGAACTGGTGCACCGCGTGGGCCAGGCGGCTGCGGGTCCGGAACACGGCGCCGAACAGGTTCGAGCGCGGCCGCAGATGCGCGATGGTGCGGAGGAACTCGAGGGTGTGCCCCTTCTTCTGCAGCGGGAAGCTCGCGTCGGCCTTCCCCACCAGCTCGACCCGTTGGGCGCGCAGCTCCCAGCGCTGGCCGGCCGCCGGCGACGCCACCAGGTCGCCCTGCACCGACACCGACGCGCCCGTGGTGAAGTCATGCAGTTGCCCCGCCCCGGGCACGCTGGCGTCCACCACGACCTGCAGGCACGCCAGGCAAGAACCATCGTTGATCTCGACAAACGAAAACCCCTTCGCGTCGCGGCGGGTGCGAACCCATCCCTGGACGGTGACCCCCTCGCAGGGGGTGGTGGAAGCGAGGACGTGTCGAATCAGCGTGCGCATGGCGCGAGTGTGCAAAGAGCCCGGTGGCTCCGCCACTGTTATTGGGCGGCGTCCCCCGAGGGTGGCAGCCAGGGCAGCTCGATGGGCGTCGGGCTGGCCCCGCGCACGGGCAGTGTCCGGGCCCGCGGCAGGCTCAGCGCCCAGGGTGCGGCAGCCCGCAGCGCCAGCCGCCGCTCCTCGTTTCCCTCGTCCAGGCACTCAATCAGCGCCGTCCCGCGAACGGCGGAATTCGGGCTGGCCAGCAGCCGGGCGATCTCATCCCACGCCACATTCTGTCGCAGCAGCGCGCGGGTGGCCTCCTCGAACAGGGGCGGTCCCCAGGCGCGTGCCGCCTCGTTCATCGCCACGTATTGCCGAAGGAACCGGCGCGCCGCGCGACTGCGCAGATCGCCCAGCGCCGGGAACAGATGCACCCGCCAACGCAGCTCGGCCCACGTCGCGGGGTAACCGGGCAGTTCGGGCACCGTGCCGGGTTCGGGCTCACTTCTCAGCCGGCGGAAGGCGTCCACCAGCACCGCCGCCGAACCCGTCGAACCCAGGCGTCCCAGCGCGCGCGCGGCCAACGCCGCGTCCAGCCCGTGGTAACGCCAGTCCGGATGCGCCGTCCGCTCGCGCACGACCCGTTCGAGGGCACGTACGACGGCCCGCGACTTGCGCCCCTGTTCGCCCAACCGGTCCGCCGCCCAAGCGCGCTCGACGATGCGAGCCGCGCGGGCTTGCTGACGGGTTGCCGCTTCGGCGCCGGTCACCGGGTCGGGCACCGGCGCCTGGAGCAACGCCAGCAACGCGCTCTCCGAATGGACGTTGATCTGGCCCGCCAACGCCGCCAGGTGCCGCGCCGCGTTGAACGTGGCGTCCGCGACGGCGGGCATCTCCGGCGGCGGGCGGCGGGTGATCAGAAAGAGCCGCACCAGCGGCACCGGTTCGTATGCCGGCCGTCCCAGCACCCGCGTCGCCACCCGCGGATCGTCCACCAGGATCATGTCGCCTGGTTGGTTCAGCGCGGTCTGGACCGCCTCCGGATCCAAGTCCAGACGCCCTGCGTACAGCCCCGGCACTTTGTAGCGGAGGAGTGGGGGCAACCGGGGATCCGCCCGCAGCGCGGTCGCGTTCGGCTCGTTGACGGCCACAACGTGATCCCAGCAATCGGCCGCCTCGAGCCATTGGGCGATCTCGGTTTCGAGGCCCGGTTCTTTCAGGTCGAGGTGCAGCAGCATCGCGCGTTGACGGGCGAGGTCGAGGAGTTGGACGAAGCTCGGCGGGGTGCCGCCCAGCGGTCGGCCGTAAGCCGAGCGCGGTTCGAGGGCGAGCAGCTCGCGCGCAGTGATCTCGCTCACCGCCCCGAGACCGTGCGTGAGCCGCTCCAGCGTGTCGTCGTGGAACAGCACCAACACGCCGTCGGCCGTCCGCCGCACATCCACCTCGACGCCATCCGCGCCATGGTCCATCGCGGAGGCATAGGCCTGGAGGGTGTTCTCGGGAGCGAACGCCGCCGCGCCCCGGTGCACGATCACCAGCGGGCCCGCCCGACGCTCGGCCAGCCGCTGCCGCCGCACGAGGCGATCGGCCGCGGTTTCGGGCGCCAGTTCGAGCACGTATTCGCGGGCGAATCCCGCCCCTGGCCCCAGAGGGATCTTTGCGAGCTAGGGCCAGGCTGAAAGGAACCATCGAAGCCAATGTGCCACGGCAAAGTCTGGGCGAGCAGGTGGGGAAGCAAACGCTCCCGGAGGAGCGCGTTCCAGGGTGCGCGACGGAAGGGGCGAAGGGCGAGGTTCGAAGGTCGAAGGGCGAGGTTCGAAGGTCGAAGGGCGAGGTTCGAAGGTCGAAGGTCGAAGGGCGAAGGGCGAAGGGCGAAGGGCGAAGGGCGAAGGGCGATGGTTGGCTAGACCTTCTCGACTTGGACGTTGATCTTGACCGGCTGGGCCAGCGTGTCGAACACGGGCGACTTGCGCACGAGCTCCTGGATGGTCGCGACATCGGCGTCGCCCTTGACCCTGAACTTCACGCGGATCTCGCGATAGCCGGAGCGCACGTTGGGATCGAGGTCGAGCAGGCCGTGCAGGTCGATGTCGCCTTCGTACTCGCTCTCGATGCTCTCGAGGTTCAGGCCGCGGCCGGCGGCGTGGTAGGCCAGCGTGGTCGTCATGCAGCCGGAGAGGCCGGCGAGGACGAACTCGACCGGGTTGGCGCCATTGTCTTCTCCGAGGAGCACGGCGGGTTCATCGGCGTCCATCTTGAACGGCTGCTTGTGGGTCATTTCGTGGCAGGTGCCGTAGAAGGTGTCCACGGTGGCCTGATTGTGGCCGCCGGTGTCCCAGCGGTTGCGGGCGCGGAACTTGAATTGGGCGAGTTCCGGCTGCTGGCCGATGGCCTGGATGGTCTCGGCGAGCTTGGTCACGTTCACCCCGTTCCGCACGATGGGGCGGGAGGGGATGGTGGTGGTGGCGGTGTTCGTGCTGCTGCTGCGGGTCGTTGCTGTCGTTGTCATGGTGTTCTGCTTTCTTGTTTTCAGGTTTCGGTTTCGGTTTCTCGCGCCGGATTTCGTTTTCGACGCGAACGCCGGACCTGAATGCGGGAAGGATGCCAACCTTGGCGGGGACGCGTTCTATGTTGACCAGCAACGAGTTGAGTGCGCGGGCGAGGATGGAAAAGCTCGCGGGATTTCGTGAATCACGAGATCTCGTGCGCTCGGAAACGCGAGTTGTCGGGAATCGCACAGGGAATTGAGGTTGAGTCTCGTCACCTCGACTCCTACAAGGGGGGGAGGGCGTGGTAGGGGACGACGTCAGGAGGTTCTGCCTGTGGGTTGAGTCTCGTCACCTCGACTCCTGCGAGGGGGGGGAGGGCGTGGTAGGGGACGACGTCAGGAGGCTCTGCCTGTGGGTTGAGTCTCGTCACCTCGACTCCTACGAGGGGGGGCGGTGGAGTTGCAGCGCTTTCATCCGCGAACTGAGCGTGCTGGGCGGCAGGCCGAGCAGTCGCGCCGCCCCCTGCTCACCGGCCACCCGCCACTGACAAGCCTCGAGGGCCCGCAACAGGTTCGCCCGCTCGAGCTGTTCGAACTCCTTCGCGGTGAGCACCCGCCCGGCGCCGTCCGTCGATGTGGCCGACGCCACTTCCGCGGGCTCCGACACCGTCGCGACACCCGCCAGGGCGCGCTCGAGCAGGAGTTCAGGACCCGGGCTGAGGATGAGGGCGCGTTCGATGACGTTCTGGAGCTCGCGGACGTTCCCGGGCCAATCGTGGCGGCGCAGGCGCTGGAGCTGGGCGCTGGTGAGCGGCTCGACCCGTTTGCCGAGGCGCCGGGCGAAGCGCTGGACGAACGCCGCGGCGAGCTGTTCCACATCCGCCCCGCGTTCCCGCAGCGCGGGGAGGTGGATGGGAAAGACGTGCAGGCGGAAGTAGAGGTCTTCGCGGAACTTGCCATCGGCGACCATTTGCCTGAGGTCACGGTGGGTGGCAGCGATGACCCGCGCGTTCACCCGGAGGGTCTTGGTGCTGCCGAGGGGCTCGAACTCGCCCTCCTGGAGGACGCGCAGCAGCTTGGGCTGCAGCTCGAGCGGCAATTCGGCGATCTCATCCAGAAAGATCGTCCCGCCGTCGGCAAGGGCGAAGCGGCCGTCGCGACGCGCCACGGCCCCGGTGAAGGCGCCGCGTTCGTGTCCGAACAACTCGCTCTCGATCAGGTGGGTCGGCAGGGCAGCGCAATTCACCAGGACGAGCGGCTGTTCGGCGCGGTGGCTGGCGCGATGCAGGGCGCGGGCGACGCGCTCCTTGCCGGTGCCGGTTTCGCCGGTGATCAGCACGGTGGCGTCGGTGCGGGCGACCTGTTCGATGGCGCGGAGCACGGCCTGCATGCCGTCGCTGCGACCCAGGAGGTCGTCGGAGCCGGGCAATTCCCGGACGGCATCGCGCAGGTACTCGGTCTCCTGGCGGAGCTGTTCGAGCTGGCGTTCGGCCTGCCCCCGTTCATCGAGGTTGCGCAGGATGAGGGTGAGGTAGCGCTGGCGACGGCTTTCGAAGCAGGACAGGGTGGTCTCCGCCGGGAAGACCGAGTGATCCCAGCGGCGCGCGACGAAGTCCTGGGGCAACCACAACTGGCGTTTGTCGGAACCGCGTTCGGCGCTTTCGCGGGCGAACCGTTCGACACGGCCGACGCTGTCGGGGGCCAGGAACTCGCGGAGGTCTTCGCCGAGGAGGTCTTCGGCGGTGCATCCGAAGAGCCGGGTGGCGGCCTGGTTGACCCGCACGATCTTGAGTTGGGGATCCAGAACCAGGATGGCGTCCAGCGCCGTTTCGAGGAGGGCGGACAACTGTTCTTCGCGGGCCCGGACTTCCTGTTCGGTGCGCAGGCGCCGGTGTTCGGCGGCGGCGCGGGCGGCGAAGATTTCGAAGAGGGAAAGCCGGCGGGGCTCGGGTGGCAGCGGCTTGGTGTCGAGGACGGCGAGGTGGCCCATGACCGTGCCGTCGGCGTCCAGGAGCGGGACGCCGAGATAGCTCACGGCGTCGAGCGCCCGCAGGTCCGCCTCCTCCGGATACAGCTCGAGGACGCGGTCGGGGTAATGCACCAGTCGTTTGCCGGTGACGACGACGGCGCAGGGGGTGCCTTCGATGGCGTGTTCGTAGTGGTCGAGGAAGGCGCCGTTGAGCCAGAAGGCGAGGGCGCGCAGGCGGCGGTTTTCGGCGTCGTACTCGGTGACCCAGGCGCCGGTAGTTCCCATCACGACGGCCAGGTTCCTGACGAGGGCACGAAAGAACTCCGTGCCGGTCTCGGCCACGGTTCCGGCCACGACGAGGCGCAGGGCCGCTTCGTCGTCAGAGGTCGCCAGGTTCTCGGTCATCATGGATCAAGGTGTTCCCAGGAATTAGTGTGTTCGGCGGCCGGGCGCAAATGCGGCTGGACCGTTCCGGGGCGCATTTCTTCCTTGGACGCTGATTCGGGGCGCGGCACACTGCGCGCCATGCTTCGCTTCTACGTGGTACTTCTCACCCTCCTGTGGAGCGGGTGGGCGGCGGCAAGTGCGCGGGCGGGGGAGTTCAAGCTCCTCGACGGCTCGACCATCTATGGCGATGTGTCGGCGTTCAACGAGAACGGGGTGGTGTTCCGGCTGCGCACGGGGGGGTTCTCGGAGCGGTATTCGTGGAGCAAGTTCACCCAGGAATCCCTCAGGGAGCTGGCCCGGGATCCGAAGGCGGTCGAGTTCGCCGAGCCGTTCATCGAGATTCCGCCCGACGAGCGGCCGCGGCCGAAGCCCAAGCCGGTGGTGTTGAAGGAGGTCAACCGCACCGAGCTGCCGGCGGGGCGGACCACGTTTTTCAGCTCCTTCACGGCGCCCATGGGCTTGCTGATTCTGGGGGTGCTGTACGCGGCGAATTTGCTCGCCGCCTACGAGATCGCGCGCTACCGCAACCGGCCGGTGGCCGTGGTCTGCGGCCTCTCGGCGCTCCTGCCCCTGTTGGGTCCGTTGATCTTCCTGGCCTCCCCGACCTTGGAAGCCCATGGCGAGGACGGCGGTCTGCCGCTCGAGGTCGAGGAGCCCGGTCCTGCCGTGGTTGGAGCGGGCAGCCCCTCCGGGGCCACCTCGCGTTCCCTGGGCAAGGTCGGGGTGCCGCCGCCGATGAGCGGCACCGGCCTCAAGGTGGCGGCCGCGGCCAAGGGTCCGGAAACCCGGGCCGAGCCGAAGATCTACAAGCGGGGCGATTACACCTTCAACCGCCGGTTCATCGAGACCCAGTTCTCGGGCTTCTTCCGCATCGTGCCAAGCGACGCCGAGAAAGACCTGGTGCTCGTCGTCAAGACGCCCAAACAGGATTACATCGCGCGCCGGATCAGCCGCATCTCCGCCAGCGAAATGTTCATCTCGCCCATCCAGGCGGGCAGCAAGGAGGTCAGCGTCACGTTCGGCGAGATCGCCGAGGTCCAGATCCGGCACAAGGACGACCCGATCCGCTGAAGTCGCCCCGCCTGATCCGCCTCCGGCATGAAGCTCCAGACGGTTCTCCTGTTCGGTGCCCCCGGCTGCGGCAAAGGCACGCAAGGCAAGGCGCTCGGGACCCTGCCCGGTTACTTCCACTGTTCCTGTGGCGAGGTCTTTCGCAGCCTCCGCCTCGACAGCCCCCTCGGCCGGGTGTTTGTCCAGTACTCCAGCCAGGGTCAGCTCGTTCCCGACGAGCCGACCGTCCAGCTCTGGCGTGAGTTCATCGAGAACACCGAACGCGCCAGCCGCTATGACCCCCGCCAGGACCGGCTGCTGCTCGATGGGATCCCCCGCAACGTCCGCCAGGCTGAACTCCTCGCCGACACCCTCGACGTCCGCGCCGTGGTCCACCTGCACTGCCCCGATCCCGCCCGCCTCGTCGAGCGGCTCCAGCGCCGCGCGCTCCGCGAGAACCGGCTCGACGACGCCCACGTGGACGTCATCCGCGACCGCCTCGACACCTACGAGAAGGAAACCCGGCCCGTCCTCGAGTTCTACGGCCCCACCGTGCGGCACACCGTCGATGCCATCCAGAAACCCGAAGCTGTCCTCCGGGATCTCCTTGGCATCGTCATGAGACTCTGACGCCCATGGCCTCGCAGTTTGGTGCTTTTACTGCCAGCGAACTCTACTGCCCCAAGTGCGCCCGTGCCCAGCGGGTCCGCGAACGGCTCTTGCTGATCCTCCCGGACGGCGAGCTCCACGAGTACCTCTGCAGCGGCTGCGGCAACTCCCTCGGCCAGCGCAAGACCGCCCGCCCCGGTTCCGCCTTCTCCATCCCGCCCCGTCCTCCGCCGCGACGCCCCGCAGCCGGCCCCGCCCCCAGCGGACCTCTCCCCCGCCGACCCCGTGGCCTCCTCTCCTGACGCGCCCCCCGCGCCGGTGCCTGCTCCTGCTGCGCCGCCGCGACTGGTGTTCTTTGGCACCGCCGAACTCGCTGTCGCCAGCCTCACCGCCCTCGCCCGCCCGCCCGCCGGGCGCCTTGTCGCGGTGGTGACCCAGCCCGATCGCCCGAAGGGCCGGTCGTTGCGCCTCCAGCCGTCGCCAGTCAAAGTGCGCGCCATCGAGCTCGGCCTCCCCGTCTGGCAACCGGAGCGTTGTCGGGCCCCGGACTTCCTCGAACGCCTCCGCGCCGCGGCGCCCGACCTCATGGTGGTGGCTGCCTACGGGCAACTGCTGCCCCCGGCCCTGCTCGAGCTTCCCCCCCACGGCTGCCTCAACGTGCATGCCTCGCTGCTCCCCAAGTACCGCGGAGCCTCCCCCATCCAGGCCGCCCTCCTGAACGGCGACGCCGAAACCGGGGTCACCCTGATGCGCATGGACGCCGGCCTCGACACCGGTCCGATGGTGGCTCAGGAACGAACGCCCATCGCGCCCGGAGAAGATGCCGCCCACCTGCACGATCGCCTGGCGGAGTTGGGCGCCGCGTTGCTCGTTCGGAGTCTGCCGGCTTATCTCGAGGGGCGGCTGGCCCCGCAGCCGCAACCCCTCGAGGGCGTGAGCTATGCCGGCAAGATCACGAAGGAAGACGGTCGCCTGGACTGGTCCCTGCCCGCCGGGACGCTCGACCGACGCTTGCGGGCGTTCACTCCCTGGCCCGGCGTGTTCACCTACCTTCCCGATCCCGGCAAGCCCGTGCTGATGAAGATCTGGCGTGCCGACCCGGTCCTGGGGGTGGCGGGACGACCGGGCGAAGTCCTGCGTGCGGATCACGACGGCATCGTCATCGCGTGTGGCCAAGGCGCCCTGAGGGTCACCGAACTTCAGCGCGAAGGAGGCCGGCGGCTGACGGCGGCCGAGTTCCTCAAAGGCCATCCCCTCTCTCCCGGCCTCCTGCTCGGGCCTTGACCGACTCGCTACCCCTCCTGTAGGCGCCGACGTCAGGAGGCAGAATCGTAGGCGCCGACGTCAGGAGGCAGAATCGTAGGCGCCGACGTGAGGAGGCGAAGCGGCGTCACTCCAAGCCCACTTCGCCTCCTGACGTCGGCGCCTACAGTCTTTGGTCCGTGGTCCGTGGTCCCGTAGTCCGGTTCCGCTGCGCTCAGCCCAGGCTTTCCTTGATGCGCCGGATGTGGCCGCGTCCCATGCCCTTGACCTCGCAGCCCAGCTCGAGGTAGCGGCGGATCTGCGCGTCGTTCAGGATGCAGAAGCAATCCACGAGGGCGAACGGGCGGCCGACGGCCTGGAACACCTCGTCCGGCTGGAGCTTGAGATACTGCTCGTGCCGCACGGCCAGGACGACGGCATCGACGTTCTTCAGGGCGGCGGTCAGGTCCCGCTCGAGGCGCAGGTTCTTCAGGCTTTCCTGGCGGGTGAAGAAGCGCTTGAGGCTGTAGGCGGGGTGCGGGTACGAGTCCTGCGCCTCGAACTCCCACCAGTGCTCGACGTACGGGTCGTGGACCTTCACGTCAGCGCCCATCTCGGCGAGCTTGCGCACCATGACTTCCGAACCGCTGTAGCGGGTATCGCCCACGTCCTCGCGGTAGGAGGCGCCACAGACCAGGACCTCGGCCGCGGCCAGCGGCTTGCCCAGGTTGCGCAGCGCGTCGCGGACCAGTTGCGGGGCATGCAGCGAGCGGGTGTCGTTCACGTCGATGGCGGTCGGCGTGATCCGGAAGATGTCGTCCTCCCAGCCGAAGATGTGTTTGTAGGCCCACATGCCCAGACCGCCGTCCTTCGGCAGGCAATAGCCGCCGATGCCCGGGCCGGGGAACATGATGTTGGAGTGGGTGGGCCGCACCTTGATGGCGTCGATCACCTTCTTGAGGTCCACGCCGTTCCGTTCGGCGAACAGCGACCATTCGTCCATGAAGGCCAGCAGAGTGGCGCGGTAGGAGTTCTCGACGATCTTGGCGGTCTCGGACTCGATGGGGCGGTCGAGGACCGTCAGCGGGAACTGCTCGGTGTTGAGCACCTCGTTGAGGAAGCGGGTGACCTTCGTGCGGGCGTCGGCGTTGATGCCGCTGCAGACCCGCCAGAAGTCGCGGATCGACGCCACGTAATTGCGGCCGGGCATAACGCGCTCATAGCTGTGCGCGAGCAGCGGATCCGACGCGATGCCGCGGCGCTCGAAGATCTTCTTCATGATCGGATACGCGACCTGCTCGGTGGTGCCCGGGGCCACGGTCGTCTCGATGAGGACCAGCGCTCCGGCGGGGATGTGCTCGGCGATGGTCCCCATCGAGGCCTCGAGCGCGGCCATATCGGCGGCGCCGGTGCGGACGTTGCCCAGCGATTCCTTCAAGTAATCGCACTGGACATCCACGACCACGACGTCGGCCAGCTTGAGCGCCTCTTCCGTGAACGTCGCCGCCAGCGTCTTCTTCTCCTTCACGCACCGGCGGATGAGCAGGTCCACCTCCGGATCCTCGGCCTTGATGGGGGATTCGCCGCGGCTGAGCAGCGGGATTTTCCAGAAGCTGCGCGGGCTGGGCCGTTGCATGCCGATGACGAACTTGTTCGGCTGGCCGGTCTGCTTGTCCTTCGCGTCGGCCACCACCGCGGCCATCACGGCGCCGACGAAGCCCAGGCCCACGACGACGACAATCTCGCGGCCAGCCTTGCGGTTCTGCTGGGCGAGCTTCTGGAGCCGGGCGAACTCGGACCGGTAATCGGCCGGCGTGGGGAGGGGGAACTTCTCGCCCGCGGGGCTGATCGAGACCGGCGGGGTGGAGGCGGCGGGTGGGGAGGTTTTCTGTTTGAGCCTGGGCATGTTGGCCGGACTTATAGCGGCCGGCCCGGGCCGCGGTCAAGCTGGTCAAGGCCGGTTGTCCAGCCCCACCGCGTGGGCGAACTCATCGAGGAAGTCGGGCAGGGCGGACTGGACCCGGTTCCAATTCGGGATGAGGGGCGTCCACAGCGGGTCCTTGAGGAAGGTGCGGGCCGCGAGCTGGATGCTGCGGGCGAAGGTGGCGACGGCGTTCTCCTCGTCGTGGCGGGCGAAGCGCAGTCCGTTCACCGCGGCGTCGGCCGCATAGAACCGGAGCATGTCTTCGGCCTGCCGCAGGTACGCCACCGCGAGGGTGTCGAACAGGCCGGCGTCGAGCCGGATGCCTTCGGCGGCCATCCGGCCGAAGATGGACTTGGTCACGTCGACGGCCATCCGGTTCAGCCCCCGTTCCGGGTCGCGCGTGGACAGCTCCTGGTGCTTGTGATCGTAGTTGTCACACAGCTCGGACTGGCAGATGGCGCGGGGCGCGCAGTTGCGGTACACCTCGGCCAGCAACCCGATCTCGAGACCCCAGTCGAAGGGGATGCGGTTGCGGCGGACGAGATCCACGTCCAGCGCGAACTCGCCCGCCAGCGGATAGCGATAGGTGTCGAGGTACACGAGGAACGGGGCCTGTCCGACGATGCTTTTCAAGGCGCGCAGCAGCGGGGTGACCAGCAGGCGCATCACCCGGCCATTCAACTGGGTGCTGCACCGGGCGTAGTAGCCCTTGCAGAAATCGAAGCCCAGGCTCGGATGCGCCACCGGGTAGCACAGGCGCGCGAGCATCTCCCGGCTATAGGTCACGATGTCGCAGTCGTGCATCGCGGCCATTCGCGCCTGGCTGCTGGCGATCACGTAGCCCCAGCAAAGCCAGACGTTCCGGCCCTTGCCCGCGGCCCCGATGCTCAAATCAGCGTCTTCCAGCCTGGCAAAGAGGCGTTGCATGCGGGGGCCGTCGTTCCAGAGCAGGACCGGCCGCTGCGGCAGGGCACCGAACAGCTTGCGCGCCCGTTGCCAGTCGCGCAGCGTGGCGCCGTCCACCCCGACGATCACCTGCTTGAGGTAAGGCACCTGCTTGAGCTCGCGCAGGATCTGGCGCAGCGCCGGGGACCCCAGCTCCCGCACGTGGCAGGGCAGCACCAGCGCGATCGGCGTCTCCTGGGTGTACTCGATCAGCTCGGCCTCGAGCCGCGCCACATCCGGCTTGCCCAGCCGATGCAAGGTGGCGATCGCCCCCGTTTGGAAGAAGTCTGCCATAGCGGGTGCCAGTATCGGCCGCCGTACTTCCAGGTGGCAAGCGACGATTCCCGGGCCGCCCGGCTTCCCTGAACGTGCCTGACATTCTGGCCGATCGCCCGGTGCTTCACCTGCGGCGGCCCGGGACCCGTCTCGGCACTTGGCGATCGCCGCGCGACACGGCAAGCTCTCCCCATCAGACGCATCACCACTGTCCTTATGCCACGCACCTGCACCCTCGTTACCCGGGCCGCCGTCGCGTGTCCGCTGGTTGCCCTGCTCGGTCTCCTTGCCCGGCCTGGTCTCACGGCGGAAACGCCAGACCCGGCGGTGAATCCAGCTCGCTCCTCCGCGTCGCCCTTCCGTTTCCTGACGGTCTCGGAGGAATCGCTGGGCCTGTGGGAGGGCGATCAACCCGTGCTCGTGTACAACCACGGCGTGGTGAACCGCGATGGCGTGCCGGCCGACCGCGCCCGCAGCACGTATATCCATCCCCTGTACGGGCTGGACGGCGAGGTGTTGACGGACGATTTCCCCGCCGACCACACCCACCATCGCGGCCTGTTCTGGGCCTGGCCCCACGTGAAGATCGGCGAGGCGCACCACGACCTCTGGATGCTGCGCGGCGTGCGCCAGAACTTCGAACGTTGGCTCGCGCGGGAGACGGGACCCGACACCGCCCTGCTCGGCGTCGAGAACGGCTGGTACGTCGGGGCGAAGCGGGTCTTGCGCGAGCAGGCCTGGTTCCGCATCCACCGCGCCACGCCCCGCGAACGGGCTGTGGACGTCGAGTTCCGGTGGGAACCCACGGAGCAACCCGTGACGCTGGCCGGTGCCGAGGGCAAGAGCTACGGCGGGTTGACCCTGCGTTTCGCGCCGCGCACGCAGACGGTCATCACGACGCCGCTGGGCCAGGGGTCGGATGACCTGGCCATGACCCGGCTGCCGTGGGCCGATCTCTCCGCGCGATTTGCGGGGCGCGACACCCCGAGCGGGGCGGCGATCTTCATTTCGCCAGGCCACCCCGATCATCCGCCGATGTGGCTGACGCGGCATTACGGAGTTTTGTGCGTGGGCTGGCCGGGGGTGGAACCGGAGACGTTCGAGCCGGGCGAACCCATCCGCTGCGGGTACCGGGTCTGGATCCACCGCGGGGCGGCTGACGTTCAGGCGTTGGCCCGCGCCTATGCCGCGTATGCGGCGAGCGAACCCGGGCGGTGGTTCGACGACCGCGAGCCCTCCGGAGCCGCCGCCGCGGCCAAGCCAGCCGGGCAACGGGTGGCCGCCGAGGTTCGGGAGGATCGCGTGGTCATCCGGGTCAACGACGCGCCGTTCACCGAGTACCTGTTCGGCCCCGACACCAAGTATCCGTACTTCCATCCGGTGCTCGGACCGCGGTCCGGTCGCACCGTGACCGTGCACCAGACCGAGCCCTACCCGCATCACAGCTCGATCTTCTTTGGCTGCGACCGGGTCAACGGGGGCAATTACTGGCAGGAAGGTCTCGAGCGCGGACGGATCGCGTCACACGCCGTGCGGTTGGTGCGGTCCGCGGGAGAACGCATCGAGTTCGAACAGACCTGCCGATGGGAACGGCCCGGGGCGGAGGCCCCGTTTGACGACGTGCGCCGGATCACCGTGTCGGCGCCGGATCCCGACGTTCGCTTCCTCGACTTCGACGTCACGTTGACCGCCCGCACCGAGGTCAAGATCGAGCAGAACAATCATCGCTCTTCGCGCCCGCATGGTTCTGATCTTGCCGTCCAGGGCGGCGGCACGCTCATGAACGCGCACGGCGACACGGGGGAGAAGGCCACCTTTGGCCGCCCGGCACCGTGGGCCGATTACCGGGGCAACCGGGCCGGCGTGACGGAGGGTGTGACGATCCTGTCCCACCCGACCAACCGCTGGTTCCCCGAGCCCTGGTTCACGCGGGACTACGGCTTCTTCTCGCCCACGCCGCTGAACTGGATTGACGGCGGGGCGGTGGTCCTCGCTCCCGGGGAGGTGCTCCGCCTGCGCTACCGCGTGGTGGTGCATGCGAACGCCCCCTCCCGCGAGGCGATCACGCGCTGGTTCGAAGCCTGGCGTCGCTGATCCTCGGTGTCCTCCTGAGCTCGGTGCTAAGAAGCCGGACCACGATTCAGCACAGAGCTTGGGAGGACACAGAGGATCAGCCGGCGAGGCAGCCGGAGTTTTGTCTCACGCCCGCGCGCGCGCGGAGCGGTCAAAGGTCTTCCTTGACAAGCGACAGGACAAGCCGCACAGTCCGCGCCGTTTAGGAGAACTGGCTGATGTGTGCCAGGAGGAAAGCGTCCGTTATCAATTGCTCGCGCCTCGCGATCGAGGTGGAACTCACGTACGTGGAGACGTCGGCGCCTGCCCAGCCACGGGTTCCGTTCCATCTGCGCGCCCAACCGTCCTGCACCGGCCAGTACCAGTGCCCGGTGGCGCCCCAGGATGCCTGGGGGGAGTGGAACTGGCACCTGTGCCCCCACCTGCCCCGCGACCTCTGAGCGTCAAGGGGCTTCCGACGCCCGGTTCCGTCGCTCCGCAGTCGCTCAGCCCGGCGGCCACTCGAGGGAACGCCCGCCCAGCACGTGACAGTGCAGGTGCGGCACCGACTCGCCGGCGTCGGGGCCGCAGTTGACTACCAACCGGTAGCCACCCGTCAGGCCGAGTTGACGGGCGACCTCGGCCGCCTTGAGCATCAGATGTCCCAGGAGGGCCTGATCGGCGGCGGTGGCATCGGACAACCGTGGGATGGGGCGGCGCGGCACCACCAGGACATGCGTGGGGGCCTGGGGATTGAGGTCGCGAAACGCCACGATGTGCTCGTCCTCGTAGACGATGTTCGCCGGGATTTCCCGGGCACAGATGCGCTCGAAGATGGTGGGCTTCATGGAGGGGTGGGCGCGGTGGAGGGCGGGCCTTGCAGGTCCGCTTCGAGGAACTGGATGACGTCGTGGAACTTGGCGGCGTTGGCGGCGCAGGCCTCGATCAACGCCCGGTGGGCCTCGAGACACACCCGCGTGTTCTCCGCCTTGCTCGCCGCACTCACCGGGAGGGCCTCAAACCGCACGCCCGCGGCGTCGGCTTCGGCCAGGTCGAAGCGATCCAGCACGCCCAGCGTATCGATTTGCCGGCGCACCAGTTCGCCCGCGTTGAGCAAGCAGACGCGGCCGGTCTCCGGGGCGGCGCGGCGGGCCGCCTTGGTCACGAACAGCAGCACGCCGATGAAGGTGCTGTCCACCGAGGGGCAGTCTTTCAGGTCCACCGTGAATTGCTGATGGCCGGAGGACAGGAGGCGTTCGGTCACCCCGCGCAGGTGGTTCGAAACGTCCAGGCTGGGCTTGCCCGTCACCCGCAGGAGGGCTGCGGTGCCGGAACTCGCCAGCAACAACGGAGGCCGTGAATTGGGCATGGTGGACTGCCGTCGGCAGCGGTCCCAAGGTGGGCTCCCCGGCTCCCAGCGTCAAGACCGGGGAATGAAGAGGCGGGTTGACTTTCCCGCGGACGCGTGGCTTGACTGGGCGGCGAAGCACTCACTGAAAGTCCATGAAGATCAACAAGATTCGTTGTGCTAACGGCCTCCTGGCCGCGGCCTTGCTGGCCGCCACCACGCAGGCCACGGTCGTCACGGTTTCCTACTACCGCCTCGGCGAAGCCGACCCGGGCGCCGTCGCGGGTCAACCGGTCGGTGAGACCACCGTCGATTCCGGAGGCAGCGCCAACCTTACCCGCGTCGGCGAGGTCGCCCCCGTGTACGCGAGCGATACGGGCGTCTCGGGGAGTACGCTGTCGGCCGAAGTGGCCCGCGGCGGCTTTGTGCGGGACACACCGGTCGCGACGCTGGCGGACAACTGGGGCATTGAGGCCTGGGTCCTGGCCGATTCTGCCGAGGGAACCAGTGCTTTGGTCTATAACGGGAACTCGGGCAACAGCGGCATGGGACTCTACAAGTACGGAGGCGGGTTCATCGGGTTGCTGGGCGGAGTCGCTTTCGTGGGTAATGAGCCCATCAATCCGGGTGTCTGGACACACGTCGCCATCGTGGTCGCCAATGGGCAAACCACTTTCTACGCCAACGGCATGCCGCTGGCGACCGCCGGCGCACCGCGGGTGCCCGCCGGGACCTTCAACGTGGGGATTCGCCCGGACCTGGGCGAGGCCTTCCAAGGCCGGATCGACGAGGTGCGGGTCTTTAGCTTCGAGCCGGACCAATTCACCACGGAGGATCTCCTGCTCGCGCAAGTGCCTCCCCCGACGCAACCGCCTGTCCTGGTCAGCGGCCCGACAGCGAATCCCGGCAACCCGGTCGTGGCCGGCGACAACCTCACGCTGAGCGTCGTCGCGGCCGGTACGCCCCCGCTGTCCTACCAGTGGCGGAAGGGTGGAACGGCGATCCCCGATGCCACCGGTTCCACGCTCTCGTTCAGCCCGGTCACCGTTGAGAATGCGGGCGAGTACAGCGTGGTCATCACCAGCCCTTACGGGACGGCGACCAGTCCCGCGATCAACGTCACCGTGTTGCCCCCGGGTTCCCCGGGTGTGGTGGCGACGGCCTACTATCGTCTGGGTGAGAACGATCCCGGCGCGGTCGCCGGGCAAGCCGCGGGCCTGACGACCCGGGATGCCGAGGGGGATCAGCATCTGACGCAGGTGGGCACTCCGCCGCTCTATTCAGCGGACACCGGGGTGACAGGCAGCACGCTCGCGATGGCCGTCGAGTATGGCGGGTACACGCTGGAGACACCGCTGATCACCGCCAATGACCACTGGGGTCTCGAGGCCTGGGTCAAGACCGACTACACCGAAGAGAACCACTGCCTCGTGTACAACGGCAACTCGTCCAACAGCGGCATGGGGATCTACCAACTGGGCATCAACTTCGCCGGCCTGGCCGGCGGGGTCGCCGTCGTGGGCGGATCCCCCGTGACGCCCGGAGTCTGGACGCACCTGGCCCTCGTCGTCACCGGCGGCACGACCACCTTCTACGTCAACGGCGTCGCCACCGGGACCGGCGGCCGGCCCAACGCGCCCACGTCCGAAGGGAGCGGGTTTTTCGTGGGCATGAAGCCGGATTTCAGCGAGCCGTTCTTCGGTCTGATCGACGAAGTCCGCGTGTTCACCGTGTTGCCTGGTCACTTTTCGGCGGGCGACCTGCTGCTGTCGCGCGTGCCGCCGGATGCCCTGCCGCCCTTCGTGGTGAGCGGTCCGACGGCTAACCCGGGCAACCGGCTCCTGGCGGGCAGCACCGTGACCCTCCGTATCGTGGCGGGCGGCACCATCCCCCTGGAGTTTCAGTGGCGCAAAGGCGGGGTGAACCTGCCGGGCGCCACAGCGGACACGCTGGTGTTGAGCAACGTCACCCCGGCCGACAGCGGGGCCTACGATGTGACGGTGAAGAATGCCTACGGTTCGCTGACGAGCGATGCCACCGAGGTGACTGTGCTCCCGCCGGGTACCCCCACGGTTGAAACAGTGGCCTATTACCGGCTGGGTGAAGCGGACGAAGGCGCGGCCGCCGGCAATCCGTCCGGCGAAACGACCACCGACACCGCGGGTCTGCAGAACCTGACCCTGACCGGTTGGGCGCCGACGTATGCCGCGGAGACCGGTGTCACCGGCAGCACGTTGTGTCTGGCGGTGGACGGGGGCGGGTACCGCCATGACAGCCCGCTGTTCGAGGATGCTGACAACTGGGGCGTCGAGGCCTGGGTGCTGAGCGAAACCACGAGCGAGAACCGCGCCATCGTCTACCACGGCAACTCGAGCAACAGCGGCATGGGCATCTACCAGATCGGCGATCGGTACCAGGGCCTGATCGGCGGCGTCGCGTTCGTCGGCGGGACCCCCATTGTCGTCGGCGAATGGGTGCACCTGGCGCTCGTCGTGGAAAACGGCGCCACCACCTTCTACGTGAATGGCACCCCCAGCGGCACCCCCGCGGGACGCCCCAATCCGCCCACGTCCGCCGAAAGCGCGTTCAGCCTCGGACTCAAGAACGACGGCGTCGAGACGTTCAGCGGTCGCGTGGATGAAGTCCGCGTCTTCCGCGTCGGCTTCCCGGGGCACTTCTCGCCGAGTGAGCTGCTGCTGACGCGTGTGCCGCCGAGTGCCGCACCGCCGTCCCTCATGTTGAGCCGCACGGCGCAAGGCGTGGTGATCACGTGGACCGCCGGCGACCTCCAGCAGGCTGACGCCGTGAATGGCCCCTGGACGCCGGTGGCGGGCGCCACGTCGCCCTGGACCCTGACGCCCACCGGCGCAGGCCGGTTCTTCCGCGCGGTCGTGCCTTAGCCCGGAGATCTCATCCGCGCTGTAGGCGCCGACGTGAGGAGGCGGGGGGCGTGAGTCTCGTCACCTCGTCTCCTACAGGCGGGGAGGTAGGCGCCGACGTGAGGAGGCGTGGCTGCTCAGAAGCAACGCCCACCTCGCCTCCTCACGTCGGCGCCTACGGTCTGGGCGCGGTTTCATGCCGACCGGGAGATGTCCGGGGTAGGGGAAGCGTACCCATCGCTTGCACGAACTCCTCGACGCGGGCCGCGCACGGCGTAGGCTCTGGCCGTGCCTAAAAAAAAACGGATCGAGCAGGTGTACCAACGCCTGCAGTCCGTGCGCGGCCTGAGCGTCGACGAAAAGTGGCTGTTCGCCCGGTCGCTGAATGCGACGGCGGACGAGCGCTGGCAGATCCACGAGAACTTTCTCCGCTCGCACGGCTTGTACACGCGCTCCGCGAGGCGGGCCTACGGTTTCAGGTCGTTGGAATGAGCGCGGCGATCCTGCAGGGGGTTCCCGCAACCACGCTGGACACGGATCTCTGGATTGACCTTCCCCCACGACAGTACATCCGCGTGCTCAACCTGTGTGTCGGCCTGGGGGCAATCATCCGTGCCAACACCGTGGTGGAACTGACCGATGGAGCCCAGGTCAACTTCCTCTACGAGGTTCACGGGTTGCGAGGCTTCCAGGCCGAGTACCGGAATGCCCGACGCCTCCGTTGGCTGGGCATGTGGGTACGCGTCCTGCCCCTGGAACGGATCCTCGCGAGCAAGCGACACGTGGGGCGGCCCAAGGACCTGGCGCATCTGCCTCTGATTGAGCAGACGATCCGCCTGCGGCGCCGGTTGGGCCGCCGGGACACGAAACGCCGGTCCTTTCCTCATGCGTCAACACTGGGGCGCGGTAAAGCCGGCTGCGAACGCTGCTGGCGGATCTCTGAAGTCCAGTGCCATCGCGTCGGCCGCGCGCACTTCGCCGAGCGGTTGCCAGTCCCCGGGCCCCAAGGCGTCCGTGAACTCGACGCGGTACGCCCGGCCTGTCTGGGTGCGAACCGTCAACCGGACGCTGCCCGAGGGCAGGAGATGGATCGCCGTGAACTCGGGTGGCGCCGGCGGTTGTCCCGTGTTGGCTCCGCGCGGCGTGGGAGTAGGCAGAGTCTGGAGGGTCGCGGCACCATCCGGCAGGCGGCCCTGACTGACGTTCTCGCTTTGCGGGCCAAATGTCACCAGGTCGGCCAGACTGCCGTCCGGCCGGGTGAGCGCGATGGCTTCGCCGTCCTGGCTGAGCCGGAAGTTTACGTGAAGGTCGGCGCGGTCCGGCCGGTTTTGGCCGGTTTCCTCGTCCGCCCAGACCAGGAGGAAGCCCCGTGCCGGGACGACATAGCCGGCCGGGATCCGATACTTGAAGGGCCGGCTGGGGTCGTCGCTCAGCCCCCAATCCTGCAGGGACACGTCGCGTGCCTCCGGGTTGTACAGCTCGAACCAGTCCTGGTAGCGGTTGTCGGCCGGGTCAGCGATGCCGCTGGCGAAGGTATTGGCTGCCATCCATTCGTTGATCCACACGATCGCCGGCGGCGGCGGAGTTTGGTTGGAGCTACCTGGCGTGGGCGCGGCGAGGAGACGCCGCCCATAAGGCTCGCCGTCCGGCAGGCTCCCGTAGCTCTGATTGGGGGCGAGGGAATCGTAGTGAAGGTAGTCAAGGACCTCGGCGCCCTGCGCGCCCGGGCGAAACAACACCACGCTGCCCGCCGCCCCGCCGAGTCGGAAGTCCGTGTGCAGTTCAGATGCCGACGACTCCCCGGGTTCGCCGTCCGCCCAGATCAGCAAGTAACCCCCCGGCTCGATCGTGGTCTCCGGGGGAAACGCCCACGGCTGAAGCGGAGGAATGGTGGCCGCCAGGAAAAGACCCGCGAGGTTCACCGGATCAGGGCCGGCGTTGAACAGCTCGATCCAGGGCTCGCGTTCGCCCGCGCGGTCGGTCGGCCCGGTCAGGTTGCGCGACTGGATTTCGTTGAGCCAGACCGGAGGAAACGGCGGCAGTTCCCGCGCGACCGTGTTCGCCATCCCGGGTGAGTAAGGGCCGGAGGCCGGTGGGGACGGGTCGACGGTGACCGTGATGCCCCGGCCCGACAGGCGGGCGGTGAACGGTCCGCCGTTGGTGCTCTGGCGGTACCAGAAGCTGAGCGTGTAGGGCTGCCCCTGGACGAGTGCCGGCGACAGTTCCTGGTAGATCGCACTGGCGCGCGTGGTGCCCCCGCTGCTGGCGACCAGATGCAGGCTGGCGTTGCCGCTCCGCTTGATGGTGTTGCTCAAGGTGGAAGCGGCGTGGTTCGGCGAAACCACCCACGGACCGCTCAGCGGGGCTTCGAAGTCCCCGTTCCGTACCGCGTTGACCCCTGCCTCGGCGACCGTTCCCGGCACCAGCCAAAGGTCATCCAGATAAAGGTCACCGGCTGATTCGAGGTACAGGTACAGACTCGAACTCGACCCCGTGCCCTGGACGATCACCTGCACCCAACGCGGCTCGACCTCCTGGCCCGGTTCGGCCGCGGCCCAGTTGGCGACGCGCCGGTTGTCTTGCCCCGGATCGATCAACTGCAGCGACGGTCCGAGGCCATCGGCCGCCAACGGCCACGGCAACCGGTTCTCGTACCCGACCTGGTTCACGACGGTCGCTTCGCCCGCGTCGGGGCCAGGTCGCAACAACGTGAGCACCTCGCCGTCGTGGCGGAGGTTGCCGGGGTACACTGCCCACGGCAGGGGCGCCCCGGTGCCGTAGGCGTCGGCAAAGCCGAGCCGGTCGCCCGCCAGCAACAGGTACTGACCGGCCCCCAGGCTGGTCCCGGGCGGGAACGTGAACCCGAGTCCATCCACCCGCCAGCCGGACAGGTCATGGGCCGTGTTGAGTGAGCGGTTGAACAGCTCGACAAACGAAGCGTTGGCGGCGGCCGGGTGGTACATGATTTCGTTGAACACCACTTCGCCCTCGGGCACGACAGCCGGCCCGGTGTACACGACCGTCCGTGTGGCAACGGCGTCCGCGAGCGGCCGACCGCGCCCGTCGAAACCGGCCAGCTCGAGCATGTTCGTGGCCCCGGCCACCGGCAACTGCAGCGTCCATTGGTGGATCGAGCTCCAGGACAGCGGCCAGGCGACGCCGTTCACGCGCAGCGTGTGCAGCGTCACCGGGGCCGTGCCGGTGAGGGTGACCAGGTTGGCGGCCGTGGTGACCTGGGCGGGCCCGAGGACCGTAAAGGGTGCGTTGCCGCCGGCGGCGTTGATGGTCGCGACCGCGTGGTTGCCGCGCTGGCGGATGTACTCGGTGATCGACGCGAAGTTCTGTTCGGGCACGAACCGGTTGTAGTGCGTGATCCACGGCCCCATGTACGCCGGGTTGAAGCCGACCTCGATCAAGTCGAGCACGTGCGCGTAGAAGCGCCGCAGGTTCGCCGGGAGATTGAAGACGCGCGTCAGGTTGCGGTCGCCCAACAGACCGGACGTCGCGCCGCGCACAAACGAGAAATCCATGTCGACGGGAAAGGGCACGAACCGCCCGTCCTCGGGGCGCAGGTAGATGAACAGGTTGTGGTCGTTGCCGAAGGTGTAGCTGTCGCCGACGCCACAGAGGCTGACCAGGGCCCAGGCGCGCGTCCAGGCCTCGAGATCCATGACGTGGCGGGTCTGTGGCTCGAGCGTCGGGCCGCCCAAACCGAGCGCCCGCGCGAACCGCATCAGCGGGCGATAGTCGTCCGCGTCGCGGTGGTTCTTGATCAGGAAGTTGTAGCGGTACAGCTCCGGGTCCTCGCCGGATCCTGGAAGTCGCGGACGTTGATCCGGCTGCGGCTGGCGATGGGCGGCGTTCGCCCGGTGGTGGGATGGTGGATGAAATCCGGGCTCAAAGGCGTGCCCTCGCCGCCGTTCGCGTGAATGGGTTTCGGGGAACTCGTCCTCATGACGGGGACGGGACCGACTCCAGTGGCTGGCTCCGCGGGGCGATCACGCTTGCACGGGTCCACGGGCGGACCGGGTTGCCGCCCGCCCAGTTGAGGTGTTTGATGGGTTTCAGGGCTGCTTGTTGCTCCGGTATCATGGACGCCGGACGGTCGATGGGCATCACGGGATGCGTCATGGACCGGTCGATCGGGCGGAGGGTGGTCAGACTCACGCGGGTGTCACTAACAACGGCCTCGTTGGCTTGCTTGTGGTCATGAGGCCCGTCGTGATGGGCCCGCCATCGTTGTAGATGACCGTCGCTGAGGGCCTTCGGTGCTCATCACGTTAGTGAACGCGTGCGGCAGATCACGCGCGGTTGGCTTCGGCGGCGTCATCAAGACCGCAGGGTTGGCCAGCCGCGCGCCGTCGAACCTATGGTTGTCGGGCGACGCGCCCCCGCGGTGGCCCCTCGACGGGAACCGGGTGGCGGTCAGCGCCGGGACATCCGCGGCCTCGACATGGGACGCACGATGGTTACGCCGTCGCCCGGTGGCGGCATGGCGATCAGCGTCGTTCGGTCATCGGCGTTAGCGCACCGCGGACCAGCAAGGTTTGCCGCCACGCCCTGCGGATCTGTACCGGCACCGACACGGTCGGGCGCCGATTTCGGCGTGTGCTGCGGGCGGCCGTCCGGGCCGAGTTGGACAAGTGAGTTAGCGCCGGGCGTGTCTTCATGAACCAAACTCAACTTGCAGCGTGCCCAGGCCACCCGGTTGAGTAAGAGGCGGGTGTTGAGCCGGGGATTGCCCGTCAGCCAACGGGCCCGGAAGGAGATCTCGTACTCCCGCCCGTTCACCACGCTCCGCCCGTTGCGCAGCGTGGTTTCAAGGTGATTGTGCATGTGCTCCTGCGGACCGGTGGCGACGAGATGAAGGACGTGGTTACCCGGCTGGTCCGGGTCGGCGATCACGCGGCTGTGGCGATGGGTGCCCAGGGCCCGCCACCCGGTCATGCCGTTCTCGAAATCGCCGTTGCTTACCAGGTCGACCGGCGTGCCCGCAGGTGTTTCCACGACGCGGAGGTCATCGATCAAGCATTCGCCGGCATTGAGCAGGCCGAGGATGAAGTCGTTCCACTGCGTGGGCTGCGTGCCGGCTGGAAAACCGGCCACGCGGCGATACCTGACCGTTTCCCAGGCGGACTTGCCGGACTCGTCGCTCGCAGCCCAGGCTTCGGGACGGGCGTTGTCAGCGAATGGATCCCGGAGCTCAAGGCTGGACCCGCCGCCATCCGCTGCGGCCGGCCAGGGGCCGCGATCAAAGTAGTGCACTTCGTCGGCGGGATTGCCGGCGGCATCGCGCAGCCAGATCCGCTCACCGCGACGGGACAGGCGCCCGGCGAAGTCGCCCACGATGTCGACTCCGGGGTATTCCGCCCGCAACGCCGCGGCGTCGCGGGCCACCACCAGGTAGCCGCCCGGCGCCAGGTGTTGTCCCACGGCAAAGCGGTACGCAATGCCGCCGCCGAACTCCCAGCCGCCCAGATCCACCACGTTCGTGCCGCGGTTGTACAACTCGATCCACTGCGCATCCGACGGCACCGGTGCCCCGGTCGGCGCCGCCACCCGCAGCGCCGGGTGGTACATGATCTCGTGGATCACCACATCTTCGCTGAATCGGAAGCGGTTCGCCGCCCCGGGCGATGGCTCCGCCGGGCGCCACCAAGGTCCGTGCCCATCCGGGAACCGCGCCCACGGCGCCGCCTCAACGACCACGCCGTCCGCCACACGCGTCCGGTCTGGCGTATACAGAAACAGGCGGTCGCCCGGGCTCGGGCGAAACCCGAGCGTTCGTTCGTCGAGGACCTGGAACCCGCCGGCCTCGACGCTTGTGCTTTCGGGCAGCACAAAGTCCGCGCGGGTGGCACCCGCCGCGCGCAACACCCAGCCTGCCAGCGTCACGGGCTCCGGGCCTCGATTCAACAACTCGACCCAGAACGTTGCGTCTGCGGTCCCGCTGGTCTCGTTGAAGGCCACCGCCAACCCGGGGGCGGCCGGCCCGGGGAAGTTCTCCCGGCCGGGCGTCCCGCCGACTTCGGCGCTCGCGGCCCAATGGTCCGGTGCGGCACTTCCCCAGTCCCGGTCGAGCTTGGCCAGGGAAACCCCGGCTCCGTCCGGGGCCACGGGCCATTCGTCGCGCGTGCCGAAGCGGAGTTGGTCCATCAACCGACCGTTCGCATTGCGCAGCTCGAGCGTTCCGCCGGCGTTCGAGAGCCGGTTCGTGTACGGGCCAAGCAGCGACGTCAGGCCGGTGGCCGCCGCCAGCGCCTCCGGGTGGATGGCCAGCACCGCGTAACTCTGCCCCGCGACGCGGGTGCCCTCCGGGAACGCGTACGCGATGTCCCCGGTCACGCGCCAGCCCGACACGTCGAGGTCCACGGCCATCTGGTTGTAGAACTCGACCCACTCCATCGCCGGCTCATTCGTGGCCGGGTGGTACATCACCTCATTGAACACCAAAGCCGTGTCGGCGTGCAGGCGGTTGGCTGGAATCCCTCCCAACACAAGCAACAGCCCGAGGCGCAGACAGGTCGTCAACCTCCCGCCAGGCCGCCGCATTTCATGTCCCCCGTAGGCGCCGACGTCAGGAGGCGTTGGGGAACAGGGCCAAGCCGAGGGACCCCGCAAACGAGACCCTCGGCTCGCCAACCTTTTCATGAAGGCGGAATAACCTGCTGACGCACTGCACATGGGCCCAGCCTAACCGGAAGGCGGCTCCGGTAACAAACCCTCGTCGCAAAGAGGTTGGGGTCACGACGAGCTCTCCGTGAACCGCCCGGTGAGGGCACCCGGCCTGCAGCCTGTAGGCCGGGTCCCCCGACCCGGCGGGGAGGGTTCCTGGCCCTTGAGCCGATTCAAGCGACCCACGTCCCTTCCCCAATCCCTGATGTTCGTATTCGGTGGAGGGACGCTTCGTCTTGGATTCTCCGCCGATTACGAACATCGGGAATTGGGCTGAGGGAGGCGCGCCTTGAACCGGGGGTGCGGGCGTCCCGCCTGCACCCTCCGTGGTTCATTGTCCCCGGACAGGTCCGCAAGGAACAGGACGCTTCCCTTAGACTTTGAACTTCCCTTGAGCTTTGAACTTCCCTTGAGCTTTGAACTTCCCTTGAGCTTTGAACTTTGAACTTGGAGCTTTCCTCTTCGTGTCGATGGCGTGCTTCCCGGCGTCGGTCGTGCACCGGGGGTGTTGGGACGGTGCTCCTGAGATTGACAAATGAAACGGGCCCCCGCCACCTAGACCGGAATCTGACACGACCCATGAGACCCACATTTGACAGCCTTCGAGGGCCTGTGGAAGCACCCGGTGACCGGCCGTTGTCAACCGTGCTGCCGTCCGCCGGGCAGGGGCCGCTGGGCAGGCGGCCGCGCTGCGCGGCGGTGAGTACGTCCTCCATTAGCCCTTGAGCCTGCCAGCGCTGATGATCCTGCTGGGGTCGGGAGCGTGGGCTGCCATCGCCGCGCAGGGGTCCGAGCCGCCGCGGGTGTTGCTCATCCATTCGTTCGGCCGCGAGTTCGCGCCGTACGAATCCTTCTCGGGGATCTTCCGGACGGAACTGGTCCGTGAGTCGCCGGTCCCGTTGGATATCTACGAGGTATCCCTCGACTCCGCTCGCTTCCGTGAGACCGCTCAGGAGGCGCCCTTCCTCGACTACCTGCTGGGCCAGTTTTCGCAGCGCGGCCTGGATCTGGTGGTGCCCATCGGCGGACCGGCCGCGCGCTTCGCCCAGCGCCATCGGCCGCGGCTGTTTCCGGACGTCCCGCTGCTCCTCGCCGCCACGGACCAGCGCCACCTGGAAGGGGAGGTGCCTGCCACCAACTGCGCGATGGCGACCGTGATGTATCAGCCGACGCGGATGCTGGACACGATCCTGGAGGTGTTGCCCCTGACGACCAACGTCGCCGTGGTCATCGGTTCCTCGCCCCTCGAGCAGTTCTGGCTCGCCGAATTGCGGGGCACCTTTGATTCCTACACCGACCGCGTCCGCTTCGAATGGTTGAATGGGTTGTCGTTTGCGCAAGTGCAACGACACTGCGCCACGCTGCCCCCATGCTCGGCGGTGTTCTTCGCGCTGCTGGCGGTCGACGCCGAGGGGGTGCCGCACATCGAGCAGCAGTCGCTCACCCGGCTCCGCGAGGTGGCCAACGCGCCACTGTTTGGCCTGCAAGACACGCAGTTGGGCCGGGGCATCGTCGGCGGCCCGCTCATGAGCATCGAGGAACTCAGCCGCACGGCCGCTCGTGTGGCGGTTCGCCTTCTGCAGGGTGAGGACCCGGACACGATCCGCCTCCCCCCCCAGGAGCCGGGCCGACCGCAGTTCGACTGGCGGGAGCTTCAACGGTGGGGGATTCCCGAGGCCCGGCTGCCGGCCGGCAGCCTCATCCGGTTCCGCCAGCCCACGGCTTGGGAACGCTACCGCTGGCGGATCATCGCGGTGATGTCGCTTTGCCTGCTCCAGGCGTTCCTCATCGTGCTGCTGGTCGTCCACCGCAGCCGGCGCCGCCGCGCCGAGCAATCGCTGCGGGAAAGCGAGGAGCGGCTGAGCCTGGCGGCGGCGGCGGGGACCGCATCTGATGGACCTGGACCCATTAACGGGTTTAAATACGGCGAACTGGCGCCGTATGTTCGGCTTTCCGGTGCCGGAGCCCTGCCACGCGGCGGTGGTGGGAGCGCATCCACCGCACGATCGCGAGGGGGTCAGCCCGTGGCCTCTGCGACGGGCGGTGGCTGTGCGGACGGATTACGGAGAACATCGTGTTTCTCCTGACGGCACGTAGGCGCTGATTGCCGCCCGGCTGGCCACCGCTTGGCTGATACCGACAGGTGCCCGTACGTTGCGCGGCCGGACATCACTGAACGAAGGCGCATTAAGAGGAAGCGCGTGAATGGAGCTGGCGCCTGATAGCGCCCAGGGAGTGGAACGGCCCGGCTGGCCCGCGAACTGCACGCCGATTGATATCACCCAGCGGCTCGCCCGTCTGGCCATCGACATCGCAAGCTGTGAGCACGGCACGTCCGGGGTGGTGCTGGAGGAAACGGCGCGGATGGTTCGTGAAGGCCTGGTGCGGCCGAGCCGATGACGTCCACGCGCTTCCTACCGCCTGCATCCTTCCGGTGCTGAAGACCATTCTCGGCGGCTGCCCTGAAAGCCGAGACGAACGGTTCGCGCCAGGAGGGACTCCCGTGGGCCCAGGCTGCTGAGGTCCCGGATTACATTGCGCACGATGTTGCGTCCTGGCCCTTTCGCGTGGCCCAGGAAGCGCTGGTGCAACGCGACGCCGCTACGCGCGGGCGGCCGGGTCGAGGTGGATGCGACCGCTCGACGGGGCCCGCAGTTGGCGGTTCGACAACGGCTGCGGCTTCAATCCCTCCCCTCGAACGCGATCGGCTCCAGCCTGGCTGGCCAGCATGCGCTGAACGCGCGCGTCGGTCTGCTCGGAGGCGAAGTGGAGATTGACCCGCCCTGGCAGCGGCACTACCGTGCTGGCCTGGGTGCCGCTGGCGCCCAAGACTCGATGAACACGCCCCGCCGCCCCCGCCTCCTCCTGGCGGATGACCACCGCTCGTGCTGAGGCCCTCAAGAGCCTGTCTGATCCGAGTCCGATGCCTGGAGGATCGGAGGATGGCCGCGCCCTGTCGGCGGGCAAACGCCCGCGACCCGACGGATCGCAGCTGGACATCGCGATGCCCTCAGCTCAACGCATCGACGCGCCGGTCCAGCTCATACGATACGCCTGGTGGAAAGTCAGTCTTCTGACCATGCATCCGATAATGCCCACGCGCGGCGCGCCCGAGGCCGGAGCCGCCGTCTGTCCTCGCCACCGGCTCCGCCGAGCCTGAGTTTGGATATCCTGGGGCATGGTGCGGGTCGAATCCGCTGGAGTTGCGGATCAGCGGCGTGCGCCGACCTACCGTTTGATAGGTGGGCGAAGTGACCGCCGGAAAACGACCGGTCGACGGCCAGCTGTTTGCAGGGCCCACCCGGTCCAGTGCAGTGAGTGGCCGCTTCGGTCCCGCGGCGCCATCTGGCAAGGTGGGCCTATGACCCCGCCAGAGGGTGCCGTAGCACTGGAGGCTGGCCAAGAGCCACCAGCCATACATGGCCACCAGCCGCGCGGGTACTTTGCCTACGGAGTGCTGATCCCAGACCTGAGCCTGGCCGATGCCGAGGCTGCCGGTACGGGCGTCCGTTCCGGTGGTGGGATATTCTACTGCGCTGCCCACCAGCCAGTGACTCCTGCTCTGGAACCGCCCTGCCAATGGATCTTGGTCAGTTCCTTGTAGCGCACCCGGCGAAAGCAGCCCCCGTGAAAGATCTGGATCTTCCCCGACCGCGCCCTGGAAACCCCGATAATGATACTGGGCCAGCCAGCGTCCCACGCGCCGACAGGTAACCTGAGGGTCTGGACCAACGAGGCCCACGGGCCGCACGGAAGCCAGATCGCCGTCCATGCGCGTCGGCGTCGCGGACAGCCGTTCCGGCTGGCCAGGGTGGGGCTTGCGCACGCGGCCAACCCGTGCGGGTCCGTGGCGCGTGCCCAAGCACACCGGCCCGCAGCCCAAGAGCAACGCGGGCGGCCAGCGTCCCTTTGAGTCGGCCGGGCCGCGTTACGTCAGTCCCAGAGCTCGCACAGATCACGCGGACAGCGACGTGCGATGCCAGTCAGGTGCGCTGCCACCAGCGCGCACCGCCGCCAGATCATCGCCCGAGAGCGTGCGGCCCTGGACGCGGATCGCTTCCACTGGCCCCGGGATCTACGCCATCATGGGTCGTGAGTTCAGCGGAAAATGTCCAAACTCCAGACTCGGCTTCCGCCGAGCTCATCATGGCCATCCGCGCCGCCCTGGCGGGCAAGACCTACATCACCCCGGCGCTCGCCGGCGAGGTCTTCCAGGCTATGCTCCACCCGCCGCCACCCGGCGGCGACCCGGTCATGCGGCTGACCCCCCGCCAGCGCGAGATCCTCCAGTTGCTGGCCGAAGGCTGCTCCGCCAAGGAAGTCGCTGACAAGCTCGCCATCTCCCCCCGCACAGTCGAGTTCCACAAGTACCAGTTGATGGAATCGCTCGGCCTCCACCACAGCGCCGAGCTGATCCTCTTCGCCATCAAACACGGGATCGTCAGTTCCTGATCGACTGGTAATTCCCGGGCCGCGATCCCCGTAGAATTGCGAGGTCACAGCGGACTGCACCCCGGTGAGATTAGCTGATGTCAGCGAACCTCGCCGGGCGCGAATCTCCGCCGCAGCGGCAGCGCAGGGCGCAGCCAGGTCACGATCCGAGGCTCGGGACGCAGCGCGACCTAACTTCCCTATGAAGACAACCGACAAGTCAAACACCGGCGAACCCCGGACTCAGGATCTGGCCCCCATCTTCGCGGCGGCGGTCAATCGAACCGATCAATGGCGTGAGCTCCACGCCCTGGGTCGTGCGTGGGCCACGGCGCAGGGTGCTCCGGCAGAGGATCTGCGCGCCCAGGCCGCTGGACTGCTGCACACCATCAGCCGGCTCGAGCAGTGCTGGGCTTATCCGGGGCCGCGTCTGCTCGCCGCCCTTACCGAGGCGATGGCGCGGCGCGACGCCGCCACCTTCGCCCGCCTGGTGCAGAAGGTGTCCAGTGCGCTGCTTTCGGGTGACTACCGGCGGAGCGAGGGGGCCTGGGATCCTTCCACGGAGAGCGCCACCCGGCCGCTCGAAGCGGCCCTGCCGCCCGAGGCGGACACGGGGGAGACGTCGAAGCCGAGCTTCGAGGTCCTGATCGTCACGCCGACCGACCCCGCCACGTGGGAACGCGGGCGCGCGGACATGAAGCGGATGCGGCGGCCGGAGGATCAGTTTCAGTACGAAGTCGTGCAGGCCGGGAGCTTCGAGGACGCCGCTCTGGCAGTGTTGGTCAATGACAACCTGCAGGCGGTCGTGATCGTGGACGGATTCCAGTATGGCTCCCGGCTCGAGATGCCGGATCTGCAAGCGTTCCTCGCCCGTTACCTGTCCATGGACCGTTCGTCGATCGAACCGGGTGCCCTGGCCACGGCGCTGGCCCAGGCGATCAAGCGATGCCGGCCGGAGCTCGACCTCTACCTGCTCTCGGATCGTACGGCCGAAGCCCTGGCGGGCAGTGAAGCCCTCGGCGGGGTGCGGCGGATGTTCCACCACGTCGAGGAGCCCATGGAAATCCACCTGTCCATCCTCGACGGCGTCAAGGACCGCTACGATACGCCGTACTTTGACAACCTCAAGAAGTACGCGCAGCGCCCCATCGGCACCTTCCACGCCCTGCCCATCGCCCGCGGGAAGTCGGTGTTCCGCTCGAATTGGATTCGGGACTTCGGCCAGTTCTACGGCACGAACATCTTCTTCGCCGAGTCCTCGGCCACGACGGGCGGCCTGGACAGCCTGCTGGAGCCGACGGGCAACATCAAGAAGGCCCAGGACATGGCCGCGCGGGCGTTTGGGGCGAAGCGTGCCTACCTCGGCACCAACGGCACCTCGACTTCGAACAAGATCGTCGTCCAAGCCGTGTGCCAGCCGGGAGACATCGTGATCGTGGACCGCAACTGCCACAAGTCGCACCACTACGGCATGGTGCTCAGCGGCGCGCAGCCCTTGTACGTCGAGGCGTTCCCCCTGACTGAGTACTCGATGTATGGCGCCGTGCCCTTGCGCACGATCAAGAAGGCGCTGCTGGATTGCCAGGCCGAGGGCAAGCTCGACCGGGTCAAGGTCATCGACATGACCAACTGCACCTTCGACGGCCACATGTACAACCCCCGTCGGGTGATGGAGGAGTGTCTGGCGATCAAGCCCGACCTGATCTTCCTCTGGGATGAGGCATGGTTCGGCTTCGCGCGGTTCAATCCGTTTCACCGCCGCCGCACCGGGATGGGGGCCGCCGCCGCCTTGGCGGAGCGCTATCACGATCCCGCGTACCGGGAAGAGTACAAGGCCTGGGCGGCCAAAGTCGGCAAGCTCGACCCGAAGAACCCGAAACTGCTCGACCTGCACCTGCTGCCCGACCCGGACAAGGTCCGGATCCGGGTCTACCAGACCAACTCGACCCACAAGTCCATGTCCGCGTTCCGGCAGGGCTCGATGATCCTGGTCTGGGACGAGGATTTTCACCAGGTCGAAGGTCCGTTCGAGGAGGCCTTCTTCACCCACACGTCCACGTCACCGAACCTGCAGCTCATCGCCTCACTGGACATCGCGCGCCGGCAGATGGAGTTGGAGGGCTATGGCCTTACCCTGCGCATGACCGACATCGCCTTCCGCATCCGGCGCGCGGTCAACACGCATCCGCTCGTCTCGAAGTACTTCCGGGTGGCCACACCGGCGGACATGATCCCCGCCCCGTTCCGCGCCTCCGGTTTGAAGGACTACGGTCCGCCCCACTCGACGTGGACCGACGTGGTCAAGGCCTGGGACGAGGATGAGTTCGCGCTGGACCCCACCCGGCTGACCCTGATCTGTGGTGGTGCCGGGTTTGATGGCACCCAGTTCAAGGGTCTCCTGGCCGAGCGGTTCGACATCCAGATCAACAAGACCTCGCGCAACAGTGTGCTCGTGCAGACCAACATCAACAACACCCACAGCGACGCCGCGCTCCTCATCAAGGCGCTGGTCGACCTGTCGCGCGAGATTGAGCGCAAGCTGGCCCAGGGCGGGAAGGCGGTCCTCGACGCGCGGGTCAAGTCCCTGATGACCGATGTGCCCGACCTGCCGAACTTCAGCCGGTTCCACGACGCCTTCCGCGACAACCCGAAAGCGGCCAGCAACGAAGGGCACATGCGCCCCGCGTTCTTCATGGCCTACGACGAGTCCAACTGCGAGTTCCTCAAACTGGCCAGCAAGGAAGTGGATGAGCGGCTCAAGAAAGGGCCGGAGATGGTGTCGGCCAACTTCGTCATCCCCTATCCCCCTGGCTTCCCCATCATGGTGCCGGGCCAGGTGATCACGGCCGACACCATCAGCTTCATGCGCCAGCTCGATGTGAAGGAGATTCACGGCTACCACGCCGCCCAGGGGCTGAAGCTGATCAAGCCTGACAAGCTGCGCGGCACCGCCCGGAAATCCGCGAAATAGGCCGCCCCGCATCTGCGCTCAACCCCAAGAGGCCCCCTGCCATGCAAGCGTTCTTCGAATTCCTCCGCGCCAACCCCTACATCCTCCTGTTCTTCACGATCGGACTGGCGGTGTATGTGGGCAAGTTCAACGTCAAGGGCTATGGCCTGGGCATGGTCGCCGCTGCCGTCGTCGTCGGTTGCGCGCTGGCCACGTGGGCCTCGACCTATGGGGTCAAGCTCCAGCTCGATGACTTCGCCAAGTCACTCTTCTACTACCTGTTCATGTATGGCGTGGGCCTCCGGGTGGGCCCCTCGTTCTTCAACAGCCTCAAGAAGGACGGACTCAAGTTCACGATCCTCGCCGTGGTGTGCAGCATCATGGGTCTGGTGCTCGTGGTGCTGGGGGCGAGGATGTTCGACCTGCCTCCCGGCGCGGCAGGTGGAATCCTGGCCGGTTCGCAAACCATGTCCGCCGCCATCGGCACGGCGGAGATGGCAGTCACCCAGGGGGCGTACAAGCTGCCCGATGGCACCTCGGCCGAATCGGTGTCGGCGATGATCGCGCTCGGCTACGGGGTCACTTACATCTGGGGCACGGTGGGGATCATACTGATCTGCAAGTACCTTCCGCGCTGGTGGGGCCTGGACGCCAAGCAGGCCGCCAAGGAGTACGAACAGACCCACGGCGTCGCCAACGTGGATGATTCCGGCCTCACCGGCTATCGCCCCGCGGGATTGCGCGCCTACAAGCTGGAGAACCCGGCCACCGCCGGTCAGACCATTGCCCAGTTCCGCCAGAAACACCCGCAGTACCGCATCGTCAACGTCGTCCGGAACGGCGAGTCCATCGGCGCCAGCCCGGACGCGGCCCTGCAGGCCGGCGACGTCATCGCGCTCGGCGGCCGGCTCGAGGACCTCACTTCAAACATGGGGCTGATCGGTCCCGAGGTGGCCGATAGCAAGGCCCTGAACATCCCCCTGGACCAAGCCGAGGTCTTGGTCACGAACAAGGACCTCGAAGGCAAGGCCCTCAAGGAGTTCCGCCACGAGGATTTCGCCGGCCAATTGCAGGTGGTCCGCCTCGAACGCGGCGGGGTGCCGATCCCGCTCGGGGCCGACACCCAACTCCAACGCTTCGACGTGCTGTTTGTCGCGGGCCTCAAGAGCGCCGTCAACAAGCTGGCCGCACTCGTGGGCAAGGTCGCCCGCCCCAGCACGGCTACCGACCTGTTGACCCTCTCCGTGGGCATGGTCGTCGGCCTGCTCGTCGGGCAGATCAACGTGCCGGTCGGCAGCTTCTCCGTGGGGCTGGGCAACGCTGGCGGGCTGTTGCTTTCGGGGATCTTCGTGTCGTCCATTGTCTCGCGGCTGCGTTTCTTTGGCAGCACACCCAACGCGGCGCGCAACATCCTCGAGGACCTGGGTCTGGTGACGTTCATCGCCATCGTCGGCATCAACGCCGGCTCGACCCTGCTGGCGCAACTCACGGGTAAGATCGCCCTGTTCATCTTCCTGGCCGGCTTCATCGCCAGCACCATTCCGCCCATCCTGACCTGGGCCATCGGCTATCACTTCATGAAGATCAACCCGGCCGTGCTCATGGGCGGGGTCGCTGGCGCCCGCTCGCATTCGGGCCCGGCGCGGGAGGCTGCCAAGGAGATCGACAGCAGCGTGCCGTGGGTTGGTTTCCCCGTGGGCTACGCCGTCTCGGGGGTGTTGCTGACGGTGTTTGGCTACTTCGCGATGGTGTTCTCCAAGTAGGCGGGGCGGCCATGGACTGGCTGGAACAACTCTTCGCCAAGTACCCGGAGCTGGCGGTCTACCTGTCCCTCGGGATGGGTTTCTGGGTCGGCGGCCGGACCTTCCGCGGCTTCAGCCTCGGGGGGGTGACGGGCTCGCTGCTGGCAGGCATCGTCCTCGGGTATCTCTTCGAAGTACCGGTCTCGGGGGCGGCCAAGTCGGTCGTGTTCCTGCTCTTCATGTTCGGGATCGGCTACAGCGTCGGGCCGCAGTTCTTCAAGGCGATGCGGGGGGACGGCTGGCGCTTCGCGGTGCTCGCCGTCTTCATGCCCGTGGTGGGATTGCTGGTGACCTACGTCGTCGCCCGCATCCTGCAGCTTGATGCCGGCTTTGCCGGTGGGTTGCTTTCGGGGGCGCTGACCCAGTCGCCGGCGATGGGCACGGCGAGTGACGCGATCCAATCGCTCGCGCTGCCCGACGACGTGAAGCAGCGACTGGTCGGTCACGTGGCGGTGGGGGACGCGCTGTGCTACGTGTTCGGCGCGTTTGGCGTCATCTATTGCTGCACGGTGCTGGGTCCGAAACTGCTCGGCATCGACCTCCCCAGCGAGGCCGCGAAGCTCGAGGCGGCGTACGGCATCAAACGCACCAAGCAGGGCGTGGTCTCGGCGTGGCGGGCCTTCGAACTCCGCGCCTACCGCCTGCCTCCCGCCTCCCGTGCGGCGGGCCGCACCGTGGCGGAAGCCGAGCAACTGGTGCCCAACGCCCGCGTGTTCGTTCAGCGCCTCCGCCGCGACCGGGAACTGATTGAAGCGGCGCCGCAGACCGTCCTGCAGGCGGGCGATGTCGTGGCCGTCATCGGCCGGCGGGAGGTGCTGGTGGAGATCCTCGGCGCCCAGCTCCAGGAACTCGAAGACCGCGAGTTGCTCGATCTGCCGGCGGCTTCCTTCGACGTGTTCGTGAGCGCCAAAGATCTGGTGGGCCGCCCCCTCGAGGACCTGGCGCGCGACGACACCCTGCGGAGTGTGTTCCTGCGGCGGCTCACGCGGGGTGGCCTCGACATCCCGATTGGCACCCGGACGGTCCTGGAGCGGGGTGACGTCGTGACTCTCGTTGGGCCCGAGGCTGCCGTCGAGCGGGTGGCCCCGAGGTTCGGCCGCACGGTTCGTCCCACCGAAGTGACCGACTTTGTGGCGGTGGGCTTGGCGATCTGCGCCGGTGCCCTGGTGGGGGCCGCGCTCGCGTTCGAGGTCGGTTCCGTGAAGCTCGCGCTGGGCACCACCGTGGGAACCCTCCTGGCGGGCATCGGAACCGGCTACCTTCGCTCCGTGCGGCCGCTCTTCGGGCGGGTGCCTGACGGCGCGGTCGCCTTCATGCAGACCTACGGGTTGGCGGCGTTTGTGGCGATGGTGGGCCTGGGGGCCGGACCCCATTTCCTTCCCGCGGTCAAAGAGGCCGGGTTGGGCCTGCTGGTGGGGGGCGTGTTCGTGACCCTGATCCCGCCGATTGCCGGGCTGTACTTCGGTCGCTACGTGCTGCGGGTGAATCCGCTCCTGCTCCTGGGCGGCCTCTCCGGGGCGCAGACGTTCACGGCGGGGCTCGCCGCGGTCCAGGAGAAATCCGGCAGCCCGATCGCCGTGCTGGGTTACTCCGGTGCCGTGCCGGTCGCTCAAGTCCTCCTGACCACGTGGGGGACGGTCATCGTCCTGTTGCTGTCGCGGTGACGACCCATGCCAGGCGCCCGTCGCCAAACCCCCGGTGGACCCGCCACTCTCCCTTCCTGAACCGAAGCCAATCACACAGAGAAACACACTCGAGCCACTATGAAAACGCACTCGTCCCTGAGATCTCTCGCGCTGGCGGGCGCCGTTCTGGCTGCCGGTCTGCCCGGGCACACACAGGCTCCGGACACGGCCGAGTTGGAGCAGCTCAAGTCGACGGTCAAGGCGATGGAGCAAACTCTCCAGGAAATGAACCGGAAGATCGCCGAGCTGGAGAAGCAGACCCAGCCGGCTCCCCCCCCGGTCCAGCCGGTGGCACCGGCGCCAGCCCCTCCGACCATCCCGCCCGCCACGCACCCGGGTGCCGACCTCCCCACCCGGGCGCAGCCGCCGGCCGATGAGCTGGCCGACGGCACCACCCAGATTCCCTATCGGGATAGCATGAAGGAGGAAGACCTGGCTGCGCCGCGTCCCGGCAATGCTCCGCTCGACCCGACCTATCAGGGGTTCATGCAACTGTTCGGCACCAAGACCTGGGTCAAGCTCGGGGGCTATGCCAAGTTGGATGCCATCGCGGACTCCACCCGGGTGGGCAACCCGAACATGTTCATCACTTCGAAGATCCCGGTCGAAGGGGAGCCGGACTACGGCAAGGGCGAGCACTTCGCGTTGCATGCCAAGCAGACCCGCTTGAACCTGGAACTCCGTTCGCCGACTCCGCTGGGCGCCTTGAAGATCTACTACGAGAACGACTTCTTCGGGAACAACACCGAGCCCTCGATGGACTACCGGCTCCGCCACTTCTACGGCCAGCTCGCCAACCTCACCGTGGGACAGACCTGGAGCACCTTCTATGACCCGGATGTGAACCCCGACACGCTCGACTTCGAAGGGCCCGGTGTTCTGCCCGTCCTCCGCCAACCTGAAGTCCGCTACACCATCCCGATCCTGAAGAACGCCATGTACACGGCGCTCGCGATCGAGCAGCCCAAAAGCGATCTGGGCAACCTCCCCGCGGGTGCCGATGGACGGAACACGATGCCCGACTTCGCCGGCCATTGGCGCTGGGAAGGCAAGCCGGGTCATGTGCAGGTGGGCGGCCTGCTCCGCAGCCTCTCCTTCGACCACAGCACCGGACCCGACGATTCTGCCATGGGGTGGGGCGTGAACCTCTCCGGCGGGCTGAAGACCTTCGGGGAGGACCAGATCATCACCAGCTTCAGTTACGGCGACGGCATCGGCCGCTACATCCAGGATCTGCCCAGCGGTAGCGCCGGCGTCGTGGATGCCGCGGGAGACCTGCACCTGCTCACCGCCTGGGGGGCCATGGTCGGCTACCGCCGCCAGTGGAGCGAGAAGTGGCGCTCCACGCTCAGCTACAGCTACGTGACCTCGGATGGTCGGCCGGAACAGGGCGACTTCGCCTATGATCAGACCCAGTACGCCCAGGCCAACCTCGTCTGGTCTCCCACGAAGAACTTCTATCTGGGGCTCGAGTACCTCTACGGCTTCAAGGAAGCGCAGAACGGGAGCAGCGGAGACGATCATCGCGTCCAGCTCAGCTTCCAGTACAAGCTCATCCGGTAACCCCCGCCCCTCCGCCATCCGGCCGCCGCGCCCCGGCGGAGGGGTGTCGTCACCGCGCCCGCAATCTGCGCTCCATGCTTCAGGGTCAGTTCACTCTGCCGATCCAGATCGACCTGGTCGCCACCTTCCTGTTCGCCCTGACGGGTGCGTTGGCGGCGTTGCGGCGCGGCTACGATGTGGTGGGGTTGTTCGCGTTGGCCTTCGTCACGGGCGTGGGAGGCGGGCTGATTCGCGACGGCCTCTTCATCCAGCAGGGCCCGCCGGCCGTGACCTCGGATTCGCGGTACATCTTGGTCGTCCTGCTGGCGGGCTGCGTGGCCTTCCTGTTCCGGGAGCGGATCATCGGTCTGAACCGGGTGATTGCCTGGCTCGACACGCTGGGCGTGCGGACCCACCTCTTCCGGGACCAGCTCAACCGGTTCAACAAGGGGATCGCCTGGCTGGATGCGCTGGGCCTGGGCGCTTACGCGGTCGTGGGCGTGCAGAAGTCGTTGAACGCAGGCCTGAGCATCGCCGCGGCCGTGCTGGTGGGGGTGATCAACGCATCGGGGGGCGGGTTGTTGCGTGACGTCCTGGTGCGGGACGAACCGCTGCTCTTCAAGCCGGGCCAGTTCTATGTGCTGGCGGGGTTCGCCGGCTGCCTGCTGTTCGCGGTGCTCGCGGTGCACTTCCAACTCGAGGCCACCCCGGCCGCGTTCATCGGCATTCTCGTGACGTTCGTGCTCCGCGTGCTGGCCATCCAGTTCAACTGGGTGTCACCCCCCCTGTGGCGCGGACCCGCCTCAGCCCCGCCCGCGAACGAGTGTCCGCCCCCGCCGGCGGCCTGATGCGGGCGGGCACCCCCCCGGGGCCGGCTCGGGTGGGGGCGCCCGGATGCCCGGGGTTTTGCGGGGCGCCTCCTCGTAGTTTTGCGAGGTCACAGCGCGAGATCCGACGTCCAGAATCCGACCTGTGATTCACGTCAACCCGACTGCTCTCCCGGCCGTCGGCAGGGTTGCCGGCGCTGGGGACGCCCTGTGCCTCGTCGTGCGGCACGCGGTCTTGCTTCGCTGAAACGCAGCTAACTCTGACTGAAACCATGAAGGCTTCCTTGAATCCGAAATCACGCCTTTTGACCCTGGCCCTGTTGGTCACCGGCCTGGCCTGCTCGGCCTGGGCCGAGTCCAAGAACAAACTGGATGCCCGCGTCCGGGATCTGACCGACAACACCCCCGTCCTGGTCTATAGCGACACTCGCGGCGTCTTCGGCGGTGCGGCGCTCGAGACCGGCGGGCTCTTCCCGGATGGCGGTGACAACAAGAATTACTACGGCGAGGAATTCACCATGAGCGAGATCCTGGTCGGTGGCAAAGTCGAGCCCACCGAGGCGGCCACTCTGCTCGCCCAGAAGATCGAGCACTACGCCAAGCCGCAGGCCAAGTAGTCCCCGGCTTTGTCTTCGCCCGGCCATGAGCCAAGGAAGCGTCAAGTGCGTGCTGCTGGCCGACCGACATCATGGCCTGTGCGAAGGGGTGCGCAGCCTGCTCGAGACGGTGTTCGAGGCGGTGGTGATGGTGGCCGACGAGAAATCCCTGCTCGAGAGCGCCCGCTGCCTCCAGCCGACCCTGGCGGTGGTCGACCTCTCGATCACGCGCCACGATGGCCTGCGGTGGCTCCGGCGGTTGCGCGAGCGGTGTCCCGCGGTGCGGATTCTGGTGCTCAGCGTCCACGACGAGTCCAGCGTCTGCCAGGCCGTGATGGAGGCGGGGGCGGATGGATTCATCCTCAAACGCGCCCTCGCCACCGAACTCTTGCCCGCCGTGGACACGGTCCTCGCGGGAAGCCACTATGTCCCGGCCTGCGTCGCTCAAGCTGGCGCGCCCCCCCGGCCCGCCGCATGAGCCCGCCGTAATCACTTCGCGCATGAAACCACATTCTCGATCCCTCCTTACTCCCGCCGGCTGGCGAAGCCGCTGGCGGGCGGTGTTCCTGCTGCCGCTGCTGCTGTGGCCCGCCTCCGCCCAGGCGTCGATGTTCAAAGGCGAAGCTCTGGACAAGCTGGCCGACGTCCTGACTTGGGTCGTGCTGATCGTGGCGCCGGTGGTGGGCATCGCCGTCTTTCTCCTCGTTCACATCCTCCCGGAGAAGATCGCGGAGAAGAAGCAACATCCCCAGGCCAAGGCCATCCAATGCCTCTGTCTCCTGTCGCTGGTCTTTGGCGGTATCCTCTGGCCCCTGGCCTGGCTATGGGCCTATACCCGGCCCGTCCTGCACAAGCTCGCCTACGGCACGGACCAGGTAGCGCATGGCCACGACGAGGCCAAGCCGCCCAAGGCAACGGCCGAAGCGGAGGAGCTGCAACAGCTTCGCCAGCGCCTCGCGGAACTGGAAGCCAAACGGGCGGGAACGCCCGCCCCTGAAAGAGGAAAGGCCTGACCCATGGAAATCCTGCTGCTCGGCATTTACGCCTTCTTCGTCTGGCTGATCTTCTTCAAGTTCCGCTGGCTGCCCTGGAACTTCATCAGCCAGGTCATCGTCATCGTCCTCCCCATCCTCGGGCTGACGGTGCTGATTCTCCTGCTCAACATCGTCGCGCCCTCCTCCCATGATGTGCGCGTGGTGAATTACGTGGTGCCCATCAACCCGCCGGTCCGCGGGCTGGTCACCGAGGTCCCCATCGAGCCCAACCGCCCCATCAAGAAGGGCGACGTTCTCTTCAAGGTGGACTCCACCCCCTTCGAGATCGCCGTCCGCAACTACGAGGCCCAGATCACCCAGCTCCGTGCCCAACTGGTCAGCGCGGAAGCCAGCGCGCGCAACCGCCAGGAACAGTTGAACAGCGCCACGGGCCAGCGCGAAGCCATCGCCTCGCGCCTGCGCCTGGCGCAGCTCCGGCTGCGGCAATTCGAGGAACTCGCCAACACCGGGGCGGGCAACCGCTTCGATTTCGAGCAGGCCCAGGCCGACGTCGACAACCTCACCGCCCAACTGGCCTCGACCGTCGCTGCAGAAGCCCAAGCCCGCGAGACCCTCGCGGCCAAAACGCCCGAGGGCGAACCGGACGAGGTGGCCAACGTGAAGGCCCAGCTCGCCCGCGCCGAGGCGGAGCTGGCCAACGCCCGCTGGGAACTCAGCCAGACCACCTACCACGCCCCCGCGGACGGGACCGTCGTCGCCCTCACCCTGCGCCCGGGCGCGATGGCGGTCCCCCTGCCCATGACTCCCGCCATGAACTTCATCGAGGACGAGCAGTGGATCCTCGCCATCTACCACCAGAACGAAGTCCGCAAGATCAAGCCCGGGCAGGAGGCCGAGGTGGCTTTCAAGATGTACCCGGGCCGGGTGGTGAAGTGCAAGGTGGACTCGATCATGTGGGCCACCGCCCAGGGCCAATTGCCCATCGGCAGCGTCAACCCCAGCGGCGGCGTCGCGCCCATCCCTGCCCACAGCCTCGCCGTGCGCCTGCTCCCGGACGGGAAAGACAAGGACCTCTTCCTGGCCGCGGGAGCGCACGGGGCGGGAGCGGTCTTCACCGACAGCGGCCATGCGATCCAGATCCTGCGCAAGGTCCTGGTGCGCGTGGGCGCCAAACTGGACTGGCTGATCCTCAAACTGCACTGACGTGAACCGACCTTCCCTCAAGCTCCTGCTGGGAGTGCTGGCCGGCGTCGCCGCGCTTGTCGGATGCGCCACCAAGCCAGAGCCGACCCGGGCCGAAATACGGCAACCTGCTGGTGCGCTCACCAACGTGGCCCAACTCCCGGGCTGGAAAGCCGGGGGGGCCGCCGGCCCGATCCACGACCACTGGCTGGCCACGTTCGCCGACCCCCAGCTCGATGCGCTCGTGGCCGAGGCGATGACCAACAATCCCGACCTGCGGGTCGCCGCCGTCCGCGTCGAGCAGGCCGGCGAGTATGTCGAGCTGGCCCGGGCCGCGCTGCGTCCCGCCGTCAACCTCCTCGGCGTCGGGGGGTTCAACATGGGCGGCGGGGACATCAGCTCCGCCCTCCAGGGTGTCTCCCTCGGGGCTTCCTGGGAACCGGACCTCTGGGGTCGCATCCGCTATGGGCGCAACGCGGCGCAGGCAATCCACGCCTCGGCCCAGGCCGACTTCGAGTTCAGTCGCCAATCTCTGGCCGCCACCGTGGCCCGGACCTGGTTCGCTGCCACCGAAACCGCCCTCCAGCTCGGGCTCGCTGTGGAGATGGTGCAGGCGGCCGAGGACCTGGTTGCCCTGGCCGAGAACCGCCGCCAGGTGGGTGCCGGCACCGAGCAGGAAGTCGCGCTGGCCCGCGCCAAACGGCTCAACCTCCAGGACGCGGCCCGGCAAGTCGAACTGGCCCACACCCAGACGCTGCGGGCCCTCGAGTTGTTGCTGGGTCGCTACCCGGCCGCCGAGCTCGAGGCCCGACCGGATTTGGCCCCGCTCCCCGGCCCCATCCCCGCCGGTCTACCGCTGGAGTTGTTGGAGCGTCGTCCCGACCTCGTGGCTGCCGAGCGTCGTGTCGCGGCCGCTTTCAATCGGGTGGGCGAGGCGAAGGCTGCCCGCCTGCCCCGGATCATCCTCAACGCCAATGTCGCGGCCATCCAGAGCGACATTCTCCAGTTGAAAGACGACTTCTCGAATCCGACCGGCGGGGCCGGGGCCAAGCTGATCGCGCCGCTGTATCAAGGGGGCGCGCTGCAGACCCAGGTCCGGATTCGCACGCTCGAACAAAGAGAAGCCGCGGCGGAGTATGCCCGGATGGCCTGGCGCGCGCTCGGCGACGTCGAGAACAGCCTGGCCGCCAGCCAGACCCTCGAGGAACGCGAGTCGCTCCTCCGCCAGGCGGTGGCGGATCATGAGCGGGCTCTCACCTTGGCCCAGACCAGCTACCGCGTGGGCCAGGGGGATCAGCGCACGGTCCGCCAAAGACAGCTCGACCTCTCGGCGGCCCAGTTGGCACTGCTGCGAGTGCAGGGCGAGCAGCTCAGCCAGCGCGTGAACCTCCACCTCGCCCTGGGGGGAGGCTTTCAGCCGGCCGCGCCCATGCAGGCCAGCGCCACGAGACCATGAAGCAGCCGCGCCCATACGTGTCCGTGATCTGGTAGTGCCTTTTCGTCGGGTTGCGCTAAGCTCCCCCGCGCCCGCAAGCCGCGGGAGCTAGACTATGAACCCAGCGCCAACGTCACACCCAGCAACGCGGAGGACTCCACCCATGGGGAGGAGCTTGAGCCTTGCCCTGGCCGTGCTGGCGGCCGCGGGTGCCGGCTGCCGCAAGGCCGCGCCGCCTGCGTTGCCGCCTCCCATCGTTCAGGTGCTCGAGGTCACGGCGACCAACGTGCCGCGCTCGATCGAGCTAATCGGCCAGCTCGACTCGCCGCAGAACGTCGAAGTCCGCGCCCGCGTCGAGGCCTTCGTGGACCAGATTCTGTTTGCCGAGGGCCGGGGGGTGCAGGAGGGCGATCCGCTGTTCGTCCTCGACCGGCGGCCCTTCGACGAGCAGCTCGCGGCCGCCAACGGGATGCTCGCGGAGGCCCGAGCAGCCTTGAACAAGTACGAGAAGGACGTGGCCCGGCTCCGACCGCTGGCCGAAAAGAAGGCCATTCCGCAGCAGGATTTGGACAACGCGGTAGCCTCGGTGGCCGTGGGCGAGGCCAACGTCGCTTCCGCCCTGGCCCGCGTGAAATCGGCGGAACTGAACCTCGAGTATTGCGACGTGCGGGCGCCGACGACCGGGCTGATTGGTGCCAAACAGGTCTCGGTCGGCAGCCTGGTGGGCAAAGGAGAGCCCACGCTCCTGGCCACCATCTCGCGGCTCAATCCGATGTGGTTCTACTGCGCCATCAGCGAAGCCGATTACCTCCACGCCGAACGCACCGCCCGGGAAGCCGGCCGGCAGATGGGCGAGCTGCCCGTCACGCTGATTCTGGCAGACGGCTCCGAACACCCCGAGCCGGGCAAGTGGGTCTTCCTGGACCGCGCGGTCGACGCGGCCACCGGGACCATCCGGGCGCGGGCTGAGTTTTCCAATCCCGACGGACTCCTCCGTCCGGGCATGTTCGCGCGGGTCCGGGTGAGTCTGAAGACCGAGCAGGGCAATCTCCTGGTGCCGGAACGCGCGCTGGTGGAGTTGCAGGGCAAGTACTTCGTCTGGGTGATCGGGCCGGATAACAAGGCGGGGCAACGGCCCGTACGAGTGGCGCCCATGAGGATCCGCGGGAACGCCGTGGTCCTAGAAGGCCTTCAAGCCGGCGAGCGTATCGTCATCGAGGGGCTGCAAAAGGTGCGGGAAGGCACCGTCGTCGAGCCCAGGACGGCCGCGGAAATGGCTAAGGCCGCCGCCCCCGCTCCGACCTCGCCCCAACGCGAAAAGGAGTAGCGCCATGGCTGACTTCTTCATTCGCCGCCCCATCGTCGCGATGGTTATTGCCATCCTGACGGTGATCGTGGGGTTGATCACGCTCCGGGGGTTGCCCATCTCGGAGTACCCGCCCGTCAGCCCGACGATGATCCAGGTGACCACGACGTACCGCGGCGCCGCCGCCGAGGCCGTCATGGAATCCGTCGCCACGCCCATCGAGTCAAAGGTCAACGGCGTCGACAAGCTGCTCTATCTCCAGTCGTTCAACGCCAACGACGGCAAGATGACGCTGAATGTCTACTTCGACGTCGGCACGGACGTGGACATCATGCAGGTCAACACGCAGAACCGCGTCGGCCAGGCCGAGGCGCAGTTGCCCGACGCGGTGAAACGCGAGGGCGTCGTGGTGAACCGCTCCAGCCCGGACATCCTCATGGTGGTGGCGCTCAACTCGCCCAGCAACACCTACGACGCCGTCTTCCTCGGCAACTACTGCGACATCAATCTGGTCGATGCCATCAAACGGGTGAAGGGGGTCGGGGACGTCCGCAACTTCACGGCGCAGGATTACTCGATGCGCGTCTGGCTGCGGCCCGACAAACTCGCCGTCCTGGGCATCACGCCCCAGGACATCCAAAACGCGATCAAAGAGCAGAACGCCCAGTCGCCGGCCGGCCGCATCGGGGCCGAACCCGCACCCCCCGGTCAGGAGAGCCAGTTCAACGTCCGCGCCCTGGGTCTGCTCAAGGACCCGCGGGAGTTCGAGGACATCATCATCCGGTCCAGCGCCGACGGCTCGCAGGTGAAGATCAAGGACGTGGCGCGCGTGGAACTCGGCGCGCAGACGTACGACCTGCGGGCCCGGCTGAACGGGTCACCGGCCGGGGCCTTCGGCGTGTACCTCGCGCCCGGCGCCAACGCCCTCGAAACGGCCGAGCACGTCAAGCAGATCCTCGAGGAGGCCAAGGCCCGGTTTCCACCGGACATGGCGTACGAGATCACGCTGGATTCCACGCTCCCGATCGAGGCCTCGATCGAGGAGATCGTGCACACCCTGTTCGAGGCGGTGATTCTGGTGCTGCTGGTCGTGTATGTCTTCCTGCAGAGCTTCCGCGCCACGATCATCCCCATGTGTACGGTGCCCGTCTCGCTGCTGGGCGCCTTCATCCTGTTTCCGGTGCTGGGCTTCAGCGTGAACGTGCTCACGATGATGGGGCTGGTGCTGGCCATCGGCATCGTCGTGGACGACGCCATCGTCGTGGTCGAGGCCGTGCAGCACCACCTCGAACACGGCCTCGGTCCGGTCGAGGCCACGCGCCAGGCCATGAAGGAGGTCTCGGGACCAGTGGTGGCCATCGGCCTGGTGCTCTGCGCCGTGTTCGTCCCGGTGGCCTTCATGGGGGGCGTGACCGGGCAGCTCTACAGCCAGTTCGCGCTCACCATTGCCGTGGCCGTCGTCTTCTCGGTGATCAATGCGCTGACGCTCAGCCCGGCCCTGGCCGCCCTGCTCCTTAAGAAGCCCACGCCGGGACGCGGGCCCATTGCCGCGTTCTTCCGGCAGTTCAACCGCTTCTTCGACGCGATGAGCCGCCGCTATGGCCACGTGGTTGGTGGGTTGGCCCGCAAAGCCACCCGCTCCATGCTGCTGCTGGTCGTGGTGGTCGGGGGCATCGGAATCCTCAGCCGATTCGTGCCCGGCGGGTTCATTCCGGACGAGGACAAGGGGTATCTGTTCGTCGCCGTGGAACTGCCCGAGGGCGCGTCACTCCAACGCGCCGACGCGCTGCTCCGACAGGTGGAGGCGATCGTCCGCCACACGCCCGGCGTCCGTTCCGCGGTCGGCATCGCCGGCATGAACATTCTCAACTCGCTGACCGTGCCGAACGCCGCCCTGATGTTCATCGGCCTCACCCCGTGGGAGGAGCGGCAAGCCCCCGGGTTGCACGCCAGCGCCATCGCGCGCGCCTGGAACCAGAAGTTCTACGCGATCCCCGGCGCGCGCATCTTCGCCTTCGGCCCGCCACCGTTGCCGGGCTACGGCACCGTGTCCGGCTTCTCCATGCAACTGCAGGACCGGTCCGGGGGCTCGATCGAGCAATTGGCCGGGTACGTCCAGCAGCTCCAGCAGGCGGCGGCTCAACGCCCGGAGATCGGCCGGCTCAGCACCTCCTTCAGCCCGGCCACCCCGCAGGTGCAGGTCGAGCTCGACCGCGAGAAGGCCCGCACGCTGGGCGTGCCGGTGGACAGCGTTTTCGCGACGTTGCAGGCGTATCTGAGCGGGCTTTACGTGAACGACTTCGTCCGCTTCGGGCGCGTCTACAAAGTATTTCTGCAGGCGGAGTCGGAGTTCACCAGCCAGCCCGGCGACATCGGCCAGTTCTACGTGCGCAATAGCAGCGGTGGGATGGTGCCGCTGAGCACGCTGGTCACCGTCCGGCAGAGGTCGGGCCCGAACTTCGTCTCGCGTTTCAACCTCTACAATGCCGCCGAAATCCTGGGTGCGCCCGCCCCCGGCTACAGCTCCGGGCAGGCCATCCAAGCCATCGAGGCGGTCATGAAGACCCTCCCCACCGGGACCGCTCACGAATGGTCCGGCCTGACGCTCCAGGAGAAGAAGTCGGAGGGCGAAGCCACGGTCATTTTCGGCATGGCGGTCCTGTTTGTCTTCCTGCTCCTCGCCGCGCAATACGAGAGCTGGGGATTGCCCTTCGCGGTGTTGCTGGCCACCCCGACCGTCATCCTGGGCCTGCTGACCGGCATGTGCGTGCGCGGTCTCGACCTCAACGTGTACGCGCAGATCGGCCTGATCATGCTCATCGGGTTGGCCGCCAAGAACGCCATCCTCATCGTCGAGTTCGCCAAGATGAAACGCGAGGAGGGCAGCGAGATCCTCGCCGCGGCGGTCGAGGCTGCGCGGCTGCGACTGCGGCCGATCCTCATGACCTCCTTCGCCTTCATCCTCGGCTGCGTGCCGCTGATGCTGGCCTCGGGATCCGGGGCCGCCGCGCGCAGCACGATGGGCACCGGCGTCGTCTTCGGCATGACCATCGCCACCGCCGCCGGCCTGTTCATCATCCCGGTCTGCTACGTGTTCGTGCAGCGCATCGTCGAACGCGGACGGAAGCCCAAGCCACTGGCCGTCCCAGCCCCGGCCGCCGTGGCGGCCGCGGCTGCCACCCAGAAAGGAGCGGGACACCCATGAAATCCGCCCTCCGCATACCCATGCCCTCGGACCTCCCCCGCCCCGGCCGCCGGCCGGCGACGGCAGCCTCCGCGCGGGTCTTCTGGCTCGCAGGGCTTCTCGTTGGACTGGCCGGCTGCACCGTCGGCCCGGATTACCAACGCCCCGCCCTCGCGACGCCGGCGGCCTTCCGTCCGGCCGCCTCGGACACGCGGGACTTTTCCGACGCGACCTCGCTGGCCAGCCTGGATTGGTGGCAGGTGATGCGGGATCCGCAGCTCCAGGCCTACATCGCCGAAGCGCTCACCAACAGTTGGGACATCCAGATCGCCGCCGCCCGCGTCCTCCAGGCGGAGGCGATCGCGCGGGTGACCCGTTCCCAGTTCTTCCCCACCGTGGGTGCCGGGGCCGATTGGACCACCACGCGCGCCTCCGAAAACGGTCCCTCCGGCATCCCCCCGGGAGTCGATCCCCAGAAGGAGTATGGCAGCGTCTACGGATCGATGGCCGCGTACGAAGTCGACCTCTGGGGCCGCCTCCGCCGCGCCAACGAAGCCGCCCGCGCCCAACTGCTCGCCACTGAAGCGGCCCAGCAGACCGTCCGGCAAACTCTCGTCGCCCAGGTGGCCACCGCTTACCTCACGCTCCTCGAACTCGATCACGAACTGGAAATCGCCCAGCGCACCTACGCGGTCCGGACTGACTCCTTGGCCCTGACGACGGCCCGTGAGGAAGGCGGCGTGGCCTCGATGCAGGACGTCCACCAGGCCCGGATCCTCGTCGCCTCCGCCGAGGCGTCCATCGCCGACACCCACCGCCGCATCGAGCAGCAGGAGAACGAGCTGAACCTTCTCCTCGGGCGCAATCCCGGCTCACCCCCGCGCGGCGCGGCGTTTCTCGGACAGAACCTCGAGGTCACCGTGCCGCCCGGCCTCCCGTCCGATCTGCTCGAGCGCCGACCGGACCTTCGCACCGCCGAACAGCAACTCGTCGCCGCCAACGCGGACATCGGCCAGGCCAGGGCCGCCTTCTTCCCGAAAGTGACACTGACGGGTTTCTACGGATTCCAGTCCGTGGCGCTCTCGGATCTCTTCACCGGGGGATCTCGTACGTGGCAGTTCGGCCCGGCGGTGTCCATGCCGCTGTTCACCGGGGGTGCGTTGCGCGGCAACCTGAAGCTCGCCCAGGCCCGCTTCGACGAGGCCGTGGCGCAGTACCGGAAGACCGTCCAGAACGCGTTTCGCGAGGTCTCCGACAGTCTCATCGCCTACCAGCGCACCCGGGAATTCCGCGCGCGCCAGGAGGAAAACACCCAGGCCAATCGCAACGCGGCCGAGCTCGCCAATGTTCGCTATGAAGGCGGCGTCACCAGCTATCTCGAAGTCCTCTACAACGAGCAGGAGCTGTTCACCGCCGAGCTGAGCCTGGCCCGGGCCCGCCTGAACGAACTCCTCAGCGTCGTCAGTCTCTATCGCGCCCTCGGCGGTGGCTGGCAGACCGGTCCCTCCCCGGCTCCTGACACGTCAACGGCAACCCACTCCTATGACCCACCGACCTCAGGCCAGGACGGGTAAGTCGTCGAATCACCCGCGATGAGTGCCCTCGACATCGATCTCCCCGTCCGCATCGAGCGCCAACCCGACTACACGACGTGCGGTCCGACGGCGTTGCACGCGATCTACCGTTACTACGACGATCCGATCGATCTCAAGACGGTGATCCGCGAGACGCCGAAGCTGCCGGGCGGCGGAACGCTCGGCGTGCATCTCGCCGTGCATGCCCTCTCGCGGGGCTACCAGGTCGACACCTGGCTCTGCAGCGTTCGCCACATGGACCCGACCTGGTTTCAGCAGCCGACCGACATTCGGGCCAAGCTGAAGGCACGGGTGGCGGCGAAGAACCAGGGCAACGATCCGCGCTACGGGCCCGCCCTCAGTGCCGTCGAGCAGTACATCGAGCTCGGCGGCCAATTCGTGTGGGGCGACCTGACGCCCGAGTTGATCGGCCGACGGCTGGCCCAGGGCACGCCGCTGCTCACGGGTACCAATGGCACGTACCTCTACCAGTGCGCCCGTGAGACCGACGCCGGTCCCGACGACGTGCGCGGCGAGGCGTTCGGGCATTTTGTGGTGCTCTGCGGCTACCGCGCTGCCGACCAATCGGTCGCGATCGCCGATCCGTTGCTGGACAACCCGGCCCACGGCACCAAGTACTACCGTGCCAGCGTGTACCGCCTGCTCGGAGCCATCTTCCTGGGGGTCGGCTCCGACGACGGCAATCTCCTGCTCATCCGCCCGAAGGGCTGGAACCCTCCCTCCAGCGAAGCCAGCTAATGAAGCCCACTTCCCATGAACCTGTGGTGCGGGCTTCCAGCCTGCACCTTCTGCGGTCCATGGCCCCTGAGCAGGTCCGGCCGGACCAGGCCGCTTCCCATGAACCTGTGGTGCGGGCTTCCAGCCTGCACCCTCCCCGGTTCATAGCCCCTGAGCAGCTCCCCAAGGAACCGGACGCTTCCCCGGCCCGCGACTTCCTATTGGTGACCTGCGAACACGGCGGCAATCGCATCCCCGCGCCCTACGCGCACCTGTTCCGCAACGCTGCCGACCTGTTGGCCACGCATCGCGGCTGGGATCCCGGAGCCTTGACGCTCGCGCGCACCTTCGCGCGTCGGCTCCACCGGCCGCTGCTCGCGGTGACTTGGAGTCGCCTCTTCGTCGAAGCCAACCGCTCCCCCACCAACCCGCGCATCTGGTCGCGCTTCACCCGGAGCCTGCCCCGGGACGAGCGTCAGCAGATCCTCGAGCGCTGGTGGCGCCCCCACCGGCAGACGGTCGAGGAGGCCGTGGTCGCCGCCCTCGCCCGTGGACATCGCGTGGTGCACGTGGCGGTGCATAGCTTTACGCCCGAGCTCGACGGGGAGGTGCGTAATGCCGACGTCACTTTCCTGTATGACAGCCGCCGCCAACCGGAAGCGGAGCTCTGCCGTCGGTGGGTCGCGCTCCTCCGCCAACTGAACCCCGCGCTGCGCCTGCGCTACAACTATCCCTACCGCGGTGCCGCTGACGGGCTGACCACCTGGCTGCGGCGGCGCCATCCCGCGACCCGCTACCTGGGCGTTGAACTCGAGATCAACCAGGCGCTGGTCGGCACGCGCAACTGGCGCCGCTTCCAGCAGCAAATGACCGAGAGCCTCCGCACACTCCTCAAACACCATGCCCAAGAAGGATAAGACCGCCCGCAGCGAACCCGGCAAAATGAAGACCAAGGCCTACGCCAAGGAGCTGCGCAAGCTGCAGGCCGAGCTGTGCGCCCTCCAGGACTGGGTCAAGCACAAGGGCTTGCGCGTGATCATCGTGTTCGAGGGTCGCGACGGCGCCGGCAAGGGGGGCACCATCCGCGCCCTGACCGAGCGTGTTTCGCCGCGCGTCTTCCGCGTGGTGGCCCTGCCTGCCCCCTCCGACCGCGAGAAGACCCAGATGTACCTCCAGCGTTACATGGCGCACTTCCCGGCCGCCGGCGAGATCGTCATCTTCGACCGCAGTTGGTACAACCGTGCGGGCGTCGAGCACGTCATGGACTTCTGCACCAAGGAACAGCACCAGGCCTTCCTGGAACGTTGTCCCGAGATCGAGAAGTACATCGTCGAGGGCGGTTTCACCTTGATCAAACTCTGGCTCGAGGTGAGCGATAAGGAGCAGAAACGCCGCTTCGAGGCGCGCATCACCGACCCCGTCCGCCAGTGGAAGCTCAGCCCGATGGACCTGCCCTCGCGCAGCAAGTGGTTCGAGTATTCGCGGGCCCGCGACCAGATGCTCAAGGCCACCGACACCAAGTGGGCGCCGTGGTACATCCTGCGTTCCGATGACAAGAAGCGCGCCCGCCTCAATTGCATCCGCCACCTTCTGAAGCTCATTCCGTACAAGAAACTGCCGCGCGAGAAGGTGAAGCTGCCCCCGCGCTCGATGAAGCACGCCTACGACGACCAGGCGTCCCTCAAAGGCCGCCATTTCGTGCCGGAGAAATATTGACCCCAGCTTCCGGAACTCGCACACCGCCATGAAACTCGCTGCCATCCGGATCGCGCTCCTGCCGGGGGCGCTGCTTGCCACGAGCCTCCTGGTGGGCTCCCTCTCGAGCCTGGCCGGCCTCTTCGGTCCCAAGGGGGATACCCCGGAAGAGAAACGGCAGGAGGTCCTCAAACAGCGCACGGAAATGCTCGCCGAGCTGGTACGGACCAAACCCGAGGTGAAGGACCGGCTGCGCCAGGCCGCCGGTTACGCCACGTTCAAACAGACGGACATGAATCTGTTCCTCCTCGCGTCCGGTCGCGGCTACGGCGTGCTCCGGAACAACCAGACCGGGAAGGACGTTTACATGGGGGTCGCAGCCCTGGGCGGTGGCGTCGGCCTGGGCGTCAAGGACCTGCGCGTCATCTTTGTTTTCAACGACGCCCGGGTGATGCAGCAGTTTGTCGAACAGGGCTGGCAGTTCGGTGGCAAGGGCGACGCCGCCGCCAAGTACAAGGACACCGGCGTCTCCGCCGAAGGTGGTGCGAAGGCCAGCGTGGACTTCAAACAGGGCACGGTCACCGCCGCCGCCGGCACCGACAGCCGGGCTGGCAGCCAGAAGGCCGACCAGGTCAGCGCCGCCGCTGCCACGACCGGCGGCATCGAGATCTATCAGTTCACCCAAAGCGGCCTGTCCTTGCAGGCGACTGTCCAGGGCACCAAGTACTGGAAGGATGCGAAGCTGAACAAGCCATCCATTTGACCCCGCCAACCCGCTCACGTCTGCTATTCCCGACCCGACACCACCCTCCACGTTGAATCCTATGAACGCCAACCTCTACCGTTTCGGGTGCGCTGCCGTCCTGGCCCTCGCGACCCTGTGGGCATCCGCCCAAACCCCGGCCTCGAGCGCGGTCCCCGACGATCTGCGCGCCGTCCTCGAGCTGCTGCGTTCCGACGCCAACACCTTCAAAATCGAAACCCTCAACCAGGCGCTCCAGTTGACCGCTGCCGAGGCGGAGGCCTTCTGGCCGATCTACCGCCGGTACGAGCAGGAGTTGGCGGCTGTGGCCGATCGCAAAATCGCCCTGCTCCGGGAGTTCGGCGAGCGCTGCGTCCAAGGCACCCTGGACGACGCTGCCGCCGACCAGATGGCCAAGCGATGGCTCGCAAATGCGCGGGACCGGCTCAACCTCTGGAAGAAGTACCAGAAGCGGATCGCCAAGGCCGTCTCCCCGGCACGGGCCGCGCAATTCCTCCAGGTCGAGCATCAAATGGCCCTCTTCCTGGATATCAACATCGCGGCCGAAATGCCGGCCCTCCGCACCGTGACCGTCACCGAGAAGCCTGAATGATCACCTCCGCTTCACGCACCACAACCTCCCCATGAACCGAATCCTCCACTCCCTCCAAGCCGTCGCCGTGGCCGCCACGCTCCTCTGCACCCTCTCCCTGTTGTCCGGTTGCGGCAGCGGGGGCGCCACGTATCAGGCGGCGAGCAACACCACCCTGGGTCGGGAACTCCAGGACCTCCAGGAAAGCTACGACAAAGGCATCATCACCAAGAAGCAATACGAAGACACTAAGAAGCGCCTCATCAAGAAATACACCGACTAAGTCGTCGCGCCCTCAAAGCCCACCCTCGCATCCCATGAAACCCTGCCTGTCCCTCTGCACCCTCGCCGCCGCCTTGGTCCTCCTCGGCTGTTCCTCAACCCCCACCCAGGTCGACCACGGCGCGATTGCGGCGAAGACCTTCAGCTTCGTCAACCCCGGCAACCGTCCGGCCCCCGCCTTCGGCGACAACCGCGAGCACGTCCATCAACTCGTCCAGGAAGCCATCACCCGGAACCTCGCCGGCCGCGGTGTCGCCCGGACGCCGGCCGGCGGCGATGTCACCGTGGCGTACTTGATGATCGTCGGGAACAACGCCTCGACCGCCGCCGTCAGCGATTACTTCGGCTACGGTCGCGATGCCGCGGCGCTGAGCGAGAAGGCCCAGGAAGCCTACAGCCACGCCAAGACGCCGAACTACTTCGAGGCGGGCACCCTGGTGATCGACGTTATTGACACGAAGACCAACAAGCTGCTCAAGCGCGGCCACGCGACCGGCCCGCGTCTGCGCAACCTCCCTCCGGATGCCCAGGCCGCCACCGTGCAGGAAGCCGTGGACAAGATCCTCCGCGACCTGCGCTTCGCACCCTGACCCCAGGGGAGGTTCCTCCCGCACCCCACTCCCTATGCTGCGTCCCGACGCCCGCAACGCCTGGCAGGCTGGCCGTGGTTTGGCGGGATTGTCCCCTTTGGCATCCTGGAACTTCCCTTGAACTTTGACCTTTGTACTTCGAGCTTTCTGCCCTTCGTCTTTCGCCCCACCCCGGCAGGCTGGCCGTGGTTTGGCCGGATTGCCCCTCTGGCATCCTGGAACTTCCCTTGAGCTTTGACCTTTGAACTTTGGACTTTCTCGCCCTTCGTCCGTTGCCCCACCCGGGCAGGCTGGCCGTGGTTTGGCCGGATTGTCCCCTTTGGCATCCTGGAACTTCCCTTGAACTTTGACCTTTGACCTTTGAGCTTTCTCGCCCTTCCGCATGAAACCTCCCCTCGCATTCCTCCGCCGGCAGGTTAGCCTCTGGCTCACCGCGGCAATCCTCTGCGCGTCCGCGCTACCCGCCCTCGCCGGAGACCCGCCGCCGCTGCCCCCGTTGACCACGGTCTCGGGCAACCCCCGGTTGCCCGGCAAGTTCGTCTGGGCCGACCTGGTCACGGACAACGTCCCCGCGGCCACCAAGTTCTACGGCGCGCTGTTCGGGTGGACGTTCTACGCCGTGGGCCCGTACGTCATCGCGGCCAACGACGAACGGCCCTTGTGCGGGATGTTCCAGCGCCCGCGCCCCGGCGACCGTCCCGAAGCCAAGCCCCGTTGGTTCGGCTACATCTCCGTGGCCAACATTGACCGCGCCGAACGCGCCGTCGGGCAGGCGGGCGGCAAGGTCTTGGCCCCGCCCGCCAAGTTCCCCAAGCGTGGCGAGCAGGCGGTCTGTCGCGACCCCGAAGGCGCCCTCTTCGGCCTGATCAAGTCCAGCTCGGGCGATCCGGAGGATTTCCTCGCTTCACCGGGCGACTGGATCTGGATGCAGTTGCTGAGCCACGACGCCCGGAACGCGGCCGAGTTCTACCGGACCGTCGCCGGCTATGAAATCGTCGAGAACACCCGCGACGACCGGATCAACGACTTTGTGCTGACCAGCAAAGGGTATGCGCGGGCGACCATCCGGGCCCTGCCTGAAGCCGCGGCGAAGGCGCAACCCACCTGGCTGCCGTTTGTCCGGGTGGCGAAGGTCCCGGACGCCGTGGCTCGCACGCGCGAGTTGGGCGGCACGATCCTGTTCGAGCCGCGACCCGAACACCTCGGCGGCCGGGTGGCGGTCGTCGCGGACCCGACGGGGGCCGCGATCGGCCTGCTCGAGTGGAGCGAAGACCTGCTGCCAGGAGGGAGGCAACCGTGAACAGGAAGTTTCTCAGCGGCGCTCTTGATACAGCTTCCCAACGCAAAGCGGCGGTCAACCGCACGCACTCCAGACGCGGGCGCGAGGGTCGCACGGCAGGGCCGGCGCGGAGCGTTTGGAGTGCGCCGTCTTCCAGCGGCGCTTTTCGTTGCTGGCGCGCCTTCTCGGCAGCGCTAGCGCTCGCGCTGCTCACGCCCCTTTTCACCGGTTGCGAAAGCACGGGGGACGGTAGCTCGAGCACGGCGGTGTACTACGGGGCCGGTTTCTACGATCCCTGGTTCTACGGCGACTATTACTACGACAGCCCGGACGTCATCGTCACCCCGCCGTCGGCGCCGGTGCGCCCGAGCCATCCCATTGCCACGCCGCCCACGGCAAGACCGCGACCCACCCCGATGCCTTCCATTCCCTCGGGCCCTCGACCGATGCCCCGGGGGCGTTGAGGGGCAAGCCACCGCCAAGCATGAATCCGGAGCGCAACAGGCTGGAGCAGGGGCTGGGCTGGACGGTCCTGGCCCTGCTGCTGGGGGGGTGTCTCCTGGTGCTGCGCCCGTTTATTTCCGCGCTGCTGTGGGCGACCATCCTGAGCTTCTCGTTCTGGCCGTTGTACGGTCGGGTGCTGCGGTTTCTCGGAGGCCGTCGGACCCTGGCCGCGCTCGTTCTCGCGCTGGCGATGGTCGGGGTGCTGCTGCTCCCGGTGGCCATCGTGGGTGTCACGCTGGGGGATCACGTCACGCAACTGACGACCGCCACCCAGCGCTGGCTGGATGAAGGATTGCCCGCGCCCCCGGCGGGGCTCGCGAAAGTGCCCGTCGTGGGTCAGCGACTGGTGGACGGGTGGGCGCGACTCCAGGCCCAAGGGGCCGGCTGGGTGGGCGAAGTGAAGTGGCTGGTGGATCGGATGGGGGCGTGGTTGCTCAAGATGAGCCTGATCGTCGGCAGTGGACTCTTCCAGCTCACCTTGAGCATCCTCATGACCTTCTTCTTCCTGCGCAACGGACCGGCGTTGGCGGACCGGCTGTCGGCGGCGGTCGAACGCATTTCCGGGGAGCGCGGCCGGCACCTGTTGACCGTGGCCGGCAGCACGGTGCGCGGCGTGGTGTACGGCGTGCTGGGCGCGTCGTTGGCGCAGGCGCTGATGGCGGCGGTCGGCTTGGCCCTCGCGGGTGTGCCGGGCCCGAGCCTGCTGGCTTTGCTGGTGTTCCTGTTCTCGGTCGTTCCGGCCGGGCCGTTTCTGGTGATGCTGCCGGCCGCGCTCTGGTTGTTCCATCAAGGCGCGAGTGGTTGGGGTGTCTTCCTGCTGATCTGGGGGCTGGGCGTGAGCACGATCGACAACGTGGTCCGCCCCTGGCTCATCAGTCAGGGCAGCGAGCTGCCGTTTCTGCTGATCCTCCTTGGCGTCCTGGGCGGCGCCGTCGCCTTCGGTTTCATCGGAGTCTTCATCGGTCCCACGCTGCTCGCGGTCGGTCATCGCATTGTCCAGGAATGGGCCTCCGCCCGGCATTTGACGTCCACCAACCCCGCGGGGGCTCTGGTTCCCCGCCCCTCGATATGAACACAATGACTTCGATGAGAACCGCACGACGCGCATTTCGTGGGGTGGCGGCCGGCCTGTTCGCCGCTCTGGCTTGCGTGGCGGCGCAAGAGCCACCGGCCGCCACTCCCACCGCGCCCGCGCCGCCCCCCTCGGCGCCGGCCCAACGCAGCGCGGCCGAGCTCGAGAAGCTCGCCATGCCGATCGCGCTCCATCCCGACCCGCTCATCGCGATCGTCCTGCCCGCGTCGGTTTACCCGCTCGAAATCGTCCAGGCCGCGCGGTTCGTGAAGGACACCAACAACCTTGCCAAGCTCGACGAACAGACCTGGGACGCCAACGTGAAGGCCGTGGCCAGGATCCCCCTGTTGATCGCCCAACTGGATGCGGACCTGACTTGGACGGCGGAGTTGGGGAACGCGTTCCTCGAGCAGCCCAAGGAGTTGATGGACACGATCCAGTCGCTCCGGGCGAAGGCCCACACAGCCGGAACGCTCCAGACCACCGCCCAGCAAGTGGTGACCGTGACCAACGTGATCGTGCTCCAGACGAACGTTACGCAGGTCGTCACGGTGACCAACCAGGTGGTGCAGGTGCAGCCCGCTAACCCGCAGGTCGTGTACGTGCCCACGTATCCGCCCACGGTCTACTATCCGCCGCCCGCCTATGTGTACGACCCGCTGGCCCCGCTGGTCACCTTCGGCGTCGGGATGGCCGTGGGCGCCATCATCGCCAACAACTGCGACTGGCACGGCGGGGCCGTGTGGGTCGGTGGCGGCGGAGCGGTCTGGGTTGGTGGCGGCGGATACCACGGGGACGTGGACATCGACGTCGACATCGACAACGTGAACATCAATCGCGGCAACCAGATCAACGCCCAGGGGGGCAATCGCACCGCCAACACCAGCGCCCAGGCCACCCAGCAGAAGTGGCAGCCGGATCAAAACCGTTTGCGCACCTCGGGCACCCCGACTTCGGCCCAGACCCGCGAGGCCCGCGGCTGGAGTGGTGGCGGAAGCCAGGCGGCGACACGACCGTCGTCGTCCGCTGCGTCGGGCGCCGCCACGGCGCGGCCCTCGACGATGCCCAGCGCGGGCGCGAATCGTCCGGCGGTCCCCACCCAGCAACCCGCCCAACGTCCGGCCACACCCTCGCCTGGGGTTTCCCGGCCCGCGACCCCGGCCCAGCAGCCTGCCGCGCGGCCGAGCACCGCCGCGCGCCCGGCACAGACGCCCACGGTCAGCCGCCCCAGTCCCCAGCCTTCGACGGCTTTCAGCGGCGTCAGCAGTGGCGGCAACGCCCGCGCGTCGAGCAACCGCGGCGCGGTCAGTCGTGGCAGCGCCGGCGGCGGCCGGGCGGGTGGGGGCGGCCGACGGTGAACCTCAACCTCCATCTCATCATGAACCTCTCGCTCAACGCCCATGGGTCTGGTCCACGAACCCGCCGATTCGCCGCCGCCTGCCTGGGGGCGGCGCTCCTGGCCGCCCCCGCACCCGCTCGCGCCGCGGAAGCCGGCACAGCTTTCTCCACGCCGGAAGCGGCGGTGCAGGCCCTGGCCAGTGCCGTGCGCGCGGCCAACCGGGCCGAGTTCGCGGTCCTGTTCGGCGACGCCGCGGAACGTCTCGTCAACCCGGACACGGTCCAGGGCACGTCGGAGCTGGCCGAGTTCGCCGCGGCGTTTCAGACGGTAAACCGCCTGGTCGTCGTGTCGGACACCCGGCGCACGCTCGAGGTGGGCACCGATGGCTGGCCGTTCCCCATCCCGCTGGTGAAGTCTGTGGGGGGGTGGCGGTTCGACACCGTGGCCGGTGCCGACGAGATCCTCAACCGCCGCATTGGCCGCAATGAGCTGGCTGTGTTGCGGGTGATGCGCGCGTACGTGCAAGCCCAGCGTGAGTATGCCAGCCGGGATCGCGACGGCGACGACGTGCTCGAATACGCGCAGAAGCTCGCCAGTTCTCCGGGCCAGACGGACGGCCTGTTCTGGTCGCCGGAAGTGAACGGTGAAATCAGCCCGCTCGGGCCCCTGGTGGCCTTTGCCCAGCGCGAAGGCTATCGGCCCGCACCCGCGGCAGGCGGTGGGCAGCCGCAACCCTTCCACGGCTACCTCTTCAAGATCCTCGCGGCCCAGGGCGCCCACGCGCCCGGCGGCAAGCACCGCTATGTCATCAACGGCAACATGATCGCCGGCTTTGGACTCGTCGCCTGGCCGGTCGAGTACGGCAACTCGGGCATCATGACCTTCATCGTGAATCAACAGGGACGGGTCTACGAAAAGGACCTCGGCGCCCAAACGGCTCAACTCGCCGGCAAACTGAAGACCTTTGACCCGGCCCCGGGGTGGCGGCTGTCGGCCGATTGAGGACCGACCACGATAGAGTCTAGAACCCTCGAACCGAAAGGCAGCAGCAGCATGAATCAGGACGCGATCTACCAGGAACTCCGGCGCGGCGACAGCGTGCTGAGCACCGTTCTGGACAGCATCTTTGATGGCGTCTACATCGTGGATCGGGAGCGGCGGATCATCTTCTGGAACCGCGCCGCCGAGGAGATCACCGGGCACCTCAAGAAGGATGTCATGGGGCGCTGCTGCCACGACAGCATGCTCAACCACATCGACGAGAACGGGACGATGCTCTGCTTCTCGGCCTGCCCGTTGGCCCGCTCGATCCAGACGGGCGAGAGCCTCCGCGCCAAGGTGTACCCCCAGCACAAGGACGGGCGGCGTTTCCCGGTTTACACCCACATCGGCGCCATCCGGGATGAGACCGGCGCGATCATCGCGGGCATTGAGGTCTTCCGCGACATCTCGCAGGAGGAGGAGTTCCGGCTGCTCCAGGAAAAGTTCAACGCGTTGATCAAACGCTACGTTTCGACCGCGACCCTGGAGGAGGTGATGGAACACCTCGAGGGCGGCACCGAAGGCCACGCGCGAGTCCGAGAGCTGACGGTGCTCTACCTGGATGTCGTCGGGTTCACCTTGTTCTCGGAACGGAATGCACCCGCAGTGGTGGCGACGATGTTGAACGAGCTGTTCGGGGTGTGTGAGGTGATCACCCGCGAATGCCATGGCGACATCGACAAGTTCATCGGCGACGCGATCATGGCGGTGTTCATCGACGCCAATGATGCCGTGGCCGCGGGTCGGAAAGTGCTCGCGGCAGTGGGGCGGCTCAACGGGACGCGACACGCCCGCGGGCTCGAGGGCGTCCGCATCCGGGTCGGCATCAACTCCGGCTCCGTGATCCAGGGGGAGATCGGCACATCGAGCCGCAAGGACGTGACCGTGATCGGCGACGTGGTCAATACCGCGGCGCGGATTGAATCGGTGACGGATCCCATGCGGATGGGCATCTCCCGGGCCACTTATGCCCGCCTGCGCGACCCGGGTCCGGGCTGGGAGTGCAGGACCGTCCAGGTCAAGAACCGGACGGAGCCCGTGACCGTCTACATCTCGGCAGCCCCCGAGGCATCGCCCGAGGAACCGGCCCCGCCGGCTGCTTCACATTCCGCATGAAACCGCGACCGATTGTAGGCGCCGACGTGAGGAGGCCAAGCGGCGTTGCTCCTGGCCCACGACGTCTTCTGGACAGCGCGGCCCCCGCCTCGGCGGGTGCCCCAAGCCAAACCCCTGAGCCTCTCGACGACCGATAATTCCATGAGCCCCCCATCACCCGCTGTGTCCGCCCTCGGCTGGGCGCGTTGGTTCCCGGCGATGGGCTGGCTTCGGACCTATCAAGCCTCCTGGCTGCGGGGCGACGTGGTGGCGAGCATCACCCTCGCCGCCTACTTGTTGCCGGCCGCCTTGGGTGATGCCTCGCTGGCCAACTTGCCCCCGCAAGCCGGCTTGTACGCCTGCCTGTTCGGCGGCCTGGTCTTCTGGCTCTTCTGCAGTTCCCGGCACACCACCGTCACGGTCACCTCCGCCATCTCGCTCCTCATCGGCGCGTCGCTCGGGGAGATCGCCGGCGGTGACCCGACCCGCTTCGGCGTGCTGGCGGCGGCCACCGCCCTGTCGGTCGCGCTGCTGGCCTTCTTGGCGTGGCTGGTGCAGGCGGGGGCGGTCGTGAATTTCATCTCGGAAAGCGTGATGACCGGCTTCAAGTGCGGCGTGGCCCTGTTCCTGGCCAGCACCCAACTGCCGAAGCTGCTCGGCTTTCACGGCGCCCACGGTGATTTCTGGGAGAACAGCGCCCACTTTTTCGGGCACCTGCACGAAACCAACCTGGCCTCGCTCACCATCGGAGGCGTCGCGCTAATCGTCCTCGTGCTCGGCAAGATCTATCTCAAGCACAAACCGGTGGCGCTGGTCGTGGTCGTCGGCGGCATTGCGGCGTCGGCCTGGCTGGGGTTGGAGGCCCACGGGGTGAAGTTGCTGGGCGAGGTGCCCCAGGGACTGCCACCGGTCGGCCTGCCCGCGATTCGGTGGGCGGACCTCAATACGCTCCTGCCCTTGGCCGTCGCCTGCTTCCTGTTGGGGGCAGTGGAAACGGCCGCGATTGGCCGGATGTTCACGGCCAAACATGGCGGGCGCCTGGAGGCGAACCAGGAGTTCCTCGCCCTGGCCGTGGCGAATCTCGCGGCCGGGCTGGGGCGCGGCTTTCCCGTCAGCGGCGGCATGTCGCAATCCCTGGTCAACGAGGGAGGCGGCGCCCGCACGCCACTCTCGGGGCTGCTGGCGGCCGTCATCATCCTCGTCGTCGTCCTCTTCTTCTCGCACCTCCTGAGCGCGCTGCCCCAGCCGGTGCTGGCCGCGATCGTCCTCGTGGCGGTGGCGGGGCTGTTCAAGCTCTCCGTGCTCCGACAACTCTGGCGTGGCGACCGTCCCGAGTTCGTGGTGGCGATGACCGCCCTCCTCGGCGTGCTGGGTTCCGGCCTGCTGCGTGGCGTGATGATCGGGGCGGCCCTCTCGCTCGTCCAGTTGCTGCGGCGCGCCTCCCGCCCGCATGTCGCTTTCCTGGGCCGCATCCCGGGCACCCGTCGCTTCTCGGATCGGGCGCGCCATCCGGACAACGAACTGATTCCCGGCGTCCACATCTTCCGGCCCGAGACAGGGCTGCTTTACTTCAACGTGGACCACATCTGCGACACGATCCTCGAGCGGGTGCGAGCCGACGCGACGCCCCCCAAGCTGGTGGTTCTCGATTTGTCCGCCGCGCCGCAGGTGGACCTGCAGAGCAGCCACGCGCTGGCAGGACTTGCCGAGGAACTGACGGCTCGCGGCATCCACGTTCAGGCCGTCGAGGCCCGCGCGTCGGTGCGCGACCGACTGCGCCACGCCGGACTGGCCCAGCGGCTCGGGGGCATCGACCGCTCCACGAGCGTGGCGGACGTGATCGACCATTGGACCCAGCCCTGAACCCAACCCGGACTTGACCGACCGCGCCACCCAGACCCTTTCGGAACGAATCCAGATACCAAACACCATGAAATCACCCCTGCTCGCCCTGAGCGTCCTCACCTTGTGGGGAACCCCGCACGCCTCCGCCGACTTGCTCGAACTCAAGGACGGTAAGACCCTCAACGGCAAGTATGCTGGCGGCACCGCCGCCACCGTCCGCTTCGAAACCAGTGGCGGGGTTCAGGTCATTGAAACCTCGCAGATCCTGGCCCTCACCTTTACCGGCGCGGGCGCCAGTCCCACGGCGGCGCCCCCTGCGGCTGCTCCTCCTCCAGCCGCTCCCCCCGCGGCAGCAACGCCCGCGGCGGCGCCCGCGCCGGCCTCCGGCCCCATCACCGTCCCCGCCGGCACGCCGATCCTGGTGCGCCTCGCCGACGCTGTGTCGTCCCGCGACGCCGCGGGCAAACGGTTCACCACCACCCTGGAAACCGACCTGACCGTCAACGGCGTCGTGGTGGCCAAGGCCGGCACCAAGGCTTACGGGCGTGTGCAGAGCGCCGAGCAGGCCCGCCGCTTTGCCGGCCAGAGCAAGCTCGACCTGCGGCTGACCGAGCTGGCACTTGGCCCCAACCTCGTGCCGATCGTCAGCAGCGGCTACACGGACGCCGGCGCGCGCTCGGTCGGCAAGACCGCCAAAGGTGCGGCCGCCGGGGCCGCGATTGGCGCCATCGTCGAGGATGACCAGGGCGCCGGCAAAGGAGCGGCCATCGGGGCGGTAGCCTCCGGCCTCAAGAAGGGGGAAGCGGTCTCCGTGAGTCCCGGCACCCTCCTCGAGTTTCGCCTCCAGCAACCCGTGACCGTGAGCGTCTCTCGCTGAATCGGAAATGTCATACCCTCGTCGAGGCGGCCCGGCGAACGGCAGGTTTCCCATGGAATACCCGGCCGAAAGCGCCCCGCCCCGCAGCTTCAACCGCCAAACCCTCATCCCCACGATTCGCATGAAAACTCGCCTCCTCCCCACCGCCTGGCTGGCCGTACTCCTGGCCGTCCTGCCTGCTCTCGTCCACGCCGAAACCGGCGAGGATCTCAACGCCGCCCTGGCCACCGTCCGGGCCACCTACGGCGCCGACCGCCAGGCGTTCCTGGCCAGCAACCTCGAACTGACCGAGGCGGAGAGCGCCGCCTTCTGGCCGTTCTACCGGGAGTATCGCCTCGCGATGGACAAGCTGGGTGACAGCCTCGTCAAGGTGGTCCTCGAATACGCGGATGCCTATCCCGACGTCACCGACAGCCGCGCCCGCAAGCTGCTCGCCGACTACACCAGCCTCGAAGAGAAGCTCGCCAAGACCCGCGCCACGTACGTCCGGCGCGCCGCCAAGATCATCCCGCCGGCCAAGGCGCTCCGGTGGGCGCAGCTCGAACAGCGTCTGGACCTGGCCCTGCGCCTCCAGCTCGTCGGCACCGTGCCCCTCGTTCCCTCGAGCAAACCCGTCGAATGAAGTGCTCCCTGGTCTCCCCGTCTCCGATTCCCCGGCCGAGGTGGCGGGCTTGATGGCGGCTTGTGGCAGGCCAAATGTTAAATGTTAAGACGCGACCCCACTGAGCACCGGTGAGGCGTCTCGGCGTCCTCACGCCGCGATGGGGTTGCGCCATTTCAGGCCACGGAACCGGGCGAAGTCAGTGTCAGTCGAGTGCAGGACACCGTTGTGCTCCAGGGCCAGGGCGGCGAGATGCGCGTCGGAAACGAGGTTGGCGGTGGCGTTGCCGGCTCGCAGCATCTGCTGAAACAGCCGCCAGTGCGCGTCGGTCGGCGTCAGCACCCGCACACACGGCTGATCGAGCCAGCTTTGCACCCGCTCGACCGCCTCCCGGAGGATCAGGGGCCGGCGGTGCAACCGCGCATTGGTGCCGATGCGAATGAAGGCGCTCAGCACCGGCCAGCACAGGCCGACGGGCGCCGTTCCGCTCAACTGGGTGTCCCACCATTCCCGCGCCGCCTCGTGGTGCGCCGAGAGGCTGTCCTCGGCGTACAGGAGCAGATTGGCGTCCACCAGGATCATTGATGATCCTCCCCCTCGGCGCGGGCGAGCAGGTCGGCGATACTGTCGTAGCTGAAGCCTTCCCTCAGGCCGAGGGGGCGTGGTTCGGTGCGGTAGGGCTTGGAGGGGGGCGGGGCGAGGACGACGTCCAGCCCGGCCCGCAGCGCCAGGTTCACCACCTCCTTGAAGGGCCTGCCGAGCTTGGCGGCGCCTTGGCGCGCCTTGGTCGCCACATCTGGATCGAGTGTCAAGGTGGTTCTCACGCAGACATCATGATGCTTGCGTGAAGCGTGTCAAGAGGCGCGTCCCAGGGGTGCTCTCATGCCTCGGCCGACCCGGATGAGCCGGGTCCGAGCGCGGGCTGCGTGACTCGCTCGAGCTCGGCCGCGATGGCCTCCAGCGGGGAGGCGAACCGGATTTGCCGACCCAGTGCCAGGGCGATGCTGTAGGGATTAACCGCGAGTCCGGGTGGCTGGGGGGAACGCGCGGCCAACTTCTTCGTGCTCTTCTTGCGTTGTCCTCGGGGGAAGCCGTCTCCCGGCAGCCGTTCTCCCACGCCTCGAGGGTCGTCCATCATCCCGTCGTACAGCCCGCGGACAAACAGTCGCCGGTCGGAGGCGCTCACACCCGCCAGTTTGCCGAACTGCTCCAGGAGGGCTTTGAAGCTCCGGGTGATGTGCTTCGCGACCTTGGTCAGCCGCTTCGCGGTCGCGACGGTCACGGGGGCGGACAACGCATCGCCGCGAAAGGTACAGAGGATTCCGGTCGCCTGTTCAATAGCCCACTTGACCGCGTTGGCGATGTCGAAGTCAGTCGGCTCGAAGGTGTGCACGTGGACGCTGCGCCGGGCGGGTCGCTGGGATTGGATGCCGGCGAAGATGTCCAGTTGCTCGAGCTCGTCGGGGTCCGGTTCCAAGAAGTCAAAGCGGTTTCGCAGCCGTTGCACCTTGCGACGAGCGGCGGCGATCTCGTCGGGCGTGCCCCCATTGGCGGGGTCCGCCAGGCGTTCGAGTTTGCCGAGCAAGGCGCGGGCTTTCGCGTTCGCCGGTTTCATTGGCCGACGAAGGTAGCCAGGATGGCGCCGCTGCAGCCACGAAAAACCGGGCCGCGGGACTTGGGTTCATCATTGCGTGAGCGACGGGCTTCCTCCCAAATCCAGCCGTGCAACGGGAACGGCCAATCCCACGCGCCGCGCGTGTAGTCACGCCGCGTACGAGCCGCAATTCCCTGGCAGTTGGCGCCGGCCGAACCGCCCGAACGAGTGCGTTGCTCCCGGAGCACAGCGGCACGCGGGAGCCGGCGGCGCAGCGCGAACTCACCAAGAGCGCCGCGGGCGGCCTTCGCGGCGTAGCGGCCGGCCTTCTGCTTTTGGCGGGGGCGCCCACCGGTCTCGGCGTCGAGGCGCCGGCCGCCAGCGCCTGGATCCCACCCCCCACCTCGCTGGGGAGCGAATGGCTCGTTCGAACCTGGGAGACGGCTGATGGGTTGCCTGAGAACTCCGCCACGGCCTTCGCGCAGACTCCGGATGGCTATGTGTGGTTCGGCACGTTCAACGGCCTGGTGCGTTTCAACGGCACCCGCTTCAGAGTGGTCACTCCCGACACCACGCCGGGCTTGCCCGGTGCGGGCATTGTGAATCTGCACCTGGACCGGCGGGGCCGCCTGTGGGTCAGCACCTACGGCGGTCTGGTCGTGCGCGAGGGAGAACGGTGGCGGTCGCCGTCCGCGGAGGGCGGTTGGAACCGCGATTTCGTGCGGACCTTCGCTGAGAGCGAGTCGGGCGAGGTGCTGATCACCTCCTTCAATGGCCGGGTCTTCGCGTCTTCCGGCCTGGGGCTCGTGGAATTGCCCGCCCCGCCCGGCGAGCCAAGTCAGGGGTATTTCGGCGGCGTCGACATTGACGGGGCTTGGTGGGTTGTCCAGAGCCGGTTCGTGGGCCGGTGGGTGGACGGGCGCTGGGACGCGAGGCTCACGCCGTCCCCAGAGCTGCCGCGCGATGCGGTCGGTTGTGCCCCCGCGCGCGGCGGTGGGCTATGGGTTCTGCTCGGGCGCGAGCTCCACCACATCCGGGGCGACCGGGAGGTGGCCCGGCGCACGTTGCCGGACGCGCCAGGGGGCGTGTGGAGCCTGAGCGAGGACAGCCAGGGGAACCTCTGGATCGCCACGCACAATCGGGGGTTCTGCCAACTGGCACCCGACGGCACGCTGCGCCGGTGGGATGCGGCGCGCGGGGTTTCGGACAACGGCCGTTGTGTGTTCGAGGACCGCGAGCGGAACGTCTGGCTCGGGACCAGCGGTGACGGGTTGCTTTGCCTCACGCGAAGGCGGTTCCAGTACTTCGATCTGCGAGGCGATCAGAAGTCGTTGGTCGTCCAGTCGGTGTCGCCCGATCCCGGCGGGGGGGTCTGGGCGGCCACGTACGGGCGGGGGCTCTTCCGCCTGGGCGCGCCTGGCCTGACGAACGTGCCGCCCCCGGAACTCCCGGACGGCACGCGCGTCCTGCAGAGTGTGTGGGCGGATCGGGCCGGCCGTCTCTGGGCGGGGACGCTGGGCGGGGCCTTGCGACTGCGGGACGCCGACGGTTGGCGTTCGTTGCCCATGGACCAGACGGGTGGCGGCAACATGATTGCGCTGTTCGAGGATGCGGAGGGGGGCGTGTGGGTCAGCGGCGGCGGTGAGGCCATTGCCCGATTTGACGGCCGTGCGTTCCGTGTGTTCGGGCCCGCGGACGGGCTGAGGGTGTCCGGGGTCACGAGCGTGGCCGAGGACACTGCCGGCGCCCTCTGGGTGTCGGACGGGCACGCCGTGTTCCGCCGCGAACGGGACCGGCCCTTTACCGAAGTGAAAGGGGCCGGCGGTGACAGCTTGCGCCATATCGCCTGCTTAAAGGCAGACGCAGAGGGCGGGATGTGGCTGGGATCGACCGACCGGGGACTCTGGCGGTGGAAGGAAGACCGGCTGAGCTGGCTCGACGCGCGGGTGGGTCTCCCGGTGCGGAGCGTGGGGGGGATTATTGAGGATCTGGACGGTTTCTTCTGGATCACCTCGGGCCATGTCCTAGTGCGGGTCCGTGGAAGCGACCTGCGGGCGGCGGCGGAGGGTTTGTTAGCGCGGGTGACGGCGCAGGAGTTCGACCACAACGATGGTCTGCCGCGGGCGGAGTTCACGCAGGGCCGACAACCCACCTGCGCGCGGGACACCGCCGGACGCCTGTGGTTCGCCACGATCAAAGGGGTGGCCATGATCGATCCCGCCGGCTTGCGGCTGAATGAAACGCCGCCGCCGGTGCATGTGGAACGTATCTCCTTTTACCGGCCTGCCGCGGCGGTCGATGAGCCAGACGGTGGGAGGGTCGCCGGAGAGGTTCAGGAGTCCCTGGACTGTCCGCCGGTGGGGCCTGTCCTCCTGCCTCCGGGGAGCCGGCGGATCGAGATTCACTACGCGGGCTTGAGTTACGCCGTTCCCGAACGGGTGCGGTTCCAGGTGAAGCTGGAAGGACAGGATCCGGACTGGCACGAGCCGACGCGGAAGCGGGTGGCGGAGTTCCATGAACTGGCCCCGCGCCCGTACGTGTTCCGGGTGCGGGCGGCCAACCACGACGGCGTCTGGAACGAGACCGGCGCGAGCCTGGCCTTCACCGTTGTCCCGTACTATTGGCAGACCGGATGGTTCCGGTTGGGGGTAGCCGTCTTGCTCGTGTTGCTGGGGGGGGGAGCGGTCTGGGTGGGGTCGCGGACCCACGTCCGCCGGGCGCTCGAGCGGGAACGGGTGGCGCACGAGATGCGCGATCTGGCGGGCCGGCTCATCAACGCGCAGGAGGACGAGCGTCGGCGCATCGCCCGGGAACTGCACGATGACTTCAGCCAGCGCCTGGCCCTGCTGTCCGTCGAGCTCGATTTGCTCGCCGCGGCCCCGCCGGACACGCCGAGCTCCGCCCCCGGGCGTTTGGGGGAGATGGCCACCCACGTGCGGGACCTCTCGAGCGAGGTGCATCGGATGGCCTACGAACTGCACCCGGCCAAGCTCGACCAACTGGGTCTGGTGTCCGCCGCCCGGGCGTTCGCCCGCGAAGTGTCCCAGCAGTCCGGCGTGCCCATCGCGTTCGAGCCGGGCGCCATTCCTCGGGAACTTCCACCGGAGCTGGCGCTGGGTCTGTACCGCATCCTGCAGGAGGCCCTGCAGAACACGATCCGGCACAGCGGGGCCGCTGAAGCGCGGGTCGAGTTCCGCGCCGAGACGGAGCGCATCCACCTCAGCGTCTCGGACACGGGTCGGGGCTTCGATGTCGAACAGGCCCGGCGCGAGGGAGGCTTGGGTTTGTCGAGCATGCAGGAACGCGTCCGTCTCCTGCACGGCACGCTGGCGGTCACTTCCGTCCCCGGCCGAGGCACGCGGATCGAGGTCAGCGTCCCGCGGGTTCGGCGTGAGTCCGGCGCGTAGCGGGGTCGGCGCGCCACGCGAGTTGGCGGGATGCCCCTCCTCGGGTAGTGTTCGCACCACGACTACGGCTCATGAACGCGCCCCCTACGTCCGCCCCGCGTGTGTTGCTGGCCGATGACCACGCCCTGCTCCTGGATGCCTTCCAGCGCCTGCTCGAGCCGGCTTACACCGTGGTCGGGGCCGTTACCGACGGCCGCGAGCTGGTGGCGGCGGCGCGACAGCTCAAACCGGACGTCATCGTGGCGGACATCTCGATGCCGCGTTTGAACGGCCTGGACGCCTGCGAGGCGTTGATGCAGGAACTGCCGGACACCCGCCTGGTGTTCCTCACCGTGAACGAGGATCCGGACATCGCCGCGGAGGCCATCCGTCGCGGGGCGGCCGGCTACCTGCTCAAGAAGGCCGCGGCGGCCGAACTCTTCACGGCCCTCGTGCGGGTCCTCGAAGGGCACTACTACGTTGCCCCGCAGATAGCGTCCGGGCCGGTGGCGGTCTTTGTGGCGCGGGCTTTGCGGAGCCGCGCCCGCCATCCGTTGACCCGTCGCCAGCGCGAAGTGCTGCAGTTGCTGGCCGAGGGGCGGGCCATGAAGGAAGCCGCGGATATCCTCGGGCTTTCCCCGCGCACCATCGCCTTTCACAAGTACACGATGATGGAGCAGCTCGGACTCCGGACCAGCGCGGAGCTCGTGCAGCACGCCGTGAAGCTGGGCCTCGTCAATCCGCGGGGTTCGCCGGAGCTCGGGTAGCATCCAGCCCGGACGTCTGGCATCCCCGTAGGCGCCGACGTGAGGAGGCGTCGTTCCGACGGTAGGTGCCGACGTGAGGAGGCGTCGGGGGGGCAGAGTCAACATCCGTTCGCCTCCTCACGTCGGCGCCTACAGCCGAAGCCCCCCGACCTGTCAGTACTGACAGTAGTCCGCGCGGCCGCCGTTCCGCAGGATGGTCCATACCGAAGTCGTGAGTCCGTCAAATCCCTGCGCGCGCGTGCTCCTCGTCGATGATCATCCCGCCCTGTTGCGGCAGGTGGCCCGGTTGCTGGCCGGGGAATTCGAGGTGGTGGGCACCCTGCCGGATGGCCGAGACCTGCCCCAGACGGTGGCGGCTCGCCACCCGGATCTCGTCGTCCTGGACATCACCTTGCCGGGGCGCAGCGGCATTGAACTGGCCCGCGACCTCGGCCAGACCTCCGGTGGAACGGGCATCGTGTTCCTGACCGTCCACGCGGACCTGGATTACGCCCGGGAAGCCTTCGCGACGGGCGCGCTGGGCTACGTCGTCAAGTCGCGCCTGGCTTCGGACCTGATCCCCGCGCTCCGCGCCGCGCTGGCCCATCGTCGCTTCGTCTCGCCGAGTGCTGAGCTCGGCGAATTGGCTCAGGAGTCGGCCTCTAAGAACCACCTCATCCCATGAGACACCATCCCAGGCTCACGCGGCTCGGCAGCACACTCGCTGGCGGCCTCCTGCTCAACGCAACGGCCTTGGCCAGCGGCCTCATCCTCTACGAGATCGCCACGCCCGATGCCGCGCTGTCCGGTGCTGGCGCCGCCGCGCGGGCTGGTGACGCCGCGACGGTGTTCACGAACCCGGCCGGCATGAGCCAGTTGGAGGAGGCCCAGTTCCTCGGCGGGCTGCAGGTGCTCTATGGCAGCGTCTCCTTCACGCCGGACGCCGCCACCTCCCCCCGGCTCGGCGCGGGCGACGGCGGCAATGCCTTAGGCTGGTTGCCGGCCGCCAGCACCTTTGTGGTCGTCCCGCTGGGCGAGAAATGGCGGGCGGGCTTCGGCGCGTTGTCCTACTTCGGGCTGGCGGAGGAATTCGACGAGAACTGGGTGGGCCGTTACTACGTTCAGAAGGGCACGCTGTTGGGCCTGAGCCTCACGCCCTCTCTGAGCTATGCGATCACCGACTGGCTCTCCCTGGGCGGCGGGTTGAACGCGATGTACGGCGTGTTGGATACGGAGGTCGCGGTGAACAACGGCGTGGGCCCGGACGGCCAGATGGCGCTGAAGGACCAGACCTGGGGCTTCGGCGGCAATGTGGGGGTTCTGGTGAAGGTCGGTGAGAAGACGCGCCTCGGTGTGACTTATCTCTCCCCCGTCGACCTGGACTTCCGCGACACTCCCGCGTTCAGCGGGTTGGGGCCCGGCCTGAGTGTCCTCCTGGCCAACCCCGCTGCGTTGGACTTGGGCATGACGGTTCCCCAAACGGTGATGCTGAGCGGGTACCGCACGCTGAGCGATCGCTGGGCGCTCCTGGCCAATGTCGGCTGGCAGAATTTGAACGACTTCGGCTACGTGGAGGCCGGCGTGGAACATGCGGGCACCACCACACTGGATCTGGCCTACCAGGACACCTGGCACGGCGCCCTGGGCGCCCAGTATCAGGCTTCCCGCAACTGGCTGCTTTCGGGCGGCTTCGCCTATGACAGTTCCCCCGTGGACAGCGAGGACCGGACGGTGACGCTGCCCCTCGGTGAACAGTGGCGCTTCAGCTTGGGCGCGCAGTACCAGCTCAGCCGCTCCCTGAGCGTCGGCGCCGCCACCACCTTCCTCTGGGCCGGCGACCTCGCGGTGGATCAAGGCGACCCCAGCTCCCTCCGCGGCCGTGTGTCGGGCGCCTTCGACGATGCCTGGTTCGTCCTGATGAATCTCAACCTGAATTGGAAGTTCTAGTCCTGTCACCACTACTCCTCCGCCCTCGAACACTATGAGATCCAACCCACTCCTTGCCACGTTGCCGCGCACGCCGACCCTGATGTTTCTGGCCGTTTGCGGGGCGATCGCCGCGCTGGCCACCCCCGCTGCGGGGCCCCCTGGCGAAGTCAGGTCCCGATCCGTCCTGCCCCTGCCGAACACCGTCCGGCAGCACTATGTCAACTACGACGCGAAGCGCCCGGATACGAAGTTGCCGCCCATCGAGCAGGTGCGGCCGCCGACCAGTGCGCCCAACGTCTTGATTGTCCTCATTGACGATGCCGGTTTCGGCGCCTCGAGCGCCTTCGGCGGTCCCTGCCAGACGCCGACCCTGGAGAGGCTTGCGGCGGGTGGCTTGAAATACAATCGCTTCCACACCACCGCCCTCTGTTCGCCGACGCGCCAGGCCTTGCTGACGGGGCGCAACCATCACTCCGCGGGCATGGGCGGGATCACCGAGACGGCCACCGGCGCGCCGGGCTACAGCTCGGTGTTGCCCAACTCGATGGCGCCGCTGGCAATGACGCTCAAGCTCAACGGCTACTCGACCGCCCAGTTCGGCAAGTGCCACGAGGTGCCGGTCTGGCAGACCAGTCCCGCGGGCCCGTTCGACGCCTGGCCCTCCGGCGGCGGTGGCTTCGAGTACTTCTATGGGTTCATCGGCGGCGAGGCCAATCAGTGGTATCCGACGCTGTACGAGGGCACGACGCCGGTCGAGAACAAGAAGACCCCGGAGCAGGGCTACCACCTCGTGGCGGACATGGCCGACAAGGCCATCAAGTGGATCGGCCAGCAAAAGGCGCTCATGCCGGACAAGCCGTTCTTCATCTACTTCGCCCCCGGCGCCACCCATGCACCCCATCATGTGCCCAAGGAGTGGGCGGACAAGTACCAGGGCCGCTTCGACCAGGGCTACGACAAGCTGCGCGAGGAGACCTTCGCGCGGCAGAAGCGGCTCGGGGTGATTCCCGCCGACTGCCAGCTCACGGCGCGCAACCCGGAAGTGCCCTCTTGGGAGGAGATGCCGGCGGCGTTCCGGCCCGTCCTCGCCCGGCAGATGGAGGTGTACGCCGGGTTCCTGGAGTACACGGACCATCACATCGGCCGCATCGTGGACACGCTCGCGAAGCTCGGCGCCCTGGATGACACGCTCATCTACTACATCTGCGGCGACAATGGCGCGTCGGCGGAAGGCTCGATCAACGGGTGCTTCAACGAGATGAGTTACTTCAACGGCCTGCAGGCCATGGAAACGCCGGAATACCTCACCGCGCGATTGGCCAAACTCGGCGGGCCGGAATCGTACAACCATTACGCGGTGGGCTGGGCGCTCGCGATGAACACCCCTTTCCAATGGACCAAGCAGGTCGCCTCCCACTGGGGCGGCACGCGCAACGGCGCCGTGGTTCACTGGCCCAAGGGCATCCAGGCCCGGGGCGAAATCCGCTCCCAGTTCACCCACGTCATCGATGTGGCCCCCACGGTGCTCGAGGTCGCCGGGCTGCCGCAGCCTCAGTTCGTCCATGGCATCCAGCAGGACCCGATCGAGGGGGTCAGCATGGTCTATTCCTTCAATGACGCCCGGGCGCCCGAACGGCATTCCACCCAGTACTTCGAGATCTTCGGCAACCGCGGCCTCTACCACCAGGGTTGGACGGCGGTGACGAAACACCGGACCCCGTGGGCCCCGACGTCGGCCATGCCGCCGGCGTTCGACGACGACGTCTGGGAACTCTACGCAGACACGGACTGGAGTCAGGCTAAGGATCTCGCGAAGGCCATGCCGGCGAAGCTCCACGAGTTGCAGCGGCAGTTCCTCATCGAGGCCGCCCGCTACAAGGTGCTCCCGCTGGATGACCGCCTCATGGAGAAGATCAACCCGGACACCGCCGGCCGGCCCGTGCTCATCAAGGGGAAGACCCAGGTGTTGTTCGGCGGCATGGGTCGCCTTTCCGAGAACTGTGTCCTGAACCTCAAGAACAAATCCCACTCGATCACGGCGGAAATCGTCGTGCCCGATCGCGGCGCTGAGGGCGTCATCGTCTGCCAGGGCGCGAACATCGGCGGCTGGAGCCTCTACGCGAAGGACGGCAAGCTGAAGTACTGCTACAACTGGGGCGGTTTCCAACACTTCTTCGTCGAGTCCGCCGACCGGCTTCCCGCCGGCCCGCAGCAGGTCCGGCTCGAATTCGCCTACGCCGGCGGCGGCCTCGGCAAGGGAGGTAAGGCTACCCTGTTCGTGGATGGCAAGCAGGTCGGTGAGGGCGAGATCGGCGCGACCCTGGCGATGATCTTCTCGGCGGACGACGGCGCCGATGTCGGGGAGGATTCGGGCGCCCCGGTGTCGCCAGATTACGGGCCGGTCGGCAACGCCTTCAACGGCGAAGTCCGCGGCGTCCAGCTCTCCATCGCCGACGACCCGAACAACTCCGATCACCTGGTCAAGCCCGAGGACGCCATCCGGGCGGCCTTGGGACGGCAGTAACCGCCCGTGAACCCTCCTCCTCCTCCCATGCCTGGTCCCACCTCCCTCGCCGAACTCCTGGGCGTCCTGGTCCAACATCAGGGCTCGGACCTCCACCTCCAAGCCGACGAAGTGCCCATCGGCCGCCTCCAGGGCCAGTTGGGCCGGTTTGACATGGCGCCCTTGACCACCGAAGACGTGCTGCGACTGGCCCGCGAAGTCCTCGGCAGCGACGAGAAGCTCCGCGAGTTCCGCACCACGCGCGACTGCGACGCCGCCGTCGCCCTCCCGGGCCTGGGCCGGTTTCGGGCAAACCTGTTCTACCAGCGCGACAAGCCCGGCATGGTGCTGCGCACCATCGGGACCCGGATCCTGAGCCTGGACGCGCTCGAGTTGCCGCCGGTGCTCAAGGACCTCGCCGGCGCCAACGACGGCCTTGTGCTCGTGACCGGCGCCACCGGCTCCGGCAAGTCCACCACCCTCGCGGCGATGATCGATCACATCAACGCGACCGAGGCCGTCCACATCATGACGCTCGAAGACCCCATCGAGTTCGTGCACGAGAACAAGCTGGCCCTCGTCAACCAGCGCGAGATGTCCCTCGACTCCGCCAGCTTCGCCAGCGCCCTCAAACACGTCCTCCGCCAGGACCCGGACGTCATCCTCATCGGCGAAATGCGCGACATGGAGTCCGCGTCCGTGGCCCTGACCGCCGCCGAAACCGGCCACCTCGTGTTCGGCACGCTGCACACGCAGGACGCCCCCGAGTCCCTCGAGCGGTTGATCAACATGTTCCCGACCGACCGCGCGGCGCAGATCCGCATGCAGCTCTCCCTGGGCCTGCGCGCCATCGTCTGCCAGAAGTTGCTCAAGCGCGCCGGGGGCGGTCGCGTCGCCGCCCTCGAGATCCTGATCAACTCGCCCCGGATCCGGAAACTGATCCTCGAAGGCGACACCACCAAGATCCCGGCGGCGATCCAGGCCTCGCGGACCGAGGGCATGCAGACCTTCAACCAGGCCCTGGTCGACCTGGTGCAGGCCGGCACCATCGAGGAAGCCGAGGCCCTGCGCGTCTCCCCGAAGGCCGACGAGCTCAAGATGAACCTCAAAGGCGTCTTCTCCGGCACGTCCGGCCTCCGGTAAACGAACGCCTCCCCGGCCATCTTGGACCCGTCCCCTCGCCCTTCGCCCTTCGCCACCCTCCCTCCTGAACCCAATGCCTATGGACCTCGCTGAACTCCTCAAGTACGCCGTCGAGTACGGCGCCTCGGACCTTCACCTCACCGTCGGCCGACCGCCGATGGTGCGCATCTCGGGCCGGCTCATCCCCAGCGGCTACGAGACCGAAATCACGCCCGACGAGGCGAAGACGCTCGTGTACAGCATTCTGACCGACGACCAGAAAGCCCGGTTCGAGGAGGAGCACGAGCTGGACTTCTCGATCGGCATCCCGGGCGTCTCGCGCTTCCGCGTGAACGTCTTCCTGCAGCGGGGCTGTGTCGCCGGAGTCTTCCGCGCCATCGGCGAGAACATCCCCACCGTCGAGACGCTCGGTCTGTCCGACACCATCTGCCAGCTCGCGCTCCTGCCGCGGGGCCTGGTGGTCGTGACCGGTCCCACCGGCTCCGGCAAGTCCACGACGCTGGCGGCGATGCTCCAGCTCATCAACGAACAGAAGGAAGGCCACATCATCACCATCGAGGACCCCATCGAGTTCGTGCACCCCCACCTCCGTTGCACGGTCAACCAGCGGGAGCTCGGCCACGACACCCACTCCTTCCCGCGGGCGCTCAAGAGCGTGTTGCGCGAGGATCCCAACGTCATCCTGGTGGGCGAAATGCGCGACCTCGAGACCATTGCCGCCGCGCTCACGCTGGCGGAGACTGGCCACCTTGTGCTCTCGACGCTCCACACGCAGGACGCCGCCCAGACGGTGGATCGCATCATCGACGTCTTCCCGCCCTACCAGCAGGAGCAGATCCGGGTCATGCTCGCCTCCAGCCTCAAGGGCGTCGTCTCCCAGATCCTGCTCCCGCGCGCCGACAGCGAAGGGCGGGTGGCCGCCCGCGAGGTCATGGTCGTGACGCCCGCCATCGCGGCGATCATCCGCGAAGGCAAGACCCACCAGATCTACTCGGCCATCCAGACCGGCACGCGCGACGGCATGGGCACCATGGAGAAGTCGCTCGCCGAACTCCACGCCGCCGGCTGGATCACCGAGGAAGACGCCCTCTCCAAAGCCAACCATCCCCAGGAGCTGCGCGCCCTGCTCCGGCCGCGCCAGGACCTGCACCTGCAAGGCCTGGAATCCGAGGAGGCCCGATGAACCCCGACGCCCTCAAGCGCATCGCCCTGTTGCGGGCCATGGACGCCGAGGCGCTCACCCGCCTGGCCGCCGTCCTCGAGGCCCGCACCTTCGCCGACAGCCAGCGGATCTTCCAGGAAGGCGATCCCGGCGATGCCATGTACTTCATCGCGTCCGGCACCGTCCGGATCGAGAAACGCACCGGCGCCACCGCCGACGCCGTCAAGACGTTGGCCGTCCTGGAGCCGGGCGATTACTTCGGCGAGATGGCGCTCTTCGACCAGCAACCCCGCTCCGCCGCGGCCGTGGCGACGGGCGCCACGGAGCTGTTTCGGCTGTCGACCACGTCGTTCGGCGTGCTCCATGGCAGCGCCGGCCACGCGGGTCTGAGCGTGCTCTTCGCCATGATCCGCACCGCCGGCGAGCGCATCCGCCGGCTCAACGCGCAGGTGGTCGTGTACGACGAGATCGGCAAGGCCATCGGCGAAGCGAAGACCTTGGATGAACTGCTCGACGTCGTGTTGCGCCAACTGTGCCGGGCCACGCTGGCCGACTGGGGGCTGATCGTGGTGCGCCCGCAGTTCGCCGACCGCCTCGACGTCCGCGCGACCGTTAACCTTGCGCTGACGCCCGGCCAGAAGGACGCCATCGCCGGCGGCCAGGGGTTTCTCATGCCCGCCCGACGGGAAACCGAGGGGCGTTTGGTCGCCGATCTGGACGCCCTCGAGCCGTACAAGTCATGCGGCCGACTCGGGTTCGAGACTGCGCCGCTCCTGGTCATGCCGGTGGTTGTCGAAGGCCAGGACCTCGGCCTCATCGCCCTGGGGGCCCGCCCACCGGGGACGTTCGACCTGAACGACCTGAACCTGACCCGCGGTGTGGCGCGGCAAACCGCCCAGGCGATCCTGAACGCCCGGCATCGCGAAGAGGATCAGGCCCGGGCGCGGCACGGGCGCCAGTTTGTGCGGTTTTGATGTTGACTGCCACCCAGTTTGACCGGGCGCGGCGGCTGGCTTTGCGCCTGGCCGGCATCGAGCTGGTCGAGCGCCACCGCGCATTGCTCGACCGCCGCTGCCGGCGGCTGGGCCTGGCGGAGGAGAGCGGCATCGAGCGGTTGCTCCACGCGGCGGAGGTCGAGGACCCGGCCGCGAGCCGGCGGTTCGTGGGCCTGGTCACGACGCGCTTCACGGGGTGGTTTCGGCATCCGGAACACTTCGCGCTGGCGGCCGAACACGTGCGCCGCAAGGTCGAGCAGCGAGGCGAGGCCCGGGTGTGGTCGGCGGGGACCGCGACGGGAGAGGAGGCGTACTCGCTGGCGATGGCGGTGATCGAGGCGTTGTGCTGTGAAGACCCGCCGGTGCGCATCCTGGCCACGGACATTGACGCCGTGGCGCTGGCGGCGGCGGAACGCGGCGAGTATGGTGAGCGCGCGCTCGCGACCTTGACCCCCGCGCGCCGGGTCCGCTTCCTGGCGCCGGCAGCCCAGGAATCCCGGTGGCGCCTCGCACCCGCCGTGCGTCGGCTGGTCGAATGGCGCCACCTGAACCTGGTCAGCGCAGCATGGCATCTCGCGGGCCCTATCGACATCCTCTTTTGCCGGAACGTGCTGATGTACCTCCAGACCGACTGCCGTGGCGCGGTTCTCACACGCATGGCTTCGCTGCTCGCACCGGATGGGGTGCTGTTCCTCGACCCGGCGGAGCACCTCGGTGGGGCAGCACCCCTGTTCGGGCCCGGGGTGAACAGCGCCCATCGCCGTCCGGGAGCGCCGGCTTGGAGAAACCCTTCGCCAAGCCCTGAACCATGACGATTGCGAAGCGTTTGAGCGTGCTGCTGGCCGTGCCGCTGCTGGCGCTGCTGGGACTGGGGCTATTCACGCGGCTGCAACTGGCGCAGGTCGAGCGCAGCAGCCGGTTCGTGGCCGAGTCGCGGATCGAGGCCCTGGCCAGCCTCGGGAACCTCTCCCGGAGCTTTGCGGAACTGCGGGTGAACGTGCGGAGCTATGTGCTGGCCCCCAGTGACGACCTCCGCCGCGCGGCGCGCACCGCCTTCGAGGTGGACGAGCGTGAGGTGGTGCGGCTGCTCCGGCATTACGCGGATGATCTGGTGGTCAGCGACGAGGACCGCCGGATGATGACCGACTTCCAGAACCTCGGCCGCGAATGGATCGAAGGGGCCCGGCGCGTCATGGAACTGGTGGATGCGGAACAGCGGGAGCGAGCGGGGACGTTGCTGAGCGGACCGCTTGGCGAGGTTGGGGATCGCCTCAGCCAGGCGTCCAGTGAATGGATTGACCACAACGAGGTGCTGGCCCGCACCTCAGGCCAGGACGCCGTCGCCCTGATCGCGGCCTTCCGCCACGAGATGTTCCTCGCCAACACGACGGCGGTGCTGGTGACCGGGCTGTTGGGCTTCCTCACCTTCCGCCGGATCGTCCTGCCGATCCGCGGATTGGAGACCTCGGTCCGCTGCATCGCCAGCGGCGACTACACACGTCCGGTTCCCTTCATCGAGGCCCGCGATGAGACTGGCGGACTGGCGCGGTCGGTGGACGTCCTGAAACAGGGGGCCGCGGCGATGGACCGGCAGCGCTGGGTCAAGACCAGCGCCGCCCAACTCACCGGCGAGCTGCAGGGCGCTGCTTCCCTGGCCGAGTTCGGTCAACGACTCCTGGCCGGCCTGATGCCCTTACTGGGCGGCGGCGTCGCCGGCTTCTACATCTTCGAAGAGAAACCGGGTCACTTGCGGCGGGTGGCGGCTTATGGTCTCGCCCCCGGCGCGGATGCGACCGACTGCTTCCGGCTGGGTCAGGGGTTGGCCGGCCAGGCCGCCCAGGGACGCCGGACCGTCACGCTCACGAACCTGCCGCCGGACTACCTGCGCATCGCTTCGGGAGTGGGCGAAGCGGCTCCGGGGCACGCGGTGGCCTGGCCGCTGTTATCCCAGGACACGCTCCTGGGAGTGATCGAGGTTGGCACCTTCCGCGTGTTCGACGCCCGGGAGCAGGCCCTGCTCGAAGAAGTCCGGCCGACGTTGGCGATGAGCCTTGAAGTCCTGGAGCGGAGTCTGCGCACCCAGGAACTGCTCGCGCAAACCCAGGAGCAGGCCCGGCAACTCGAGGAGCAAACCGAGGAGCTCACCCAGTCCCAGGAGGAACTCCTGGCCCAGAAAGAGGAGTTGCTCACCCAGCAGCGCGAACTGACCGTACAGCGCGAGAAGCTCCAGGTAAGCGAGGAGCGCTCGCGCCTCATCCTCGACTCCAGCGCCGAGGGCATCTTCGGCACCGACACCGAAGGACGCATCACCTTCGTCAATCCCGCCGCCTGCCGGATGCTCGGCTTCACGGCGGAGGAACTCATCGGGAAACCCTCCCACGCCACCTTCCATCATCACCGACCGGACGGTCGGGAATACCCGCCGGAAGAGTGCCCGATGTTCGCCGCCTATGCCCGCGGCGAGGCCAGCCGGATCGACGACGAATGTCTCTGGCGCAAGGACGGCACCTCCCTCCCGGTCGAGTATGGCGCCACCCCCATCCTCAAGGACGGCCTGATCGTCGGCTCCGTGGTCAGCTTCACCGACGTTACCGAGCGCCGGCGCGCCGAGGCGGAACTGCAGCGCGTCAACTTCCTGTCCGATCAGGCGCTGGACCTCACCCGGGCCGGCTACTGGCACGTGCCGCTGGACGGTTCCGGCTGGTACAACTCCTCCGAGCGCGCCGCCCGGATCTTCGGTGACCCGCCCGCGCCCGACCACCGCTATACGATCGAGCACTGGTTGAAGCACGTGTTCCTGGGCGATGAGGAGGCGGGCAAGGTCACGGCGAAAAACTTCGAGGACGCCGTGGCGGGAAGGGTTCCCTTTTACGACGCCATCTACGCGTACCAGCGCCCGGTGGACGGGAGGGTGGTGTGGATCCATGCACTGGGCCAGATCGTCAAGGACGAACACGGCAAGCCCCGGGATATGTTCGGAGTCACGCAGGACATCACCGAGCAGAAGATCGCCCAGGATACCATGCGGAACCACGCGGCCTTCCTGCAGGCCCTGATCGATACGATTCCCTATCCGGTCTTCTACAAGGACCCCGACACCCGGTTCCTCGGCTGCAACCGTGCCTACGAACAGGCCTTTGGCATCCAGCGCGCCAACGTGATCGGGAAACGTGTGGCCGAGCTCGCCTACCTGCCGGAGGCCGAGCGGCTCGCCTACCAGGCCGAGGACGAACATCTCATCGCCACCGTCACCTCCGTCGAGAAGGAAATCGCCCTCCCGATGGCCGACGGCCGGGTCCACGACGTGCTGTACACGGTCGCCGGCTTCCGCAAGGCCGACGGCTCTCCCGGCGGACTCATCGGCACGCTCGTCGATGTCTCCGACCGCAAGAAGGTCGAGGAGATCGAACGCTTCAACCGCCTGGCCCTCGGACGCGAACAGCGGATTCTCGAACTCAAACAGCAGGTTAACACGCTGGCCGCCGGGCTCGGCCGCACCGCGCCTTTCCCGTCCGTCGAGGCGGGGGAGGTTGCCACCCTGGAAGCCACGCCCGCCGAAGCCACCCCCGCCACCCTGGACGACGCCACCGTCCGGACCCGTTTCGTGGAGCTCGTGCGCGAGAACGAACTGCAGCAACTGTTCACGGACTTCTGCGAGGCGGTCGGCGTGGCCGCCGCCATCATCGATCTCGAGGGGAACATCCTGGCCGCGGCCCGCTGGCAGCGCGTGTGCACCGACTTCCACCGGGTCAACGAACAGACCTGCGCGCGCTGCCTCGAGAGCGACACGGGCCTCGCCCTCCACCTCCAGGAGGGAAAAGACTACGCCATCTACCGCTGTCGCAATGGCATGACCGACTGCGCGTCGCCCATCAAGCTGGACGGCCGGCACGTCGCCAACGTCTTCATCGGCCAGTTCCACCTGGCGCCGCCGGATGACGCTTTCTTCGTGGCCCAGGCCCAAGAACAGGGCTTCGACCGAGACGCGTACTTGAAGGCGGTCCACGAGGCGCCGGTCATCGACGAGGCCCGGTTGCCCTCGATCCTGGGCTTTCTTACCCGCTTTGCGCGGCTGGTGGGTTCCTTCGCCGTCGAGCAATGGCGCGCCCGGCAGGCCGAGCTGAGCAATCGCCACCAGGCCATGGAGCAACAGCGCCAGCGGGTGGCCGCCATCAGCCTGGCCGAAGACGCCGAGCATTCACGGGCCGAGGTCACCGCCTACAAGGAACATCTCGAGGAACTCGTCAAGGAACGCACCGCCGAACTCGTCGTCGCCAAAGCCAAGGCCGAGGAAGCCACGCAGATGAAGTCCATGTTCCTCGCCAACATGAGCCACGAGATCCGCACCCCGATGAACGCCATCATCGGGCTCTCCCACCTCGCCCTCAAGACCCAGCTCACCCCCAAGCAGCGCGATTACGTCGCCAAGGTTCACAACGCCGGCACCTCGCTGCTGGCCATCATCAATGACATCCTCGACTTCTCGAAGATCGAGGCCGGCAAACTCGACCTCGAGACCACCGACTTCGTCCTGGACGAGGTGATCGGCTCGGTCACCACCGTCACCGCCCAGAAGGCCCATGACAAGGGGCTCGAGTTCCTCGCTGACGTGGGGGCGGCCATCCCCGAGCAGTTGCGCGGCGATCCGCTGCGATTGGGGCAGGTGCTGACCAACCTCGTCAACAACGCCATCAAGTTCACCGAGCGCGGCGAGATCCGGCTGCGCATCGAGTTGCTCGAACAGACCGGGGACAAGGTGCAGCTCAAGTTCTCGGTCCGCGACACGGGCATCGGCATGACCTCCGAACAGGCCGCCCGGCTCTTCCAGCCCTTCTCGCAGGCCGACATGTCCACCACCCGCAAGCACGGCGGCACGGGGTTGGGCCTGACGATCTGCCGGCGGTTGGTCGAGCTCATGGGAGGCCAGATCTGGCTCGAGAGCGAGCCCGGCGTGGGCAGCACTTTCAGCTTCACGATCTGGCTGGGAGTCGGCGCGGCAACTGGCACGGGCCGATGGGTGCCCGGGCGTTTTCAGGACCTGCGCCTTCTGGTCGTGGACGACAACGCAGCGGCGCGGGAGATCCTCTTCGAGTCACTCGAGCCGCTGGCCGCCCGCGTGGATGCTGTGAGCTCGGGAGCCGAGGCCCTGGCGGCGATCAAGGAACGCGACGGCGATGCGCCCTACGATGTCGTGTTCATGGACTGGCGGATGCCCGGCATGGACGGATTGCAGGCGACGCGGCTGATCAAGAATGACCCCACCCTCCGCCGCCCCCCGGCGGTGGTCATCGTGACGGCCTTCGGCCGGGAGGAGGTGCGCGAGGAGGCCGAGAAGCTGCACGTGGACGGCTTCCTGGTGAAGCCGGTCACCAAGTCGATGCTGGTGGATTCGCTCATGAACATCTTCGGGGACGCCGGCGAAGCAAGGGTGGCGGCGGGGATCGAGGCTGCGGATGAGACGGGACGGCTGCGTGGACTGCGCGTCTTGCTGACCGAGGACAACGAGATCAACCAGCAGATCGCCGTCGAGTTGCTCGAGGGAGTCGGGGCGCACGTGAACGTGGCGAACCACGGACGCGAGGCCGTCGACCGGTTGTGTGGCGGCCCGTTCCCGCCCGTCTTCGATGTGGTGCTCATGGACCTCCAAATGCCCGAGATGGACGGCTACCAGGCCACGCGGCGGATTCGCGACGACGCGCGCCTGGCCGGCTTGCCCATCATCGCGATGACCGCGCACGCCACGATCGAGGAACGGCAGCGGTGTCTCGAGGCGGGAATGAACGACCACGTGGCGAAACCCATCGATCCCGCGCTCCTGTTCGAGACGCTCGGACGATACTACCGGCCCACGACGGTGGGAGTGTCAGGCGGGGCGCCCGCCACTGCACCCGGGGCGGGTGCGGTCCCCAACGACTTTCAGACGGGTGCGGCTTCCAGGGTGGCGTCCGAAGCCACGCTCCCGGTGGTGGAGGGGCTGGACACGGCCGATGGGCTGACCCGCGTGGCGGGCAACCGCAAGCTCTACCTGAAGTTGCTGCGGCAGTTCGTCGAGCAACAGGGGCCGGCACCCGCACAGATCGCAGCGGCGCTGGCGGGCGATGACGTGCCCTTGGCAGAACGATTGGCCCACACGGTCAAAGGCGTCGCCGGCAGCCTGGGGGCCCGGCCCCTGCAGCAGGTGGCGGCCGCGCTGGAGAAGGCGATCGCCGCCCGGTTGGACCCGGCCGAACTGACGCCGCTCATGGAGCGGTTCCGCGGAGTGCTCGAGGACTTCGTGAGCCGGATGCGCGCGGCGTGGCCGGAGGGCGCCGCTATCACGCCGGCCGCCGCCGCGGCAGCTCCGGCCCGGTTGGACCCCGCGCGGGTGAAACAGGTCGTGGAGGAGATGCAGGGGCATCTGAACCAGTTCGACCCGACCGCGGGCGAGTGTCTCGAGGCAAACCGGGAGGTCTTCGCGGCGTTGCTCCCGGGCGAGGCGCTGGCGGCGTTCGAACAACAAGTGAACAGTTTCGCGTTTGGCGATGCGTTGGCCCGGCTCGAACAGGCCGTGGCCGCCCATCGGGAGATGTCCTCATGAACCCTGCTGCGAAGCCTTCGCCGGGCCGGATCCTGATTGTCGATGACACGCCGGCGAACATCCAAACCCTGGCCGCGACGCTCAAGGAACGCGGTTACCAGATCAGTGGCCACCAACGGCAAACAGGCCTCGAGGTGGTCGAACGCGTCCAGCCGACCTGATCCTCCTGGACGTGATGATGCCCGAGATGGACGGCTTCGAGACCTGCCGACGGCTGAAAGGCTCCGCGGCGTGGCGGGCCATCCCGGTGATCTTCCTCACGGCCAAGACTGACACGGCCGACATCGTGCGCGGGTTCGAGCTGGGGGCCGTGGATTACGTGGGCAAACCGTTCAACGCGCACGAGCTCCTGGCGCGGGTGCACACGCATCTGACCGTGGACCGGCTGAACCGGGAGAACGAGCGGCTCTTGCTGAATGTCCTCCCGGCGCCGGTGGCGGGACGGCTCAAGGCCGGCGAGGACAGCATCGCCGACCATTTCCCGGACGTGACGGTGCTCTTCGCGGACATTGTGGGTTTCACGACCTTGTCCGGCGGGATGCCCCCGCAGCCGTTGGTCGAGATGCTCGACGATCTGTTCAGCCGGTTTGATGAACTGGCGCGACGGCACCTCGTGGAGAAGATCAAGACCATCGGGGACTGTTACATGGCGGTGTGCGGTGTCCCCGAGCCGCGGTCGGGTCACGCGGCCGTCTTGGCCGCGATGGCGCTCGAGATGCTCGCGAGCGTGCGCGCCTTCAACGCCAGCCAGGGCAAGGCGCTGCAGATCCGGATCGGCCTGAACACGGGACCGGTCGTGGCGGGCGTCATTGGCCGGAGCAAGTTCATCTACGACCTGTGGGGCGACACGGTGAACACGGCGAGCCGGATGGAATCGAGCGGGTTGCCGGATCGGATCCAGGTGACAACCACGACGCGGGACGCGCTGCTGGCGCAGTACACCTTCGAGGATCGCGGCGAGATCGAGATCAAGGGCAAGGGCCGTGTGCGCACCTGGTTCCTCCTCGGCCCCATCGCTCCCTCAACCGCCACGGCCGCATGAACCCTCTCCCCCAGCGCTTTCGTCTTCCCCCAGGCGCCCCACCATCGTTTTGGGGTCGCATCTTAACATTTAACATTTCTCCCGGGACGAAGACCCCGGTTCCTTGCGTGGCCCGGCGCCGAGCGTCGACAACCTCCAAGCCGTACGCGGGCGGAGGCGGCGGTGACATCGTCGTCGGGGCGCGAATGTTAAATGTTAAGATGCGACCCCAAAACGGGGGAGCCCGCGCTTTTGTCGCTGTCAGGTCAGCGGGGGTTTCCCCGAGGGACGGGCGACAGAAAACCGAAACGAGACCCATCGAACACGAACCGGACCACCGGCTAGCACACGAAACCGTATGAAGTACCATCCCCTCCTCCTCCTCGGACTCTTGACCGTATTGGGCGGCACGACGCAGGCCTCCCAGGAAGCGCTCGCCTCCAGCATGCAGGAGGCCCGCCTCGAAGCCACCCGCGCCAGCGAACAGCTCAAGGCCGCCCTGGAGGCCCTCAACGCGCTCACCAAACAGACCCAGGGCGATCTGCGACCCGCCTACGAGACCTTTGCCACCCAGGTCCCGAAGGTCGAGGCCGCCGCCACCTGGACCCGCGCGCGCGTCCAATGGATGCAAGGCGACGGACGCCGTTACTTCGGCGAGTGGCAGAAGACCGTGGACGGTCTGGGCAACGAGTCCCTCCGGAAGAAGGCCCAGAAGCGCCTGGACGCCGTTCAGAAGAGCTACGACAAGGTCTTCACCACGTTTCAGGCTTCCGGTGAACAGTTCCGAGGGTTCCTCTCGGATCTGGGCGACATCCAGAAGACCCTGGCCCTGGACGTGACGCCGGGCGGCGTGAAAGCGGTCCGCAGCACGGTGAGCCATGCCAACTGGAACTTCCGGGGTGTCAACCGGTCGATGCAGAGCGCGCTGAAGGAACTGCTGAAGACGGAGCAGGCCCTCTCGCCGGAGGCGAAGTAACCACCACGGGCACAGCCACCCGGCCGGCCTTCGGCGCCGGGTGGCTGACCTGTCCGTCTGCCGCCCTGGCATGTCCCACCCACCGGCCCTGGCCTCCTCGAAGCGGGTCCTCGACCCTTACGACCGGCTGTCGGAGGTGTTGTTCGGGCTGATCATGGTGCTCACGTTCACCGGTTCTCTGAGCATCGCCGAAACGGGTCGCGACGACGTCCGCACGATGTTGATCGGGGCGTTAGGCTGCAACCTGGCCTGGGGCCTCATCGACGGGGTCTTCTACCTCATGGGCTGCCTGGCGGAGCGGGGGCGCAACCGGGCGCTGCTGCGGGCCGTACGCCGGGCCCCGGACGCGCCCCAGGCGCACCATCTCCTCGGCGACCTGCTCCCCCCGGCGTTGCTGCCGGTCCTGCTGCCGACCGATCTCGAGGTGCTGCGCGAGCGGATTCGCCAGGGTCCCGAACCGCTGCCACGGGTCCGCGTCCAACGCGAGGATTGGACCGGGGCGATCGGGGTGTTCCTGCTCGTGTTCTTTTCCACTTTTCCGGTGGTGATCCCGTTCCTGTTCATGACCCAGGCGCGGGGGGCATTGCGCGTCTCGAACCTGATCGCCATCGCAATGCTGTTCGGAACCGGCTGGGTGTTCGGGCGGATCACAGGCCGCGCTCCCTGGCTCGCGGGCGCGGTCATGGTGCTGCTGGGCGCCGCCCTGGTCGGACTCACCATCGCCTTGGGAGGCTAACCGTGCGCCGCTCCATCCTGCTTGTCCTGGTGTCGGTCTGTGGGTTGCCTGCGCTCGCCGGGGCGTTGGGGCATCCGGAGATTGCGACCGACCGGCCTCCCCGCCCGGAACCTGCTCCCGTGGCGTTCGCCCCTCCCGCGGACGAGGCGTGGTCGTTCGGGGTTTCCGCGTTCGCGTACTTCGTGCCCGACGACCGGGACTACCTCCAGCCCACGATCACCGCCGACCGGGGGGGGCTGCACTTCGAGGCCCGGTATAATTACGAGGACCAGGAGACGGGCTCGGTCTGGTTCGGGGGCAACGTCTCGGGTGGTGAGGCGCTGGCGTGGGAACTGACCCCGATGATCGGAGGCGTGTTTGGCGCCACCACCGGCATTGCGCCTGGCGTCAAGGCCTCGCTGAGTTGGTGGCGGCTCCAGCTCTATGTCGAGGGCGAATATGTGATGGACGCCGGCGACTCCGAGGGGACCTTCCTCTATGCCTGGACTGAACTGACACTCGCGCCCCTGGACTGGTTCCGCCTGGGCGTCGTCAGCCAGCGCACCCGCGCCTACGCATCAGACCTGGACATCCAGCGGGGGTTCCTGGTCGGCTTCAGCTACAAGCAGGTGGATCTGTCGGCGTACGTGTTTAACCCGGATGCGAGCGGTCCTCCGATCGTCCTCGCCTTGGCGGTAGTGTTCTGACGGTCCCAAACCCCTCATGCCATGAACATCACGCTCCTGGGTGAACCGCGGTTCGCCTCTCCGATCCCCCGCACCGTCAGCGACACGCTACGGTTGCCGGAGAACATCCTGCTGGACCCGCCGACGCCTCCGGCGACCGGCTTGCAGTTCGAGTTGGCCGGGCCGCGCGCCCGGCTGTTCTTCGAGCCGGCCAAGACGCGCGCGGGCATCGTGACCTGTGGCGGCTTGTGTCCCGGCTTGAACAATGTCATCCGGTCCCTCTTCCTCGAACTGCGGCACGCCTACGGGGTGGGGGAAGTCCTGGGCTTCCAGGGCGGTTATCAGGGCCTGGATCCGGCGCGGGGCGGCGAACCGCTGGTCCTCACTCCGGAGTTCGTCGCCGGCATCCACAAGGAGGGCGGCACGGTCCTGGGCACTTCGCGCGGGCCGGTGGACATCGGCGCGGCCGTGGAGAACCTGATCCGGCGCGGCATCAACATGCTGTTCACGATCGGCGGCGACGGAACGCAGCGCGGCGGCAACGACCTGTTCCAGGAGGCGCGGCGCCGCGGCCATGCGCTGGCGGTGGTGGGGATTCCCAAAACGATCGACAACGATGTGGCCTTCGTGGCACGGACGTTCGGTTATCTGACCGCGGTCGAGGAGGCGGCCAAGGTCCTGCACCGCGCCCACACCGAGGCGTGCAGCGTGCCAAACGGCGTTTCCCTGGTGAAACTGATGGGTCGCCACGCGGGTTTCATCGCCGCGGGCGCCACGGTGGCGAGTCAGGATGTGAACTTCACGCTCGTGCCGGAAGTGCCCTTCAAGCTGGATGGCCCGCGGGGCTTCCTCGCGGCCCTCGAACATCGTGTCCGCCAACGGGGCCATGCCGTGGTCGTGGTGGCCGAGGGGGCGGGGCAGGAACTGCTTGCCAGCGGTGAGGTGGCGCGCGACGCCTCGGGCAACGTCAGGCTGCAGGACATCGGGCTTTTCCTGCGGCAGCGGATCGAGGACCACTTCCAGGCCGTGGGCGTTCCCCTGGTGATGCGTTACTTCGATCCGAGCTACCTCGTTCGCAGCAGCCCCGCCAACGCCGAGGACGCGATCCTCACTGACCTGTTTGCGCGCCACGCCGTCCATGCGGCGATGGCGGGCAAGACCGGCCTCGTCATCGGCTTTCTCCACGGCCAGTTCATTCATGTGCCCATCGAACTGCTGGCCAGCCGCAAGAAGCAGATGGACCCGGACGGCTTTGTCTGGAGCGCCGTGCTGGCGGCGACCGGCCAACCCGAGCGATTCGAGTAAACGCTTCCCATGATCACTACCGCCGTTTACGACACGCGGCCCTACGACCGCGAACATCTGCAACGCGCCAGCCGCGACAGCGACGTCGAGTGGCGCTTCCTCGACTTCCGGTTGACGCGCGAGACCGCCGCGCTGGCCCAGGGGGCGCGGGCGGTGTGTGTGTTCGTGAACGACGAAGTGGACCGGGCGTGTCTCGAGACCCTCGCCGGTCACGGCATCGCGTTGGTGGCCCTGCGCTGCACGGGCTTCAACAACGTCGATCTCGCCGCCGCGAAGGCGCTGGGACTCACCGTCACGCGCGTCCCGGTGTACTCGCCGCACGCCGTGGCCGAGCATGCCGTGGCGTTGCTCCTGACGCTCAACCGCAAGATCCATCGCGCGTTCAGCCGAGTGCGCGAACTCAACTTCTCGCTGAACGGCCTCGTGGGCTTCGATCTGCACGGCAAGACGGCGGGCATCGTCGGCACCGGCAAGATCGGCCGCATCGTCGCCCAGATCCTCCACGGCTTCGGCATGAAGGTCCTCGCCTTCGATCCGTTTCCCGACGCGAACTGGGCCAACCGCTCGGGGGTGACCTATGTGGACGCCGCCTCGCTCGCCGGGTTCAGCGACGTGGTCTCGCTGCACATCCCGCTCACGCCCGAAACCAAGCACCTCATCCGGCAGGAAACGCTCGACCTGATGAAGCCCGGCGCCATCCTCATCAACGTGAGCCGGGGCGCGCTGATCGACACCACCGCGCTGATCGGGGCCCTGAAATCCGGTCGCCTCGGCGGCGTAGCCCTCGACGTCTACGAGGAGGAGGAGGGGATTTTCTTTGAGGACTTGTCCGGCCAGGTCCTCCAGGACGACGAGCTCGCCCGGCTGCTCACGTTCCCCAACGTCCTCATCACCTCGCACCAGGCCTTCCTCACCCGCGAAGCGCTCACCGACATCGCCCGCACAACCGTGGACAACCTCCAGGCACTGGACGCCGGCACGCCGTTCGTCGGAGGTTCGGTCCTCACTTGAACCCCGCCATGAAACTCCCCGCCCACAAGACCAAAATCGTCGCCACCATCGGCCCCGCGTCCGAGTCCCCCGCGATGCTCGAACGCCTCCTCCGCGCGGGGTTGAACGTGGCCCGGCTCAACTTCTCGCACGGCGACTTCCCGAGTCACGCCGAACGCATCGCCCGTCTCCGCGCTGCGGAGCAGGCCACGGGGCGGCGGGTGGCCATCATGGCCGATCTGCCGGGACCCAAGATGCGGATTGGCCGGCTCGAACCCGAGCCGGTCCAATTGCTGGCCGGCGAGCGGTTCACGTTGACCGTCGAGGAGGTCACCGGCAACGCGGAGCGGGTGTCGGTGAGTTTCGACCGGCTGCCGCGCGTGGTCAAATCGGGCGACCGGCTCTTCCTCAACGACGGCCTGGTGCAACTCGTCGTCGAGCGCGTCGCGGGTCCGGACGTGCCCTGCCTGGTGGCCGTGGGCGGTGAGCTGCGCTCGCGCAAGGGGCTGAACCTGCCGGGCATCAACCTGGGCATCAGCGCCTTCACGGACCATGACCGGCGCTGCCTCGAGTTCGCCCTGGCCCACGGGGTCGATGCGGTCAGCCAGTCGTTTGTTGAGACCGCGGCGGACGTCGAGGCCGTGCGGGCCGCCGCCCGGGAGTTGGGCCGCCAGCCGTTCATCATCGCCAAGATCGAGCGGAGCGACGCCCTCCAGCACTTCGACGAGATCCTGCGCGCGGCCGACGGCATCATGGTGGCCCGGGGGGATCTGGGCGTCGAGGTGCCGATCGAGGAGATGGCCATCCTCCAGAAACAGCTCATCGCCCGCGCGAGCCTCGCCGGCAAACCGGTCATCACCGCCACCCAGATGCTCGAGTCCATGACGACCAGCCGCCTGCCAACCCGCGCCGAGGCCACCGACGTCGCCAATGCCATCCTCGATGGTACCGACTGCCTCATGCTCTCGGGAGAGTCCGCCATGGGGAAATTCCCCGAGGAAGCCGTCGCCATGCTGGCCCGGATCGCCGCGTACACCGAGGCGCACCGCCCGCCCACGCGCCTGGAAGCCCTGAAAGCGGTGGCCCACCAGGAAACGCCTGCGTCCGCCGCCGAAGCCATTTCCGCGGTCGTCGAGCATGCCCTCGAAACCGTGCCGTGCGCGGCGGTGTTCGTGCCCACCCGCACCGGCACCACCGCCCGGATGATCTCCCGCTTCAACCCGCCGGTCTGGATCGTCGCGCTCAGCCACGACCCGGCGGTGTGCCGCGGCCTGGCCTTCTCCTACGGCGTTCACGCCGTGCCGCTGACCGACGAACCCGCCGACTGGCGCGAGTTCGCCCGCACCTGGCTGCGGGACCGCGAGATGCCAGGGAACGTGGCGATGCTCGTCGCCGGTCCCTCCACCCGTCATCCGGACGCCAACCACCGGATCGAATTCCTGCGGGTCGCCGACAAGCCCGCGTCGCAAACCCCCGCATCGCCTGCATGAAACCCCGTTCGTTCCCCCGCCGGTCGTCCGCTCGGAATGGAGTCTTGGAGCCCGGAGCTGCAGGCGGGACGCCTGCACCACACGGTTCATGGGAAGCGGACTGTTCCTCTTGGGCCTGCTCAGGGGCGATCCCCCTGGTGGAGCAAAGGGCGCAGGCAGACGAAGTTCAAAGTTCAAAGTCCAAGACTCAAGGGAAGTTCCAGGATTCAATGGAAGAAGTCCGGCTCAACGGTGGCCAGCCTGCCCAGGGGTGCCTGGGTCACCGCCCTGGGCGCGGCGCGCAGCGTATGGAGTGCGCCGGCTTGCAGCGGCGCTTTGCGGGACGAAGCTGCAGGCGGGAGGCCCGCACCACAGGGTCACGGAGCGCCTCCCTCAACCCCATTCCCGATGTTCGTAATCGGTGGAGGAAGTCGCCGGCTTGGATTCTCCGCCGATTACGAACATCGGGGATGGGGGAAGTGACGTGGTTCTCTTGGATCTGCTCAGGGGCCGTGAACCCTTCCCGCCGGGTCGGGGGACCCGGCCTACAGGTTGTAGGCCCGGTGCCCTCACCGGGCGGTTCCTGGGAAGCGCCTCGCCGATTCGTGGGACGCCGTGCTCTCCCGACGGCTCTCGTCGTCATCGCGGCCGTCCTGGTCTCGTGCTTGGCTGCGGTCGCAGAGCCAGTCGAGGCCCCTCCGCCATTCCTCAGTCCGGAACTGAAGGTGCAGGACGATCCGACCCTGCTGCTCCGTCGCGCGTGGGCTGATACGGAATGGAACCACTTCAAGGATGATCGCGAAGATCTCAAGCTGGAGCTCGGCGGCCTCTGGTCATGGCGCGTCTCGGAGCGGCAGGAATGGGCCGTGCAACTCAAGCTGCCGGTAGCGGGCCATGTGGCGGGTGAGGCGGAGGGCGACGCCGACGCCCTGGGTCTGGGAGACATCGAGGTGGGGACCGGCACCGCGTTCCGGCTCGGCCATGCCTGGCGCACCGGCGGCGGCCTGGAATTGCGCACGCCTTCGGCCACCGACGACGTGCTCGGGGACAACGTCTGGAGACTCAAGCCCTTCTGGGCCGTTGCCTGGGATGCGACCGGCTGGCTCACGTTGACTCCCCGGGTGGAGTACAACGACTCCTTCGCCGAGGAATCCGGTGTGCTCCCGCAGGAATACCTGGAGATGTACCTGCCGGCCACTTTCGGTCTGTCGCGGGGCTGGTCGGTGTCTACCCGTTACGAGACCAAGGTGGACCTCGAACGGAACGATGAATGGACCCATTCGGCTAAGCTCGTCCTGGCCAAACAACTCGAGCGACTGCCCCTGAGCTTCGCCGTCTCGCTCAAGAAGTCCTTTGACGGGGGCGACAAGCAGTTCCAGCTCAACTTCACGACCACGTACTTCTTCCGCACCACGAAACGCGAGACATTGGGAGTCCGCTGACTGCCTCCTTTTCGCCTGCCGCTCAACGCCCAACGCTCAACGCCCAACGCTCAACGTCCAATCTTCAACTGTTGTTACCCATGGCCAAACCCAAGGAAACCCCGCTGGCGCACGCCCTCCAGGTCTCGCCGGTCTCCACCGCCCGTTGCGGCCGCACCGCAACCGAACTCAAGCAGTCCTTCCTGGATCACCTGTTCTGCAGCCTCGGCCGCGTGCCGCTGGCCGCCACGCCCCATGACGCCTACACGGCGCTGGCCTACACGGTCCGCGACCGCGTGCTCCGACAGGGGGTCCGCACTCTCGAAACCTACGCCGAGCAGGACGCCCGCGTCGTGGCTTATCTTTCGGCCGAGTTCCTGCCCGGTCCCCATCTCGGCAACAACCTGCTCAACCTGGGCCTGATCGAGCCGACCCGCCAGGCCCTCGCCGAGCTCGGCCTGAACCTCGATACGCTGATCGAGCAGGAGGAGGAACCCGGGCTGGGCAACGGTGGTCTGGGCCGCCTCGCCTCGTGCTATCTCGATTCGCTCGCTTCCCTCGAGGTCCCCGCCGTCGGCTACGGCATCCGCTACGAGTTTGGCATCTTCGACCAGACCATCCAGGACGGCTGGCAGGTCGAGATCACCGACAAGTGGCTGCGGCATGGCAACCCGTGGGAAATCGCGCGCTCGGAGATCACTTACGACGTGCCGTTTGGCGGGCACACCGAGGCGGGGACTGATGACCAGGGCCGTTACCGGGTCCGCTGGGTGCCGGGCACCGTCGTCAAGGGGGTCGCCTATGACACGCCCATCCTCGGCTACCGCGTCGGCACCTGTAACCATCTCCGCCTCTGGAAGGCCGAGGCGGTCGAGTCCTTCCGCTTCACCGCCTTCAACCACGGCGATTACTACCGCGCCGTGGAGGACAAGATGCACTCGGAGAACATCACGAAGGTCCTCTACCCGAATGACGAGGTGATCCAGGGCAAGACGCTTCGGCTCCAGCAGCAGTTCTTCTTCGTGACCTGCTCTCTGCAGGACATGATCCGGGTCCACTGCCGTCTGCAGCGGCCGCTCGACCGGTTCCACGAGAAATGGGCGGTGCAGCTCAACGACACCCATCCCGCCATCGCCGTTGCCGAACTGATGCGGTTGCTGGTGGACGAGCATGGGATGGAGTGGGACACCGCCTGGCACGTGACCCGGAACACGTTCGCCTACACGAACCACACCCTGCTGCCCGAGGCGCTCGAGAAGTGGCCCGTGGGTTTGTTCGGCCAGCTCCTGCCGCGTCACCTGCAGATCATCTACGAGATCAACCACCGCTTCCTCGAAGAGGTGCGGGCCAAATACCCCGGTGACGACGCCCGCGTGGCCCGCCTGTCGTTGATCGATGAGCGCGGCGAACGCTCGATCCGCATGGCCCATTTGGCCACCGTGGGCAGCCACCATGTCAACGGCGTCGCCCGCCTGCACTCCGACCTGCTCCGCCAGACGGTCCTGCGCGACTTCGCCGAGCTGTGGCCCGAGCGCTTCTGCAACGTCACCAACGGCGTCACCCCCCGCCGCTTTGTGGCGGTCAGCAATCCCCCGCTGGCCCGCCTGATCACCGAACACATCGGGGACGGCTGGCTGCGCGACCTCACCCAGCTCCGGCGCCTCGAGCCGTTGGCGGACGACCCCGCCTTCCAGCAGCAGTGGCGCGAGGTCAAGCTCCAGGCCAAGCGCGACCTGGCCGGAATCCTCGAGCAACGCACCGGCGTGCGGGTGAATCCCGAGTCCCTGTTCGATGTCCAGGCCAAGCGCCTGCACGAGTACAAGCGGCAACACCTGAACGTCCTCCACATCCTCACGCTCTACCTGCGCCTCAAACGCGACCCGCAGGCCGACGTTCCGGCGCGCACCTTCCTCTTCGGCGCCAAGGCCGCCCCCGGCTACTACCTCGCCAAGCTCATCATCAAGCTCATCAACGATGTGGCCGGCCTGGTCAACTGCGACCCCGATGTCCGGGACCGGCTCAAGGTCGTGTTCTTCCCCGACTTCAACGTCAAGAACGCCCAGCACATCTACCCCGCGGCCGACCTGTCCGAGCAGATCTCGACCGCCGGCAAGGAGGCCTCCGGCACCGGCAACATGAAGTTCTCGCTCAACGGCGCGCTCACCATCGGCACGCTCGACGGCGCCAACGTCGAGATCCGCGAGGAGGTCGGGCCCGAGCACTTCTTCTGCTTCGGCCTGAACGTCGAGGAGGTGCAGCGGTTGAAGGCGGGCGGCTACCGGCCAGGCGATCTTGTCGCCCAAAACGCCGCGTTGCGCGAGGTCCTCGAGTTCTTGGGCTCGGGCGCGCTGTCTCCGGACGATCCCCACCGGTTCCGGCCGCTCGTGGACAATCTGTGCTACGACGATCCCTTCCTCGTCCTCGCGGACTACCAGGCTTACGTCGATTGCCAGGCCCAGGTCAGTGCGCTGTGGTGCGACCCGCCAGCCTGGACCCGCAAGGCCATTCTCAACGCGGCGCGCATGGGCAAGTTCTCCTCCGACCGCTCGATCCGCGATTACTGTGAACAGGTGTGGCAGGTGAAGCCCGTATCCGTCAAACCCGTATGAACCCCATCCCGCAAGTCCGCTCCCTCCTTTCCACCTTCTGCCGGCGCTCCGCGCGACGGCGGGCCCGCTCCGCCGGCCTCTGGCTGGTTGGGGCCTCGCTGAGTCTCACGGCCGTGGCCGAACTGGTCCCCTCGCCCGTGACCCTCCAACTGGTCAGCCGTGGCGGGATCCTCGAGCTGTCCTGGCCCACGCACTCCGTCATCACCAACACCGGCCGCACCCCGATCTACCCGGGCTACGTGCTCCAGGCCAGCACCGACCTCGCCTACTGGTGGGACACGTTCGTTGTGGTCCCGCCCCGGGTGGGCGGCCCGGCGTCCCTGGTGCAGACCAACTTCGCACCCATCCCGGTCCTGCCGAACCTCTTCCTGCGGGTGCGCAGCGAGCTCAACCTCGCCGGCGCCGACCTGTCGAACGGCGACTTCAGGGATGTGGACTTCAGCGGCATGAACCTGACGGGCACCCGCTTTCACCGCGCCCAGTTGGGCAACGCTCGCTTCGACCGCGCCACGTTAGATCTCGCTGAGCTGACCGAGGTGCAGGCCCCGGGCGCGACCTTCGAGAACGCCCGGGCCGACGGGCTCGTGGCCACTGGTGGCGACTTCAGCAACACCACCTGGAAGGGCGTGGTCCTGGACGCCGTCGACTTCGAGAGTGCTCGCCTGAGCGGGGTGGATCTCTCGGGCCTGAGTCTCGTGCGCACCAAGCTGAACCGCGCGCAGCTCAGCGGGGCCGTCTTGAATGGCGCCGATCTCAGCTATGCCGAGCTGGATGGTGCCGTCGCCACGGACGCCTCCTTCCGGGACATCCGGGCGTCCTACCTCCAGGCCACCGATGGCGATTTCCGCCGCAGCTTCTGGGATCGGGCCCAGTTGGACAGCGCCCGGCTGGACGACTCGGACTTCGAGCAGGCGGACTTCAACGCCGCCCGCTTGACCGGGGCCACCGCGCAACGGACACGTTTCCACAACGCCTACTTCAACGACACGGTCATGAACAACGCGCTGTGTGTCGGGGCAGACTTTAGCGAGGCCACCTTCACCGACGCCCAGGTCGGCGCGACCTCGTTCCGCAATGCCAAGATGCATAGCGTCGACTTCGACGGCACCGACGGCGAGGAGGCCGACTTCTATGGCGCTGTCCTCACCGACTCCGTGTTCCAGGAATGTGACTTTTCCCTGGCCGATTTCCGCACGGCGAACCTCTCGGGCTCTGAGATGGAACGGTCCGATTTCCGTTTCTGCGATTTCCGCGGGGCTAACCTCAACGACGTGTCCGCCTGGTTCTGCGACTTCACCGGGGCCCAGTTCTGGGGTGCGCCGTGACCCGCAGGCAGTCGGGGGATCGCCAGGCACGCCCCCGGGACCACTCGCGGTTTCGGAAGGCACGGACGAAAAGCGGCGGTCAACCGCACGCACTCCAGACGCTGTCGCGAACGCCCCACCACCCGGCCGGCGCGCAGCGTTTGGAGTGCGCCGACTTCCAGCGGCGCTTTTCGTTCACTCGCCCCCCGCCCCCCGCGACTCTCTGCGTTGAATCGTCTCCGGCGGACGAGCCCGTGAAGCTGCCCCCGCGGGGCTACTTCAGGTCCTCGCCGGCGAGGCCTCCGATGGTCCAGTCGAGGTTGTAGATGGGCGTGTTGCCGTCGCGGAACGGCGCGTTGAGCCGGTCGTAGAGGGCCATTTCGGTGTGCCCGTCCACGAAGAGGAGCACCATGCCTTTCGGGCCGTGACCGGCAGTGCTGGTGTTCTTGCGGATGTCATTCCACGTGCCGGCGGAGCTGGCGAAACAGGGCGAGATGGCCTTCTTGGTGGGGAAACGCACCTCGGGCACCTTCCGGACCTTCAGGGTGGCGTTGTCGTCGGTGCGGTAGAACGTCACGTAGTAGTAGTACGAGCACGGGAAGAGCAGTTCGTTCGTGCGGATCGTCGAATTCGCGATCGCCCACTCGAAGTTGAAGCCGCGACCGCGGTCCGCCGGGCAGAGGTAGAAGGCGCGGCCGTTGGTGCTGAGGTACGGGTCGAACAACCGGAGCAGGTCCACAAAGCCCATCTGCGGCCAGTCGCGGCCGGAGTAAGGGAACCGGTCATGGTGATCGCCCGTGTACATGGCGAAGGTGAGGCCGATCTGTCGCAGGTTCGAAAGGCACCGGACCGTCTGCCCCTTCAGCTTCGCCTTGCTCAGCGCCGGCAACAACATGCCCGCCAGGATGGCAATGATGGCGATGACCACCAGCAACTCGATGAGGGTGAAGGCGGCGCCGCGGCGCGCCGGCCGGCTGCGGGCCGAGGCCCAGAAGGAAGACATGGGACTCATGGATTCAAGGTGTTCACGGTGTCGCCAAAGAGATTAAGGCCGAACCTTCAACGCGGCCAGCCGGGAGTTTCCCGGACTTTCTGACTGCCCTTCCCGGTCACCAGCCCGTGAGGGATGGCGGAAGTAACTTTCGTTGCCTTGGTTACCTTCTGTGGGTAACGCAGACATTCAACCGAGCCTGCTTGTCGAACCCGGATCCCGCCCGAGACCGCGACCGACGGCAGGCGCCGACCTGAGGAGGCGAAGGGGCGTTGCCCCGGCCCACAACGCCTCCTCACGTCGGCGCCTACAGAAGGGAGATACCCGGACCAAGCCCGGCTTGACGGCGTGCCGCGGATCCGGGTCCATCCGGGTATGTCATGCACTCCCGTGGCTGGCCCGCCAAAACCCGATGGAACCCGGTCCTCCTTCGCGACGCTCCGCCGGTTGAGGCCCGTCGGCTTGCTGCTGCCGGCGTGGCTGGTCGCCGCCCAAGCGAGCGAGCTGGTCCGGGCGCATCGCGGCATGGTGGCTTCCGAGTCGGCCTTGGCGACGCAGGTGGGGGTGCAGGTGCTGCAGGAAGGCGGCACGGCGGTGGATGCGGCGGTGGCCACGGCGTTCGCGCTGGCGGTCACTTGTCCCGCGGCGGGCAACCTGGGCGGCGGCGGGTTCCTGCTGCATCGCGCCGCGTCGGGGAAGGCCGTGGCCTACGATTTCCGCGAAGTTGCCCCCGCGGCGGCCGATGCCTGGATGTTCGTGACCAACGGGGCGTATGACGTCACCCGACACCATCACAGTCACCGCGCCGTCGGGGTGCCCGGCACCGTGGCAGGGCTGCACCTGGCCTGGCGCGATCACGGCCGTCTCCCTTGGCGGCGGTTGGTCGAGCCGGCGATCAAGCTGGCCGCGACCGGCTTCCCGGTGAGCGAGGAGCTGGCGCGGTCGCTGACCGATGCCTTGCCGAAACTGCGGCGCTCGACTGCCGCCTACCAGCAGTTCACGCGGTCCGGCATCCCGTATGCACCGGGGGAGATCCTCCAGCAACCGGATCTTGCCGCCACCCTCGAACGGATCGCCCGTCGCGGGCCCGCGGGGTTCTATCGAGGCGAGGTGGCGCAGCGCCTCGCCCGCGAAATGACGGCTGGGGACGGGCTCATCACGCAGGCCGATCTCCGCGAGTACCGGGCCCTTCGCCGCGAACCGGTGCGCGGTACGTACCGCGAGTTCGAGGTGCTCTCGATGCCCCCGCCCAGCTCGGGCGGTACCGTGCTGGTGCTCATGCTCAACCTGCTCGAGGAACTCGACCTCGCCCGGAACGGCCGTGACTCGGCGGCCACCATCCATCTCGTGGCCGAGGCGATGCGGCTTGGCTTCGCCGAACGGGCCCGTTGGTTGGGCGACCCGGACTTCAACCCCGACTTGCCGCTCGAACGGTTGCTGTCGAAGGAGCATGCCGCGCGGCTGCGTGCCACGATTCAGCCCGACCGTGCTTCGCCGTCGTCGCTGGCCGCCGTCGCTGGTGAAGCCGAGAGCCGTCAAACCACCCACCTCTCCGTCGTGGATGCCGCCCGCAATGCCGTGGCGCTGACCTACACCCTCGAGGAGAGCTACGGTTCCGGCCTCATGGCCCCCGGCACCGGCTTTCTCCTGAACAACGAGATGGGCGATTTCAACCCTGCTCCCGGCCTCACCACCACGAATGGCCTGATCGGCACCGCCCCCAACCTCGCGGCCCCCCGCAAGCGGATGCTCTCAAGCATGACGCCCACCATCCTCGTGAAGGACCACCAGCCGGTTCTGGTCCTCGGTTCGCCAGGCGGCCGGACGATCATCAACACCGTCCTCCTCACGATCCTCAACGTGGTCGACTTCGGTCTGGACCTGGAGACGGCCCTCGCCACCCCGCGCTTTCATCACCAGTGGTTCCCCGACCGGATCCTGTGCGAACGCGGGGCCTTCTCGACCGAGACCATCGCGGCCCTGCGCGCCCTTGGACATCGGCTCGAGGAATACCCCTATCCCCAGGGCGCCGTGGGGGCGATCCGCGTGGATCCCGGGACTGGCCGGCTGGAAGGGCTGTTTGATCCCCGTGCCCCGGATGGCGCGGCAGCCGGGTGGTGAGAAGCCGCCGGCTCCGCATGGCCCGCCCCATGGGGCCGTGACTCGGTGGAGCGAAGGGCGAAGGGCGAAGGGCGAAGGGCGAAGGGCGAAGTCGAAAGCTCAAGGGACATGCGGGGTGGGCATTGGCGCCTGGATGCTCATCCGCCACGACTGCAGACCGTCCAAGAGTTCCTGTGTCCGGGCGGGCTCTTTCGTGGCGAGGTTGGCCCGTTCGCCCAGGTCAACCTGCAGATCGTAGAGCTCGAGGTGATCGTCTTCGAGGAAGTGCAGGAGCTTCCAGTCGCCGTCGCGGATGACGCTGACCGGGGTCGTGCGCCACGTGTGCTGGCCCTGGCCCAGGTAACCGGGGAAATGCCAGAACAACGGCGGCCGTGGGGTGGCCTTCGGTTGTCCGAGCAGGAGATCGAGATAGCTGTGGCCATCGAGCGGATGGTCAGCCGGCGGGCTCGCCCCCGCCACTTCGAGCAACGTCGGGTAAAGGTCGACGCTGGTGATGGGTTCATCACAGCGGGCGCCGGCCGCGATGGTTCCCGGCCAGCGAAACAGGTACGGCACGCGGATGCCGCCTTCGTACAGGCTGCCCTTCCCGCTCCGGAGCGGGGCGTTGTCCGTGATGCCGTTCCCGCCCTCGAGGCCTTCACGCTGATACCCGCCCACCCCGCCGTTGTCGCTGGTGAAGATGACCAGCGTGTGGCGGGACAGTTGCCCTTCGTCCAGGGCCGCGAGCACGCGGCCGACGCTTTCATCCACGCTGGCCACCATGGCGGCATAGACGGGATCCGCGTGACCCGGCGCGGGCGCGCGGTCCCGGAAGCGGGCGACCTGTTCCGGCTTGGCCTGGTAGGGCGAATGGACAGCGAAATGATGCAGGCAGAGGAAGAACGGCTGGCGGCGATGACGGCCGATGAAGTCGAGCGCCCTTTCGGTCAACCAGTCAGCGAGGTAGGCGTCAGCGGGCGGGTTGGCGGGCGGCACGGTGGTGAAGTCAAAGTGCCGGCCCATGCTCACCATCGCCTCGTCGAAGCCGCGCTGGGCCGGATGATGGGCCGGATCCTGGCCGAGGTGCCACTTGCCGAAGAGTCCGGTTCGATACCCTGCGCGCTGGAGTGCCTGGGCGATGGTGAGCTTCTCGAGGGGCAGTTGCTCGACATTGTCCACCGGTCGCAGCGGCCGGCGGCGCCAGTTGAACCGGTCGATATGGCCCACGGTGTAGATGCCGGTGCGCGGCCCGTACTGGCCGGTGATGAGGGCTGCGCGAGTGGGCTGGCAGTTGGGACCGCTGGTGTAGCCGCTGGTGAAACGCATGCCCTCCGCGGCCATCCGATCCAGGGCTGGCGTCTCATAGTAGCGGCTGCCGTAGCACGCGAGGTCCGTGTAGCCCAGGTCGTCGGCCAGGATGAAGACGATGTTCGGGGATGAAGCCATGGCCCCCAAACCCGCCAGCAGCACGGCGATGAAGCTCAGGACCCAAGACCAATCCCAGGCCCGGCGGAGGGGGGAACGGCTCATGCCGGGATCAAGTCAAACCCCCACCCACCCGTCAAGCGCGTCGGGGGGCTTTCCGAGCAACGAGCAACAGGGAGATGCGCCGCGTCCCCGGTGGAGGTGCTCAGGGGCCATCAACCGCAGGAGGTGCAGGCTGGAAGCCCGCACCACAGACTCACGGAGAGCGGCCGACGATTTCGCGCCCTTTCGCCACTTTCGCGGGCAACATCTCAACCCGCTCGCCTTGCCCCATCCCCCTCCGCCACGCGCCGTCGCAGATCACCCATCAACCACGCGCGGCTGCGGCCCACGAGCCAGAAGTCATACACCAGACAGCCCAGTACCCACAGTAGAAATACCACCGCTGCGTCCGCCGCACGCTGATGAACCGCCGCGAGGAAGGCGACCCCAAAGGCCAGCCACGGAATCACCATGACCCAGCCGAACGCCCGCGCCGCCGCCTTCACCTGACTCGGCGCCCGGAGCGCCTCACGCAGGCCGAGCCAGCGGAGCGCGGGGAAATCCGCCAACGTGAGCACGGCCCCGCCGGCGAAGAAGACGAGAAAGATCTGCAACGTGCCCCCTTGCATGCGCAGTTGTCGCGGGAACAGAGCGATCATGAGCAGCAGCGCCGCATTCATCGCCAGCAAGGTCAGCCAGGCGCGCCGGAACGCCGTGCGCAGCGCGTCGAGTTGCGCCGCGATCACCTCCTCGGCACTCACCGGGGTCACCAGCAACAGCTCGAACGCGCCGCTGCGCCGGTCCTCCGACCAGCGCCGGGTGGCTGCCAGGCCCAGTTGGGTCCGCGTGATCACGTGGAGAACCCAGGCCGTGCCAAAGGCTGCGCTGAAGCCCGATTCCCAATGGCGGGTGGCCACCGACACCCACAACATGACCCCAAAGAACAGCACCGCGGTCCACCGGAAAAGTCGTGGCAGCCAACCCTCCTCCAGCCCCTGCGCGGCCCACCACCGGCACGGGAAAAGGTCCCTCCTGCCCCACCACCGCTGACCCCGTTGTCCCGTGGGTTCCGACCCTGCCTCAGGCGCGGGCACCGCCACGTGAGCGCTGCTCCGCCGGGCGCCCGCCTCGGCTCGTCGCCACAACGCCGGCAAGAGCCACCCAGCCAGTCCGACCATTCCAACGCCCAGCCCGAAGCCGGCCCCCATGCCCCCCCAGTACAGCGCGCCCCCCGGAGCTGACCCGCGATTTCCCGGCCGCCCGTAAAAGGCTTCGAAGGCTTGCACCACCAGCGTGAGCGGTGACAACGCGGCGCCGGCATCCGGAAGAAAGCCCTGGTTGAAGAACATGCCCCTCACCAGCGCCGGTGCCCAGGGCAGGAAGGTCAGGAACAACAGGCTCGTGGCCGTCCCGACCACCGCCGTCCGTGCTTCCCGACACACCGTGGACCAGAGCAGCCCACACGCCAGCGAGATCAGCAGCGTGACCAGCAACGCCAGCAGCAGCCGCACGGCTTCGGTCCACCTTACCCCCCCGTGCAGCAGCGGCAGGAACAGCACCGGCAGAATTCCCAGCCAGGCCCAGCCCACCTGCAGCGCGTGCGATCCCATCTTGCCCAGCAGGATTTCCCAGCCGCGCAACGGCGTCAGGAACAGCAGCCCCAGCGTCCCTTCCCGCTTCTCCACGCTCACGCTGTCCGCGGTGAGATAAGGGCCCGCTGCCAGACTCAAGGCCAGGCCGCTCCCGGCGAGGCAGGCCAGGATCGCCTGGCCCCGGTCCTGCGGCGCCAGGCCTGGCAGCAGCCACCCGAACCCGCACGCCGCCAAGCCACCCCCGGCGTAGGCCAGACGCAGCCCCCACGTCGCCGGGTGCCGCGACGCCGCCTTCAGTTCGCGCAGAATGACCGCCTGCAGGTTCACCGTGTGCTTGCCTCGCAGCGTGAGGAAACCCGGTGCGGGAGGCAAGCCGTGGCCCACCCCACGTAGCGTTTCCCATTTTGGCCGAATCCCCCCAAGCCGGGTGGGGCACCCGGGCGGAAACCTGGCGCACCTGCGCTCCTGTAGGCCGGGTGCCCTCCTGTAGGCCGGGTGCCTTCCTGTAGGCCGGGTGCCTTCCTGTAGGCCGGGTGCGTTCCTGTAGGCCGGGTGCGTTCCTGTAGGCCGGGTGCCCTCACCCGGCGATGCCCCCGGGCCTCATGAGAAATGCTGACACCCACGGCCTCCTCCGGCGGCGGTGCGGATGGTATTTCTGCGCCGCTTTCCCGTTTGACGCTCCCGGCGGTTTGCGTTGAACTCACTCGCAGATTCCGAAGTTCAGCCATCACGCCTTACCTCGTATGACAACCAAGTTCTCCCGTCGTTCCGCCCTCAAGTCGGTCGCTGGCGCCGCGGTGGCCGGCAGCGTTGCGCATTCCCTGGCCGCCCGCCTCGAGGCCGCCGAAACCGCGGGCGGCGCGGGACTTAAAGGCCGCATCCACCATTCGGTCTGCAAGTGGTGCTACGGCAAGATCCCCCTCGAGACCTTCTGCCAGGCCGCCCGCGAAATCGGCCTCCGATCCGTCGAACTCCTCACCGTGGAAGATTTCCCCACGCTCAAGAAGTACGACCTCGTCTGCGCCATGGTCAGCGGCGTCCCGGGCGGCATCTCGAGCGGCCTCAACCGCCTCGAGAACCACGACCGCATCGTCGCCTTCTACGAGAAGACCGCGCCCCTCGTGGCGGCCGCCGGCTACCGCAACATCATCTGCTTCTCCGGCGACCGAAAAGGCATGTCGGACGAGCAGGGACTCGAGAACTGCGCGGCCGGCCTCAAACGCATCGCGCCCATCTGCGAGAAGCACGGGGTCGTCGCGGTCATGGAGTTGCTCAACAGCAAGATCGATCACGCAGATTACATGTGCGATCGCACCGCCTGGGGCGTGGCGCTCTGCCAGCGGGTCGGTTCGGAGCACTTCAAGCTCCTCTACGACATCTATCACATGCAGATCATGGAGGGGGACGTCATCCGCACGATCAAAGGCGACGCCGCCAAGGGCATCCCCGCCGCGGCGCCTTTCATCGCGCATTACCACACCGGCGGCGTGCCCGGTCGCAACGAGATCGACGAGACCCAGGAGCTCTACTACCCGGCCATCATGAAGGCCATCGTCGATACCGGCTTCCAGGGGTTCGTGGCCCAGGAGTTCATCCCCAAGCGCGACCCGCTCACCTCCCTCCGCCAGGGCGTCCACATCTGCGACGTGTAGCAGGCGAGCGCAGGGTCCCTCCCGTCGAGCCCACGCATCGAGCGCGGCGGAACCGCACGCACCCCTATCCCGCTCCTGTCCGCGGCACCCGGACGGTGAAATCCGATCCGGTGCCCGGACGGCTGGCGACGCCCACCGTGCCGCCGTGGGCCTCGACCACCGCCTTGACCAGGCTCAGCCCCAGACCCAGTCCGCGCTGCGAGCGGCTGCGATCCCCCCGGTACAGCCGGGCCCAGATGCGGTCCAGTTCCCCGGCGGGGATCCCGTGACCGGTGTCGCGCACCCGCACCACGGCCTGTTCCCCCTCGACGTTCACCCCGGCCGTCACCTCCCCGCCCGGGTCGGTGTACTTGATCGCGTTGTCGAGCAGGTTGCCCAGCACCTGCCGCATCCGCGTCTCATCCACCACCGCCTCGACGGGCACGGAGGATGGGTGGCGCAGCGCCACGCGCTTTTCCTCGGCCACGACGCCGTAAACCTCGACCACCTCGGCGAGCAACCGGTGCAGGTCGGTGCTACGGCGCTGCAGGCGCAGCGTGCCGGCCTCCGCCTCCGAGATGTCCATCAAGGTGTTCAACATGCTCAGCACGCGGTCCGATTCCTCGACACAATCTGCCAGGGCCGCCTGCGCGGAGGCCAGATCCCCCGCATTTCGCAGGGCCTGTTCCGCCGCGCCCCGCAGGCGGGCCAGCGGCGTGCGCAGGTCGTGCGCGACGTTGTCCAGCGCCTCGCGCATGCCCCGGATCAGGGCCTGGTTGCGATCCAGCAGGGTGTTGAACAGGCCCGCCAGCTCGTCCAGTTCATCCCGGCGCGGACGGAGGGGCACGCGTGATTCGAGCCGGCCGGTCGCGATGATCGACCGCGCCGTGCCGATGATCTGCCGCACCGGCAGCATGGCCCGGTTGACGAACAGGGCGCCCGCCGCAAACCCCAGCACCACGATCACGCCAAAGGCCCCCAGGAACGTGCGCCGGAACGGGTCCAGCAGCATGGCCCGCTTGCTCGCACTCCGGCCCACCTGGAGCAGCGTGCCGTCCGGAAACACCAGCGACGCGAGCGCGAAGTCCTTTTCCTCGTCCTTCGGGATCCGCAACACGCCCACCTGCCGGCGATAGCCATCCCAGCCGGGCTCGATGTCCTCAAACGTGAGCCACTCTTCGGGCGCCAGCACCACCAACACGGTGTTGCGCGGGCTCAGCAGCCGCACGAAAAAGGGTTTCTCGCGCGGCGTGGCATCCTCCCGGAACAGCGCCCGCCGCAGGGCACTCACGCCGCCCGCCTGATACAAGGTGGCGTAGCGCTGGAGCTGCGCCTCCAGCACCTCCCGTTCCTTGACCTCGAGGGCGTGCGTCAGCAGCACGTACAGCAACAGGAACAGCGCCGCGCTGCACACCGTGAACAGCACGGCGTACCACAGGTTCAGCCGCAGGCCGAGGTTCCGGCGCAGCGGATCAAGGACGTTCCGCACCATGAGCCGGTTGTTCCGGGGAAGGCCGCCCCCCGCCGCGGACCTCGAGCACGTAACCCACGCCGCGCAGGGTGTGGATCAGCGTCTTCGCGGGATCCACTTTCGCCCGCAGCCGGTGCACGAGCACGTCCACCACGTTGGTCTGCGGATCGAAGCTGTACCCCCACACCTGCTCGAGGATCATCGTCTTGGTCACCACCCGCCGCGCATTTCGCATCAGGTAGGCGAGCAACGCGAACTCCCGCGCCTGCAACTCGACCGGCTGCCCACCGCGCCGCGCCTCGCGTCGCACCAGGTCCAGCTCGAGGTCCCCCACCACCAACCGGGTCGGCTCCGACGTCGGCGAGCGCCGTCGCAGCAACGCCTGGACCCGGGCCAGCAGCTCCGCAAACGAGAACGGCTTCGTGAGATAGTCATCCCCGCCCGCCTGCAAGCCGCGCACCCGATCGTCCACACTGGCCTTCGCGCTCAGCACCAGAATCGGCGTGCCCACCCCCGCCTCCCGCAGCCGGCGGATCACCGTCAGCCCGTCGAGCTTGGGCAGCATCAAGTCCAGCACGGCGGCGTCGTACGCCGTCCCCAGCGCCAGCGCCAGCGCGCGTTCGCCTTCGTCGCAGTGGTCCACGGTGTAGCCGCTCTGCCGCAGCCCGTTCACCACGAAGGACGCGATCTTCGGGTCGTCTTCCACCACCAGGATGCGCATGCCGCGGTGGATGTTGATCGGCCCTTTCCCCCGCGCAAGCCCGGCGGCGGTGAGCCCTCAGCCCCGTTCAGTCTCGTCCACCACCACGTAGCGGTGGGCGCCCTCGCGCCAGACCCGGAGCAGGGTGACGCGGTCTTCCGGCCGCTCCGTCAGGCGCACGGCCGTTGTCGCGTCCGCGACGGGTTCCCGGTTGATCTCCGTGATGAGGTCCCCGGGTCGCAACCCGGCGCGCTGCGCGGCTGAACCGGGCTGCACCTGGGCGATCAGTGCTCCTTCGACGCCCGCCGGCACTCCCAGGCGCTCGCGGGCCCGGTCATCGAGGTCTTGTACCGCCACCCCCTGCAGCGTTTCCGCGGCCCGGTCACCGCCTGCCCCGCCGCGCGCCACGGATCGGGAACCCGGCACCTCTTGGGGGGTCACAGTCAGGGTCACCGGTTTGCCGTCGCGCAGCACCTTGACGGCCACTTCGCTGCCGGGCTCGGTCTGGGCCACCAGCAGGCGGAACTGGCGTTGGTGGCGCACGGCCTTGCCGTCGTATTCGGTCACCACGTCCCCTTCCCGCAGGCCGGCCTTCGCCGCCGGTGTGCCGGACGAAACCTCGGCGATCAACACCCCGCGGTCCTCGCCCAGAGCGAACTTCTTGGCCAGCGCAGGCGTGAGATCCTGGATCATCACCCCCAGGAACCCGCGGCGAACCTGGCCGTCCCGAACGAGGTCTTCGAGGACGTGGCGGGCCAGGTTGGTGGGCACCGCGAAGCCGATGCCGTTGTTGCCGCCGGTCCGGCTCAGGATGGCGGTGTTAATCCCGATCAGGCGTCCCTGAGTGTCCACCAGCGCCCCCCCGGAGTTGCCCGGGTTGATGGCGGCATCCGTCTGGATGAAGTCTTCGTAGTCCAGCCCCAGGTTGCCGCGGCCCGTGGCGCTGACGATGCCCAGCGTGACGGTCTGGCCCAGGCCAAAGGGGTTGCCCACGGCCAGCACCACGTCACCGACCTCGACCTGGTCGCTGTCGGCCAGCGGCAGCGTCGGGAGACCGGCGGCCGCGACCCGGATGACGGCGAGGTCCGTCTTCGGATCGCGCCCCACGACCTTGGCGGGGAGCTCCCGCTCATCGTTCAGCCGCACCAGGACCTGTTCCGCGCCGTCCACGACGTGGTTATTGGTCAGGATGTACCCGTCCTCGCTGATGATGACACCTGACCCGGCACCTTGTTGGCGTGGGGCGGGACGGGCGCGTTCGGATCCGCGGTCGGGACGCAGCCCGAAGAACCGTTCGAACAGATCGCTCCCGGGCTGGCCGGACCCCTCCCAGGCGACATCGCGCACCGGCTTCTGGACGGTGACCTGCACCACGGAGGGCGTCACTTGGCGCACGACCCCGGCGAAACTGGTGGTCGGCGTGTCGAGTCGGACGGGGGGCGTCTCGTCCACCACGAGCCGCAGCGGTGGCCGATCAGTCGATCCGACGGCCTGAGAAGGACTGGACCGCAGCCCGGCGGCCAAGGCTGCAGTGACCAAGGCCGCGCCCACGGTGAGGGCGGCGAGCTGCGTGAGTGTGCGTGAAGGATGCTTCGGTTTCATCGGTTTTGCCTTTCGTTTTCGTGTCGCATTCGAAGGTTTCAGACAGTGCGTGTCTGACCGGGGCCTTTCCGGAGGATTACAGCTCTGTAAGGGAACGCTGCTCGCACCCGGGGACCGCTGACCGCGGCCGAACGCCGCGCTTGCGTCCTGGCTTAGGTAGAAGCACGGGTAGGGGCCGCGGCGCCGGAAATTCCGTTGCCGGGCGGGGATCGGCTGCTCTAGCGTTCGCGCGGCCGTTGATCGGACGCCAGGAGCCCTGGGCACTGCAAGGCACGCCGCACTCCCCGGCCCGTCCGGCCCCCGCGGCAAGCGCGCAGTGATCGCCGGCCTGGCTTGCCGCTTCGGGTTGAGCCAACCGGCCGGCGGAGCGAGCACGCATGGCAAACAAACCGCTGAACGCAACGGAACTCGAGGACCTCGTCCGACGCCTCCACCGCCTGGCCCACAATCTCTGGTGGACCTGGGATCAAGGCGCCCAGGATCTCTTCCAGGAACTGTCCCCCCGTGGTTGGCAGAACCTCTACCACAACGCCGTGGCTATCCTGCGGGAGGTCTCGGACTACGAGCTCCGCGTCCGCTTGCAGGACATCGAGTTCGCCGAGCGCGTGCTCCAGGTCCTCCGTCGGTTCGAGGCCTACCTCGAGCGTGCCGACACCTGGGCCGCCCTGCACGCCCCCCAGTTCGCGCAGCGGCCGGTCGCCTATTTCAGCGCCGAATTCGGTTTCCACGAAACGCTCCCCATCGCCGCCGGCGGGCTTGGGGTCCTGGCCGGCGATCACGCCAAGTCAGCGAGCGATCTTGGCCTGGGCTTCGTGGGCGTCAGCCTGTTCTACCGCGAAGGCTACTTCATGCAGGCCTTCAACGAGGAGAACTGGCAGACCGAGTACTACTCGCGGCTGGACCCGCGCAACCTGCCCCTGGACCGCGTCCTGGATCCACGCGGTGAACCGCTGGTGGGTTCCCTGCGAATCGCCGCCAGCACCGTCAGCTTCCAGGCCTGGCGTGTGAACGTGGGACGCTGCCCCGTCTTCCTGCTCGACACCGATCTCCCGGCCATCGAACCCCACTACCGCGACCTCACCCTCCGGGTCTATGGCGGCGACAGTACCACCCGCATCATGCAGGAGATACTGCTGGGCGTCGAGGCGTCCGTGCTGCTGCGCGCTCGGCTACCAGCCGGTGTCTTCCATCTCAACGAAGGCCACGCCGCCTTCCTCACCCTCGAACTGGCGCGCGAGAAGATCGCCGCCGGCATGACCTTCGAGGAAGCCCTCGCCGCCACCCGCCAGGAGTGCCTCTTCACCACGCACACGCCCGTCGAAGCCGGCCACGACCGGTTCAGCAGCGATCTGGTCCAGTACGCGGCGCACAAGTTCAGCCTCCAGCTCAACCTGTCCCACGAGCAGCTCATGGCCCTTGGCCGCGTCCGGCCCGAGGATCCCCACGAGCCCTTCTGCATGACCGTCCTGGCCTTGAAGCTCTCCCGCGCCGCCAACGGCGTCAGCGAGCTCCACGGCGAGGTCAGCCGTCGCATGTGGCAATGCCTCTACCCCGGCCGCCCCGTCGAGGACGTTCCCATCGGTCATGTCACCAACGGCGTGCACCTCCTCGGCTGGATGAAGGGCGGCGTCCGCCGCTTCTGGCGCGGCAAACTCCACCGCGCCCTCAGCAACGGTGCCACCGGCGCCCATGTCGACGCCGGCCACCTTTGGGCCGATGCCGCCAATTCCCCCGAGTTCTGGGCCGCCGTCAGCGATCCGTCCTTCGTCTCGGACGAGGAGCTGTGGGCCCTGCGCTACGAGCTCCGTCGCCAGTTGATCGAATTCACCCGCCGCCGGCTCTTGCTGCAGGACGCCCGCCTCACCCGCACCGCGTTCATTGAACACGATCACCTCCTCAACCCCGACGCCCTGACCATCGGATTCGCCCGGCGCTTCGCCACCTACAAGCGAGCCACCCTCATCTTGAATCACTTCGACCGCATCCTCCGGCTCGCCCATGACCCCCGCCGCCCGGTGCAGTTCATCTTCGCCGGCAAGGCGCATCCGCGCGACGACGAAGGCAAGCGGCTCATCCAAAACATCCTGCACCTCAGCAAGCACAGCGACCTGCGCGGCCACCTCGTGTTCATCGAGAACTACGACGTGCACGTGGCCCGCCAGATGGTCTCCGGCTGCGATGTCTGGCTCAACAACCCGCGTCGCCCCCTCGAGGCCTCCGGCACCAGCGGCATGAAAGCCGCCATCCACGGCTGTCTCAACTTCAGCATCCTCGATGGCTGGTGGCGCGAAGGCTACGACGGCACCAACGGCTTCGCCATCGGCGATGACTCCCACCCCGACCAGGTCCTGGAGCAGGACCGGCGCGACGGCGAGCATCTCTTCCACACCCTCACCGAGGACATCATTCCCAGCTTCTTCCAGCGCGATGCCCAGGGCATCCCGCGACAATGGATCCGCCGCATCCGCCGCTCCTTCGCCACGCTGGTGCCCCGCTTCAACACCTGGCGCATGGTCCAGGAGTACACCACTAGGTACTACCTGCCCTCCCCGTAGCCCCCGCCCCATGTCCCTGCCGGATGCGCATGGCCTGACCCGCGATGAATGGCGCGCGGCGCTGACCGCGTGGGGGGAGCCCGCGTACCGGCTCGACCAGTTGCTGGAGTGGCTCTATGCGCGGCGCGCCCCTGCGTGGGACGCCATGTCCAATCTGCCCCGCGCCCTCCGCCAGCGGTTGAGCGCCACCTGGTCGCTCCGCTCCCTCGAGCTCGTCACCCGCCAGGCCTCCGGCGATGCCACACAGAAATTCCTCTGGCGGCTCACGGATGGCGCTTTGATTGAAAGCGTCCTGATTCCCGCAAGTCCGGCCCTTTATGGTGAGGCCAGCGACCGGCATACGCTTTGCGTCTCGACCCAGGTGGGCTGCGCGTACGGCTGCCGGTTCTGCGCCAGTGGACTGGAGGGATGGCGGCGGAACCTGCGTCCCGAGGAGATCGTCCAGCAGGTGCTGGCCGTGGAGCAGTGGCACGCGGCCCGGGAGCGCCACGAGCCCGCGCTGGCGACCACGGATCCACGGTCGCGCGTCGTCAGCAACCTCGTGATCATGGGGATGGGCGAGCCCCTGGCGAATTACGATCACTTGCTTAAGGCCTTACGAATACTTAACGCTCCCTGGGGGGGCAACATCGGCGCGCGGAAGATCACGATTTCGACCAGTGGGCTGGTGCCGCAGATCCGGCGACTGGCCGGGGAACCGGAGCAATTCCGCCTGGCGATCTCCCTGCATGGCGCGACTGACGCCGTGCGGGACCGCCTCATGCCGGTCAACCGGAAATACCCGTTGCGCGAGCTCGTCGCCGCTTGCGAGCACTATCTCGAGCACAAGGGGCGCGTCATCACGCTGGAGTACTTGCTCCTTGAGGGTGTCAACGACGCGCCGGACCACGCCCGCGCCCTGGTGCAGGTGGCCGCGCGGTTGCGGGCGAAGGTCAATCTGATCCCCTACAACCGGGTCGAGGGCCTGCCTTGGCAGCAACCGGCGACTTCCGTGCAGGAGGCATTCTACAAGTTATTGGTTTCAGGCGGGATACAGGCGACGCTCCGGCGCGAGAAAGGGGCCGACATCGATGCCGCCTGTGGTCAACTCCGGTTGCGGAGCGAGCGCTCGGAGACGAGGTCGTAACGCGACGCCGACGGCTCCGAGCCGGCGTTGCGGGGGGTGTGGAAGCGTGGACGACCTGAAATGAACCTCTTCCGCCAATCGCGGGGCGTGGTGAGGAGGTTCGTAACCGACCACCCAACGACACTTCGATGTGGAACGGATTTGCAGCCAACGGCTTGAGATGACCAAAAAATTTTACAAAAACTCGTTGACCTCTGCGTTGCATACACTAAGCTGTCCCCGCTTCGAGGTAAGCGACTGACGCGTCGAATCACCGAAGAACGATTCGGCGGTCGGTTTCTTCGTCCCCGAGGCTGTGATCAGGCAGCAATGCCTGTGATCCTTGAAAGTTGAATTGTGCGACAAGTTTAGCCCCTTTGTGCGGACCGGGTTAGTACGGTCTGTACATCGAGTTTAACAATTGCAATCCCGGAGGTGAAAACCTCCGGTCGAATCAAGCTAACGTTTTTTGACGGAGAGTTTGATTCTGGCTCAGAACGAACGCTGGCGGCGTGGATAAGACATGCAAGTCGAACGGGATCATTGAGGTAGCAATATCGCGATGGTCTAGTGGCGAACGGGTGCGTAACACGTGGATACATTCCGGAAAGCGGGGGATAGCCCAGGGAAACTTGGATTAATACCGCATGTGGTCGAAAGACTAAAGACGGGGACCGCAAGGCCTGGCACTTCGCGATAAGCCCGCGGCCTATCAGCTAGTTGGTGGGGTAACGGCCCACCAAGGCGAAGACGGGTAGCTGGTCTGAGAGGACGACCAGCCACACTGGAACTGAGACACGGTCCAGACACCTACGGGTGGCAGCAGTCGAGAATTTTTCACAATGGGCGAAAGCCTGATGGAGCGACGCCGCGTGGGGGATGAATGGCTTCGGCCCGTAAACCCCTGTCATCTGCGAGCAATGCTGCGCGCTGAACACGTGCGCAGTTGATAGTAGCAGAAGAGGAAGGAACGGCTAACTCTGTGCCAGCAGCCGCGGTAATACAGAGGTTCCAAGCGTTGTTCGGATTCACTGGGCGTAAAGGGTGCGTAGGCGGTCGGGTAAGTCTGATGTGAAAGCTCCGGGCCCAACCCGGAAATGTCATCGGATACTATCCGGCTAGAGGGTTGGAGGGGGGACTGGAATTCTCGGTGTAGCAGTGAAATGCGTAGATATCGAGAGGAACACCCGTGGCGAAGGCAAGTCCCTGGAAAACTCCTGACGCTGAGGCACGAAAGCTAGGGGAGCAAACAGGATTAGATACCCTGGTAGTCCTAGCCCTAAACGGTGCACGTTTGCTGTGGGCGGATTCGACCCCGTCCGTGGCGTAGCTAACGCGATAAACGTGCCGCCTGGGAAGTACGGCCGCAAGGTTAAAACTCAAAGAAATTGACGGGGGCCTGCACAAGCGGTGGAGTATGTGGCTTAATTCGATGCAACGCGAAGAACCTTACCTGGCCTTGACATGTGGGTGGTAGAAGGGTGAAAGCCTAACGATCCCGCAAGGGAAGCCTACACAGGTGCTGCATGGCTGTCGTCAGCTCGTGTCGTGAGATGTTGGGTTAAGTCCCGCAACGAGCGCAACCCTCGCGTCCTGTTGCCACTTCCGCGCAAGCGGAAAGCACTCTGGACGGACTGCCTCGCTCAAACGGGGAGGAAGGTGGGGATGACGTCAAGTCAGTATGGCCCTTATGGCCAGGGCTGCACACGTACTACAATGCCCGGTACAATGGGACGCAAGACCGTAAGGTGGAGCCAATCCCTGAAAACCGGGCCCAGTTCAGATTGTCGGCTGCAACTCGCCGGCATGAAGCTGGAATCGCTAGTAATGGCGCATCAGCTACGGCGCCGTGAATACGTTCCCAGGCCTTGTACACACCGCCCGTCACATCATGAAAGCCGGCTGTACCCGAAGTCGCCCCTCAAAAGGTGCCGAAGGTATGGCTGGTGATTGGGATGAAGTCGTAACAAGGTAGCCGTAGGGGAACCTGCGGCTGGATCACCTCCTTTCTAAGGAGCTTAACGGACACGCGAGAGCGTGTTCCAGGTCGTCAGTTCGCAAGAACTGCCGGGCGGCTTGTCGCACAATTCAGCTTTCTTCGCTCTTTGGCGTCCATCATGGTGGTCGGGGCCGGCGCCGGCAACGGGTCTCAGTCCCGGGGCTGTAGCTCAGTTGGTAGAGCGGTAGCTTTGCAAGCTATAGGTCAGGAGTTCGAATCTCCTCAGCTCCACCATCGGCTCACGGACGGTAACCGGACCTGTAGCTCAGTTGGTTAGAGCATGCGCTTGATAAGCGCAGGGTCACTGGTTCAAGTCCAGTCAGGTCCACCACCCACTTTTGCGGGTCCTCCGGTCCGCGCGCTCTTTGAAAACTGCGTGTAAGTATCGTAACGGGCAATAGTTTCGTCGAAGCTTTTTCCGGCGAAGGCCGGAGAGGCACTTTGTGATCAAGCTACTAAGGGCTTATGGTGAATGCCTTGGTGCCAAGAGGCGATGAAGGACGTAGCAAGCTGCGATAAGCTCCGGGACAGCCGCAAGCAGGCGTTGATCCGGAGATCTCCGAATGGGACAACCCACCGGCGCAAGCCGGTGTTCCGGGATGAATTCATAGTCCCGGAACGCAAGACGGGGTGAAGTGAAACATCTCAGTAACCCCAGGAAAAGAAAACGACGTGATTCCGTAAGTAGTGGCGATCGAAAGCGGAATAGCCCAAACCGCCGGGACTTGTCCCGGCGGGGTAGCGGGACCCTAACAGGGGAGAGACCAGGTTAGCCGAAGGTTTTGGAAACGACCGCCATAGACCGTGACAGCCGGGTAGGCGAAAACCCGGGTCTCCTCCAGGGGTATCCCAAGTAGCACGGTGCACAGGAAACACTGTGTGAATCTGTCCGGACCACCGGATAAGGCTAAATACTCCTTGGCAACCGATAGTGAACAAGTACCGCGAGGGAAAGGTGAAAAGAACCCCGTTGAGGGGAGTGAAATAGTACCTGCAACCATCTGCCTACAAGGTGTGGGAGCCCGCAAGGGTGACCGCCTGCCTTTTGCATAATGAGTCTGCGAGTTATTGTCTGGGGCCTGCCTAAGCTGCGGCGCAGCGGAGGCGCAGGGAAACCAAGTACGAAACGTGCGAATTGGTCGCAGGCAATAGACCCGAAGCGGAGGTGATCTACTCTTGAGCAGGTTGAAGCCTGGGTAACACCAGGTGAAGGACCGAACTCGTGGATGTTGAAAAATCCTGAGATGACTTGAGAGTAGGAGCGAAAGACTAATCAAACCCCGTGATAGCTGGTTCTCTCCGAAATAGCTTGAGGGCTAGCGTTGGATGAGTACTCCGTGGAGGTAGAGCACTGGATGGCTTAGGGTCCCCACCAGGATACCAAAACCAATCAAACTCCGAATTCCGCGGATCCCATTACTCCAGCAGTCAGGCGGCGGGGGCTAAGCTTCGTCGCCGAAAGGGCAACAGCCCAGACCGCCAGCTAAGGTGCCCCAACATGGTTCAGTGGAAAGGATGTGACGCTGCTCAGACAGTGAGGATGTTGGCTTAGAGGCAGCCATCATTTAAACAGTGCGTAACAGCTGACTCATCGAGCGGGGTCGCGCCGAAAATGATTGGCGATTAAACCATGTACCGAAGCTGCGGGTGTCGGGACCTCACGGTTCCGGCGCGGTAGGAGAGCGTGACCAATGCGTCGAAGCCGGACGGAAACGGAAGGTGGAGCGTTGGCCAGTGAGAATGCAGACACGAGTAGCGATAAACCGGGTGAGAATCCCGGTCGCCGTAAACCTAAGGTTTCCTGGGGCAGGTTCGTCCTCCCAGGGTTAGTCGGGAGCTAAGGCGAGGCCGTAAGGCGTAGTCGATGCCCAGCAGGTCAATATTCCTGCACCGCCGACATTTAACCGCCAGGGACGCAGAGAGAAAGGTGATTATCCTATCGAATCGGGAGCCTAGCCCTCGGGCGAAGCGCATCACTGGACAATCTGTCGAGAAAAGCTGGCGGGTACACTAAGGCGCCCGTACCGTAAACCGACACAGGTGGGTGAGTGTAAGTGCACTCAGGCGCGCGAGAGAAACCTCTCTAAGGAACTCGGCACATTAGCCCCGTAACTTCGGGAGAAGGGGTGCCCAACGCCCAGGCAGCAATGTTCGGGCGAAGGGCTTCAATAAATTGCGCTTAGCGACTGTTTAACAAAAACACAGCACTCTGCCAAGTCGTGAAGACGACGTATAGGGTGTGACACGTGACCAATGCGGAAAGATTAACGCATCTTGTCAGCTCCGCGCAAGCGGGGTGAAGCTCGGTGCCTAAGTCCCCGTGAATGTCGGCCGTAACTATAACGGTCCTAAGGTAGCGAAATTCCTTGTCGGGTAAGTTCCGACCTGCACGAATCGTGTAACGACTGAGCGACTGTCTCGGAGAGGATCTCGGCGAAACTGTAATGGCGGTGAAGATGCCGCCTGCCCGCAGTAGGACGGAAAGACCCTATGCACCTTTACTGTAAGCTGGTATTGGGTTCTGGTTAACGATGCGTAGCGTAGGTGGGAGACGGTGAACGGTCGGCTTCGGTTGACCGGGAGTCGCAATGTGAAACACCACTCTTTGCTAATTAGAATTCTAACCCCGACCTGTCAGCCAGGCGGGGGACAGTGCCTGCGGGTCAGTTTGACTGGGGCGGTTTCCTCCCAAAGAGTAACGGAGGAGCGCGAAGCTCGGCTCAGCACGGTTGGCAACCGTGTGTTGAGGGTATGGCTACAAGCCGGGTTAACTGCGAGACCAACAAGTCGAGCAGGTGCGAAAGCAGGCCCAAATGATCCGATGGTGGAATGTGGAATTGCCATCGCTCAACGGACAAAAGGTACGCTAGGGATAACAGGCTGATCGCGCCCAAGAGTTCATATCGACGGCGCGGTTTGGCACCTCGATGTCGGCTCATCGCATCCTGGGGCTGGAGAAGGTCCCAAGGGTCCGGCTGTTCGCCGGTTAAAGCGGTACGCGAGCTGGGTTCAGAACGTCGTGAGACAGTTCGGTCCTTATCCACTGTGGGCGCAGGAGACTTGAGGGGTTCTTTCCTTAGTACGAGAGGACCGGGAAAGACGCACTTCTGGTGTGGCAGTTGTTCCGTCAGGGGCATCGCTGCGTAGCCATGTGCGGACGAGATAAGCGCTGAAAGCATCTAAGCGCCAAGCTCCTCCCAAGATACGGTCTCCCAGCCGCAAGGCTCTCAAGACCCCCGGTAGACCACCGGGTCGATAGGTCAGGCGTGAAAGCGCGGCAACGCGTTCAGCGGACTGATACTAATTGGTCGTGAGGCTTGATCGCTTCGGCTCCTTACGGAGCCAGCGATTTGATCGATGGAACCTGCCCGGGACGGCTTGCACGCAGTTTTCAGAGAGCAGACGCTCTATGAAGGTTTTTCTGGTGACCATGAAGCGGTGGCTCGACCCGATCCCATCCCGAACTCGGCCGTCAAACGCCGCATTGCCGATGGTAGTGCTTGTAGAGCTTGTGCGAGAGTAGGTAGTCGCCAGATTTTGGTTTGCCAGGCGGCGGGAAACTTGGGTTTCTCGCCGCCTTTTTGCTTGTCGGAGTCCCCCGCGCCCCCTACATAGGACGGTCTATGGTTCCGGAGTTGTTGGCCCACGGCGGCGTCATGATGTGGCTGCTCCTGCTGGTCGGCGCCACGGCCTGTGCCGTCTTCGTCGAGCGCCTCCTCCACTACCACCGGGAACACATCGACAGCTTCGATTTCCTGAACGGAGTTCGCACCGTGCTGCGGCGGGACAACGTGGTCGAGGCCCTGTCGATCTGCGACGCGACGGCCGGGCCCGTGCCGCGCTTGGTGAAGACCGCCATCCTGTGTCGGGAGCACGGGCGCGATCGGATTCGGGAGGCGCTCGCGCAATCGGGATTGCTGGAGGTGCCCCGCCTCGAAGAGAAGCTCGGGTTGCTGGCGACGATTGCCCAAACCGCGCCCATCATGGGGTTGCTGGGCACCGTCCTTGGCCTCATCGACATCTTCCAACTGCTGCAGACCCAGGGGGTGGCGGCCCCGGCGGGATTGCTGGCCGGCGGTGTCTGGCAGGCGCTGGTGTGCAGTGGTGCCGGGTTGGCCATCGCCATTCCCACCTACGCCGGCTACAACTACCTCGTCAGCCGGGTCCGTTCCATCGTCCTCGACATGGAGAAGTCCTCGGTCGAGATCCTGAACATCCTGACCGAACAGGTCTCGCTCTCGTGAGTCTGCCGACCAATGCACGGATGTTCGCCGGGCGCCTGGATGTGGCGCCGTTCGCCTCCGTGTTCTTCCTGCTGCTCATCTTCCTGCTGTTGATGACGCACCTGGCGCCGGTTCCGGGGGTCCCGGTGGAGTTGCCGGACGCGGATCTTCCGGATGCGGCAGCGGGTCCGGACTGGCTGGTGGTGGTGATGGATGGGGCAGGACGGACCTATTTCAACCAGCAGATCATCACCGATGACCGGTTGCGGGAGGAATTGACTACGCGGCTGCAATCGGCGGGGACACCACTGCCACTGGTGCTGCAGGCCGATGCGGGCGTTCCGTTGGAGGACCTGGTCCGGTTCTACGCCTTGTGCCGGTCGGCGGGTATTGGCAAGGTGAAGCTGCAGACACGTCCGCCCTTGCACGCCTCGCGTCCGCGCGGATGGCTTCCTTGATGGACTGGGGCGGCAGGACTTCGGGATGGAGTTACGCCAGGCTGGCGCGAGTGGCCGGTTGGATTGGGATTGCTCAGTTGGGGCTGATCTACTTGCTGGGGCTCAAGACGGCCCCGGCCACAGAGACGCCGCCAACTCGCAGCGACGCTGACTGGCTCTGGCTGCCCCGCGCGCCGGCCTTGTTTGAGGAGTTGCCGGACCGCGCGGTCCTGGCCGAGGTGACGGTGCACGGTTTCTCAGGCGCGCTTTGGAACAGGCGTTCAGGGACGGCGCTGGCCAGCCTGGGTTCCGAGGGAGGCGTGGGGCGTCTGGCTGCGGGTCGCGCTGTAGGCCCCAGGTTTTCGCCGGGCCAGTGGGGCGATGCTGCGGCGCCGCTGGCAGGAATCGTCCGCGTCGCCCCGGTTGACCGACCGGCGCGCCGGATGGTGCAAGCGAGGACCGAAACCCCGGCGCCCGGAACGCACCTTCGGTTGGAAGGGGCCTTGGCGGGACGGAGATTTCGGGGGCCGGAGACGCTGCCGGCCTGGCCGCATTCCGAGGTGTTGACGCCGAGCACGGTGCCGTTGCTGGTGGACCGCGACGGCACGGTTCTATCTGCGAGGCTCCTGCCACCCGGCAGTGGGCTGGCCGCGGCCGATCAGGAGGCGGTGCGGTTGGCCCAACAGCTTCAATTCGAGGTTGGAGGGGAGGAGGATCGGGCTTCGGGGGAGTTTTTCTGGGGTAGTGTGACCTTCATCTGGCGCACCCTGGCGCCGGCTCCGTCGCCATGAGCATGAGCCTGTTGCTGGGCGCCTATGTCGTGCTGCTGCTCGGGGCGATCACCCTGATTGCAGTCTTCTACGGGTTGCGGGAACGGCGGTTCGGCCCTTCCCGGTCCGGGGACCGTCTGTTCCGTTGTGGCAAGTGCGGCTACGTCTACACCGACGATCCAGATGTGGATCGGTCACGCTGCCCGCAGTGCCGTTGCATGAACGACGCCTTCAGCTACTGAGCGGGTTCTGGAGGATTTCCTCGAGCAGGCGTGGGACGTAGCTCCGGGTGCGTGTCGGACTCTCCTCCGGGACTGCAGGGAGGGCGCGAAGCGCCGGCAGGACCGGCCGAACTTTGGGGCCAAGTTGGTCGAGTGCATTCAACGCCTCGAGCGCAACGAAAGGGGCCGCGGCGTTGGGAACGGCGAGTTGAACCAGCAGATCCAGGGCGGGCGCAAGGTCTTCTGGCTCGCCGAACTGCCCCAATGCTTCGGCGGCGGCGACACGGACCGAGGGGGACTCATCGATCTGCAGCCGTCTGAGCTCAGCCTGCGTGAGGCGGACCGCGCCGGCACCACGCAACCGGCAGCCCACCACCGCCCAATAGCGGATGCCCGGTTCGGAGTCCGCAAGCCAGGCGCGCCATCGGGCGGGGTCGAAGGGGGCGTCGGACGAAACGGCTTCGGCCACCTCGACCAACCGCTCGAGGGGGTATTGGGCGGGGTCGTGTCCGAAGGTGTAGGGCGCGGCGGTGCCCCGGCGCCGCTCACGTTCCGCTTCCGGGAGGAATCCGAGGTCGCGGGTGGCGAAGAGGTGTTGCCGCAAGGCGTCGCGGAGTCGGGCAAGGACCGGTTGATGGGACAGGGAGGTGGCGAGGTTGTGGACCTCGTCCGGATCCATTTGGAGGTCGTAGAGCTCCTCGGCGGGTTTGGGCAGCCAGAATTGCGCCTGGGCAGGCGGCAACCGGCCCTCGTCAAAGAGACGTTTCCACACCTGCGTGGTCGGCGTCTCGAACATGTAGCTGACCCGCTGGCCGTGGGGAACGTGGCGCAGGTAGTTGCGGAGGTAAACGTAGCGGCCGTCGGTGACGCTGCGGACAAGGTCGTAGCGTTCGTCCATGCGACCGCGACCGCCGAAGATGAACCGGGGGGCGGGGCGAACGTGAGGGCCCATGAAGGCATGACCCTGCATCCACTCGGGCGCTGGGACACCGGCCAGGCTGAGCAAGGTGGGGGCGAAGTCGACGAAGCTAACCAGCCGGTCCGAGCGTCCGCCCGGCTGGTACTCCGGTGGCGCGAGGTGACGCCACTTCTCCGGGACGTACACGATCAGAGGAACCTGGAGGCCGGAGTTGTAGGGGAAACGCTTGCAGCGGGGTAGGCCAGGGCCGTGGTCGCCGTAGAAGAAGACGATGGTGTTGGCCGCGAGCCCCGCCTCCTCGAGTTCGCGCAGGTTCCCGGCGGCCAGTTCGTCCATGACGGTGATCTGGTCGTAGTACTGCGCCCAGTCCCGCCGGACCTCAGGGACATCCGGGTGGTAGGCGGGAACCCGCACCCGGCTGGGATCATGAACGGGGGTGTGCGGCCGGCGTCGCACCTGACTCTCGTGCGTGACGGTGTGGTTGAAGATGGCGAAGAAGGGTTGGCCGGGCGCGCGGTTCCTCCAATGGGCGCGACGCGAGGACTCATCCCAGACCGGTCCGACCGACTCGAGGTTGTAGTCCTCCTTCTCGTTGTTGGTGCAGTAATAGCCGGCCGAACGAAGCGCCTGCGGGTAGAAGCGGAAACCCGATGGCAGGGGGACCAGGCTGCGCATGTGTTCCGCACCGGTCGAGGGCGGGTACAAGCCGCTGATGAGGGTCGTCCGGGCGGGGGCACAGACCGGAGCACAGGACCAGGCCCGCGTGTAGGTAAGGCCCCGCGCCGCCAACCGATCCAGGTGGGGTGTGGTGGCGTAGGCATCCCCGTAGCAGCCAAGCTGCGGACCGATGTCCTCACACGTGATCCAGAGAATGTTCGGGCGGGTGTTGGAGTCTTCCGCCGTGAGAGCGCCGGCCATCCGGGCGCTCACGAGGGCGAATACGAGCAGCAGGGGCACGGCGGATCGACCGGCTGAACGGCTGGGAAATGCCCGGGTCACAGCCACGAGAGGGTGGTCGTCCTCCCGTCATCGGCGCGGTTGCCACCGAACGCGTGCAGGGTGAGGGCAACCCCTTCGGGGCGGAAACGCGCCTCCACCCAGCCGACTGGGTCCTGATCACGGAAGTTGTAGCCGACGGCCGGGAGATTGATCAACTGGAGCCGGCCACGCCGTTGCACCTGCCACACGTGGGAATGGCCGAAGAAGATGGCTTTGACGTGCGGATGGGGTTCGAGGAGGGCGAAGAGGCGATCGGCGTCCAGCAGGTCCCCGTCCCCGTCGCCCAGCGTATGATGCACGAAAAGCACGGCCGCGCGATCGCGAAGCTGCGGGAGGTAGCGGGCCAGCCATTCGCGCTGGTTGCGTCCCAGCAATCCGGCCACCTTGTCCACGTAGAGCAGCGAATCGAGGACGAGCACGCGGAGGGTGGCGAACTCGATGACCGTCACGTGCTTCCCTCCGACCGCGGGGTGGTGGACGGCCGCGCGCGGCGGGAACACGCGCAGGAAGTTGGCCCGGTCGTCGTGGTTCCCCAGCGCAATGTGGACGGGGGTGACGGCCGCCAACGGCTCAAGCAAGGCGCGCAACTGCTCGTAATCCTCGGGGCGGCCCTCGAGACGGGCGGCATCGCCGCACAGAATGGCCGCCTGCGGTCGGACCGCTGCCATTTCCGGCACGATGCGTGCGAGGTTTTCCCACGGACGGAAGCCGCGGTAGGCATTGTTCCGGTCAGCCGGGATGTGGGTGTCGGAGAGGAGGGCGAGATGGAAGTCGGGAACGGAGCTGCGCGAAGGCGCTGGAGACCCAACGGTGCGCCGGCCGGCCACAAACAGCGCGGCGCCACCGAGCGTGGCCGTCTTCAGGAACGCGCGCCGGTTTTGGGGATGAGGAAGGAGGATGGGCATGGCGAGGGGCGGAAGGGGTTCGGGGGGTGGCTTACCACTCCCCATCCACGAGGAGGGGGACGGTCTTGCTGGCGAGGTCCGCCGCCAGTACCGGCAGGGCCTGGCGCTCGGCGCTGGTCTGGTTGGCGCCCACGCGCACGGTGACGCGGCCGGTCACCTCGCGATCCAAAAGGACGGCGCCCGTGCGGAGGTCACGGGCGACGACTTGCGCGACGACACGCAGTTCTTCGTCCCGGGTGGTGCGGAGGTCCTGCGGGGCGTAGCTGATCGAGGCGCGTTCGAATCGCACGAGCCGGCCGGTGAGCAGGACGTCGGCGTCGGCGTCGCTCCGAGTGGCGAGGCGATAGGTGCCGTCCTGCTGCAATTGGCGGCGCAGGGCGTGGACGACGGCCTCGCTCAAGCGGGGTTGCATGGTCTGGTTCTGGAAGGCCACCACGCGGACGGATCGGGACCCGGCCTCGAGCCCGTTGGTCGGGCCCAACCGATAGCCGGCGCACGCCGTCAGGAGGCAGGCCAGCAATCCGGAGAGGGCAGCGGCGCGCATGTCAGGGGTTACGTGGGGCGGGCGACCGGACGTTGCGGAGCAGATCCAGGCGCTTGCGGGCGGCCGCCGCGTATTCCGAGTTCGGGTCTTTGCTCACCACCTCGTTGTAGTATACGCGGGCGCCGTCCCACCGCCGTTTCTTGTCGTAGAACTGTGCGATTCGATAGGCCCCGCGCGCCTGCTCGGTGCGGAGGGAGAGGATGGTTTGCTGCGCTTCTTCAACCCGGGGATCCCGCGGGTAAAGCGCCATGAAATCGGTGTAGGCGGCGATGGCCTGGCTGGCGGCGCCCTGGTCATACTCCGCGGTCTTGGCCTGTTTCTCGTAGGCCTTGGCCGCCCGGTGGAGGGCCTCGGCCGCGATCTCGGGCTGGTCGTGGTAGGTGTCCGCCGCCTTTTCGTAGGCTTTCACCGCGAGGTAATAGTCCTTCTGCTTCTCGCGCGCGGTGCCGATGGCCATCTGGGCGGCCGGGGCGATCTCGGAGTAAGGGCCGTTACGGACGATCTTGGAGAGCATATCTGCGGTCTTCTCCATGGAAGGGAAGAAGGGGATGACGCCCCAGAGTTTGAACCACTGACCGCCGAGGAAGCGTTGGGCGATGGCGAACTGGCGTTCGATGATGTTCTCGTATTCCTGGGACTTGGGGTAGCGCTCGATGGCCTTCTGGTACTCACGGAAGGCCCGTTCGTCCCACTTGCGCGCTTCGTAGCAGAGGCCGAGGAGGTACTGGGCCTGGGCGGCGTAGTCCGAGCGTGGCCAGCGGACCACGGTGCGGCGGGCGGCCTTGGTGGCGAGACGGAAGCGGCGCGCGGCGTAGGCCTCTTTCGCCACACCGTACTGGTCCTCGGCGCGGCCTCGCTGCCAGCTCCCGGTGCTGCCGGGGGTCTCGTAGGTCCAGCCCTCGCCGGGCCGGTAGACCAGCGGTGCATAACAGCGCCACGGCCAGGCGAAGAACCCGACCAGCACGACCAGGAGGAGGATGGTCCTGCGGTTCATGTGGACGCCCACCGTAAGGAAGCGGTTCGCCTGAGTCAATCCACGCGCCGCGGCCAGGTGAAGTCCGCCACCACCGGCAGGTGATCCGAGGCGGTGGAGGGGGGGACCCAGGCCTGGACGGCGTGCAGCGGGGAGCCTTCGCGGATCCAGAGATAGTCGATCCGTTTGTTGGGGGCCTGGCTGGGGATGGTGAATCCGTCACCGGTGCCGGCCGAAACCCACACATCCGCCCAGTTCTCGCTCATGGCGATGTAGGTGCGGCTGCCCGGCGTGTCGTTGAAGTCGCCGGCGAACACGGCCGGCAGGCCGGGGTACTGTGCCAGAACCTCCCGGAACTGCCCGACATTCGCCAGGCGCTCCGCGTCGTCCGGTCGGTAGTCGATGTGGGTGTTCAGGAACAGCAGTTCGCGGCCGTGGACATCGAGCACGAGCTGGAGTACGCCGCGTTGCTCGGCCGGCCGGAGCATGCGCAGGTGGGTGTTGGTCCAGCGCATCACCGGGAAACGGGTGAGCACGGCGTTGCCGTACTCACCGCCCTGAAAGGCGAAGTTGTTGCTGAAAACGCAGGTCAAGCCCGTCAGCGCGGCGAGTTCCGCCGGGAAATCGCGTCGGTCCGTCCGCTGCACCCCGCGGTCCACTTCCTGCAAGGCGACGATATCCGCCTGCTGGGCGCGGATGAGTTCGGCGATGCGTTCGAGATCCACCCGGCCGTCCAGGCCTTCGCCGTGGTGGATGTTATAGGTCATGACGCGGAAGGTCACCGGCGCGGCCTCGCGCGGGGCACTCGCACAGGCCGCCAACAGAGCCAAGCCGAGGACCAGGAGCATACCGGCGAGCGAAGACCGCACGCCGCGGGAGAAGGGCACAGGCATGACGGAGCGAATCGAAGCAGGTTCTGAGGTTCTGGCGAGTCCGAAACGCCATGCCCGCCTCAAGCCGACGGGCGCGCTCCCAAGGACCAGAGGCGATCGAGACCGGACCGGAAGGACGCGACGGGCAGGTCGAAGAGTTGCTGGGCCGGTTGCGGGTTGCCGACGTTGTCCTCCTCGAGCATCACCAGTTGATCCTGGTTGAGCGGGGGCGCCTGACCCAACAGCCGCGGCATCAGATACTCAAGCACCGCCGCCGGCACGCGCATCAGGCGCATGGGCAGCCGAAGCTTGAACCTCCGCCGGCCGAGGCTGGCCAGGATCGTGTCCACCACTTCCTCGAACGTGAGCGGTGTCGGCCCGCACAAATCGCAGGTCAGGCCGACCGCCTGCGGTTCGCTGAGTGCCCGCACGAACGCGATGCCCACCGCCTCGACCCCCACCGGTTGCAGCCGGGCGCGTCCGGTGCCGAGGATCGGCAGCACGGGCGACCAGCGGGAGAGTTGGGCAAAGAGATTCACGAAGTGATCCCCGGGCCCATAAATCAGCGAGGGCCGGAAAACGGTCCAGGCCAGGCGACTGGCCCGGACGAACTCCTCCGCCATCCACTTGGTCTGGTGATAGCGGCTGACCGCATCCGGGCGGGTGCCCAGCGCGCTCATGTGGACGTAGCGCCGGACGCCGGCCGTCTCTGCCGCGCACACGATGTTCTCGGTGGCGACCCGGTGGGCGTTGTCGAACGTGTTCCGCCCCACTTCGCTGATGATGCCCACGAGGTGAATGACCGCGTCGATTCCCGCCAAAGCCGGTCCGAGCGATGGAGGTTCGAGCACGTCGCCCGCCGCCCATTCGACCGCCCACCGGTTGGCCAGGGCCTGAGACCGCCGCGAGGTCGGTCGCCGCGCCAACACCCGTGCCGCGTGGCCGGCGGCGTGGAGTTGCGCCAGAACCGCCTGGCCCACAAAGCCGGTGCCGCCTGTCACCAATACCTTCATGGTCTTTGACTTTAGGCGGCTCTCGCGCGGTCGCAAGGGAGCGCGAAATCCCGGCCGGGGGAGGAGACCCGCCGGGCGAATGGTGGAACCCGGGTGCCTTGAATGGTTCTTATCAATCGTCGCTTGACGCGCACGGGGGGAGTTCGGACGATGCGCCCGGTCCCTGCGGCCACCGGACCCCACGTGGCAGAACAACGGTGGCACGCATTCCCGAGCCGTTGTCCGGCCAGCATTCCTGCATGCGCATGAACAAACGGAAAGTTGTCGGCATCTTCCTCGGCTTGTTGGGTTTCTTCCTCCCCTGGGTCATCCAGTTTCCCGGGCTCAGTTTCCCGGGGCACGTCACGCTGGGCATCTTCCTCCTCGCCGCGGCCTTCTGGCTCACGGAACCGGTGCCGATCTACACCACGTCGATGCTGGTGATCTTCCTCGAAGTGCTGCTGCTCAGCGCCGAGGGCCCGCTGTGTCTCTTCGCGCGACCGCCGGTGGCCGCCGTGACCGCCGAGGCCGCTCCCCGGGAGTTTCGCCTGCCCGCCCGGGCTGTGACCGCGGGTAGCGAGGTGCTGGTCGCCCGGCCCAGTGGCGCCTTTGACGCCGTCAAGGTCGAGGTGCTCGAGCGCGGACCGGACACGGTGCGGGTCCAATCGGGGACCCTCTCGACGACGAGCCAGGTGTTGACGCAGGCGGACCATTGGCTGGCACGCTACGTGCCGGCGTCGTACCGGACGTTCTTCGCGGCGCTGGCGGATCCCATCATCATCCTGTTCCTGGGCGGGTGTCTGCTGGCGGATGCGTCGGTGAAATACCGTCTCGACCGGGCGCTGACGCGGATGTTCCTCCGGCCGGTGGGCACGAGTCCTCGACTCATACTGCTCGGGCTGTTGATCGCCACGGCCGTGCTGTCCGCCTTCATGAGCAACACGGCGACCACGGCGATGATGATGACGGTGGTGCTACCGCTGTTGGCGGGTCTTGATCGGGATGACCCCCTCAAAGTCGCGGTGGTGCTGGCCATCCCGGTCGGGGCCAACATCGGGGGCATCGCCACGCCCATCGGCACCCCGCCGAACGCGATCGCGCTGGCGGCGCTTACCAAGCAGGGGTTGGGCGTGCCGTTCGTCCAGTGGGTGCTCATGGCGCTGCCCATCGTGGTGGTGACCCTGGGGGTGAGCTGGGTCGTGCTCATGAAGCTGTTCCGACCGCGCACGGCCGAGCTCAAGATCGAGCTTGCGGGGGCGTTTGATCGCTCGCCCAAGGCCTGGGGCCTGTACGTCGTGTTCGGTTTGACGGCGCTCCTGTGGTTCACCGAGAACCAGCACGGGATCAGCAGCAACATCATCGCGTTCCTCCCGGTCGTGGCGCTGCCCATGTTCGGCATCGTGGGGAAGAAGGAGATCCACGCCCTGCCCTGGGATGTGTTCTGGCTCATGGCGGGTGGCATTTCGTTGGGGACCGCCATCAAGACCACCGGCTTGGCGGAGTGGATGGTTGGCCGCGTCGACTGGGCCTCGCTCGGCGGCTTCGCGATCATGGCGGGCCTGGCCTTGCTCTCGTTTCTGCTGGCCAACTTCCTCTCCCACACCGTCACGGTCACGCTGCTTGCACCCATCGCGGTCAGCGTCGGTTCGGTGGCCGGGGCCGCCGCGGGGTTTGACCTCACGACGGCGCTGGTGACGGTGGCCGTGGCCTCGAGCTACGGCATGACGCTGCCCATCTCGACGCCGCCGAATGCGATTGCGATGGGTTCAGGCGTGCTGCAGACCCAGCACCTCGTCAAGGCGGGTGGCGTGATCGGCGTGCTGGGCATGGCCCTGGTCCTCGTCATGACGAAGTATTACTGGCCGTTGTTCGCCCGTTGACCGCCGTCGAAAGGACCCCGCATGAGCAAGATCTACATTCTCTGTATCGAGGACGAGCCGGAGGTGCTCGAGGCCGTGGTGCGCGACCTGGCGCCCTTCGAAGCGGCGTTTCCCATCGAGTCCGCTTCGACGGCGGCGGAGGCGCGACGGGTGGTTGAGAGCATCCTTCAACAGGGCCAGTTGGGTCTGGTGCTCTGCGACCACATTCTGCCCGGAGAGGATGGGGTTTCCTTCCTCGTCAGCCTCCACCGCGATCCCCGTACGACCTCGTCACGCAAGGTGTTGCTGACGGCGCAGGCTGGGCTGACGGATACCATCCAGGCGGTGAACCAGGCGGATCTGAACCATTACATCGCCAAGCCCTGGAAACCGGCCGAGCTCCACGCCGTCGTCCGCCAACAGCTCACGGAGTTCGTCCTCCAGAACGAGACCAACCTCTACCCGTACCTGAGCCTCCTGGACGGGGAACGGCTCGGGGAGAAGATCCGCCAACAACCGCTGCCTCCGGACGAGTAGCCGCGCCCCCAGCGGCCCCTGCCCCACGCTGCCGTGGTGACCATCCCCATCCGCCCTCTCGAGAAGATCCGGAACGCCCTGGCGTCGATGCCGGAGACCGAGAGCGTGGACGTGCCGTTCGAGGCGGGCGAGGTCCTGATGCGCGAAGGCGAGCGTCACGACCACATCTCGCTGGTCATCCAGGGCGAGATCGATCTGCTCAAGCACAACGCGGAAGGCGAGGCCTTCGCCGTGGGCACGCTCCGCCCCGGCCAGTTTCTCGGTCTGCTGCTGCTGAGCTCCGGCGAGACCTCGTTTCTGACCGCGCGCGCGCGCACGGCCGGCCGGATGCTCAGCATGCCGCGTAACACGTTTCTGCTGCTGCTGTACAATCTCCCCGGGTTCAACCAGATGGTGGGGCCGCTGTTGCTGGGCAATCTGGTGAGCCGTTACCGCCGGGTGGTGCAACTCCACGTCGAGGTGGCCCAGCTCAGCCAGGAACTCGCTGCGGAGAAACAGCAGTTGCAGGCCACCATCCAGCAGCTTGAGGCCACCCGGAACCGGCTCATCCAGCAGGAGAAGATGGCCACCCTGGGCCAACTGGTCGCTGGGATCGCCCACGAGATCAACAACCCCATCGCCTCCCTCTCCCGGGCCGCCGACTCGATCGAGCCCGGTCTGCAGAAGTGGTTTGTCACGCCGCCGCGGGCGGCGGATCTGGCCCTGCTGCGCCAGGCCTTTCTCGAGGGCTTGAACCGGCAGCCCCTGCAAACCGAGGTGCAACGCGAGCGCCTGGCGCAGTTGGAACTGCGCTTCCCCGATCTCCCGCGTCCCCTGCTCCGGTCGCTGGCCCAGGTTGAGCCCGCGCTGTTCGAGGAACTGGCCTATTACGTCATCTCCAACCCGACGGTCGAGCGGAAGGATCTCCTGCGGCGGTGGGTCGAGGTGTTCGAGGTCGGCACGCTCGTGCGGACCATCCGCGTGGCGTCCGGCCGCATCGGCAGCATCGTGCGCAGCCTCAAGGGCTACAGCCGGCAGGACAAGTCCGTCGTGGACGAGGTGGATTTGCGTGAAGGCTTGCGCGACACCCTGGTGCTCTTCGGCTACGCCCTCAAGAAATACCAGGTGATCATCGATCTGCCGGCCCTGCCACCGGTCCGGTGCCGCCCCTCCGAGCTCAACCAGGTGTGGACCAACCTCATCGTCAACGCCTGCCAGGCCATGGGCGAGTCCGGCACCCTCCGCGTCACCTGCGGCACCGGCGATCCTGGCTGGGTGTGGGTGCGGATCCAGGACAGCGGTCCGGGCGTGCCCGAGGACCTGCGCGAACGCATTTTCGAGAGCGGCTTTTCGACCAAGGGGACGCCGACCGCTGAGGGCGCGGGTTTGGGGCTGGGCCTGGCCATCGCGCGCGGTTTGATCGAGCAGCACCACGGACGGATCGAGGTGGGCAACGTCCCGGAAGGCGGCGCGGCCTTCACCGTCCATCTCCCCGTGGCCGGTCAGTAGGTGGCCCGCAGCCCCAGGCCCACTACGTGGCGGCTGTATTCGCGACCCGCCGTGCCGGGCTCAAGCGCCTCGGCCCACTCGTAGGCGTACCAGGCGTTGAAGGCGAAGTGGCGGTTGAGGGTGTACTCGAGCCGCGCCTCGGGCGTGAACACCTGGTCGCGGGTGTTGACCCCCCGGATCATGTCATACTCCTGCAGGTCGAAACGAAACGCCGCCCGCAGATCCGGCCGCAGCCGCTGCTCGAGCGTCCCCGTCAGCCGGATGTTCTGGAACGTGGCCCGGCCCCCGGTCGAGGGGAGGAGGTGCTGCGAGCCCTGCCCCTGCAGAGTCGTGTTGGTCCCCAGCCGCAACGTCAGGTTGAAGGCATAGTAGAACAGCGTCTCGTGCGGGTCCGCGCCCGGCGGCAGACTCGAGCGGTTGAACTGGTGGAAGCTTGGCCCCGCTTCGCCGCTCGCTTTCAACCATGCCACCGGCGACACCGCCAGCCCGCCCAGCACCCGGTGGTAGTCGTTCTGGTACGTGTACGGCTCGGCGAAGGGATGCTGCTCGTGGTCCTGGTGACCAAACCGGTAGCCGGCCGAGAGAGCCCAGCCCGGAGCCACCTTCAACCCCAGGTCCGGCCCGCCCACGACGTCGGTCCGGTCCACATAATTCTGGTAGGTCGACCCCGGCACCTGGCGGTCCTCGACCATGATGTCCCACACGCGCGCCTCGAAGACGCCGCGGGCGAACCAGCGGTCCCGGTCGTACCGGGCCTCGAGCGGCGATTGCCAGTAGAAGTTGCGGCGCCGATACCGCACCTCGGCCGCGCCCAGCGCCGGGGTGCTGCCCGGGTGTTCGGGAGTGCTCCAAATGGGACCCTCCGAACTGCCATCCGTGTATTGGGGCCGGACCTGCGCCCAGGCGCTGAACCGGTCGTTTTTCCCCTCCAACCGCCACAGCCCCGTGTGACGCAGGTACGACTCCTCGTCGCGCTCGTGGAAGAACGTGAAATCCGGCGTGTACTGAAGCCGCAGGCTCCCCGGCCAGGGACCCGCCCAGGATCGGCTGACACCCAGCACGGGCTGGACCGAGGTCACCCACGACTCAATCCGCTGCAGCGCACCGTGATCCTGAAGCATCACATTGCTGTCGAAACGCTCGCTCAGCGCGACCGACAGGGTCGGCTTCAGGGCGGGAGAAGCCGCCGCCGCGGTCGAGGCAGTGACCACGCAGGCGGCAAGGCAACCCAGCATCACAATCAGGCGCGTCTTCATCAGCTCAAACGACAACCAGCCCGCGGCTTCGAAACCGGAATCGGGGAATGGACCGGAGGGAACCCAGCGGAACTGGACGCGCCGAGGGTATGGGTTGGGCCGCGGGTCGACAACGGGAATTTCCCGGCACCTCCAGGCTTCAAGGCTTGAAGTTCAGCACCACGTCGTTGGTCTGGCGCGCGGAGAACTGCCCCGCATGGCCGTCCAGGTACACCACATTTGCCTTCCCGCCCGGATGAGTCTGGCCGTGCTTGTAGCCCACGTCCCAGAAGCCATCCGCCCCCCGCCCGAGCGAGATCACGGCGGGATGGTTCAACTCGTATGACACATCGACCGTCCCCAAGGCCGTGGTGGGGCTGACGACCGCGCTCAGCTTCACCGTCCGCGGACTGGTGACGCTGGGCGGGTAACTGCTCAGCGTGTACTGGCTCATCGCATAGCTGATCTTCCAGGGATTCGAGAAGCCCGGGTAGTTCTTGTACTGCCGCCAGTGGTTCTCCTTGATGCGCACCGGACACCGAAAGACGTTCCTGGCGAAATCACTCGTCTCGGTGGTGTTGCCCGACGCGAACTTCAGCTTCGCCACATACGGGATGAGCAGGGTCTGGAAGTTGTTCGAGTCCGCGCTGTCATAGGCGGCGTAGTACCACCAGGCGAACGGCACCTGATCGTTGTTGTCGTCCGCGTACATGAACGTCGCCAGGCCGATCTGCTTGAGGTTGTTCTTGCACAGGGCGGAGTGCGCCTGCGCCTTGGCCCGCCCCAGCGCCGGCAGGAGCATGCCGGCCAGAATGGCGATGATGGCAATCACCACCAGCAACTCGATCAGCGTGAAGGCCGTCCCCCTCCACCCGGCCGGCCGACGGCACCAGCACGCTTCACCCCGGCTTGGGAACGACCTCGGACGATGTGTGTGGGCGATCATCCCCGAGCATTCGCCCGCCACCCGCCCCCGTCAATCGTTCGTTCGGCCGCACAGTCCACTCGTCCACTCTCACTCGCACTGCGCGTGATGCCGCAGCGCGTGGTCCGCCAGCACCAGCGCGGTCATCGCCTCGACCAGCGGCACCGCCCGCGGCAACACGCAGGGGTCGTGCCGCCCCCGCCCCTTCAGCGTCGTCTCTGCGAAGTTCACATCCACGGTGTCCTGCTCGTGCATGACCGTCGCCACCGGCTTGAAGGCCACGCGGAAATAGAGGGTCTCCCCGTTGCTGATCCCCCCCTGCACACCGCCGCTGCGATTGGTCACCGTCCGCACGCGCCCCCCCACGTTCCGAAAGGCATCATTGTGCTCGCGGCCCGTCAGCCGGATGCCCTCGAAGCCCGACCCGATGTCAAAGCCCTTGGACGCGGGCAGGCTCAGCATGGCCTTCCCGAGATCCGCCTCGAGCCGGTCGAACACCGGTTCGCCCCAGCCCGGCGGCACCCCCCGCGCAATCCCCAGCACCAGTCCGCCCACGCTGTCGCCTTCCCGGCGGCGTTGCTCGATCCGCTGGATCATGGCTTCCGCCACCGCCGCGTCCGGACACCGCACGGCGTTCGCCTCGATCGCGCTCGTCTGGACCGTCTCGGGATCCACTGCCGCTGCGAGGTCCTGCACCTGGGTTACACAGGCCAGAATCTCGACGCCAAACCGCTCGCGCAGCAGCTTCTTCGCAACCGCCCCGGCCGCCACGCGCCCCACGGTCTCCCGCGCGCTGCTCCGGCCGCCGCCCGGCCAGGCCCGATGCCCATACTTCACCTGGTAGGTGTAATCGGCATGCGAAGGCCGGAACTTGGTCGCCATCTCGCCGTACGCTTCCGAACGCGCATCTTCGTTCTTCACCCACATGGCAATGGGTGTGCCCAGCGTCAACCCCTCGAACACCCCGGACAGGATCTGCACCTGGTCACTCTCCTTGCGGGGGCTGACGAGCGAAGACTGACCAGGCCGGCGCCGGTCCAGGTCCGGCTGGACATCGGCCTCGCTCAGTGTCAGCCGCGGCGGGCACCCGTCCACCACCACACCGACACCGCCCCCGTGGGACTCGCCCCACGTGGTGACGCGAAACAGCCGGCCGAATGTGTTCGCCATGACGGCGGATTATGGGGGACGCCACCGCCGGGTCAAACCCCCAGCGAGTCAGCCGATTCGAACACCCTCCCACCGTCGCACGGTCCCACCGTCCCACCGTCCCACCGTCCCACCGTCGCACCGTCCCACCGTCGCACCGTCCCACCCTCCCTTGTCCTCCTCCCCGTTGTGGTGCAGGCTTCCAGCCTGCTTCGTCCCGCGGACAGCGGGCACCGACCATGCACGAGCTCATCGAAGATTTCCTGCAGTACCTGCGGCACGAGCGGGGCCAGGCCGAGCTGACCCAGCGCACGTACCAGGCTCAACTCGAGACCTTCGTCGTTTGGGCCAGGACGCAGGGCATCCACCACTGGCGCGAGGTCACCCTGGCGCACCTCACCGCTTTCCTCCAGCACGAGCGCACCCGCGCCCTGGCGCGCCAGCCCGAGGACTCCACGCGCCGGATCAGTCCCGAAACCCTGCATCTCGAAATCGCTGCCCTGCGAGCCTTCTATCGCTTCTGCGAAGCCGAACACCTCCTCCCCGAGAACGTCGCGGAGCATCTGACCCTGCCCCGCCGCTGGAAGCGCCTGCCGAAGTCCCTCACCGACGCCGAGATCACGGCTCTCCTGCAACCCGTTCCCCAGCCCACACCCCGCGATCTCTGCGACCAGGCCGTCCTCGAACTCGCCTACGCCTCCGGCCTTCGCCTCGCCGAACTCCGCCACCTGCGTCTCGAACAACTCCATCTCGACGCCGGCTTCGTCACGGTCATCGGCAAGGGTAACAAGGAACGCGTTGTGCCCGTGGGCCGCGCCGCCGTGGCGGCCCTCCGGCGCTATCTCGACGTTGGCCGTCCCCAGCTCGTGACCGCCCGGTCGCCCGCCGCCGTCTTCCTCACCCAGCGCGGCACCCCGTTCGCCGCCGTCACGCTCTGGCTGCGCCTCAAACAGCGCGCCCGCCGCGCCGGCCTCACTCGACCCGTGACGCCGCACATGCTGCGGCACAGTTTTGCCACCCACCTCCTCGAGCACGGCGCCGACCTTCGCGTCATCCAGGAATTGCTCGGCCACGCCGATATCTCCACCACCCAAATCTATACCCACGTGGACGCTTCCCGCCTCCGCGCCATCCACAAAAAATTCCACCCCCGCGCATAGCTCCATCACTCCAAATTGTCACCGGAAATTCCACATTGGCATTGACAGGCCCCTGGGGGGAGTGTAAGCGTCCGCGATTCCGTAAAACTGATGCAGGCGCTTCTGGAACAACCCGTTCTTGTCTTGAACCGGCTCTGGCAGGCGGTCAACACCTGCTCAGCCCGCCGGGCATTTGCGCTGCTTTATCAAGGGCACGCGCATGTCGTATTTAACGATGGTGCCGACAATTTTTTGACCCATGATTTTGCGAGCTGGCGGGATTTTTCGCGTTTGCATCCCGAGCCGGGCATGGTGAAGACGATTTCGCTGTCGGTGAGGATCCCCAAGGTGATTGTGCTGCTGCTCTTTGATCGCCTTCCAAAGAAGGAAGTGAAATTCACCCGTCACAATGTTTTCGAACGTGACAGAAACACCTGCCAATACTGCGGGGAGACATTGGAGCGGACGGAGTTGAACCTTGACCATGTCCTGCCCCGCGAGCGCGGCGGGAAGACCACCTGGGAAAACATCGTGTGCTCGTGCATCCCGTGCAACACCCGCAAGGGGAACCGCCTGCCGCACGAGGCGGGAATGCGCCTCATCCGTAATCCCAAGAGGCCCCGCTGGAGGCCGTTCGTGAGTTTCTCCGTGTCGAATTATCCGCACGAAAGCTGGAAACACTTCCTCGATATTGCCTATTGGAATGTAGAGTTGGGGGAGGAGGTTTCCCGCTGACGCTCTCCCGGAGAGTTCCGGATATTTCCTGCGTTGCTCTGAGACGGGATTCATTGAATACTGCCACAAATGGGCATGTCCTGCGGATTTTTTATCAGCTTTGAGGGATCGGAAGGCTGTGGCAAGAGCACGCAGATTGCACTGCTGGCGGACTGGTTGCGCGGGTCGGGACTGGAGCCGCTGCTGGTGCGCGAACCAGGAGGAACTCCCCGCCATCGCCATGAAACGTCGCGACTTTCTTGCCCTGGCTGGTGGACTGACCGGTTATTCCGTGATGGTGAAGGTGGACGGGTTGGCTGCCGCCGCCCCGCGTGAGGCGCTCGCCGAAGCCTTCCAGCGCATCGCGCCTCCCCGGGCCCTGGAACGTCGCCTCGAGGCCGAACCCCATCTGACGTTGGTCGACCTCGACTGCGACGTCCTCGTCGCCGGCGGCGGCATGGCGGGCGTGTGCGCGGCTGTGGCCGCTGCCCGGAACGGCGCCCGGGTCGTCCTGTCGGGTTGCTTCCGCCGCAGAGCGGCACCAGCAGCGAGGTCAAGATGCACATCGTCGGCGCGGATTGTCACGGCGGACGCCCCGGCTGGCGCGAGGGCGGCTTGATCGAGGAATTCCGTCTCGAGGATGCCGTCAACAATCCCCAGCGCAGTTTCGAGTTCTGGGATCTGCTCCTCTACGACAAGGTCCTCAGCGAGCCCAACATCACGCTCGTCCTCGATACCGTCCTGTACGCCGCCGAGACCGAAAACGGGCTCATCCGTCGCGTCCTCGCCCGCTGCGACAAGACCGAGCACCTCTATCGTGTCACCGCGCGCCTCTTTCTGGACTGCACGGGTGACAGCCGACTCGCCCTCGAAGCCGGTGCCGAGACCCGCTGGGGCCGCGAGCCGAAGAGCGAGTTCAACGAATCGCTCGCCCCTGTGATCGGCGACCGCCAGACCCTCGGGAGCAGCATCCTATTCACCGCGCGTGATTACGGGCGACCGATGCCGTTCCGCCCACCCAAGTGGGCCCGTCCCGTCACCAAGGAGATGCTCAAATTCCGGTCTGTGGGTTCCTGGGAGTACGGCTATTGGTGGATCGAATGGGGCGGCCAGCTCGACACCATCCGCGACAACGAGCGCATCCGGTTCGAGCTCCTGGCCATCGTCCTGGGCGTGTGGGACTACATCAAGAACTCCGGCGACCTCCCCTCCAGCGCCCCCTGGGCCATGGACTGGATCGGTGCACTGCCCGGCAAACGCGAGAACCGCCGCGTGATCGGCGACTACCTCCTCACCCAGCACGACCTCGAAGGCAGGAACGGCGAACCTGTTGACGCTGTCGCCATCGGCGGCTGGCCTTTGACCATCCCCCAGCGGTTTCGACGAGTGGCGGAACCCCGTTCCGCTCTCCACGCCGTAGGTCTACAACATCCCCCTCCGCTGCCTCTACGGCGCAGCGTCACCAACCTCTTCATGGCCGGCCGCAACATCTCCGCCTCCCACGTCGCCTTCAGCTCCACCCGCGTGATGGCCACCTGCAGCGTCCTCGGCCAGGCGGCCGGTACCGCCGCCATGCTCTGCGCCACGCAAAAGCCTCCCTCCCCGCCAGCTCTGCGAGGCCGCACGGTTGCGCGAGTTGCAGCAGACCCTCCTCCGGGATGACCAGACCATCAAGGGCCTCCGCAACGAGGACCCGCTCGACCTCGCCCGCACCGCCACCGTCACCGCCTCCGACGCCGGTATGTCCCCGTCCGCCACGTCACCAACGGTCTCGTCCGCGACCTCGGCGGCCAGTGGACCAATCGCTGGGCGCGTCCCTGACCGAGGACGGCGTGTGGCTCGAGTTCACCTGGAATCAGCCCCAGTCCCTCCGGCACGTTCAGATCACGTTCGACACCGGCTTCCACCGTGAGCTCACTCTCTCGGCCAGCACGGGCGTCAGCCAGCGCGTCATCCGCGCGCCGCAGCCCGAAACCGTCCGCGATTACACCCTCCTTTACCTCGATCCGGCCGGGAACGATTGGCGGGAATTGGTGCGTGTGCAGGGAAACCACCAGCGCCTGGTCCGCCACTCCTTCGACAACCTCCAGACCCGCGCCCTTCGTCTCCACATCACCGCCACCAACGGCGAGGCGATCGCCCGCGTGTACGAGCTCCGCGCCTACGCCTGACCCGACCGATGGCTCACCAGCCCGCCGCCCAGCGCCGGCTCGAACCGTCGCGGGGCCGGCGCCGCCACCAGCTGGCCAGGCCAGCGGACGCGCGCTTTCCTCCTCCTCCGGCGAACAGATACTCCGCCAGCTCGTTCAACAGCCTCCCGGACAGCCGCACCTTCAGGACGTTCCGTACCCAGCTCCCGCGCATCTGGTTGTCCTGCGAAAAACCCTCCAGCTCCGCGCGGAACGCCAGCCACGAATCCGTCTCCCCCAGCCGCTGGATCGCATCGAGGTCCGGCCGGAAGAACGACGGTCGCAACAGCCGGATCACCCACCGCAACCTCCGCCCCTGCGGCGTGAGACACTCCTCCAGCATCCGCGCCGTATACCGCGCCTCCGGACACTGAAGGCGCTCACAAAACGCGACTCTGAATTTGGATGGCCAAGCCTTCATAGGACACGAAGCTGGCCCGACACCACATGATCATCAAGAACTTTTCACACGTTCTCTATATGCAGAACTACTTAGCAATCCTCGCGGGCCGGGGCGGAGCGTCGCCGCTTCCCGCTCAGCGCTCGTGCTGCAGGAGATCCCGCAAATCGAGGGTCGCCCAGCGCTCGGCGATCCGGCCCTTGGCAACCCGCCAGAACACCATGCCGGTGAGGGTGATCTTCCGGCCCGACGGTGCCACGCCCTGGAACGTTCCCTGATGCGTCCCGCGCCAGGTTGCCCGCACCATACACCCCGATCGCCTCAGCCTACGTCCGAGGTCACCCGGGCGTATCGGGCAGGGCGTGGTGCAGCCGCGTCAGGGCCAGCCAGGCGACACCGGCCCGCGCGGCGTCCCAGCAGACGGCATGGTCGATGAAGTCGGACGCGAGTTGCACTTCGGCCGCCGCCAGGTTCTTTGATTTCTGCCAGTTGCTCGTAGTGCTCGCACGAGCTGTTTGTTGGCCTCGGTGGTGGTGCGGCAACCGGGCTCCCGCGACGGCACCGTCCGCTCCAGGGTGACGGGCATCATGGGCGTGTTGTCGGTGCCCGTAGTAGTCAGGGGACGGACTCCTCTTCCCCCTCCGTGGGGTCGGTGACGGACTCCAGCCTCTCTCCTCTCCTCATTACAAGGGCGGCGTGTCCATTTGTGGATCCGGCGCAGGTTTCGCACGAGGCGGCGGCCAGGGTGCGCGGTTGCCCTAAGTCCTCGTCCGGTGGACTGGGCGGACCTGCCACGGCATGGGCGACGCGGAATGTCCCGGCCCGTCCCCATGTGCCGACCGGTGCGCATTGCCTCCGAGGAACATCGCCTCGGTCCAGATGCCCAAACCGGTGTTGACGTCCGGGGTCAGATTGGCGGCGTAGTGACTCTGGGGATAAGCCCAGGCCGTGGGTCCTGCCGTCCACGGCAGACCACGGTCCGGGCTCAGCAAGGCGGGGCGGCGGCTCCATGTCTTCCGCGTGGCCCGCCAGCCACCGCGAGGAGTCCGGCGCTGGTCCCTGGGGACCGACGTGCGCGGCGTAGCCAGCAATCGACACGGCCGCCGTGTAAGATAGCCAGGTAACGTCCGCGCTCGACCGGGTTCGGTGAAGGCGCCCGGCTGGCAGCGACCAGGAGGGCCAGGGCCAGGGCGGCGAGACCCGCGGCTGGCAGCAGAGCGAGCGGCATCGGTGAACGAATCAATGAGGGTTTCATGGCAATGGTTCTGCGGAAAAATCGCGGTCTTGTCGTTGCGAACCGTGTCTGGCGTCGGACAACGAGGCGTGGCGGCACCCGCTTCAGCCCAGCAACCGGTGTGCGAAGGCCACGAACCGGTCCCAGTGCTGAACCAGCCACCCGGTGGTCCACAGCCCGTAGGCCACCGCCCCGCCGCCGATCAGGCCCAGCACGGCAAACCACCGCCCCTCCGCAACCTCCTCGGCCTCGAGGCGCGGGAATGCCCGGACCGCGGGCCGGTCCTGGGCCTCCCAGGCGGCGACCTCGGCGGCACGCAGAGCGCGCAGGTAGGCGCGGTTCTCCGGCCGCGGCGGTGTCCGCAAGGAAGGCGGCACCACGGGCCAGCGCTGGCCGATCAGCCCGGCAAACTCGGCGCCGGGCAACGGGCGGTGGGACAGAAGCAGGGTCGTGTTCATGGTGCGATACAAGGTTCGTCGTTCCGTGTCCGGTGTCAGACTGGCTCGCTTCTCACCCGGCCGCGGGGTTCGCCGCGCGCCGGTTTCTGAGCTAAGCTGCTCCGAACGCGTTCATGAGTACTTCGACCACGCGGACGGGACAATGGACCGAAAGGTGTACCGGCCAGCCGGACCCATCGGCGCTCGATCCGCAGGCCTTCCGGCGGTTCTTCGAGCGCAGCGTCGACCGATCTGGATCCTCGATCGACACCAGCCAGGTGCTGGGATACTGGCCCGGCGGCGGTCAGGTTTCCTGAGGGGCCGACACGAAAGCCGCGCTGCTGGGTCTGCGGCCGACCCGACGTGTCGCCGCCGGTGCAGCCGGATGGCAGCCGTTCGACCGACCGGGCGGCCATCCTCACCGCCCTCGCCCGCGCGCAGGGCGGCGCCCGGTTCGAGTGGGAGTTCCAACGACGGGACGGCCGCACGGTGCCGGTCGAGGTCATCGTGACCACCACGTCCAGTGGACGACGGCGACGTGTTCTTCGTGGTGTCGCGCGACATCCGCCAGCGCCGCGAGACCGAGACGGCCCTGGCGGAGCAGGAACAGTTACTCGCGTCGGTCACCGACCACGTCCGCGAGGCGATCTACCGCAGCGGGCCCGACCACGAGCTGATGTTCGTGAATCGCGCCTACCGGCAGTTGTTCGGTTACGCTTCGCTGGAGGCGCTCCGGCAGATCCCGCGTGAGCAGCGCTCATGCCGATCCGCACCGGCGGGCCGCGCTCCTGCAACGGCTCGCCGAGGAAGGAGGCTTCGAGAACGAGGAGGTCGAGTTCCGCCGCCGCGATGGCTCCACCTTCTGGGGCCTTGCCAACGCCGTCGTCATCCGTGATCCCCGCACCGGCCGCTCCCTCTACCACGTTGGCTCGATCACCGACATCACCGAGCGGAAACAGGCCGCCGACGCGGTGCGTGCGCTCAACGCGACCCTCGAAGAACGCGTGGTCGAACGCACCGCCGCCCTCCAGGCCAGCGAGGCCCGCTTCCGCACCCTCGTCGAGCACGCCCCGGAAGCCATCGTCGTGTTCGATGGCGAGACCGGCCGTTTCCTCGACGCCAACGAGAAGGTCCTGAAGCTCTACGGCATCAGCCGCGAGCGGCTCCTCGAGTGCGGGCCCGCCGACGTCATCATCATCCGCCGCGCGACTGGATCGACCGCGCCCTCGCCGGCGAAACGCCCGTCTTCGAGTGGGTGCACCGCCGCCCCAACGGCGCGCTCGTCCCCTGCGAGGTGCGGTTGGTCCGTCTGCCCGACGCCGGCCGCAGCCTCGTGCGCGGCAGCATCACCGACAACACCGAGCGCCGCCGCCGCGAGCGCATCCAGCAGGCGACCTTCGAGATCTCCGAGGCGGTGCACACCACCGAGGATCTCAGCAGCCTGTTCCGCCGCGTGCATGAGTCTGTGATGAAACGCGGCTCATAACTTCTATCTGGCCCTCCTCGACGCGGCGAGCGACATGTTCGACTTCCCGTGTGCTTCGTCGATCAGCGCGACACCAGAAGCCCGCTCCCATGCGGTTGACGTCCGGCCTCACCGGCTACGTGCGCCGCACCGGCAAGCCCACCTCGTGGACCGCGCCTCGCCATCGAGGGGAGCCGAGGCCGGCCTGGCCCATCCTCCTCAGCTGAGGGGCAGGTTGCCGTCTACGCTCGAGGGAGGGCTCTCGGCGGCGGTCACAGCTGGGCGTGCCCTCCGCGTGCGCGGCCACCTACTCGAACAGTGTGAGCTGGCGGCGCCCCATCGCGAACGACGGCCTCGAGCAGATCATCGACGAGAACGAGGTCGCGCGGATGCTCATCGGCCTTACGAACGAGAATACCCTCGGCCCCATGATGGCCGCGCTCTCGTCGTCGCGGATGACGCAGGCCCCCTATCTGCGCGGCTACGAGCGCCGCACCTGGGACGGCCTCGACGACAACGGCAACCCGTTTCCCTACTGGTCGACCGACGACTCGGCGCCACACCTCGCGGACTACCTCGACGCGCTGGTGTGTAGCGGGGCGCATTCGGCCGCGACCATCGACACGGAGACCGAGCCGTGGGCCCACTACCCCTACCCGAGCCAGTCCCCAGCCTGCCGGAGCGGCGAGCTCCCCATCCAGGTCGACTGGACCGAGGCTGGCATCGAGACCCTCGCCGAGGTCCGCTGGTACATCCCGCTCGAGCGTGAGCTCGTCCTCGACTTCGAGCCGAGCCTCACGGGCCCGACCGTCATCCCGGCCGGCACCGGCCCGGGCCAGCTCGTCTTGAGCTTCGCCCCGCCGCCCAACCCACTCGGCGCGAGCCCCCGCCCGACGGGACTGCGGGTCCAGACCTCCGGCGAGGACTGGGGCCTCTCGGGCACCTCGCCCTTCCGGCCACGCCCGAGTGCGCCGGTGACCCGCGACGGGAAAGTGGTCAACCTGCCGCGGCTTGGCTGGGCGCCGGGCATCGCCGTGCCGCCTCGTCCTGCGAAGCTGCCGCCGCGACGGCCGATCCACTGAGACGTGGGCGCGGGGCGCGGGGCGACAGCTCAGCCGACGGCCGCGCCCCGTCCTCCATCCCAGCGATACCCGCAGAAACGACAGACTTTGGCCTCGGCCTTCACGACCTCGGCGCAGTCGGGACACTTCTTGTCCGTAGGCATGGGCGCCGAGCGCGGCTTGGGATCTTTGGTCTTCCACCAGACCCCCACCGAGAGCCCGGCAAGGCCGACCACGACCACGATGGGAATCAGCGGGTTGAAGCCGCCCCCTTTGTCCGAACTTGTCCTGTCGAACCTGAAGCCCGGTCGGCCAGCCGGTGCCGCGCCCCCGGCCGCGGGCCCGCCACCTGCCGCGGCCCCTCCCATGTTGTCCTGGGCCATGGCTCCATCGACGGATGAGAGGAACAACAATGTGAAGAGAGCGAGGGTGGTCTTGAGCATGACACCCGGTAGAGCGCCGATTCTCGCCCACGTCAACATTTGGGAGCCCCACCTAAACTGTAGGAAATGCGATGACCATCAGCCCAGCGTCTGCCGGCCTGTCCTCGAGCTCTATCGCACGCTGATACGACCGTCTTTTCCCATTTAGATACAGACACTTCGCCACCAAATAACGCGCCTGGGCATCGAGACTCCGGCCCATCGGACACCCACCTCACATTGCGAGCAAAATGGAGCCGAGCTAAATCTCTCGTCCCCCCGAGAGTGTCCCGCCGTCAGTCAGGCGGCCCGAGCCAACACCCCAAACAGGAGCCCATGCATGGCGCAGATCACCCATGGTGAAGTGTCCGTTTCCATCTCCGAAGACCTCCCGATTCCGGCCGAGGCCGGCAAGCTCAGCTACGACCAGGTGCTCGCGATCCCGAAGCCCCCGCGCGGGATCGGGGCGGCCACAGCCGATACGGCCGAGGCGATGCGCAAGGCCGCCGGCAAGTTCATCGCGCCGGCCGATGTCACTCCCGACGTGCTCGAGAAGGCCGGCGAGCACGCCGAGGACATCGACCACATCATCGCCTCGCTCGAGGTCGTCCTCGCGAACCTCAAACAGGCGAATCTCCTGCTCGACGGCAAAGCCTGGGAGCTGCTCCGCAAGGTCAACGACCAGGTCAACGCCCAGGGCAAGACCAACCCCGAGATCGCCACCATCCTCGGCATCGCCGAAGCCACGGTGAAGAAGCATGTCCTCGACATCTTCGCCGTGCTTGGCGTGGAGACCCGCACCGCCGCCAGCTTGCGGGCGCTCGAAGTCCTCAGCGTTCCGTCGCCTCCCTCCTCCCCGTCTGCGTAACCGGGATCAGGTCCCCCGTCCGAGCCTCACGGCAAGGCAGGCTGGCAGCCTGCACCACAAGTCCGCGGAGAGCGCAGGAAGGGCGCGTCGGCGCGCAGGCGCAGGAACACGCGCGGTTCGTCGCGGAGGGGAGCCTTCACCTCCCAGGTGACCTGCTCCCGGCCATCGCCCAGGGGTTCGCGCGCGACCGGTTCGAGATGAGGCGCCGCGTCCTGCCAGGTGACCAGATCCGTGGAGAACGAGACGCCGATCGTCGCGCCTTCCGCGGTGGCGTTGACCGCGCAACTCAGCCGAAGGAGCGTGGGTTCGCTCCCTTGGGCCGGCTGCACGGTCAGCCGGGGAGCCAGGGGCGGCCGGCCAGGTTCATTGCCCAGCACATAATCGATGAGATCGAGTTCGCCGTTGTCATCCGCGTCCCCCAGGGGATCCGCCGGGAAGCGGGCATCGTCTGGCCAGCCGGGATTGCCTCCCCGGCGCGCGCTCGCCCGCCAGTTCGCCGCCAGACCGTGATCCGGACGGGTCTCGGGAGCGATCAGGACAAGGCTCCAGCCGGCATCGGCTTCGGTCGGCCAAGGCGCGGCGTCGTCATAGGTGAATTCATGGATGGTTCCATGCAGGGCGTCCTCCAGCTTGATCGTCTCGCCGCCGTTGCTCAGCGCGGTGCTATTCTGGAAGACGCCGGCCACGGGCAGGCCGGTGCCGTACGTGGCCGTGAAGGCGGCAAGGTCACGCACCACCAGCACCCGCCCGCCGGGCGGCAGGGAGGTGAGGGCGCTGTCGGCAAAAGCAAAGTCCACCCCCTGGGTGAACCGGACGCCGCGCAGGTCCAGCGTGACCGAACGGCTGATGTTCAACAGCTCAATGAACTCCGCCAACCCGTCCCCGACGGGATGATAGAGCAGCTCGCTGACGACGAGATACCGTTGGACGTCCGAAGGTTCGCCCGCGTAGGTCGTCGTGTTGTTCACGGCCCCGGAAGCGTCGAGCAGGGTCAGCGTTTCTCCCAGGCTGGAAAGGTGCCCTCGGTACCCGCCCTGCACGAACAACCCCTCGCCCCCCTTCGGTGACACGCGGCGCGCCCGAAACGCCGCGGCACTCGGACAGACATAAATCGCGCCCTCCCCAGGCAGCACGGTCCCGCCCAGGAAGCTGTGTTCCACCGCGCCCGTCAGTCGCCAGCCGGAAATATCCACGGCGATGGGATGGGGATTGCGCAGTTGGATGAACTCCTCGTCCTGATTCCCGGAGGCGGGGCTGAACTCGATGGTCCCGAACTCGAGCTTCGGTTCACGGGTGGTGAGGGGCGGGACCTTTCCCCCGTAGAGTTCCGGGACGATGATCATGTCGCTGCTGTTGACGTTGTCATTGAGCCCCTGAAGCGCGAGCACGTTCCGCCCGGAGCGCAGCACCGCCAGGCCTTCGCTGACATCAAAGAGGGTGTAGGCCACCGGGTTCGCCTCGCGCGAGATCGTCGCGGCGGAGTTCCATTGGAGTGGCGTGGGCGCATGGGCCGCGGCCACGCGCGTGCCGTTGAGAAACGCGACGAACCCGTCGTCGAACTTCATCCGCAACTGGAGGCTCTGGAAGGCGGCGGGGTCGCTGACGTCGAAAGTGAGGCGCAGGTAGACGCTGTTGTTGTTCCGCATCGCCTCGTTGACATCCGTGCCGATCAACGCCTCGTAGCCGGTCGCGCGTTCGTAGCCGACGCCGGTCGTGCCGCTGCGCCAGCCGGCCGTGTTGAACGGCTCGTGGGACGGGTCGCCGGTCCACGTGGTGCCGAGCGTGCCGCTGGTCGGGACCAGCACCTGCACCGGCGCGCCGGCGGTGACGAACGCGGTGTAGTTGGTGAGAGGGCCGGGATCGGTTTGGGGCAGGGGGATCTCGCCGCCGCGGCCGACCACCTGCGTGTTATAGATATACCGGCGCCGGCCGGGCAGATACTCCGTCTTCCAGCGCTGGAGGGCCTCGGCCATGGTCTCGACGGCCGGCAGCGAGTTCGTGTACCGCACCATCGTGCCGCCTTGCAGCCAGGAACCCCACTTCTCGAAGTCCAGCCGGGCATCGGAGGGCACGATGGAGGGCGGATCGATCAACGCCGACTGCTCGTTCAGCCGCCGTTCATAGTACAGCTCGGTCTCGGGCGTGCCGGGCGCGGGCAGCGGCTGCAGGTAACGGTCCGACAGGGTCCGGATGCGCCTCAGAATCATCGCCCGCATGGCCGGGTGGGCGAACATCTGGGACACCAGCCGGATGGAGGTGCTGTTGATGACAAAGCCATCCGTGTAGAGGGCGTTGTCGAAATAGGTGTTCTGAGTGTTCCACACGCGGCCATGGGAGAGGTCGAGGTCCCAGGGCAGGAGCGCCCATTCATCACTCCGCCCGGTATCGCGGTAGACATACCAGTTCTTGCTGTGCATGTCGATGTTGCGAATCACCGAGTTGACCGCCAGCAGGTTGACGCACCGCGGCAGGTCGATGTGGTCGTAGAGGTAACGTTCGAGGGCCGGACCGCTCTGCGCCAAGCCATTGATGAGCCCCTGCAGATCGCTGTTGTTCTCCGACCGGCGGGTCTTCTTCTCCACCCCACTGGTCGCCGTGTTGCCCGCGGCCTTGCTCAGGAGGTTGTTGTACACCTTGTAAAGCGCCCCCTCCGGGTTCAACCCGGCCCGCTCGAGATAGATCTCGTCGGCGTCCTCGACCAGATCGGCCGTGCTGAAGAACCGCCCGTTCTGCTGCACGCGCACCGTGAACGCAAAGTGGGCAGGCACACCCGCCTCGCGCATGACTTCATAGGCCAGCACGTGGCGCACCTTCGACTTGTCCGCCCAGTTCGTCAGGAGATCGATGTCTGCGACGCGCGGCGCGGTCGGGCTCCACCGAAAGCGCTGGGGCCGGTTGAAGTCGAGGTTGTAGCTCTTCTTCGGGAAGCCGGCGGACGACTGACCGTGCAGCGTGAAACGCACGTTGTCGTAAAACTCGCCCTCGTAGTAGACCGCACCGCGTGAGCCCGTCGATGTACCGGCGCCGGCCGGGTTGGTGGTGAACCAGTGCAGGACCGGGAGCAGCGTCTGAATCCGGTCATCGTGCGCCACCGTGCCAAAGTACTGCGGCGAGTCCAACGGGGCCCGGAAGGGCGGGTTCCGGGTTTCCGCGCCGGCGCCATCGGTGGCGACGAACCGCCAGCGCGTCATTTCTCCCGGCCCGAACGCCTCCTCCGGGATGACCGCGGTCCACACGCCGTCGCCCGACCGGGCATCGTCCCCCGTGCCGTCGTCCCGCATCGACACCACCGCTTCGGGCGCGGACATCCGTCGGTAATGCAGTTCCACCGCGGCCACGGGTCCGTTGACCGGGAACCCCCGCACCGCGATCGTCAGGGGGCCGTGCACTGGTTGCGGCGGATGCGGTTCGAGCGGCTGAAGGATCGGCCCGGCGCGGACGCCGCGGCCGTTGGGGCCTCCGGGCGTGGGCGAGGCGAAGTAGCTCCACGCCGCGGCTGCCCCCTCCCCGTCGAGGCCGAAGGATTCATCCTCGAATTGGGGCGGGTAGACCGGGGCGAAGGCGCTGAGCACGGTCGCGCCGTCGGGTGCCACCAGGGCGAGGTACTCGCCGGCCGCCGCAAGCTGGAAGTTCGTGTGCAGGGGAGCGGCCGGATCGAGGCGGTTCTTGCCCGAAGCGAAGACCACCAGATAGCCCCCGGGAGCCAGGGTCACCGCGGGAAACGTCCACTTGGTCAGGTTCGCCGCGTTGTCGGTAAGATGATAGCCCGCCAGCGCCAACGGCACGTCCTCCGGATTGTGGATCTCGATCCAGTCTGCGAACTGACCGTCTTCGTCTGCCAGCCCGGAACCGTTGGCGGCCAGGAATTCGCTAAGGATCGGAGCGCCGAGGCCCGACACCCCCACCGCCAGCGCCAGGCCAAGCCGGAACCACCGCCGCGGTGTGGACCGAGTCAAAATCCGCATCGAAGCAGCCTACCGTCCCGAGGGTCGAAGGCAAGGGGCAGCTTCCGAGCCGGCGGCGGCGCATCTGGCTTCTCGTGAACCGGTCCCTTGGTGGGGCGAGGCCCCTGAGCAGATCCAAGAAAACCACGTCACTTCCCTCATCCACCGATGTTCGTAATCGGTGGAGGGACTCCCCGTCCTGGATTCTCCGCCGATTACGAACATCGGGGATGGGGCCGAGCTTTGAACTCCCGGAACTTCCCTTGAGCTTTGAACTTTGAGCTTTGAACTTCGAACCCTGCATCCAGCAATTGCGGCCTACCGGTGGACCTCTTGAGCCGTACCTCCTGACGCACCCGGCACGTCCGCCGTTGCCGTGAAATGCCGCGTCAGGACCTGATCGAGCTCCGCGCGGAACGCCGCGTCGATCTCCCTCAGCGACTTCAGGCCGAACACGGCGGCGATCGCCATCGGATCCACGCGATACTCCGTGTGCCCTTCGTAGAAGCCGTACCGCATGATGTAGTACGGCTGCATCTCCCCCGTGCGCAGCCGTGTCAGCCGGCGAATCATGGCCTCCCGGTCGGCCGCGCTCAGGTGCGCGTAGGCCTCGTCCAGAACTTGCCGCTCGCTTGCCTCCAGTTCCCGCCCGAGTTCGATGTCAAACGCCCCCTTGATCTCGTCGTTGAAGATGGATTCCTGGAAACCCTTGGTCCGCTCCGACCGGAGGTGAATCTCCCTTCCGTGATACCAGAAGCTCCCGACGTCGTCCTTGAACCGTCCCAGCTTGCCGAGCTCGTACTCTCGCAGCAGCAGGTTCCAGACATGGAACAGGGGGCGGGCCAGGTCCGGTGCTTCAGCCCCAGCCGTCCGACCTGATCGTTGTCGCCCAGCAATACCGACACGATGTCCTCGTCCGCCGCCAGGAAACCAATCCCGGAAGCCCTCCCGGGCCGTCCCAGGCGGGTGATCTCCGCCACCGGCTTCCCGGTGATGCTCCGCGTGCGCGCCAACTCCGCCGCCGCGTGCAGGCCGTTGGCAGCCAGCGCGGGAAAGTCCTCACCGTCCACCCGCAACTGATGGCCTTTGCCGATCTTCTCGGCGCCGTACCGCAGGTTGAGATCGCCGTTCTCCACGGTCACCAACACAACCGCGTTGGACCCCGCCGCCGTGCGGACCACCACGTATTCCTGCCCCTCCCGCGTGCTGCCCGGCGAGGGGAACCTAACTTCCCCGGGCAACGTGGCGGGATACACCGGCACCTGCTGTTCCGCGATGGTTACGAACGCCGGGTTCGCCGACGGCTCACTCGTCTCGGTCGCCGCCACACCCGTGGCCACGACGGCGGCACAGACCGACCTGCCGAGACCCCGCCATTTCACGGTGCGAATACTCATTACCTGAAAGGACACGCAGCACCCGACTTTCTTAGTCTCCTACCCGTGATCAGGTCAGGGACTGGAGGCAGGCCTGGAAGAGGCGCTGTTCGTCTCCGTCGCCTCCGGCTGACCGTCTTTGCTGGCGCTGCCGCCTTCGCTGATCTGGCACTGCTTCGTGAAGGCCAGCACGGCCACACTGGCGAGCATCAGGATCATCGTCGTGCACCAGAGCGGAATGGCGACGTATCGCAGCCAGCTCTTCATGGACCTGAACACAAGGGAGCTGATAGCTCATGCACTCCTCGGCCCGCGGCGCCGCGGACCGGATGATCTCTCGCAGCTTTTCGAGCACCGCCCGCTTGTCCTCCGGCACCGTCGCCAAGTACTCGTCGTGGGTTGTGGCCATAGGCTTGGTTCTCATCGTCTGTCGGTCGTGGGCACGGGGTCGATCGTCCGGTGCTACGCGTCACGGTTCAACGCAGCTCACGATCCGCTGAGCCCCAGTGCATCGCTTGTCGGGAAACGACTGCACCGCCTCCCCAACGATCGAGTCAATCGGCTCGCTCATGCCGCCACGGTACGCTTCGCCCCCACTGTGTCCAGCGTCCCTCGCCCGGGACGGTAGTGGCGCCGGTCCCGCGTGAGTTCCCGCCTCGGCGACGGTCCAACACTCCGGTGGTCCCGGTCAAACCGCCGCCGTCGAAGCCCGCCTGAGGCAGCGGGCTTTGCGCGTGGCTTTTGCCGGGCCTCCTACTAGACTTCCGCCATGCCAGAGAAGAGCCTGAACCAGATCCCCCGCGCCTGGCGCGAGCAGTACGAGAAGGGCCGGCTCGCGTTCGAGCGCAACAACCTGGATTACGCGGTCGAACTGCTCAGCAAGGTGCTCGAACAGGAGCCGGGTTTCTACGAGTGCCGTGAGGCCCTGCGGGCCGCCCAATACAAGCGCGGTGCCGGCGCCCGGCGCGGCCTGTTCCGCAAGGTCTTCGGGGCGCCGAAGCTCGCTCAGGCCCAACTGGCGTTGCGCAAGGACCCCCTCGAAGCCCTCCGCCTCGCCGAACATATCCTCAACGATGATCCTCAGAGTGTCGGTGCCCACCGCGTCCTCGCCGACGCCGCGCTCGCCGCCGCCCTGCCCCGCACCGCCCAACTCTCGCTCGAGATCGCCCACAAGCAGGATCCCAAGGATCGGGACGTCGGCCTCAAGCTCGCCCGCCTGCTCGCCCAGGCCGGTCAAGGCGCCCGCGCCGAAGCCCTGATGCAGGCCCTCGTCGCCGCCCACCCGCACGACACCGAGATCCTCCAGACCGCCAAGGACGTCGCCGCCAACCGCACCCTCACCGAGGGCGGTTACGCGGCGCTCGAAGGCGGAGGCGGCTCCTATCGCGACATTCTGCGCGATGAAAAACAAGCCGTCGCCCTCGAGCAGGAAAAGCGCGACCACAAGCCTGAGGACGCCGCGGGCAACCTCATCGCCGAGTATGAACAGCGGCTTGCCGCCGAACCCGACAACCTCCGACTCTGGCGCGCCGTAGCCGAGCTCTACGCCGAGAAACAGCGGTTCGACGAAGCCCTCGCCGCCTATGCCCGCGTCCAGCAAACCGAGGGCGCCGACCCCACCCTCGAACGCGCCATCGCCCAGGTCCGGCACCGCCGCTACAACCACATCATCGCCCAATTGGATCCGCAAGACTCCGAACAGGCCGCCCGCGCCGAAGTCCTGCGCCAGGAACAACAGGAGGCGCAGATCACCGAGGCCCGCCAGCGGGTCGAGCGTTACCCGAACGACCTCCAGTTGCGCTATGAACTGGGCCGGCTCTACTTCGACCTCGGCCGCACCACGGAAGCCATCGGGGAGTTCCAGCGCGCCCAGAACCAGCCGCACGTGCGTCTCCAGGCCCTCTACCACCTCGGCCAGTGCTTCGCGCGCCGCCGCATGTTCGACCTCGCCGTGCGGACCTTCGAAAACGCCCTCCGCGAGAAGCCCGTGTTCGACGACGAGAAGAAGGAACTGATCTACGCCTTGGGCACCGCCCTCGAAGGCCTGGGCCGCAAGGACGCCGCCATCGAGCAGTTCAAGCTCCTCTACGAGGCCGACATCGCCTTCCGCGACGTCGCGGCCCGGGTGGATGCCTACTACGCCCAGGCCGAAAACCCCGCACCCGCAACCCAAACCCCACCCTCCACGCCGTGAACCCCGCTTTCTTGCCGTCCCGGGTTCTGCTCGCCCTCTGGACCGCCTCCCTGCCCGGGCTGGCCACCGGGGGGGCGACATCGACCTACCAGAACCCGCTGCTGCCCGGGAATCTCGCCGACCCTGCCGTGATCCGGCACGACGGCGTGTACTACCTCTATGCCACCGGCGAGGTCGAGGGCGACAATGGCACCCGCGTCTACACGTCGACCAACCTCGTCGATTGGCAGCCCGGCCCAGTCGTGTTCCGCCCTAGCCAACCCCATGTGTGGGCGCCGGACGTCTGGCGCGATCCCGACTCCGGCCGGTTCTTCCTCTACTACACCGTCAACCAGACCGTCGGCGTTGCGACCGCCGACGGGCCGCTCGGGCCCTTCCAGATGGTGCGGAAGTTCTTCGACCGCGCCATCGATGCCCACCTGTTCCGCGACGACGACGGCCGGCTCTTCCTCTACTACGTCCAGTTGCCCGGCTTCCGTATCAGCGTCCAGCCCATGGCCAGCCCCACCGAACCCACCGGCGAACCGCGCGTCATTCTCCAGCCCGAATCCGACTGGGAAAAGCGCGCCGGGCATGTGACCGAAGGCCCGTGGCTCATCAAACGCCAGGGCCGCTACTACCTGATCTACAGCGGCTCGGGCGCCGACACCCCCGACTACGCCGTCGGCTACGCCACCGCCGACCATCCTCTGGGCCCTTTCACCCGCGCCCCGCACAATCCGATCGTGCATCGTTCCGACGGCCTCTTTGGTCCTGGCCACGGCTGCGCGGTGCAGGATGACGAAGGCCGCTGGTGGCACGTCTACCACCAGAAACGCCACGACCGCGTCGAGTGGAACCGGTTCATCGCCATTGACCCCCTGTGGTTCGATCAGCATGGCCGGCTCCACAGCCGCGCCTCGCGAGGCACGCCGCAGCCGGCCCCCAATACCGATCGTTCGTCCGCACCCCGACAGTACGATCCGTTTGTGTGGGTATCCGAACCGCCGGACGATTGCCCCTTCGAAGCTTCCAATGAGTTCAAGGGCATCGAGTTCACCGGCCGTCACAGTGACCATCGCGTGGCCGATACCTGGTATCCGAGCTGGGCTGCCGACGGCAACCTCTACTCCCCCTGGACCGACGGCCCCCTGCACGATGACCACTCCGTCTCGGATGCCGTCGAGCCGGATCCGGAGAGCTTCGGCGGATTCCGTATCGTGCGCGGCAAGGCCACCACCGGGCAGGCCGTGATGCGCGGCGACGACCCCCGCCGACTCACGCTCGAAAACCTGGGCAAAGTGCAGGCCGATCCGCATCCCTACGGCGGCCGCTATCCCTGCGGCAGCCTCGTGTACCGCGGCATCTGGTACTACGGCACGTACTGCCTTTCCCCGGCAGGCCAAACGAAGTTCGGCGACACCGTCTACAACTGGCCGTGGCTGGGGCCGCTGGTGGGATTCCGCCTCTCCCGCGATCTGGGCCGCACGTGGGAGGAAACCCCGCACACCCCCGCCGCGCCGCTGTTTGGCGAGTCCGGCCTCTGGGGACACCCCGTCAGGATCGGGGCGCCGCACTTCGTCGATTTCGGCCGCGACATGGAACATTCACCCGATGGCAAGGCGTACCTGGTCGCCACCGGCGCGGTGCTGGACGACCCGCAGCCACGGTTTGCGAACCTGAGCTGGATCACCGGCGACCAGGTCTACCTGCTGCGGGTCACGCCCTCGCCCGAGACCATCAACGATCCCCAGGCCTACGAGTTCTTCGCGGGCCATGACCCCGACGGTCAGCCGCAGTGGACCCGCACCCTCGCCGACAGTCGGCCGCTGCTCGCATGGAACAACCGCCTCGGCTGCGTGACCGTCACCTACGTGTCGCCCCTCCGGAAGTACCTGCTGTTTGTCACCGACGGCGGCAACACCTGCGCCCGCATGAGCACGACCGTGCTGGAAGCCGACGCGCTCACCGGCCCGTGGCGGCTGGTCACCTTCCTGCGGCACTTCGGCGAACAGGCCTACTTCGTGAACCTCCCCTCGAAGTTCATCTCTCCCGACGGCGCCACCGCCTGGCTGTGTTACTCGGGCAACTTCGCCCCGAACTGGAACAACGAAACCATCCAGGTCAACCCGCCCGGCACGCGCTACGGCCTGGTTCTCCAGGAGATCCGGCTCCTGCGTCAGAGCTTCCAGCCGGCCCGGTAGGGCGGATCCAGAAGGAGGTTCGCCTCGGAGACATTGGTGAACCGGCGGTTCACCCCGTCCCACTCGAGCTTCGTCCCCGCCAGCTTGATCGCCACCACCCCGAGCATGGCCAGCTCGGTCAACGGCCCGCCATACGCAAAGTCGGAGCCCGCCCGCGTCCCGTTCCGAACCGCCTGCAGCCAGTCCTGATGATGCCCCTTCAACCGCGGCAGGGTCTTGGGTGGCCGTGTGAAGGCATCCATCCGTGACTGCGGGATCAACCGGACGCCGCCGGCACCGTGCGAGCCGTACACGATCGTGCCGCGGTCACCGATCACGACCGCGCCTGTGCCCACGGGCTTTTCCTCGGGATCAAGGTCCGCCGGCCGCGGGATGCGTTCCGTGCCGCTGTACCAGTGCAGCGTGACGGGCCCCCGCTCGCCTTTCGCAGGAAACTCGAACGTGAGGTGGTCGCCTTTCGGAAACGCGTCACCCTGCGTCCTGAAGTCGTAGTCCTTCACCTCGGCCTGGATCGTCTTCGGTGCCCCGAGGTCCAGCGCCCAGAAGACCGGGTCCACCACATGGCAGATCCAGTCGCCGATCGTGCCGTTCCCGAAGGGCACCCAGCCGCGCCACGAACCCGGCAGATAGGCCGGGTGATACGGGCGGTCCAGCGCGGGTCCGAGCCAGAGATCCCAATCGAGCGTGGGCGGCACCGGGTGTTGCTCGGCCAGCCGCGGCAGTTGGTCCACCGCCGAATTCACCGCCGTGCACCCGGCGTGAATCGTGTGAACCTTCCCAATCGCCCCCGCCCAGATCCACTCGCAGAAGTCCCGGATCGAATCGAACGAGTGCCCTTGGTTGCCCAGTTGGGTCACCACCTTGTGCTCGCGCGCCGCCTCCATGAGGACCCGCCCCTCCTGCACCGAGTGCGCCAGCGGCTTCTCGCAATACACGTGCTTGCCCCGGCGGATCGCCGCCAGCGACGCCACCGCATGCACATGGTCCGGCGTGGCCACCACCACCGCGTCGATGCTCTTTTCGAGCTCGTCGAACATCTTCCGGAAATCCCGGTACGGCCGCGCGTCCGGATACTTCTGCAGCGTCCCCGCGGCGCGGCGGAGGTCCACGTCACAGAGGGCCACGAGGTTGTTGCCGGGCGCCACGGCGTTGAGATCGCCGGCCCCCATGCCGCCCACCCCGATGCCGGCGAGGTTGAGCCGGTCGTTGGGCGACGTCTCGCCGCTGGCGGCAATCACGTGACGCGGCACCACCGAGAAGACCCCGACGGAAGCGGCGGTGGCACGGAGGAACGAACGGCGGGTAAGCAGGTTGCGGTTCATGGAATCAACGTGTGATCGAGTTCGGCCCGGCGGCGGGCCCGTGCTCTCACCGGGCGCGATGAAAGCGGGCATCCAGCCAGGGCGCAGCCGGGTGATGCGGCGCACGCTACCGCCGGTCGTTTCCCGCGGTCAAGCCGCCGCATCTTTCCCGTTGCAGACCGGCGGTTCAGTGTTAGCTTCAGCACACTAATGCCGAACATAGCGAAAACTGAACAGCAACCAGTGTGCCCCGAGGCCTCGCACGCGGACCCTCCCGTCGCCCGGCCCGGCCTCCCGAACGAAACTGCCGGCTGATACCGCCCACCCGCTCATCCGCCCATTGCCATGTCTCCCTACGCCTCTCCTCCCCCCGCTCGCGCGCTCGGTACGCGGCGACCTATGCTCCGGACCGGCTGCATCGCGCTGGCCTGCGGCGCCCTCCTCGGACCCCTCGCCCGCGCGGATTCCATCCCCGCCACCGTGCTGGATCCAAACCTGCAGGTCACCACCTTCCTCTCCGGCCTGAGCCAACCCATTGGCATCGTCTTCCTCGCTCCCGACGACCTGCTCGTCCTCGAAAAGGCGTCCGGGCAGATCAAGCGGGTGATCGGCGGCGTGGTGCAATCCTCGCCCGTCCTGGACCTGGCGGTGAACTCCAATTCGGAACGCGGCCTGCTCAGTGCGGCGCTGCATCCGGACTTCCCCGAGATCCCCCACGTGTTCGTTCGCTGGACGGAGAGCAGCACGGGGGCCGACAGCACCGCGGTCGCGGACGTCCCCCTGCTCGGCAATGTGCTGGACCGCTTCGTCTGGAACGGCTCCACCCTGACGTTCGACCGCCGGTTGATCGCGATGCGGGCGCGGCAGACCGGCAACATCGAAGTCCCCGGGCACCCGGGTATCGTCAATCCCGGTGAGAATGGCAACCACAACGGCGGTCCCATCCGGTTTGGACCCGACGGCAAGCTCTACGTCTACCTCGGCGACTTGGGCCGGCGGGGGTGGCTGCAGAACCTGCCCAACGGCCCGTTCCTGACGGCGCCGTTCACTGATGACAACTTCGGCGGGCCCGAACCCGACGACGCCCATCTTGCCGGGGTGATCCTCCGGCTCGAACCGGACGGCTCGGCGCCCGCAGACAACCCTTTCTACGCCGTCGGGGCGGCCGTGGGCGGCGAGGTGGGTGCCAACCTGCAGAAGATCTACGCCTACGGCTTCCGCAACGGCTTCGGCATGGACTTCGACCCGGTGACCGGGGCCTTGTGGGAGACCGAGAATGGCGATGATGCGTTCAGCGAGCTGAACCGGGTCATCCCGGGGATGAACGGCGGCTGGATCCAGATCGCCGGGCCGCTCAGCCGGTTCGCGCAGTTCAAGTTCATCGAGACCACCCAGTACGCCCGGGCGCTCCAGCAGGTGCGCTACCCACCCACGCGGATCGTCTACACCGCGGCGGCAGCTCTCTCGCGCATGTTCATGCTGCCGGGCGCGACGTATGTGGATCCCGAATTCAGTTGGAAATACGAAGTGGGCCCGGCCGGCACGACGTTCATCGTGGGCGACGCCCTCGGGGAAGCTCACAACGGCACTCTGTGGATTGGCTCGGCCCGCAGCTTCCAGCAGGTCGGGGGCACCGGCGGCAGCCTTTACCGCTTCCAGCTCACCTCGGACCGCCTCCACGTCGACGTCAGCGCCGACCCCCGCCTGGCTGACAAGGTCGCCGACAACCTCTTCCGCCAGCAGAAATTCGAGGGAACCGAAAGCGAGAGCCTGATCATCGGCACAGGCTTCGGCACCACCCCCGATCTCGTGCAGGGACCGGACGGAAATCTCTACGTCGTCTCCGTAACCGACGGCGTGATCTACCGGATCAGCGCACTTCCTTGAACCCCAGCCTCCTTTCGGATCCCACCATGAAAACAACTCCTTGCCTTCGGCCCGTCATTCAATTGGCTGTCTCGCTTGCCGTTCTGGGCATGTTCCAGGCTCGCGCCAGCCTCCTTGTGAACGGCGGCTTCGAATCCGGTTTCACCTCCTGGACCCGCGTGGACCAGGTCGGCAGTGAAGGGTCCTTCGAACTGCAGACCGGGACGCTGAGCCCCCTCAACGGCCTGCCGGTCCCCGCGCCGCCCGAGGGCACCACGGCCGCCATGACGGACGCCTTCGGTCCCGGCAGCCACGTGCTGTACCAGGACTTCCAGGTTCCCTCCGGCCTGACATTGGCCTCCCTGAGCTTCTCGCTGTTTGTGCAGAATACCGCCGACGACTATTTCGCGCCGGACCATCTCGATTTCGCCACGCCGGACCTGAATCAGCAGGTGCGTGTGGACCTCCTGAGCAGTGCCGCCGATCCGTTCAGCGTCGCCAGCGGCGACATCCTCCTGAACCTCTTCCAGACGTTGCCGGGCGATCCGCTGACGGACGGGTATCGCAGTTACCATTTCGACATCCTCGCGCTGCTGCAGGCGCACGAGGGCCAGACGTTGCGCCTCCGTTTCGCCGAGGTGGACAACGTGAACATCTTCAACCTGGGCGTGGACAACGTGCACCTCGAAGCCATTCCCGAACCCGCGGGCTGGGCCGTATGCCTGGCAGCGGGCTGCCTCGTGGCGGGCATCGTCAGGCGCCGGATGGCGGCAAGCAGCCCCCGGTAAACCTACGTGGGCGGGCAACGGCTCACCGGGGACTGAACCGGTCGTCTTAATCCTCAAGCAACTTATGAAGCGCACGCGGAAACTGGATGGATGGGCGCGGCGGGCGGTGTTGGTCGTCCTGGGTTTGTGCCTGGCGGCCGCAGGCCGTTTGGAGGCTCAGACGGTTTGGACGGGGCCGCCGCTGACCTTCACGAAGCTCGACGGCGCCGACTGGACACTTCCGGAAAACCAGGACCGGATCACCGCCGGCGTCTGGCTCACGCGGGCCGACACCCAGGGCCTCTTCAACATTGCGGTCGAGCGCTCGTACGATCCCGGCACGCGACTCAGGCCGACCGGCACCGCATGGGCCTTTGCGGGGCTGAACGGCAACCCCACCACCGGCGTCACGGCGGCCAACTACGCCAACCTGGTGTTCGACACCTGGCGTGCCAGCGTCGTGGGCAACCCTCCCGCCAGCGTGGGCGTGCCCGGCGTCCTCCACCTCATCAGCCAGAACATCTACCTCGACATCACCTTCAACTCCTGGTCGATCGGCTCGGGCGGCTTCAGCTATACGCGGAGCACCGTGCCCGAACCCGCCGAGTGGAGCCTGCTCGGTGGATTGCTCTGCGCGGGCCTGGCGGTCTGGCATCGCTGCCATCGCCGTCCGGTCGCGCGAAAAGAGCCCACGCCGGCGTAGCCGCAACTCCGCCCGCTGGCCGTCAGCCGTCCGCCGTCAGCAAGGGCCCGCGGGGTGGAACGTTAATCGTTCGCGAACCGTTCGACGAACTTCGCGGGGGTGACGCCGGATTCGTTGATGTGGGTGACTTGGGTCCAGGGCAGCCCGGGCTCACCTTGCGCGAGCTTGAGCCACTGGTCGGCGAAGGCTTTGCGGGAAGCGGGGAGCGGCCAGGTGGCACCGGCTTCGGTGCACTGCTGGCGGAGCTTCTCCCAGAGCGAGAGCCACACGTAGCCCAGCCACATCCGGCCTCGCTCCACGCGCGGACGCAGCGCGCGGTCCCCGGCGACCGCGGCCTCGGCCTCGGCCTCGCGCCAGAGCCGCTCGGCTTCGGCGAGGGTCTTGAAGTCGTGGAACGTGGTGTCGGTGCGGGAGAAGCAGGTGAGGTTCCAGCCTTCCGACGCGGTGTGCAGCAATTCGAGGTATTGCTGGATGGGCCGGGCGGCGGCTGGACCGTAGTAGCCCTCGAGGAACTCCCGGATCAACGCCCGGTCATCAAGCTGCGGATTCCACAGCAGTTGTGCCAGCACCCACGCCCGCAGTTCGCTGAACTCTGAACCGTGGCTCTGGTAGGCACCCTGCTCGAACAGACCTTTGACATGGTGGGCGGCAAAGAAGCGGACGTTCGGGCCGAGCACGAACCAGTTCGGGTGCGGCTGGACGTAGTGCGCGAAGTCGGTCGTGTAATCCCAGATGTACAGTCGGTCCGAGATCTTCTCCCAACCCCGGATGTCGTCGGCGAACTTCGCGTTGACCGGGTGATCGAGCGGCTCGCGGAAGTTGCACTCAATCGAGCAGAGGCGGACGATGACGTTCGGCCGCGGCTTGATCGTCTTGGGCGGCTGGCGCGTGTACTGGTAGGCGAGCGTATCCACGGCCACCAGCGGGAACTCGGCCTCGATCTGTTCCGCCACATGGTTCACGAAGTCCAGCATCGTGCCGGCGTGGCTCCCCTCGGCGGTGTCCAGCGCCTTGCACTTCTCGCATTCGCACGCGCCGTACCAGTCGTTCTGCGACACGGACACGATGCGCGCCTCTGGGCTTTCCCGGAGCCACTGCCGGACCCGCTCGACCACGTACGCGCGCAGCTCGGGGTTCGTGAGGCACAACTGGGCGCGGTCGTGCGTCCGTTTCCCGTCGCGGAGGCTGTACCACTCGGGGTGCTTCGCGAAGTGTTCCTCCGGCGGCACCAGCGGATAGAAGGTGTGGACGAAGCCGCGGTAACGGATCGCCCCGCCCCAGTCCTCGGGGATGGCGGCGGACTGGCTGTTCGAGTAGTTGCGCACCGCCCACCGCGCGTTGAAGGCCGGGTACCAGAAGGGGTCGCGCGACTCGAACGGAGGCTGGTACCGGGCCCGGAGCTGGCCCACGTGCAGGGTCGGATGGCGGGGCGTGAACGTGGCCCACGGCGTCCACCACCGCACGCCGACGTACTGCTGGAGGAAATGGTTCACGGCGTACAGCGTGCCGCGCGGCCGACCGCCCAGGAGGAGCAGATGGTCGCCGCGTGTCTCGATCACGATTTCTTCGAGCCCCAGCCGCTCGATCGGCAACTCCGGGGCCAGTCGTTGAGCGACCGGGCCCGGGCCGACCACGATCGCTCGCGGAGGCAGTTCGTCCCCCGCTTCGCGCACGGGGAACACGGCGCCAGTTACGGCTTCGAGGGTCTCGGCCAACTCGCGTGCGGCGTTGAGCTCCGCGGGCGTCGCACCGGCCTGGGTCACGATCTCGTAATCCGTCGCCCCCTGCGTGGCCAGGGTTAACGCGGAGGCACGGGGGAGGCTGACCACGAGGGCGGCGGCCAGCAGGAGCGAGGTTTGATTCATGGCACGACGAGTTCCAGGCACGTGGGAATTCAGTGGCGCAAGACTGGCAGCCCTGGCATCCCGCGGCAATCCCGAATCCTACGTTCCACGTTGATGGCTCCGGGGGAGGGGCACCACAGAGGCGCGAAGGACACAGAGGGGAGCGAGGAGGAAGCGGGCAACACTGTCCCGTTTCTCTTTCTCTGTGTCGCTCGTGTCTCTGTGGTGCATCACCGGCCTTCGGTCGGGTTCGGGGTGGGCCTCCTCGGGGGCACCTGGACCGATTGCCATACCGGCCTTCCCACCCCTACACTGTCGCCCACCATGAAAGCCACCCCACGCCTCGCGGGTTTATTTGCCCTCAGCGGCACGCTCGCGTTCCTCCTGCCCGGCGACGCCCAGGCCGCCGATCCCCCCGCCACCGCGCCGGCTCACATCCGCCAGCTTGATCTCATCCACTTCTCGCACACCGACTACGGGTTCACGGATCACCCGGCCGTCTGCCGCGACATGCAGATCCGCTACCTCGACATCGCTCTCGACGCCGCCCGCGCTACGCGGCATCTGCCCGACGAGGCGCGTTTCCGTTGGACCGCCGAGACTACCGTCGCCGTCCAAGAGTGGTGGCAGGCCGCCTCCCCCGCGCGCCGCGAGCAGTTCCTCGAAGCCGTGCGCGCCGGCCAACTCGAGGTGACGGCTCTTCCCTTCAACAACACGCCCTTTCTGAGCCGCGACCAGTGGCGCGCGATGACGCACTGGTTGCCCGAAGACCTCTGGCAGGCCTGCGCGCCGCAGACCGCCGTGCAAAACGATGTCAACGGCTTCCCCCGCGCCGGCGCCCAGGCCCTCCTCGACCGGGGCGTCCGCTACCTCTTCTCCGGCATCAACAGCGACAGCGGCGGCCCGCCCCTCCCGCGCCTCACCGCCTTCTGGTGGAAACAGCCCGACGGCCGACGCCTCTTCGTCTGGATGAGCCTCACCTACGGCGACGGCTTCTTCTTCTTCGAAACCGAGGAGTGGCGCCGTGGACCGCTCCCTCTCGCCGCCGACGCCCGCTATCGCCCGCCCCGGGCCGGCGACGTTCTCCGCACCGACGAAGCCTCGCTGCGCCGCGCCCACGAGCAATGCCTCCGCCGCCTGCGCCAGTTCGAGCAGGACGGCTACTGTCACCCGTGCTCGCACGTCTCCATGACCAGCATGGGCGTTACGACAACGACCCGCCCTTCCCGCCCCTCGCGGATTTCGTCGCCGCTTGGAACCAGCTTGGCCTCGAACCCCGCCTCCGCCTCACCACCGCCACCGAGGCCATGAAACACCTCGAGCAGGTCGCCGGCGACGACGCCCCCGAGTACACCGGCGAATGGACCGATTGGTGGGCCAACGGCACCGCTTCCGCCCCGCGCGAAGTCGCCGCCAGCCGCTTCGCCAAGCGCTTCCTCGCCGCCGCCCAAGCCCCGGTCTGGGGCCCGCTCGACGACCCGACCCGCCAACGGATCGAAGCCCTCACCCGGGACCTTTGCCTCTTCGACGAACACACGTGGGGTTCCGGCATGAGCATCGGCCAACCCTACAGCCTCGATGCCCAGGGCCAGTTCAACGAAAAGGCCCGGCTGGCCTGGCGCCCCATGGCCCTCGCCGAATGGTTGCTCGGCCAGCGCGCCCGCACCCGGCTCGTTCCCGCCGGCGAAGGCCTCTGGCTCGCCAACCCGGCTCCCCGTCCCTTCGGCGGCTGGGCTTCTCTCATCACGTCCTGCCTCCGCGACGACTATCGATCCGTCGAAGATCCCATCACCGGCCAGCGCGCGCAGCTCTTCTTCGAACCCGGCCCGCTCTGGGGCCGCCCCGCCCGACCTGCCGACCTGAGCCGCGAGGACGTGTCGGCCACTTTCCCCGACCAGGTGGCCAACCGCTTCGCCCGCTTCTGGGTCGAACCGCTCGACGCCGCCGGCCTGCGCCGCTATGTCCTCCACCGCGAACCGGGCAAGGAGTCTGTGCCCGCGTCCGGTCCACCTCCCACCGTGCTCACGGACGCGCACGGCTGGCCGGTCAGCGCCACCTGGGCCGGGATGCAACAACCCCTGTTCACCAGCGGCCTGGGCGACTTCGTGTCCGTTCAGGTCAACGCTTTCGCCCCGCGCTGGGCCCTCCAGGACATCTGGGGGGCAACCGGAGCGGCCAAGCGCCAGCTCCAGGAGGAGAAACTCGCCTTCATCGCTGGGACGCCCGGCGGCCCGACGGCTTTCGAGGAGACGCCCCACACGCTCCGTTACACCCAGCCGCTGGAACATCCCCGCCTGGCCTGGGCTACCCGCCGCCTCGAAATCTGGAAACGCGAACCCCGCGCGCGCCTGACCTTCCGCCTCAACCGCCGCTCGTCCTTCGACCCCGAGCTGCTCTGTGTGGTGAGTCCGTTGCCCTGCGACGGCACCCTGCCCCGCCTGAGCAGCGGCGGCTTGGGTTTCACGCCGTTCAACGATCAGATGCCGGGAAGCTGCCGTGATTACTTCGCCATTGATGGCTGGGCCCACTACGCCACCCCGTCGGGACACTGGCTCTGGGTCACCCGCGACGCGCCGCTCATCACCCTCGACGGCCCGCATCCCAAGTCCCGGATCACCGCCCCGCCGCCTCGCACCGGCCGCCTGCTGGCGATCCTCTTCGACAACTTCTGGTACACCAACTTCCAGGGCGACAGCCCCGGGGTGATGGAGTTTCAGTTCGATCTGGTCTGGCGTCCCGAACTGGCCGATGACCGCGAGGCTGAGGCCCTGGCCCAGACGCTGACGACCGACCCGGTGATCGTCCTCAACCCCGCCCTTCCCGAAAACCCGCTGCTCCTCGAACATCTTTTCCGGCCGTAAGCTTCGCCTGCGGAGTCACCCCCTCGGGTGTCGCGAGCGCCTCGGCCCGGCCGGAGACGAACGGCTGCCCAGGAGCCGCCGGTCCCACGGCATCGGGCACCAAGGCCCGCCGTACTCCGCCCGGCCGTCAGCAAGGCTTGCCGGCCAGTTGGAGGAACGGGGCGTTGGAGGCGATGTCAATCGCTTGCGTGGACAAGGCCAGCATGCCGGTGTCCGGACTGTAAGTGCCCGAGAACTTGCTGCGAACGAAGATCGGGGATTGCGGCCGATACAGGACACCATCGAAAAGCGTGGTGTTAAGCTCGCCTGTCACGCGGCCCGTTTCCAGGTCGAGCGTGCCCACCGACGGCCTCCGCGGGTCCAGCATCTGGTCAAATGCCGGCAGCTTCAGGTCGCCCAATTGCGTGGGCAGCGAACGCGCCACCAGGCTCTGGACCTGGAAACACTGAGAGCGGTCCCCCGCGCTGGATCGCACCGCGAACGCGGCCATGCTGGGTCGGAATCTCCCCTTGAGCGGCTCCTCCCGGTTGGCAAAGGCCGCAGGGATTACAATGATCCCATCGGATGGCGTTGGATCGTTGATCATCACAAACGTCGAGACGGCCTGACTGCCCAAGGGATTATCGCCCAGATAGGCCGTCTGCGTTTCCTGCTTCGGGAACAGGCTCCTGATCCCATCCACCAGCGTCTTAAGGATGTCAATGATCCCCTGAATGAGCACCTTGATGGCCTCAATCGCCTTCTTCAGGGTCCGGATGAAAATGTTGATATTCGACTCGAGGTCTTCAAGAAGCCCCACGGCCTCTTCGGGGCTGGGCAGGACCCCGAGCTTGAAACCCGCGAGCGTTCCCGTGGCGACGCCGATCTTCCTTGCGAGCTGGCGTTTCTCCTCGGTGCTGCCCGGTTTATCCTTGAGCTCCTCGGCCTTCGCTTCGAGCTGCGTCTTTGCCTGCTCCACGAGGTCCTTCACCTGCTGAGCCTGCTGGGGTGAGAGTTCATCGGCCATAGCACTTCTCCTGTGTTGGTTTGGGGGTTCTGCTCGGTGTAACCACGTTGGCTGAGGGACCGACCCACCGCGTCCGGCCCAGCCCCTCGCTCGGCCAGCCCCGGGGCGCTCCGCGACAACCCACCGCATCCCCTGCATCATCCGCCGAACACGGCGTGGCGCCCGCGCACTCACTGGTCCTGATCATGCCCGGCACCATCTGCTATGGCATTCAGTAATGCAATACAAAAGTCATCCTTGGTACACACCCGTCACTGGCGGGATGACACCACAGCAACATGCGGCCCCTGGCCCGCATCAAACCTCGGCGTCCTGCCCGGGCGAAGGCCTATGGCCAGGTCGACAAGTGTGACCGCGGCCAGTAAGAATGGTGTTGTATGACAGTTGAAACCGTGGTCACCAGCAAGGGGACCAGCACCATCCCCTTGGGAATCCGCCGAAAGACCGGGATCGGCACCGGCACCATCATCCAGTGGACGCTCGAACCGGACGGCCGCATCGTCCTCCGCAAGAAGCCGGGCGAGCTGAATGAGGCGCAACGCCACATCCGCGCCCGTGCCGGCGGATGGCAGGGGCCGATTTCAGGCGTGGAACTGCTGCGGCGGACCCGGCCATGATTCTGGTGGACACGTCGGTGATCGTGGCCTGACGGCCTTTCCCGAGGTCGAGTTCATCTTCCCGGAGCCGCCCTGAGACCGGCTGATCTTCGCCGGAGCTGGACGCGCCGAACGCGGGAGCCGCTCACCCTTCCCGTCCCGCGCCGGGTCGCAAGTGTTGATCGTACCAGTCGGCAAACCGGCGGATGTCCCAGAGCATGGTAAGCCAGCCGTGCTTCTTCCCAGAGCGAACGACCAGCCTGACGGTGGCGCCCACCTCGCGGGCCCGGGCCACAAACCACTCGGACTGCTCCAGCGGCGTCAACGTGTCAGCGTCCCCGTGCAGGATCAGGACGGGCGGAAGGTTCGAGGTGAGATGATAGATCGGCGAGGTCTCGCGCCCGATGACCTTCCATCGCGCGAGGTTGGTGGCGTCCGGTCCAAAGGCCTTTACGAAACTCTTCGGCGGACCGCCGTCGCCGGGATTCTCGGTGGACGTGCCAAGGTTAAGGAGATCGGTGACGGGGAAGAACAGGGCGGCGGCCTGCACCGCGCTGCTCTCGCGGTCCACGGGGTCGGGAGCGTCGACGGGTCCAGGCCCGCCGCGCGTGGCGAGCATCAGGCTGAGGTGGCCGCCCGAACTGCCCCCGCTGACACCGAGGCGATGGGGATCGACGCCATAGTCGGTGGCATGATGGCGGATGAAACGCGCCGCGCGCTGCACCTGCGCGATGATCTCCATGACCGTGAACTCAGGTTGCGAACCGTGGCGGACGGAGAAAACCGTGTAGCCACGTCGCAACAGCGGGGCGACCAGCGCGGGAAGAATGCCGTCGCGACTGGACTTCCAGCTTCCGCTAACCATGAGCAGGATCCCGGCGCCGTTGGGTCGGCGGGGGCGGAGGACGTCGAACACCAAATCCTGGCCGTGGTCCTGGCCGTACACGATGCCGGGCGTTGTCTCGAAGGCCGGATGGTAGTACCACCAGAGGGTGCCGCTGACGAGGGCGAGGAGGAGGAACAGGCTGGCCAGACCGAGCAGCAAGCGGCGGAACACGGAACCCAGTTTCACGGCCGGAGGGTAACGCCGGGGTCCGACGGCTTCCAAGCTTGGCCTTTTGCACTGCAATAGCCGAGAATCGCGCGTTCTCGGCAAGATCTTCCAGCCCTTCGTTTCCTTCGTTTCCTTCTGTGGTTCTTTTGGTTGCGGCAATGCCGCGCTGGGCCTCTTGTGCCTTCTTGCGGCTTTGCGTGTTGTGGTCCATCCCACGGGCTGCTCTGTACCCAACCTCCGGCTTGCGACGCACCGGACCGGTGAGCATCTTCGCCGCGCATGAACCTGTGCCGTCGCTGCCCCGGAATGATCCACGCAAACCCTGCGCGCGCCATTCCCGGCGGGGTGAGGCCTCTGGTGAGGCACCTGGCAACGCGGCCACCGAGGGGGAACTGGCTGCGGTGCGTCTTCGTGTTTGGCCTCGCGACCGCGGCGACCGCCCAGGTGCTCTACGACGGGTCACTGAGTACGTTGCCGGCCGCTCAGGGTTGGAGCTACGCCGCCCTGCCAGGCTCGGCCCAGCAGACCCAAGGCGGCAACGCCGTCCGCTTGCTGACCACGGCCACGACTCTTGAGACCGCCGGTTACGCCCGTGTAGCACCGATTCCCCTTGAGCGCGAGGCCGGCTTCAATCTGGTCCTGCGCCTGCATTTGCCGGCCGAAACCCACGTTCGGCAGGACCGCGCCGGTTTCTCCGTGATCGTGCTGGCGGCGGACCGGCGGGGGGTCGAGCTGGGGTTCTGGACGAACCTGGTGTTTGCGCAGAACGACGCGCCGCTGTTCACCCACGCGGAGGAAGCCGCCCATGATTTTGCGGCGGGCTTCACGGACCTGGTGCTCAGCCTGCGAGGGGAGCGATACACGCTCTTCGCCGACGGCGCGCTGTTGCTCGCCGGGCCGGTGCGGGATTACACGGCGTTCAGCGGATTCCCGGATGTCTACGAAACCCCCAACTTCCTGTTCCTGGGCGACAACACGACTTCGGCGGCGGCGGAGGTGGTGTTGGCTTCCGTGGTCCTGGTCCCCGCGCCTCACCTGCAGTCTGCCAGGCCGGGCGTGCTCGAGTGGACGGGTGTGCCTGGCCAGGTCTACACCGTCGAGGCAAGCCCGGATCTCAAGACGTGGAACTCGGCGGGCCGGGTGGAGGCCGTTGGCGAACAGGTCCGTTTCACGAACGCGCCGACGGCGTCCACCCCGCGGTACCTCCGCGTGACGCATCCGTGACGGCCTCGCGCCTTCCCATGAACCTGTGGTGCGGGCTTCCAGCCTGCACCCTCCCCGGTTCATGGCTCCTCAGCAGATCCGGAAGGAACAGGTGGCTCTCCCCGAACCGCGTCGCCTGGCCCCACTGCCCTACCACCGCAGGGTGGTGACCGGCACACGGTGGGTGTTGGTCCGGAGGTGATGGACGTGGCCGTCGGAGAAGTGGATCACGCGGTCGGCCATGTCCGCCATGATGGCGTTGTGGGTGATGATCACGGTGAGCGTGCCCAAGTCGCGGTTGACCCGTTCGATGGCCTCGAGCACCACGATGCCGGTCTTCACGTCCAACGCCCCGGTGGGTTCGTCGCACAGCAGCACCTCGGGCCGTTTCGCGATCGCCCGGGCGATGGCCACCCGCTGCTGCTCGCCGCCCGAAAGCTGGGCGGGAAAGTGATCCAGTCGTTCGCCCAGATTCACCAGGTGCAGCGCCTCCTCGGCCGGCATCGGATCGCGCGCAATCTCGGTGATCAACGCCACATTCTCGAGGGCCGTCAGGCTGGGAATGAGATTGTAGAACTGGAAAACAAACCCGACCGATTCCCGCCGGTAACGCGTGAGCTGGTCCTCGCTCGCGCAGGTGAGCTCCATGCCGCGATAGCGCAGCTCGCCGGAGGTCGGCATGTCCAGACCGCCCAGGTTGTTGAGCAGCGTGGTCTTCCCGCTCCCGGACGGGCCCAGCAACACGACCAGCTCGCCGGCATGCAAATCCAGGTCCACGCCCGACAGCGCGTGCACCGCCGCCTCCCCCGACCCGTATACCTTGGTCAGGCCGCGCACCTCGAACAGCGGGCGGGAAGGCGTCGTCACGGAAGGTCGGGAATCCCGGTCGGTCATGCAGTCGCCCGGACGTGGTAGCAGCCGGGCATGGGCGTGGCAAGGCCCGCCGCAGGCAGAACCGCAGGATTCCCAGCGCCGCCTTCCCCTCGTAGGCTCCGCGGCGCCATGCCATCCCATTCCTCCCTTCGCCGGGCCCGGCCGCGCCACGGATCACGTCGCGCCGGTCTGTGGCTTCTCGCCAGCGCGGCCGTGGTCGCTGCCGCAACCCACCTCGCCGCCGCCGCGGAGCGACCCAACATCCTGGTCTGCCTGGCCGACGACGCTTCCTACCCCCACATGGGAGCGTACGGCTGTCGCTGGGTGAGCACGCCGGGCTTTGACCGCGTCGCTGCCGAGGGCCTGCTATTCCGCCGCGCCTATACGCCGAACGCCAAATGCTCGCCCTCGCGCGCCTGCCTCCTCACCGGCCGGAACTCCTGGCAGCTCGAAGCCGCCGCGAACCACGTGCCGTTCTTCCCGGCCCGGTTCAAGACTTACGCCGAAGCCCTCGCCGAGCACGGTTACCACGTCGGGCACACCGCCAAGGGCTGGGCGCCGGGCCATCCCGGCTACGTGAACGGCCGGCCCCGCCTCCTGTTGGGACCCGCCTTCAACCGACGCACCACGACGCCCCCCGCCCGTTTCGTCTCCGCCAACGACTATGCCGCGAACTTCCGGGACTTCCTCGACGCTCGTCCCGCCAACCAGCCTTTCTGTTTCTGGTACGGCAGCCTCGAGCCGCATCGCCCCTACGAGTTCCGCGCGGGTCGCGATCGAGCCGGCAAACAGCCAGCCGACGTGGACCGCGTGCCGGGCTATTGGCCCGACACCGAAACCGTGCGGACGGACCTCCTCGATTACGCCTTCGAGCTCGAGTACTTCGACCTCCACCTGCGCCGCATGCTGGAACTCCTCGAGGCTCGCGGCGAACTCGACCACACGCTGGTCGTCGTTACTGCCGACAACGGCCTGCCCTTTCCCCGCGCCAAAGGCCAGGTGTACGAGGCTTCGAACCACGTGCCCCTCGCGATCCGCTGGCCCCACGGCATCCGCCAGCCCGGCCGGGTGATCGAGGAACTGGTCAGCTTCATCGACCTCGCCCCCACCTTCCTCGACGTCGCAGGGGTCTCTCCGGAAACCAGTGGCCTGCATCCCATCCAGGGCCGCAGCCTGCGGGACCTCTTCGACGCCGACGCTTCAGGACCAGGCCGGCCGCGACGCGACGAAGTCCTGCTGGGCAAGGAACGCCATGACGTGGGCCGCCCTCAGGACGCCGGCTATCCCATTCGCGGACTCGTGACCCGCGAGTTTCTCTACCTTCACAACTTCGCCACCAACCGCTGGCCGGCCGGCAATCCCGAAACCGGGTACCTGAACTGCGACGGCAGCCCCACCAAGACCGCCGTCATCCAGGCGCGGCTCCAACCCGGCTTGCGCCACCATTGGCAGGCGGCCTTCGGCAAACGCGTCCTCGACGAGCTGTACCAGTTGGCCCACGACCCGGACTGCCTCACCAACCTCGTGGCCCACCCCGCGTTCGCGCCCACCGCCGCCGCGCTGCGTGCCCGGCTCTTCGAGGCGTTGCGGGCCGAAGGCGATCCGCGCCTGCTCGGGGACGGCGATCGCTTTGACGCCCTTCCCTACGCCGACCCGTCCACCCGCGGGTTCCACGAGCGGTTTCTGCGCGGCGAGTCCGTCCGCGCGGGCTGGATCAACGACACCGACTACGACCCGGCCGCCGCCGCGGACGAGTGACCCTCAGCCGCCCGACGGCCCCGCCCCGGATGCGTCTGCCGGAAAATGCCGCGAAGTGCCGGAAATCGCCGGAGCCCGGCGTTGCTCCCCGGCCGGCCCGACGGTGAGAATCGACCCATGTTAGCCCGGGTCTGCTCGGCCGCGGTCAACGGCATCGTCGCCTACCCCGTCGAGGTGGAGGTCAACGCCGGCTGGGGCGACACCGTCATCGTCATCGTCGGCCTCCCGGACGCCGCCGTGAAAGAGTCGCGCGACCGCGTCACCACCGCGCTCATGAACTCCGGCTTCAAGTTCCCCATGGGCCGCAGCACCATCAACCTGGCCCCCGCCGACGTCCGTAAGGAAGGCCCCAGCTTCGACCTCCCCATCGCCCTGGGCATGATCGCTGCCAGCGAGCAGATGTGCGGCGATCAGCTCGACCAGTTCTTCGTCGTGGGCGAACTCGCTCTCACCGGCGCCGTGCGCCCCGTCAAAGGCGTGCTCCCCATCGCCCTCCAGGCGCGCGCCGAGGGCATGTCCGGGCTTCTCGTCCCCAGCGAGAACGCCGCCGAAGCCGCCGTCGTCACCGACCTCAACGTGATCCCCGTGCACAACCTCCGCGAGGCCGTGAGCTTCCTCGAAGGGGAAGCCGAACTGCTCCCCACTCGGGTCGACATCCACAGCCTCTTCGCGGCGCCGAACGACGACGAACTGGATTTCGCCGATGTCAAAGGCCAGGAATCGGTCAAGCGCGCCCTCGAGATCGCCGCCGCGGGCGGCCACAACGTCCTCCTGATCGGCCCGCCCGGCACCGGCAAAAGCATGCTCGCCAAGCGCCTCCCCACCATCCTGCCGCCGCTCACCCTCGATGAGGCCCTCGAGACCACGAAGATCCACAGCATCGTCGGGCTGCTCAAACCCGGTCAGGCCCTCGTCACCCGCCGCCCCTTCCGCACCCCGCATCACACCGCCAGCGACGCCGGGTTGCTCGGGGGCAACATCAACCCGACCCCCGGCGAGATCTCACTCGCGCACAACGGCGTGCTCTTCCTGGACGAGCTCCCCGAGTTCAAGCGCAGCGTCCTGGAAACCATGCGCCAGCCCCTCGAGGAGGGAAACGTCACCATCTCCCGCGCGGCCGGCACCATGACCTTTCCCGCCGCTTTCATGCTCGTCGCCGCCATGAACCCGAGAGGGTTCGTTGCCTTTTTGTGAGTTCTTCAGAAGAAGGTAGGTGCGTGAGGGTTATGTCGATTTCGTCCCCTTTGACGACGATCTTCTCGGTGATGCTCTCGACGATTCGTCGCTTCTCCTCCGCCGTGAGGTTGGGCCAGGCATGGTATAGGTTTGCGGCTTCCGCGACCACTTCATCGACGGAGAGACGCCGTGTTTCGAGGGCGTCAACCTCACCTTCGAGCTTGGGTAGTTCGGCGGCAAGCGAGCGCTCCTGATCTTCGAGGGGGCGGTAAAGTTTGCCGAAGCCTTCGACCGAGATCTGGTCGGCTTGATAGGCTTGGTAGGTCTTGCGCATCTCGGCACGGACCTTTTCGAGTTGGCGCCGATGTGCGGTAACCTGGTCCTTCTTTCCGGTCAGGAATTCATCGGCTCGGGCAAGGTGTGCTTTCACCTCCTCCTTGGCCACAAAGTAACCGTTCAGTTCCTCCCGGAAGATGGCTTCGATGTCCTCCATGGTGATTTTCGACCGGCACTTCCGGCAGATGTACTTGGGCGAGCGGGAGAAGACGTACATCTTCTGTCCGCAACCGCAGTAGAGGAGGCCTGCGAAGAGATGGAACGGCTTCGGTCCGGGCGGCTTTTTGTCCTTCCGCCCGGCAAGGATGGCGTTGCACTGGTCCCAGAGTTCCTCTTCGATGATCGCCTCAACGGGCGTGTGCACCCACTCGGAATCGGGCTTCAGGAGGAGCTTGCCCTTTCCGTCCCGGTACGTGTGGTTGGCCCGGTAGAGACCCTTGGCGGTGGTGTCCTGCAGGAGACGGACCACGGTGGTGTCCGTGAAGCGGGCTCCCTTGCGGGTCCGGTAGCCGGCCTCGTTCAAGAGCCGGGCGACGCTCTTCTTGCGTTTCTCCTTGGCAAAGAGCTCGTACATGAGCCGACGAACCGGCGCTTCGGAGGGATCCGGCATGAGCTTGTTATCCTCCCACCTGTACCCGAAGGGCGCCGCGCCGCCGAGGTTCTTCCCCAGTTTGGCCCGGACCACGATCGAGGCTTTGACCCGGTCGGCAATCTCCTCGCGTTCCCACTGAGCCATGGCCGCGATGATCGTGTAGAAGAGCCGGCCCGCCGGAGTCGTGGTGTCGATCTTCTCTTGAAGCGAAATCATGTCGGCGCCGTCGCGTCGGAAGATGTCCGCGAAATCAAGGAGCTCCTTCGTGTTCCGGGCCAGACGCGCGAGCTTCGAGAAGATCAGGGCGCGGATATCACCTCGGCGGACGTCAGCGAGCATCCGGCGCGTCTCCGGGTGTTCGAGGACGCTCTTGCCCGAAACGCCCGAGAGATCGTACACCTCCCGTACAGCCCAGCCGTTGAACTTGGCGTACTCGCGGGCGCGCGTTTCGTGGTGCGCCGGGCTTTCGCCGCGAGCCTGGTCTTCGGTCGAGACCCTAATCCAGATGCCGACGGGCCTGCCCTGACCGCTTTCCTTCATGGCGAGTTGACTACGCTTGAGGCACGCCTCCGGCAAGCAAGAAGTGTAGTCAAAACAACTACGACCAAGGCAGTCTCTCCTCATGCCCACGACGAAGTTCCTGGACGAAAGAGAACTCGCGACATTCGCGAAGCGTTGCCGAAAGGCTGCGGGTCGGAACCGGGCAGAAGCAGCCCGCGAGCTCGGAGTGTCACGCCCGTCGGTTTTCAGCGCCGAGGAGCACCCGGAGATGAGCCTCACGAAACTCCGCTCTCGGATGATCGAGGCGTTCTCCGACTTCCGCGTGATCGGACCGGTCTTCCTTCTGGAGGAGAAGGGAACTGATGCCGTCCGCTCGGTTCAGTCCTCATCGCCAAAGAGCCAAGCGACCGACACATGAAGGCACTCAGCCAAGGCGGCGGCTTCGAAATCCATGACGTAGCGGTCCTGCGATTCGATTCGCGATACCGCGCTGCGATCGAGAATCACGCCCTTGGCCGCTAATCGCCCCGCAAGATCATCCTGGTTGAGCGGAGGCTTCATGCGGAGACGCGCTTCCCGAACGCGTGGCCCGATGCAGTTTCGTGCCCTGGCTGTTCGTGTCTTTTTCAAGCGTGTGGAGTCCGCACGCTTGACATTTGAACAGAACCGGACGACTGGTGCGTGTGGACTTCACACACGCCGGGAATGGGCCTTGACGTGCGGGGAGTGCCGAAGAGATGAGCATGAACGAGATCGCAATCAGTTTCCTGCGGCGCCTTGGACCCGACCCGCACGCCGGCGGTCTGCGTACGCCGGCTCTCGCCAACTGCCCTGATCTCTTCGAGCTCGAAAGCGGTGATTTCGCCGTGATCGGCATCGACATCACCGAACGGGCCAAGGCGGGCTTGCCCGTGACCGCCGGTTGCGGACCAGATGAGCGCATCGTTTGGATTCCTCGCCGGACGCTTGTCCTTGCGAAGCCCGACATTCCCGAAACGCTGTAGCGGCATAAGGGGATCTTCACAGGCCCCGGGTTTTCGGGTATGATCCGGGGATCATGGCATTCGGGGATTGCCTGGGAGGAAGCTGGTTCGCCATCGTTCAGACCGCGGGGATCATTGGCGGCTTGGTCTTCACCGCTGCCTCGCTCCGTATCGACGCCAAGGCCCGGCGCACGACCAATCTCATCGCCATCACGGAGCAACACCGTGAGATCTGGAAGGAGCTCTACAGCCGGCCCGAACTCTCACGCCTCCTTGAGCCGACGGTAGATTTCAAACGCAAACCGGTGACGTTCGAAGAGGAGCTTTTCGTCAAGCTCTTGACCCTCCACCTGAGCAGCGCCCATCAAGCCAGCCGACAGGGTATGTTCTTGCAGCCCGAACGGTTACGTCAAGACGTGCGATGGTTCTTCTCGTCGTTTTCTAATCAATACCTTGGAAACACTTGTTAGATAAAACTTGTAAAGGTGTCTGCAAATTCAACCCGAAATGCAGACGTTTTTCGTTGTAATATTTCAGGTATTTTGTCAGAGCTTGATTGAGTTTTGAAACTTTCTTCTCCACCTGATCCAAACATTCTTCTTGGAGAGTGCGATTAAACCTTTCCAGGTGTCCGTTGTCATTCGGTCGCCTTACCCTCGTATGCCGGTGAATTGATTTGATATGTTCGCTGAACCAACCGGCAAACTCGCTACCATTGTCGCTTTGCACGGTCTGGAATTGAAAATCAACTTGCTTCTGGCACCAATTCAGAAAGTGAAAAGCGGTGGAAGAAGCCGCTCGCTCATAGGCTCTGGCGAAAGCCCATCGCGAATACACATCGAGCAAGGTGAACACGTATACTCTTTTTCCTTGTCCGTTCAGAAGGTGAATGGTGTCAATTTGCACCAAATCGCCTTGTTTTAGCACATCTGGCCGTGGTAGTGGCAGATGATATCGCTTCCACTGACTTCTCTTTTTGAGCAGTCCTAATCGATCCAGCGTCCGTTTGACTGACGACAGTGACACTGGCACTCCATCATTTATCAATTCCTGTCGCACTACTTCAGCGCTATGAGCGGTTGCAGGGTAGTTGATGGCGGTCCTGGAACGGAACATGAGGGAAAGGGGTGTGGGGCGGTTTCCGGTGGTCGGGTGAGCGGGTGCCACGCTGGGGGACGCTGTCCCCCAGACCCCTGGATTTATCGTTAGGCTGCCCAGCAGCGTGGGCCGGACGGCCTTCCAAGGGAAGACTGTCCGGCCCTTCGCCTGTGCAGGCCCAGATCGGCGCTCGTCGCTTCCCTGCTGCCCTATCCTCCGCTGGAGCAAAGGACGTGCTGCCTGCTGCCGTTTCCCGGGGCCGTGTAGGCGGAAAGGCAAGGCAGCTTGAGCTGATAGCCTTGGGTGTGGCGAAGGACTCTCCTTGAGCGGCGAGTTGGGCCAGGGCCGAACACACGGTGGCGGTGCGCAGCCACAGCGTTTCTGGAGTTGCTGAACGGGCACCGGTTGGTCGAGTTGGGCCAGGCGGCGCACGCGCTCAAGGGGTGGGCCCAGCGTCGGCGGGGCTGTCTGGGGCCAGGCGCAGCGAGGTGGTCCTGGAGGCGACCAGTTGAGGGGATCGGATCGCGGGAAGGCGCGGCGCGATGCTCGGTCACCAAGGTCAGCTGGGAGCCTTGGCGGCGCAGATAGAGATTGGAGTCGCCCCAACCGTGGAGTTCGCTCGAACCGCGCAAGGCTGGCCGGCTGCACCGTGGGCGTCCTTGCGGGCGTGGTGAACGACCAGGACGGCCAGATGGAACTGGCGCTGGAGCTGGCGAGGCAGGAGAGGAGCGCGGCGATCTGGTGGCGTCGTTCCCTCGACGCGGTGGAGGCGGATGAGCGGATCCAGGATCAGGAGGATCGGCCGTGGTCTCTGGACGGTGCGCCAGGCGCTCCCGGTCGGTGGCCGTGTCCAGCCGGAGCGTGGGCGCGGTGATGACCTGCACGGGCAGGGAGGCAAAGGACTTGGGCCGCGGCGGCGATGCTTTCAGCGCTGCCGCACGATGGGCAGGAGTCCTCGGCGGGAAGAGCAACACGGCCCCGGGCGCTGGACGGGGAACTGGCGCGCAGGCGGCCCCGCTGGCGACGCTCACGGCCAGGTCCAGGGCCAGGAAGCTTTTGCAGCATTTCGGCTCACCGCCCAGGATGCCGACGGCTTGATCGCCCCAGAGCTCTTCGACCAGCCATTGGGTTTGGGGCCCGCGGCTGTCGAGTTGGCTGGCGTTGGACCGAGGGATTCATGATTTTCTGAGGGTTTGGGGTCCAGGGCAAAGACCTCGAAGTAGAGCTTTCGTCGAGGACACCGTTCCTGCCGGCGGCCAGGAGGAGATCGTCGGCCAGGTTGAGGAGCAGGCGCAGATTGCCGGCGGCGTGTTCGCAGAGGGTCTGGAGCAGGCCCGGGCTCAGGAGCTGGACGTTGCCGGCGGCTTGGAGCCGGTGCTGGAGCGCGTCCCGGAGTTGCTGGGGGGGCAAGGCTTCCAAGCGCAGCCGGCTGCGCAGCCGGCTGGCGATGGGCAAGAGGTCGGGTTCCTCCAGCCGGTGAGCCAGGCGCTGATCGCCGCCGAGCACGATGGTGAGGATGGAGCGGGAGTCCAGGTCGGCACTGGCCAAGAGGCGCAGTTCGGCCAGGACGGCGGTGTTCATCTCCTGGGCTTCATCGATGAGCAGCACCGGCCGGCAAGCGGCCGCCTCGATGTGGGCGAGCCATTTTTCGCGCAGGCTCTTGGCGCTGTGCCAGCGGTTGTGGGGCGAGAGGCTCACGCCAAAGAGATGGCCCAGTTCCCGGTAGAAGTCGGCCATTTTGGCCTGGGGCCGGGTCAAGGTGCCGACGCAGAGGTCGGGCCGCCCGCCCAGGTGTTCGGCGAGGATGCGCAGCGTGGCGCTCTTGCCCGTGCCCGGATCGCCCCAGACCCAGGCGAAGCCGCCTTCGGCGGTTTGCTCGGCGAGGCGCCAGCAGAAGTGCTCGATGGGCGGTGAGGACCACAAGGCGGGACGGGGACCCGGTGGAGAAGGATTGAACTGGAGGCCGTAGAGGTTGAGCAGGCGTTTGTCTGCACGGCGCTGGGCGGGTGGGGTAGCCAGGCAATAGGCCGGGGCAGACCGGTGGTGGCGTACTGGCGGATGAGCTCTGGCAAGGGCGCCATGCCGGTGGGCGCACTCGGTGGCGGTGGGCTGCGGCCGGAGTCCGAGGCGCCCGGTGGCCCTCGGCGTTTTCCTTTGTCCAGGGATAGATCCGCCCAAGAGGGCGCTGGTCTTGGATCGGCCAGGTGGACGGTGCTCAGATCCCAGGAGGCGTAACGCAACCAGAGCTCGCGCAGGTGCCCGAAGCGGAAGGGACTTCGAAGCGGATGCCTCCAGGGTGAGGGTGCCATCGCTGTAGCGCTGCACGCGGCGCACTTCGGTGGTGAAGGCGTGCTGGAGCGTCTGGCCGAGGATAGCGTTGGGCCACGTTTGTGGGCCAGAAAGCGCTGCAGGGGTTTGACCCGGAGCCGGCGTGGACCTTGCGGTTGTACCCAACTCGACCCAGGCTGACTGGCGTCGTTGAGCTGGTCCAGGCTCAGATCGGCGACGCCTTCGAGCATCGGCAGGAGCCGACCTTCGACCTGACCCCAGAACGCTTCCTGCTTCCGTTCCAGGGCGAATAGGGCAAGGTGTTTTCGAAGACGATGCCCAGGCGGGTGAGTCCGGTTGGGTTTCGGTGGCGATCATGGCCGAGCCGTTGTCAAAGAGCAGGCTGCGGGCAGATCGCGTTTTGAAACGCCTGGCTCAGGCCGTGGTAGAGCTCGCGCGCCCTTCGGCCAGGTACCATTGAGATGACAACAGAGCCGGGAGTGGTCATCGAGGATCCCGAGCAAGATCGGATAGACCCATTGGCCGTCGGGTAGGAGCACGCGCCGGGAGCCGTGATGAAAGTCCAGATGCCATAAGCCGTTGACGTATCTGCCTCGTAGCTGCGGACCTCCCGGGTTTGGTAGCGGTGCTCGGCGGCCTGGGCGCCTGGCTGTGCACGGGCCCGCGGCGGGCGCGTTTGCAGAGCCCGTGGCTTTCGCGTAGCGCCAGAGCGTGGCATGGGAGGCATGGCCCGGCCTGGGTTGTTGGGCGACCAGGACGGCTGGTGTTGTCGGCATGCAGTTGGTAGCTCCAACTGGGATGCTGCTGATGTTGCTGGGTGAGCAGTTGGATGAGGCGGGGCGTCAGGGAGGGGTGTTGGCCGTGATCGGAGCGGATCTTGCGGCGGAGGGCGTCCACCGGCCCGGCTTGGGCGCCCAGGGCCTGGTAGTACCAACGCTCGAGGGTCGAGAGCCCGAAGTGGACCCCGGCGCCGGTGAGGGGGTGCTGCCACTGCTGGGCGGCCAGTTCCTGGAGCCGGGCCTGGAGTTGGCCACGCGCGGGGGGCGCCGCCAAGAGCGGTCCGATGATGCTGAAACGGAAGTGCGCCCAGCGCTCCGGCGGCCGGGGGGTTGAGGAGGAGGTTTTCATGGAGTGCGACGTGTGGGTTGTTTCGACTGTTTCGGTCCTGCGGCGGAGGTTCTACGCCCGGTCTCCACCGCTGTCGCCGGGCATCCTGCGCGAGGGGCGAGCGAGCCTCACCCAGCCAGCGCGCTCCAGGCGCCGGCGTCGGGATCGGCGCCAGGAATCGAGCAGATCCACCAACCGTGGGCGCTCGTGGACCGCGAAGCTCAAACAGAGGGACAGGGCGCTGGGGGGCGAGCGGCGGCAGGAACTGGCGCGAGCGTCGCGCCAGAACGCGCTCTCCACGAAGCGGCCCAGCCACCACTGGCGCCAGCGCCCAGGGTCCGGCGATCAATCCCAGCGCTGGCGCAGCCGCCGCACCTGTTCGGGCTTGAGGCCGTGCCGCATCGCCGAAACCAGGACGACGATCAGGCCCGCATACACCTGGCGTCCCAGGAAGCGCAGAGGGCGGGGTGTTTCGCCGCCGGCAGCCTCGCGGCCGCAGCACAAGCTGAAACGCACCTCCCAGAGGGGCCACCCGCGGCTTACGCGCGTAGTCGCTGCGGTAGGCTTGCCCTGACAATGACGGCAGCCCTGATCACGGGCCTCCTGACCAGATCACCATCGACTTTCCAGCAACTGATATAGCTGTTGATCCGCCAGATGGCTCTGGAACCAGTCTTCCGATGCTTGTTTTGACACACGAGAATCGGAGACAAAAGACCCTCGCAGGGCAAGCCTTGCGAGGGTCCCAAGGATCCGGAGGGGGAGTCGTGGAAAGCGAGGGAGTGCGCCCGTTCCCCTCAGCTACCGCGCAAGAATCCGCCCCCCTTCGCCTCAGTTTTCGCGCCGAGGCTCACTACGCTTGATGAGCAGTCGTTTGTGGAATATTTTCCAAACCAATTCGTCGCTTAACTGCTTTGGATGGTGCCTGGGACGAGAGGAAAGTGTTGGAATTGGATGATATCCATAACGAACGGCTTTCCTGACCCATTTTGTTATTGTTCCCGGACTGACTCCCACATATCTGGCTACTTTTCTAACGCCCCAACCTCGTCGTACCAGGTCCGCAGCGTCTCGACGAACGCGTGGCAGATACGGATTTAATGTGTATGACATTTTCATATTGTATTAGAGTGGGTGTTTCCAAGCTATTGAACCATAACGTCTCGTTGGCCATCCCGCGAATGGTCTGGGAGAAGACGAAGGGCTTTCACGAAAGCGGACTTGTTCGCTTCGTGGACTCGTGTCTCGCGGAGAAGTAGCTGTGGCCTCTTCCGGAATCGGGTGAAGGCGCTTCTTGTTTTTCGGCTCGCTCGCTCGGCCTCCTCCTTCCCGGCCGGCGTCTGGGCCGTTGTGGCGAACGCTTGCGGATCTTCCGGGGAAAGGGTGATTCGACCGCCCCGATGTGTCCGTCATCCATGATGAAGCTACCCAGATCCGAGCCCCATGTCCGGCTGCATTCGGCGGGAGAGCCCGGTCCGGATTCCTGAGCAATAATCGGGGACGAAACCGGGAGGGGATCTCCGGAACTCGAAAGCCACCATCCATTTGGCCCGGAATGACTTGTCGAGACAGGCGCGGTGTCGCCTATTTGTCCTTTGACCGCCCGCGCCTCTTCATCAGCTCTGCCAGGATCTTGAGTGCCACCTCCTCGCGGGCCCGACGTTCCTCGGGGGAGAGCTTTGCCACGGACCGCTTGATCACATAGCCGCGCCGGCGCTCCGGTTCCGGGGGTGACTTGGCATCCTCCACATCGAGGCGCTGTAGCAATTCGATGAATTCATCCGGCGCGAGGAACATCACCCGGTCGGCTTCCGTCTTCCCCAAAGCGCCCGCAACAGCCTCACGGATTTTCCGAAGCCGCCCTTCGTCCGTGGAGACCGACACCACTTGGCCGAAACCAGCCTTGAGGCACTTGGCGATGTTTCCGACCTCGTGGTCGATGGTGGTGGTGATCGTGACCTCGCAGGCGAAGACTCGGTTTGGCTTCTCCAAGGCGAGGTCAATGCTTCCGGCATTGTTGAGAACGGCCTTCTCGATGATCGCGCGGTATCCCAAATCCTCTGCCGCCGCCTTGATCCGCTCCACGATGGCGCGGTGCTGTGCGCCGCCTCGGCCCAAATCAGGCGGCGGTCTCGGGGGTGCCTTCTCCGTCTTCGGTGGCGTGGCGGCGGGTGTACCTGTGCCGGTTGTGCCTGCCACCGGCAGGGCAGGGGCCGGCGGCGTCGGCTCCGAAACCGCCGCACTCGGCTTGCTCTCCGGCGGCTTTGGTGCCGGTGGTTTGGCATCCACGGGCGTCGTCTCAGGCTTCGGCGAGGGCGCGATTTCGGCTGCTTCCCCCTTCTTCTGGTCGGCATAAGCCCGCGCCGTTCCCGCCGGAACCTGGGACAATTCGTCCCTCCCGGCGCCGTACAGTTCGGTTTCGATGTCCGAGCGTTTCCGGCCATACCGCTCCCGCGAAGCCGCGATGATCGCCCGCCGGCTTTCCGTTGCCTCCGCTTCGTCCGGTTCCTCGGGAGCGGGCACGCGGAGGTTGAAGTCGAAATCACTCCGCTCCATTCGACAGATGGCCTCGCCCGTGCCCAGGTTCTGTAGGTCCTTGGCCTCGAAGGAGGAAAACCCAGAGGCGAGCGTTCGGGCGTCTTGATCGCCGACCCGGAAACAGACCCTGGTGTACGGGTTGGACAAGACCGCGCTCGCCACCTCTGGGTCGCGCTGCAGTTGCCGCAACACCTGGTGGGCGAGGATGAGCCCTACCCGGTACTTGCGCGCCCCGGCGAGAATTTCGGCCATGCTCGGTGTGATGAAGTTGTGGAACTCGTCAATGTAGAGCCAGAAGTCTCGGCGAACCTCTGCCGCCTGCCGCTGGCGGCTCATCGCCGTCTCTTGGAACTTCGCCAGAAGGAGCGACCCCAAGAGAAACGAGTTTTCTTTGCCGATGGCGCCTTGGGAGAGCTTCCCCAGGAAGATCTTTCCGGTGTCCAGAATATCGATGAAATCGAGCCGGTTCTCGCGCTGGGACACCATGTACCGGATCGGCTTGGGGCTGAGGAACGTCTCGAGCCGGGTCAGCACTGGGCCAATAGACCTGTTGCCGGCAAGCTGTGCGAAGCCGTGGCGCCAGTAATACATCACGTCGGGGTCGCGAACGGTTCCGAGGAACTGCTCCCGGAATTTCGGCTCCAGAAGGAACCGCCGCAGATCGGCGAGCGTGCCCCCATCCGTGCTCTCCAGGAAAGCCAGGATGGCCTTGTTCAGGACCGAGGCCATTTGGTCGCCCCAACTGGTTGAAAGCCGCTCGAAGACGGACACGAGGTCGGAGGCCAACAGATTCTTCTCCAGGTCCGAGTGCGCGGACAGAATGTTGAATCCGATCGAGTACTCTTCATCCGCCGGGTCCAGGAGGATGACGTCCTTCACCCGCTCCGTCGGGATGATGCCCAGAATCCGATCCACCAGGTCACCGTGCGGGTCGAGCAGGGCGACACCTTCGCCGTTCTCGATGTCTTGGCGGATCAAGTTGAAAAGGAGTGTCGTTTTGCCGGTGCCCGAGGCGCCGATGACGTGGAGATGGCGCACGCGCATCTCGGGCGTGAGATACACGGGTTCTCTCCGGCCTAAGTGAACGTTGTCGCCAAGCCAGATTTCGGAGCCGTGCCTGGCGATATCCGGTGCCGGTTTGCTCCGGCGGCTCTGTCGCACGAAAGCGGGCGACCTCACGGCGGCCGACGGCAGGTGAACAAATCCAGCGAGCTCGTCGTAGTTGAGAATCATCCCCGACCGGCGGGACTGACGGCGGAGCAGGTCGGCGACGTGCTTGTCGAACGGATACGCATCGTTCGCCAGCGGTATTAGTTCGTTGCCCAGAGGATGGGGGTGCGCGAAGCCGCGCAGGCATGCGGCCACGTCGCGAGCGATCCGCACGGTGCGCTCGTAGCGATCGGTACGGATGCCGACGCGCGCCACCGCGGCGAACAGCGGGCGGGACGCCTTCTTCTCGGCTTCACGGGTGAGCTCCGGCGCGTTGACAAAGAGTGGCGCCCCGTCGGGCAGGGTTACCGCCTGGAGCATGTTCTCGGCCCAGGGTTTCTGGACTGGCTGGAACAGGACCTGGTAGAGAGCCAAATCCCCCCGTTCGAGCTCCGCGAGGGTGCCGACGAGCCCGACGAAGGGATCGACCTTACCCAAGGCGAGCGGCAAGACGAACTCACGCTCCAAACCAAACTCAACGACGAGCGCCTCCTCCGACCTGCCCTCCAACCACAATTCCGCAAGGCGGCTTGCCTGGGGTCGGAACACCGCTTCGGGGAAGTAGGCGGACAGTTGACGGCGCACGTGTGACACATCGTCGGGATGGGCGGCAAATTGGACCGAAACGCTCCCGGCCATCCCGAGCAACTCGAACGCGATGGGTTCCCGCGCAAGGGACAAGTTGAACAGAAACTGCTCGAATCCAGCGTCGGAAAGATCGAGTTTGGCCGGGAGTAAGGTCGGGAGTTCGATCAAGTCTTCCCGAACGAGTGGCTCCGGCGTGGGTTCGTCTTTGGGTTCCGGGATCGGCGGCTCGGCGAGCGCACGCGTCTTCGGGTTACCCAGCCGACGGATCAACGAACTGAGAAGCGTCGGGCGTCGGCCGTCATCGACGGCTTGGCGGAGGCAGTACTCAAGCGGCCGAAAGGGCGGCTCCGGGCTGACCGGTTCCGGCCAGACCTGCCAGCCCCGCCCGCGCGACTCCCACTCGTAGTACTGCGCGGAGAGCTGCTCGTGGATCGAGGGCATACCCTCACACCGCGCTCCGCTTCACGGGCTTGTACAGCTCTCCGAGTATGGGTGCTTGCTGGTATTGTCGGACCAGCTTGACGCCTTTGGCGGCTGTCGCTTCCTCTGCCAACCGCTGAACCGCGCGCGAGACGGTGTCCAGGTACATGAGGCGGGTGTCGTAGCGGTAATATGTCTCAGTGCGAAACCATGCCTCATAGACGGCGTTGATGCCCGGAACCTGAAGCAGGGTGGCGTCCAACTCCTGTAACCCCATGGCGATGGCGTTGCGCATGATGTAGATCAGCAAGCCCAGCGCTGCGATCCACGCCACCGGCCAGAGCACGAGTCCCACCCACCTCATCATCGCGAAGAACATGAACAACGACATCACGCCGAGGCCGCCAAGGAGGAGGACCAGCACCAGGAGTTGCCAGACGCGCACCACGGCCGGGATCTCCGCGAGCCGACAGGAGAAGAAGAAGCTGGTACCGGAGGGCGCCGCACACACGTCGAACACCAAGCGTTCGCGTAACATGCGCAGGTACAGGCGCTTGTCGGAGAGTGGTCCGCCTTCAGCGAATTCCTCCTGGGTGACCTTCATCCCTGGCATTTGTAGGGCCTTGAGTTCCGTTTCGACGGAGCTATAGAACTCACTCGGCGAGAGGCTAAAGTTGTCCGCGAAGGCGATCCAGTGATCGAGGATAGCAACCTGCTTCGGGCGGAAGAACTCAAGGAATTCGAGAATACCGAACATACGGGTATGCAAGTTGCGAGTTGACGACCGTCCATTACCCCAACCGGATGCTCTGGGTCAAGCGGAATGATAGGCCGTGGGCGATTGTTCGTGGGGGACTAATGATGGTGACTCGTGGAGAGGCCGGGCCACCGTGATCGCACGCCGGTCGTGGCGGAGGGGGAGTTGAATCGGGGAAAGCAGGTGGTGCGAAGCGATTGCCGGACACTGCGTCCTGATCCTGCTCCACGCGATCCGCGAACTCGTTCAAGCTGTCCGGGCAGCCCGCGGCGTGGACCGGCCGCCAACGCGGCCCCTCTCGACTGCGTCGCCCCATTGTCCGTACCTAGGTTCGGTAGCGCACCAAGGCAGACGCATCAAATTGAATGGAGTCGGTTTGATGCAAGGTACTGTGACGGAGAAGATTCGATCGGATAACGATCGACACGATCGCGGACTTATGGTTGAAGCTGCGGATGCAAGACGCTGCGCCGCTGAGTTTGACCGAACATTTCAAAGACCTCCCCGACCCGCGGGTCAAGGGCCGTTGTGAGCACGAGTTGCTTGACGTCATGGTCATCGCCTTGTGCTGCCTGCTGTGCGGGGGAAGCACCTTCAACGACATGGAAGACTTCGGCCACGCCAAGGAAGCGTGGTTCCGAACCTTCCTGCGGCTGCCCAAGGGCATCCCACGTCACGACACTTTCAACCGGGTCTTTGCCTCCCTGAAGCCCGCGGCCTTCCTGGACTGTCTTCTGCGCTGGACCCAAAGCCTGCGGCAGGCGGTGGCCGAGGAGATCGTGGCCCTGGACGGCAAGGCGCTGCGGCGGGCCGGTAAGAAGGGCCAAGCGGTCTGCTACGTCGTCAACGCGTGGGCCAGTGCCAATGGGTTGGTTCTGGGCCAGCTCAAAGTCGCCGAGAAGAGCAACGAAATCACGGCCCTGCCCCCGCTGTTGCGGGCCTTGGAACTGGCCGGCTACATCGTCACGATCGACGCGATGGGCTGTCAGAAGAAGATCGCCAAAGAAATCATCGAGGCCGACGCCGACTACGTCTTGGCCCTCAAAGGCAATCACGAAACGGTGAATGCGGAAGTCAAGTCGTTCCTGGATGACGCGATCGTGCAACAGGAGGCTGCCGCCGCCCGTGGCCACGGTCCCCGTCCCACCCATCCTTTGGCCTTTGCCGAGACGGTCGAGAAAGACCATGGGCGACTAGAGATCCGCCGCCACTGGCAAAGCGCCGATCTGGGCTGGTTTGCCGACCGCGCCGACTGGGAGGGCCTCCGCAGCGTGGGGGTCGTCGAGAGCCTGCGCCAAGAGGGCGAGCAAGCTCCCACCCTCGAACGGCGCTACTACCTGAGCAGTCTGCCGGTGGGCATCGACCGGTTCGCGCGGGCGGTGCGCGAGCACTGGGGGGTGGAGAATCGGGTGCATTGGGTCTTGGACGTCCAGTTTGGCGAGGACCAGAGTCGCGCACGGGCGGGCCACGCGGCCGAGAACCTGGCCACGCTGCGGCGTCTGGCCCTCAATCTTCTGCGCCGAGACAAGACCAAAGGGCGGGGGATCCGCCGCAAGCGACTCAATGCGGGCTGGGATCACCAGTACCTCCTGCAATTACTCGCTCTTTGATGCGTTCGCCTTGGGTAGCGCACGGGAAACCGTTGACAGGCGGGGCATGCCGGGAAAGTGTCCCCGTCGAGTCGAAAAGCCTGCGCATGAAGATATCGCTAGACAGATCGCAACCGTTTTGGACACATCCTTCCTTGGCATCGTTACAATCAGGTGATCCGATTTCATACATTTGCAGCCGAGCGAGTGCACTTGCCCTGCAAGCAATGGAATCAGGCTGGTCGGGACCACCGTATGATCCGGTGGGGCTCGCGAAACAGATTGGCATCGGCGTCGTTCCAAGGCACGACGTTGCGGAGGCGCGTGCGGTCCCCCTGCACGACGGGCGTCTCCAGATCGAGTACAACCCGACAAAACCGCACGCTCGGGTCAGGTTTTCGATAGCGCACGAACTCGCCCACGCCCTGCTCCCCGATTGCAGCGAGACGATTCGGTACCGGTGCTCTCGCGAGGCGATCCGAAAGGACGACTGGCAACTTGAGATGGTCTGCAACGTGGCCGCCGCAGAGATGCTCATGCCAACAGGAAGTTTCCCTGAGCTGAAGACGGTCGATCTTACGATTGATCGCGTCCTGGAACTGCGAAAGGAATTCGATGTGTCCGTCGAGGCGGTTCTCCTTCGCGCCGTGCGCTTAACGAGCGCTCCGTGTGGGGTTTTTATTGCTTCACTCAAGCAGTTGCCCAGCCGCCAGGAACGGTACGGTCTGGATTACACCGTCGCTTCCCGCACTTGGAGATCACCCCTCTCAACCGGACAACCACTGCCACGAAATAGCGTGGCGACTCAATGTATCGCGATTGGTTTCACATCGAAAGGCGACGAAGTGTGGTTGCCGTCCCGTGAAAGGCTCCACGTCGAGTGCGTTGGCCTTCCTCCCTTCCGAGGCCAGACTGTGCCCCGTCTCGCAGGCATCGTTTGTCCGGTACGTCCCGGTGCAAGCAAGATTCCTGACATCCAGATGATTGTCGGCAACGCCCTGGAGCCGAGGGGTACGGGACGAAAGATCATCGCCCACGTAGTCAACGACAAGACGCCCAACTGGGGTGCTGGCTTCGCCCTCGCCGTAAGAAGGAAGTGGCCCGGGGTTCAGGATGCTTTTCGTTCTGCTGTCGCATCCGACCGAGCTTTGCTCACGCTTGGCAACGTCTTCCATACTGAGGTCCAACCCGACACCACGGTTCTGCAGATGATCTGCCAGAGAGGGTACGGACCTTCCCCTACTCCACGCCTGAAGTACTCTGCTCTCAAGGACTGCCTCGAATGGCTCGCCGCTTTCGCCACCGAACGAAAAGCGTCCATCCACATGCCCCGCATCGGCGCAGGGTATGGCGGTGGGTCGTGGGGCCTTATCAAACAATTGGTTGACGAAAGCCTATGCGCTGAAGGACTATCCGTCACAGTCTATGAGCTTCCAGGTGATAGACCGCCAGAACCGAAGCAGATCGGGCTCTTTGATGACAGGCGCCGGGCAGGGTGACGGAAGAGCTTCTCTGCCACGCAGGATCGTGTTGCTTTCAGGTAGCGTCGGCGCTGGCAAGACCACGCTCGCGGACAATCTTGTCCGCCGATTCGGAGCGACCCTGCTGAAAACAAGAGATTTCCTTAAGAGTCACGCACAGCACTTGCAGTCGGATCGAGGGCTTCTCCAGGACTTCGGTGAACGCCTGGACAAACGAACGCAGGGACGTTGGGTTTGTGAAGACCTTATTGAGGCTTTGAAGCCTCTCGATGAGGGTTCGGTGGTCATCTTGGATGCTGTACGGATGCTCGGCCAGATCCGTGCGGTCCGAGAAGCTTTCGGCCAGCTCGTCTTCCACGTCCATCTGACGGCTGACCTCGATATTCTGCGCAGGCGATACGCTGGCAGAGGACCGAGCGACGTGCATGAGCTAGCGTCTTATGAAGCCGTACAAGCCAACCGAACCGAGCGGAATGTCCCGAAACTCGCCAGAGTGGCCGACGTGGTGATCGAAACCGACCGCTGCACACCAGAGGATGTCTGGATCAGGGTCGCCAGCCATCTAGGCTTTTTCGGGCGCGAATACCTCCGTCTCGTGGACGTCTTGGTCGGGGGCCAATTTGGCAGCGAAGGCAAGGGGCAAGTGGCTGCATACCTGGCACCGGAGTATGAACTTCTGGTCCGAGTGGGTGGCCCAAACGCGGGTCACAAGGTATGGGGGAAGCCCGTTCCCTACGCGTTCCATCAGCTCCCTTCCGGCACTCGTCGCTGCGAAGCCCGCCTTCTGATCGGTGCTGGAGCGATCATCAATGTGGAAACCCTGCTCAGGGAGATTGCGGAATGCCGCGTCGAGCATGATCGCCTTTCCATTGATCCTCAGGCCATGATCATCTCGGCCGCGGATCGACGGCGAGAGGTGCAAATGGTAAACCGCATCGGCTCAACGGGGCAGGGAGTTGGTGCGGCCACTGCGAGGCGGATCATGGGCCGGGGGCACAACCCAAAGCCAAAACTTGCCCGCGATATTCCCGAGCTCAAACCGTTTGTGCGGCAAGGCCAGCAGGTGCTGGAGGACGCGTTCCGACGCCGATGGAGGGTTCTCCTGGAAGGGACGCAAGGCACAGGACTGAGCTTGTACCACGGATATTATCCTCACGTGACGTCTCGCGACACGACCGTTGCGGGATGCCTGGCTGAAGCGGGGATCTCGGCCACACGGGTCCAGAGAGTGGTCATGGTGTGCCGCACCTACCCGATCCGGGTTCAAAGTCCCAGGCAAGGAACGTCGGGTCATATGTCACAAGAACTTGGCTGGGAGGAAATCGCCAGGCGGAGCGGCTACACCGTCGAGGAACTGCGTAGCGCCGAGCGGACAACCACAACGAACAAGCAGCGGCGTGTTGCCGAGTTCGACTGGAAGCTGTTGCGCGCTGCTGCATCTCTCAACGCGCCCACCGATATCGCTCTCACGTTCGTGGACTACTTGTCCAAGGAAAACACCTATGCCATGCGCTTTGAGCAATTGACTCTGGATACGATCCGCTTTGTTGAGGAAGTCGAACGTGTTGCTTCTACACCTGTCACCCTGGTTTCCACAGGTTTTAATCTCAAGAGTGTAATCGACCGCAGGATGTGGTGAGGTTTCCAATGGACATCGAGTTGCTTATCCAGACTTTCCCTCATGCCTATCACATGGCTCATGTCGATGCGTGGGAATGCATTCCGCGGCACGGCCTGCTCAGCACGAGTGCCCTGCTTGATCTATTCGCCGTTACGGAGGCGCAGCGCTATGCCATCGAGTGTACTCGCCGTTCTGAATGTATCGTCCTTGAACATCCCGCGCACGGGCGAGTAGTCGTCCGTGACAACAAACCCATGGACGACCAAGGCCTCGCCCGCGCTCTAAAGGGCATTACTCCCCGAGAGTGGTACCAACTCCTAAACGGCATGGTCTTCTTCTGGCTCACCGAGCAACGGTTGACCACACTGCTTTCGGCCCGGGCTTACCGCACCGCTGAACATTGCATTATTACCGTAAACACGCGCTTGCTAATGGAGCGGCACGCAGAACGGGTCTGGTTGTGCCCGATGAATTCCGGTGCCACGAAACCAATGCCACATCCTAGGAGCCGTGACGTGTTTCAACGAGTCCGAGATTACCCGTTTGATTACTGGCGGCGAAAGAAGGGCGGGGCAACAAGGGCGGTGGCTGAACTAGCGGTTGACCACTCGGTGCCTGACATCATGGACCTCGTCGAACGAGTCGCAATTCACAACAGGTCTGGTTTGGTTCGAGAGGTGTGGCATCGTTGATTTGGCCCCATCGCTCGTCGCGAAGAGGTTGAGATGGCGAACCATTGTCAGCGGCGGTCTGGCAGTCCAGGAATCTCCTGGTTGACAAGTTACTGTTCTTCCCTGGGATCTTCGTCGGAGCAGTCAGCCCTAAATGCTTGTGCCTGCTTCCCGCAGGCTGTTTCTCCTTGCACCCCACGCGTGTCGCGGATGGCGGGGACGGCACAGTGGGCAAGCGCCACGCCGGGCGCTCGTCAACTTCTCAACCTCCACTCCGTTGAACGTTGGCGCCGCCGGCCAAAGGCGAGCGCGAGTGAGCGTGGGGGCCGCCCGTCGCGTAGGTGGTGTGGCGGACATCACCCCAGGCACATGGCCCGGGCCAAACCGTGAAGCCTGCACGACGTGCGGGCTCGCGCGAACGTGCCGAGGCAACCCCGAAGACTGGCCGCATTAGTTCGGAATGCTGTCCACGGTGCTCGGCAATCACCGTCCTCAATCGCGCGCAACACGATGTCACGAAAAAACGGCAGCAATGTCCTGCTTTCAAGCCAGCCCCCAGCTCAGAATACCTGGCTCTATAGGAGTGCATCCCGGAGGGTACTGACTGAGGTCACCGAAGGCAGCTCGAGACACGTACCACACCTTACCGTGTCTTTCAGTCAATTCTCTTTTGCACTCCTCCGGAAAAGCTCCACGAATAGCCCAGATCGTCACCTTACCAAAATCATGCTGCTCATACCGTTCGGAGTCAACGTAGTCCCTAAACACTCCACACCTCTGTAGCGACTGATCTGAGAGTTGACTAAGTGCACGAGTCATCAGGTTGGTGTCCACAGTTAGCTCGTCGCCTCGTCCACGATCCCTAGCAATAATTGAAGCGAGTTCGTCAATTTGGTCCCAGCGCGTAAGCACTAGTTTTGCCAGCATGCAAGGTGTAGGTAATCGAGAATCCGCACTCAACTGCTGATATGATTTGTCATTATCCTGAGAGGGCGTTTGTGCAGAATCTGTCTGGCACTTCAACGTCTCTTCTAGAGCCGCTTCCGCTTCGCGACTCTCCAATGCGATTGTCACGGTATCGTAGCGCCGCGAGAGGAGCTTGCGAAGGCGATCAAGCTTCCTCTGGCAGGATGGAGGAGCGACATGCACAAGTGCGTCGAAGCGCTGCGCACGTGTAACAGCTCGGTCGAAGAAGTCAATGTGGTTTGTTGCAACAAAGTAGATCACCTTCCTGCGCTTCCACAATTCCGCCAACTTCGGAAGCATGCTTGTGGTTAGAAAACGGCCGAACGCATCAGGTTCCTTTTCTCTGGCACGCACCAATTCATCGATCTCATCAAATAGAATCACCGTACGATCCAGCTCTAGCAGTTGTGTAAATATCGCGTCTGCTGTTCGTTGCACGTTCGGCAAGCCATCGGCAACGAAATGGCTGGCGTGAAGCTCGACAAAATCCCATCCGATGGCTTCGGCAACGCACCTTGACAAGGTCGTCTTACTTGTGCCCGGTGGACCAAACAATATGGCGGCACGGGCTTGCTCCTCAGAGATCGGTCGGCTGTCGGGTTCGAGATGCTCTTGCGAGCCGTAAAACCGTACCGGGTTCACAAACAACGTCATGAGTTGAGAAGCTGCCGTTTTGCCACTCAATGCCCATGTATCGCCCCGTTCCTTCAGTTCATCCTCGGCGTCAGTCATGATCCGCGCCGCAGGATAAGCTCGCAATTCCTGTGCAGAGTCCTCGCGCGACCAGATCCCGATCAGTCTCCGCAAACACTGAGCGAAGGAGTATACGCTCGCCGTTGCCCAACTCTCTGCCTCTTTGTGGTTTGCACGGTGGCCGGAACTCCAACCCCAAATTCCGGTACTGCAGGAGAGCGGGATTCTAGTCGAGGTCGCATAGCGCCAGAGCCTAAGCAGGTGATCGGCGTACGGCCGCAATACCTGACGCAGAAAGGGACCCTCCTTTCGATCCGTTAATGCAGCTTTCAGTAAGACAGCGAACGTCTCGAAAACATAGCAGTAGGCGTTTCCCGAATCGAGGTAATGGAAAAGTGGGGCACCGGTTCTCCAATGCCCGGTGGTAGTCTGATGTGCAAACAGGCATTTTAATGCACACCGAATGAAGTCTTGCTGTGCCAGATCAGCTTGAAAATCCCTGTCAACCTTGGCGACTTTTGGAAGGGACCATGCTAGCTGGTCGGAGTCAAGCGTAGACGATTCCGAGACGTGGAGCGTGACCTGGTAGCCAGCAGTGTGTCGCGCCCACAGCAGCATTTCGGTCTCGAGTCGTTCTACACAGTAGCGGGTCTGGTCGAATGTCGTACGAAGTCGATCATATTCTGCAGGAGCTTTCTCCTTGAAGGTGTGCAACAGGTAGAGCGTCCAGTACGTATGAAAGGCGTTTGGTGGATACCACTCCTGTTTGTCGCCCGATGCCTCTCCAATTGCCAGGCGTGACACATCCTGCTTCAACTGAACTAGAACCCGCTCCAAGTGGTCCTGCAACCGTGGCTGATAGTTCGGTAGGTGATAGACCAGTAAGGGCAAGGTTCGGCATCTGCAGTAAATCGGTGCCGAGCCATCAGATGTCCAGTGTTCATGCTCCCGTTGGAGTGCAGAAACGGAGAAGTCTCGGGCCAATGCCGAGATGTCGATCGCTCTTGGTGGTCGAAAGATGTCCGGGCAGTCCAGTAATGATTCTATACAGGTAGCAGTGCTTGATAGGTGCCGAGCTTCTGGCCCGAGTGCTGATTCCCCAACTCTGACCTTGAACGAAATGCCGTCCTGGAAGCTAATCAGGCTTCTATAGTGCGCAGAGCAGAAAGTCTGAAGTTGCTGCCTAGAAGCAACAAGGTGTTCAGGGGAAATCGCTGGCTCACTTTCCATTGATCAGCTTTCTGATGTTAAGTAACTCCTTGTCCTGAACGGCCTTTGAGAGATCTAGCTTCAAGATGTTCGCCATGTGCACGACATAAATGAATACATCCGCCAGTTCGGACGACTCGTGATTCGGGATCTGTTTTCCGTGGCGCACAAGGTGCATTCGCTTTCTCAAGGCTCTTGCTAGCTCACCGAATTCCTCGAGCATGAGCAGCAGACAGTCCTTCGCGTTCTCATTCGAATAGCCCCGTTCGAGTGCAACCCGGCGATAATAGTTCTGGAAAGTCTTGACCGCTGGGGGAGGAGGTGGAACTCGATGGCTTTTGAAGTGGTCGCAGACCGTCAGGGGAGAGTCCACAAGCATCACGAAGCCCTTGAGGACTGTATCGTCGAGGGGGGTATCTGAATAGACTGGTATCCCGTTAGCGCGGGCAAAGCCAACCTCCAACGCGCCGGTTGGGCCGACGTAACCACCGGGAGCGAAAAACCAGACAAAATCCGATCGCTGGATTGCATCCAAGTGGTTGTTTTCGAGTTGATGCGGTGTTTGCGTGCTTTCGTGTCGCATGTAGACGAAGCCGTTCTCCTCAGCTTCAACGAAGGTGTTGGAAGGCGACAGAATCGAAAAACCGAGGTCCTTCAGATTGTCGAACGTCCTGCGCAGCCCCGCTGGGTCCTTTCGGTAAGTACCACAAAGGACCACGGACCTCCCGGACGCTGGACGCGAGCCCTCCACTCTCCGCCCATCCTCGGAATCCGGGCCGCCGGGATTCTCCCGGCGGCCCAAAGCCTGTGGGAACAGAAGGATTTGAGCTGCCGCTGCTTCCGTGTCCGTCGTGGGCTTCGTCGTCGGCATCGATTTCTTGTTCCGAGTCATTACACTGCGACTATACCACAATGCAAGCGGAATTTCATCTTTAAGTGGTTTAGTCTTAGTGAGTTAGTTGTGAATTGAACGTGAATAGCCGGTGAAGAACCATGAACAACTCCGGTGTGGAGGCCCTATGTGTCTGCGCAATCCGTTGCCCCGAAATGTCTTCGTGCCGATCCTGCAAGTGAACAACGTCTGGGCCCAGATTCATGTCCTTGGGAGCTACTTCGAGCCGAACGGGGACTGCTCATTTGCGACCACGGCTGATGTCATGGACCGGATGTGGTGGCGGCAAGCGCGATCGATCTCCCTGTACATGAGGCGTTTACGCTTAGACATCACTCCGAGGGACTGGACCTGTTCCTTTCCGATTCCATCCACGAAATCCGCCGCAGCGGCCCCCCAATTGACGCTGACCAGCATGCTACGGTCCCACCAGTCTTCCAAGGTGCGCCCCGCGTAGTAGTCGCCACGGTCGTCGGGCCGGGGCCGCAGGGAAGCGGCTCGCAGCTCCGCGGCGAGGGTCCATTCGGGGCCCTGCCCGGGAGTTTATGGGAGCGGAGCTAATTGGCCAGGACGGTGTCGAGGGCACAGCAGTTCCGCAAGGGTCCGGGTTTTCTGGTTGGGTGGAGTTGCCGCACGATTTTTTTGGCGGTCGAGAGCGACTTCTGGAGAATCGGCGCCCTCGCCGCCTGGTGCGCGACGACACTTCACCCGTGACCTGTTTCCGCCCCGCTGGTTCCGGCTTGTCAAAGAACGCTCGGCCCAAAAGCGCACGGGCCGCTACCCCCTCATCCGCTCCAGAGCGGCTCCAGCTCCTCCCACCGTTCCAGGGCCCGGTCCAACCGTTTGGCCAATTCCTGCAGGGTGACCTCCCCTTGCCGCCAGAGCTTTCCGTGGATCCGCACAAACCACTCGAAGAGCCCGAACCCAAGCACCAAGATCAGGAGCCAAGCCAGGATGGCGACGGGCTCGTGATGGGGGCAATGCTCCAAGTGGTAATACTGGGTCAGTTCGTTGAAGGCGTGGTTCTCCACCCCCCAGCGCTGATGTCCGATGCGCCAGATCGTCTGGAGGGGGTAGCCGGCCAGTTCCTCGGTCGCCAGCCAACGCCACGCCGCGTGCTTGGCTTGAACCTGCGGCCGGCCGCCCACCCGTTTGACCTCGGCCCAGTCCTCCTCAGCCACCACCACCCGCACCGGGCCGCGCGTCTCGGTGAACGTCAAGTCGTTGACTTCCCAGGCCGCCACCGACCGGTCTTCCCAGGACCAACGCTGCGGGGGGTGCTCACCTCGTAACGCCTCGCTCTCCTGGTACACCTCGAAGCGCTCTTGCTTGAGGACCGTGACCACGCCCCACCCCAGTTTCTGCACCGCCAGCAGGAAGGGCCCCTTGGTGTACCACGCGTCGACCGTGATCGCCGCGAAGAACCGCGGCCCGTAGAGCCGGCGCAGGCGCCCCAGCAACCGCAGCGCGGCCTGGGCTTCCTCCTCGCCTGGGCGGATCGGTTCCAGGTCCAAGATCACGCTGAAGTGGGGGCCATGCAGCTGGGCGTAGACCTGGCGGTGGTAGTACTCGGTGATTTCCTCCACCGCGCCGCTGGCCGAGGTCACCTTGACCTGGCGCTGGCAGCATTCCGCGCAGCAGCGCGCGCGGCTGCTGAACTGTTCATTGGCGTCCAGGGCGACGACCAACAGGCCGTTGATCTTGGCGGCCTCGAAGGCCTTGTTCTGCTTGAGGGTGCGGTTGACGCTCACCAATAACCCGCGCAACTCGGCCAGATCGGCCTGTTCGGTCCCATAGGCCAACGCGTCATCACTGAGGCGGCGAGACCAGGCCAAGAGTCGCTGCAGCCTGCGGCGGGTGGTCTCCTTCTGCAACTGCAGAAACGAAGGCACGCGCAAGACCGCCCCCAGGAGCAACGTGGTCCAGAGAACCGGGGGCGGGATCCGCGGATCCTGACGGTGGTCGGTGAGGCCGCGCAGCCGGCGCGGCAAGTTGAAGACCTTGGCGACGGCGTGCCAGAACTGCGCCAGGAAGTTCATCGCTCCTCAAGCGCCGGGGTGCTCGCCCCGCCGCAACAACTCGGTGTTCACCTGGGAAAGTTCCTCCAAGCCATCGTAGAACTGGTTGAACGCCGCGGTGGCCGCGCGCGCGCACTGGAGATCGGCGGGGGATTTGAGCAGAAACTTCTGGATGTGGCCCACGGCCAGGCATTGGGTCAGGTAGTAGAAGGGGCCGTGCTTTTGTCCCTGGGCGCAGGCGCAGTGGGGCTTGCCGCAGGTGGCGAAGCGCTCGACGACGCTGGCGCGGATGAGATGGGGGGGGGCAAGCGCAGCTGGGCCACCAGACGCTGGCGGCGCTGGCGCAAGGCCAGGGTGGAGAGGCGCCGGAGGGCGTGCACCTTTGCCATATATATGGACAAGATACCCCGGCGACCGGCGCTGACAAGCGAAAACGAATTTGCCCCGGAATCCGAATTTCCTCCAAAGGCCGTCAGCCCCGCAGCTTACCCCTTCCCAGCCTCACCCCTTGCGGAATCACTGTCGAGGGCATGGGGAGGGAGGCGCCGCCGGCGCCGGCCTCGCCACGTTCCGAGACCAACGGACTGCGCTCACATGCCCCGCGTTGAACGTTACCTCATCGAACAGCGGCGACTGCCGCGCCCGTTGCTCACGCCGCTCGTTCACGCGGGGGTCCTTTGCGCGGACGCACGGGCCAATGCCGTCTTCCTGTTGGGTGAGACCCCCGCCACCGCGGTCGGCGCCGAACTGCGCGGCACCACCTCGGTGTCCTGGCGCGGCATGGCTCCAGGCTCCCGCAAAGATCACGGCTGCTTCTCGGTGTCCACCGCCTCCGTTGACGCCATCGTCCTGTGCGAATCGGCCATCGATGCCCTCAGTTGCCACGTCCTTCATCCGGCCTTTCGCTGCCTCTCCACCTCCGGCGCCAGACCCGACCCTGCCTGGCTCACCGTCTTGCTCCGTTTGGGCCTGCCCATCTTCTGCGGCTTCGACGCGGATCCCACCGCCGACGCCCTGGCCCATCGCATGATCGACTCTCATCCTGCCATCGCCCGACTTCGTCCACCGGCCAAAGACTGGAACGACGCCCTTCGTCTCCATCCGCGCTGAACCCGTTGCTCCCGTCCTCTTCCGCGCTCCGCGCTTGTCCATTCCCTACTCGGAATCCGATCTCTCCCTGGAAAGGAAATCCCTCTGCCCTTCACCCAGGTGGGTCACTTCTCATGAACGGCGACGATGAATCTCACGGACGAAGAGCGTGTCGCCCTGGAATTCGTTCGTGCCGAAAAAGCTCGGGGACATTTCCCGTCTGTTAGAGATGTGGCCAGGGTGATCGGCGCCAAATCTTCCCGTTCCGGAGCTCGAGTCGTCAACCGGCTTATCGAGAACGGATTGATACGCAGAGAAGGTGGAGCTTATTAGTTCTGTCCCAATGGAAACGGAAGCGGATGAATGCGGCTGCCGTGACGTCTGGCTGAGCTTCCGCTGCCCGCGAACTCTATGTAGAGCCCGTCCCAGAAGTCCCTGTTTCCGGATGGGAGACGATAGGAGAGGAAGGCGAGTGAGCCTGGCATAAGCCAGCACGACAGCCCGGGCACGCTTTCGGCCCGACACCCCTATGGGTTGTGCTTTTTCTCGACCGCTAACGACACAGGTCCTCCGGCCCGTGCACTCACATCAGCCAGACTACGGCCTAAGCCGCTTCGCGCTGCTGCTCCGCCGACGCCGCCAGCCGCTCCATCCGGGCCAGCACCCAGAGCTTGTGGGCCAACACACTCCAGCTTACCCCCAAGGCCCGGTGCTCATACCCCTTGGCCCGCAGCGGCCGCCCCAGAAAGTCATTCTTCAGAATCCCAATCCGCCCCTCGGTCTGCGGCCGACGGCGCTGAATCTTCCCAAATCGAGCCCCATGCCGACGGCGCTGCAATTCCGCCACCCCGCGCGGACACAGCCCGTTGAAGAGCCCCGCCTCCGCCAAGTGCGCCCGGTTGGCCTTGCTGTCAAAGCCGCGGTCCCCGCGCACCGCCTCGAGCACCGCCGCCGGCAGCCAGGACTGCAGCCGTTTCAAGCTCCCCGGGAACTGCCGACTATCCGCCGGCGCACTTTCCTGGTACAGATGCCAGTCCACCACCAACCCCTGCCGCTGCTCGGCCAGGAAGAGCGTGTTGCCAAACTCCACCGCCGCCCCGGCCTTGCCCCGCACGATCACGTGCAGATCCCCCCGTAGAGGCTCAGGATCTTGTCCGCGGCCACCGGCCGTCTCCCTGATGATCCGCTCTATGGGCCTGCTGGACTGCCTGGGCAACTGCGCCAGCACCCCGTCGATCCGGCCAGCACTCGCTCGGCCTGGGCCGGGTCCAGTCCGTCTCCTGCCAATGCGTCGAGCAGATCCGATGCCGCTGGGCGTGCTGGCGCACCACCCGGCTGAGGCGCTTCATCTCCCGCAGCACCTGCTTCGCGCGCCTGCTTCGCGTCGGCCTGTTTGCCCGCTCCGCACCATCGCGATGCACTGCTGGTTCATCGCCGCAGAAACTGCTCGGGCACCGGCATCCGCCGTTTGAGCCTGTGCTGCCGGATCAGGCCGGTGGCCTTCATCAACGTCCGCGTCGCGTCCCGCAGCAGCACCCAGTCCACGGGGAAATGGATGTCCGCGGTAACGTGCTGCCCATCCACACCGTGTCCAGTTCCAGTTCGTTGGCCAGCCAGAGCCGGTTGAACCCCTGGCAGGCCTCGGCCTCCCGCGCCGCCTGCACGAGCTGGCGCACCAGGGCCTGCACCTGCGCCTCGGGCAGCCATTGGAAGTAGCGCGCCAACCGGCTCTTGCCGGCACCCGCACTTGCTCCAAGCGATCCACCCTGCAGAACCACTGAAAGAGGGCGCACTCGCCAGCTGGCGGCTCATCCCCCGGAAGTCCTCGCCCAGCAAGCGCTGCAGCACGTTGCAGCGCAGCGCGCCCTGGGCACTGGTGCGCTGATACTTGGTCTGCCTCGTGCGTCGTGGGCACCTGCCCGGGTCCCGGGCCAGCCATCTCCGCCAAACTGCGCTCCACAAAGAGCGCTTCGACCCTGCTGAGTCGCAAGAGTTCATCGATCCGAGGCAGCTCGGCTTCGGAAGCGTTGATAGTCCACATTTCCCCGGACCGTGGGAAGGACTGGACGAAGTTCGTCCCGAGCGGTATGATGTGGGCCATCGGGCGTTGGTTCTTGTATGTCTGATAGAACATAACGCACCGATTTCGGGCATGAGCCTTTTCTGGCTGCTATGCCCGTTTTTCTTTGGCGCAGCGCCTCAATACCCACGGGCCTCTCCTTCCGCTGGGACAAGCTCTATGTAACATCCGAAACTAAAAAAGCCAGCACCGGAAATGCTGGCTTGAATCTCTGCTGAACCGACGTGTGTCTGTCCGGCGGGCGGGCAAGGGAGCTTACCATCTAATCGGTGACAACCTCTGTCCCTCGGGGCAGAATCTTGCTACCAACTCCCTATCAAAACCACGCCTCGTCCTAGTGTTGACTCCCTACCGCCACCAATCCGCATCTTGCGGATTGACCGGCCCGGTACCCGTGCGGTCGGGTCCCGGATCGGGGAGTCTTAGCTCGAACACAACCGCCAATTGACCCGACTTACCCAAGTGAATCAGGCAAATGCAGGTCATCGAGCTATTTTGGTTTCGGCCGCCTCGCACCGGAATGACTTGGACGCTTGGTCCGTTGTTCGTGTCATTGGGCTGCATAAAATGTAAAGCCCACCGAACGACACACTGAGAATTTCAAAGACCAACTGACAGCAGGAGGATAGTGGAGCGCATCCGAAAGTCAATAGGTCGTGAGGGAATTAAGCCAAACACATGTACGTGCTGTCCGCCGTTAATGAAAGCGGGCCGACACCGTCGCGGAACAACTCGCGAGATGTCAGCCCTGGGTTGCCTCGCCGAGGGGAGGCTACCGTCATGGGAGTATACACCAGTGCGTACTCCTAAGCACGGAGTCGTGACGTGATACGAATAGCAAGAACGTGACGAGTGTGGACAACCAAACGCATGCACCAACCCGGCGTCTTGTCTCCTCCGGCATGATTATCAGTCTGCCGTGGTGGGAACACCCGGAGCACACTGCACACAGCCGAGTAATTTAAGTGTCGGAGCACCCACGGCCCGGCAGGGTGAGTGTGTTTGTTGTGAACCAAGTCAGGATCTTCTGTAGCAACACATCCCAGGTTCGAGGTATGTCCCGATGCGGGTCACCGTACGGCGTTTTGGCGCGGTTCGCGACCTCCGAGAACGGAATCGACAGTTCTAGTTCTAGCTTTTTCACCTCCAGAGCGCGGTTCGACGTCACGATTTTGAGCAGATCACGCTTTTCCTCTGGGATGGCGGTTTTGTAGCTCAACCACGCGCTCCCGGCCAGTTCGAGGAATTCCGCGAGTCGGTCCGGGAGCGAACGGCCCTGGTCGGTCAAGGTGGCCAGGTTCTCCTCGAGCCCCTTCCGATCTATGAGCAGGGCAGTTTGCCGGTCATTGAAAATGCTCCGGTCGATGGCGCCGTCCAGGAACGCATCGGTGAGGCGGTTCAAGCGGTCCTGCAGTTGGCTCAGCCTGAGATTCAACGCCTTTCGCTCATCCTCCCGTTGGTCCTTCCAATCCCCCCTCATTGCTTCAATTTTCGCGGTGAAGTAGATCCGTTCCTCCTCGCTGAAAGAGAGCGGCGCGAGGCACTCCTCGATACCGTGGTCCACGACCTCCTCTCGGACGCCGGTCGTCGGGCAGTCCCGGGTGTGGCAGCGATAGTAATGGTGGCCCTTTTGGCGTTCGCCGATTAGTGTTTCGCCGCATAGCTTGCAGCGGAGCAGGCGACGGAAGAGGAAATCGTGCTTCTGGACCCGCGCGTTAGTTCTGCCGGCGAGGATTGCCTGGACGCGGTCAAAGAGCGACTTCGTGACGAGAGGTGGGTGGATGCCCGGGAAGCTCTCTCCGGTCCGCGTCAGGCGAATGAGGCCGATGTAGAAAGTATTGTTTAGGAGAGTGGAAAGCCCGTTCCTTCTTGTCTTGCCGCCGCGTCTATTGCGCAGCCCCAGACGATGCAACTCCTCAACCAGAGAGTCGAGGTTGTATTGGCGCGTGGCGTAGAGTTCGAATGCCTTCCGCACGAGAGGTGCTTTGGCAGGGTCAGGCTCCTTGGCCTTGCCTTTGCCGCGGTCGAGGTATCCCAAGGGAGCGGGCAATGGATACAGCCCTTGCTTCAGCCGGCCGTAGAAGCCTTTGCGGGTCTCTTCACGCAGATTGCGGATGTAGTCCGCAGCGACCACCGCTTGGATGTCAGCCGACAGCCGTCCGCCGCGGGAACGCATGTCCAGACTTTCGTGGGCCAGATGGACTTCAAAGCCCTGGTCGTTGAGGTCCACCAGATCGGCCCAGTCCTTGAGATTGCGTGCGCCGCGGTCGATCTTGTGAAGCACCACGCCCTCGGCCTTTCCCCGCCGCAGCAGCTTCAGCATCTGGTTGAAGACGGGGCGGCCCCGTTTGGCGGCGGTTTCCCGCTCTTCAAACCACGCGGTGATCTCAAGTCCGTTGTGGCTAGCATACCGAAGAATCGCCTCGCGCTGTTCCTGAAGCGAGACTCCCTTCTCCCCCTGTTTCGCCGTGGAAACGCGAATGTAACCAAAGAATATCCTCAAGTGGGTTTGCGGGCATTAGCATCTGTTCCAAAGGTCGACCTTGATTGATTCATCATAGGATGATCGGCTGACGGCGTCAAACTGTGGAATTCGTCGTAAGCGACGGGATCGCTGCGGATGCGTTCGTAGATCCGCATGACGAGCGAGAGATACTGTTCGAGTCGATCCTCAGCCTCGCGTAACTGAGCGTCATTGAAGTGCGGGTACAACGTGCGAATGGAGGACATATGTGCCATGACGTCCACTGTACCGGAACAAGCGCTCGACCAAAGAAGGGCTCCGCTGCCGTCGGGGGCAAGATCGCTTTCCGTTTCGTGAACGAACACCGAGGACCGTCCTTGAAATCAGACAACGCGAAAAGCAAACCGGTGGTGGCGAGGGGTGGGCGATTGCGTTGGCGCAAGTCCCGGCGCGCTCTGCAGGCGAGAATAGCCCGGCGTGTCGTGAAAACCGGGCTGCAAATCCTGGAGAAATGTGCGAGAGGATTCTTCGGTCAGCCCTGCAGGCGGATGATTCTCGGTTAACGATTGGCGACCGTGGTTTTGGAGAACGCACGTGCCTTGACCAGAACCGAGTCAGAGGAGTAGAATACCGATCATGAAGCGCTATACCTACACCGTCGAAGTTCATCCGGCCGATTCGGATGAGACCGGCTACTGGGTCTCGGTTCCTGCTCTCCCGGGTTGTTTTACCCAGGCCGAGACCTACGAAGAAGCGCTTTCGAACGCCGAGGAAGCCATTGCCGGCTACTTGGAAGCGCTCGTCAAGGCTGGACAGCCGATTCCGCTGGAAGCGGAGCCTCCCCGCCGCGTCGCCATCGGCGTTGGGATCAATGTGGCCGTGCCGTCATGAGCCGGTTACCGTCCGTCACAGCTCGCCAGTTGATCCGGGTTCTTCAAAAGGTAGGATTTGAGGAGCATCATCAACGCGGCAGTCACCGACATCTGTACCACACCCGCTTGAACAAGTGGGTCACGGTGCCGGTTCATCGCGGCGACATCAAACGCCCCTTGGTTGTGGCGATCCTCAAGCAAGCCGGGATTTCAGAAGATCAATTCCGCGCACTGCGCTGAGAACGCCGCGTTTGTTCTTTGCATTTGTCGGGCAACATCCCGGTTCACAGCGTGGACCGGGATTTTCTTGACGCGACTCCGAGTCGTGGGTCCTCAAGGACGAGGCTGGGCATGTGTTTTGACGTTTGATCGCCGAACACAGCTTGCCCGAGGCGGCAACAGTGCCGCCCTTTGGAAGCCTCCCGACTCCGACTACCTTGTACTGTACACTCCAATGCAAACCTTCAAGGAAGCCTATGAACAGCGCGAACCAAAACACGCCATTCCTGCCGTCTCTGCCACGTTCAAAGATGGCGCGGTTCTCGAAATGGTCTATGACGGGGAGACCCGCCGCTCCCGGTTCGTCTTGTGGCGCAACGGCACTTGGGGTTATGAGGACAGCCATCGGGCCAGCCCCATGTTCTTCCTGGTTCCGTACTCGCCGAACAACAACCTGATCCGTAACGAGATTGTCCTCTTTCCTTCCGCCCCGCAAGAATATGGATCCGAAGACGAACTGCTGGGCGACATCCAGAGGTTCGTCCACCGCTACGTTGATGTCTCACCGTTGTTCGAGAAGATTGCCGGTTACTACGCCCTCTTCTCCTGGCTCTACGACGGCTTCAACGAACTGCCGTATCTTCGAGTGCGCGGTGATCCCGGTTCAGGCAAAACCCGCTTCCTGCTCACCGTTGGCTCGATCTGTTACAAACCGATCTTCGCGAGCGGCGCTTCGACGGTGTCCCCGCTGTTCCGTCTCCTCGAATCATTTCGGGGCACGCTCATCATCGACGAGAGCGACTTTCGGTTCTCCGACGAAAAAGCCGAGATGGTGAAAATCCTCAACAACGGAAATGTCCGGGGCTTCCCGGTGCTTCGCAGCGAGACCTCCGGCCGGGGCGAATTCAACCCGCACGCCTACCATGTCTTCGGCCCCAAGATCCTCGCTAGTCGAGGCGATTTCGACGACCGAGCGCTGGAGAGCCGGTTCATCACGGAAGAAATGGGCACCAGCCGTCTGCGCGACGACGTGCCCATCAACCCGCCATCGGAACAAAAGGCGGAGGCCTGGCCCTTCGCAACAATGCCGTCTTCCGGTTCCGCAACTTCAAGAAGCATGCGACCCTCCCGGAGCTGGTTGACCGGAGCCTCGAGCCGCGGCTCAACCAAATCTTCGTGCCGCTCCTGAGCGTAATCAAGGATCCGAAGGCGTGCGAGGAACTGAAGGGCGTGGCGAGGCAATGCCAGCGCGAACTGGTTTCCGAGCGAGGGCTTGATACCGAGGCTCATGTTCTCGCCGTGCTCCAGGAACTTCTCAGTATCGCCCGCGACGTGGTGCTGACGATCAAGGAAGTCACTGAACGGTTCGCCGAGGAATACGGTGGAGAGTACGAGCGCAAGATCACTGGCAAATGGGTCGGATACATCCTGCGGAAGCGTCTCCATCTGCGGGCCGAAAAGCGGCACGGGGTCTTCGTGATCCCCGCCACCGAGAAGCCAAAGCTCGACCGGCTGTTCGAGAGGTATGGATTGGTGGACTCGACAGTGTCCTCGTCGCGGGCAACCGGGCAACTTGGCCCGGACCCCGAATTTCGTACACCAACCTTGTATAATTAACAGCGTTAATATACAAGCATATGAAAAAACACAAGATAGCTCCTGAAATCAAGGAGCAGATTCTAAACAGGATCAAAAATGAAGGGGTGTCGGTAGCTCAGGCAGCCCAGGAACACGGTATACCGGAGACCACCATATACACATGGGTAGCGAAGAAAGTGGAAGGGTATCCGACATTAGCCGAGAATATCAAACTGAAGAAGGAAGTCGAGCAACTACTAAAGCTGGTAGGAGAACTAACCCTGAAGCTTTCCGAAACCCAAAAAAAGAAATGATTGATACAAGCACTGTATCCAAAGCTCTTAGGGCCAGAGAGCTTGGAATATACAGGGGTGTCTTCTACTACAGGAAAAAGAAGATCGAACAAGATTGGCAATCAAAGTGTCAGATTGAAGGAATCCTTCGGCAAAAAGGAAAACATGCATATGGTTCAAGAAGACTTGCTTGGCATCTGAAACTAAACAGAAAAAGAATCCAGAGAGTGATGAGGCTATTTGGCATCAAACCATACAGAAGAAGATCATGGAAACCCAAGAAAAAGGCCATTAAAATAGAATATCCTAATCGTCTACTTACAAACATGCCTCTCTGGAGATGTCATATCTGGGCAGCTGATTTCACTGAAATCGCTTGGTTCAAAAAGAAGCTATATCTAGCTACTGTTATTGATCTATACACCAGAGAAATCGTTGGCTTGGCTGTATCAAAAAACAAAGGGGTACAACTTACTGCAGTAGCTCTTTGGAATGCTTTAATCTACAATCCCAAGCCTATGATATTTCACAGCGACAATGGTAGCGAATACCGGGCGATTGCTTTTGTGGAAATATTAAAGAATCTGAATATCCTGATCTCCCGTTCAGCACCAGGCTGTCCTTGGGAGAACGGCTATCAGGAGTCATTCAATGACAAATGGAAGGTTGATTTTGGAGATCCAAATCGTTATCAATCTTTTGGAGAACTGATATCGGAAATCTACCATTCAATCTGGATTTACAACAATGAAAGAATCCATAGTTCACTGAAAATGGTGCCGGTTGAATTTGCTCAAAAAACAATCGCGGCGTAAAATATTTGATACGAGGTTAGTGTTCTAAGAAAGGGGTCCACTTCAACTCTCGGAAAGCGACAACCCGGGGCGAGACTCATCCGCATGACACCACTACCCCTCTGTCCAAAGTCCCCAAGTCCCCCGTAGGCTTCCGTTCTATCGAATCGCTGCTCAACAAGGCCGTTTGGAGGCCAGAAGAGCGCGGGGGACTTCGGGTGCGCCGGGGGACTTTGGGGGACTTCGATTGGTTGCCGATCCATGGCTGAACAGCGCCACGAAAGTGCCCGCGGGTAGACTTCGGGACTTTGAAACAGCGGGCGGGTGTCTTGCCGCTCGGGTCGTTGTATAATGGAAGGGAGCCGAACTCCTGCACGGAGTTTTGGAACTGCAACTTGCCGCATTCGGCAAGTGTGCCCTCCTTGGTGGGGGACTTTGTCAGGCGAGAATGAAGGCGTGGTTGCAGCAGGCTCCACGTTTTCATGCCCCAATCTCTGCTTCCCAATTATCTGCGGACGTACCGCAAGCGCGTTGGCTTCACCCAGGCCGAGGTCGCTTTCCTGTTGGGCTCTGAGACGGCTGGGCAGGTGTCTCGCTACGAGCATTTTCGTCGAGTACCGAGTCTCCAGACGGCGCTGGCCTACGAGGCGATCTTCCGGACGCCGGTCCGCGCCCTTCTTGGCGGCGAATACCGGAAAGTTGAGAGCAAGCTCCGTCGGCGGGCCGAACGCTTGATCGCCAGGTTGACCAGGGGACAGGCGGATCAATCCACTCTCCGGAAGGTGTCTGCCCTGAGAACGATCACTGCTGCCGCCCCAGCCTGATCATGAGTCTCCGACACAAAGCGGTTCCACGAATCTTGGCCATCGACCCCAGCACCCGCGGGTTCGGCTTTGTGGTACTCGAAGGTGCGACGAATCTGATCGACTGGGGCGTCAAAGCGACACGGAAGGACAAGAACGAGCGTGGCCTGATCAAAGTGGGCGCGCTCCTTCGTCTTTATCGTCCGGACGTGATCGTCGCGGAACGACACTCGGGGAAAGGATCGCGGCGATGCCATCGAGTCGCGCAGCTCATTGCGGCCATGGAGGCGCTCGCCAAGAGGGACGGCGTCAGGTTTCGCCGCTTCTCGCGCGGTGACATACGAAAAGTATTCGCCTCGTTCAACGCAACAACCAAACACGAGATTGCTCACGCCATTGCTCGTCGATTGCCAGAGCTGGCCCCGCACTTGCCACGGTACCGCAAACCCTGGATGAGCGAGGATTACCGGATGGCGATCTTCGATGCGGCGTCACTCGCCCTCACCTTTCTATATTCCAGGTCCTCCTCGGGTCGGTGAAAGGCTGGGCGTCAGAGCAGGGGACACCGTGGCCAAGGGCGCGGAGATCTGAGTGTGTCTGGCCGGCTCCGGGTCAGTCCAACGGGTGGCGGACGAAGTTCAGCCAGATCATAGGCGTCCAACTCGAATGGCGTGAGGGCACCTGCAGCAGCCGAAGGCTGGGCTGAGTTGGTCGGAAGGCGTATGCTACAGGGCGGCGTCGCGGCATTCCCCGGGATCGCCTTGTCTGAGGGGAGCATTTTCTCCCGCACAGGATTCCGGGCGACAAGTCCGCCGCGGGGGATGTAGGAGCTTCGGCCACACCGCTACCGCGGGGGAGCAACAAAGAATCGGCATCCTATGGACGAGCCACCGCAGACCGACCGGTCACATGAACGTTAGGCGCATTTTCGCTTCAGCGTCATCGGACCCCTGTTGGCCGCGCCCCCGGCCCGCGGCGGACTGCAACATCAACTCAAGGCACTGGCCGCCAAGAAGTGGCGCCCACCCCCTCAGCGGAGCGTGGATCGCGCCGGGCCGCTCGACCATCGAGCACTGGTGCTACAAAGCCTTGCGCGCGACCGCCAGCCCCGTCGACGTTCTCCAATCCAGAATCCGCTCCAATCAGGGCACCGAGCCGGCTTGGAGTGCCCCACTGAGCGAATTCCTCCGCCGGCAGCACCAGCAGCCGGCGCTACGAACGCGGTTCCATCGTGCTGACCACCAACAAACCGTTCAAGCAGTGGGCCGCCATTTTCAACAATGACAGCACCATCGCCTCTGCGGTCCTCGACCGTCTCCTCCACCATGCCGAGACCGTCATCATTGAAGGCCCCAGTTACCGAATGAAGGATCAGATCGAACCGTGAGGACTCCCGAGTACCGTGGATTTTCGCACCGCCGCGACCGGAATTTCAAACCAGCGCTTCTCCCCCAGTTTCGCGCCGCCGCTAACACCGGAGCGCGAGCACAAACTGGAACACCGCCTCAAAGACCTCTTGGGGCAGGCGCTTGCGGATCTCCGTCAGCGACGCATGGACCGGGGTCGGATCGGTCAGCGCGTAGCCAAGAAACTCGCGCAGGGCCAGGCGATGCGGCGCTGGCTGTCCAAACTGTCGAAGTAGCCCACCAGGATCATGCGGAAGTAGACGCCCGGCGGGATGCCCGGCCGGCCCCCGCGCTTGTAGTGCGGCGCACAGAGGTCCTCGACGAACAGATCGACGTCCGCCTCGGAAAGAACCTGGTTGAGCTTGCCGTAGAAGGGATGCCCGGGGACACGCACCAGTTGAGCCGTGGCCACGAACAATTCGGGTTGTTGGGAAGTGCGTCGACCCAGTGCCATAGTGAAGTCCATTCTTGGACGCACCGCGCTTTCAGATGTTCACGCGACAGGTGGACTTCTTTGACGGGCTGTTAGCCATTCATGATCCATTGAATGATGCTCCGCTGGCGTGCCGTCGCGATCCGTACGAATTCAGAAAACAGATTGACATCGGCCCTGCTGGAGAAACTGAGGCAGGAGCGTGCGACCTTGAAGGATTCCGGGTGTGTAGTGGGGTCGTCGGCGAGATCACTGAAAAAGCCGGGGAGCTTGGTCAGGAGCTCGTGATATTGTGCGTAGCTCGCCATCGCGGGCCGCCCGAGGATCAGGTTTATGGGCAGGGACGAGTAACCCTCGAGGCGCGAGTAGGGTTCGTACCAGGGGCCGACGCCCTTCCGAATGTTGTGGCGTTTCGCCGAGGTGATCTTCACTCCCGTCCGCTTGATGAGGCGAAGGTAGACCGCACGCTCCAGCAGTGTGACCGGCTCAAACGCGACTAGAGCGCGACGCGCCAGCGGAGAGTTCGCTAGCAACTGCTCGCAGCGCTGATCGAGGCAGGTGAAGAGATTCTCGCGCACGATCGGGTCGGGATCCTCCAGTGAATCCATGAAAACCCTGAAGAAGAGGTCCGGGGCATGGCCTGCTTGATTCTTTGCTAGAATCGCCATCAGCGCGCGTCCGCGCATGTCTCCCGGATGACCGGCGAGCGACCTGCGGTTACGCGCGAGCAAGGGCTCCACCGCTGCCGACGGTTGCGCCTGGAGTACTGCCATCGTCAAGGCCCGTTCTATGTAATCGTCGGTGAAGTACGCGCGCAATGCCTCCTTGAGCCGCATGATGCGCGCCAGATGGTAGTTTGGATCCAGGAACGAAAGGAGGTCGTCCCATTTCAACTCGATGGCCTCGTCGTAGGTGATTTCGAAAACCTCCTCCAGTTGTCGGCCGCGCTGGATGTAGCCCTTGGTTACCAGTCCGTTGCTGAGTATGGCCGCGTGACAGGCCAGCGTGTCGCAATAGCTCTGTATTTGCGTCCGCTCTTCCGGGGAGCCAATGCGCTTCCGCGGGGTCTTGGCGTCAACCACCACGAGCGGGACGTGGCGATACGACAGCACGAAATCGGGAAAGAGGTGTTCCCGCCTCGCCACCGCCCGCCGGTACTTCCGTGCAAGGTAAACCCCGCGGTGGATTCGCTTAATGCCGAACGCGTCGTAGCCAGCTGCCCGAAACAGTGGGATCAAGAATTCCTCGCGAACGTAATACTCATCACGATTGTGAAAATCCTTGAGCGCGACTGAAACCTGGATCTCGCGCGATGGGTTCACACTGGCTTGGCGAGTGCCGCGACCTGCAGGTTCAACTTCTGACAAAGCTGGCCGGGAGCAACGCGGTAGCCGCAGAACTCGTTGCCGCCCGCACCCACCACGATGGGGCGGTCGAGGACCTTTCGATCAATGAAGCGAAACGCGCAGTGGCTCACCGCCATCGGCGGGACGCCGCCGATCGCGAACGATGTGATGACCTTGATCTCATCAGGGCTCGCAAAACGCAGTTTCTTCAGCTTCGACTGGTGTTCCACCTCCTTGAAACTGAGTCGATCCGAGCCAAGGAGAATGACGCCGACCGAACGCCCGTCGATCTCGCTGATCAAGATCAAGGTCTTGAGGATGTCAGAGGCCGGAATGTTCAGCGCCGATTGCGCGTCCTCGGTGGTGCGGCCGGACTGACAATGGTGGATGAACTCGCCGTCGAGGCCCAGCGACGTAGCCAGCGCCCGTGCCCGGGCTACATCCTTAGATTCGAGGTAGGTCATGCTGATGAGAATCTGAGGTTGCCCTCGGAATCGAAGAAGGGCAGGCCGTTTTGTTCGAAAAGGTGATCGATGCAATATGTCCGTTCGAGATCGTACTTCAAGAGCAGCAACGCTTGGTGGTCTCGCGGGTAGCGCTCCACGAGTGGGCGCGGGAGGAACGAATCGAACGGCCGCTCGTGCCAACGGAGCACGATCTCGCGAGGCATCCAGGTATCGGGCAGAAAACCACAGATCTCGAATTTGCCAAAATCATGGGAAGCGAGGAGCACACCCTTCTTTTCCAGGCCGTTCAGTCGCGCGTGGGCATGGCCCATCATCGCATAGGCGTGGTGCAGCCTGATTCCGTATTGTTCCACACCGCGCACTGGCATGAACACCGTGAAGTAGTAAGGAATGATCTGGTGATCGATATACTCCTGATGCAGCCGAACCAGCACGTCCTCGTCGTCGTTTATACCGGCAGCCAGCGTCGGCTGGCCGCGGACTTGGACGCCGGCATGGGCGAGCGCGGCCAGCGCCCGACGCGAATCCGCGGACATCTCAGCGGGATGATTCAGTTGGGCGATGATCGTGATGTGCTTGCCCGGCTGTTGATTGGTGCGCGTTAGAAAGGCGAGGAGATCGGCGTCGAGAAAGTAGCCCGGATTGTAGGCGAGGACCTTCGTGGCGAAGCGCACCGTCCGGATGGAAGGATGGACGAGGAGGCGCGCCATACATTCGATCAATCGGCATACCTCCATGGCCGCTGGATCGCCCCCGCTGTAGAGGACGTTGTTGATTTCCGGATGTCCGTCGATGTAGCTCAGCGCCGCGTCAATCTTCGCGGAGAATCCAAACCCGGATTGCTTTTCGTGCCGAATTTCATTCACCTTGTAACAGAATTGGCAGTTCGAAATGCAGAAATCATACATGTGGACAAGCAGCGTCGGTGCATACTTGTGTTGCAGAAAATGCATCGAATCGCGCCGATACTTCACGTTGCCATACGGATCAAACCGGCCGGAGAAGTGCCGAAGGCCGCGAAAGGGCAAAACGATGTTCAACAACCGGTCACGATCCGGCTGGGCGGCGGTCGCAATCAAGTTGGCATAAAACTCGGTTACCATGAAGGGCATGTGGGACTCCCGGAGCAGAGCCAGCCGTTGGGCCCGCTCCTCGGCGTTTAAGCCCACGACGTTCGCAAACAGATGAAACCCTTCGAGCCCTCGATAGATTCTCATATGTTGGAAGACGCGATGAACGACTTGCATATCTTAGCACGTCGCTTCGCTCGTGTCATCCCTTCTGGCACAGAGGTGTTTGTGCTTGGTTCAATGCGTTTAGGACATTCTAAGACTCTGATAGTGAACGACCTCCATTGGCTCCAAATCGACGATCGGATACAGGCTGCGGGTGCTGATCATTGCAGCGCTCGCTCCCGGGGATTTTCCGTCGCTCTTGCATGGTTTGCTGCCACCCGATTTGGTTCCAGCCATCTTCGACGCGCACGGGGCCGGCCCGCCGACGTCCGCCCGAGCTCGCCGACACCTGTCCAGCTCCGCACGGTGGTGAGCGAGCGCCTCTATGCTGAAGCGGTTAAAGAAGCACTGCGTAGCGACAATTAGAGTTTTCCAGTGACGTTGTTTCCTCGTCCGGTGGTTTCGGAATGCTCTCCGCGCCGCGAGGCCAAGGCCGTGGGGCCTTGGCCCAGGTGCGGTGGGGATGATCACGAAACAACAATACCGACGACTGATGAGCGAGTACCAAGCGACTGGAAACGTAACCCGAAGTGCGCAGTTGGCCGATGTGAGTCGGCCCACCGCGCGCAAGTACCTCCACGCGGGAGAAAGTCGTTTCGATCAGCGCCGCCACGATTGACCGCCTGCTCCAAGCGTGCGTGTCGGGGCCGAGCGTCGTCGCAATCCGAGGCGCATCATAGATGCAATCGGCGTCTACTTGGCTGTCTGACTTTGCTTTCGCCAGGCCGCCACCGAGGAGGCGATCGCTTCCCGTTGCGCGTCGCGCTCCCATTCGTCCCAGAAGTTTATCGTGCCGCTGTCGGGATGCGCTTTGGGTTCGGTGATTCGGATACGACTTGGCAGGAGACTGGCGTCTCCGACGACCAACGCCTCGCCCGTATCCAACACCGGGAGCAAGTCCGCGAAACCACCGAGACTGTCCGGCAGCATTCGCTGCACAACGGACTGGTCATCGGCATTCGTGAGGCGAAGCGCGACGAAGTTGTTGCACTGGCTCAGCACCGTGCGACTGACCTCGGACGGACGCTGGCTGATGACCACCATGCCAACGCCGTACTTGCGCCCTTCCTTGGCAATGCGCTCGAAGTATCGCAACGCGGCATCGCCGACGCTTCCAGCGTCGTTTCTGCTGGGCATGTAGAGATGCGCCTCATCGCACAGAAGCGCGATCGGATGTCGCTGGGATTTCCGCGTCCACTGCTGGACCGAGAAAATGAGGCTCGCAATCCGGCTGACAACAAGCGGAAGGACGTCCGAGGGAACCTCGGAGAAATCGATGATTTTAACTCCGCCCTTCTTGTCGCCTTGGTCTCGGGTGCCGGCCATGAGGGATTTGGCGAGTTTGGCCAGCCACTCGAATTGCTGTGCTTCCTCTGGAGCGGCCATCATGAAACCCAGCCGTCGATCCGTCAGCTTGTTCTCCAGGCGCGCGATGAACCGACTGAGGCGTCCGTGGAACTCGCCCTGTTTCTCGCCTCGAGTGCCCGGGACCATTTCGGCATCCAAGCGTTTTAACTCCTTCAGCGCCTGCTGCATGTCATAGGGGACGGGGCTATCGATGGTGAAGTTCGCCAAGACGTCGTTGTGGTTGCCAGCCGCGAGAAATGCCCGCTTGGCTGCCGTCACGGTGCGCGAGAGGATCATCGCCTGGTTCGGAGCGTTCTGATCGCTCCGGTCAATCAGCATCGTCGTCATGTCCTCGTAGGCCAGCAGCCAATACGGAAGGTACACGACCCCTTCGTCGAGGCCGGAGCCGGCTTCCAAGTCCGCGGGACCGGCGATGCGAAAATGACGGATCCCGTCACCTTGGAGGGGAGAATACTCGCCATGAATGTCGAACAGAACCGCGTTGGCGTTAGCCAGGGGCGCAACCTGTTCCAGCAATCTCGCGGTGGTCCAGGATTTGCCGGACCCCGTGCTGCCGACGATGACGGCGTGTCGCTGGAAAAACCTGTTGGCATCGAGGTACGCCTCCGCGTTCTCATCCAGCGTGTAGGTCCCGAGGCTGAGACGATGGTCATCCTCGCCGGTGTGGGATGAAATCGCCCGCATGAATGCCGTCAGTCGGTCACCCTCGATGGGGAAACAGCGGGCGTCGATCTCCGGAACGGTTTCCAGGGTTCGACGGAAAACGTTCTCCCTTTGTCCGAGGCGGTCGAAGAACGTTCCGATGAGCGCGATGCGAACAGTGTTCTGCTCAACGTTCTTGGGTTGATCTGCTTCCGGCTCAGTGCCGAGCGCATTCGCGATCGTTGTGTCGCGAATGATCTTCTGGACGATTCCGACGAGGTGCTGGCCCGCCCTAGAGCTTTGCAGAACGACAAGACGATTCACTTGGAGCTTGCGCAGCAATTCCAGATTCTCGACGGACACCACGACCATTGCGGTATCAACGGCCTTTACGTTGCCGAGCGCATCAGAGTCTTTGTAGTCGAACAGCGCCATGCGTGAAGTATGTCACGGTTTCCCGATGGTGTCAGCAAGGAGTTTGCCGAACTCCCACAGGTTGGTCCCCGGCAAGTCCAATCCATTCGGATGAGCCAAGCAGTGGGCTCGGGTATTCGCCCCGTCGGCCTCCAGAGCCAGAAAGGAACTGTGCTTGCACTGAGCAAGAAAGCTCCTTGCCGAGCGCGTGAGTGTTCTCGCGAGGACGAGCAGGGGCACCTGCTGTCTCAGCACTCGGTTGGTCAACTTGGGCTGGATGTGGCGGTCGTTGAATCCGTACCCCACGGTCAGGACGGCGCGCGCATTGGCAAACGCTGCATCTGATCGCGTAATGATGGTCCGGAAGGGTTCCTCGTGCGTCGCGAGGTACTTTCCGGTGCCCGGTGTGACCATCAACGGCACAAAGCTCGGGGGGATATGGGCCGAGTCGGGCAGGCAGAGCGCCGTGCCATGGGCATCCTGAAACCAGTCCACCGAACCATGCACCTTCAAGATCTCGACAACCCGCGACCCCCGAGAGGGCTGGTTGGGAGCGGTTAACGTGCCACATGAGCGGAAGTAGCCGTGCGTAAAGCCAGTCGTATTCTCCAGTCCTTCCACGTCAGCCGCATATTCGGCCAGCCGGTCATAGTTCGTCGTGACGACGGTCACCGAGGAGTGGGTGCTGCGAAACAAGTGACGCAGGAGGGTGGACACCGGGAATTCAGCCTGGCCGGCCAGCAAATCCTCAAAGGCTCTGAGGTCATCACCGAGCACTAGTCGGCGAGTCTGGTTCACGACTTCCGCTTCCAACGACGGCGAGAGACGAACGTTGTGAAGCGTGAGTTCCAGATCACTGCACCGAGCAAGTTCGGCTGTGAACTCGGCCCAAAGCTGCGCATCACCAGCCGCGGCTGGATTGACCTGCTTCATTAAATGGGCCTGTAGCTCCGGCATCCCGCTGATCCCAAAAGGCCGAGACGCACCGCTGCCAAGCACAATGACCGGCACCTTCTCGATGCATTTTTGGGCCAGCTTTACAGCCTCTTCGACTGAATTACCCATTGTTCCCTCGCCTAGGCCTTCCGGTCTGGTGATTCCTGCGTCTCGGACTTGTTCACAGGTTTCTGCAATTCGCTGGGCGAAACGGTAATCATCTTCTAGGAGGAGGTCGAATCAGTTGTTGTTTCTGGCGGTACCAATGAGGATAGCGCTGGTTGCCGAGCCCCGTGATGAATACCTCGTCCTGAGCCACCTCTTCACGGAGACCAGCAAACCGTCCCGTGCAATGTCAGTAACTCGAATCTCGTCCGCCATTTCTGACCAGAATATGACCAGAAATCGAGTTGACCGTCAATTGCCTGGTTCCCGGAAGAAGAAGGGTGCGAACTGATGCAGGCCGTGCCACCAGGAGTGCCACTTGTGACCCGTGTCGGGGAAGACGTAGGAGTAGCTGTGGATCCCGCGCTTGCGGTCCCCGCGCACCGCCTCGAGCACCGCCGCCGGCAGCCAGGACTGCAGCCGTTTCAAGCTCCCCGGGAACTGCCGACTATCCGCCGGCGCACTTTCCTGGTACAGATGCCAGTCTACTACCAACCCTTCCGCTGCTCAGCCAGGAAGAGCGTGTTGCCGAACTCGACCGCCGCCCCCGCCTTGCCCCGCACGATCACGTGCAGGTCACCCTCGTAGAGGCTCAAGATCTTGCCCGCGTTGGCGACCGGCCGCTCTCCGATGATCCGCTCATGGGCTTGCTTGACCGCCTGGGGCAACTGCGCCAGCACCTGTCGATCCGCGCGAGCACCTGCTCGGCTTGTCGATGCGGCGTCGCTCGGACCGGCATCCTCCTATAGCCGAGCTTTGACAAGGGGCTGAGATTGCAGGTCTATCTGTTGCGTCTCAACGGTTGCGATTCCAATTGCAGTTAGCATTTAGCGTGAAATTCCAGAGTGTGACGAGTCCGATTGCCATTAGGTTGGCTAGGTACAGGTCGAATCCGAGCCAGGCATGAAAGAAGTGGAGAAATAGGACGGCCAACCCGACTCCGGTAGCGCAGATGCCGTGGAAGCGCCAGAGCCGGGCTGCCACACCCCGATGGCGTAGCGGAGCTGCGCTCGCGTCCTGGAACGTCCAGATTTCGTTCCAGAGAAAGTTGTTGAGCATTGCCGTCTCCGCTGAGCAGAGCTTGCTGAAGGTGATGTTCCAGTTCAACCAGACCACGAGCACATGCAACACCGCCATATCCACCAGAACGCCAATGCCGCCGACTAGGCAGAACTTGATGAACTGTCGCAGCCGCGGCCGCGGCATAACATTTTGGAGGAAACCGATCATTCGATATTCGGCAATCGCCACAAGTCAGTGGTTAGCGCTCAGTTGTGAGCCAGATGTCCTCTGTCAGCCGCTCACTTCTACTGCGAGTTGGCTCGCCGCGTGGAGTGATTCTGCATCCAGAGGACGTCAGCGTTGCCGGACATTAGGGCATCGTTCCGAGGGGGGGCAATGGTCCGGTTATCCTTCCAGCGATGCTCTTCCACATGTCCGTCGGCAAACGTCAGGGTGGCGCCGTTACGGTGCAACACACCAGGCTTATCACGCAAAACCCATCGCCTCGGTAGCGACGGATCGAAGTCCCACTGTAGCGCAAAACTACCGTCGTTGATTGTCTCGACGCGCTCCTCAACGAAGGTAATCGCCTCCGACGGGGACGGTTGCGTGACATCGGCCAACCGGATATATGTCCTAGCTGCCGGACTTGTCACTGGTGAACCCATAAAGCAGTTCAGCGCGACGGTGCGCACGCGCGCTTGGGTGATCCCCGCCACCGTCACCGGCTCGGCCGAGGGACAGCGCCACACTCTCACCTCTGGCAGATACGGCCCTATCACGCTTCGCCGCAAGAAGAGCGTGTTTGTGCAGTCTGGTCCGGGCAGACCTAGCCAGCCCTCTACCCATTTGGTACCCAACGCCTCTTCGCGCCCGTCGGCATTGGGCGGCAACCGGTCGTCATGGTCATTCGCATAAAGTTGCAGCGCCACGCCGAACTGCTTGAGGTTCGAGACGCAGGCGATCTGGTGAGCGCGCCCTTGGGCCGTCGAAAGCGCCGCTAACACCAGCCCTGCCAAAAGCCCTAGGATGGCAATCACAGTCAGAAGTTCGATCAAGGTGAATGCATGACGCCAAACAAGGATGGACACGAATGAGCACGAGTTACAGCGCGTACGGGACACTATTAGTGCGTACGACCCGCCTGTGCGACCCAAAGTCGGCCTTCCGTACTCGCGCTCCGGCGCAAGACTGCGACCCAATGTGTCACGGGCTTTCATCGAGACTCCGGACCGGCATGGTTGTCGGCGAAAACCGCGTTCCTACGACCCTTGGTGTGCCAGCCTTCACGGTCCCGCAGCAGGAACACCCTGCCGGCACTCTGGTCGCCCGGCGTCTGGCCAATTCGGTGGAGCAGGCGCCCGTTGACCGAGACGTTCCACTCGTAGCTGGAACCTTCACGCGCGAACACGCCCTGGCGATCTTCCGGACACTTGAACACATTGCTGACCGCGCTCACGCGCGTCGCCAAAACCTCCTGAATCGCGGGCATCCCGCTCGGAGCGTTGGTTTGAGATTCACGAAACCCCGGCGCGATTGGCAGGTTGCCCTCGTTATCATCCGCATACATGCGGACCGCAATCCCGACTTGCCGCAAGTTGCTCAGGCACTGCATCGACCGCGCCCTTCGCTTCGCGCTTGCCAAAGCTGGCAACAAAAGCGCCGCCAGGACGGCAATAATCGCGATCACCACCAACAGCTCGATCAAAGTGAAACCGAGGCATGAGGCACGAACAGGCACAGCTAGATCCGAAGTATAGCCTGTTGTGGTCTCAAGTTGGACACGCTGTCCTAGCCGGAAATCATGCACCGACACACCGCGGCTTGGTGTCTCCTCCCTTGATTCGTGCTTATTCGCGTGCATTGGAGATCGACTTGAGCGATCGTAGCCTATCCTGCCCACCGGAAATTCACGAACCGCCATACGAGTAGAACATGGAGCACGGCGAAGAGCAACAGTAATCCCCAGCGGAGCCCGGTGGTGATCTTCGAACTTCGATTTGCCTTCTCTGGGCTCAAGAACGCTCCTAGCGCGATAAAGATCGGAAACGCACAGCAGGCGAATCGTGTGTAGCTGGTGAACGTCCCGCTCATGGCAGGCAGGATGCCTAGCCAATACGTCCAGACCAGCAGGCTTTTGTCCAGACGGCATAGTACAGGCAGGGTGTAAATCAGCAGCACAAACATGCATCGGTCCAACACCGACCCTGTGAATCCATGCCATTGTGTTACCGCGAAGAAGCCGACGACGAACTTCGGCACATCGACCAGGTTCCAGACCGAATGGACGCGCCAGTGCTTCTGTGCATCAAACCCCTCAAGCGGATTCCCCGTCCAATGCCACATGAGCGCCAGGTAGCATCCCCACCCCATCAACGGCGCGGCTAGAAGCAGCCAAGGGGCGCTTGGTGCGGCACCTCGTGCGGCTGTGCCTCGAGATTTCTCTGAGTCGCGGCCGACCGTTAATTCCAGCCAGCTGCCCTTGACGCTTCCCGCCCCCGCTCCCACCTGTCGTCCCCGCTCATGTAATCTCAGCCACCGCGGAGGCGCTACCGACAGCGCATGCCAGGCAATCGGCAACACCGCGAACGCTCCCACCGCGCGTGTCATCGGTAACAACGCCGCCGATACCGCTGCGACTCCATATCTTCGCTTCTCCAAGCCGTACCACAACCCGATCACGAGGAATATGAACACGCTCTCGCTGTAAAGGAAAAGGAAAAAGAGCGAACCGGGAAAAGCGATCAGAAAGACCAATGCCCACTTCGCTACGGGACCATTCCATCGCTCGCGCACGAGGGAATAGAAGAGGCAGAAAGCCGCCAGCGAGAGAGCATTGGTGAGCACAAGGCCGGCAAGCAAATGGCTGCCACCCGTAAAGACAGAACACGATCGCAGAAGGAATGGCCAAAGCGGATAAAAGGCACATGACTTCAGTCCACCAAGGTATCCGCACTCGCTCAGGTACAGAAAGTGCGATGCGTCCCAGGTCGTGAAGTGCCGCGCAACCGTTGCCGTCGCGCTGGTTGTTGGCCATCGGGCAGGTCCGTTAAACCAGCAAGCCACCGTGGCAGCATGCTGACCTTCATCAAAGTCATTCCAAATCCGCACCTGCCACGATAAACGATAGCGTCAGCACCTTTACCCCGAGGAGCCAACCGAGCAACCGCGGAATCCGGACATTCTTCATCGCGCTGACGACATCCTTACCGACAGTTCATGTAACCTCATTCCAGACCGCCAGCTCGTGCCGCTAGGCATTTGCAGTCAGTCTCGCTACCAGTGGTGAGCATACCCCGTCAGAGATCTCGAAACACATAAGCATCCGAAGTGCGCTGAGGGAAAGCATCGGCGCCAGTGGTGTCGCGGAGCGACGAGTAGGTCACCCCGCGTACGCACCGTCAAGATTGCGCCAGAGGCAAGTGTTCTGTCTCGGCCGAAATACTTCGTGTGAAGGTGTCGGTGTGCCCTGCGCCCATTAGTAACATGCAAACATATTGTACACGCTGCAATAGCTCGCCGCCTCAGATGAGATATACTCCCACCCGCTACTGTCACAGCTGCAACTACCGTCCCACTCCTTCGCGTACCTAACCAGCGAGCAATCATGCCACGATTCCCAACAGTGCAGATCAAGCGACACTAGTGGGTCGCAATAGCCAAGCAGGTAACCTGGTGTAATGTGGGATTTATAGCACCATCCGTATACAGGTCCCGCGCAGAAGGGATTAGCTTCATTCCTCGCGAGGATGCAGCCCCTGTCCTGGGTGGCGAGGAGTTTGCCTGCGCCTATCATATCGCTCACAAGCATTGCAGCCAGAAAACAGAAGACGATAGCAGATATTCTCCAGCGCCTAGGGGTCGGAGCCGTGTTGATCGAGCTTTCGGAGTGTCTTAGTACTTGTACGCTCATAATATCACCTATTGTTGCGGTTTGTCTTGGTCACATCTGGAAATCGGAAGCGCTATCGTTTCAGCACTCCGTATCTCCAGACAATTATCAGTAGCGCAGGAATCAGTAGACAGCCAATGAGAACCGCTCGTTTATAGCCCGAGGGATGCGCCATTCTACTTGTTGCCAACGCGTGTGTGTAACTACCACTCTTAGCAAGCTCCTCGATATCAGGCAGCCGATTGGAGCGAACAGCGTATCCTACTGGAGCCCCTCTCAATGCCCCGCTCGAGAGCCGATAGTCTGTAACGAATGTGAGACCAGGTAGGCTTGCCGCCGATGGGTTCTGAGGGGTGACTCTCTTCACGTCGACAACCGTCGCTGAGATAGTTGATGAGACACGTTGTCGCCCGCCTGCGGCCTGCCTTGGTCGAAACCGGGTTAGAGTGAACTTGGTTGGCAACACATGACTTCCGGTGTTTGTTGTTGCCTCGACAACATAGTGTGCTGACAACGCATGAGGATCACTTACACCTGAAAGGTCAATGGCGCGCATAGAGCCATTGGGGAGGAGTTCCGAGCCTGTCCAGGAATAGTCGGCACTGGAAATCAAGTATGGCGCATCCGGCAATTGTTGCCACTTGGCTCGCCGGTAGCGGGTGTTTGGCACTGATCCATCGTCCCACGTTTGCGGCAGCAGCGTAGACGCATCATTGGTGCGAATGATGGGAGGTGTAAAGGCAAACCAGAGAATAGTCGCAAACGATGGATCCGGCAACGGGTGGTTACCGGGCGTCAGTCGTGCAACCGCGACGTTGCCGAGACGGTTTGTGGGGGGTGGCTGATTTGCTGGCCTAAAGACCGCACTTGGACTGGACCCGGCGGCTCCGTGCGTGTTCGAAGACGCGGCGATTAAGCGATCAAGGGTGCCACTGCGAAAGTCAACAGTCTCCGCTCGTCCCTGAAGAAGACCACTCCGTAGTGCCTGAAAGCGGGAATCGGACGCGCTGGAGGCCGCGGCGAATGCGGTGACTGCGCAAACGTAGTCGTTGGCATCCGTCCACGAATCATAGTGTGCGATACCATCCTTGATCGCAGTGAGCGGCTCCGTCCGAATCCGCCATTCGCCGTCAACAACTGTGACGGCGAACATCACCACCAACTTCTTCATAGGAGATTCGGTACTATCGAGTAAGGTGTAGGTCAGATAGCCAATGGTTTCATACCCAGTGTTAGCGTAGGTAGGTCCGACGCTCGACCCAAGCATGGCTATGACACAAATGGGGAAGAGGATACGGTGGGTAGAAGCGTGTCGTATTCTCTTAGGTGAGTCGGAACTACTCACCGTGCTGTTCGAGAGTTGACGACGATCATGATGATTGTCAGGTAAAGACACAGCAGAGTTAACGTGGCGCCAAAATCGGATATGCGAAGCCCAACTGCCAACGAGAAGATAAGCAAGGATGAGTTTCATAATATCATCGAGAGTCGCCGTGGAACTAAACGAACCAAGGACCGTGCCCAGACAACCGCAGGGACGCCTCCAGCCGATTGACCAGAGTTCTAAACGGTAAACCAGCATGCTCAGAGCTATGCAGCTGACCAGTCCTAGAGCTAACTGCGCGCAACGGGGATTCAGGCATACGATCGCAACTACCAGCTCCACGACAGCGATGAATAGCAGCAACTGACGAAAGGGGATGGCAAGTATGGGATCGAGTTCAGCCAATGCATGCGACTTGTCGAACGTGATTGTGTAGAGCTTCGCGCAAGCGGTTAGCAGGAGGATTACAGCAGCCGAAGACAAAAACAAGGTCCTCTTGGGCATCGAAGGGGGGCATGTCATGATCTGGCTCCGGCTGCTACCTAGACTGCGGTTGTTGGCGCGGGCTCTGTGAGCTACGCTACACTCAATGGTACTGTGTTCATCCCTTCCGCCGTATACCCAGACTCTCTTGGTCTATGGTCGGTCCCACACTACCCGGATTGTGACATCACACTGAGTTCTCAGGGACCTCTTAATGATGTTTTGATACGGTCGTCGGTCACTTTGTCGACAAGAGATCTGTTTACTCCTTCCGCGGGTGGTGTGCAAGTGGTGAAATGGGCTATATGTGGTGTAGACCAGAATTGGCGCAGGACACACAAGACATGTTTAGCGCTCCTGCCGGTGAGTACGGATTAAGTGGTGAAGAACCTCTCGGCGGTTGTGAACACCGAGTTTCTTGAAGATGTTGGTTACGTGCCGGTGGACCGTTCCATGGCTTATGCCGAAAAGCTCCGCTATCTCCTTGTCGGAACGCCGCACAACCAGGCTCACGAGAATGTCCCGCTCACGGGAAGTCAGCGAAGCCTGGAGTGCGGCCCCGGCGCCTTGAAGACAGTTCATCATGGCATGGACCGCCTCTTCGCAAAATGCATGTCTGCCGCTGAAGATATCTTTTAGCACTGGCACAAGTGGCCTCGCCGAATGTGGCTTGACAAGATAGCCGGTCGCACCTGACATCACGGATGTAAGTACGGATTCCGCACTGGTTCGATCCGTGAAGATGATAATCTGGAGTTCAGGCATGATAAGGTGCAGTTTGCGAGTACATTCGAACCCCGAAACACCTGGAAGATCGACTTCCGTCAGGAGCACTTCTGGAGGGTTCGCAACGACCTCGGGTACCGCCTCTTCTGCGCTCAAGTGGCAGCTTAGTGTGCACTCCGGTGTGAGTGTATGGAGCGCCTCCGCAACCATGCTTTGGCTACCTGCATCCGGGTCTATCAGGAGGATCCTCATTTACAAGAATGAAACAAGCGGAACTGGCGGCGCCGCCATTTGAGTCCAGTTCTTCACAGAAGTGCAGCCGAGATGCGGGCCCACCCTTGAGGTGGACCCCAAGTGTTGGACCACGGAACCGCGAATTCAAGTTAGGCCTGCGGGGGTCGTTGTGCGCATCGTTGTTGTCGTCTGTTCCGTTCTCACCCCTGGAATTGGAGAAGAGAGAGTAATGCCCACGAGCCATCGCTCCCTCCCCTCCGTTTCTTAGGGCACCGTCCGTATAGCCCCTCACGGCCGCCCTTGGCAATCCCAATCCGCCGCCCAAGCCGCCGGCCGCACCATGCGCCGCGGGATCCAAGTACCACTGCGCCGGCGTCGCATAGTCCAGCGCTTGATGCGGACGGGACTCGTTGTATTGCGCGAACCAACGCGCCAGGCCACGGCCCGCACTGAGCCCGTCCCCGTAATCCTGCAAGTAGATGTCCTCGTACTTGACGCTGCGCCAGAGCCGCTCGATGAAGCGGTTGTCCAACCACCGCCCGCGTCCGTCCATGCTCACTTCCGTCCCGGCCGACTCGACCGCGTCCAGAAACGCTTCGCTGGTGAACTGGGATCCCTGGTCGGTGTTGGCGATCCGGGGCACCCGGCCGCTGCGCTCCAACGCCCCTTCCAACGCCCGCACGCAGAACGCCGCCTCCTGGGTGTTGGACAACTCCCAGCCCAGCACGTAGCGGCTCCACCAGTCCATCACCGCCACCAGGTAGAGGTACCCGCTGGCCATCGGCACGTAGGTGATGTCCGCGCACCAGACTTGATCCGGCCCCGTGATTGCCAAGCCCTCCAGCAAATACGGACAGAGCCGATGGCCGGGCTGCGGCTGGCTCATCGAGCGGCGCGGGTAGATCGCCTCGATCCCCATGACTTGCAGCAAGCGGCTCACCTGTTTGCGGTTCACCACCTGGCCCTCGCGTCGCAACAACTCGCACAGCCGCCGGCTCCCATAAACCGGATGCGCCAGGTGTAGTTCGTCTAACCGTCGCATCAAGGAGAGGTTGTCTTCCGTTTCCGGGATCGCCTCGTAGTAATACCCGCTGCGAGAGAGCCCCAGCAGCTCGCATTGTCGACGTAAGCTCAGGTCGGCGCATGAGACAACGAGTTCGCGTCGCGTCTTTAGAGACCCAGTTGCCTGGACTTTTTTTCAACCCAGTCCAACTCCACCGTCAGCTCCCCGATCTTCTCGTGGAGCTGCGCCACCAACCGTTGCCCGTCCTCGTCCGTGCCCGTGTGCGGCGCAACCAACTCCGGCAACCGATCCCGAATCACGCTCTTCCATTGCGTGACCTGCACCGGGTGAATCTGGTACTCCCGGGCAATCTGCCCGACCGTTTTGACACCGATCATCGCTTCCATCCCGACCTTCGCTTTGAAGGCCGCGCTGTGTCTTCTGCGTTTGTTACTTTTAGTTGTGCTCATGGTCTCGCTGGTCTCTCACGCCCAGCGATCCCACGCAAAACCTAACGTCGCTCCTGGTCCAAATTCCGGGGTCCATTTCTCCTTTCCACGGACATCGTGATAGCCAAGTCCCTCCCGCCGTCAAGCTTGGATGTGTTACGTTCTTGCGCGTATCCAGGGCTAGAGACAAAGTCGATTTGAGAACGAGGGGCCCGAAGAGATCTTGAGGAGGGTGGAGTCCTCGGTGGCCCCCGCTCTGGCATCGATAGCGCACCCGAACGGCCGCCGTCGGCTGCCGACCGCCCTCCGCGAAGCCCCCCGAGGCGCACCCGGCAAAGCCCGGGCCTCGACGCTGCGGCGGGGAGCGCCTGCGGTGGCGAGGTGGCCCAGGGATTCATTCCTCGGCGCGGCGTCGAGGCAGGCGAAGGGATCAGACTCCCTGGCCGGCAGTGCACCGAGGCGGTGTCGGGGGGCGACATGTTCGCTCTGGGGCCGTGGGCTTGTTGCTCGCAGAGGAAGATCGCCACGGAGCGAAACAGCGAGAGATTGCGGGTCGCGTGGGTCTCGTTCACCGGACAGCAATCGTCGTCTTGAGTACAATCCCGCCGATAGTGCTGACCCTTCTTCGGCGGCCATCCAGCGGGTGAGGACGTGCTTGAGTTCTTCGGGATCCACCGGCTTGAGCTGGAGACGGAAGGCGCGTTCGCAGGGGACATCCTATTGGCGCCGCGCGCCCCGGCGGGGCCGGGAGTGTCGTCAGCGCCTTTGCGGATGGCGCCGGGCCCACGCGCGGGGCTCGCCTTGCACTATGCGCCGCAGGATATCCAGCACCGTGGCGGCCACCGGAAGAGATACAAGCACCGCGGTGCCAATCGAACGCGGCACGATACGTCCACAATTGTGGACAGGCCCTCCATGTGTTGCCATGAACTCAGGCAACATGTGCGAAATCCCCAAGTGAAGGTCGACAATCATGATAAGCCCAGAATGCGCATGCAGAGGTGTGCGTTAGTTCACGAACGCATGGGTGTGCATCAGCACGCTCCGTTACCTCCGTTGCCACCTGCCGGTTGAGCTGTGGCACATCGGCGACAGCGACATCGACCGCGATATGGCGGCGCTCCTCGCACCGCTGGATGTTCGGTGTGTGGACGCCAAGGAAATCGTCAGGTGCTTTCCCGGCAAGGTGGCTCCCAGAGGGAACTGAGGCCTTACGCCATAATCCACAGCGCGTTTCGTGAGGTTTTGTTCCTCGACGCGGACAATCTGCCGGTCCGCGATTGGGGTACCCTTTCGAGGCGTCGCGATACCGCGCCATCGGCGCGATCCTCGGGCCCAACTTCGGGTAGTTCAAGAAAACAATTGTGGGCGCACCTCGGTGCGTGAGTTGTTGTGCTGCTTGGCAACAGGTATCGCGGGCAGGGTCTGACGTTTGGTCGAAACCGCCGTCCCTCGCCCGATCGCAGGGGTACAAACCTCGGGTTCTGAGAAAATGTCTGTAAGAATTGTCACCTGCCGCCGAACTGCTGGGTGGCAGGGCGCCATTGCAACTCATGAATGCGATCACGAATATCCGCACGCGGCCCGTCGGGGTGCGGGTTCTTAGGCCGACGGAATCAGGCCCGAAGGGAGGGCGGATCCTCCTCGGAAATTGTGGGGCATTGCCGTCTCGGGCCGACGCAGCGGCTTCGCTCACTTCGGGGGAGCAGTCCGAATTGACGCACTGCGAGACGGTTATAGCTCGAGGATGGGAGAACTTCATCGAAGTTGGGGAAGCCTTGCGTACGATCCGTGATCGACGACTCTACCGGGAACACCACCCCAGTTTCGAGGCGTATTGCATCAATCGATGGCAGTACCGTCGCTCGTACGCATACTACTTAGTAGGGGCGGCGGAGGTCATCGGCCATCTCTCCGGCAACGACAAGACACCGTTGCCCAGATGCGAAGCTCAGGTGCGGCCTTTGATCGGCCTGCCGCCCGACACAATCCGCGAAGTGTGGACCGAGGTTGTGAAGGGCACCGACATTGAGGCGGTGACTGCCAAAGTTGTCCGGGACAAGGCTGCTGCCTACAAACCACACCCGAGTATTCGAGTCAAGCCCGGCGCCGGTGCCCACGCCGGCACGGCCACGACCGATCTAACTGCCGAATCCGTGCAGGCGATCCAGGTGCTGGAGAAATTGGAGCAGGCACTTCGGGATGGGGCAGCGACTGATACGATCCTTCACTTCGTCACCGGGCTGAGGGTGCGCCTGCAGCGTATTGCGGCTGGAGCGACGACAACGAACGGACGTCCTCGCCAAGGAGGCGACGCGCCTTCAGCTCGGCGCATAGCGGACTCTCAGTAGTCGTCCACACTCGGTCCAACGATTAGCAGTCTAACTCGTTCTAGCCCAATGACGGTCACAAATGCGATAACGGGACTACCTGAGGAACCGCAATGCCGCCGCTTACTCGTCCAAGGTGTAGGGCTCGTAAAGCTGCCTGTTGAGCCGTGGGACAGTGCCTTCCCGATGCGAAGTGGTCGAATCGCCCTTCTTCTTCACGCCTGCGTGGAAGGCCACAACATTCGACTGGCCACGGAGCGACATGCCCGCTAGTGTATGACCTTGTGCGCGTCAGAATCGCGGAAAGCGGCATCTTGCGTGATTATCGGCGGTCAAGGTCCGTTCTCCGTAACGAGACAAGACGAGCGTAATGTTTACAGGGAGTTCATGGATGGCAGCAGCCGAGAAATGGCGGACCTGAGTCAGGGTGACGACGATGATCCGATCCCGACCAGAGCGAGCTTACTTGGTCGACTCAAGGATGTTCGTGACCAGGTTAGCTGGCGGCAGTTTTTTGACATCTACTGGAAGCTGATTTACCGGACGGCGCGATCGGTGCGGTTAACGCCAGCCGAGGCCGAGGATGTCGTCCAGGAAACCATGGTCGCGGTGTGGAGGAGTATCGGAGGATTCAACTACGATCCGACGATGGGATCGTTCAAGAGTTGGCTCCTTACCCTCACGCGGCGCCGGATCATGGACCATCTCCGCAAGCGGTACCGAGAACCCTTTACGGTCTCCCTTGACCAAGTCCCCGACTGTGAGGCCCCCGCGATTGAGTCCTTCTGGGAAGCAGCGTGGGAAGCGAACCTCGTCGGCGCGGCTATCGAACGAGTCAAAGGGCGGGTGGACCCGAAGCAGTTCCAGATCTTTGAGCTCTACGTGTTGAAAGAGTGGCCGGTGCGTCGGATCATGGACCTGCTCGGTGTCAGCGCCACGCTGGTGTACGTCACCAAACACCGCGTGAGTGCACAGGTTCGTAAACAATACAAGGCCTTGACGCGCGGTGACTTCTCAGCGGGTTCTCCGAGAGGATCCTGAATGAACGACGAAGCCGAACAGCATCGTCCCAGGAGGACGGGAATCGGGCGTTGCCAGAAGACGAGAATGCAGTCTTTCGATCTCGACCCCGGCGAGTCGGCCGTGCAGATCCGCCGGGTGATTCTGCGCAAACTCAACAGCCTATTGAGAACCGGACGACACCGAGATTCCTCGGCCGGATTTGTCCGGTACGACGACGCTGCGCGCGCAGAGCAAGGCGCAAACGGGAGAAGCCGGTTGCCCGTGCCGGCTGTATCCGCAACGACTCGTGACGGGCAAACAGACAAGCCATGAAAGCAGAGACGACCATCGAAGTAGCCAAACCGCAACCGGGTTTCAGCCCGAGGCCTACCACCAGACGACATACACGGATCGCTGGCGAGGAGGAGAGCCCGAGCCCCAAACCTGAAAGCCCGAGTCCGAGTGAAAATGGCCGGCTCAGAATTCTGCGCTTTAAGGGCACAAGCCCAGCCGAGTAAGAGCTTCTCCCGGAGACGCACGCCGGAGTGGTCACGCAAAGAACGTGACCAGAATGTGGTGTGCTGACTCGGAGCTTCCGCCATAGGGCGAGACAATCGATGGGAGCACTCACATGCGGGTGGTGGGGGTGGGTGGTGCTTGTCCTTGAGAGTCGGGCGCTTGGTGGGAACCTACATCATCATTTGGCCCGTGAGAAAGCTCATACTCAAAAACCACCTTTCGCCTGGCGATATCGTGATGCTCACCGCAGCAGTGCGGGACCTTCACGGCTGCTATCCGGGTAGGTTTCTCACCGACGTTCGCACCTCCGGTGCGGACTTATGGGAAAACAACCCACACATCACTCCGCTTTCAGAGCAGGATCCGGAAGTCGAAGTTGTTGAGTGCGCCTATCCATTGATTGATCGGGCAAACGACGCACCGTATCACTGCCTCCACGGTTTCGTGGATTTTCTCAACGCCCGTCTCGGTCTGGCGATAAGGCCCTCGCTCTTCAAGGGTGACATTCATCTCTCCGAGCAAGAGAGGCTCTGGTACTCTCAAGTGCACGAACTCACGGGTGAAGACACTCCGTTTTGGATCGTCGCGGCTGGCGGCAAGTACGATGTCACGATCAAATGGTGGTCAACAGAACGCTATCAGAAAGTGATAGACCATTTCCGGGGCAGGATTCTGTTCGTCCAAGTTGGCGACTTCGGTCACCACCATCCTCCGCTCAAGGGCGTTATTGACCTGCGCGGCCAGACGACTCTTCGCCAGTTGGTACGGTTGGTGTATCATGCGGACGGGGTCCTGTGTCCGATTACCGCGGTGATGCACTTGGCTGCGGCGGTAGAACGGAAGCGCGGTTTACCCGGCAACCGGCCTTGTGTCGTAGTCGCTGGAGGCCGCGAACCAGTCCACTGGGAAGCATATCCCGAACACCAGTTCATACACACCACCGGCGCGTTGCCGTGCTGCGTGGGTGGTGGGTGCTGGCGCGCTCGTACGGTGCCGCTTGGTGATGGAGATGAACGAGACCAGGCAGACAGTCTCTGCGAGAAAGTGGTAAAGGGACTTCCTGCATGTATGGATATGATCACCCCGGCTGAAGTCATCCGCCGCATTGAGCTCTACTATATGGGCGGCGTTCTGACGTACCTCAGCGCCGACTCGAGACGCGGAGCGCGACTCGGAGTGAGGAAGAGCGCCGCTAACGATTATGATGATGCTCCCCTCACATGCTCCAATGCTCGGATCGCCCTCGAACGTTTCGTCCGCAGGATACCCCCATATCCCAACGATTTCAGTGGCCGAGGCATTGTAATCTGCGGAGGTGGAGTCAAGTACTTCACGAACGCGTGGGTGTGCCTCAACATGCTCCGTCGGACGGGCTGCAATCTTCCCGTCGAGCTCTGGCACCTTGGCAGCGAGGAGATGGATCCTCAGATGGTGGCGTTGGTCAAGCCGTTGGGCGCAGAATGCGTCGATGCCCTCTCGCTAACGAAGCGCTATCCGGTGCGACATCTAGGTGGTTGGGAAGTCAAACCCTATGCAATCCTCTACTCCCGGTTCCGTGAGGTACTCTTTCTTGATGCGGACAATGTGCCCGTACGCAACCCCGAGTTCCTTCTCGATACTGCCGAGTACCGCGAGACGGGCGCACTCTTCTGGCCAGACTATGGTCAATTCTCCAAGACGCAAGCCGTCTGGGATAACTGTGGATTACCCCGCCCGGACGGCCCTGAATTCGAAAGCGGGCAGATTGCGGTTGACAAGAAGCGTTGCTGGCGAGCACTGCGGCTGGCCTTGTGGTTCAACGAGCACTCCGACTTCTATTACCGTTACCTTCACGGCGACAAAGAGACTTTCCATCTTGCGTTTCATAAGCTCGGACACCCGTACAGCCTGGTGCCACACCCAATCCATTCGCTCGATGGCACGATGTGCCAGCACGACTTTGCCGGGGGACGGCTCTTTCAACATCGAAACACCGACAAATGGGATTTGCGGGGGAGGAATCGGCGCATTCCTGATTTCTGGTGCGAAGGCGAGTGCATGGGTTTCCTCACGGATTTGCAGAACCGCTGGGATGGCCGCATGAGTCGGTTCGCTCCCGCCCTGAACGGGAAACCTAAGCTCGTGTCGAGTGTCAAACGGGGTGTGCCGACGATCGCCGCTTGCATGATCACCTGCCCAGACCGTGAGGTCGTGTGCCGCCACACGCTGCAGAATCTGGCCACAAGCGATTGGGGGCAAGCGAAGGTCTTGGTTCAGATGGACAACGGACAGTTGCATCGCGCCGAAGATCGTCAAGCACACACGGCTCTGCTCGCACTCCAGCGCGGTCTTGAACTGTGCGCCGACTATGTTCTTTTCCTGGAGGACGATCTCGATTTTAATCGGTACCTGCTGCAGAATCTGCTGGCTTGGGAGCCGGTAAGGCGTCGGGCAGTGACCTTGGCCGGTCTCTATAATCCCGGCCTGCCGGCACTGGCGTGCAGCCGGAAGCACTGCCTCTCGGTGGTGGCGCCGACGGCCGTGTTCGGGAGCCAAGCCTTTTTGCTGTCGCGGCGGGCCACAAGATTCCTGGTGGAGCACTGGGGGGAGGTGGAGGGCATGCAGGACATCAAGATGTCTCGTCTCGCGGGACGGCTCGGAAAGCCGCTTTTCTACCATCACCCTTCGCTCGTTCAACACGTGGGGGCCACGAGCATGTGGGGCGGGCCATTTCATCAAGCGGACGACTTCGACCCGGACTGGAGGTCCCAAACGGCGGAGGAGTCGATGTGCCGGCAACCAGAACACAGGCCGCTGTCGGGCGATGACCGCGGCGAGATTGTCGTTGCTGATTGCAGCCCACCGGGCTAGAACCCCCGTTGGGCTTGATGAGTGAGAGCGGCAACAGCACGGCAGATCAGCGGCCACTTCTTCGCCGTCTGCGGAATCGTCTGTTGCCTAATGAGCCCCGGCAGAGCTCGGTCCAGCCTATCGTACCGGACCACGATTTGGTGGGCCGCATCGGTTCCGGAAGCTACGGTGAAGTGTGGCTCGCCAGGAATCAACTTGGCACCTATCGGGCGGTCAAGGCTGTGCGTCGCGATAGCTTTCCTGACGTTCGCCCCTTCGAGCGCGAACTCGGTGGTATCCGTAGCTTCGAGCCAATCTCACGCAGCCACCCTGGTGTGGTGGACATCCTCCAAGTCGGCCTCAACCGGGAGGGCGGTTACTTCTATTACATCATGGAGGCCGCAGATGATGTGGAGCACGGGCAGGCGATTGAACCGATTAGTTACGTGCCCCGTACTCTGGCCTGGGAGTTGAGTAGGCGCGGGCGTCACTCGTTCGATCAGTGCGTAGAAATGGCACTGATGCTCTCGAGCGCCCTCGCGCACGTGCATGCGCATCGACTGGTCCACCGAGACGTCAAGCCCTCTAACGTCGTCTTTGTCGATGGCGTCCCGAAGCTCGCGGACGTCGGATTGGTTGCCCCGATCGATGAGGCCCGATCGTATGTCGGTACCGAAGGCTACATTCCCCCGGACGGGCCGGGCACTCCACAGGCTGACATCTACAGTCTGGGCAAAGTGCTCTATGAGTTGGCTTCCGGGAACGACCGTTGCGAGTTCCCAAGCTGGCCCGCCGACTTGGAGCAATTGCCCGATCGGGACCGATTCGTGGAATTCAACGAGGTTATCGTCAAGGCTTGCCACCACGAAAAGCACCGACGATACCAGTCGGCGCGACAGTTGCATGACGATCTGCTCCTCCTGCAACAGGGCGGCTCGGTCCGACGGCTGAGGGTGCTCGAAAAGCGATGGCGTGCGGCCCGGACATTCTCGGTGATCGGGTCGGCGGTGTTGTTCGTAGGTGGTGCGACTTACTACGAGCTCGCCCGGGAGCAGAGGCTCCTCGCCGAGAATCGCCAACGGCAGGTGGGAACCGAGATTGCGAAGGGCAGTTTCGTGATGGAATCAGGCGATCTGTTGGGGGCCTTACCTCCCTTCGTTGAGGCTTTGCGTCTTGATCAAGGACGCCCCGAGCGCGAGGCCACACACCGCCTCCGCCTGGGAGCGCTGCTGGATCAGTGCCCGAAGTTGACCCAGTTGTGGGCGGCGTCAGACCGGGTGAATGATCTGGCCTTCAGCTTCGACGGAGAAGCGATCGCCGTGGGCCAGCAAGCCGGCGCGGTCCACATTTTGAACAGCGCGACGGGCTTGCCGCTCTCACCGCCCTTTGGAGTAAAGCTCCTGCTCGAGAGTGTTTCTTTCAGCCCGGACGGAAAGCGTGTCGCGACAGCAAACCAAGACGGTAATGTCATCCTGTGGGACCTCGTCGCCGGCACCGAGCTCTTGCAGTTGATGCATCCGGACAGCGTCCTCATGGCCACGTTCAGCCGTGATGGTGCCTCCCTCCTCACCGCATGCTGGGATGGCAAGGCACGCCTCTGGGACGCGATGAGTGGCGAGCCTCTGCGGGAATTTGCATCCCACACCGGGCCTGTATGCGCTGCCGCGTTCAGCCCGGATGAGGTATTCATCGTGACGGCCAGTCACGATCGAAGCGCGCAAGTCTGGAATGCCCGCACCAGCGTCCGGGTCGGATTCCCCATGCTGCACAAGAACTGGGTGTATTCGGCCTGCTTTAGCCCCGACGGGAAACGGCTGGCGACTGCGGGTTTCGATCGCCGGGTGCGGCTCTGGGATGCAGCCACCAGCCTTGAGATCCCGACATCAATAGTGCACGGTGACGCAGTACGCAGTGTCGAGTTCAGCCCCGACGGGCGCTATCTTCTTACTGCCAGTTGGGATTCCACCGCGCGGCTCTGGGATGCCGCAACAGGCCACCCAATCAGGCAGAACCCTGTGCTGCGCCACTCCGATCGGGTCATGAAGGCCACATTCAGCCCCGATGGCCGGCGCATTGCTACAGGGTGCGTGGATGGCACGGTCCGGATTTGGGACCTTGCCGTGGCTCAGATACCGCCTGAGCCCATTACGGGGCTCATCAGCCCGGACGGTGGCCTCCTTTTGCGTGCGAGCAACAACTGGGTGGAGGTCCGCAGCGTAGATAACCGACATCCTCACGAGCAGCGCTTGGTGCTGAAGGAATCGGTACAAGAGGCAGCCTTCAGCCAAGAGAGCCGCTTTGTGCTCGTTCGTTCAGGTCCCTCCGCCGCTCTGCCGCTGGCAGCATCCAGGTTGCACGTGTTCAGTCTCATTTCAGGTCAGCCGCTTGGCCCGCCGATCTCGTGCACGAATAGTCTGGAAGCTGTGTGGCTGAGTGATAGCGGCAGCAGGGTGGCGTGGGCAAGCGGTTCCAATGTAGTTGTATCAGGGCTGAGCGTCGGTAGCCCATTGACCGCCGTCCTCAGTCACCCAAGACCGGTCACGATGAGCCGGTTCGACTCTGAGGGGAGGCGGCTGATCACGGTCGCTGGCAGGTTTCTCGATCTCTGGGATCTGATGACATCAAAGAGAGTTATCGCCACGCAAAACCATGACTTGAGAGTAAACGAGGTTCAGTTCAGCCCGGATGGGCGCCATTTCCTCACGTGCACGTCGGACAACACCCTTGCTCGCGGCACGGCGCAGGTTTGGGATGCAGCGACTGGACAACCTGTTGGCGCCCGACTCTCCCATCGCGATGGTGTGTTGCGGGGGACGTTTAGCCCGGACGGAAAGCGGATCGTCACCGCCAGCGAGGACTCGACTGCCATTATCTGGAGCGCGGCCAGCGGTAAGCCTCTGTGCCCGCCGTTACGCCACGATGATCATGTGCAGGGTGCCATCTTCAGTGCGAGTGGTAATTGGGTGCTGACGGCCAGCCTGGATCGTACTGCTCGGGTCTGGGACGCAGAAACCGGCGATCCGCTGACTCCACCATTGGGTTACCCTAAGATGCTCCGACGCGCGCACTTTCTGGCTGGCGGGGAGGAATTGGTTGCCGTCAGGCTCACGCATGGCGGCTGGCGCTCTGGATTGCCTCGGGAAACCCGACCCGTCGAGGATCTGTTTAACCTGGCGCAGTTGCTCAACGGCTGTGAGGACCTCCTCGCCGAGATACCAGCTGCGGCGCGTGCCGCGCGTCTTCGGGAATTGTGGCGCAGGCTTCGGGAGCGCCACCCAGAGACTTTCGTGGCGTCGCCGCCAGAGATCATCGCCTGGCATCGACGGGAATCTGATAAGTCTGAAGAGGAGGAACGCTGGCAAGCCTGCTTGTTCCACTTGAACACGTTAGCCGCACTCCAACCAGAGGATCAAACGGTGTCAGAGCGTCGGAGCGTTGTCCTTCAGAAGCTCGCGCAGCTAGAACAACCCTCTCCTCGTCGTTGATACCCCGGCACGCTCGGCTGACCGTTTCCACGGCTCCGGCAGGCGACTCAACCCTCGGTTTGCATCTCCTGCATCTCGCTTGGGCTCCAGGGAACCGAAAAACAGAGTGATTCTTCGTAAGAATCTCCGCTATCGGACGAAGCTACCAGTGGCGCCGGTCTGTCGACTCGAACAGCGGGGTGGGGGGCGACAGGCCGGCCCAACACACCGTATGGTCGGAGTGCACAAAGTGATGTTGCCGTCGGCATCAGGACGACAGGTGGCGTGGTCATCCAACGCTGACGGCTGTGTCTACGCCCACACGGGCGGTCGCTTCGATGTCGACGAGGAAGGAGAACGGTATGCTTGATTACCTGACCAGCCAAATCGCGGCGGGGCTGCGCGCAAAGAGGATCCGACTTTCGCTATTGATTGTGATTGGCCTGGCCACATCGTGCACGAGCCCGAAGCCCCCCAAGCAGGAAGACGAAAAGGTAAGCGTCATTCCGGTAAAGCGTTTGGTCTTTGCACCCCCACCCGAGGGATTGAAACACAAGCCACGCGTTACGATTCGTCCGGTCGAAGGTGTTGACCAGCTGAGAAACCTCAGCATGGGGGCGACGACAGAAGAGTTGACTTCCGTCGTATTCGCACTCGACCGTTTTCGAGTTGTGGAGAGCATGCCGGCTGCCCCAGTAAGCGAGAATGCCGACTATCTCATTTTGTGCAAGCTAACCGAGTTGGCGTACGAACAAAGAAAGGGGAACACATACGTGGACGGAAGTAAACTGGCCAGCAAAGGACTCCGCTCCGCCTTACCTTGGCTCGGAGGCAGCGACATCGATAACGTAATGTGGACCCAGGACGATCTGGACGTGCGAGTGACTTGTAGAGTAGTCGCCAACCTTCTCCTACCCAACGGCGAAGTATTGGCCCGCGAGACAGGTCTTGTCCAAAGGCAAGACAAAGTGAAGGCTATCAAAGCAGAGGTGCTAGGTGTCGTAATAGATAGATAGCGGTCACGATGGCGCCAATTCAACGACGCCGGCCGAGTACAAGCCGCTTGGCGAGGATGCCGGCACAAGGCTTGAGTTGGGTTTGGTCCGGCTGGCACTCTTTCAGGCGTTCACCCACATGACTCCGGCGATGGACAAGAGGCTCATGGAAGGGCCGAGTCTCCAGAATACGGCACAGAACTGGCAAGGGTCCGCTTCAGATCGGTGACACATGATGAACGGAACAGTCGACCCGCCTACAACATGCTTTGGGATTGCCCAGATGTAGAAGGTGTGGATAACAATCGGAATGTGCTAGTGTCGAGTTGTCGCAATTCCTCCGACTGCAGACTGATGCTGCCGAGAAGAGAGTATTCCACGTTAATCTATCTGGTCGGAGTTGTGATATGTCTTCTATGGATGTCCGCGGTGTGCAGCCAAGCCGCAGAGCTTCCAGTTGTTTCTCCGGCTGCGGCGATTTCCGCGTTCACCAACCACGCAGTAACACTAATCGATCGCGAGAACGCAGGCGTTGCATTGCGTGATTTCCACTCTGACAGGGAGGAAGTTGTTCAGGCGTTCATTCAAGTACTTGCCGACAAGCAAGATGACAACAACCTGCGCAGGCAGGCAGCAGAGGGATTGCAGCGAGCCGGACCTTCCGCGCGACCGGCGCTATCTTCGCTAATTGAGACAGTTAACGAACGCAATCCGGACATAAACAATCTCCGTCTGAGAATTGAAGCCGCCAAGGCGCTCGCGTCTCTGAAACGAGGCGCCAAGCCGGCCTCAACCTCCTTGGTGAACATCGTGACTGACGAGAAGGAATCTCTCTTCCTGCGCTGCGAGGCCATCGAGGCTCTCGCCGCCATTGGGCCGCCAGTATCCGAAGTTGTTGCCCCCTTGGTCCGACTTCTACGGTCACCGGCGGCCGACCGGGAGTTGTTCCGTACCGCAGTGCGTGCCATTGGCGCGATGGGGGCGTGGGGTATGCCCGCGCTGGATAGCCTTCACGATCTGATCGTCAAAGGCCCACAAGAGGACGGCATCTTCGATGAGGCTGTGCAAGCGTCCACTAAGATCGCCGTGGGGCTCAGTCTTCAGACGTCGACGACGCTGCCGAACAGTTCGCTCTATGGGCTCTGGCGTTACGAGCGGGCACGGTCGAGCCTCAAGTCAATCAATGCCGAGTTGGGCAAGTACCTCCGCGGACGGGATGACATGGTCGATGAGAACGCTAGCAGGCAGATTGAGGCGGCGGTCTCTGTGCTATCCAGTGTGATCGACTCGTATGTGGTTGTCCGATATCGATGGCACATTCTCGGGGTGTTGGCTTACATGGTGCTCTTTCTGCCGTGTGGTGTAGCCTGGCGAGTGTGGAGGTTCATAAGCCCGCGTTCGTTCGTAGCGTTCGTTCGCTATGTTGACTCGAATGAAAAGGTCGGGGGTGTTCCCATTAGATTGTGTGGTTGGTTGCTGGGTCTGTTCCTTGTGCGTGCCGTAAGGCAGCCAAGTCGAACGCGGAAAGCACCTGTTGGTCCATCCAGACCAGTCTGCTCTTGTGACCGCAGCGGAGAAAGCAAACAACGGAAAACAGTGGAGAACAAGTATGAAATACAGTAAACGGTTCAACCTGAGACTTGTGTCGGCGTATGCTGGGCTGGCATTGACGCTTCTCGCGCCAAGGGAGGCCTTTGCCCAGGCGGACCATGAGAAGCTGACGACGGCGGCCTGGAAATGTTTCAAAGCAACCGATTATACCTGCGCCATTACGAACGCGCAGGCGTGCATCGAGGATTGGAAAGAGGCGGCCAAGGATCTGCAAACAAAGCTTGAAAAGGCCGGCAAAGAAGTGCCAACCGGTAAGGTCTCTAACGAGGTAAAGGAAGCGATCTTCGCCAACGGCCCGCTGAATGACGTGGCAACCTGTTACTTCATCATCGGTGAAGCCAACCGCCCTTTTGTTAGAACAAACGTCGAGAAGCTAAAGGCGGCGAAGGCTGCGTACGAGGAGGCGCGCAAATTGACTTTTGGGCGCTGCTGGGATCCAAACGGGTGGTTCTGGTCGCCGGCGGAAACCGCCAGCCAACGGTTGCGGGCGCTCCCAGCTGTTCCGACGAGCAAGTGAAGGCCCGCTTGGTTTTAGGGGGTTGAACGAAACGCTGCAACGCGAGAAGGACATCCCGTCGGCTGCGGGATGTCTGACTCCGTGCACCTTGGTGGCTTGAGAAGCGCTTTGTCCACACTTGTGGACAAAGCGCC
>JABTUJ010000010.1 GCA_015075445.1 Verrucomicrobiales bacterium
GCCAAACCGGGACAAGACTATGGTTTGACCCCAACGTCCAAGTCGAAGCGCCAGCTTCCGGGCGGTGAACACCCCGCCTCTACGTCCGTCAGTTCCCGCCTTCCAGCCACTCTGCGGGCACGGCCAGATACTTGCCGGGAATCGGAGAGGCACCGTGCTCCGGGATGAGTTCTCCCGGTGTCTGCCAGGCGACCGCCAGATTTTCTGTGCCAGTTCCTTCCTTCATCAGGGCCTCGACGTAATAGCGACGGCCGGCTTCCAGCAGAATCGGCGCGGAGACATTTTCGCGGTTTGGCCGCTGATCATGGGCGGTCCAGGCGCGCGGTGGACTCCATACTGGTTCGTGGGCAACCTCACGCGCATTCCCGGGCGAATCGTCCGTGCTCAAGAACAGCGCCCCTTCATCGTCGGAATTCAGATAAAACCGATACTCTCCGGTTTTGGGCGGCAACAGGTAGCCGGTCAGGCGGGCACCGAAGTGGTCGGCGAAGTTGGCGGGCGCCTCAAACTGCGGCACAAAGTCCACCCGGTCGGGGAGGCGGGGAAAGCGCACCGTCTTGGTCAGATCAGCCAGCCTGTTGCCTGGTAGGTCACTGAAGATTTCGCAACGCAGGATTCCCAGGGCAAGTCCGTGTTCGCGAACCACCGGTAGAGCCGTGCCGGTGTTGGTCAGCCCACCTGGGCTGGTTTTCTCTTTTCGCACTTCCAAGGCCTTACTGTAAGCACGGAACGCTTCCTCGTTCCGTCCTGCATCTTCGAGCATGCGCCCTTTCAACGACCACGATTCGGACTCGTTTCCCGCGAGGGTAACAGCCCGCTCGATCGCCGCCAGGGCCTCCTCCCGTCGGCCGCTCTTGTCCAGCACCTCACTTCGAATCCGCCAGAGTTCGCCGTGCTCCGGTGCCAGTATCACCGCTCTTTCGGAGAGAAAGTCCGCCTGCTGTTCGCGGTGCGGATGCTTGGCCATTTCCCCGTATTCAGGACCTACGAGTCGAGCGGCGAGGCGCGCCATGGCGAAGGGATTCCCGGGGGCCAGATGCAGGGCTTCCCGCAGGTCGCGAAGCTCATGCTTCTGTTCCAGCAACCGGCTCAAATGATCTGAAAACGTCGCGGGCGAGGCGTGCGAAACGGTCCGGTCATCCCGGACTGCAAGCAGCCACCGCATCCAGCGGTTTCGATCATCGGATGCCGCTGCTCGTAAGAGTTTCGCGCAGCGGTTCAGGTATTCCGATGGCGAAACCGGCACCAAGACCTCTTGATCTGTCCAGGTTGTCCCGGCGACTGCATCGGCAAGATCGGGCAGCCAGGCGGGCACCGGCAGGCTGGCGGGTGGCAGTTCCCAAATGCGCGCCAACCCGTTGGCGGTGGCCGCAACCATACGGGTTCCGTCCGGGCTGAACTCCGCGCCGCCGACAAAGTGGCCTTCACGGAGCGGTTCAGTCAGGGGTTGACCGGTTCGCACATCCCACACGCGGGCCGTGTAATCCTCCGAGGCCGTGACGACCCGCAGGCCGTCGGGACTGAACCCGGCATCGAGCACTGCGCCCTTGTGCCGGAGCGGCTCTGCCAGGGGGTTCCCGGTAAACGCATCCCAGACGCGGGCACTCTGATCCCTGGAGGCGGTGACGACGAGCCGCCCATCACGGCTGAAGCGAACGGATTGAATGTGATCCCGGTGCTTGAGTGGCTGGCCAACGGGTTGTCCGGTCTTTCGATCCCATACCTGGCCCGTGGCGTCGCTGCTGCCCGTAACGATGCGCTGTCCATCCGGGCTGAAACGGGCCGTCACAATGGACTGTCCAAAGGAACCGGTCGGGCGACCGGTTTGCGCATCCCACGTCCGGGCCGCATGGAACTGCGGGACGCTCAACACTGCTCGGCCGTCGGGACTGAACTCGGCGTAAAGAACGGCATTGGAATGCTCCAACGCGGCGATCAACTGCCGGCCGGTTGTTGCCTCCCAGATGCGCGCCGTTCCGTCGTCGGAGGCTGTAACAATCCGTTCACCGTCTGGACTGAATCGTGCCGAATTCACTACGTCGCCGTGAATCATCGCGTCCGTAACGGCGGCCCCGGTCTGGGCATCCCACACACGCGCCTCGCCGTTCAAGCAGGCGGTGACCACCCGGCGGCCATCGGGACCGAATTCGGCATATTGAATTCCATCCGAAGTTGCCATACGCGTTCCCAAGCTGGCTCCCGTGCGCGCATCCCACACCATCGCCTCGCCGACTCCTTCCTGCGTCCAGACTGGAAAATCTCCGCCTCCTGCCGTCACGACCCGGATGCCATCACCACTGAAACGGGCCGAAGGAACCAGCGTCCGGGCATGCCGGAGGGCCAGGTTCAAGGCCTGACCCGGCCGCGCATCCCACAGGGTGATGCTCCGCGCAGTCGTGGTCAGCACATGGGTGCCATCCGGACCGAGCTGAGCACTATGGAGGTCTTCCGTGTGCAACATCCATTCGGTCAAGGCCCGACCCGTCCTCGAATCCCAAACCCGCACTCGTCGTGGTTCCCTCGTGAGGATTCGCTCTCCTGTCGCATCAAAGCTCACCTCGCGGACTACATCTCCATGCAGAATGGGTGGAAGCAGCAGCCGGCCATTGCTCGCATCGAAGAGCTGGACTGTCCGCACGGCGTCCGCAGTCCCCAACCGGACGCCATCAGGGCTGAACGCGGCTGAACTCACCAGGCAATCGCGGTCCAGCACGAGAATCCGTTCACCGGACTGCACATCCCACACGCGCGCATGGAAACCGCCGATGCCAACTATCCGCCGTCCATCCGCGCTGAATCGGGCCACACATTCTCCACCTCCATCCCCGACGTCCAGGGTGTGCCGCAACTCGCCACTCGCGACGTCCCACAATCGGGTCTTGTTATCCCCCGAAGTTGCTACGAGGCGACTGTCGGGGCTGAATCCGACGTCCCAGACGACCGCGCCATGGTCCAGCCGCGCAGCCAACAATTCCCCGGTGGCAACTTTCCAAAGCCTTGCCTCCCGGAAGCCCGCCGTCACCAGCACCTGACGGTCCGGACTGAACGCCAGATGCTCTTCCTGAATGTGCGTGCCCCGAAAAACACGTCCAAGAGGCGGCAGTGCGTCGCTCATGGGCTCTCCAGTGACTCCATCCCAAATGCGCGCAACGCCGTCGGCCGCCATGGTGGCAAGCAGGCGCCCGTCCGGACTGAATCGCGCACGCCGAATGGGCGCGTCATGTTGCATGGGCCGGCCCACATCCTGGCCGGTCGCGACATCCTTCAACTGGGCAACGTGGTTGGAGCCGGATCTGCCCCAGGTGATCAACACCCGGCCATTCGGGTTGAAGTCGGCGCCCGCCTGGAAATCCCAGGGTTCCAGGCTCCAGACCGGCAGGGCGAAGCTGCGATCCATGAGCGCGGACATCAATCGCGAGGCAAGGATCTGATTGGTCGGATTCTGCCGCAACAACCGCGCCAGGTAGGCGACGCCCCGGTTGGCGTCGTCATTCTCAAAGTAATGCTCCGCCTGCTTGGACTGTAGGGTGTTCAACAACCCCTCGGCGCGCTGGCGTTCCCCGGCCTCCTTGACCGCCAGTTGCTGGTTCTCAAGCGCCAGCCGGCGGGCCTCGCGGGTTTGCGTCTGCTGATAGAAATACGCCGCCACCGCCAGCAACGCGGCAACGCCAACCAATGCTCCAGCTCGGCGGGCAAAGACCAGCCTGCGGCGCAAGGTGCGAGCTCCGCTCAGAGAACGCCCGCTCTGCATGAGCAGCAGGTCGGCTCGCATCTGGGCGGCGGTTTGATAGCGGCGGCGCAAATCGGGATCGCAGGCTTTGAGGATGACTTCGTTGAACTCCTCCAGCGCTGGTCGGTCCGGGTCTGCCCGGAGCAGGGTCGGCAGTTCCGGAAAATCAGTCCGGTCCCGGCCAGTCGCCAGCTCGTAGAGCACCTTGCCCAGGGCGTAGAGGTCGGCGGGCGGTTTGCCCGGTCCCTCGGGGGGCAGGTAGCCCTCCGTGCCCACGCAGGTCATCGAAGCATCCACTGAGGCGACGAGGCCGATGTCCGCCAGCTTGGGCTGTCCGCCGACGAAGATGATGTTCGAGGGCTTGAGGTCGCGATGCACCAACCCGTGCCCATGCAGGTGTGCCAGCGCGTCGGTCAGCTTGAGCGCGAGGTCGAGGCACTCGCTGACCGGCAGCCGGCCGCGTTGCTGAAGTTCGCGGCGCAGGGTGCGGGGGGAGTAGGTTCGGAGTTCCGCCTTAAGGCGGTGCAGTGCGGGAGAAACACCAGCGTGCAATGCGTCCGACGCCCTGGCCGGCTGAAGCCGGGACTCCGAACTATCATCCGCCAGTTCCATGACGTAGTAGAAGCCGCCGTCGAAGCGCCCGGCGTGGAGGATGTGGACCAAGCCGGGATGCGAGCGGGAGACCGGCTCAAATCTCCGCAGGCCGGCGAACTCACGGCCGGCCGGCCCGGAATCCGCCGCACCGGAGTGGCGGACCAGCTTCACCGCGCGCAGTTCGCCCAGAACGCTGCGGGCCAGCCACACCTCGCCGTAGCTCCCGCGCCCGATGGGCCGCAGCAGCTCGTGGTCGGGAATCGTCACGGCAACGGATGAGTCTGACGCGGGTTCAGCCACGGTAATCAGCGGCCCAGGAGCCGGCGGCGCACGTCGCGGAGCAGCCGGCGGCGCACGGCGGCCTCCTGGGGGATGTGGCGATGACGCCGGAAAACCGGCTCCGGGCCAAGCCGGAAAAATTCCAGCGTGAGCCGGCAGCAGAACAGGCTGAACTCAAGCTTCATGGCTGGCAGGGTTCGATTGACCACAAATCAGGGCGGGGCAGCGTGGCCGGGAGCGCGGACTTTCCAGTCCGCCGTGCGGGACATCGTGCTGCCGGTTTGCACCCGGCAGACGAAGGGCGCGCATCACCGGGTCGCGGAGGAAATCTCCGGCCCCGGTGGCTGCCACGCCGGGATTCCGCCGGCTGCAAACCGGCGGCACACTGCTCGCGTTGCGGACGCTCGTGGGCGGACTCGAAAGTCCGCCCTCCCGGCCACGCGTCGTCTAAAACTGTCGGCATGCGGTTCCACGCCTCGTGTTCATCAGCGTTCATCGGGGTTCATCAGCGGTTTCCCTTCGGTTGCGGCAAACTGCTTCTCCAGCCGCCGCAGTTCCTCGCGCACCAGCCCCGATACGCGGTGCTTGGTCAGATACACCTGCGCCGCATTGACGTGGAGCGTCCGCGTCACCTCGCGCACCGGCCATTCCTTGAGCACGTAGAGGTCGAAGATCTGGTAATGGCGCGGCGTGATGCGGTTCCTGACCCGCTGCAGCGCGACGTCCATCAGGTTGCGCTCCCAAGCCTCGTCCCAAGTGGGTTGAAGATCCATTTCCTCGGCGGGAATCCGTTCGGCTGTCCCCGTGCGCGAGCTGCCGGAATCGGAAGCCGGGCCGGCGCTCTGCTCCCACGGCTGGCGCTTGCGGAACTGGTCCACGATGCGCCACCGCGTGATCTGGAGCAGCCACGCCTTGAACGATCCCGCCGCGTCATACCGGAACGTGGGCATCTGCTTCGCCACCGTCACGACGGTTTCCTGCACGACCTCCTCGGCCTCGGATTCGGTGAGACCGGCCTTGAGCGCCACGCCGTAGATGAGCCGCCAATAGGCGTCGAAGAACTCCTTCCACCCGTCGCGGTCCTCCCAGTCTTTGAGCCGCGTGAGCAGGCTCCGGCGCGTCGGGATCAGCTCGTCTTCAGGCGCGGGCTTCATACCTGTGCCCGGAGAGGATTGGCTACAACCGTGGGCGGGTTGCCCCGCAACCCGCAGCGGTTTCCGGGGGAAACCGCCCACGGTTTACATCGGTTATCGATTGGGGATGGGCTCATTCACGCGGCAGGGTGCCAGCCGGGGATTCTGCGCGGAAGCCCGGTTCTTTCAAGAAATCTTCACTTCGCGTGAAAGATTCCTGTGGGAGCGACCGAATACCGCCAGAGCCTGGTCCGGAGTCCCCATGAAAGGGGTGGTCACGGGCCGCCAACTGAGAACGCCACTTCGCCCTCTCCATGAAAACCATTCGCACCGCAAAATCCCCTTGCCGCTTGGCAGCGCTGCTCGTCGCGGCCGCCTCGGTGGTGATCGCTGCTCCCGCACACGCCGCCACCTTCACCGTCGTGGACTCGGGCGATGCCGGCCCGGGCACCCTGCGTCAGGCGATCTTCGATGCCAACGCCACGCCCGGCACCGACACCATTGCGTTCAACCTGCCAGGAGCGGCCCCGTTCTCGGTTCAACCGCTGTCTCAACTGCCGGACGTGACCGACCCGGTGTTGATTGACGGAACCACCCAGCCGGGATTCGCCGGCACGCCGGTCATTGAATTGAACGGTGCGTTCGCATCCGGCGCAGCCAACGGCCTGAAAATCCTGGGCGGCGACAGCACGGTGCGCGGCCTGGCGATCAACGGCTGGACTGACCCGGCAGGCGGATTTGGCGTATGGTTGAGCGGCGCGGGCAACAACCGGATCGAAGGCTGTTATCTGGGCACGGACATCGCGGGGACTGCGGCGCAGGAAAACAACGCGGGCGTGCTCATCACCTCTTCCGACAACAACCTCATCGGCGGCACAACGCCCGGCACGCGCAACGTGATCTCGGGGAACGTGGGAACCGGAATTCAGATTGACCCCGGAGCCGACAACGTCATCCAGGGCAATTTCATCGGCACGGATGCCACAGGCACGACGGCGGTCCCGAATGGACAGGCAGGGGTGTTCATCTGGCTCGCCGGAGGCAACCTGGTGGGCGGCGCTTCGCCCGCGGAACGCAATGTGATCTCAGGGAACTCCCTGAATGGAATCGAGGTATTCGCGGTCAGCGGACCGCCCAACGTTGTTGAGGGAAACTACATCGGCACGGATGTCAGCGGCTCGATGGCGTTGCCGAACCAGCATGGCGTCAACTCCAGCGCGTCATCTGCCCAGCAAATCGGCGGCACGGCTACTGGCGCGGGGAATCTCGTTTCGGGGAACATCAGCACGGGAGTCGCCATCAACGCCGGCGTCGTGGAGGGCAACTTCATTGGCACGGACCACACTGGGACTGCGGCCTTGGGCAACGGCAACGGTGTCTCCCTCGGCGCGGGCGTGCGGGTTGGTGGCAACATTGCCGCCGCACGAAACCTCATCTCGGGTAATCTGGCCTCCGGCGTGGCGATGTTTGGCGGGGGATCGTTCGGGAATGTCGTTCAAGGCAATTTCATCGGCACGGACGTGACGGGCACGCTGGCCATCGGCAACTTCATCGGCGTCTCCGCGCAACAGAACCCGGCCGGCAACGCCATCGGCGGTGCGGGTCCGGGCGAAGGCAACCTGATCTCCGGCAACCAGACCGGAGTGGACATCCGGTCACCCGACAACGTGGTCCAAGGCAACCTCATCGGGACCGACCTGACCGGGACGCTGGCGCTCGGCAACGTCCTCGGTGTCGCACTCTACTCACCGTCAGCCAATAACCTCATCGGCGGTTCCACGCCCGGCGCCCGCAACGTCATCTCCGGCAATTCCCATCGTGGAGTTCAGTTGCAGGGGGCCGACGGAAACCGGATTCTCGGAAACCTAATCGGCACCGACATCGCAGGGGGGCTGCCGCTTGGGAACAGGGAAGGGGTCGTGCTTGTGGATTCATCCCATAATCAGGTTGGCGGCGTAAACTCCGGAGAGGGGAACATCATCGCTCACAGCGCAACGGATGGGGTGATCGTGTGGAATTTGGGGGCACCCGGCGTGACCGTCGGCAATGCCATCCGCGGCAACGCGATTCACTCCAACGGTGGACTGGGGATTGATCTGGGTAATAACGGGCCGACTGCCAACGATTCGCTGGATGCCGACACTGGAGCCAACCAACTCCAGAACTTCCCAGTCCTTGCTTCCCACGCCTCCGCTGGTGCCAGCACGACCGTCCAGGGAACTCTCCACAGCACTCCCGACACCAGCTTTGCGCTCGACTTCTTTGCCAGCGCTTCGCCCGGAGCGGGTGCAAACACCCAGGCCGAGCGGTTCCTTGGCTCGGCGGCGGCTATCACCGACAGTTCTGGTAACGCGAACTTCTCGGTGGTGCTACCCGCCGCAACAGCGGCCGGCGAATGGATCACCGCCACGGCGACGGATGCGGATGGAAACACATCGGAGCTTTCGGTCAGCGAGCCGGTGCAGGCACCGCCCCCTGCCGCCTTCAACTTCGCCCCCGCCGGGCCGGAGTTTCAGGTGCATACTCAAATCGTCGGCGCGCAACAGCGACCAGACGTTGCGATGGATGCTAACGGGAATTCCGTCGTCGTCTGGGGCAGCGCCACCTACAGCCTCGCGACGTCGGGGGTCTTCGCCCAACGCTTTGATAGTGACGGGAATCCCGTGGGCGGAGAATTCAAGGTCAATGGCACGGGAGGTTCCAAGGTCTCGGTGGCCATGGCTCCCGATGGCCGTTTTGTCATCGCGTGGGATGAGGGGCACGAGATCGTGGCGAAGCGCTACGACGCGAACGGAAACCCGCTTCCCCCACCCGCAGGTGTCCTCACCGGCAGCACTTGGGGCATCGGCAATGAGTTCATCGTCAAGACCGGACCGCCGTTCGGCAATACGTTGCCTTTCGGTGGAGGGGTTTCCCGCCATCGCGCCGAAGTCGCGGTGGATCACGACGGCAATTTCATCATCGCCTGGGAGGACAAGACAGGGGCGGATGGAAGCGACTGGGGAGTCTTCGCCAAGCGCTATGACGCAGCGGGAAACGAGTTGGTTCCGCCGACTGGGGTTCCGGCCGGCTCGGAGAACGAATTCCGCGTCAACTCCTACACGCCGGGCCTCCAACTCGTGCCCGGTGCCGCCATGGCATCAGACGGGGGCTTCATCATCACCTGGTTCAGTCTGGGACAACACGGGGGGCTTGGTGGTGTCTTTGCCAAACGCTATGACAAAGAGGGCGCTGAGCTTGTCCCTCCGCCCGCAATTCAAGGGAGTGGTATTGGCAACGAGTTTCAGGTCAACACGCACGATCAGGCGTATCAGGTCGGCCCCTCCGGTGATGAGGTGCAGCACAAGGCACCGGTGACCATCGCGTCGGATGGCAGCTTCGTCATCGCCTGGACTTCCGCTGCAGCTGGAGCCGGAAGCATCGGCCAGGATTGCGCGTCCGTGGGTGTGTTCGCCAAAAGGTATGACCCCGCCGGGAACGAATTGACTCCGGTTCCGGGCACTCAAGGCAGAGGCATCGGAAACGAGTTCCAGGTGAACTCTCGCTTTGAACAATATCAGGGAGTGCCGGACCTCGCCATGACAGCGGACGGCCATTTCGTCGTTTCTTGGTATGGCTACGCGGGACAACCGACAGGTCGAGTGGTTGCGAAGGCCTATGCCTCCGACGGGCAGGTCATCACACCGCCTGAAGGCAGCCAAGGCAATGGGCTGTGCAACGAGTTTGAAGCCACCATCTTTACCGCTGAGGGCTTTCCGGCCGTGGCCATCGCGCCAAGCGGCAGTTTCATCATTGTCTGGGACGATTGGAGCGGTGCCGATGGTGACTTCAGCGGACCCGGAGCCCCCGCCGGTATTTTCGCCCGCCGCTACGTCAGCGTGCCCGGCCCCACGCCGATCAGCCCGCTCACCAACGTGCCGGTGCTCCAGTGCCCGGCGGACATCACTGTGAACACCGGTGGGTCAGGCCAGGCGGCGGTGCCGGACTTGCGCTCCGAGGCCGTGATCACCGGAGTCTGTGCGTCCTGCGCCTCCATTACGGTCACCCAGAATCCGACGCCGGGCACCTTGGTCGGCTGTGGTTCGCATTCCGTCGAGCTGACCCTTACCGACACCGCCGGGCACACCGCCAGTTGCACCACTATCTTCACCGTGCAAGGCGCGCCCGCCGAAATCACCGATCTCACCGCGCCCGCCGCGCCGCTGCCCCTCGGTTCTCTCGCGGAGGTCTCCGTGCAACTGGCCGTGGCGGATGGCTTGCTGCAAACCGCCACCTTCCACTGGAGCGACGGTTCACCTGACACCGTCACCACGGCGGAACCCGACGGTTCCTGCATGGCCCAGCACGTATACGCCAGCCCCGGCGTCTATCGTGTCACCGTCACTGCCGAGAACGCCTGTGGCGACGTGGACATCGCCGTGCATGAGTTTGTGGTGGTCTATGATCCCGAAGGCGGCTTCGTGACCGGCGGCGGGTGGATCAATTCACCGGCGGGTGCTTATGCCGCTGATCCTTCGCTCACCGGCAAGGCCAACTTCGGCTTCGTCGCGAAATACCAGCCGGGCGCGAACGTTCCGAGCGGCAACACCGAGTTCCAGTTCAAGGCCGGCGACTTGAACTTCAAGAGCACGAGCTATGACTGGCTGGTGGTCGCCGGGGCCAAGGCCAAATTCAAGGGCCGCGGCACGGTCAACGGCGCGGGCGACTACGCCTTCCAGCTCACGGCCACGGACGGACAGGTCAACGGCGGTGGCGGCACGGACCGGTTCCGCATCAAGATCTGGGACCAGTCCGGCGGCGGCGTCATCTACGACAACCAGCCCGGCGACGCCGACACCGCCGACGCCACCACCGCCCTCGGCGGCGGCAGCATCGTCGTCCACAAGCCGTGAGGAAGCTCCAGCTCACGCGCCAACGTGAAGTCGCGCAGCGGGGAAAATGGAAAGTCAGAGCCTCGCCACCTCGTCTCCCACGCCTGGCGAGAAGTGGACGCCGCGTGTTCATCGCGCGGCGGCTTCCGCGTGGAAGCCGGGGGGCTGGAGATGCGCCGCTTCATGGGCGCACCTTTTCAACGTGGTGGCGCGGGGTTCCAGCCGAGTCAGTCAGTTCCCGCGAGGAAGAGTTTTCCACTGGCTTGGCTGGAAGCCCGCACAACCGGGGGAATCCTAGCTTCAATCGGTTTCAGCCACGCTGAATGGATGTGCCCCCTCCTCACGTTGCGTGAAAGATTCTGTGGTGACACCCGAATACCGGCTGGTGAACCTTCACTCCTCAATCCCCCCCGTCAGACCATGCAGACGCCCCTCTCCGCGCCCGGCCCCCTTTCTCCTGCCATGCCTCCGTGGTTTTCCTCCGGTTCCCGGCCAGGGCCTTTCCGGTGGTTCGCCGGCCTGCTGCTGGCGACCGGCCTCACGCTGACCGCCCTCGCGCAGCCTGCGGCGCCAGCGCTTGAGGTCGCGATCGAGCCCGGGGGGCAGGTGGCTCTGGCCTGGCCGGGTTCGACCACGGACTTCGTGCTCGAATCAGCGGATGAACTTACCGTGCCGCCCTCCTGGGAGCGCGCCGTTGAGGTGCCGGCCGTGGTTGGCGACCGCTTTATGGTCACGGTGGCGGCGGTCGGGGATGCACGCTTCTTCCGGCTTCGCCACGAGCCGCCGCCGGGGAACCGCCCGCCCGTTCTCGGCCCCGTCGGTGACCGGACGGTCATAGTGGGTGGCAGCCTCGCCTTCGGGCTGTCGGCCGTGGACCCCGAGGGCGCCCCACTGCTCTTCTTTGCCTCCCCCGTTCCGGTGCCGGCCAATGCGGCGCTCGATGCGGCCACCGGCGTCTTCACCTTTCGTCCGGGACCCGCCCAGACCGGTTCCTATCAACTGGCCTTCGGCGTGAGCGACGGTGAAAGCACCGACACTGAGACCGTGACCGTGTCCGTGGTGTCACCGCCGCCCGGGACCGCCACGGCCATCACCGGCATCGTGCTCGATACCACGGATGCGGTGGCCGGCAATGAACGACCCGTGGCCGGCGTGCGGGTATCCCTGCTGGGGTTAGCCTCGGAGGCGCTGACCGGCGCCGACGGACGCTTCACCCTGACGAACATCCCCGGCGGTCCCCAGGTGCTGGACCTCGACACCGGTGGGGCGCAGCTCGCGCCGGATGGCTCCCCCTACGCCGGCTTCCGCGAGGAGATCCTGTTGCTGGAGAACGCGGTCAACGTCATTGAGCGGCCGTTCTACCTCCCACGGATCGCCGCCAACAGCCTCACGACCGTCAACCCCGCCCAGACCACGGTCGTCCGCAACGACCTCCTCGGGGCTGTTCTCACCATTCCCGCCAACACGGCGAAGATGGATGGCACCAACTACACCGGGCAGATCTCCATCTCGCTCGTTCCGGAGTCGCTGGCGCCGGCGGCCCTGCCCGAGGCGCTTGGGTTCGGGGTGCTCATCACGATCCAGCCGGTCGGCCTCACCTTCGCCACCCCGATCAGGCTCACCCTGCCCAACGTGGACAACTTTGCGCCCGGCACGTTGATGGACCTCTGGTCGTTGGATGCTGGCACGGGGCAGTTCGTGGTCGTCGGCGCGGGCCGGGTTTCTCCGGACGGAAGGAATGTGGAAACGATCTCGGGCGGCGTCCGGGCGTCGGACTGGCATGGGTTCGTGGGGCCGCCGCCCGTCCCCCTGAACGCCGCCCAGGGCAGCCCGGACAATGTCGCCTCGCTGGTCCGCCAGCCCAATGACTGTCCCGAGCCGGTCCCGGGCGCGGCCGTTGATCCGGCCAGCGGCGACCTCACCGCCGCGCACGCGCCCACTCCGGCCCGTTCTTTGGGCGAATCGCGCACCCTGGAGTTCATCTACAGCAGCCAGGCCGCCGACCCGATGCCGACGGTCCCCGTGGCCACGCAAATCCAGGGAGCCCCGGAATCGGTTTCCCTGCGACCCAGCTTTTACGGCACTCGCGGCAGCGCCACGTACACGCTCACGCGCGGCCTGGCGGTGGGGCAGACGATCCGCCAGACCGCCGTGCTGGACGCGGCCAACGTGCCCACCGGGGTGCATCCGGTCCGCATGGATTTGTTCAGCCAGTTCACCCGCTCCTCCGCCGGGAGCAGCTTTTCGACGGAGGCGCTGGTGCTCAACCATCGGAACAGTTGCCTGGGCGTGGGCTGGTCCATCGGCGGCGTGGCCCGGCTCCATGCCCAGGCCGACGGCAGCCAACTGCTCGTGGAGGGAGCCTCCGCCCTGCGCTACCGGCCCACGCTGATGCCCGACGGGACGTTCGCCGGGGCCAGAAGTCAACTCGTTGGCCCCTTGCTCAGTGGCGTTGGCTCGCTCGCCATCGCGGACTTCAACAACGACGGCGCCCCCGACTGCGTCGTGGCCACCCCATTTCTCGGTGGCACTCCTGCGTTTCCCGGTTCCTTCTCCCTTCTGCTCAACAACCGTCAGGGCGGTTTCGCCCCCGGCGTGCAGGTGCAGTTGGGCAATGAGGGGAGCGCCCGGATGATCGCGGCCGACATCAACCGGGACGGCAATCAGGATTTGGTCTTCTCCGTCGCCCGCTTCCAGCAGTTCAGCGGGCGGCTCGTCACCGTGCTCGGCGACGGGCAGGGCGGTTTCGGAACCCGCCAGGTCGTGGCGGATGGACCGGACTTCCGGGACGTGGTGACGGCTGACGTGAATGGAGACGGCAGCCCCGATCTCCTGGTCCTGAACGCCACCACCAGCGCCGTGGCCGTCTTCCTCGGCCTCGGAGATGGCAGCTTCCAACCTCCGGTGGAACTTGAGACCACCCCGCGTCCCCTCACGTTGGCGACGACCGACCTGAACCGGGACGGACGCCCGGACCTGCTGGTGCTCAACAATGTGTGTTGCGCTTTCGTCGCGGACGCGTCGCTCTCGATCTTCCTTGGGAATGGGGATGCCAGTTTCGAGCGGCAGGACCTCCCGCTTAGCCGAGCACCGGTCAACCTCGTCACCGGCGACTTCAACCGCGATGGCAATCAGGATGTCGTGATCAGCGCCAACCGGGTGTTCACGACGGATCCCGACGGTGTGGAGATATTCCTGGGTGACGGGCAGGGCGGCCTGCGGCCCGGAGGGATTTTCACGGCCGCGAGCAGTTTCCAGTTTCCGCTTCGCGCCGTGGACCTCGACGCGGACGGCGCGCTGGATTTGGTCTATGTCGCCTTCTTCAACGGAAATTTCTGGGCCGGCGTGTTGCTCGGCAACGGCGGCGGCGGGTTTGGTGTGCCCCGCACCTATTTCGTTGGCAACAACCAGTTCCTCGACCTCGCCCTGGTCGATGTGACCAGTGATGGTCGAACGGATTTGCTCAGCTCCCACAACGGTGCACACCATATCTCGGTGGCGGATGGCGATGGCTTCGGCGGGTTCGTGACCGCCCGAATTCTCTCTCCCGGAGGCGGTCTGGCGATCGGCACACGGCCTGGAACCTTGATCCCCGGGGACTTCACCAATGACGGACTGCCGGATGTCTTCACGCTCGCGCCCTCAGGAGGGCGTGTAGTGCCCGGCGACGGCACAACGTTCCAGTCTCCCTTTCCCGTGATTTCCGCCTTTTTCTATTCGAGCTCGGATGCGGCGGCGGATTTCGACCGCGACGGAAACCTGGATGTCGCGGCCATTACAGTTCTTTTCGGGAACGAACTGAGCATCTTCCTTCTGAACGGCCGGGGTGGCGAGAAGGCCCGGCGTGCGATCACGGTCCCAGACAGCAGCATCACATGGCTTTCATCCGCCGACTTCAACGAGGACGGCTGGCCGGATCTGGCGGGCCTACGCCCCACGGCGGCAGGCGGACAACTGCTTGTCTTCCTCGCGCGGGGCGACGCGGAATTCCACCCGCCTGTCACCCTGACGCTCGGACAGTTCATTTCCAGGGACGGGCCCTTCGGCCTGGGTGATGTCAACGGCGACGGTCATGTGGATTTGGCTGTGCCCCGTAGCGTGGCCTTCTTCGGGGATACGGCGGCCATCCAACTGTTCCTGGGCGATGGTGACGGCGGGTTCACCGCCGCCTCCAACCCCACCCTGGGCCAGAATCTCCTCGCCGCGCCGCTGGGTTCCCGCATCGCGGATGTCAACGGTGACGGCCTGGGCGACATCATCACGCTCATCCCCCGCGACTCTCTTCGCGTTCATCTCAGCACGAGCAATGGCGTGCTCGGGTCGGCCGTGGTGTCGCCGATCCCGGTCTCCTTGTCCGGCGGCACCCCGGAGTTCCTCATCGGCGAGTTCACGGGCGATGGGCGCCTCGACGTGGCCCTGCGCAGCGGCGGTCACCATAGCGTTTTCATCCTGGCTGGCGACGGCAGCGGCGGATTTGTCTCCGGCACGGCGGGAGCCCTGCTTCCCCTCGGCACGGAAAACTTCGCCGGGCTCGATCTCAACCTGGATGGCGTGTTGGACCTGGTCGGCGGCGTCGGCCTCGGGCAGAACGCGCTGGCGGTGCTGATCGGTAACGGCCGTCCGGACAACGACACCTTCCTCAGCCCGCCCGGGGATTTCGCCACGCTGCTTCGCAACGCCGACGGCACCTTCACCCGCCGCCTGAAGAACGGCACGCGCTTCGAGTTCAACGCCGCCGGCTTCCAGACCGTCGTCGTGGACCGCAACGGCAATGCCACGACCTACGCCTACGAGGGCGAGAAGCTCATCGAAGTGACCGACCCGGTGGGCTTTAAGACCCGCCTCACTTACGCCGGCAACAAGCTGACCACCGTCTCCTCCTCTGACGGCCGCGTGACCCGCTACCAGCACGACGGGGCGGGGAACCTGGTCAAGATCACCGATCCGGACGGAAGTTCCCGTCAGTTTGGCTACGACGCACGCGGCCGGATGGTTTCGCAGACGGACCAAGTGGGTGCCGTGAGCCGCTACGCCTACAACTTTGCCGGCCAGGTCATGCGGGCCGAGCTGGCGGACGGCAGCACGCGCCAGTTTTCACCCACCGCCGCCGCCGGCCTGGCGGATCCCGGCACCGGCCTGGGCTCGCAGGCAAATCCGCTGCCAACGTTGCTGCGCGAGGACGTGGCGGGCTCGGTGACCGACGGCAATGGCAACGTCACCGCGTTCAAGACCAGCCCGGCGGGCGAGTTCAACGACATGAGCGCGCCGCTCGGCGTCCGTTCGGTCATCGCGCGCGACCGCAACGACCTGCCCACCCGCATCGTGCGCGCCAACGGCCGGGTGGACCTGATGACCTACGACGAGTGCGGGAACCTCACCTCCCTCACCGAAGCCGTGGGCACCGCCTTGGAGCGCCGTTCGACCTACGTCTATGCCGCCAACTCCGACCGCCTGCTCAGCCGCACCGACGCCGAGGGCTACTCCTGGCGCTACGAATACGACGCCAAAGGCAACCTGACGAAGCTGACGGACCCGCTCGGCGGGATGCGCCGCTGGGAATACGACATGCGCGGCCTCGTGACCGCGCGCATTGACGCCAATGGAAACACCCAGCGCCTGGAATACGACGCCCGCGGGAACCTCGTCGCCGTGGTCAATGCGGGTGGCTTCCGGCGCGAGGTGACCCGCGATGCGGCCGGTCGTCCCACCGAACTCACCTTCGGCGCGGGCACGCCGGACTTCCGCCGGTGGAACCTCGAGTTCAACGAGCACAACCAGCTTCTCTCCGTCACGGACGGCGTGGGCGCGAAGACCACGCGCTCCTACGACGCCGCCGGTCGCCTGGTCGCCGTGAAGCGCCCGCTCATCCCGGCGGTGGAGACGGCCTACAACGCCGTCGGCGGGGTCATCCGGCGAACCCATCCGGTCCGCGGCTCGACCACCTTTGAGCGCGATGCCAACGGGAACGTGATCCGCACGGTCAACGCCCTCGGCCACGCGAGCACCGCCGTGTTTGACGCCCTGAACCGCCGCACGGAAACCAGCGACCCGCTGGGCAACCAGGTGCGCCGCGCCTACGACGCCCTGGGCAACGTGATCTCCGTCACCGATGCCCGGGGCAAGGTCACCTCCTTTGAATACGACCTGCTGGGCCGCCTGGTCAGCCGGACCGATCCCGTGGGCCGGAAACTCAGCTATCGCTACGACCGGCTGGACCGGCGCATTGAGATCACCAAGGCCGACGGCGTGAAAATCCAGCAGGAGTTCGATTGCCTAGGCAGGATTACGAAGATCACCGCGCCGGACGACGTGAGCGTCTTCACCTACGACGCGAACGGCAACCTGCTCACCGCCGAAGACGGCGACAGCGCGCTGACCTACACCTACGATGCCTGCAACCGCGTGCTCACCTGCCGCACGCGGATTCTCAACACCACGTTCGATGTCACCGTGACCTACGCCTACAACGCCGTGGGCGAGCGCACGCGGATGACCGACTCACTGGGCGGCCTGACCCAATACCAGCGCGACGCCGTGGGGAGGCTGATCAAGCTGGCCTCGTCGGGCTTCGAGGTGCAGTTGGACTTCGATCTCGCCGACCGGCAGACCGAGGTCCGCCATCCCAATGGCATCGTCAGCCGCTGGACTTACGCCGCCTCCGGCCACCTGACGCAGTTGGAGCACCGCGCCGACGCGACGCTGCTGGAGCAATTCGACTACACCTACGACCCGCTGGGCCAGCCCCTCTCCATCGTCGGGCTGACCGGAACCCGCACACAGACCTACGACGAGCGCGGCCTGGTCCTCACGGGTGGAACCGCAGCCGCGCCGGAAAACTACCTGTGGGATGTAAACGGATCCCCGCTCTCCTGGCCGTTCTCGAACAACCAAGTCTATGACGACTCCGGGCGGATCACCGCGACCGATGACAAGACCTTCACGAACGATCCCAACGGCAACCGCACCCGCGAGACCCTCAAGGCCACCGGCAGCATGCTGGAAATGGCCTACGATTCCCGGAACCGGTTGACGCAGGTCCGGCTGGCCGACGGGACGACCAAGGAGATCCGCTACAACGCGCTGGGTCAGTCCATCGAGGACGCCGTGAACGGCGTCCCCACCCGGCGCGTGGTGCGCGACGGAACCCGGCCCGTGGCGGAGACGGATGCCGGCAATGCCGTGCAGGTCCGGAACCACTTCGAGGACCGGGGCGAAGCGCCGCTGACCACCGAACGGGGAGGGAACACCTATTCGGCGCAGACCGACGAACGTGGCAACGTCATTGGCGTGGCGGACTCCTCCGGAGAAACCGCCAACCGCTACGGCTACACGGCGGCGGGCCAGACCGCGGAGAAGTCGGAAACCGTGGAGTTCACGTTCGGATTGAGAGGACAGGAAACCGAACCCGCCACGGGTTGGATTGTGTCCGGTGACAACGCCTACGATCCCGCAACCGGTCAGGCCCCCACCGAGGGAGATGCGACGGACGCGCCCTTCCCGCCGGGGGATGGCGCTTCGGAAGCCGACCAAGTGGCCGCCGTCTTTGGCACAGGTGATTGCTCCGCCGGAGCACCCGGCTGCGAGGTGGGTTGTTCAGCGGGAGATGGAAGCTGTCCCGAAGCAGAGCCTCCCACCGAAGGTTGCAGCGGGGGTGGTTGCACGGCGTCCTCGCCGCTCACCTGTCCGGTGGACATCGGGCCACTGGCTCCGCAGCGAAGCTGCGACGAAATCAAAAGGGAACTGAAGTTGGTGGAAGCCGAATTGTTTCACTCGGAAACCCTTCGGCTTGGCTTTAACTGGGTGCTCGGCGTCAATCTCGGCAACGATAGTGAATTGGATGAATTGCGTCAGCGGATTGCGGATTTGTCGGACAAACTCAGCGAGTGCGAAAAAGCTCATGAATTGGTCGATACATTGGATCCGAACGCCCTGCCAGCATCTCCTTCGCTCCTTGATGATTCGAAGCCAGTCGAATCCATCCTCGACGAAATCGACGAGGTGCTTGTGATCAATTGATCACCACCCGCTTCCCCCCCCACGTCTTCCGGCTCAGCTCCAATCTCCCGGGCTAGCTGACTCTCGCAACCTTGACCACCTGACTCCATCCAACATGAACGCCTTACCGTCCCGAGTCGCCCTTAGCAGCCTGTTGCTCGTTCCCAGCCTGTTTGCCGCCGAATTCATCCCCCTCGGCGACCTGCCCGGCGGCATGTTCTTCAGCCGCTTCTATAGCGTCTCCGCCGACGGCACGACGGTCGTGGGCGAAAGCCAGTCGGCCAGCGGCCTGGAGGCGGTTCGCTGGCGGGCGGACACCGGCCTCGTGAGCCTCGGTGAGCTGCCGGGCGGCCCGGTCAGCGGCGGCGCGGTGGCGGTCTCGGCGGATGGTAGCGTGGTCGTGGGTTCGTCGCTGACGACGCTCGGGCGGGAAGTCTTCCGGTGGACCGCAGCGGACGGCCTGGTGAACCTCGGCGACCTACCCGGCGGTACCGTCAGCGGGTTCGGCACGGGGATCACTCCGGATGGCGATATCATCGTGGGAACCGGCAACAGCGAACTCGGTTCGGAGGGTTATCGCTGGACGGCGGCCACCGGCATGGTGCCCCTGGGTGCGATCAGCGGCGGCCGGGTTCGCAGTTCGGCGCAGCGGGTGTCGGACGACGGCAGCGTGATCGTTGGAGCGATCACCCTGCCGGGGAGTCAGGAGGCGTATCGCTGGACGGAAGCTGGTGGTTTCGAGGTGCTGGGTGAGCTGCCCGGGGGGCCGGTGTTTGGTGTGGCACTGGCGGTCTCGCCGGAGGGGGCCGCGGTGGCGGGCTGGAGCTACACCGGGCCGAATCTTTCCACGGACATCGAGGCGATGCTGTGGACGCGGGAGAGGGGCCTGATCGGACTCGGCACGGCGCCGGGCACCGAGACCAGCGTGGCGTGGGGTGTGACCGGTTCGGGCTTCATCGTCGCCGGCAGTGGCGGCTTCCTCGAAGACCCAGGCTGGGTGTGGGACGCGCACCAGGGGATGCGGCTGATCCAGGACGTGGCCGCGCCCCATGTGGGAGCGGCGTTGGCGGGCTGGCAGATTGAGGCCGTGCGTGGGGTCCGCCACACCGGCAGCGTGTTTTCCTTCGTCGGCCATGGCCTGAACCCGGACGGACACCGCGAAGGCTGGCTGCTGCGCCTCACGCCGCAGGAACTCGGCCTCGAACCCGCACGGCTCGCCGAGGATTTGCTCGCGGAACTTGACCAGCTGGTTACGCATGGCGGCACCGCGCAAAGCCTGGCCGCCCGGCTGGCCGCCTTCATTGACCTCCTGGACGACGGCCAGCCGGCGAACGATCCGGCCGCCGCCGCGCTGCTCGAATCGTTCATCCGCACGGTGGAACGCGAACGCGGCGACCGCATCGAGGAGGAAGCCGCCGTGACGCTGATCGCCGCGGCGACGAACCTCCTGGCCCTGCTGGAGTGATTGCCCGATGAAAACCCATCCTGTCCCACAATCGTGCGCGAGGACGGCGTGCTGCCGGCGCATCAGTGCGGCGGCGCTGGCGTTGGCCCTGGGCGGCGCGTCCGTCCGCGCGCTCGACCTCAACATCCCGTTTCCCGGCGCGTGGACCGGCGGCTCCGGAAGCTGGCACAGCCTCAACTGGGCGCCGCAACCGCTGGATTTTGCCGAGCTGCTGGGCATCCCCATTCCCTTTCCCACCTGGCCGGACAACCTCCGCAGCGAGGCGGCGGGCTTGGGCTTCAACTACCTCGTCGCGATCCCCGGCGGCAGTCCGCGCCTCGACAACGACGTCCGCATCGGCACGCTGGCGCTCAATGAAGGGGCCGGCCTGCGGCTGCGCGGGGGCGCGGAACTGGAACTGGACGGCATCACGGGCTTCGAGGGCGGCGGCGTGTTCAACGACGGCACGGTCGAACTGGACGAGAACGCCAGCATCACCGCCGGCCTGGGCGGACTGGTGTTCGAGGGCAACGGGAGCGTGTGGATCAAGGACGGCGGGTCGAGCCTTTCGGCGAGCGTGATCGAGCACGGACGCGGCCACACCATCCACGGGCAGGGGGACATCGAGGCCATCGGATTGATTGACAACCGGGGTGACATCGTCGGCGACTTCGCGCCGGGGACCGATCTCAAGCTCGACACGATTCACGTGGAGAACGAGGGCACTCTGCGCGGCACGAACGGCGGCCGCGTCGTGGTCGAGGCGGAGTCCTTCGACAATGACGGCCTGCTGGAGGCCGACGGCGGGCTGGTGAAGGTGGAAGCCAGTTCGGCCGACAATGACGGCGAGTTTCGCGCCCGCCGCGGCGGCAACCTCCAGGTCACCGCCACGGAGCTGAAGAATGCCAGCGGGTTGATCCAGGCGCTGGAGGGCGCGGCGGTGGACTTCCGCCAGAACTCCGTGCTCGATGGCGGCCGGTTGGCGACCGATGGCACGGGGGCGATCCGCCTGCTCGAAGGTGCGGTCACCGTGAAGGGGCAGATCATCAATGCCGGCCTGCTCCAGGGCGTTGCGGCGGCGGTGAACCTCTCGGGCGTCGCCCTGCTGAACACCACGGCCGGCATCTACGACCTCAGCACCAACAGCCCGACCGTCGCCGGAACTCCCCTGACCCTTTCCGGCGGCACCTTCCGCGGTGGCGGAACCCTCTCGGCGACCGAGCCGGTGACGCTGGATGGCGGCGCGGAGGGCATGACGCTGACCAACTTCACGCTCACCGTGCTCGGGGCGAGCCCGGTGCCGGTCGGCCGGCTGGAGGTCCGGCAGACGGTGACCAACCACGGCCTGGTCCGGCTCGACGAGATGGCCAGCCTGACCACGGTGTCGAACGCGACGTTCCAAGGCACGGGGGAGCTTCACTTTGCCAACCCGGCTCCGGTCACCGGCAACGGACTGTTCGCGACCTGGGGTGGCAGTGGCGTGGTGACCAATGGCCCCGGTCACACGGTCCGCGGCGGCGTTCATGCCGGACACGGGCAGTTCGATCTCGTGAACCAGGGAACGTTCATCGCCGACAAACCGCGGCGGATGGAGCTGGAGTTCTCCAACGGCCGCAGCGTCACCAACACCGGCACCCTCCTCGCCACCCAGGGCGCGCTGCTGCGGATCAACCAAGGGCGCTTCGAGAATGCCGGCGGTTTCATCGGTGCCGACGCCGGGGCAGTGGTCGAGCTGGCGGGCGTGCCATCCATCCACGGCGGAACTCTCGGCGGCGAGGGCGTGATCCAGTTGCCCAACCACGCGCACTTCTTCGGGACGGCGGATCCCATCAGCATTGAGTCGCCGACGCTCGTGCAGGTTCTGAGCAGCGTTGTGCTGAATGCCTACGGCACGATCACCAACGAGGGGGAAATCTTTTTGAACAACACCCGCTGCTGCGGTGCGGGGCCGGAGACCCGGCTCACGGCGGCGGGCGAACTCCGGCTGGAAGGCGGCGGGCGGGTGACGTTCGGCCCGGCCAACGCCGATCCCAACGTCATCGCCGGTCTCGACGAGGCGTCGCGCCTGGTGGTGGGACCGCGGCAGACGATCACGACCCGGCCCGATGGCGGCGGCGGGACGATCCGCGCAGTGGTCGAGAACTTCGGCCGGGTGGGCGTGGAGGGCACGGGCGTGGTGACGGTGTTCAACGCGGTGTTCACCAACCGAGGCACGATGTTCTCCAGCGGCGGCGGCCGGGTGCAGGTTGGGGCCAATCTGCTGGCAATCACCGTGGACAACCGCAGCGCCGTGATCGACGCGGGCGCGGACAGCTTCATGGACTACTCCAGCGCGCACGGGCCGAGTTACGGCGCGGCGACGGTCATCGGCGGCACCCTGCGGGGCGCGGGCACGCATCGCGTGGCTCGCTATCTGGTGCTTGACGGCGGCGGGGAACCGGTGCGCGTCGAGGGCACCGTGCTGCATCTGCCGGGCAGCACCGACACCGTGCTCGTCGGCAACCTGCATCTCGACGGGGCCACGATCTTCATGACGCCCAGCACCGGCGGCTTGGGCACCTTCGGCCCGAACCTGAACATCTCGGGGCCGGTGAACCTCACCGGGACCGGCCAGGTGCTCTTCGGTCCCGCCTTTCTCCAAAACGCCAGCGTCATCCGCGGCGATCACCTCACGTTGGGCGCGGACATCACGCTGCTCACCACGAACAGCACACCGGCCATCATCGAGACCCCGTTGGAGAACCACGGCACAATCAACGCGCGCGCCGGCTCGATCACGATCCAGCACACGAACCTCGTGAATCTGGGCGTGCTGCGCGCGGAAGGCGGCGGACAACTGTTGATCGGCAGCCCCAACCGCAGCGCCACGCTGGACAACACCGCCGGCGTCATCGAGTCCGCCGCCGGTGGTTTCGTGCAGTTTGCCAGCCGGTGGATCAACTCGTCGCAGGTGGTCACGCTGAATGGCGGCGTGCTCCGGGGCGAAGGCGTGTTTGTCATGGGCGGGCTGGAGACCTACCTCCTCGGCGATCTCGTTCCCGTCACCCTGCGGAACACCACGCTCACCATCCCGGGCAACAGCTACGTCAACGCGCGCGGCACGGTGACGCTGGACGGCGGCCGGCTGCTGCTGCGGGACAATGTGATCGGAATCGGCACCCATCCCGCCGCGCTGGTGGCCACGGCGCCGCTGACCTTCACCGGGCAGGGCGCGGTCGAGTTCGGATCCTTCAACGGCAACACCGACAATGTGATCAGCGGCGCGCCGCTCACCTTCGAGTCCGGGGTGGCGCTCCAGACGACGAACCGCGCCACCGGCATCGTCCAGGCGGACGTGGTCAACCGGGGCGTGCTCGACGCCAGGGACGGACGGCTGCACTTCCAGAACCGGAACGTCGCGAACCATGGTGTGATCCGCGCCGGCGATTCCGGCACCGTGGAGCTGGGCGGCCCCGCGGACCACCTGACCGTGGACAACGCCGGAGCCGCGCTGGAAGCCGCCGCCGGCGGCGCCATCGCCTATAGCGTGGGGCGCGGGGTCACGGTGCTCGGTGGCACACTCCGCGGCGCGGGGCTGCATCGGCTCCAAGGGGGCGTGATTCTCGACGGACGCCCGGAGCCGGTCCGCCTCGAAGGCACCACCGCACAGATGACGGGCAACACGGACACCCACCTTCACGGCGACCTTGAGTTCGCCGACGCCACGGTCGTCATGCTGCCCAACACCGCCGGCCTCGGGTCGTTCGGCCCACGGCTGAACTTCTCCTCCCCCACGCGCTTGTCCGGCACGGGCCGTGTGGTGTTCGGCCCCAGCCAGCTTGGCAATGCGAGCGAATTGCGCGGGGAAGCCCTCACCCTCGGCGACGGCATCACGCTGCTCACGACCAACAGCACCCCGGCGGTCATCCTGTGTCCGGTCGAGAACCACGGAACCATCCTCGCCCGCGTCGGCACGGTCACCCTGCAGCAGCCTTCCGTGATGAACCTGGGCGTGCTCAAGGCCGAAGGTGGCGGCTCGCTCCAGTTCACGGGGATCAACGCCGATGTCACCGTCACCAACCGTGGCGTGCTTGAGGCGGCCACCAACTCCGCCATCAGCCTCACCGGCGGCTGGTTCAACAACGCGCGCTCCCTGACGCTGCACGGCGGCGAACTGCGCGGCCCCGGTCGGATCGATATCTCGGGCATCCGCGTCTACCTGCGGGGCGACACCGAGCCGATCCGGCTGCGCGATTCCACGGTCGTCATCTACGGCAACACCGAATGTGAGGCGCGCGGCACGTTCGCCTTCGACGGCGGCACGCTGCGGATTCAGAGCAGCGCCAGCGGCATCGGCACGCGGCCGGCCTCGTTGGTGTTGTCGGGGCCGGTGACGTTGGACGGGAACGGCACGCTGGAGTTCCGTCAGTCGGGGCAGGGTTATGAAAACCGCATCATCGGCGACGGCCCGCTGACCGTGAATTCCGGCATGAACGTGCTCTGCCCCGCGGGCATCCAGGCCACGATCACCGTTCCGGTTTCCCATCACGGCCGCTGGCTCAGTCACGGCGGCATGACCGTGGATGCGGTGGTTCTGACCAACCACACCGACGGCGTGATCGGAGGCACGGGCTCCCTCACATTTTCCCGGGGCGGTTCGCTGCGGAACGCGGGCACCATTGCTCCCGGCGCTTCGGCCGGTCTGTTCACAGTCGTCGGCTCCGTGGTCAACGAGCCGGGCGCGGTTCATCAGATTGAGATCGGCGGGGCGACGGCGGCGGCCCACGACCGGCTCCAAGTCTTTGGGAGCGTCACCCTGGCAGGCCGCCTGGAGGTGTCGCTGCTGAACGGCTTCACGCCGACCACCAACGACACCTTCACCGTCCTCACGGCCACGCCCTGCGGGAACTTTCTCCGAGATCACCGGACCTGCCCCCGGTCCCGACCTTGTCTGGCAGGCCTCCACGTAAACAAGCGTCGTGCTGCGGGGCGTCAGCGCCGGTCCGCCGCCCGAAGCTACGCCGCCCTGGCCGCCCAGCAACGGTGCGCGGCGCAGGACGACACCGACGGGGACGGCTGGGCCAACCTTGCCGATACATCATGGGCTGAATCCAGCCGCCGCCCTCGAGGAGTTCCCCCGCGCCGAACGGTGCTCATGGCGGCGATTTATCCGGTGAGACTGGCTGCGTTACTGCGCGCTTCGGATATTCACTGAGCCTGCTCGGCACGGACCGGGTGGAAACCGTCGGCTGGCCGGAGGCCCCATTCGAGCTGGAGGAACTGGGCGAAGCCGACGCCGTCGCCGACTGGATCCGGATTCGCACTGGGAACCGCCTCCTCCGGTCCGGCGCGTTTTCGGCTCCAGTTCAAGCTCAACGAATAGGCCCGCATGAATCGTCTTCCCCTGCTTCGGCTGCTCGCACTGACCCTGACAGCCCTGTCCCGGCTGGAAGGCGCGGGGCTGACCTTCGAGTCGGCGACCAACGGCTTCTGGGCGGTTAACAACGCGACGGAAGCCTACGCCTGGAGCGACCCTGACCGCCGCCGTCCGCAGGCTGGGTGACACGGCCCGCGTGCTTGGCCACATCGTCACCCCTGCGTCAGGCGGAGAAGCGGTCCGGCTCGATTTTCAGGGTGGCGAACTGGTGGGCGGTGCGTTTCCGCTGACCCTGCTGGCCGACTCAAGCTGGAGCGCCGGCACTTTAGTGTCTCTCTGCCAAACAACGAACCTGTTTTCGACGATAATTCATGCGGCGAGCGCGGGTATGATCAGACGTTCGGTGAGCTGCAGTCCCGCGATGATGAGACTCGCCGCGGGCGGTCGGTAGATTTGCGGGTGCCCGCCACCGGCTTGATGAGCTGGAGCACTGGAAGCGCCGCAGTGTGCGACCGATCCGGCAGGTTTCCAGTCGGATGCGGCTGGAGCGTCTGGTTGCGCACCTTGGATCTGGTGTTCTCCTGTTACAGCGCCTGTAGGAACTGCAGGTCGTCGGCGCGAAAGAAGTTCAGACCCCGCACCGACTGGTCTTTTCATCCCGCCGCGATGCCGTCACCTCCCAGCGCGTGCCGTTCCGCGTCCGATCCCGCCACTGGCTGATGTAGGCCAGGTAACGCCGGTTGCACGCGCTCATCGCCTCGCCACGCCCTGCTGAGAAGGTCTTCCGCATCGGTGCCCACTTCTTTCGCTGCTCCGCACGGGGCCAGCACGTCACCCGCGCTTCGGCGCGGCCCACCTTTTGCGCGGTGTTTGAACGTAGTCACGTCACTGGTGGTGCATTCAATGCGCAAGACGCCCGCCATTATGCCGATTTTCAGGATCGCCCCAGAGTGTCGCCTGAGCCGCGCGCCTTGAACGAGGGTTTGCAGCCGGCCGTTCTGGCCTTCGGCCTTTTGGTGCGCGGCTTCCGGCCCATGAATCGGTAAAGGTCCGGCAGCCCACTTCGATGGCCGCCGTGCGCACGATCCGCGGTAAAGCTCCGGCAGCATGCGGTCACTCTGGAACACGATGTCCGTGCTCCACTCGGCTGATATACACTCCAGTGCAGGCTGCGCCCAAAGCGTCCATGCACCGCCACCCAGCGCGCCGCCATCCGGTCCAGCATTCGACGCAGCCGCTGGGCCAGTTCTTGAGCAGTTCTGCGCTGCCGCTGATGCGCGTAAAGCAGTTGTCGCCTTCTGAAACGATGCCCGCTATTCCATCTGCCGCTCCAGCCAGTCGTCCCGCTGCAGCAGAACTGGAGGCGAGAGCCCACGTCGGAATGCGCAGGTGGCACAGGCCAAACTCCGGTCCAGGGTAAACGAAGTGCTGGCATTTGCCCGGACCTACTGGAGTTGGAGAAACCGGTCTGGTGATTCTTGCCCACCTTGAAGCAGCGCATCGATGGTCTGAGAATGCAGACCACCTCGCGTCGTCCGCGCCCGCGAGGATCTCCTCGACGATGGCCTCTGCGCCCGCCGTAGTTGACCTGGCAGATTTCAATGTCCTCGGCCCGCGCCAGCGTGCGTAACTGATCGGCCTTCCAGCCGGATCTGTTGGCGTAGCTTTGGTTGAACCCATGAAACTGATGCCGCGCCCCTGCAAATGCTGCTCCATGGCTCCGTCCAGCCGATGGCCTTGTGGTTCCGGAACAGCACCACCCGGTCAAAGCGACCGATCACCCCTGATGTCCTTGGCATGTCGTTCCACCAGCGTCTGGCTTTGCAGCGCCTCTCACCCTGGGCGCAAACAGACTTCACCCGTTTTAGTTCCGGTCTGCCGGAGATTGGGTGGACAGCTCGTCAATCAGGCCGCTCTGTCCGTCACGGTGCGGATGAGAAACGCCTGTCCGGCACCGTGCTCAACGCGGGAGCCCTGTCTGGAGTTCGGCGCCAGCCTCCGCCTGGATCGGGGCTCGAGCGCATTGAATCTCCTGGGAAGCAGCGTGCAGCCTCGCGGGCACCGCGGGTGTTGTCAGCAGCGGTTCCGGCGGCGGGGAACTGCCGGTGCTCGCCCTCAACGGCGCCTTGCAGAAGACCGGTTCCGGTGTGACGGTGATCGGCTTCGGCGTGCTCCTGCAGAACGCCGGTGTGGTCGAGATCAACGGCGGCGAACTGCACTGCGGCGCTACGTCCAGACGGCGGGCGTGACCCGGCTGATGGGAACCGTGCTCTCCTCGCTCACCAGCATCAGCCTGATGGGCGGAGAACTCACCGGGACCGGCACGCTGAAAGGCAGTCTCCTGAACGCCGCCCGGCTCCGACCCGATGCCGGACCCGACGCGCTGCGGGTGGAAGGTGGTTTCGCGCAGAGCCGGGCCGGCATCCTGGCGCTGGAGTTTGGCGGTTCGCCGGACACGGGGACGTTTTCCCGGCTGGTCGGGACCGGAGCCCTGAACCTGCGCGGGACCGTCGAGTTCAGCGTCCAGCCCGAGTTCACGCCGCCGGTTGGCGCGCTGTATCCCGTGCTTCGCGGGAGCGTCCGGGTGGGCCGGTTTACGCAGACCAACTCCGTCAACCTGCCAGGCGGCGTCCGGCTGGTGCCCCAGTATCGCCCTGACGGAATGGACGTGGCGGTGGAAGGACCATAGCCCGGTTTCGGCGGGCAGGGATCTGATGCTCACCCCAGGATCGGCCTCTTCCACCTCGCCGAATCGTAGGGGTCAAACCATAGTCTGGACCCATTCGGATGAGCTTGGCAGGTTCCAACGCGATGCCGCGCAAGCTGCGAGTCGAGTTTCCGGGGGCGATCTACCACATCATGAGCCGTGGGGATCGGCGGGAGGACATATTCGGGGATGACGTTGATCGGCAGGATTTCCTCAAGACGTTGGCCGAGGCCTGTCAGAAGACGGGGTTCCAGGTGCATGCCTATTGCCTGATGAGCAATCACTTTCATCTGGTGGTGGAAACGCCCGAGGCGAACTTGGTGGCGGGAATGCGCTGGCTTCTGAGCACTTACACCATTCGGCTCAATCACCGCGACAAGCTCTTCGGTCACGTGTTCAGCGGACGCTACAAGGCGTTGCTGGTGGAGGGCAGTGGTGGCGGATACCTCAAGACGGTCTGTGACTACGTGCATCTGAACCCGGTGCGGGCGAAACTGCTGGGCCGTGAGGAGCGGCTGTTGGGGTATCCGTGGAGCAGCCTGGGTTGGTATCTGGCCGCGGCCGAGCATCGACCCCATTGGATTCGGGTGGACCGGTTGCTGGGCGAACACGGGATTGGGGCGGACACGGCGGCGGGGCGAGCGGAGTTTGAGCGTCGGATGGAGGCGCGGCGGCAGCAGGAGATGGGTGAGGCCGAATGGGAGCCGGTGCGTCGGGGTTGGTGTCTGGGGAGCGAGGCGTTCCGGAAGGAGATGCTCGAGCGGATGGAAGGGCAGTTGAGGGAATCGCACGCCGGGGAACTGCGGCGGGAGAGTGCGGAGGTGCGGGCGGAGCGGATCGTGGCGGAGGAGTCGGGGCGGTTGGGTTGGAACGAGGCGCAACTGCGGGAGCGGCGCAAGAGTGATCCGGCCAAGCTGGCCCTGGCGGCGCGGTTGCGGCGGGAAACCACGCTGACGGTGGGGTGGATTGCGAGTCGGTTGCACCTGGGGACGCGGAAGAGTGCCGCCGTGAACCTGCACCGCTGGGGCAACGGAAAGCAGAAGGTGGAACCAGACCAGGACAAGACTGTGGTTTGACCCTAACGTTCGACCTGCGGCCACCCTCTCCACTCCCATTTCCCTCACCTCTGCCCATCTCACTGTGAGCGAGGAGAACCAGTCCGATGGGCGAGGCGCGCGCCGGCGAGCGCCCGCGCTGTCATTATTTGCCCCTTCACGTCTTGGCGTTTCTTACGCCGGTCGGAAACGCACGCGCCACGATGAGACAATCGCCAGCCGTCCCGGCAGTCGGTCCAGGAAATCCGGATTGCGCACAAACGTTTCGAGAGTCTTGTTGACTTGCGCCGCCGTCGCGTCGTCCGGCAATTCCAGCACGACCAGACCGGAGTAGGTTTCCGGCGGGTAATTCCGAATGTCGGCAAAATCGAAGTCGCGGCTGATCAGCACGGATCGTTGCGATTGAGCGCGCGCGGCAACCGTGTCGTCATCCGCGCCGGGCGGCAGAACTTCACGAACGTCCTCGACCGAATGGCCCAAGCCAAGCAGCAGCGGCGCGGAGGAGCGCGGGAGGTTCGCGTCGAGCAGGAACTTCATCGCGTGGCGGAGGCCAGCGGATGGTGTTCCTCCTGTTCAACCAACTCGCCAGCGAACTTCAACGCGGCGCGGATGTCGTCCCGCGTCAAACCGTATTCGCGCTCGACTTCCTCGAAGCTCATCCCGCCCGCCAGGCTGCCGACAACGAGGGATACGGGCATGCGTGTGCCGCGAATTACGGGTTTGCCGTGACAGATGCGCGGGTCAATGACGATTCGGTCGTTCATGGGTTTCAGTTTAACATCCGGTTTGGATTTGACCAGCGCGCGCTTTGTAGTGCTATGCGTCCAAATCTCCTTGCGCTGCGAAGATTTGGGAGCGCGGATTCTTCTTCCTCTCCCCGCGACGAAGGAGTGGGGAGAGGACCGAGAGAGGGTGTTCCACGTGAAACGCGCCTCTTCGGCCCTTCCTCCATCCGATGGAGGAGAGGAGCCTTTATTTGCAGCTCCGCTCGCCTTACGTGAGCTTTACGCCTCTGCCTTTGGGTGTCGTAGGGGTCAAACCATAGTCTGGACCCATTCGGATGAGCTTGGCAGGTTCCAACGCGATGCCGCGCAAGCTGCAGTCGAGTTTCCGGGGCGATCACCACATCAGCGAGCCGTGGGGATCGGCGGAGGACATATTCGTGGATGACGTTGATCGGCAGGATTTCTCAAGACGCTGGCCGAGGCCTGTCAGAAGACGGGTTCCGGGTGCTACCGCCTTGCCTGATGAGCAATCACTTTCATCTGGTGGGTGGAAACGCCCGAGGCGAACTTGGTGGCGGAATGCGCTGGTTCTGAGCACTTACACCATCTGGCTCAATCACCGCGACAAGCTCTTCGGTCACGTGTTCAGCGGACGCTGCAAGGGCGTTGCTGTGGAGGGCAGTGGCGGATACCCAAGACGGTCTGTGACTACGTGCATCTGAACCCGGTGCGGGCGAAACTGCTGGGCCGTGAGGAGCGGCTGTTGGGGCATCCGTGAGCAGCCTGGTTGGTATCTGGCCGCGTCATCCGACCCATTGATTCGTGGACCGTTGCTGGGCGAACACGGGATTGGGGCGGACACGGCGGCGGGGCGAGCGGAGTTTGAGCGTCGGATGGAGGCGCGGCGGCAGGAGATGCGTGAGGCCGAATGGAGCCGGTGTCGAGGGTTGGTGTCTGGGGAGCGGCGTTCCGGGAAGGAGATGCTCGAGCGGATGGAAGGGCAGTTGGGGAATCGCACGCCGGGGAACTGCGGCGGAGAGTGCGGAGGTGCGGGCGGAGCGGATCGGCGGAGGAGTTGGGGCGTTGGTTGGAACGAGGCGCAACTGCGGGAGCGGCGCAAGAGTGATCCGTCACTAAGCTGGCCCTGGCGGCGCGGTTGCGGCGGAAACCACGCTGACGGTGGGTGGATTGCGAGTCGGTTGCACCTGGGGACGCGGAAGAGTGCCGCCGTGAAACTGCACCGCTGGGGCAACGGAAAGCAGAAGGTGGAGCCAGACCGGGACAAGACTATGGTTTGACCCCAACGTCCGCGGAAGAGTGCCGCCGTGAAACTGCACCGCTGGGGCAACGGAAAGCAGAAGGTGGAACCAGACCGGGACAAGACTATGGTTTGACCCCAACGTCGTGCATCTGAACCCGGTGCGGGCGAAACTGCTGGGCCGTGAGGAGCGGCTGTTGGGGTATCCGTGGAGCAGCCTGGGTTGGTATCTGGCCGCGGCCGAGCATCGACCCCATTGGATTCGGGTGGACCGGTTGCTGGGCGAACACGGGATTGGGGCGGACACGGCGGCGGGGCGAGCGGAGTTTGAGCGTCGGATGGAGGCGCGGCGGCAGCAGGAGATGGGTGAGGCCGAATGGGAGCCGGTGCGTCGGGGTTGGTGTCTGGGGAGCGAGGCGTTCCGGAAGGAGATGCTCGAGCGGATGGAAGGGCAGTTGGGGGAATCGCACGCCGGGGAACTGCGGCGGGAGAGTGCGGAGGTGCGGGCGGAGCGGATCGTGGCGGAGGAGTTGGGGCGGTTGGGTTGGAACGAGGCGCAACTGCGGGAGCGGCGCAAGAGTGATCCGGCCAAGCTGGCCCTGGCGGCGCGGTTGCGGCGGGAAACCACGCTGACGGTGGGGTGGATTGCGAGTCGGTTGCACCTGGGGACGCGGAAGAGTGCCGCCGTGAAACTGCACCGCTGGGGCAACGGAAAGCAGAAGGTGGAGCCAGACCGGGACAAGACTATGGTTTGACCCCAACGTCCGCGGAAGAGTGCCGCCGTGAAACTGCACCGCTGGGGCAACGGAAAGCAGAAGGTGGAACCAGACCGGGACAAGACTATGGTTTGACCCCAACGTTGGGCTCATCTTTGGGTCGGGAATTCTCGCTGCAAGCATCTCTGGCACGGATGGCCCCGGGCCCCGGGCCGATGGGCTCAGGTCCGACGGCGGAGGCTCTCCTGAGTGGGCCTGTCAGTTCCCACGGGAGATCTTGTCGCTGAGGCGGAAGAAGTCGAAATCCGCGTGGCCGCCGGGGGTCTTGGCGGCGTAGTGGAACAGCCCGAAGCGATAGCCCATGAAATGCGGGATGGTGTAACGCATGCTGAGTTCGTTGCCCACCGCCGTCCACGACGAGCCGTCCAGGCTGTAGAAGAACCGAGCCTTGTCCGCGCGATCCCTGAAATCGCACTCCGCCTTCAGGAACACCGTGTTCGGACCGACCGGCACGCGCTCCACTTCCACCGGCGTGTTGGACTGCGCGCTGACCATGACGACCCAGTTCGTCCCGCCGTCCGCCTTTACGCCGACCAGACCGTACTGGCGCTGGAGCAACGCCAGACCGGCGAAGTCGCCATCCTGGAGGTGACCCACGTCGACCGCGGTGGTGCCGGAGCACTCCGGACCAATGGTTCGCTGGGTGAGGGTGTTGCGGGCCTGGAGGAAATCCGCATCCACGCGCCCGGTGGTCAGCCGCAGGAAACCGGGGCGCTCCGTCAGCGACCAGAGCGGGTTGACCGGGTTGTGGTTCCACTGCCAGACCAGCGGCAGCGCCGGCTCGCCCGGTCGGCGCTCGAACTCGTCCGACGCCGCGATGCCGGGCATCAGACCCCTGCTGGGCGGGAGATTCAACGCGTCGGGCACCTTGCCGTCCATGCCCAGCACGGGCCAGCCATCCTCCCACTTCACGGGCACGAGATAGGGGATCCGACCCACGGCGCCGAAGTCGCGAAAGAGATAGGCGAACCACTCGCCGGTGGGTGTGTCGATCAGGCTGCCCTGCGCGACGCCCTTGTCCTGCAACGCGAGCCGGCCTTCATACGGGCCGGTGATCCGGTCCGCCCGATGCACCACCACGGTGCGCATGCCGCCCCGCGGCCAGGTGATGTTGAACAGGTAATACTTCCCGTTCACCTTCACGAGCTGGGAACCTTCGGCCGGCAGCCCGACATCCATCGTCACCACGGAGTGGGCGTTCGTGATCACCACGCCGTTGAATCCGCCTGCCTTCAGTCCCGACACGTCCTCGTTCAACTCGACCAGTCGTAGGTTGCCCACGCCATAGAGCATGTACACGCGGCCGTCATCGTCGAAGAACAGGGTGTGATCGTGGAGCATGGGCCGGAAGGACTTCACCGCCCACGGCCCGTTCTCGATGTCCCGGGTGCTGTAGACATAGGTCTTGCCCGTGGTCTGCGCGAACGTGGTGACATAGTACCTGCCCTGGTGAAACCGGATGCTGCTGGCCCAGGAACCACGGCCGTAGGTGCTCCGCCCCTGGCCGAGGTTCAACTCGTCCACGTCATCCAGGATGTCATAGGCGTAGCTGACGATTTCCCAGTTCACCAGGTCCTTGGATTTCATGATCGGCAGCCCGGGACTCAGATGCATGGTCGTGCTGCTCATGTAGTAGGTGTCGCCCACGCGGATCATGGCGATGTCGGGCACATCCGCCCAGAGGACGGGATTCCGCGCCGAGCCCGGGGGTTCCGTGGCGGCGGCGAGGCAGACGGCGCCGGCGGACAGTATCGCAGTCAACAGGGAGGAGTTGTGCATATCAGGTGGTGCATACCGTGCGTGAGGAGCGCGTTGCCAGGCGGATTGGTCCACGGGCTGATGGACGGGGGCGGCTACGGTCGGTCGGGAGAGAGGGATTCCCTGAGCACCGCCACGACCGCGTCGAACGCCGGCTTGGGCTGTCCGTCCCGGTCGAAGAGCAGGGGGCGTCCCTGCGCACGCCAGGAATTCGCGTCATTGACGCCCCAGAAGGTGACCATCTCCACGTGTTGTCTGTGCTTGAGGAATGCCCGGAAGATCCCGGCGTACGCGTCGGCCAGTCGCCGGTCGGCCTCGCTCACCAAACCGCCCTGAGTGGTCGCAGCATTGTCGGCAACCTCCGCCCCGAAGCCGCGCTGCCCGCCGACGGCGCTGTTGACGTCGAGTTCGGTGATGTGGATGGGCAAGCCGAGCGTCGCAAGTTCCGTCAGGGTCTGATCCATGGTCTCGAAGGTGATCGAGACGTTGAGGTGGGCCTGCGAGCCGATGGCGTGGACGGGCACTTTCTGTTCCTGTAACGACCGGATCAAGGTGATGAGTTTGCGGCGCTTGGCCGGGTTCTCCAGTCCGTAGTCGTTGTAGCGGAGGATCGCTTTGGGGTCGGCTTCGTGGGCGAATGCAAACGCCTTGGCAATGAAATCCGGCCCGACAATTTCCAGCCAGAGCGAGTTCCGCAGGATGTTCGTGCCGCCATCGGCGACGGCTTCGTTGACAACGTCCCAGACCCTGATCCTGTCCTTGTAGCGACCGACGACGGTGTGAATGTGCTCGCGCATCCGCTCGAGCAATTCTTCGCGCGAGGCGCGCGGGCCGGCGTAGGGGCCGCGACCCGGTCCGCCAAAGCCGCGGCCGGGTCCTCGCTGGACCGCGGCGTTGGTCCGGCCGGCCGCGGTGTCCGCGGTGGAGGCGGGCGAGGCGTGAGCAGCCTGGGGCGGGGGATGGGTGCCGGCAAACACCCAGTCGGGTGTCTGGGAGTGCCACACGAGGGTGTGTCCGGCCAGGTCCATCCCGTGGGTCTGGCCAAAACTCACAAAGGCGTCGGCGGGGCCGAAGTCGTAGCCGTCCGGGCCGGGTCGCGGGTGGATCAGCGCCCATTTCATGTCGTTCTCAGCGACCAGGTGGTTGAACTGCGCCTTGACGAGCGCCACGTCGTTGCTGACCTGCACCGGGGTCCGGCGGAACCCGGTGCCCGTGGCGATGGCGCGGTTGATGGCCGTGCCCACGAGGAAGTGGTCTTGGAAGATGTCTTTGAGCGCGGGCGTCCCGGCCGCGTGGGCCGAGCCGCCCAGGCCGAGCAGTGTCGCCACCAGCCAACCGGAGAGGGAGGGTGAGTTCATGGGGTGATTATTTGAAGAGGCGCTGGGCAAAAAACCAGAGGTTGTTTCGCCAGTGCGTGGCGTCGTGACCATTGCCGTCCACGTGCCAGACGTGCGGTACGCCCTGTTCCTTGAGATAGCCATGCACGCCCTGACTGATGCGGATCAAACCGTCCTTGTTGCCGCATGACAGCCAGAGCAGTCGGAGCTTCTCCTTGGCAGCCGCCGGGTCCGGGACCAGTTCCGCGGGCGGCTTGGTGTTGGGCGCAGACGAGAAACCGCCAACCCAGGCGAAGGTGTCGAGGTGACCCAGGCCGAAGTTGAGCGCCTGTCCCCCGCCCATCGAAAGCCCGGCGAGCGCGCGACTTTCCCGGTCGGTGAAGGTGCTGTAGCGCGCTTGGATCGCGGGAATGACATCATCGAGCAGGTCGCGTTCGAACCGGGCAAACGCGGGCGCGGTCGCCATCGGGTTGGGCCCGGGGCGATCGTCCGGTTGCGCCCGGCCATTGGGCATCACGATGATCATGGGCACCGCTTTGCCGTCGGCGATGAGGTTGTCGAGGAGGACGTCCGGCGTCGCAAAGCGCTGCCACTCGGTTTCGTCGCCGCCGATGCCATGTAGCAGATAGAGCACCGGGTACTTCTGGTCGGACGTGTAACCCGGCGGCGTGTAGACCAGCATCTTCCGTTTCGAGCCGACGGTTGTGGAGTCGTACTCGATCATCTCCAGCCTGCCCAGGGGGATGTTCTCGCGCTTCTGATTGAAGCCGGGGGCGGATCGTCAAACGCCGGCCGGTCGTCCGGGCCCAAGATGGGGCTGCCAAGCCGCGCGGTGCCTGACGCGATGGGTCACCAGCCAGCCTCCGGCGAAGCGGGCGAGGCGGGGGTGGCAGGGGCAGGCGCCACCGTGCCGATCTCGGCGCCGGACTGCGGCGTGATCTCAATCGCGCAGATCTGGGGGTTTTCGACCTTGGGAGTGAAGGTCACCGTGATCCGGCCGTCCGTGACCTCCACTGGGACGGTCTCCACGTAGGCGCGCGCAAATCCGCCGGCCTTGACCCACGGGTCGAAGTCGCTGAACTGCTTGCCCTGGACGTTGAACGAGAAGACGCGCTCGCCGGGGCCGGTGATGCCCTCGAAGGTCTCGGCAAAGTGCAGTCTCACCACGTACTTCCCATTGGGCACCGGCCAGGAGAAGGAATCCATGCTGTAACGTTCCGCCCGGTAAAGGGCGGGGCTGGTCGTGTTGGCGATCTGAAGGTCGGGCCTCGCGATGGTCTGGCCGCCCGCAAAGCCCTGATCGGCCAGCCACACGTTGCCCTCGGCGTCTTTGACGGGTTCGGAGCTTCCGGCCTTGATCCGGATCGACGTGGGCGCCGGGGCGCCGCCGGCGGGCGGGCTCGGCTCGCGCCGAGCCACGATCTCCTCCTTGGCATACTCTCCGACTTCACGCGTGAACCTGATTTGCAGGCCGTCGGCCGAGAGCTTGCCGGTATAGCTGATGCGAATTTCATTGCCCTGCAAACTCAGGATCTCCACGAACGAGATCGTGTCACCGTCCACCCTGCCTTCCTGGAGTTCGGCCTCGCGCTTCCGCTCGCCGGCCTCCGAGCTGGCTCTGCCGGTCAGCTTGGCACCGTCCTGTTGGAACGTGAAGGTGTAGTACTGGTGGCCGATCTGGGAGTCGAAATCGGATTTCCAGGTGCCGGTGACAGCAACGGCGGGAGTCTTCGCGGGAGGGGTCGTGTCGGGCGGCGCCGAGGAGGGCGCCGGGGTCGAAGCCGCCGCCGTTGCCGCCGCCATCGGGACGGGACGGCCCTGGAACAGCAGCGGGGCGAACTGGTAGAGGCTGCGGCGCCAGGATTGCCACTCGTGACCCGTGTCGGGAGACACATAGAAGTAGCTGTTCACCCCCGCGACCTTGAGCGCCTCGGTGTTCGCCCGGGGGTCGCCGCCGAACCCGCCGCGTCCGCCTCCGCGGTCTCCCCCCAGTTCGCGGCTGCCGTAGCTGACGAAGACCACCTTCACCTGCTCCTTGAAAGCGGCCAGGTCAGCGATGTCCGATGGCGCGAGGCTGCCCCCGCTGAAGACGCCGATGTGGGAGAACTTGTCGAGGTTGGCCAGGGTGATCGTTCGGGTCTGCATCCCGCCCATCGAGAGTCCCGCCATGGCGCGGTTCGGCTGGTCGGTGAACGTGCGAAAGTTCGCGTCGATCAAAGGGATCAGGTCATCCACCAGGACCCGTTGGAAGGCGGTGAAGTCAAACCGGCGTCCGCCGGGGCCGGCCGCAGCGCGCGCGGGTGCGGCGTTGGTGCTGGCGGCAGCGGCCCCTGAGGCCGGTGGGCTGGTCGCAGCCGGTTGGCCACCCAGGGCGCCAGCGCTGCCCGGCACATAGCTGTTGGCCATCACGATGATGAAGGGCTTGGCCCGGCCTTCGGCCAGCAGATTGTCCAGGATCAGGCCAGCCTTGCCCTGACTGCCCCAGCCGGTTTCGTCCTCGCCACCGCCGTGTTGCAGGTAGAGCACCGGATAGCGCCGGGTCAGATCCTTCTCGTAATCCGGCGGGGTGTAAACGAAGCAGCGGAGCACGGCCCCGGCGGTCGGGGAGTAGTAGAGTATCTGCCGCAACTGGCCGTGCGGCACGTTCTTCAGCGCGTAGAACTCCTGGTCCTGGGCGGGGACTTCGACACCGCTGCCCCAGCGGCTGCCCCCGTAGAAGTAGAGGGTGCCGGGATCCGGCACTCCCGCGCCATCAATCACGAGCTGGTAGTAGTGGAAGCCTTCGTCCTGCGGCCGCGAGGTGCCGACCCAGGCGCCCTCCTCACCTTTGCTCAGCGGATACTTGCCGCCTCCCAGGAAATCGAGCGTGACGTTCTCGGCTTGAGGCGCGACGACGCGGACCCGGACGCGTCGCTCGGAATTGACCTGGGGATACAGTTTGCCGGGCTGATTCAGGGACGAGGGTTTGAAATCCTCGAGCACCGGCGGGTTGGGTTGGGCCGAGCCAGGCTGGCTGGTGAACAGCCAGGCCAGCATCAGGGTTGCGAGACTTGTTTTCATGGAGTCGTGGAGCGCGTGGTTTGAATGGGTACGATGCATCTGTGAACACAACAGGGACAGGGGTCCAGCGAGGATCGTCGAAGCCTGAGACTCATGGCTATCAGGTCAAGTTAGGGGTGGGGTTGCGTTTGGCCCGCGGCGTGGAGCGCGCGGATTTCGCCGTCAGTCAAGGCCCGGCTGAACAGCGTGAATTCATCCAGGGCTCCGCTCAGGTTGCGGACGAGGTGGGGGGCCCGGGTGGGATCGCCGTGCGCATTCCAATTGCCCAGCTCGACCGGGCCGAGGCGATAGGGAGGCCCCTGTCGGAGCGCATGGCGGGAGACGGGCTCTCCGTTGACGTAATGGACCGCCCGCCGGGCCTTCCCATCCAGCACTGCCGCCAGGTGCAGCCACACCCCCAACGCGTCCGGCGTGATCACCGGCGGACTGGCCAGAATCTGAAAGCGCCCCGGTTCCGACCCGAACACGGTCAGGCCCAGGACGCCATCGCGGCGGATCAGCCAGTGGATCGTGCCGGGCTCGAAGGCGTCGGACATGAACAAGGAGTTGAACTGCCGCTCCAGGCCGGAGACACGCACCCAGGCCGCCAGCGTCAGGGCCTCGAATTCTCCTGGCACGACCAGGCGCACGCGGTCGTTCACGCTCTGGAATTCCAGCGCTTGCTTCTCCCGCCAGCGGCCCTCGGTCCTCTGGCAGCCCACGACCGTCGCCTCCGGCACGGAGGGGTTCTGGTCGGCGGCGTTCGGCAAGGTCCAATCCGTGCCGCTCAGGTGCTCGAAGTCCAGATGCACCAGCAGGGTGGGGTCCTGTCGGAGCCGCGCGTTGGCGAACTGCCACTGCTCATAGCGAAAGGCCTCGGAGGCCAGCGAGCGCTGCTGGAATGCAAACATGGACGCGAACGCCGCCGGACTGGCGGCCATTGGCCGCGGCGGGGCCGTGTCCTGGACCACGACCGCCTTCCCTTCGCCGAGGGGTTGCTTCGACGCGGTGCCCGGGTGGAGTTCCACCTTGCCGCTGAAGACGTGGACTTCGGTTCGGCCTGGCGTGGCATCGACCCCGAACGCAGTGCCAAGGTCCACCACGCTGAGCTGGTCCGTGTTCAGCCGGAAGCCACGCGCTGGCCGCGGCACTTCGGCGAGGAGCCGCCCGGTTGGGCAGATGGCTTCGCCTGGTGAAACCAGCCGCAACTCCGCCGGCCCCTCCATCACCACCCGCGCGCCGCTGTAAAAGACCACCTGCGCCAGACCGGACTCGAGTCGGAGCGAGCCCGGAGACAGCGCGCTGCCCACGCGGGGTGGTTCTTGGCCCTGAACCCAGCGCGCCTCCACAACGCGCGTCAACATGGCCACGGCGGCGCGGGTGGCACCGGGGCGTTCGCCCTGCCGCCACGCACGCAACCCCCACCAACCGCCGGCGAGCAAAGTGACGCTGGCCGCCAGGACCACGGCTCCGTACTGGAACTGCCGCCGGCGGCGGGCGTCGGGCAGGGGGGCACAGATTGGCGCTCGGGTGAACCGCGGCCTCGCCTCCGGCAAGTCAAACACGCCCGGCTCGGACGCGAGGCGGCTGTGCAATTCGACGCGCATCAGGTATTCGTCCCGAGCGGACGTGTCGTGGCGCAACAGCACGTTCAAGGCGCGCATCTCCTCCTCGGTGGCGGCGCCGTGGCACACGGCGGCCAGCGCGGCGTCAAACTCCGGAGAGGGAAAGCCCAGGGTCATGCCACCTCCGCTTCCCCCCGGCCCTCGACGCACCGTTGGAGCACCTCTCGGATGCGCTGCAGCGTCTTGTAGGTGGCGGCCACGGTCCGGCCGGAGCGCCCGGCGAGGAATTCGACACCGGCGCGTTCGTAGTAGTAGCCTTTGACCAGCGAGCGTTGGGGCGGCGGCAGTTTCTCGAGGCAATCCTCCAAGTGCCGGAGCCGCCGTTCAAACTCGGGCAGCAGTTCCTGCCGTCGCTGCGCCAGTTCCTCCGCCAGTCCGCGATCCAGCAAGGCCTGCCAGCGCTGGCGCCGCTCGATCCACTGCCGGGCCTTGTTCAGCGCAAAGCGGCAGGCCCAGGGCGTGAACGGCTGGGCCGGGTCGTAGGCGTTGAACTTCTCCCAGAGCGCCAGAGCGGTCTGCTGCACAATGTCCTCTGCGTCGGTCACATTCGGCACGAGCGCCGCCACGTAACGAAAGATCTCCCGCTCGCTGCGCAGGAACAGCGACAGGAACCGCTGCTGGGCAGGGGTGGAATCGTCAAACCGCTGCTGGGATTCCGCCGGCATCGGGCAGGCTTTACCCCTACTTCCGGCGAATGACCAGTTTTGGACATCCGTGCTCCCGGACCAGACCGGTCTGAAGCCTCCCGCCGGGCGCGGTTCTCGCGCTGCCCAGCGTTGTCGCGCCCAGCCAGCCCGTGCTAGCGTCCCGGCGACAAGCGCATGAACCAGAAATCGCCCGCCGATTCCCCGGCAGCTTCCGCCGCCACGTGCCCCGCCGGCGGGGCCGAGTGCGTCAGCGCGGGCCGGGATGTTCCCCCCGGCCAGATCTTCGGCGTCATCCGAACCCTCCTCGATTCGAGCCGCCGGGTCGCGGTGGCCACGGTGATCGAAGCCGACGGTTCCACCCCGCGCAAGGTGGGCGCGCGGGCCGTCGTTGACGAGGACGGCCAACTGCACGGGACCATCGGAGGCGGCGTCGTCGAAGCCGAGGCGCTCCGGCGTGGGCTCGAGGCGATCCAGTCCCAACGCGCCTCGATCCTGGAGTGCCGCATGACCGGCCCGGGCGGCCCGGACACCGCGCCGATCTGCGGCGGGGTGATGCGCGTGGTGGTCGCGCCCGCTTCGGCGCAGGACCGCGAGGCCTATGCCCGGGCCGCCCAGGCCCTCGAACGCCGCGAACGCGGCCTCCTGCTCACGCGCGTCCGAGCGGCCGACCCGACCGAGGTGCGGGTGGAATGGCTGGACCAACCCGCCATCGGCACCGCCAGGGCGTTCCCCGGTCCGGACCGCCTCTCGGAGTGTCTTGCGGGCGAGGAACCCTGCCGGTTCCAGGACGAGAGCGCCACCGAACCGGCACCCGACCTGGTTCTGGTGGAACCGGTGGTGCCGCGGCCCCGGTTGTTGATCGTGGGCGGCGGGCACGTAGGCCAGGCGGTGGCTGTCCAGGCCCGTTGGGTGGGGTTTGACATCACCGTGATGGACGATCGCCCGGAGTACACCCAACCCGCCCTTTTCCCCGCCGGCACCACCCTGCGATGCGGCGAGATCGCGGCTGAGGTGGCCGCGTTCCCCGTGGACCCCGACACGTACATCGTCCTGGTCACGCGGGGGCACCGCCACGACGCCGTCGCCCTCGAGGCCTGCATCCACCGGCCCGCGGCGTACCTCGGCATGATCGGGAGCGAACGCAAGGTGGCGATGGTGAAGCGGGATTTCCTGCAAAGCGGGAAGGCGAGTCCTGAGGAATGGGCCCGCGTGTTCGCGCCGATTGGCCTCGACATCGGGGCGCAGACCGTGCCGGAGATTGCTGCCAGCGTCATCGCCCAGCTCATCGCCGTCCGGCGCGGCGTGCGATGCGAGGACCGTCGCCCGAGCATTATGCCGACCGCCCGGTGAAGCCACCGGGCCTGGAACGTTGCGGTCCGACTACCTGCGATTGCGATTCACGGCATGGACTCGCTAGCGATGCGCAGGCGTGCCAACAAGACGGAGCGCTGGTGCAGATCCGGAAAGGTCTCGATACGCCGCACCACCTCGTCGAAGCTCGCCAGGCGCGCACGCAGCACCGCGTTGATGAACTCGTAATCCTTGAGTCGACCCGCGTTGAGCTTCGAGACCACCAGGTCGTTCACCTCCAGGCACCAGGCGGTGACCGGCCCGCTTTGGAAGGCGCGCAGGCGCTCCTCCCAACCCAAAGGAAGCAGAACGAGACCGGGCGAGACAGGATCCGCATACACGCCGTGTTCGGTAAAGTAGGGGCTGCGGGCATCGAGCACACCTTCGAGGCACGAGAGCTTTTCCTCCTTCGCCTTCGCCCAGAGATCGCACTCCTTGGACACCAGCACCTCGACAGGTGCCTTGTCGGTGTACGCGTGGATCGCCTGCGACCCCACGACGATGAACTCGGTCTCGCCCGAGACTTCCGAGGCCGAACGGAGCAACGCTTCAAACTGTGGTTTCCTCATCGGCGTGAAGGATCGCCAGGCGCTCGGCCTCGCTCAGGATACCCGTGAATGGACTGGACTGCCGCAAGCGGTCAGCCTTGGGCGTGTCGCTTTCGATGAAATCAGCCAGCTCGCCGGGCTCCAGAAATCGGAGAATATCCAGCCACTCGCCGTGCACAGGATGGACAAAGCCCTCGTCCCGTTCCATCCAACGCTGGAGGTTGGCGCGAGCGATACTCACCAGGCTCGGGTCCTGCCGGATCTTGGCCGCCACCCGCCGGTCCATCTCGAGGTTGAGTCGGTCCAAGTGCGCATGCGGATGGTTCGCAATCACGGGGATAGGCTAACGACGGTTCGGCCGTCCCGCAATCTCCGCTCCGACCCGACCAGCCGTGCTCATGTTGGTGGATGGCGGTGCCGGCCTCGGGCGTGATCAACGTGACCCAGTTCGCACTATGAAGACGCGTTCCGTTGTGGTGTTGAGTCTTTCCGTCGGCGGCGTGGCGCAGGCGGCCCGGTTGCCCCTGGAGGATCCACCCGCGGGCCGGGTCCTCGAGGTTCACTCCTGCGAACTCCTCGCCGGGAGCTGCATCAGGTCCAGCCAGGCCACCCTGCAAGAACGGAACCGGCTCCGGGTTTCGGCGTTCGCCGGTGGAGGCCATCAAGGCTCCCAATCCCCGATGTTCGTAATCGGCGGAGAATCCAAGACGGGGAGTCCCTCCACCGATTACGGACATCGGGGATTGGGGTGAGGCAGGCGCACCCTGAACCGGTGATGTCTGACCAGTCTCACCGCCAGCGCTCCAGCCGGTAGAACCTGGGCGTGCTCGCGAGCGCATTGGTGACCGAGATGATCTCCCAAGGATCGCCGTAGCTCGACCGCTCAAATACAGGCATCCAGGAAGCCGTCGACTGCAAGTTCGTCGTGGCCTCCAGCACATAGCGTCGCGCGGCAAGGTAGGGCCATTGCACGACCACGTGATCACCTTCTCGCCTGACCTGGAGCTTCTCCGGCAGCAACCGGAAGCTCTCGAACCCGATCAGCGGCATGACCCGGTTGGTCACCGTCATGTCGTGCACGCGGCTGGCTCCGACGATGACATACCTACCAAACGGTCCACCCGGAATCCACTGGTAGACACGGACCTGATAAATGATCGGCTGACCGAGCGTGGGCTGTGTTGGAGGAATGACGCGGACAGGCATGTCTTCCGCGTAACCCCAGTAACCTGCATTTGTGCCCTGCAAGAAACCCAAGGTCACACCCACCGGCAGCAACTCATTCGTGGATGTCGTGGAAAAGTACAGTTGGGCGGCAAAGAGCGGGCCCTCCAGCGGGGTCATCCCATCGAAGTCGTACACCCGCGCATCGAGTACGCCGGGAATCCGGTTGCGGAAGTCAATCGTCACCAGGTCTTCTTCGGCGCGCAGCCCCAGGATGGCCGCGGCTCCCACCCACCCGCCGGCGACCAGGCCCCCGACGCAGCCGCCCCAACACCAGCCCGCTCTGTGTGTCTTGTTCACGTGCGTGTCCTCGATTCATAGCGTTCTTGCGACTCACTGGCCCGGTTCGTCCGTGATCCCGTCCATCACCGGCCGCGCATGCGCCACGGGATCCAAGTGCTACTTCGCCGGCGTCGCTTCGTCCAGCGCTTGATGCGGCGCGACGTCGTGTGTCATCCGGGTTGCCCGCGCCGGAGGAAACGACGGCGGCCCGGGGACTGACCGCCCTCCCTTCGCCGCATCGCCCCCCTGCAACCCCACGGTTGACGATAAGCACATCGAAGACTACCTATTTGAGGTCAGCAGGCAGGAACCGTGGCCGGCACACGGTGTGGGCGGGCGCGCGACCGGTGAGGATGCCGGCCTCGGGTGGAATGCACGTGACCCAGTTCGAGCTATGAAAACGCGTTTCGTTGTCGTGTTGAGTCTGTTCGTCGCCGGCGCGGCGCAGGCGGCCCGGTTGCCCCTGGAGGATCCCCCTGCGGGCCGGGTTATCGAGCTTCACTCCTGCGAGCTGTTTGCCGGGGGCTGCATCGTGTCCAGCCAGGCCACCCTGCAAGGACGGACCCTGCTCCGGGTTTGGGAGTTCACCGGTGGCGGTCATCAAGGCGTGCCGTTCAAGGGGTTGGCGTTGGCGGTGCTCGAACAAGCCGCGGAGAACCTGGCGCAACCCGGCGCGGTGCCCGCGGAAGCCGTGGTGTATCTGCCTGACGCCGCTTCCACGGCGCAGCACGAAGCGCTGTTGGGATGGCTCAGGGAGGTTCGCCCCGAACTCGGTCGGGTGAAACCCCAGACCCGCACGGTGGCGATCAAGACCGGGCGCACGGCCGCGGGCGAGCAGGTCTTGATCGGGGACGACATCTCGGTGGCCGTCCGTCCGCTGGAACGCTGCGATACCGGCGCGTGTGGCGAACGCCTGTGGTACACCCCTCGTGTCCCGACGGCCTATTTCACGGTGGCCGTGAACCGGTCGTCCCGCGTGCATGAGCCTCTGCTGAACCTGAAATGGGAAGAGGCCGCGAAGCGGAGCGTGTTCTGCGGGACGTTCGGCGGAACCGAACGGAGCCTCTTCGTCGACACCTTGAAAAGCGACCCGTGGTGCGGCACGGGCCCCGAGCGGTGGGTCGTCGCGGCCACCCCTCTGCGTACTGCGGTGAGGGAGTGAGGTGCCGAACAACCGAACCGTCCTGGCCAAGATTCCGCTTCCCTTTCAGCCCCCGACGCGCTTGATTTCAACCCAATGAAACAGTCCACCTCCCCGCCAGGCGATCCGTTGTCGGTGTCGCGGCGGTCGTTTCTGAAGAACCTCGGCACCACCGCCGCGGCCGGCGCGGTGAGCGCGGCGGAGGGGATCGCGCAGGAGTCGGCCCGCGCCGGTGCCGAGGCGGTCCAGGGACCCGACGCGGTCCCGATCACACTGCGGGTGAACGGGGAGACCCGGCCGCTCACGCTCGAGCCGCGTGTCACCCTGTTGGATGCCCTGCGCGACCACGCCGGGCTCACGGGCGCGAAGGAGGTTTGCGACCGGGGCACCTGTGGCGCGTGCACGGTGCTCCTCGACGGGGAGCCGGTGTATGCCTGCATGATGCTGGCGATCCAGGCCCAGGGCCGCGAAATCACCACGGTGGAAGGGCTCGCCCGCAACGGCAACCTCACGGCGCTGCAGGAGGCCTTCGTGGACAAGGACGCTTCGATGTGCGGCTATTGCACGCCCGGCTTCGTGATGAGCCTGACGGCGTTGCTGCGCCGCAATCCGCACCCCACGCCCGCGGACATCCATCACGCCTGCGCCGGCAACCTGTGCCGCTGCGGCACCCAACCTCGGATTGTCCAAGCCGCGCTTCAGGCCTCGGGGGTCGAGGTCCTGAGCCGGACGGAGGTGATTTCGTATGCCCACCTGGCCTGAAAAACGCAGCGTTCTCGGACGAAGGGTTCGGCGAGCCGACGGGCCGCTCAAGGTCACGGGCGCGGCCAAGTACACGTCCGACGTCCAGCCCGCCGGTTGCCTCTACGGGATGATCCTCCGTTCGAAATGGCCGGCCGCCCGGGTGACCGAGATCGATCTGAGCGAGGCGGCGCGGTCCCCCGGGATCAAGGCGGCGATCCTCGTGCGCGACGGCGAGCGGCGTGTGCGCTACTACGGCGAGGAGCTGGCGGCCGTCGCAGGCACCACCAAGCAGGCCTGCCTGGACGCGCTGCGGAAGATCGCGGTGCGGGCGCAGCGGCTGCCCTTCGTGGTCAAGGAAACCGACGGTATCAAACCGGACGCGCCCCGGGTCTGGGAGGAGGCCCCCAATCTCTCGAAGCCCCAGGTCACTGAGCGCGGACAGGTGGAACAGGCCTTCGCCGAAGCCGACGTCGTCGTCGAGGGCACTTACAGCACGCAGATCGAAATCCATCACTGCCTCGAATCCCACGGCAACGCCGCCGTCTGGAACGGCGACGAGTTGACCGTCTGGTCCTCCACCCAGGGAGTTTTCAGCGTCCGCGAAGGTCTCGCCGGGAACCTGGGGGTGGATCAGAGCAAGGTCCGCGTGATCTCCGAGTTCATGGGCGGCGGCTTCGGTTCGAAGTTCGGACCGGGCGTCGAAGGCGCCATCGTGGCCCGTCTGGCGAAGGAAGCCAACGCACCCGTCAAGTTGATGCTCTCCCGCTTCGAGGAGTCCCTGGCCGTGGGCAACCGGCCGTCGAGCATCCAAAAGGTCCGTCTCGGCGCCACCCGCGCTGGGAAGCTGGTGGCCTACGAGTTGGACTCGTACGGCACGGCGGGCGTCGGGAGCGGGGCCGCCACCGAAGGCGGCGGGGGCGGGGCGGAGTTCCCCGCGCCTTACATCTACGCGATCCCCAATACGCGGGTGCAACATCGCGGCGTGGCCCTCAACGCCGGGGCCGCCCGCGCGTTCCGGGCGCCCGGCCATCCGCAAGCCTCCTTCGGCATCGAATCCATCCTGGACGAACTGGCGGTGAAGCTGGGCCTGGATCCGGTCGAGCTCCGGTTGCTGAACGATCCGTCCGAGATCCGGCAGCGCGAGTACCGGCTCGGCCGCGACCGCTTCGGCTGGCGGGAGAAGTATCGGTCGCCCGGCAGCTCCCCCGGCCCGGTCAAAGTGGGCGTCGGTTGCGCGGGAGCCACCTGGGGTGGCGGCGGCGGCGGCACCCGCGCCCAGGCCCAGATCAACCCCGACGGCAGCGTGGAGATCCGCTGTGGCACGCAGGATCTCGGAACCGGCACCCGGACCGTCATGGCCATGGTGGCCGCCGAGGTGTTCGGGCTCCCACCGGAAGCCATTCGGGCGCGGCTTGGGGACACCGCGTACCCGCCCTCGGGAGGCAGCGGAGGGAGCACGACCGCCGCGTCCGTTTCGCCGGCGGTGTACGACGCTTGCGAAAAGGCCCTGACGGAACTGAAACAACGGACCGGGCTCGAGGACGTCCGTGGTGAGAACTGGAAGCCCGCCTGCCGGAAGCTCGGCCTGGAACCGCTGGTGGTGTCGGGCCAGTGGCAGAAAGGGCTCTCCTCGAGCGGCGTCGGCGGCGTGCAGTTCGCCGAAGTCGAAGTGGATATCGAGACCGGCCTGGTCCGGGTCCGCAAGATCACCTGCGTTCAAGACTGCGGCCTGATCGTGAGCCGGCTGACCTGCGAGAGCCAGGTGAACGGCGGGATCATCATGGGCATCGGGTACGCCCTCTACGAAGACCGCGTGATGGACGCCGGCACCGGCGTTGTCCTCAACCCGAACCTCGAGACCTACAAGCTGCCCGGCATCGCCGACATCCCCGAGATCGACGTTGTCCTGGTGGACATGCCCGAGCGGGGCGTCATCGGCATCGGCGAACCCGTGACCATTCCGACGGCCTCCGCCATCGCCAACGCCGTGGCCAACGCCCTCGGCGTGCGCATCAGCAGCCTGCCCATCACGCCGGACAAGGTCCTGGCGGCGCTGGGCCAAGTGAAGGAGGTGACCGCATGAACCGCTTCCGCTACGCCAACGCGACTTCCACCGAATCGGCCCGGGAACTGGTCGGCGCCAACGGCGTCTACCTCGCCGGCGGCAACGATCTGCTCGGGTTGCTGAAGGAGTCCATTGCCGAGCCGGGCATCCTCGTCAACCTCAGGTCCGTTCCGGGGCTCGACCAGATCGAGCCGGGCGACGCGAAGTGGGGGCTCGGGGCGGGGGTGACGGTGGCGCAGATCGAGGACCACCCCGGTCTCCGCCAGGCGTTCCCGGGCCTGCACGAAGCCGCGGCCGAGATTGCTTCGCGTCAGATCCGCAATGTGGCCACGTTGGGCGGGAACCTGGCCCAGCATTCCCGGTGTTGGTACTACCGCCACCGCGACATCTACTGCCTGAAGAAAGGCGGTGATACCTGCCACGCACGCGACGGCGAGAACAAGTTCCATAGCATCTTCTCGGGCAACCCCTGCATCAGCCCGATGGTCTCGAGTCTGGCCGTCATCCTCACCGCCCTGGACGCGACCGTCGTCGTGCAGCGCGAGGGCGAGACGGTCACCTTGACCATGACCGATCTCTACCAGCGCGCCTGGGACAACCCGACCTTGCACCACTCGCTGGATCGCTCCGACATCATCCTGCGCGTGGAGATCCCGACGCGTTGGTCCCGCAGCACGTATTTGCAGGTGGCGGAGAAGGCGGCGTTTGATTGGGCGACCGTGAGCTGTGCCGCCGCCGTTCGGGTGGCCGACGGTCGCATCCAGGAAGCTCGTGTGGTGCTGGGCTCGGTCGCCCCCGTGCCTTACCAGGTCGCCGCCGCCAACCGGCTGCTGCAGGGTCAGACGTGGAGCGATGCGCTCGGCGGCTCTGTGGCGGAACGCCTGCTGCGTGACGCCACGCCCTTCGCCCACAACGGGCACAAGGTCCCCATTGCCCGGGCCCTGATGCAGCGCGCCCTCCGCCACGTGAGCTGACCTATGAATCCGACCCGATGCCGCCATCTTCGCAGCAAGCAGATGTATGTCACGGCGCAAGCTGACCCCGCGCCCGCGGAGGACCCGGAGTTCGCCTCCGGGTCCGCCCGCCACTACTGGTGCAACCGGACGTTGACGGAAGCCGGCCCGGACGATCGCCCCGTGCACGCTGACCTCTGCGGCGAGTTCCGGTCCTGCTGCGAAGCGTAGCTTGAGGCTGACCAGCCCCTGGCGAGCCCCGTCCGAGGCGCCGCACCGGAACACGGCCACCACCACTACGGACGGGCATGCATGGCTGCATCCCCCGGGGCGTCCACGCGTGGGTCAACGGCAGAGCCCCCCCCTTGACCGTGGATTTCGCGGATCTGACGGATGAGGTCTGGTGCTGAGTCTGGGGCGCGCCCTGCTAAGGAACCGCCGCAGCCGGAGACGCCGACTTAAGCCCGAACACATCCGCCAGTCTTTCCTGAAAACGGGTTCCTTCGAACACGTGCCCTCCCGGGTGCACCACCCATTCCACCGCCCCGGCCGCCCCCCACACGCCGTAGGCCGACCGGATCTCGACGAACGCGCCACGCGCGATGTCCACCGGGAACCCCCCCGGCGCCCGCTCGCGTTCCCCGATCTCGAGCACCAGCCCCCGCGGCGCCACACACGCGAAGATGTCCGCGAAGTCAAAATGCTCTTCCAGCCCCGCGAAGTTCCAACACGGACAATGCCCCTGCTTCATGTTCGCCACGGTCGTCAGCCAGCCGCTGCTGCACGTCAGCCGCACCCGCTCATCCAGCGCCGCCACATACATCGCCGTCTCGCCTCCCAGGGAAAGGCCCGCCACCGCCAACCGCTCCGGGTCCACCTCCGGCCGGCTCGCCACGTAGTCCAGACACCGCAGCGCATCCCACGTGCGCTCGCCCATCAACGACCACCCGGGATGCTGCAGTTCGTGCTGGCCGATGTCCGGAGAGATGACCACACAGCCCAGGCGGGCCAGCGCACGTCCGTACCAGTACAGCCCCTGGCCCCGAACCACCTGCTCCCCCGTGCCACCGTGACCATGCAATCCCAGCACCGCTCCAACCCGCCCCTCCCGCGCCTGCGGCAGCGCCAGCCAGGCCTTCACGCGGCGGTCCGGCAGGGTGCGCAGCGAAATCGTCTCAAGCACCACGCCTTCGACCGCATGGGTCTCACGCGCCAGCACCTGCGCATCGAACGCGACCGGCGCCGGACGGGCCCCGCCCATCATCAGTTCGAACAGCTTCTGTCGGGTCCGCGCCTGCCAGGCCACGGCCGCCGGTGGATCGGCCGCCTCAAACCGCCCTTGCCGCACCGTCTCCGCGCCGGAAGCGGACACCGGGAAGGCCAGCACCACCAGCCCCCCCGCCAGGACTCCGCGCCATCGGTTGCTCATAATCAAGCCATGGGAAACCGTGCCGAGCATCGCTCCCCGACAGCGCCTGGCGAGCGCAAAGAACCGACGCCCCTCGCCTCGACCGGCCCGGAGAATTGGCTTGTCGGCGGGCGCCGAAGGGCGTCACAAATGGGGCGGTCACACCGGCGTCCACCTTGAATTCACGGGCGCCCAGGTGCGTCCGAGCTGTGTCGGTGCCCGGCGCGCAAGCTGGCTGGCCCGCAACGGCGCGGGCAGGGCCACCGGCAAATCGCAGATCAAGACAGAAGCCAACTCTATGAATGCAATGACTCGTCGGCAGTTTCTCAACCGCACGACCTCCGCGGTCGGCACCGCCGCGCTGGCCTTCCCCTTTGTGGGCAACGTGCTCGGCGCCAACGAACGCATCCGCGTCGGCTGCATCGGCGTCGGCGGCAAGGGGGACAGCGACAGCAGCGACGCCAAGAACTGTGGCGGTGAGATCGTCGCCCTCTGTGACGTGGACAAGAACACCCTGGCGCGGAAGGCCAAGCAGTTCCCCGAGGCCAAGCTCTATCAGGATTTCCGCAAGTTGCTCGACGAGATGGGGCGCGATATCGACGCGGTGACGGTCTCCACGCCGGACCACACTCACGGCGTGGCCGCCATCCGGGCCATGAAGATGGGCAAACACTGCTTCTGCCAGAAACCGCTTGTTCAGAACGTCGAGGAAGCCCGCATCATGCGGAAGCTTGCGGCCGAGAAGAAGCTGGCCACGCAGATGGGCAACCAGGGCAGCGCCGAGAGCGGCTTGCGGCGCGCCGTCGAGGTCATCCACGCCGGCGTCATCGGCAACCCGCTTGAACTCCATGTCTGGTCCAACCGCCCCGTCTGGCCACAGGGCTACGACCGTCCGCCGGGCGAGGATCCGGTACCGGCTCACCTCGACTGGGATGCGTGGCTGGGACCCGCCGCCTTGCGTCCGTACAAGAACAGCATCTACCACACCTTCGCGTGGCGCGGTTGGTACGAGTTCGGCACCGGCGCCCTCGGGGACATGGCCTGCCACACCGTCAACATGCCGTTCCGCGCGCTCAAGCTCGGTTACCCCACGCTCGTCGAGTGCGAGCTCGCTTCGCGCGTCTATCCTGAGACCTTCCCCGAGACCTCGCGCATCCGCTTCGAGTTTCCTGCGCGCGAAGGTTATCCGCCCCTCAAGTTCTGGTGGTACGACGGCAACCCCGGCGGCACCCCCACCATTCCGGGTTCGGGTCCCCGCGAGAAGATCAAGCCGTTGCGGCCCGATGCCGAGAAGGTCAAGGAGGTCATCATCACCCAGGGTAACCTGCCGGGCAGCGGCGCGTTGATCATCGGTGAAAAGGGCAGGATCTTCTCGCCCGACGACTACGGCGCCCAGTTCTACGTGGCCATGAAAGGCGAGGAGGAATACAAGAACGCCGACCGGCACGAGGCCTGCAAAGCGGTGCCGCAGAGCATCCCGCGCTCGCCCGGCCACATGCAGGAATGGTTCCGGATGATGCGCGAAGGCACGCCGGCCTACTCCAACTTCGACATCGCCGGCTACCTCACCGAGATCATCCTGCTCGGCTGCGTGGCCCTCCGCGTCGGCGAAGGCTACCGCATGGAGTGGGACGGCCCGAACATGAAGTCGCCGAACCTGCCGCAGGCCGCCCAGTTCGTCACCCGCCGCAACCGGCCGGGCTGGGACGCCTGAGTCGATCCGAATCCTCGAAGCCCGTTTGCGCGGCGCCGGCCCTGGCCGGCGCCGCTTCGTTTTGCTGTCAAGAACCTCGGCGCCCTGGCGCTGGGCAGGAACGCACATTCCTTCCCGCCCGACCACGGCCTCCCGTGGCCCGATCGCCTACTTGCCCATCAGGTGCTCGAGCACCAGTTGATCCAGCGCGGCATAGTTGCGGTCCGCGATCAACGACTGCGCCTCGGTTTCCGGGAAGGACCGGGCCTTTTCCACCAGGCGGAGGAAGGTCCGCCGGCTGTTCTCCAGATGCGCCGTCCAATGCTCCACCTTTGTGGTGCGGAAAGGATGCACGTCGAACGCCACGTACTCGCCCTTCCGACCGTACCCGTTTCGCTCGAGCGCCCGCACCTGGTTGAACGCCACGCGCAGGTTGGCCGAACCAAAGGGCTTGTCCTGGTCGAACTTGAGCCCGTTCTGGTCGTTCAGGTGCAGCGACCACAGCTTCCCGAATGCACAGGCAAAGTCGATCTCATCAGCCGGGTCCAGCCCCGCCAGCAGCGCGTGCGCGGTCTCGATCAGACACCCCACGCGCTTCGGGTCCGCCGTCAGTTGCGCGAGCGCCAGCGCGTGGCCAATCGTCGGCACATAGGCGAGATCCATCGGCTCGTTGGGCTTGGGTTCAATGGCGATGCGCATCTTCGGGTGATGCGCCAGCATCTTGTCCACGGCCTGCACGAGGTAATCGAAGCATCGGCGGGCGTTCTTGCTCTCGCGGATGTAGCTGCCCTCGCGCGCCAGCCAGAGGACGATCAGGTCGCAGTCCAGGTGCGCCGCGATGTCCAGGCAGCGGAGCGAGCGGTCGATGGCGTACCGGCGGCATTTCGGATCGTTGCTCGTGTACGCCCCGTCCACCGTGCGCGGGTCGAACCAGAGGCGCGGGGCCACGATCTCGGCGACGATCCCGGCATCATCCAGCTTGCGTTTCAGGGCCTTGGCCTCGGCCTTCAACGCGGCGTCGGACTTGTTGTCCACGTCCGGCACCGCGTCGTCGTCGTGGAACATCATCGCGTCGTAACCCAGCGCCTTGAGCTGCTCGAGCTTCCAGTCGAACGACTGGACGGGGCGGGTGGGCGGGCCGTACGGATCCTGTCCTTCGCTCAGATTCCACGGGCCGAAGCAGAACTTGTAGGTGGTCGGTTTAGGCATAGATATGATACGCCGGTGAGCTTAGGAACCCCTGGGGCTTTGGGAAGGAAAAAGGCCCGGCGCACTCACGCTCTCCTCACCCAGGAGCCGTCGGCATTCGTGCAGCACATAGCGGTCGGTCATGCCCGCCAGATAATCGCAGAGCGCCCGGGGCCGCCTGACGGCGGGACAGCGACCGAGCTGGGCGGCCAGGTGTCGGGCATGTTCCAGGTAATGGTTGAACAAGGCCCCGAGCGACCGCGCCGCCCGCGTGTTCACGTCGTGCACTGCCGGGTGGTAATAGAGGTTCCGGTAGAGGTAGCGGCGCAGTTCGAGGTTCCACCGGCGCTGCTGTTCGCCGTAGCCGACCAGCGGGCGGGCCCGGCGCCGGACCGCCACCAGCGAATCCACGCGCGCCTTCTGCAGACGTGCTTCCGTGTGCCGCACCACATCGCGCACCTGGTTCTCGATGAGGCAGCGCACGGTGAAAAACCGTCGGCATTCGTCCGGCAGCGCGCCGTGCTGCTCCCGCACCTGCCGGGCGGACCGACGCCACAGACGCACCTCCCGCTCCAGCCGCGCTTCCGTCAACAACCCGGCCTCGAGCCCGTCGTCCAGGTCGTGGCTGTAGTAGGCGATTTCGTCCGCCAGATCCGCCACCTGCGCCTCGAGGGAGGGTTGCCGTTCCGGTGTTTGAGCCCCCGCGCGAGGCGAGCCGGGAGGCGGGGGTTTGGGCCGGTGCTTGGCCAGTCCTTCCCGGACCTCCCACGTCAGGTTGAGGCCGGGAAAGCCAGGGTACTTCTGCTCGAGTTCCTCGACGATGCGCAGGCTCTGGCGATTGTGTTCGAAGCCGCCGTGGCGCCGCATGAGCCGGTCCAGCACCTCCTCGCCCGTGTGCCCGAACGGCGCGTGCCCGAGGTCGTGCGCCAGCGCAATGGCTTCCGCCAAATCCTCGTTCAGGCGCAGGGCGCGGGCGATGTTCCGCGCGATGGCTGCCACTTCCATGGTGTGCGTCAGCCGGGTCCGGAGATGATCCCCCGTTCCGTTCAGGAACACCTGGGTCTTGTACTCGAGGCGACGAAACGCCCGCGAATGGATGATCCGATCGCGGTCCCGCTGGTAATGCGTCCGCCACTCGGGCGGCGGCTCGGCATGCGCGCGACCCCGGGTCTCGGTACTGCGTTGAGCGTAGGGGGCCAGCCACTGGCCCTCGCGCCGCTCCAGTTCTTCGCGCGAGCAGGGCACGGAAGGGATCCGCCGGAGCTCAGTGGGCCAGGAACTGCTGCACTGACAACCCGCGCAGTTCGAACAAGCGCTTGATGGTGTCCTCGATGAGGTTGTTCGGACACGACGCGCCCGCCGTGATGCCCACCGTGACCTGGCCCGACGGCAACCACTGCCGGGTCTCCACCTCCCGGCCGAGCTGCTGGTTCCAGTGCCGGATCAGGTCGTTGGAGACCATCTTCGACGCGTTCTTGATGAAGTACGTTGGCACGAGCTTCTCCCCCATCTCGGCCAGGTGCGAGGTGTTCGACGAGTTGTACCCGCCGATGACCAGCAGGAGGTCCATCGGTTCGCGCATGAGCTTCTCGAGGGCATCCTGCCGGTCCTGGGTCGCCCCGCAGATGGTGTCGAAGAACCGGAAATGCTGGGCCAGCGTCTCCGGTCCGTACCGCCGTTCCATCGCGGCCCGGATCCGGCGCTGCACCTCCTCGGTTTCGCCCCGCAACATCGTGGTCTGATTCGCCACCCCCACGGCTTGGAGATGGCGGTCGGGGTCGAACCCCGGCGAATAGGCCCCCTTGAACTGCTCGAGAAACGCCGCCTTGTCGCCGCCCCGCTCGATGTAGTCGCAGACCGCGTCAGTTTCCTCGAGGTTGTACACGACCAGGTAATGGCCCGTGCCGTAGGCCGTGGCTTGCGAGGTCGTCGCCTTGGTCTCTTCGTGCTTCGCCTTGCCGTGGATGATGCTCGTCACCGTCTCTTTCGAATACTGGCGCACCCGCTTCCACACGCTCATCACGTCGCCGCAGGTCGTATCCACCAGGATGCAGCCCTTGGCCTCGAGGGCGCGGCGCGTGGCGACCTCGGTGCCGAACGCCGGGATGATGACGACGTCCTCGGCGTTCACCTGTGCCAGATCGGCTTCGGTTGGCCGCGGCGAGATGCTCACAATTCCCATGCCGCGGATCTGGTCGTTCACCTCCGGGTTATGGATGATCTCGCCCAGGAGAAAGATGCGCCGGGGCGGCGGGAAGTAGTTGCGCGCGGCGTAGGCCAGGTCGATGGCGCGCTCGACGCCGTAACAAAACCCAAATTCCTTGGCCAGCTTGATGGTCAGCCCCTCGGCCGCAATGCAGCCTCCGTGGGCGCGGATGCGGTCCACCAGGTGACTCCGATAATGGCTCACCACTAGCGCCTGGACCGCCTCCATCACGTCGGGACGGCGGAGATTCACTTTCTGCGGAACCGCCGGGGTGGGTGATGCGATTGTTGACATCGCGCCCAAGGTACCATGCGCCTCGGCAGCGTCCAGCCTGTGGAGCTCCGTGAACGGGAATGCAGAAGGCAGAATGAAGAATGCAGAAGGAGCATCCCTCCAGGTCTGCACCCTCCGTGGTTCATGGCCCCGGGGCAGGTCCACAGGGAACAGGACTTCCCATGAACGTGGGCACGGAATGCGCGCCCACGCCGCGGCGTGCCAGAGGGTAGCCGGGGTCGAGCGAGTTCGCGAGCCGAGACCCCCGGCGCGGGAGGGGGGCGCGGTCGAGCGAGACCCCCGGTTGCGGGGGGGGCGCGGTCGAGCGCATCCTGGAGGGATGCCAGACGCCGTAACCCCGGACCTCTGGCACCCCTCCGGGTGCCTTCGACTCGCCGTTTGGGGCCGGAGGTCGCCCCGCGGCGACCTCCGGTTACCGTCTAGAACGCCTCCGGCGTTGGCCGGGACAGCTCTCCCCCCATGAACGTGTGGTGCGGGCTTCCAGCCTGCACCTCCCTCCCATGAAAGCACCGCCGGAAGCCGGCACACTCCCTCGGCTGCGCGCCCCCGCCCGCGGCGCCGGCCCCTGCCAGTTCCTCGCAGGCCGGCCATGCTTGAGCCGGATCGGCCCCCTGGAATCCTGGAACTTCCCTTGAGCTTTGAGCTTTGAACTTTGAACTTTGAGCTTGAACTTTGCCCCTGGAACTTCCCTTGAGCTTTGAGCTTTGAGCTTTGAACTTCCAGCCCTCCGGATCCTTCGTCCCACCCAGCCCGCGATCACTGGGCAGCGCCGCCCGCCCCCAGTCGGTGCGCCTGCGCCCGCGCCGCCAGAACCCGTCGCGTCGGCACGTACCGCGCCGCAAACTCGCGCCGGTAATCGGCGAAAGTCCCCGCCGCCAGCGACGCCCGGATCTCCCGCATCACCTCGAGGTAGAAGTGTGTGTTGTGCACGCTCACCAGCCGCAGGCCCAGGATCTCGTTCACGTTGAGCAGATGCCGGATGTACGCGCGGCTGAAACGCTGGCAGGCAAAACACCGGCACCCCGCCTCCACCGGCCCGAAATCCGCCTTCACCGCGCCGCCCTTGATCGCAAACGTGCCCCGCCGCGTGAACGCCGTGCCGTTCCGCGCCACCCGCGTCGGCAGCACGCAGTCGAACAAGTCGACCCCGCGCGCCACCAGTTCGACCATCTGCGCCGGCGTCCCCAGGCCCATGGCATAACGCGCCTGCCCCGCCGGCAGATGCGGTTCCGTCACCTCCACCGCCCGCATCATCTCCGGTTCCGGTTCTCCCACGCTCACCCCGCCGATCGCATACCCGTCGAACGCCAGGGCCGTGAGCGCCTTCGCGCACTGCTCGCGCAGCGCCGCATCACTGCCCCCCTGCACAATGCCAAACACTTGCTGGCCGGACGCCCGCGGCTGCTCCCGACACTCCCGGGCCCAGCGGATCGTACGCTCGACCGCCAGGTGCTGTTCCCGTGACGGCGCGTCATGCGGCGGGCACTCGTCAAACACCATCGCGATGTCCGAACCCAACGCGCGCTGGATCTCCATCGCCTCCCGCGGCCCGAGGAACAGCGGCGTGCCATCGAGGTGCGATTTGAACTCGACCCCGTGAGCCTTGACCTTCCGGATCTTCGCCAGGCTGAACACCTGGAACCCACCGCTGTCGGTCAGGATCGGGTGCGGCCACGCCATGAACGCGTGCAGCCCGCCCGCCGCCCGGATGATGTCCAGGCCGGGACGGATCTGCAGATGATAGGTGTTGCCCAGGACAATCTGCGTGCCCATCTCGATCAACTCGCGCGGGTCCAGCGCCTTCACGGTGGCCTGCGTGCCCACCGGCATGTACGCCGGCGTCTCGATCACCCCCCGCGTCGTCGTCAGACGCCCCAGGCGCGCCTTGGAGGAAGCGTCGGTCTTCAGCAACTCGAACATCGCGCGCGGTTAAACCACGTTCGGCCTCGCCCCGCACCTCCGAACTTAGCGCGACTCGCCCCAGCGCCGGAGTTCCTCGAGCACCCGCTCGACCGGCAGCCCCACCACGTTCGCATAAGACCCCTCGAGATCCGCCACCAGCCGGTCGCCCTGCTCCTGGATCGCATACGCACCCGCCTTGTCCAACGGGTTGACCGTCGCCAGGTACGCCCGGATCTCCGCTTCTCCCAACGGCCGAAACGTGACGCGCGTCGTCTCCGCAAACAGCCGCTCGTGGTGATCCCGCAACACCAGCAGGCACACCCCGGTAATCACCTCATGCGTCTTGCCCGACAGCTCGGCCAACATCTCCCTCGCCTCCGCCGGGTTCCGCGGCTTCCCGAACCGCCGCCCGCCCAGCCCCACCATGGTGTCCGCCCCCAACACCAGCCGGTCTCGATAGCGCTTCGAGACCGCCCGCGCCTTGCGGTGCGCGTTCAGCAGGCATAACTCGGCCAGCGTGAGATGCTCGGGCTCCAGTTCCGGCACCCCCGCCGGCACGACCTCGAATCGAACGCCGCACTGCCGGAGCAAGGCCTCCCGCCGCGGTGAGGCGGAGGCGAGTACAAGATCGGGCAGCGACATCGGGTGAGTTTAAGACCTCCCCGGGATCCCTGGCGAGCCGTTCCTCGTGCCGGCTTGTCAGGGGGAAGGTCGCAGCGCACAGTCCGTTCGTGGCCGCTTCTGCCAGCAAGCCAAGCTCGCCTTCCGGCGCCGGCGCCCCGACCGACGAGCGGGGCTGCCTGGTGCGCACCGTGGCGGTCGCCTTCGCCGAACAGCCCGCCCTGGAAGCGGTCACTATCCATCGCCAGGCCCAGACCGTGTCGCTCGCCACGCTCGGTCGGGTGGACGAAGCCGCGCTGGAGGCACGTTTCGTGGATGCCTTGCGGGCGGCCCAGGATCCCGCAGCCACCGGACGCTGCGGCCTGCTGGAGGGCGCCCAGGATTGCAGCAGTTGCGAACGCGCCGACGCCCCGTCCTACCGCCAGCACCTGACCATCCGCCAGGAGGCTGAGACCACCACCATCGCCCGCGTCACCTGCCCCACCGCCCCCCGTTTCTGGCGCTGGCGCACCTTTGCCCTGCCCCGAATGGTGCCGCGCGAAGTTGAACTCCCGGAAGACGAGCACGCCCTCAACGAATGGAAATGGCAACTCCTGGCCGCGGCCCTCTGCGGGGTGTTTGGCGTGACCGCCTGGTGGCTGGGTGATCACACCGCCGCGCTCGCCTTCCATCTCGCCGCGTACCTCGCCGGGGGCTGGTTCGCTGCGATCGAAGTCTGGGAACGCCTCCAGCACCGCGTGCTCGACGTGCACTTCCTCATGCTGGCGGTGGCGGTCGGCAGCGCCAGCATCGGAAGTTGGGACGAAGGCACCGTCCTCCTCTTCCTCTTCGCCCTGTCGGGCGGCCTCGAACACTACGCCATGGGCCGGACCCAGCGCGAAATCCGCTCCCTCTTCCGCACCGCACCCCGCGTGGCCACCCTCGTCGAGCCCTCCGGAGCGGAACGCGAAGTCCCGGTCGACCAACTCCAGCCCGGCCAACGCATCGCCGTCCGTCCCGACGCCCAATTCCCCGTCGATGCCGAGGTTACCAAGGGCCGGACCGCTGCCGACGAATCCGCTCTTACCGGCGAAGCCGTCCCTGTGGACAAGAGCGTGGGCGACACCGTCCTTGCCGGCACCTTGAACTTGTGGGGCATGGTCGAAGCCACCGTGCTGCGTCCGGTCCAGGAAAGCGCCCTGGAGCGCATCATCCGGTTGATCCGCGAAGCCCAACACCTCAAGGCTCCCTCGCAGCGGTTCACCGACCGCTTCGGTACCGGCTACACCTATGCCGTGTTGGGACTGACCCTCGCGATGTTCCTCGTCTGGTGGCTGCTCGCGGGACGCCCGGCATTCACCGGCCCCGATCCTGCCCAGACGGCTTTCTACCGGGCCATGACCCTGCTCGTGGTTGCCTCCCCGTGTGCGCTCGTCCTGTCGATCCCGTCCGCGATCCTCGCGGCCATCGCGTGGGGCGCCCGCCGCGGCGTCCTCTTCCGCGGCGGGGCTGCCGTTGAGAAACTCGCCGAGGTCGACGTCGTGGCGCTGGACAAGACCGGCACACTCACCACCGGCGACCTGCAGGTCGAGCGTGTGGAGAGCTGGCCTGCCGGCCGCGAAACCGAAGTTGCGCAACTGGCCTATTCGCTGGAGAGCTTGTCCACCCACCCGCTGGCGCGAGCGGTCACCCGCCACGGAAAACAGCACCGTTGGAAGCCCTTGGTCCTGGACCATTTCGCCTCGGTGCCCGGCCTCGGAATTCGGGCTGTCTGGAACGGCCAACCCGTTGCGCTCGGCCGCCGTGCGTGGGTTGAGTCCACCCTCAACCTCCCGCCGCTGCCCGCCCTGGATCACCCTTCAGCGGCCGATGTGAGCCACTCCGAGGTCTGGCTGGCCACAACTGAATTGCGTGGCCGACTGCTCTTCCGGGATGACGTCCGCCCGCAGGCACGTCAGGTCGTGGCAAGCCTGCGTCAACTCGGCCTTCGCACCGTCGTCCTCACCGGGGATCGACGCGGCCCGGCGCAACGTCTCAAGGAGGTCCTCGCGCTGGACGATGTTCGGGCGGAACTCAGCCCGGAACAAAAGGTTGCCGCTGTCCAGGCCCTCAACTCCGAGGGCCACCGCGTCGCGATGATCGGCGATGGCGTCAACGACGCGCCCAGCCTCGCCGCCGCCCACGTGGGCGTCGCCATGGGGGCCCGTGGCTCGGACGCCGCCCTGGAACAGGCAGAGATTGTCCTGATGCATGACCGTTTGGAGCGGTTCCTGGCAGCTTTTTCCCTCAGCCAGAAGGCGCGGCGGATCATCCGGCAAAACCTTCTCCTCTCCCTCGGCACGGTGGTCGTCCTCGTCGGGTTCGCCCTCTTCGGTTCGCTGCCCCTCACCCTTGGCGTCGTGGGCCATGAAGGCAGCACTGTCGTGGTGGTAATGAACAGCTTGCGACTTCTCCTGAGCCGCCGAACCCACGCCGAACCGGCCGCCTCCACGACCGCTGCCGTCCAGAACCAGATGTGAAGCTCATAAACTGGATGCGGAAAAATCTCTGGATTTTCCCCATATGAGTCATTGACATCACGTACTGAGCGTCCGATACTAGCGCCGCGATTTTGATTCGGGTGGCGGTACGTTTCTTCAGCGGGGTTCCCCACCCCCACCTCCTTGGCGTCTGCTGCCCGAATCACTTTTTTCCGAGTCGGTGGGAGGGCGTTCCCAACAGGACGACCACCGGCCGGTTTTCGATCGTCTGTTACGCCAATCCAGCCGCACAGCCCAGAGCCAGTCCGTTGCCCCCACCGACAAGCCCCCTTCACCCGTGCCGCCCCACCCGCTGGCACGCCGCATCCAACTCCCCCAGCGCCTGATCGAGCACCTTGGGCGACACCTTCTCCTGAGTGCCCAACTCGGCCCGAACACCGCCACTTTACCTCGATCAGCCAGCGCAGCCGATGCCACGCCATCCTCCCTTCGCGCGAAGGCGTTGCCGTTGTCCGCTGGGCCAATCTCTCTGCATACAAGCACGCGCTCGAACTTCTCGACGTCCTTCGCCGGGTTGAACCCGGCCCGCTCCGCCCGCACCCGCAAAGCCTGCAGATAGCGCGGCGGGTGGCAGCTGATCGCCTGAGTTGCGGCGAGGAACTTTCGGTACCGTTGTTCACTTCACCGGCAACCAGGCCGGGGCGCCCCGCAGACCTAGCACCTCCTGCCGCCGCTGCAGGACCAGCACCACCTGCTCAACCAACCGCACCGCCATCCCCGGCAGTCGCGCCCGGGCCGCCTCAACGTAGCCGGCAAACCCTGCCGCCGTTCTCAGCGATGGCTCGGGTTCGGGAAGAACCTGCAGCCGCAGGTGCTCGAAGGCCGTACTCACCAGTTCCTCGCCCGAGCCAAGCGAGGCGTAGAGCACGCCTTGCTGGCGGAGTGGACGCAAATCACGTTCCAACCACGCGAGTTCCCGCCGCATGACCCGCTCCGCCAACCGCGGCACCGCCCCCCGCATCGCCGCGGCGGCTTCTTCCCCACGGCGGAACAGTCGCAAGTGCACCGCCCCATCCTCCACGTGCAGCGCTGGATAGGCCCGGAGTGCGAAGCCGCCCATTTCCGCGACCAACACCGTCTCCGGCAGATCCCCCAGATCCCAAGTTTCTATCCCATACCGCTCCCAGCGCTGGACGGCCGCCTGCCAGGCCGCCGCTTCGGTGGCAGTGTGGTGATCCCGAACCCTCGCCTTCAACTCGCCCAAGTCCCGCCCCGCCGCCAGCGCCTGGCCATCGGTCGCCACCAACTCGAACCGCGGCCGCAGATGCGCCGGCAACACCGCCAACGGCCACTCCGACGCCGCCACCTCGACCCCGTACTGTTGCCGCACGAAGGCCGACAGGGCTTCGAGGTAATTCCGCCTTCCCGGAAGCACTTCCCGCGCGATCACCCGGGCGCTTTCGTTTAGCGGCATCAACGGTCGCCGCAACGCCTTGGGCAAACCCCGCAGCAGATGGGCCACCCGCTCCTCACGCAGCGCCGGCACCACCCAGTCGAGCTGGCTCACATCCACCCGCTCCGCAATCGGCACCGCCAGCCTCAGCGTTACCCCGTCCCTCTCCTCCCCCGGCGCATAGGCGTACGCCACCGGCAGCCGATGCCCCCCGACTTCAATCTCGTCCGGGAAGGCGTCCCCGTTGAATCCCGCCACCGCGTCGCCCAACACATCCCGCTCCGTCGCACACAGAAAGCCCCATCCACCGTGGGTCTTCCGCTCCCGATCCAGATCGGCCACGGAACTGACATCCGTCAAACGCGCCGCGTAGAAGCGGTAGAACGCCTCGTCCAGATCAGGAATCACCCGCCGGCTCAGCCGCGTTTGCCAGAGCTCGATCTTCTCCCGCAGCCGCTGGTTGTGACTGAGAAGAGGTACCTGGCGACCCGACGCCACCGCGCGCCCTCCCGCCCCCTCCGGCTCGGCCTCGAGTTCCCGCCCCACCAGCGCGGCACGGATGAACACCTCCGTCGCCTCGGCTGGATTCACCCGCCCGTAACCCACCGTGCGCTCCCGCAGCACCAGGCCACGCATCAGGACACGCTCCCGCGCCAACACCCGGCCGGCCTCGCGTTCCCACCGCACCTGGTCATGCGTCACCCGAATCAGATGGGGCGCCAGCTCGATCACCCACTCCGGATCGATCGCCGCCACGGTGCGGGCGTACGATTGGGTCGTCTCGACAATCTCCCCGGCCACCACCCATTCCGGGGAGTGCCCGCGCACCTCGGGCGCTCGCGCCACGCCCTGCTCCCCCGCCGCTCTGGCCGCCGGCTTCTCCGGCGGCTTCGCGAACAAAGCCGAGCCGGGAAACACCTTGACCGACCGGCCACCCGCCATCCGATAGACGTTGCGTTCCTGGCGCCGCCCCACGTGCCCCCACAACCCTGTCAACACGGCTCGATGTATGCCGGTGTAACGCGGATCGAACCCGGATGCCGCGCCCCGCACCTTATCCCGCTTCGCCGCTCCCCCCATCACCTCCGGGCGTGGGGTTGGTCCCCCCAACTCCGCGACGGCCTCCTCCAGTTCCGCATGCACGTCCCGCCATTCGCGCATCCGGAGAAACGAGAGGAAGTGGGTCCGGCAGAACTTCCGCATCTGATTCTGCGTCTTCAGGACTTCCCACTGGTCGTGATACGCCTCCCACAGGTGCAGCAGCGTGAGAAAGTCCGAGCGCGGATGCTGGAACCGCCGGTGCGCCGCCTCTGCCGCGGCTTGCTGGTCGAATGGACGTTCGCGGGGATCCTGGATGCTCAGCCCCGCCGCAATCACGAGCACCTCCGGCAAGGCCCCCTCCGCGCGCGCCTGCAGCAACATCCGGCCAATCGCCGGGTCCACCGGCAACCGCGCCAGATCGCGACCCAAGTCCGTCAGCCCGCGCTGGCCATCGAGCGCCCCAATCTCCTCAAGCAACTGGTAGGCCGCGGCGACGGCCGCCGCCGTCGGCGCCTCGACAAACGGAAACGTCTCCACCTCGCCGAGCTGCCACGCCTTCATCCGCAGGATGACCTCGGCCAGATCACAACGCTGGATCTCCGGCTCCGTAAACGGACGCCGCGCCGCGTAATCCTCCGCCGAGTAGAGCCGGACGCAGACGCCGTCGGCCACGCGCCCGCAACGGCCGCTGCGCTGGTTGGCGCTGCTCTGCGAGATCGGTTCAATCGGCAGCCGGTGCGTCCGCGTCGCCGCGCGGTAGCGGCTGAACCGCGCCAACCCCGTGTCCACCACGTACCGGATCCGCGGCACCGTCAGCGAAGTCTCGGCGATGTTCGTCGCCACGACCACGCGCCGCCGTGGCCCGGGCGCAAACACCCGCTGCTGCTCACCCGCACTCAACCGTCCAAACAGCGGGACCACCTCGAACCGGTCGCCCTGCCGCGACGCCAGCAGATCGCACGCTTCCCGGATGTCCCGTTCGCCGGGAAGAAACACCAGCACATCGCCGCCGGCCGTCTCGTTCAACAACCCGCCGACCGCGTTCACTGCCGCATCGATGTAGGTCACCTCCCCGGCTTCCTCGGCCTGTTCGTCCCGTGGCGCGTAGCGGACCTCGACTGGGTAGACCCGACCCGAAACTTCGATCACGGGTGCGCCGTCGAAGGCTCGCGAGAACAGCCCGGTGTCGATCGTGGCCGAGGTGATGACCAGCTTGAGATCGTCCCGCTGCCGCAGGAGCTGCTTCAGGTAACCCAGCAGGAAATCGATGTTCAGCGACCGCTCGTGTGCCTCGTCAATGATCAGCGCCTCGTACTCCGCCAGCATCGGGTCCCCCTGCAGTTCGGCCAGCAGGATGCCGTCGGTCATCACCTTCACCCCTGTCTCGGGGCGCGTGTCATCGGCGAAGCGGATCTTGCAGCCCACCTCGACGCCCCACTTCACCTCGAGTTCCTCCGCCAGCCGCCGCGAGATGGACAAAGCGGCCACCCGCCGGGGCTGGGTGCAACCGATCCGTGCCCGCAGCCCGAGACCCGCCTCGAGGCACATCTTCGGGAGTTGCGTCGTCTTCCCGGAACCGGTTTCCCCCGCCACCACCACCACTGGGTGAGCGCGAAGGGCGGCCACAATCTCCTCCCGCCGCGCCGTAATGGGCAGGGCCTCGGGAGAGGCAATTCGCCGAAGCACCGCCGCCCGGCGCTCCCGCGTCGCCGCCGACGCCTGCGCCTCGGTCAGCCAACGGGCAATGGGGAGCTCGCCGCCGCCCGCTCGCGACGCCTCAGCCCGCGCCCGCCGCAGCGCGTGGCCCAACCGGATCTGGTCCGGCAGAAGACAGCGCGGCAGGAGCTCCCGCAGTTCCTGGAGTGCCTTGGCCGACTCCCAAAAAGCTGGCCCGCCTTGCGGCGGGCCAACGTACGTAACCGTGTGAGCCAATCTATGGTTGCAGAGCTGAGCGCCCCCGTTGGGTCCACTCAGTAAACCTGCGTGGTCTTGCGCGGACTCTTGTACGAGTACCACGTCTTGTCCGGGTCATTGGCCTGGCAGGCGATGTTCACGCGCGAGGTGAGCGTGACCTTCGACATGGTCCCTTTCATCACCGGGCCGGTCCACTTCTTGATCTCCGAGTGGCCATCGGCAAAGGCGAAACCGCAGGCCCCGTTGTGGTACGTGGCCGGGACGTCCACGATGTTCACCGAGCTGTTCGGCGGGAAACAACCCGCATCGTTGATGCTGTCCGGATGCTCGTCCACGTACACCCAGGTCTCCGTCGGCCCCGGGATGTTCAGATCCGACGCCTTGGTGGGATGGGCATAAATCGATCCCATGGGACCAGTCTCGGCGTTCCCTTCGCCCACCAGGATGTTGCTTGAAATGCTGCGCACCCGCTCGGTCCACCCACGGGCCCGTTGCGACGGCGCCAGGAACTTGTCCGCCGGGCACTTGTAGATGTTCTTGGCCTGCGCAAAGTAGGTGGCCAGCACCGCGTAACGCGGATCGAGCAGGAAGATCGTGTTCGTGTTGTCCGAACTTGTCGACCAATCCAGCCACCCCGTCACCCACGGACGCTCGCGGGCACCCACCGTCGGCTGGAACCCGCCGTGGTAGGACCCGGGAAACTTGTCGTTGTTGTCACCTTGATACATGTGGTTCGCCAGCATCACCTGCTTGGTGTTGTTCATGCAGAGGATGCCGGTGGCCTTGGACTTCGCACGCGCCAACGCCGGCAGGAGCATGCCGGCCAAAATGGCTATGATCGCAATGACGACCAGCAGCTCGATCAGGGTGAACCCCTGTCTGCCGGTCCGGGACTGGTTGAGGTGCTTCATGGCTTGTCGCTTTTCAGTCGTTGAATCGGGTCAAGTTGCGCCCCGGAGCGTGGATTATCGCGCCGAATACGTCAACCCGTCACTGCCGCACCAACCCGCCCGACCCGATTCGTCGACACCCACTAGTCTAGGGGGGGTGCTCCGCGGTGGAAATGTGCGTCTGGCTGCACAGACTTGCCCACTTCCGTCAAGGGGTCCGACTCCCTCGGCAAGCCTTTGACACTGGCGACGCGTTACTTAGACTGCGCCCATGAGGACAGTCAAGGTACCCTTGGGCGCGCGTTCCTATTCGATCGTGATCGGCCGGCGCGTCGCCGACCGGCTCGGCCGGGCCTGCGCCAAGCTCGGCTTCAGCCCGAAATGCGCCGTGGTCACCGACACCCAGGTGGGCCCGCTCCATTCGGCCCGCATCCTCGCCAGCCTCCGCAAGGCCGGCTTCTCCCCCGTGGTCGTCACGGTCCCGGCCGGTGAAACCGCCAAGTGCCTCGAGCAAGTCGAGATCTGCTACCGGGCTTTGGCGCGCCACCGCCTCGAACGCAAGTCCTTTCTCGTCGCCCTCGGCGGGGGCGTGGTGGGCGATCTGGCCGGCTTTGTGGCGGCCACCTACCTGCGTGGCATCCCCTTCATCCAGCTCCCCACCACCCTCGTCGCACAAGTCGACAGCTCGGTGGGCGGAAAAACCGGCGTCAACCTCCCCGACGGCAAGAACCTCGTCGGCGCCTTCCACCAACCCCGGCTGGTCATGTGCGACCTGGCCACCCTCGATTCCCTCCCCGAGCGCGAATTCCGCGCCGGCATCGCTGAGATCATCAAGTACGGGATCATCCGGGACGCCGCCTTCTTCGAGCAACTCGAGCGCGACCTCGACCGCCTGCTGGCCCGCGAGGAAGCCGCCCTCGGCGCCTTCGTCGCCCGCTCCTGCGAGATCAAGGCCGAAGTGGTCGGTCTGGACGAAACCGAGACCGGCCTCCGCTCGATCCTCAACTTCGGCCACACCCTCGGTCACGCCCTCGAAACCGTGGCCGGCTACGGACGCTACCTCCACGGCGAAGCCATCGCCATCGGCCAGGTGGCCGCCGCCCGCCTCTCCGCTGAACTCCTGGGTCTGCCGGCCGAGGCCGTCGAACGCCTCCAGGCCCTGTTCGCCCGCGCTGGCCTGCCCACCAGTGTCTCCCTCGATGCCGCGCAAAAGAAACGACTTCTCGCCGCGATGCAGCTCGACAAGAAGGTCAGCGGCGGCGAAATCCGCTTCGTGCTCGCCGAGGCCATCGGTGAGGTCCGCTGGGGCAAGCGCGTCCCGGAAAAGCTGATCTGGCGCGCCCTCGCCCCGTAGGTGCTGGCGGACGTTCGGAGGGTTCTAGAAGTCCAGGGCCATCGTGTCTGCCAACGCTGCCCGCGAAAGCCGCCCTTCGGCCGCTTCCTGACACGCGTCGCGCACCCGCGACACCCATGGACCGCCATTCGCCGGGCGGCATCCCCCCGCGTGGCTGATCCAGGTATGCGCCAGCCGGAACTCGGCCGCCGCCTCGAGCACAGTTCGCAGAGCCGCAGCCAACACCGGGCGGCGCCAGCGCCGGAAGCGGCGCAGAACAATCGCAGAAGGGAAACGCCCCGCACACAGATAGCGAAGTGCCGGATCGGACTCGATTTCCTCCGCGATGGCTTCCGAGCCGAACCGGCCGGTGAGATGGCTGAAGACGGTCACGGCCACCAGCGAAGTGGCGGGCCACGAACCCTCCTCGCGTCCCTCCACCCGGACGGCCGCACACCCCCCGGCGTGCTGGGCCGCCGCTTCGAGCACGAGGCGCAGCAACCGGTCCTCCCCGAGCCAGACCCGGAGATCAGAAGGGAACGCAACGCCCGGCAGGGCCGGAGCGGGTACCGGCGTGTTCAGCAAATGGATGGGTGTCATAGGCCTGGTCGCACGTTGATTCAAACCAAACCTATGTTGCCGCGCTCGTGTTACGAAAAGGCGGCGCGCAGGTGAAGTTCCGGTGGCGGTTGGGGAAGCACAGAGGGAGGCGCTGCAGCGCGGTACACGGCCACGTGGGGCTCCAATCTCGGAAGCTCCACTCGATGGCTCGACCCCTACCACCACATGCGGGCACGCGGACAACCGGAGTGAGCCTCCTGACGTCGGCGCCTACCGCGGACCCGTAGGAGTCGAGGTAACGAGACTCACCCCAGGCTGAGCCTCCTGACGTCGGCGCCTACAATGGGACCGTAGGAGTCGAGGTGACGAGACTCACCCCCGGCTGAGCCTCCTGACGTCGGCGCCTACCGCGGGCACGGTAGGAGTCGAGGTGACGAGACTCACCCCAGGCTGAGCCTCCTGACGTCGGCGGCTACAGGGGGGATGAGGTTTCCGGGCTAAACCTTCGGCGGAACCGGGAACTCCCAGCCCTCGCGGTAGCCGCGGTGCAGCAGCCGGTTGGCGGCCGGGTCGTCGAGGAAACGCAGGTTCGGCCCGTCCCAGCGGAGCCTGCGCTGGGCGCGCACGGCGACGTTGCCCAGCAGACCGGCCTCGGTCAGGCCCCCCGCATGATCCACGAAGTTCGAGCCGGCCGGCGGCCCCCCGCGGCAGGCCGCCACCCATTCATGGTAATGACCCGGCGAGCGCGGCAGGGTCTTCGGCGGCCGACGATAGTGCTCCATCCGCGACTCGGGGAAGAGACGGTCGCCGTTGAGCACCCCGCGTTCGCCCAGATAAAGGACGTCGCGCAACACATCGTCCGGCTCGAACCCGGCCGGTCGAGGCGGTCGGAGCCCGCCGTCATACCACGAGAGCACGAGCGGGGGCATGCCGCCCCGGGCCGGGAACTCGAAGCGGGCCATCACGCCCAACGGGTAGACCTCCGGACCGAGCTTGGTCGAGCTGGCCTCGACCGTCAGGGGATGTTCGAGTTGCAGCGCCTTGAAGACCGTCGAGAGCTTGTGGGCGCCAAGGTCGCCCAACAGGCCGGTCCCGAAATCCCACCAGTTGCGCCAGGTCCACGGATGGTACGCGGGGTGATAGGGCCGGGACGGCGCCGGACCCAGCCAGAGGTCCCAGTCGAGGCCGGCGGGCACCGGAGGTTGCCCGGCGGGCCGCCCTTCGCCCTCGGGCCAGTTCCAGAAGCGGGCCGGGGACCAGACCTGCACTTCGTGGACCGGACCGATGGCGCCATCGGCGAGCATCTCGGCCACCACCCGCGCGCTCTCGTCGGCCTGGCCCTGGTTGCCCATCTGCGTGGCCACGCCCGCCCGCCGGGCGGCCTCGGCCACCTGGCGCGCCTCGAAGACCGAGTAGGTGAGCGGCTTCTCGCAGTACACGTGCTTGCCACGTTCCAGGGCGGCCAAGGTGATCACGGCATGGGTATGATCGGGCGTGGCAATCATCACGGCGTCGACGTCCTCGCGTTCCAGCAACTCCCGATAATCGCGGTACGCGCGGCAGGCACGGTACTGACCCGAAGGTCGCTGCTGGGCGTAGAAGGCGTCGGTTGCCCGGCGGGCGGGTTCCCGGCCGCAGCGACGTCGTTCACGGCCCTGTTCCCAATTCCAGGAGAAGTAGCCGCCGCTTTCCTCGTTCACGTCGCAGACCGCCACCACCTGGATCTCCGGGAAGGCCTGGAGCGCCTCAAGGTTCTGCAGGCCCTGGCCCCCAGTGCCGATACCGGCGAGGGTCGTCTTCTCGCTCGGCGGCACGTGACCGGCACCGCCGAGGAGTCGTCGCGGCAGGACGGAGAACGTCGCGGCCGTGGCTGCGCTGGCAAGGAAACGTCGGCGGGAAAACGAAAGCTGCTTCATAGGACAGCGGGGGCTGAAGGTCTGCGGAGGACATGGGTGGAATGCACGGGGCGATTCAACTGCGTGACCGGACTCTGGGCAATCGCGAACACACCACCGACACCGCCCGCGTGACGCTCGGTTTGGCCCCAAACAGGGCGCCGGATGAGGGCATCCGGCCTACAGGGTGCGAGCAGAGTGGCGAGCCACGGGCCGAACGACAAAGCCCCAGCGTCACCCGCAAATGACACCTCCACCGAACCTCGGCGCCCCGATCCCCTGGCCCCCTGCTCGGCCACGAACCTGGGCGGTCAACCCGCGCGCGGGTCTGCCTCGGGCGCCACGGGGATCCGATGGATCGTCATCTCGGCCGGTTCCCCGGGATCGAGTCCGCGCGCCTCGATGGCCAGGACATTGTCATCTGGCCGCAAGGTCGCCAGCGCCTCGGGCGGGAACAGGAACACGTGGTGCGCGCCCGGACGGGTCGTGAAGCCGGCCTGGGCGACAACGCCGTTCAGGAACACGCGGAACTCCCCGGAGCCACGCACGTACACCCACGGGCGGATGGACCGGTCGTTCGACCAGGGGAAATGCCGGCGGAACCAAAGTGCGCGCGCCTCCGCCGGCCGCGCGCTCAACCAGCCGGCGTCGTCGAAATCGCGTTGGGCCCAATCGGTGGGCGGCAGTGCCGCGAGCAGGCGCCAGCCGTCCGCGGAAAGGGGCGTGGGAGGAGCGATCGCGTCGGGCGGGGTCTGCGACAGAAGGTTGAGAATCGGCCGCGCGGTGGCGGGGGAAGCGTCGAGGATCGGGCGGTGCTCGAGCAGCCGCAACTGGTGGGCCAGGGCCAGGTGCGGACGGACCGGCTCGCGATGGGCGTACAGGATGGCGAGGTTGTAGCGGAGATTGAGCGTGAGCGGATGGGCGTCGCCAAAGGCGCGTCGCTGCTGCGCGAGGGCCTCGCGGTAGAGCTGCTCGGCGTCGGGGATCCGGATCTGATGATCGTAGTAAAAGGCCGCGAGGGCGTTCTTGGCGCGCACCGTGAGCGGGTGGGTGTCCTGGAGGCGCCGACGCGCCAGTTCGAGGGCCTCGCGAAGCTGCTGTTCGCCCCGGTCGCGTTCGCCCGACCGCCCCAGCATGCGGCCATACACGTGCATGGCATGCACCAAATCCTCGGTCTCGACCCCCGGGACAAGGCGGGCCAGGGCGACGGCCTCGGCGGAGGTTTCCCGCGCCCGCGGGTTGTCGCTGAGGCGGTAGCACACCAGGGCGAGGCGGCTCAGGAACTTCACCGTGAGCGGGTGGTTCCGACCATGGGCCGCGGTGGCGGAGGCCAGCACCGCTTCCGCCAGTTCCCGCGCCTCCATCCGCTGGTCGAGTGCCAGCCGGGCACGCGCCACATCGCTCCGCGCCAGGAGGGTCTGACGATGCTCCTCGCCCAAGGCATCGCGGCACAACGTGGCGGCGCGTTCCCAGTGGCTGAGGGCGGCGGCGTACTGGCCGAGGTTGAAGTACGTCCGGCCCAGGGCGGCCCGCACCGAGGCTTCGACCCGCGGCTGTTCGCGGAAGCGCCCTTCAAGCTGCAGGGCCGCCCGGTCCAGCAACCCGCGCATCGTCAGCTCCGGGTCGGGTTCGGCACCTCCGTCCGCCACGGCGAAGAGGTCTTCGTTGAAGAACTGGCTCACGGCCGCCGCCACGGCCGCCTCTTCGCGCGCGACCCGCTCGGCCCGCCACGTGCGAAACGCAAAGCCGCTGCTCACTACGGCGGTGAGAAGCAGAAACGCCAGGGCGGCGGCCGCGGTCAGCACGCCGGTCCGATGCCGGCGGACGAGCTTGCCCAGGCGGTACGTGAGGCTGGGCGCCGCGGCCGTGACCGGTTCATTGGCAAGATGGCGCGCCAGATCCTGGGCGAGGGCGCTGGCCGACTCGTATCGTCGCGCGCGGTCTTTCTCGAGACACTTGAGGACGATCCAGTCCAGATCGCCGCGGAGCAGGCTGGCCAGCCGGGCGGGCTGCGTGTTGCGGAGCCGGGCCACCGTGTCGGCATCCTGCGCCGCCAACGTCCGCAGCCGGGTCGAGGGCCGCACGGGCTCGTCTTCGCGGATCCGGCGACGCATCTCGTCCAGCCCGGCGGTGAGGAGCTCCTGGGAGTCAAACGGAGGCCGGCCGGTCAGCAGCTCGTACAACAGCACGCCGAGCGCGTAGATGTCGCTGCGCGTGTCGGCGTCCAGACCGTTGAGCTGGGTTTGCTCCGGACTCATGTAGGCCGGGGTGCCCAGGAACTCGTGGAAGCGCGTGAAGACGGTCTTGTCCGTCAGCTCCCCCTGGAGGGCCTTGGCGATGCCAAAATCGATGACCTTGGGCACGGGCCGGTCGTCGTAGAGGGTGACGAGCACGTTCGAGGGCTTGAGATCGCGGTGGATGATGCCCTTCTGGTGGGCGTGCTGCACGGCGCTGCAGACGGTGATGAACAGCTCCAGGCGCTCCCGAGTCCCGAGTCGTCGCTCGTCGCAGAAGCGGGTCAGCGGCAGGCCACGCACCAGCTCCATCACGAAGTAGGGCCGGCCACGATCGGTCGCACCGCCGTCCAGGACGCGGGCAATGTTCGGATGGTCCATCAGGGCCAGCGCCTGGCGCTCGGCTTCGAACCGGCCGGTCACCTGCTTGGTATCCATGCCCAGCTTGATGATCTTGAGGGCCACCTTGCGCCGGACTGGCTCCCGCTGCTCGGCCATGTAAACCGCGCCGAACCCGCCCTCGCCGATCAACTCCAGGAGCTTGTACCGCCCGATCACGGATCCGGGTCCCTCCCCGGCATTCGCCGCGGCCAACGCTCGATCACCGGCGGAGGCGGAGGGGGAGGCGTTGCTCTCCAGGAAGTCGCCCGCCCGCTCGTGTTCGCGCAGAAGCGCCTCAAGTCGCCCGCGGAGGGCCGGATCGTCGGCCCCCACGCGATCCAAGTACTCCGCCCGCGCGGCGGGAGAGGGCAGGTCGAGGACGTTCCAGAAGAGCTCCCGCTCGGCCGCCTTCATAGGGAGGTCTGGAGCTCGCGCAGCAGCCAGGCACGGGCGTAGGCCCAGAGCCGCGTGGCCGAACGTTCGGGAAGGCCGAGCGCCTGGGCGGCTTCCTGGCCCGTCAGCCCCACGAAGAACCGGAGCTTGACCAGGGCAGCCGCCTGCGGTTCCTCGCTTTCGAGCCGCTCCAGGCCTTCGTCCAGCGCCAGCAGCCGGTCGTCGTCAGTCTCGATCGCCAGCCGCACTTCCGACCAATCCACCCGCTCGAAGTTGCCCCCGCGCTTCTGGCTGCGCTTGCGCCGGGCGTTCTCGATGAGGATCCGGCGCATGGCCTCGGCAGCGGCGCTGAAGAAGTGGCCGCGGCTGTTCCACTCCTGGGGGCCGCCGCCGACCAGCCGAAGGTAGGCCTCGTGGACCAGCGCCGTGGCCTGGAGGGTCTGGCCGGGCGTCTCGCGCGCCAGCCGCGCCGCCGCCAGCGCCCGAAGCTCGCTGTAGACCAGCGGCACCAACTCGTCGGCTGCTTTGGGATCGCCGTCCTGAATCGCGTTCAGCAGGCGCGTTACTTCACTCATCGCGCCTGAATACATGGACCCTAAGGCGCAGGATGCAAGCGCGCGTTTCCGCCCGTGCGCCCGTGCCGCCCGGCCCAGAATGCGCGCAGGACGTCGAGGAACCGCGGGTCCGACAGCAGGCTCAGATGATCCGCACCTGCGATCACCTCGACCTGCAGCGACGGCAGGCCGGCCTGGAGCCGTTCAACCCCCGCCCGGGCAGAGTCCAGGTCACCGACGACTGCCAGAACCGGGAGCCGGTTCGTGGCAAGCTGAGCCGGCGCCACCCGCCAAGCCGCGAACCCGCGGGCCACCGCCGCCAGGGCCCTCGGATCGTTCCGGGACAGGGTCTCGGCGTTGATCGCCGCGACTTGCTCCGCGCTGGGCACTTGACCGACCGGCCAGACGTGCGGGATGAACGAGGCGAAGCCCCGACCGGCGTCCAACTCGGCTGCGAGCGCCTGGAAGACCGCCGCGTCCTCCTCTTCGAGCACACCCCCGGACCCCACCAGGACCACCGACTGCACGCGCTGCGGGTGGGTGGCCAGGAACTTCAGGGCGATCCGGCCGCCCATCGAATAGCCCACCACGTGGGCCCGAGCGAGACCACGGTGATCCAGCAAGCGCGCGACGTCCTCGACCATCCGGACCCCGTAAGCGTCGGTCCCGATGGGTTTGTCACTCCGACCGTGGCCGCGCTGGTCCAGGGCAAGGACCTGGAACTGCCGGGCGAGCGCCGGCAGGACGCCCGTCTGAATCCAATCGTGTTCCGCGGTCCGGCTGATGCCGTGTAACAGGACGACGGGCTCTCCCTGACCCTGGACCACGTACCGGAGGCGGACTCCGGCCGAATCAAAGAACGCGTCGTCAGCGCTGCTCCAGACGGGAGCGCCGACCAGCAGCGCTATTCCCAAGGTGACAAGTCGGATGTTCATCGAGTGTCGGGAGGGGAGGAGAAGCTTGCGAAGGAACCTGCCGCGGGGCAGCTAGGGCGCGGCCGAGCGGGAGCCTGACCCGCCGGTCAGGGGTTCGATGTTCTGGTTCACCCGGAACAGATTGGCCGGGTCGTACTTGGCCTTGATGGCAGCCAGACGGTCGAAGTTGTCGCGGTAGGTCGCGCGGACGCGGGGGGTGCCTTCTTCCATCATGAAGTTCACGTAGGCCGCCCCCATCGAATGCGGATGCAGCGCGCTCCAGTAATCCTTGGCCCAACGGGTGATTTGGGGGGCCTTGGCCGGGTCGGGATCGATCCCCGCCATCACCATGGACCAGCGCGCGTCGCGGAAGCTGAAGGCGGTGGCGTGGCGATCGACCCGATTGGCGGCGCCATCGATCGGATACAGATGCATGGTGGACAGGGCGGTCGGCAGGGCACTCCCGTAGCGGACGTGCTCGGCGATGGCTTGCTCGTTCAACTCGCGGACAAAATCCCCTTTCCAGTACCACTGCAGACCGGGTGGCATCAGCGCGTCGTGCATCGTCTGGAGCGCCCCAAACGGCATGGCGCCCAGCATCGTGAAGGCCGGCGGACCCAGGCGCCGCGCCGGCTCGAGCGCGCGTTCCGCGGCGGCGATCGGCCCGGTGACGCACCAGATCACGGCACACATCGTCCGGCCATGCAGCTCCGCCGGAAAGAACGGGGCAGGCGGGACGTTCAGGAAGGCGAAGAAGCCGTACACATCGTCCGGGGCCTGGCGCATGAAGTCGTCGTACCACCGCAGCACTTCGGCGGCGCGCTCGACGGGCCAGAGCGTCGGACCGGCGTAGACTTCACCGACGGGTTGGGCGCGGAAGCGGAACGAAGTGACCACGCCGAAGTTGCCGCCCCCGCCGCGCAGCGCCCAAAACAGGTCGTCGTGCTCGCTGGCACTGGCGGTGACGACGCGCCCGTCCGCGAGGACGACCTCGGCGCCGATGAGGTTGTCGATGGTCAGGCCGTATTTGCGCGTCAGATAACCATGGCCCCCTCCCAGCGTGAGGCCAGCCACACCGGTCGTGGAGATGATGCCGGAAGGCACCGCAAGTCCGAACGGTTGTGTCGCCCGGTCCACCTCACCCCAAGTGGCGCCGCCCGCGACGCGGACTTCACGGCTGGCATCATCCACGCGAACCTCCCGCATCGGGCTCAGGTCGAGGACCACGCCATCGTCACAGACCCCGAGGCCGGCGCCGTGGTGACCGCCGCCGCGGACGGCGAGCAGCGTTTCACTTTCGCGGGCGAACGCCAGCACGGCCACGACATCCGCCGTGTCGGCGCACTGGGCGATGGCGGCGGGGCGCTTGTCGATCATGCCGTTGTACACCCGACGCGCCGTGTCGTAGTCGGGGTCGGCGGGCAGGATGAGCCGGCCGTGCAGCCGGGCTTTCAGGGATTGCAGCTCAGTCGTGTTCATGGGTAAGGCAGTCAGGCCAGGTTCAAGGCCAGGTTCCGCTCGTTCACATCCCCAGTGCGCAAACCCGACGGGAAGTTGGCCAACCATTCGCAGCCCCGGTAGGAGTCGAGGTCACGAGACTCAGCCCGGCAGGCAGAGCCTCCTGACGTCGGCTCCTACGGCGCCCCCCGGTAGGAGTCGAGGTGACGAGACTCAGCCCGGCAGGCAGAGCCTCCTGACGTCGGCTCCTACCGCGCCCCCCGGTAGGAGTCGAGGTCACGAGACTCTGCATGTTTTCGCTTGCGGTGGCGGCGCTTTCTCCCGCGGAATGGCGCCGGTTGGAGTTGTCCCATGCGGGTCGTGATCCAGCGGGTGTCGCAGGCGTCAGTGACGATTGGCGGGGCGGTGAAGGGCGCCATCGGCACCGGGCTGCTGGTTTTGGTGGGCGTCGACCCGGCGGACACGGAGAGCGACCTCCAGTGGTTGAGCGGCAAGATCGTCCGGCTGCGGATCTTCAACGACGATCGAGGATTGATGAATCTCTCGGTGCTCGACGTGGGCGGCGGGATCCTGGTCGTCAGCCAGTTCACCCTCATGGCCAGCACGAAAAAGGGCCATCGCCCGTCCTACAGCGGGGCGGCCGGTCCGGACCGCGCGATTCCCCTGTATGAAGCCTTTGTCCGGCAGGTCGCGGCCGACCTGGGCAAGCCGGTGGCGACGGGGGAATTCGGCGCCCACATGGAGGTGGCGCTCGTCAACGACGGCCCGGTCACTCTGCTGCTGGACAGCCGGCGGCGGGACTGACGGCCGGACCCCGCGCGCCGCGTCAGCATTCCTTCACCCATGTTCCAGGCTCTCGTTGCGACGGTGTTGTTTGCGGGGTCGGTGATCGCGGCCGGGCGGTCGGCGGCGTTGCTGGGGAGCACGGCGGCGAATTTCTGGCGCATTGTGGTCGCAACCTTCCTGCTCGGCGGTGGCTACATGGGTGGCGGGTTGGGCGGGGCGTTCGGGCTGTTCTTCCTGAGCGGGTGATCGGGTTCGGCCTGGGGGACTACGCGCTGTTCGAGGCCCTGCCGCGCCTCGGGCCGCGGTTGACGAGCCTGATGGTGAACTGCCTGGCGGCGCCGTTTGCGGCTCTCATTGAGTGGGTGTGGCTGGACACGCGATTGAGCTTAGCCCAGGCGTTCTGGGGGCTGGTCATTCTCGGGGGCGTGGCGTTGTCCCTGGCTCCCGAAGGTGATTCCCGGACCGTCCCCGGGGGGCGAACGGCGGGGATTCTGCTCGGTGTGCTTGCCGGATTCGGCCAGGGCTTTGGCGCGGTGCTGACGCGGAAGGCGTTTGCGCTGGCACACGCGGCGGGTCAGGAAGTGGACGGCGGAACGGCGGCGTATCAGCGGATCCTGGGGGGGCTGGCGTTCGTGGCGGTCCCATTTGCGTGGCAGCGGTTGCGTCGACGCTGGCGGGGCCAACGCGCGCCGGAGCAAGCGTTGACGGCCGGGGCACGGCGGCGGGCGTGGGGGTGGGTGTTTGCCAACGCGCTGGCCGGGCCCTCGGTGGGCGTGGGGTTCTATCAATGGGCGCTGAAGACGACTCCGAGCGGCGTGGTGCTGCCCATCACGGCGATGGCGCCGCTGTTCGTGGTGCCGTTCACCTACCTGTTCGAGGGCGATCGCCCGGGCGTGCGTTCCCTGGTGGGCGGGGTGCTGGCGGTGCTGGGGGTAATCGGCCTGGCCTCCGGATCCCTGGCCCCGTGGAAGTGAGATGGAAGTGGCTGATGAAAGCGCCCATGAGGCGCGTCTTGCCCACGCCGGTGGCCAGCGCAAAGCAAACCGAAGGAAAGTCCCGCTCGAAATCCTGCACCGTCATGGCGCACTTCGTTCACCGACCTGAGTTGGCCACCGCCCGGGCAACCGCGTCATTCGCCCGCCCGCTGAACTCCGACAATCCGCCCCAGCCGGACTTGCCCCCGGCTTCGGCCTCCAGATCCAGTTCGGAGATGTCCCGGGTGGCCCCCGTCAGCCGGTCGAAGTAGTGGACCCTCACGCCGGTCGCCTGCGCGCCCACCAACACCGTCAGATCCCCAAACGGCAGCGTGGCCTGCCGGATGGATCCCAGATTCTCAATGCCCAGTCTCGCCGTCTTCATGGTCGCTCTCCGGATGAAATTCGGTTGTTCAGCCGAGGTTCAGTTCCTGTTGCCCCGGTCTGGGCGGCGCCTGGGGAAGGTCTTCCAGCCGGATGCGAGGTTCCAGCCAGGGCCGGGCCTCCTTGCCGAACCAGGTGAGCTCGGGTTTGGGCCTTCTCGTCACAGTTGCACCTTCAGGGCCGGGCCCACTTCTGGATCAGGTCCCAAAAATAGCGGAATGAGGCGGAGTGAGGCTGGGCGCGGTCGGGGGCGAAATTGGGGGCCATGGACTGTGCGAACGCGATTTCGTTGAAGCTGGCGTGCTTCCCCAAGTGGTTCCTCATCAAGGCGCGGACTTTGCCCTTCGCGAGCAAACGGGTGTCCGGCGGGGCGATCCAGGCACAGCCCGGGATAACCGCCTGGATGGCCGCCGCATCCGCGAGGTACCATGACTCCAATTCCTTGACCGCGATGCAGACATGGAGAAAGCGACGACTCTTGTCCGGATGCCGGGCCGCCTTGCGGACGGCAGCGTCGAAAAGACCGAGCACGCTGCCCAAGCAGGGGTCGTCATCCTGATCCACGAGGATGAACCCGGCGGTGTAATGGCAGTCGCGGAAAGTCTCGAGCAGCTTGGGGGTTTCGCGAATGAGCTTGTCCCGGTTCTTGAGGTTGCGGACGTCAAAGCGACACCCGGGGAAGTGCTTGTGGAGAACCTTGTGCCAGAACTGGAAGTCCGAGGGCCCTTCGACCCCCACGCCGATGGTCATGGGATGCCTCCCAGCGTGCCTTGTACCCAAAGCTCCCCGAGACGGAAGTGCTTCCGGAACGACTTGATCTCGGTGACTTCCGAAGCGTGCCGGACGACGGTGAAACCCTCCTGCTTGTCGCACAGGATGACTTCCTCCGGCTCGAGTTCATCCAGGAAATCGGGGTGGTGCGTGGTGACGAGAACCTGGCGCGTTTCCGAGGCGGTGCGCAGCAACTCGACGATGTGCCTGGAAAGGTGGGGGTGCAGCCCGTTTTCCGGTTCCTCGATGGCCAGCAGGGTGGAACGTCGTGCGGACCAGTGGGCGATGACCATCATGGCCAACAGGCGGATCGTCCCGTCGGACACGGACCGGGGATTGATGGCTCCGCGAATGCGATCCTCGACGACCTGGAAGGTCCATTTCCCTTCGACTTCGAGCGGCTTGGTGCGCACGCTCTTGAAGCCCGGAACCGCCCCGCGGAGACCGGCGACGATTTGTTCGAGCGAGCCCCGTTCGCCGTTCTGCTTTTCCAGCTTGTGGAGGATGGCCGCGAGGTGCTCGCCGGCCTCGCCGAGGGCAAGCTCCGGCACTTCTTTGCACGGCAGGCGGGCAACGGCGGGACTGATGTTGAAGAAAGACCAGCCCTCGATGTAGTTGCGGAAGAGGACCAACGGTGGGCTGAAAAAGCCCGTACCGGCGGTGAGCCGTGAGGCATCCTGCGGGGCGACGGGGATCGGTCCCGGCGGCGAGTGCCCGAACACGGCGTCCTCAATGGTTACCTGGTTCTGACTGCATAGCATCCGGTAGCGCAGCACCCGTCCGACCGTCGCCAACCCAGCGGCCAGTTGCTCCTGCAGCACCAGCGGCCCTCATCTGATCGCACATCGATCTCGACGAGGTAGTTGAAGGACCGGGCGTGCCTGGCCGCGCCTTTGCCGAGATGGAAATTGCCCAGCCTGGCACCGTCCACTTTCAGCCGGAGGCGGACCGGCTTGGTTTCCTTGCGCTCGCGCTGAATCTTGTTCCGAACCTCGGCGGGTCCTTCGAACTCTCCGACGGCAATCTCGACATTCTGCAGGAGGGCGATCTTGAGAAACCGCAGCGCGGAAATCAGGTTGGTCTTGCCGGCAGCGTTCGCTCCAACCAAGAAATTCAGCGGTCGCAACCTCAACGGGATGGTCGCGGAGCCGAAGCTCTTAAAGTTCTCAACCTGTAGTTCGGTGATCATGACTGCGGTGAGAGTATCCCGGATCCAGCGTTTACTGTAAACGCCAGCGCAGGGTGAAGCGCGACCGGAGCTGGGAGCGCTGGATTCCACCCGGCCGCTGCCCGATCTGACGCTGGATCTCGGCGGGCGCCCCCTGCGCCCGAGCGTTCCCCCCGGCAGGGGCGACGGAACTCGTGCTGCACAGGGTGAACAAGCTCCTGCTCGACCGCGCGCCTGGATCGGTCGCGGGGTCTGGGGCGGTCGGGGCATGCAGCTCACCGTTTTCCATGGGACGAGACCGCGCCGAAACTAGGCTCGGGGCGAGGCGATGGGAAGCCCGATGCGGCGGGCGATTGACCGACGGCGGCCAGTGGGGTTATCAACTCGGCCATGACATCGTCTGCTCGACGGCGCGCGTTACGGCGCACCCTTCTCTCGTTTACCACCCTGACGGCCTTGCTGGCCGGTTTCTGCCCCGGCCAGGCGGCCACCTTGAACCAACCGCCCTCAGGTTTCGTGGCCCTGTTCAATGGCGACGACCTGACGGGCTGGCGGGGCGGCGACACGTTCGATCATCGCAAGTTGCTCGCCATGCCCGCGGCGGAGCGCGCGGCCCAGATCGCGAAATGGACGGCGAGCATGAAGGAGCACTGGAGCGTGCAAAATGGGGAGCTCATCAACGACGGCCACGGCGCCTACGCCACCACGGAGCAGGATTACGGCGACTTCGAGTTGCTGGTCGAGTACCGGACGGTGCCCAAGGCCGATTCCGGCATCTACCTCCGCGGCGTCCCGCAGGTGCAGATCTGGGATTTCACCGAGGAAGCCAAGTTCAACATCGGCGCCAACCGGGGCTCGGGCGGTCTCTGGAACAACAGCCCCGGTGCTCCTGGCAAGGACCCGCTGGTGCTCGCCGACAAGCCTTTCGGCCAGTGGAACGCGTTCCGGATCGTCATGGTCGGGGCCCGCGTCAGCGTGTGGCTTAACGGCCAGCTCGTCGTGGACCATGCCCTGATGGAGAACTACTACGATCGCAAGACGCCCGTGCCGAAGCGGGGCCCGATCCAGCTCCAGACCCACGGCGGCGAGATCCGCTGGCGCAACGTGTTCCTGCGCGAAATCCCGGCCGAGGAAGCCAACCGGATTCTGGCCTCCCCGGGCAGCGCGGGTTTCCGCACGATTTTCAACGGCCGGGACTTCTCGGGCTGGACCGGCCCGGTCGACAACTACGAGGTCAAGGACGGCGCCCTGCTCTGCAAACCGGGCCAGGGCGGCACCATCTACACCCGGGACGAGTACGGCGATTTCGCGGTGCGCCTCGAGTTCAAGCTGCCCAAGGGCGGCAACAACGGCCTCGCGATCCGCTACCCGGGTCGGGGCGACACGGCCTATGCCGGCATGACCGAGCTCCAGGTCCTCGATGACGACTACGAGAAGGCCACGGGACATGACATCGATCCGCGGCAGGCGCACGGCTCCGTGTACGGCATGATCGCCGCCCAGCGCGGTTACCAGCGTCCCATCGGCGAATGGAACTTCCAGGAAGTCACCGTCCACGGCTCAAAAATCAAGGTCGAACTGAATGGCTTCGTCATCCTCGATGGCGACGTGGCTACCGTGAAGGAATTCCTCGGCAACAGCCCGCATCCGGGCAAGGACCGGACCCGGGGCCACTTCGGTTTCGCCGGCCACAACGATCCGGTCAGCTTCCGCAACATCTGGCTCAAGCCGCTGGACTGACGACGCGCCCGCCGGGCGGATCGTCCCCCTGCCAGCCGCGTGCCGGACTCCGCCCAGTCGGCACGCGACGGGGCGGCGGGGCAGCGGGAGTGGTGCCGCAGCGGGCCCGGAGTGCATCGGCCTCGGGCAACGCATCGGACATCAGAAGAACTCGTCCCCCGGCCCCGGTGGAGAGCTCAGCGCGGGATCCCCTTGACGCTGCGCGGACTTTCACGAAGGGTGTCGCCGATGTCATCGGCGGTGACTCGACTCTCAATCCTCCCCTGTTACGGGCGACGCGTCGTCGGGCTTGTCGGCCTGCTGGCAATGGGCCTTGCGGGACGCGCTGCGGTCAGTCCCCAAGCGCCGACTGAAGCGTCGCCCCTAACCCTCTGGTACACGCGGCCGGCCACAAACTGGGAGCGGGAGGCCCTGCCGATTGGCAATGGCCGCCTGGGGGCCATGATCTTCGGCGGCACCGTCCACGAGCGCGTCCAGCTCAACGAGGATTCGCTCTGGGCCGGCGGACCCCGGGACTGCAACAACCCGGAGGCCTTGGCGGCGCTGCCCGAGGTGCGACGGCTGCTTTTCGCCGGCCGGCCTGCGGAAGCCTTCAAGCTGGCCGACGCCAAACTCATGGGCCAGCCACGCACGCTGCGACCCTACCAAACGCTGGCGGATCTGCGGCTGGACCTGCCCGGACACGAAGACGCGGTCGACTACCGGCGCGAGCTGGATCTGCAAACGGGCGTGGCCCGCGTGCGTTACCGGGTCGGCAACGTCGTCTACGAGCGGGAGATGTTCGCCAGTCATCCGGACCAGGTCATCGTGGTGCGGTTCACGGCTTCGGTTCCCGGCCAACTCACCCTGTTCGCCGCTTTGGACCGGGAACAGGATGCGACGCCTCGGGCGCAGCCGCCCGACCGGCTTGAGCTGGAGGGCTGGCTGGACGACGGCAAGGGCCTTGAATTCCGCGTGGTGCTCCAGGCCATCGTGGACGGGGGGCAGGTGTTCGCCCCCGCCCGGCGACTCGAGATCCGGGGGGCGTCGTCGGCCCTGCTGATCCTGGGCGCCGCCACCAACTTTGGCGGCCAGGACTGTGCCGAAACGGCCAGGGAAGCGGTGCGGCGGGCCGCGCGCAAACGTTACGAGGACCTGCGTCGGGCGCACGTGACAGATCACCGCGCGCTCTTCGACCGCGTGACCCTGGACCTGGGGGGGACCGAGGCCGCACGACTGCCCACGGACGTCCGGCTGGAGCAGGTGCGCCAAGGGGGAACGGATCCGCACCTGGTGACGACCCTGTTTCAACTGGGCCGGTACTTCTTGATCGCCAGCTCGCGACCGGGCGATTTGCCGGCGAATCTGCAAGGGCTTTGGGCCGAGGGTTTTAATCCGCCGTGGAACAGCGACTACCACCTGAACATCAATCTCCAGATGAACTACTGGCCGGCCGAGCCGGCCAACCTGGCCGAGTGCGCCCGGCCGCTGTTCGAGCTCATCGAATCGCTGCGCACGCCAGGGAGGCGGACGGCCCAGGTGCATTACGGCGCGCGCGGGTGGGTGGCTCATCACATCACGGACGTCTGGGGATTCACGGTGCCGGGCGATGGCCCGCAGTGGGGATTGTGGCCGATGGGGGCCGCCTGGTTGTGCCAGCACCTGTGGGAACACTATGCGTTCGGCGGGGACCGGGAGTTTCTGGCGCGACGAGCGTATCCGGTGATGAAAGAGGCCGCGGAGTTCTTTCTGGACTATCTGGTCGAAGACGACCGGGGCCGGCTGGTGAGCGGACCTTCGATCTCGCCGGAGAACGCCTACCGTTTGCCGGATGGCACGATAGGCCACCTGTGCATGGGGGCGTCGATGGACAGCCAGATCATCACCGACCTGTTCCGGAACACGCTGGCGGCCAGCCGAATACTAGGGCAGGACGACGGGCTGCGGCCGCGCTGGGAGGAAGTGCTGCGCCGGTTGCCGCCGCCGTCGGTGGGGCGGTACGGGCAACTCATGGAATGGAGCGAAGACTACGAGGAGCCCGAACCGGGTCACCGGCACATCTCCCATCTCTTTGCGCTTCATCCGGGCCGCCAGATCACGCGTCGGGGGACACCGGAGCTGGCGGCGGCCGCCCGAACGACCCTCGAGCGCCGGCTGGCCCACGGCGGGGGGCATACGGGCTGGAGTCGGGCCTGGATCATCAATTTCTGGGCGCGGCTGGGCGACGGCGGGCAAGCGTACGAGAACCTGATGGCGTTGATGCGGCAGAGTCTGGCGCCGAATCTATTCGACTTGCACCCGCCGTTTCAGATCGACGGAAATTTTGGGGCCACGGCCGGCTTGGCCGAGATGTTGCTACAATCTCATGCATCCACGGGCGGTGCGACTGACCCCGATGGCATGAACTACGAACTCGATTTGTTGCCGGCGCTGCCGTCGGCCTGGCCGCAGGGCCGGGTGGCGGGGTTGCGCGCGCGCGGCGGGTTCGAAGTGGACATCGAGTGGCAGCAGGGCAGGCTGCTCGCAGCCCGGATCCGTTCCGGGCTAGGGCAGGACTGCCGGTTGCGCTCCACCCTGCCGGTCACGGTGCGGCGCGGGGGGCGGTCCGGGGCGGTGGTGAAGGTCCGTCCCGTGGGGGCCTCGGTGGTCGAGTTCCCCACGCGACGGAAGGTCGAGTACTGGATCGTGCCGGGTGGCTGAGGAGCGTCCGGGCGGTGCAGGCATACACTGAGCGAAGCGCGATGAATTCGACTTGACACGTGGGGGGTGCAGGTCGTGATTGTCGGGCAAGACCGAGATTAAAGGGACTGCGATGCACAACTACTTATGGAAGGCGGCGGTCGGGTTGGCGCTGGTGGGTGGGCTGCCACTGCGTGGCGCCATTCTTTGGGACGGTCTCCTCCCTCCGTCGAGCTTGAGCGAGGCGGGGCTCAGCGTCGGGCCCCAGACCTTTGTGGGATTCCGGCTGCTGCCGCAGGAGGACGCCCGGCTCGGGTCCCTGTTCGGGTTCATCGGGCGTCCCAACGATCCCATCGTCTGGCCTCACCTGCCTCCTTCGCCGAAGTTCACCGTCGCGCTCTGGACGGCGCAGGGCTTGGTCGAGGACCCGCGACAGGTTCAGCTCTCGATCGTGGCGCTGCAACAGCCGACGATCGGGACCGAGTCGGGTCTGCGTGTCTGGAGCGTCTTCTGCGACCTGAGCGATGTGCATTGGGTGCTGACGGCGGGGATCGAGTACATCCTGGCAGTGAGCATGGATCTGCCGGGGGAATGGCTGATTCACAACCCGGTACACCAGCCCTCCTTGTGGTACACGGGCAGTGACTGGGAGAGCCTGCCGGGCGTCCTCGGATGGAATGCGCGGCTGCACGTGACACCGGTGCCCGAACCCGTCGGGACCGGCGTGGTGCTGGCGGGTTTTGCCGCGCTGCTGGCCGTGGGCCGGCGGGCGTGGTGCCAACGCCGGTAGCGGATCGAGCGTGGCCTGGCTTACGGGAACAGCGCCTGGATTTCCCTCACCGTGGCTTCGACCAGCGCTTGCCCACCCTCCGGGCCAACCACGAATTTGTCGGCGCTGTAGCCGCCGCCCTGGACCGCGCGCACGGTCGGCAGGTAACCGCTCTGACCTCCGGAAATCTGAATGAGGAGCGTGAGCAGCGCAGGGCTGCGTGCTTCAATCCGTGTGGCGTAATCGTGGTAGAGCTCGAACGGGTTGGTGGCCAGTGCCACATCTCCCAACCTCAGCACGTGCAAGCCAAGAGGTTGCACGCTGTCGGTCCGGTAGAATGGTTGCGCGATGGCGGCGGGCTGCGGCAGGCTCACGGCCACCGTGCGGTGTCGGAATACCAACCGATCCACCGCCTCCGCCTCGGCGAGCGGCTGTCCTTCCTCGACAGCGAACGCGATGCGGCGAGCCAGTTCCTGGCGACGCGACAGCCCCCGGCGTTGTTCCATGATCTGCTCGGCACGCTGACGGTAGAGCGGATGCGGCGAGAGGTCGCCGCTGGGCGCACACTGCGGCAGTACGAAAAACGCGGAGCCAAAACGACGGCGCAGCTCCACACGCACATCGTGCCAGAAATCGGCCGAGATCTCGTTCAAGCCCTCGGTTTCCTGGGACGGGCAGGCCAGATTGACCACGACCCCCACGGGCCGAACACCCGTGCCCCAGAAGAAAAGCAGGTCCACCGCCGTGTCCATGCCCCCTTCGATGTGTGAGAAGTCGGCGGCGCGAGTGTCGCCGTACATCACCGCCCGGCCATCCGCGTAGACCGCGCGTCGGTTCAGCCCGGTCACGGCGTGGCTCAACGCCCAGCCCAAGCGTGCCGGCGCGCGAGCCTCCCAGGCGAGTGCGGCAGCGAGGCTGACACGTTCGACAAAGAAATCGGCGTACTCGGACGCCTTCATCACCCCGGAATCCTGGCTCACGTCGTACCGGTCACCGAACGTCTCGTCCAGGAAGCCCGGACCAGTGTGCGTATGCGTGGCGCAGAGCAGGACCTTGGTGGAATCCAGATCCTCGAGTCGCTCGCGCAGCCGCGCCTGGACGCGATCCTGAATGGCGCGCTGGATCATGATGACATCGCAGGAGATCATCAGGGCCTGCTCACGTTCTCCGTTGGGACCGCGGGTCTCGAGGGCCAGCGCAGTCGCGGTGAGGGGGTCCCGCACGCCAGTCGAGATCCGCTTGTGCAACTGCCCCACCAGGGCCACCGGCCGGGGTGGCGTGATGTCGATGCTCGCCCAGCCCGCGAACAATGGGTCGCGTCGTGGGCCCGCTGCTTCGAGAGCCGCCGCGGTGGTCCGAAAGTAGGCGGCGCACCGGGCCAGGTCGTCGCGGTTATCCTCCCAGTTCCGCTCGAACTCGATGGCGAACAGCGTGGGGCGAACCCCGAGGCGCTGGACCTCGCGCAGCACACCCGCGATGTCGCCCTGGCCCGTGCCCCACCAGACGTCGTGACCGTCCGGCCCGGCCACATGCAAGTCCTTCACGTGCAATGAGAGCAGGCGTTGACCCAGGAGCCGGATGCCCTCCACCGGGGCGATGCCCGAGCGTTGCCAGTGGCCGAGATCGGCGCAGGCCCCGAGCCTTGGGCTGCGTCCCTCCAGAACTTTGAGAATCTCCCGCGGATGCCAGTAACGCGAGCTGCCCTCGGGATGGTTGTGGATCGCAACATTGATCCCGAACTCGCCCGCCAATGACTCGATCACGTTCAACGCCTCGGGCAATGGCTCCGAGATGAGCGTCTCGATGCCCAACCGCCGGGCCAGGACAAACACGCGCCGGCACGCGGCTTCGTCCGCCGGCAGCTCGTGGTAGTACAGGCTGGTCAACGTGATGCCAGCAAAACTGAGCTTCTCGCGAATCGCCCGGACCGCCTCCTCACTGAGGTCCGCCGTGAGTCGGGCCTCCTGGCCGGGCCGGATCGGCTGGCCTTCAAAGGCCTCGAGATACCGAATTCCGAGCGCGGCAGTGCGGTCCACCGCCTCGAAAAGGGTGAACCGGTTGAAACTCCAGGCGGCGACCCCGAGGCGCCAGCCGAAGGGTTCCGCCGGTTCAGCCGCGAGGAGGACCGACACCATGCCGAGGGCCAGGCCAACAGACGCGATGGGCTTCATGCCGCCAGCATGTTCGCGGCAGGATCGGTTGGCGAGTCAGGAATGGCCCGGATGTCCCCCACTCCCCACGAAACCACGACCGACCGTAGGCGCCGACGTCAGGAGGCGTCGTGGGTCGCGGACCACAACACCTCGCCTCCTGACGTCGGCGCCTACAGGCGGTTGGACAACGCCTCCGGACGTCGGCGCCTACAGTGGGGTTGGACAACGCCTCCTGACGTCGGCGCCTACGGTGGGGTTGGACAACGCCTCCTGACGTCGGCGCCTACGGGCGGCTGTGCCTCGAGAATTCCACTGAAAGCCGTCGACGCCTGTGGTAGGCCTCTGCTGATGTGTGAGTCTGACCCGAGTTCGGCCCGGATCCGCGGCGTTCCTGGCGCGCGCGGAAGGCGGGTCGGTTGGCGGGGACGTTCGCTGGGCGCCGGGCTGGTTCTGGCTTTGGGCCTGGCCCCGGCGTCGAGCTGCGCCGACGCCGCGGGGCCGCAGGTGGTGGCGGTCGTACCCGCGGCTGGAGCCAACGTAGCAGAGTTGACGTTCGTGGAAGTGGTGTTTGACCGGAACGTGCAGGGTGTCGACGCCGCGGATCTGCTGGTGAACGGCCAACCCGCGCTCTCGGTCCAGGAACATTCGCCGCGCGATTACACCTTTGCCGTCGACGAGCCCGCGCCCGGCCCGGTCGAATTCACGTGGGCGGAAGGGCATGGCATCACGGATCTGGCCACCCCGCCGCACGCGTTCACCGGAACCGGTTGGAGCTGCGCGTTCGATCCGGCCCAGGCGCGGGCCAGGGTGGTCATCTCCGAGCTGTTGGCCGCGAACGACCACGGGTTGCGCGACGATTTCGGCGACCGTTCCGATTGGATCGAGCTGCGGAACCTCGAGGACGAACCCGTGGCGTTGGAGGGTTGGTTCCTGACCGACGACGCGCAAGAGCCGATGAAGTGGCGTTTTCCGGCCGTGACCCTGCCGGCGGGCGGCTACCTGCTTGTCTGGGCCTCCGAGCGGGATCGTGCGGACCCCGCGAAACCGCTGCACACGAACTTCAGGTTGAGTGCCGACGGTGAATACCTGGCCTTGCTCGATGCCCACACAAACGTCGTGTCAGCCTTCGCCCCGACCTACCCGGCCCAGCGGGCGAATGTCTCGTATGGACGCGACACGCTCGATCCGGAACTGACCGGGTATTTCCTGGTGCCGACGCCGCGGGCGGCGAACGGTACCAGCGGTCCGGGTTTTGCGCCGGCGGTGACGTATTCGCTGGCAGGCGGCGTCTTCACGAACGCAAGCCTGACCGTCCATCTCAGCGCGCCGGCGGGGGTCATCCGCTACACGTTGAATGGGACGTTGCCCACGGAAGCGGCGGCGGTTTACGGGGAGCCGTTGGTGGTGACCCGGAGCACGGTGATTCAAGCCCGGGTCTTCGAGCCGGACCTGCTGCCAGGAGCGCTGGGGGTGGAGACCTACCACCTGCTGGGGACGAGCACGGCGACGTTCACGTCCAATCTGCCGCTGATGATCGTCCACACGGCGGGACGGGGGATCGCGGCGGAGCAGCGGATCCCCGCCTTCGTGGTGGCCATCGAGCCGGAACGGGGCCGGGCCTCGCTCCGGTTGCCGCCCCAGCACGAGGGCAAGGCGCAGATCGAGTTGCGGGGCCAATCCTCGCTCGGGTTCCCCAAGAAGGCCTACAACCTCGAGCTGACGGATGCAGCCGGCCTCGACGTCGAGGTGCCGTTGCTCGGGTTGCCGGAGGAATCGGACTGGGTGCTTTACGCGCCTTACTCGGACAAGCCGTTTCTCCAAAACTTCCTCGCCTATGAACTCCACGAGCGGATGGGGCACTACGCGCCACGCCGCCGGTTCATCGAGCTGTTCGTCCAGACGACCTCCGGCCGCCTCGAGTATCCCCGGGACTACGCGGGCATCTACCTGCTGGTCGAGAAGATCAAGGTCGACAACCACCGCGTGGACATCGCCCGGCTCACCCCCGACCACACCGCCGAACCGGAGATCAGCGGCGGCTACATGTTCAAGAAGGACAAGGACAGCCCAGGCGACCGCGGTTTTTCGACCACGGGAGGCGCCGGCTTCAGCGGGCAGGCGCTGAAGTACCACGAACCCAAGCCGCGCGAGATCACGGTGGCCCAACAGAACTGGCTGCGGAATTACCTCAACCAGTTTGAGCGGGCCCTGTACGCGAGCGACTGGCTGAGCCGGACCGGCCCCAACCACTACAGCCACTTCATCGACGTGGACTCGTTCGTCGACAACCACTGGATCGTCGAGTTCGCCAAGCAGATCGATGGCTATCGCCTCAGTAACTACTTCCACAAGGATCGCGGCGGCCAAGTGAAGATGGATCCCATCTGGGATTGGAACCTCAGCTTCGGCAACGCCGACTACCTCGACGGGGCCAACCCGTCCGGCTGGTACTACTCGCTGATCGACCAGAATGCCCATATCTGGTTGCGCCGGCTGATGAATGGCACCCCCTCGAGCGGCGGGCAAACCGGGGACCCCGATTTCAACCAGCGCATCGCCGACCGCTGGAGCGTCCTCCGGACCAACCTGTTCGCCGCCTCAAACGTGATCGCGCGCGTGGACGAACTCGCCGCCCTCCTGGACGAGGCCCAGGTCCGCGACTTCGCCCGTTGGCCGCGGCTGGGCACTTACGTCTGGCCCAACCCACCCCTCTACTCCCAGCCTCGCACATACGCCGGCATCATCACCAACCTCAAAAACTGGATCCAGCAACGCTACAATTGGATCGATCGCCAGTTCGTGCGCGCTCCGGACTTCTCCCACCCCGGGGGCGGCGTGTCGCCCGGCTTTCCGCTGGGCCTTACCGGCCCGACCGGAACCCTCTACTACACGACCGACGGTTCTGATCCCCGCCGATCGGGCGGCGCGGTGGCGCCGCAGGCACGCCCGTTCAGCGCCCCCTTCATGATCACCACCAACAGCCGCGTGGTGGCCCGCGTCCGCAGCGGAACGAAATGGAGCGGACCCAGCGCCGCCACCTTCGTCGTCGAGACCGCGCCGCTGGTCATCACCGAGCTCATGTATCGTCCCCTGCCGGCCGCCGCGGGCTCGCCCTATGCCGCGGGCGATTTCGAGTTCCTCGAGCTGTTGAACCGCGGCACGGCGCCCTTGGACCTGCGCGGCTTCGAGTTGGTCACCGGAGTTCAGTTCCGCTTTGCCACCTCGAGCGTGACGACCCTCGAGGCGGGGGCGCGACTGGTCCTGGTCAAGAACCGGGCGGCGTTTGTGAGCCGCTACGGCGAGGGGACGCGCATTGCGGGCGAGTTCAGCGGGGCTTTGGCCAATGAAGGCGAACGTCTCCGTCTCGTGGGTCCGGTAGGCGAAGTCGTGCTCGATTTCCGGTACGAACCCGCGGCGCAACCGGCGACCGACGGTCTGGGCTTCTCGCTCGTCATCGCCGACGAGGCGCAGCCCCTCTCCCGTTGGGATGACGGGGCTGGCTGGCGCACCGGAAGCGTCCGGGGCGGCACTCCGGGTCAGCCCGAACCGCCCGCCCCGGAGTTTCCCCGCATCGTGGTCAACGAGGTGTTGGCTCACACAGACGGGCCTCTGGTGGACACCATCGAGCTCCACAACCCCACGCTGGCCGCGGCCGACATCAGCAGTTGGTATCTCACCGACGCTCGCCGGACGCCCAAGTTCCGGATTCCGCCGGGCACGGTGTTGCCCCCGGGCGGCTTCGCCGTGTTCACTGAAAGCGACTTCAATCCGACACCTGGACAGCCACCCAGCTTCAACCTCGGCGCGGCCGGGGACGAAGTGTACCTCCTCTCGGCTGACGCGGCGGGGGAACTCACGGGCTATGTGCACGGGTTCGCCTTTGGCGCGTCCCTCAGCGGAGAGTCGTTGGGGCGCCACCTCACCAGCACGGGCGCCGAGAGGTTTGTGCAGCAGGCCGAACGGACGCTCGGCGGTCCGAATGTCGGGCCGAAGGTCGGACCGGTGCTCGTGAGCGAAGTCCACTATCACCCGCCGGATGTGTGGGCCAACGGGGCCGAGTGGGACAACTTCGAGCACGAGTTCATCGAGCTCTACAACCCGACCCCCCAACCGGTCGCACTCTTCCACCCACAGGCGCCGAACCCTACGTGGGAACTGCGGGGTGCCGTTCGCTTTGCGTTCCCCCCCAGCCAAACCATCGAGCCTGGCGAACGCCTGCTCGTGGTGGGTTTTGCCCCCGTGGGACAACCGGAGCTGTCCGCGGCGTTCCGGAAGCATTTCGGCCTGGGCGCCAATCTCCGTCTGTTCGGACCCTACCGCGACAAGCTGCCCAACAGCGGCGGCACCATCGAGCTCGTGCAACCGGACGTTGCGGGCTCGCCCGACACCGGTCTCGAGGTCCGAAGCGTGGTGGTAGATCGGGTGTCCTATTCGGACGCCCCCCCCTGGCCTGCCGGGGCGGATGGACTCGGCTTCTCGCTTCAGCGCATCCCCGAGACAGCGTTCGGAGACGATCCCGCCGCTTGGGTGGCCGCCCGGCCCACACCCGGAGCAGCCGCAGTCCCGACGGCCGCACCCGTGATCACGCGGCAGCCCATGGGGCAGACCGTCCGGCCCGGCGAGACGGTGACGCTGGCGGTCGAGGCGCTCGACAGCGCGAACCTCAGCTTCCAGTGGCGGCAGGACCGTCGCTTCCTGCCGGGGGCGACAGAACGCGTGCTCGTGTTGACCAACGCCCAACCGGCCCAGAGCGGGCCATACCAAGTGGTGGTCCATAGCCCCGCGATCGCCGTGGGCAGCCACGTGGTGGAAGTCCGGGTGGCGCAACCGCCCGACATCCTGCGTCAACCCGCGTCTGTTGAGGTGCGCCAAGGCCAACCTGCCAGCCTCACCGTCGTGGCCGCCGCGGCTTCGCCCCTGCGCTACCAATGGCGCCGCAACGGCCTGCCCCTGCCATCCGGCACGCGCGCCTCGCTGGATTTCCCTGCCACGCAACCCGGAGACGAAGGGAATTACGACGTCGTGATCCGCGACGACCAGACCGCGATCGTCAGTGAAACGGTGTCTCTCTCCGTGTTGGTGGACCCGACCCTTGTCCAGCCGCCACTTTCCCTCGTGGTCCCGCTCGGCGGCATCGCCGCCTTCAGCGTTGCCGTCACCAATGCGGCTGACCTCCCCGTCGCCTACCAGTGGCGCAAAGACGGCACCGTCATCGCCACCCGCACCCTCCGGGCCCATGTCGATTTCCTGACGCTGACCGAGGTCGGGATGAGCGATGCGGGCGAGTACACCGTGACCGTGGTGAGTTCGACGCTGCCGTTGCCCGGATTCACCAGTCCGCCCGCCCGGCTCGAGGTGATTCCCCTGGCGGACGCGGATGGGGACGGCCTGCCGGACACCTTCGAGCAGGCGCACGGGTTGGATCCCTACGGGCCCGGCGACGCCGCGCTGGACGCGGATGGGGACGGAGCAACCAACCTCGAGGAGTACCTCGCTGGCACGGACCCGCGCGATCCCCTCAGCGTCCTGAAGCTCGAGTCCCTCAGGCAACCCGGTGCTGTCCGGCTCCGTTTCCAAGCTGTGGCGGACCGCTCCTATGCCGTGCTCTATCGGGACAACGTAACGGCTGGGAGCTGGAGGACGCTCAGCGGCGTGCCGGCCATGGGGACGGAGCCGGGGAACGTGCGCTGGATCGAACTTGAGGACCACGCGGTCGTGGTTTCCGAGGGACGTTACTATCGGTTGGTGGTGCCCGGTGTGAATCTCGAGTGAGAACCAGCGGACCTTCGCGCACAAAGGAATACGTAATTATCGCAATACCAACGGGTCCCAGAGCCAGTTTCAAGATTACTCAATGACTGAGTATTCTTGCTCAGTGATCGTGAATGAGCTACACCACGGGCCATGACTTTCGAACGGCCCATCGTGGGCGAAATCGTGTCGGCGCTGCCCCGGACACCCCCGCTGCTGCAAGTACTGGTCGGACCCCGTCAGGTCGGCAAAACCACCGCGGCGGCCCAGATCGAGAAGCGCCTCGGCTGGCCCAGCGTGGTGGCCTCCGCCGATGCGCCTCTGCCGCACCCGCCGGAGTGGATCGAGACCCAGTGGCGCCTGGCCCGGGCCCGGGCAGCGACCACCGGCACCCGCGTGCTGCTGGTTCTCGACGAACTGCAGAAGATCTCGGGCTGGAGTGAGGTCACCAAACGTCTCTGGGACGAGGAGGTCGCCGTCGCCGGGAAAGTGCGCCTCTGGTCTGGGGTCCTCCGCGCCCGGTCCAGCGCGGCTTGAGCGAAAGCCTGGCTGGCGCTTCTTCCCGCATCGCTGCCCGCACTGGTCGTGCCCTGAGTGCCGCGACGCCTTCCGCTGGAGCCTGGATCAATGGCTGTACTTCGGTGGCTATCCCGGCGCGGCCGCATTCGTCAAAGACGAGGACGACTGGAAGCGCTACGTGAGCGACGCGCTGATTGAGACCGTGCTCGCCCGCGACGTCCTCCAGATGCAGGTCATCACCAAGCCCACGCTGCTGCGCCTCCTTTTTGCGCTGGCGGCGCAGTTCCCCGCCCAGATCCTCTCCTACAACAAGATGCTCGGCCAACTCACCGATGCCGGCAACACGGTGACCCTCGCCGGCTACCTGCGTCTCCTCGAGACGGCGTTTCTGGCCAGCGGCCTCGAGCTATTCTCGAAGGGCCACGTGCGCAAGCGCGGCAGCAGCCCCAAGCTCGTGCTGTGGAACAACGCCTTGGTGAACGCGGTCTCGTTGAAGTCCTTCGCCCAGGCGTTCGCCGACGGCGCCTGGTGGGGCCGGTTGGTCGAGAACGCCGTGGGGGCCCACCTGCTCAACGGCCTGCCAGGACCCTCGTGGAGCGTGACCTATTGGCGCGACGGACCTGCTGAGGTGGACTTCGTGGTGAGCCACGGCGCCCAAGACTGGGCGATCGAAGTCAAGAGCGGTCGCGGCGACAAGGTCAGCGGCCTGACCGCCTTTCGGCAGCGGTATCCCAAGGCGAACGTCTGGCTCGTCGGACCGACGGGCATCAGGTTCGATGAGTTCTTTGCCCAGCCGGCGTCGGCGTGGTTCCGCTGAGGGACGGGAAGAGGATGCAGCAGTCTCGGCACCCACCGCTTGCGGCCCTTGTCCGAGCCTGGCTCGCCGGCTAGACTCTGCGGCGTGACGGGCGAAAAGTGCATGGCAGTCCTCAGGGCGCTGGGTGAGTTGAGCCGCGTCCGGATCATGCGCCTCCTCATCAAGGAGGAACTCGGCGTCAACGAGATCGCCGAGCGGCTGGACATTTCCGAGTACAACGTCTCCAAGCACCTCCGCATTCTGAAGGAGGCCGGCCTGCTGCAGATGGAGAAGTCCGGCAAGCAGCGTCTGTACCGCGTGGATGCGTCGCTGAAAGCTCACCTGGCCGCGAACGACAACGTGCTGGAACTGGACTGCTGCACGTTCCGGTTCGACAAACTCCCCAGATAGCCGCCGGCCAAGGCCCTGGCACCGTTCGACGCGCGGTTGTCCGGGGATGGTGGACCGCTCCGTCGTGCATGGTGCTGCGTCGTGCATGGTTGCCAAGGAAGCCGGCTGGCAGTACGCTCGCACCATGACCGCGATCACTGAGCAGTTGGAAGCCACGCTGAAGCGGTTGGACGATCGAGCCGCCGCGTCACTCGTGAGGCTCGTCCGTGACGCGCTGGAGTTGGCCAGTGTTCAAAAGGCGGCCCATCCTTCCGACAGGCTGCCGGCGGATTTCTTCACTCGGATCGCAAGGGAGCTCGGCCCCGAACCGTTCGATCGACCGCCGCAAGGGACCCTGGAGAAACGTGAAGCGTGGTGATGGCCTTTCTCCCAGACACGAATCTCTGGATCTCCGTGTTGAAGGACGCGGGTGGCGCACTCGCCGCCAAGGTGCAGGCACAGCCCCTGTCAGCCATCTTCTTTTGCTCGGTAGTCAAGGCGGAACTGTTGCACGGCGCGGAGAAGTACGGCAACCGGGAGCGCCGGCTGCGCGCACTGGAATCGCTCTTTGCGCCCTTCGCTTCGCTTCCTTTCGACGACGCAGCGGCATCGCGCTACGCGACCCTTCGGCACGAGCTCGAGATCAGCGGCCGCCTCCTGGGCCCGAACGACCTGCAGATCGCGGCTATCGCAATGACACACGGTCTTACCTTGGTGACCGATGATTCCGGTTTCAGTCATGTGACTGGGCTGGAGGTTGAGAACTGGGCTCAGACCTGAGCCGGTTCCTTCCACCGAACCACGCTCTCCGGTGTTCCGCAGGCCAGCCCCAAGTTCCCCCGTGCGGGCAACGAGTCTCGGTGGCAGAATCCATGAGGACGATGATGGCACAGCAGCTAGCCGATGTCTTGGCACGATTGGCGAACACCGACGGCCTGACCCGCCTGAAGCACGCCGTCTTTGACGAGAACTGCGGCGAAGGCGAGGCGTTAGACACACTTGGGAAGCTCTTTGTCAAGGTGGCGGCAGTGGGACGCGCAACTGCCATGGGACCGCATGAAATCACCGAGCTGAAGGCAGTGGAGGTCATTATCCAGAGTCTCCAGCGCAAGCGTGACGTGGGGACGTTGTTCATCCTCGGCTGTGCCTCGCGGATACCGGGACGCCCCACGGATCTATCTGAGCGTTGCCTCAGGGCAGCGTTGGATACAGAAGACCGTCAGCGCCTTTACGAACTCGCCGTCGACGAACTCGATCGTTGCACGACCTATAAGGAGCCGGTCAGGTCAGGTACGCGGGCAGCCTCCGCGAGCGCCCTTGCGCTGTTGGCTAGCGCAGGGTTTTCGCCTGCCTTCGCGTTGTCGGCGTCCCTGTTCGCGGAGGGTGAGGGTGTCACGCGCGACCAGGCGGCTGCAGCCCACTGGTACCGGATGGCGGCTATCGTTGGTGGAATGGAGGCCGCAGAACGCTTGGAGACGGTCGCCACGGCCTACGACTGGATGCTCGGCAGCCAGGCGACGCCACCAGCGCAATTCGACCAGTTCTGGCGCCATATGGCCGCGGTCGCACAAGACTCCGCCCGGCGAATCAAGGCGCTCTTCCTCCCCGGGGACGAAATTGCCGCGCTGCTCGAGGGTGGTGAAGACGATTTCGAGTACGTGGAGTTCAAATCCACCCTGCGGTGGTGCATGAACGACAACTGCAAGAGGACCGAACTCGAGGCTGAGGTGGTCAGGGCACTCGCGGGCCTTCTCAACGCGAAAGGCGGCAGCTTGTTCATTGGCATCGCCCCTGACCGCACCGTTGTCGGCATCGAGAGGGACTGGGACAGCCTCTCTCGGGAGCAGGACCGGAACAAGGACGGGTTCGACCGACATTTGCGTCAAGTGCTGGAGTCAAGACTCGGCAGCCTTCTGCAACTCCCGGTTCACATCGAGTACCATCCTTTACACCTCCACCAGGTGTGTCGGATCGTTGCCGCACCATCCGAGAGGCCGGTGTTCATCGGCAAGGGCCACGGGAACAAGTTCTTCGTCCGGTCCGGTCGGCAGACTCAAGACTGCAAAGAACCGGCGCGCTGCCATTACCTCAAACGCCGGTGGCCTGGCTTCATCGACTAGCGCCCCAAAATGCAGTAGGTCCCACCTCGGTCGAACAAAGTCCTTGCGGGCCGCGTCACACATCTGCATTAATGCGCATGTGTTCCGGAGACCCTGCAGCCCTCCTACGACCCACGCCGACGCCACGTACGGCTGAGCCCGCGGCACAACTCCCACGCCCGGCCATGAAGACAAACGAGCCCCCCAGCGCCACTCGCCCCAGGCCGACCCCCCAAGCCCGCTACATCATGATCGGCGGCTTCCTCGGCGCCGGTAAAACCACCGCCGTTGGCGCCCTGGCCAAACGATTGACCGGTGCCGGCCAACGCGTCGGCCTGATCACCAACGACCAGGGCCGCAATCTCGTGGACACCGCCATGCTCCGCGCCCAAGGCTTCGCGACGGAGGAAATCCCCGGCGGCTGCTTCTGTTGCCGGTTTAATTCGCTCGTCGAAGCGTCCCAACGGCTGACCGCCAGCACGCGACCTGAGGTCTTTATCGCCGAACCCGTGGGGAGTTGCACCGACCTGATCGCGACCGTCACCTATCCGCTGCGCCGGCTCTACGGCGACAACTTCACCGTGGCGCCCGTGAGCGTGCTGGTGGATCCGGTGCGCGCCGAGCGCATCCTCAGGCTGACCGCAGGCGGGACCTTTTCCGATAAAGTGCGCTACATCTACCTCAAGCAGATCGAGGAGGCCGACCTGGTGGTCATCAGCAAGTCCGATCTGATCAACGACACCCGGCTCGAGGCGCTGCAGCAGGCCATCCGGGCGCAGTTCCCCAAGAAGGAAATCCTCACCGTCTCCGCCCGGACCGGTTCGAACCTCGACGAGTGGTTTGCCCGCCTCACCAGCGACGAGCAGGCGGGCGGCAAGGCGATGGAGGTGGATTACCAGATCTATGCGGATGGCGAGGCGTTGCTGGGCTGGCTCAATGGCACGGTCCGACTTTCGGCGAAGAAGGCGTTCGATGCGGAGGCCTTCCTCAAGCAACTGGCCGGGGCGATTCAGAAGCGCTTGCAGCGTCACGACGCGGAGGTGGCGCACTTGAAGATGACGGTGAGCCCGGACGACAACGTGGCCGGCGAGATCGCGGCTGTGAGCCTGGTAAGGAATGACTTTGTGCCCGAGTTGTCGTTCCACCTCGAACAGCCGATCAAGGGCGGGCAATTGATCGTCAACCTCCGGGCTGAGGCGGCACCCGACGTGCTCGGCACCGCGGTTGGCGAGAGCCTGGCCACCGTCGCGAAACAGTTCCCGGACCTGTCGGCGACCGTCGATCATCTGGAACACTTCCGGCCGGGCAAGCCCACGCCCACGCATCGGGTCGAGCACCTCGCGGCCTGACGCAGCCCCGGCACGCGAACCGATCCCCCCTGCCGCGCCCATGAAACCGCTACCCAGGTGGTTCGTCGGGGAGTTGTTTGGCACCTTCCTGCTGGTGTTCTTCGGGTGCGACATGGGGAAAGTGCTTTACACCCCGGAGCGGTCTCTCTAGCCTGCCCGTTCAGTTTGGTAGCGTAATCGAACGGTATGCAATTGAAGAGCAAGACGATCGCAGACTTCCGCCTCCACGAGCAGGACACGGGATCCGCGGATGTGCAGGTGGCTTTGTTGACGCAGCGGATCAACGAGTTGACCGAGCACCTGCAGAAGCACCGCAAGGACCACAGCTCGCGGCGGGGTTTGCTGATGATGGTGGGCCAGCGGCGGCGTTTGCTGGATTACCTCCAGACCACCGACAACGATCGGTATCTGGCGGTCACCAAGAAGTTGAAGCTCCGTAAGTGAGTGTTGGTGCGGTCTTGCCTTCCCGTCCGATGACGGATTCCAGCGCTGCCACCTCGCCGGCTTCCCGGCGAATGGGAACGGTTCGAGCGCGCCCCGTTCCCCGGCAGCCCAACCCCGGCGCGCCTCCAACCGGCCCGTCGGCTTAGGGAAATTTCATTGAGCTGCCCCCCGGCGGGCGGCTCAACGAAGTTCCTCCAGGCTGACGGGCCTCGACGCATGTCAGGCAGGCTCGTTATGTCAGAGAAGATTACGGTCACAGTCGGCACCAAGGAGATCCATATCGAAACCGGGCGTTTGGCCAAACAGGCCGACGGCGCGGTGACGGTGCAGTTGGGCGAAACCATTGTCGTCGTCGCCGCGGTCGCGGCCCTCGCGCCGCGGCCCGGACAGGAGTTCTTCCCCCTCACCGTTGATTATCGTGAAAAGGCAGCCGCCGTCGGGCGCTTTCCCGGCGGCTATTTCAAACGCGAAGGTCGGCCCACCGAGAAGGAGATTCTCACGTGTCGCATGACCGACCGCCCCATCCGGCCGCTGTTCCCCAAAGGCTGGTTCAACGAAGTCCAGGTGCAGAGCATCCTGCTCAGCGCCGACGGCGAGAACGACCCGGACGTCCTGAGCATCATCGGCGCCTCGACCGCCTTGATGGTCAGTGACATCCCGTGGGCCGGCCCGCTCGGCGCCGTGCGCGTCGGCCGGATTAACGGCCAGTTCGTCGCCAACCCCGGGCACAGCCAGATGGCGGACAGCGATCTGGACCTCGTCTACGTGGGCAGCGAAACCGAGCTGGTCATGTTCGAAGGGGCCGCCAAGGAGATCACGGAGGCGGATTTCAACGCGGCCCTCCAGTTCGGTCACGCCTGCTGCCAACCCCTCATCGCCGCCCAGAAGGAACTCGCCGCCAAGGTCGGCAAACCCAAACGCGAGATCAAGGTCACCGTGGTCCCGGACGCGATCCTGAACGAGGCCAAAACCCTCGCCGGCGATCGGATTCTGCCGGCCCTGCTTACCCCCGGCAAACTGGCCCGGGAAGCGGCGTGGAGGGCCGTGACCGACGACGTGGGCGCCAAGCTGGTCGAGAAGTTCGGCGAGGAAACCGTCACGCCCTTCGTGCTCAAGGACGCGTTCTATTACCTCCAGAAGGAGGCGGTCCGGGCCCTCATCATGGACCAGGGCAAGCGCCTCGACGGACGGGGTCTGGACGACTTGCGGGCGTTGAGCTGCGACGTGGGTCTGCTGCCGCGCGCCCACGGTTCGGGGCTCTTCGCCCGGGGCGAAACCCAGGCGCTCTGTCTGGCGACCCTGGGCACCGTCGAGGACGCCCAAGAGCTGGATGCCTACACCGGCGGGGAAAGCGAGAAGCAGTTCATCCTGCACTACAACTTCCCCAACTTCTCCGTCGGCGAGACCGGCCGCATCATGGGGCCGGGCCGCCGCGAGATCGGCCACGGCGCCCTCGCCGAGCGCTCGATCGAGCCGATGGTGCCCTTCAAGGAGTTTCCTTACGCCGTCCGGGTCACCAGCGAGATCATGGAGTCCAACGGCTCGACCTCGATGGCCACCGTCTGCGCCGGCAGCCTGGCGCTGATGGACGCCGGCGTCCCGTTGATCCGCCCCGTCGCCGGCATCAGCATCGGGCTGTGCACCGCCCCCGGCCTTCCGGGTGCGCCCACCCGCTACCAGCTCCTCACCGACATCATCGGGGCCGAAGACGGCTTCGGTGACATGGACTGCAAGATCGCCGGCACGGAGAAGGGCATTACCGGTTTCCAGCTCGATCTCAAGTTGCCCGGGGTGGCCCATAGCATCATGACCGAGGCCCTCGAGCGAGCGCGCGTCACCCGCCTCAAGATCCTCGAGGCCATGAGCGCGACCCTCCCGGCTCCCCGGACCGAACTCAGCAAGTACGCCCCGCGCATCCTCAGCCTCAAGATCAACCCCGAGAAGATCGGCGCCCTCATCGGGCCCGGTGGCAAGAACATCAAACGCATCTGCGACGAGTCGGGCTGCGAAATCAACATCGAGGACGACGGCACGGTCCAGATCTACTCGCGCAGCCCCGAAGGCATGGACATCGCCCGGCGCGAAGTCGAGGCGCTCAGCGCCGAGATCGAAGTCGGCAAGCTCTACCGTGGCAAGGTGGTCACCATCAAGGAATTCGGCTGCTTCGTCGAGGTCCTCCCCGGCAAGGACGGCCTCGTTCACGTCAGCGAACTCGCCAACTTCCGCGTCAAACAGGTCGAGGACATCGTCAAGCTCGGCGACGAGATCTGGGTCAAGTGCCTGGGCGTGGACGAGAAGGGACGCGTCCGCCTCTCCCGTCGCGCCGCGATGGAGGAACGCGACCGCCAGGAGCGAGAGAAGGAGACCGAAGGCGAGCCCGCCGTGTCTCCCGACGAAGAACCTGCTTCGCATCGGCCGGAACGCGAAAGCGATCGCCGCGAAAGCGATCGCCGTGAAGGGGACCGGCGTGAATCCTCTGGCCGCGAAGGCGACCGCCGCGACAGTGACCGCCGCGAAGGAGAATCACGCGACAGCGACCGCCGGGAAAGCGACCGGCGGGAGGGGGATCGTCGTGAGGGGGATCGTCGCGAGGGCGACCGCCGCGAAGGCGACCGGCGTGAATCGTATGGCCGCGAAGGCGACCGACGCGAGAGCGACCGACGGTATGACAGCGACCGACGGACCGAAGGCGACCGGCGTGAAAGCTACAGCCGGGATCGCGAAGGTGACCGCCGTGAAAGCGACCGCCGCTCCGAAGGTGACCGGCGCGAAGCCGACCGGCGACCCGAAGGCGATCGGCGTGAAGGTGACCGCCGCCCCGAAGGCGACCGGCGGGAAAGCTACAGCCGGGATCGCGAAGGCGACCGGCGTGAAAGTGACCGGCGCCCCGAAGGCGACCGCCGCCCCGAAGGGGATCGCCGCCCCGAAGGGGATCGCCGCCCCGAAGGTGACCGCCGCCCCGAAGGCGACCGCCGACCCGAAGGTGACCGCCGCCCCGAAGGGGATCGCCGCCCCGAAGGGGATCGGCGACCCGAAGGTGACCGGCGATCGGAGGGCCGTCGCGACCGAGGCGGGTTCCGTCGTGGCCGCGGCCGTTAAGGCCCATTCCTTCCCTGCATTTCCACGGACTCCCCGGTGGGCGGGCGCGAAGCGCACGCCGCCGGGGAGTCTGGTTTTCCAGGGTGCGGGCGGCGCGGGACGTCCGCCAGGAGGCTCAGCGTTCGACCTGGCGTTTGTAGCTCTTGACGGCCTCGACGATGGCATCGGCGAGCCTCGCGCGGAACGCCGCGTCCGTGATCTGCTTGAGCTCGGCCGGCGAACTCATGAAACCGGCTTCGATCAACACCGCCGGCATCTGGACATCACGCAACACCGCGAAGCGGGCGCGCTTCACCCCGCGATCCACCAGGCCGAGGCGCCGGACGGCGGCCTTCTGAACCTGGTAGGCGAGCAGCACGCTCTGGGCCCCGGTGCCGTGTCCGGGCAGCCGCTGGCTCGAGGTCGCCGTTCGCGGAGCGTGGGTGGACGCAGCGTGGTTCGGCGTCAGGCAGAACACCTCCAGTCCGTGCACGGCGCCGTCGCTTCGGCCCAGGGAGTTGAAGTGCAGGCTGAGAAAGAGGTCCGCCTTCGAGTTGTTGGCCAGCGCCGCCCGTTCCGGCAGGCCCACGAACACGTCGCGGTTCCGGGTCAGCAGCACCTGGAAGCCGGCGGCCTGCAACTTGACGCGGAGTTGCTGGGCCAGGAGCAGGGTGTAGCGCTTCTCCAACTCCTGCCCTTCCTGGTTGCCCGGGTCCTTTCCGCCATGCCCGGGGTCCAGCATGATCGTCCGCACCTTGTGGCCCGGCGGTGAGCGGACCGGCTGGAGCAACGGCTGCAGGACGGTCTCGATGTCCAGTGCCGAGAGATAAGCCTTGCCTGCCTGCACCGTCACCGGCACCGAAAGCCAGACCTTCACGCCATCCACGGTGGCCTGCTGCGAGTCCACGGCAAATCCGAGCCGGGTCGTCCGGTTGGTGAGCTGAAGGGTTTTGGTGGAGCGATTCCATTGCAGAGTGAACCGATGCGCCTCCGCCCAGGCCCCGAGCTCGTGCCAATCGCGACCTTGGAACTGGACGCGGGGAGCAACGGGAGCGGGGGCGGCACGGGCGCAGGCAATCCAGACCAGCGCCGTGGCCAGGAGCATCAGGACTCGGTTCACCGCGAAAAACGCTGCCGGTTGGGTGGAGAGCGAGCAAGCAAATCCCGGTTTGGCGCTCCCGTCCGTCGTCTCACGACTTGCCCGGCCCGCGGGTTGAGGTTAAAGGAGGCCGATGACACCCGCGGTACGACGACGGCCGTTGCCGGGAATTCCCTCTGCTCCCGAAGCGCCCCTCCCCGATGGGGCGAAGCCGCAGCCTCCCTCCAACTCGTGGGCCGCGCTCGGGCCTGACCGCCCTGGCAGGCAAACTGCACGGCTGCGTCGCGCCCTCCGCTGCCTCCTCGGAGCCGGGCTGCTGTCCCTCTGCCTGCAGGCGGCGGCCCCGGATCCCCTGGCCCGCTGGACATTCGCCGAGGACGCCCGTGACGTTATGGGCGTCATGGACGGCTTTCTCGAAGGCGGCGCGGCGATTGCCAACGGCCGGTTGATCCTCAACGGCAGCGACGCTTATCTCCAGACCGCCGCCCTGCCGGTCGATGTGACGGAGAAGACCTTGACGGCCTGGGTGGCCGTGAACCCCCTCACCCAGGGCGGCGGCGGCGTCATCAGCCTCCAAACGTCCGACGGCGAGACCTTCGATGCCATCGTGTACGCCGAACGCCAGGCACGAAAGTGGGTCGCCGGCAGTGATTTCTGGCGCCGGACCCAGGATGTGGACGCGCCCCAGGAAACTGCCGAAAACGTGCTCGTGCACCTCGCCCTCGTCTACCGTGCCGACAACAGCATCGCGCTCTACCGGAATGGCGAACCTTACGGGGCCCCCTACGCGCCGGCATCCCCGGTCATGACCTACCCGGCGGGCTTCGCCCAGGTTCTGCTCGGGATGCGGCACGGCATCAGTCCCGGCGGCGACCGGATGTTCCGGGGTGAAATCGACGAAGCCGCCCTTTACGATCGCGCCCTCACCGCCACCGAGATCGCCGCGCTGGTCGCCGAACGCAGCCTCCGTTTCACCGAGGCCCCGCAGGATGTGGCCGCGTTCGTGGGCGAATCCCGCACCCTCCGCGCCCTCGCGGTGGGCGATCCCACGCCCACCTACCAGTGGTGGAAGAACAACGCGCCCCTCACCGGAGCCACGGACCCCGAGCTGACCTTTCCCAGCCTGACCCTTGGCGACGCCGGGAGCTACCACGTGGTCGCCACCAGCGGCAGCCAAAGCGCCACGAGCGCCACCGCACGGGTGACGGTGTACCTCCCCATCGTGAACCACCTCGTCTGCCACTGGCGCCTGAACGAAACCACCGGCCTGATCGCCGCGGACGCCACCCCCAATCGCCTGGACGGCACCCTGCTCAACTTCTGGGACGAGACCTTCCAGTGGACCCCCGGCCGGGTCGGCAACGGCCTGGCCCTCTTCGGCACCGAGCGCGTCGAAGTCCACAGCCCCCTCTTCAACCTCGACAGTTTCACCGCGGCGCTGTGGCTCCGGGTGGACGAACTGGGCGCGCAAATGTCCCCCATCTCCCGCGAGCGAGCGTCGAATTGCGAGTCCTGGGGTCTCGAAGTGCGGCCCACCGGACAGCTCAACTTCTTCGTGTTCGGCGCCACGGGCTTCGTTGCCGATGTCCAGTCCTCGGTCAATGTCGAGCCCGGCACTTTCCACCATGTGGTGGTGACCTATCACCACGCGGACTCCCGGCCTGATCTCTACCTCGACGGACAACTGGTCTCGAGCACCCGGGGTCGCGGGCCCGATTCCGGGCCACCGGGCTATGACGCGTCCCCCCTCACGTTCGGCCGGCGGTTGGGCGCGTGCACCTACCCCGAACAGCCGCCTTACGTCGTGGACGAAATCCAGCTCTACGACCGGGTGCTGAACGCCTCCGAGGTGACCTACCTGTTTGATCGACCCGGCGACACGCTGCCGGCGGACCCGCTCCTGCCCCCGGCCATCACCCGTCAACCCGAGGGCGCCAGCCTCGTGATCGGCGGATCGGTCACCTTCCGCGTCGAAGCCGCCGGCACGGCGCCCCTCGCGTACCAGTGGACCAAGGACGGCGTGCCCCTCGCTGGGGCCACCGCGGCAGAACTCACGATCACCGATGCGCAACCGGACGATGCCGGACAGTATGCCGTGGTGGTGACCAACGCGCTCGGCACGACCACCAGTGCCGCGGTGTCCCTGCGCGTGTTCGAAAGCGGCTCCGGCCTCATCGCTCGCTGGACCTTCGATACCGATGCCCGGGACGTCGTGGGCTCGATGCACGGCACGTTGGAAGGTGGCGCCACCCTCGTGGATGGACGCCTCGTGCTTGACGGGGTGGACAGCTTCCTGCGCACGGACCCTCTGCCGGTCGATCTGAGTGAAAAGACGCTCGCCGCCTGGGTTGTAGTCAATCCGCTCTCGCAGGCAGGCGGTGGGGTGCTCACGGTTCAGAGCGGCGATGGTGAGACGTTCGACGCCATCGTCTTTGGCGAGCGCCAACCCCAGCGCTGGATGGCCGGCAGCGACAACTGGCGCCGCACTCAGGACGTGGACGCCGCGCCGGAAACCGTCGAAGGCGCCCGCCTTCATATCGCCATCGTGTACGACGAAAACCAGCGCATCGCCCTTTACCGCGGTGGCCAGCCATACGGCGCCCCTTACGTGGCCGGGAGTCCGCTCGTCACTTACACCGCGGGCGAAGGGCACGTCCTGATCGGCATGCGCCATGGCATCAACCTCGTTCCCGCGCGTCTGTTCCGGGGCGAGGTGGACGACGCCTCCCTGTACAACCGCGCTTTGACGCCGGCCGAAATCGCCACGCTGGCCGGGGCCGTAGTGCCTCAACTGCTGTTCGCCCGCGACGGGAACTCGCTTACGCTCTCGTGGTCCGCCGAACTCACGGGCTTCACCCTCGAACAGACCGACACGCTCCCCGCCGGCACCTGGACGCCCGTACCCGAAGTCGTCAACAACCAGGTCACCGTCAACCTCGGCACCGGGCACGCCTACTTCCGCCTTCGCCAGACCCCATGATCCCCTCGCTGCATCACCCCTTCCCGGTGGGCGCGGTAGCGGGTCGTCGACGGAGCGAAGCTCCTGCCAACCCAGCGCCCCGGAAGGTTCTCGCCCCACCGAAGCGGCGACGCGGCTTCACCCTGATCGAGTTGCTGGTGGTAATCGCCATCATCGCACTCCTGGCCGGCATGCTCCTCCCCGCGCTCGCCGGCGCGAAGGAACAGGCCCGCAAGACCCGCTGCTTCAACAACGTGCGCCAGATCATCTTCGGTTGCCTCCTCTACGCCGATGACTATCGCGGCTATCTGCCGTTCGGCTATGCCATCTACCCCGCCAGCGCCGGCCAACCCGAAACCACCGCCTCGTGGGATCGACTCGTACTCCCGCACGGCGTGCCCACCAATCTCCTCGTGTGCGCCAGCCACCGCCAGGGCAGCCGCCATTACTGGACCAACGGCAACATCGACAACGCCCACCGCAACTACGGCGACCCGCAGCAGTCGGGCCTCATGAGCTTCGGTTTCTCCGTCCGCATCGAGACGATCCCCAACCCCGTCGGCACCGTGGCCTTCACCGAAATCCGCGATCACGACGCCAGCTACGCGCATGGCGGCGTCTCCCGGCCGGGTGAGGGCTGGGCTTCGGTCCTGTTCGCCAACGAGGACGCCTACATCCTCCAATACCGGCACGGGCGACGGGAGACCATCGCCTTTGGCGATGGCCACGTCGAGTCCCTCAAGTCCAACGTGCTGCTCGCCCCCAAGCTCCCCACCGGTCGCTGGAGCCTCGAGAAGTTCTACCGTGACAAAACCCGCGTGCCGCAGCGTTGAAACCCCAACGCCCGGCGCCGCGCATCCAACCCCCAAACCGACCGAACCCGCCCATGACTCCCGTCCCCCGCGTTCCTGAGCGCCCCGCCCTGGCCCTGGGTGTTCCCCTCCGCCGCGCCCCGTTGTGTGGAGCAGGCTTCCAGCCTGCCTCGTCGGAGTTCGACGTCGCCCCCGATCCTCGACCGCGGCTCCGCTCCTCCCGCGGTCGCTGCCGCGCCCTATCCCGCGGTCTGCATGGCGGGCTCCCTGGCGTGCTGGCTCTGCTCCTGGCAGGATGGGCAACAGGGTGCCGCAAGGCGCCAGAGTCAGTGGCCCCGACGCCTGCCGGCGGCCGCCTCTTCGCCGTGACCTTCCAGACCATGAACAACCCGTTCTTCGTCGATCTGAACGAGGGACTCCGCCGCGTCATCGAGGCGAAGGGCGATCGCCTGGTGACCCTCGACGCCCAGTTCAACAGCCTCAAGCAGAAGAACGACATCGCCGACCTCCTCCAGCAGCAGCCCGCCGCCCTCTTCATCAACCCGGTCAACTGGGAGGGAATCAAGGGCAGCCTGATCGAGGCCCAGCGCAAGAACGTCCCCGCCATCATCGTCGACGCCCCCGTGAGCGAACCCGACCTCGTGCTCTGCCAGGTCGCCAGCGACAACGTCGAGGCCGGCCGCCTGGCTTGCGAGGCCCTCGCCCGCGTCAACCCCAAAGCCCAGGTCGTCATCCTCCACCTCTCCGTCAACAAAGCCTGCATCGACCGCGTCGCCGGATTCCGCGCCGAGGCCGGGCGCCATCCCGACCTCAAGATCCTCGACACGCAGGAGGGCAAGGGCACCACCGAAGGCGCCCGGCCCGTGATGCGCGACTTGCTGGCCCGGTTCCCCGAAATGGACGCCGCCTTCCCCATCAACGACCCCAGCGCCCTCGGCTGCCTCTCCGCCATCGAGTCCGCTGGCAAGAGCGGCCAGGTCACCGTCGTGAGCGTCGATGGCTCCCGCGAGGGCATCAGCGCCGTGAAAGCCGGTCGCCTGCATTCGACTTCCGCCCAGTTCCCCGCTGAGATTGGCCGCGTGGCCGCCGAAACCGCCTACGAACACCTCGCCGCACGCCCCGTCCCGAAAGACATCAAAATCCCGGTCCGCCTGATCACCCGCGACAACGCCGACGAGTTCCTCTCCCCTCCCTGAAGAACCCGCATCGCTGTGACGCCCCTCCGGCTCCCGCAATGACCGCGACCCTGGCGACGTCTGCCCCGGTGCCGGGCTCCAAACCCGTCCTGCTCCGTCTCCAGGGGTTGACCAAACACTTCGGTGGCGTCCGTGCGCTGGACGGTGTGGATTTCGAACTGCGCGCCGGTGAAATCCACGCCCTGCTCGGCGAGAACGGCGCGGGCAAGTCCACGCTCATCAAGATCCTCGGCGGGATCCACCGTCCCGATGCCGGCACGATCCAACTGGATGGCCAACCCGTGGTGATCCGCGAGGTGGCCGAGGCCGATCGCCACGGCATCCGCCTCATCCATCAGGAGCTGTCCCTGGCCCCCAACCTCTCCGTCGCCGAGAACCTCTTTCTCGGCCGCGAACCGCGTTGGCATGGCTGGCTGGATCGCCGCCGGCTCTTCGCCGACGCGGAGCGGCTGGTGCGCGCGCTTGGACTGGCGGACATCGGGTCCGTGCACGCCCAGGTGTCGGATCTGAGCGTGGCCCGCCAGCAGATGGTCGAGATTGCCCGCGCCCTGGCCGTGCGCGCCCGCCTGCTGGTGCTCGACGAACCGACCGCCTCCTTGTCCGCCACCGAGACCGAAGCGTTGTTCGACACCCTCCGACGGCTGCGCACCCAGGGGACCGGCATCGTCTACATCTCGCATCGCCTCGAGGAAATCCGTCGCCTGGCCGACCGCATCACCGTGCTGCGGGACGGCCGGAGCATGGGCACGCAGCACGTGGCCGAAGTCGAACCCCGCACCCTCATCCGCTGGATGGTCGGTCGCGACCTCGGCCTTCTGTGCCAACGCCCGGCCTGGCGCCCCGGCGCCCTCGCGCTTTCTGTCCGCGACCTGCGGAGCGCCCGGGTGCGGGGAGTGAGCTTTGACCTGCACGCCGGTGAAGTGCTGGGCCTGGCCGGATTGGTGGGGGCGGGGCGTTCCGAGCTGGCGCATGCCCTCTTTGGAATCGCCCCGGCGGACAGTGGCACGATCACGATCGGAGGCCGGCCCGTGACGATCCGCTGTCCCGCCGATGCCCTCGCGGCCGGGTTGGTGCTGGTGCCCGAGGACCGCAAACGGGAGGGGCTGGTCATGGACGCGGCGGTGGCCTTCAACCTCACCCTGCCCTGGACCCGCGATTGGATCCGCGGCTGTCGCCCCGATGGGGCGCGACGCGACGGCATCGTGCGCCGCGCCATCGAGAGCTTTGCGATCCGTGTGGCTGACCCCGGCCAGCCCACGTACCACCTCTCCGGCGGCAACCAGCAGAAGGTCGTCGTCGCCCGGTGGATGGAGCACCCTCCGAAAGTGCTGATCCTGGATGAGCCCACCCGCGGCGTGGATGTGGGCGCACGCGAGGAACTGTTCGCCCTGCTGCGTCGCTGGGTCGAAGGCGGCCTGGCCGTCCTGCTCATCTCCTCAGACCTCCCCGAGGTCATGGGCTTGTCGCATCGGTTGGCGCTGTATCGCGACGGCCGCATCGTGCGGGAACTGCCGGCGGCCGATGCGACGCCCGAGGACGTGATGGCGGAACTGACGCGCACCGAATGAAACGGATCTTCCCCCTGTTGCTCGCCATCGTCGCCCTCACGATTCTGATGGCGTTGTGGGTGCCGCAAGGCCGGTTTCTCACCGCCAGCAACCTCCTCGACCTGGCCCAGCAGATCGCCGTCAACGCCATCCTCGCCTTCGGCCTCACGCTGGTCATCCTCATCGGCGGCATCGACCTGAGCGTCGGCGCCGTGGTGGCCCTGGTGGGAACCATCGCCGTCGCCGTGCTGGCATCGGCGGGTTGGATCGTCGCCTTGGCCGCCGGCCTCGCGGCGGCGGCCGTCTTCGGGCTCGTCAACGGCTGGTGCGCCGCGAACACCCGCATGCCCCCCTTCATCATCACGCTGGCCATGATGCTGGTCGCCCGCGGCTTCGCACTGCGGTTCAACGAAGGCCGTCCGCTGCCAATCCCCGACACCGAGCGGGTGTTCCTGGCCTTGGGCAACGCCCGGCTCTTCGACCTGATCCCCGTGCCCGTGCTGCTCATGCTCGGGGCGTTCCTCCTCATGGCGTTACTGCTCCACCGCACCGCCTTCGGCCAGCATCTCTACGCCATGGGCGGCAACCGCGAAGCCGCCCGCTTCACCGGCATCCGGCTCGCTCGCAACGAAGTGACCGTCTACGTCCTGTGCTCGGTGCTGGCGGGGCTGGCCGGGATCATTCATGCCTCGCAGCTCTACTCCGCCGAGCCGGGATCGGGTCAGGGCTTCGAGCTCAACGCCATCGCGGCCGTGGTGGTGGGGGGCACCAGCTTCACCGGCGGTACCGGCACCTTGCCGGGGACACTGCTGGGCGCCGTCATCATCGGGATCCTCGACAAGGGCCTGAACCAGGCCGGTGTCCACTTCTCCCTGCAGTACGTCATCAAAGGCCTGGTCATCCTCGCCGCCGTCTATCTCGATGTCCGCCGTCGCCACTCCAACTGAACCGAACCCAACCTGCCACGTTTGACCCCCGCCTCCATGAACACCCCTCAGCCTCCTGTAGTGCCGGCTTCCAGCCTGCCGGGCAGCTCTCCCCTGTCACCTGGGCTGCCGCCCGCCCGCGGCGTCCACGGTGCGCGAAGCGTTTGGAGTGCGTCGCGCTTCAGCGCCGCTTTGCGTCGGGGGAGGAGGGTGCTGTCCTGGGGCAGCCGCATACGAAGAGCACCGGTCCAAGACGGCGCATCCACCGCGCGCGCGCTCACCACGTGCCTCGGCCTCCCCTGTGCCTTGGCCATCCTCCCCTTCACCAACGCCGCCGCCGCTTCCCCGCCCGCCGCGCAAACCTTGACGGATAAAACCCTCGTCGTCTGGGCCGCCCCGGCCAACCTTGAACAACGCGGCGGCAGCGCGCTCACGCTCGAAAAACCCGGCGGTGTCTTCGATGCCGTCGTCCTCGGCGAGATCACCCCGGCCAAATGGATGGCGGGAAGTGACTCCTTCCGACGGACGGCACAGGACCAGGCCAGCTCTCCCCTCGAAACCACCGACCCGCAAACCCCCGTGCAGATCGCCATCGTCTATCAAGACCGCCAGATCACCCTCCACCGGAACGGCACCCCCTTCGCCCACCACACCGTCGACAACCTCGAACGCTTCGGACCCGACAGCCTCGTCCTCATGGGCCTGCGCCACCGCGATGCCGGCGACCCCAAGCACCGGTACTTTGTCGGCTGGATCGAGGACGCCCGTGTCTATGCCGGCGCACTCGCCCCCGCCCAACTCGCCAACCTCCGGCCCAACCAGCCCTCCGACCCCGCCCCCTGGGCCTGGTGGGATTTCGAACAGGGTCGCGTCACCGACCGCATGAAGACGTTTTCTTCGACGACCCTGGTCGGCGACGCCCGCGTGGCCGATGGCAAGCTCCACCTCGACCGCCAAGGCGCCTATCTCATCGCCGCCCTCCCTGACGCCGACGCCGATCTCGCCACCGGCGGACGACGCGATCCGAACAGCTCCGCCCGCGCCCTGCGCGAGAAGCTCCTGGCCGATCCCCATCGGCCGGGCTATCACTTCGTTATCCCCGAAGGCACCGGGATGCCCTTCGACCCGAACGGCGCGATTTTCTGGAAGGGCCGTTACCACCTGTTCTACATCTTCCAGGACCGGCGCGGTCACAACTGGGGCCACGTCTCGAGCACCGACCTCTTCCATTGGCGCCATCATCCCACCGGGCTCGTCACCGGCATGTTCAGCGGCAACGCCTTTGTGAACAAGGACGGCCGCCCGACGATGTGTTATCACCAGGTGGATCAGGGCAACGCCATGGCCGTCGCCGTCGATGACGACCTCAACGAGTGGGTCAAACTCGACTCGAATCCCATCACGCCCAGGACCCAACCCGGCGACCCGCACCACGGCAAGTACCGGTCGTGGGACCCGTACGGCTGGCTCGAAGGCGACACCTACTACGCCATCTTCGGCGGCGAACATCCCGGCCTCGTCAAGGCCCCGTCCCTCGCCGGCGAATGGAAGTATGTCGGCGATTTCCTCGCCAACACCGTCCCCGGGGTCTCGCTCAACGAAGACGTCTCCTGCGCCGACTTCTTCCGCCTCGGCGACCAGCACATGCTCCTCTGCATCAGTCACCGCCTCGGCTGTCGCTACTACCTCGGCGAGTGGAAGAACGAGCAGTTCCACCCGCGCTTCCACGAGATGATGAGCTGGGTGGACCACACGTTCTTCGCTCCCGAAAGCCTCCTGGACGACCGCGGCCGCCGGATCATGTGGGCCTGGGTCTTCGATTATCCGGGGTTCAAGATGCGCACCGACCACGGTTGGTCCGGCACCATGAGCCTGCCCCGCGTCCTTTCCCTCGATGGCGAGGGTCGCTTGCGCATGGAAGTGCCGGAGGAGATCGAACGGCTCCGCTACAACGGCCGGAGTTTGTCGCGAGTCAGCGTCCCCGCCGATGCCGACCTCCCGCTCGAGAGCATCCGCGGCAACAGCCTCGAACTGTGTCTCGACCTCAACGCGCCCGAAGCGCGCCAGGTGGGCGTCAAGGTCTGCTGCTCGCCCGGTGGCGAGGAACAGACCCTCATCTACTACGATGCCGTCGATCGGAAGCTCAAGGTGGACACCACGCGCGCCAGCTTGATTGAGGGCCCCCGAACGGTCGAAGCGGCTCCCTTCACGCTCGCGGCAGGTGAGCCGTTGCAGCTCCGGGTCTTTGTCGACAAGTCCATCGTCGAGGTCTTCGCCAACGGCCGCCAGGCGGTGACGCGTCGCCTCTATCCCTCGCGGGCGGACAGTGTGGGTGTGCGCCTCTTCTCGACGGGCGCCCCGGCCACCGCCACGACGGTGGAGGCCTGGAAGCTAGGCCCCTCGAACGCCTTCTGAAATCAGCCACTAAAGGCCCAACACGGGAGCCAGATCCAGATCCTCCGCCGATTACGAACATAGGGAATTGGGCCGAGGAGATCTCTGATTCTCACTAATCCCCTATGTTCGTAATCGGCGGAGAGACTCTCTCCCCCGGATCCTCCGCCGATTTCGGTTTGCGCGCATCGGGCAGGCGGGGGAGGCTTGCCGTGCTTCCCGGACCATGCAGCCCATGAGCCATGTCGAGCGGTTCCGCACCGTGATGAACTTCCAGCCGGTGGACCGCCTGCCCCGATGGGAATGGGCCATGTGGTGGGATGCCACCATCGCCCGCTGGCACGGCGAAGGCCTGCCCGCCACCCTGGCCCCGCATCAGGTGTTCGAGATCGCCCAATGGTTCGGACTCGATCCCTACCAGCAGTTCTGGTTCAGCACCACGGACCCGACGATCGAGGCCACGCAGCACCACGTCGAAGGCATCGTCGCGACCATGGACGATTACCGGCGTATCCGATCCGATTTGTTTCCCTCGCATGCGGCGGCCATCGCGAGCCTGTCCGCTTGGGACGCCCGGCAGCGCCGGGGGGAAGCCGTGGTGTGGTACACCATCGAAGGTTTCTTCTGGTTTCCCCGAACCCTCATGGGCTTCGAGAAACTCATGTTCGCGTTTGGCGACCAACCGGAGCTCCTCCACGCCATCAACGGCGACCTGCTCGAGTTCAACCTGGCGCTCCTGGACGACGCCTTTCGCCATTGCGTGCCGACCTTCATGACCATTGCGGAAGACATGTCCTACAACCTGGGGCCGATGATCTCGCAGGCGACCTTCGACGCGTTCGTGGCGCCCTATTACCGTACCCTTCTGCCACGGCTTCAGGAGCGCGGGATCCCGCTCTTCATGGACACCGACGGGGATGTCACCTTGCTCGTGCCCTGGCTCGAGAAGTTGGGGGTGGCCGGTGTGCTGCCCCTGGAACGGCAGGCGGGCGTCGACGGCCTCCGGCTCCGTCAAGCGTTTCCGCGACTGCTCATGGTCGGGCACTTCGACAAGATGACGATGAACCGCGGCGAACCGGCCATGCGCGCGGAGTTCGAGCGGCTCGTGCCCTTAATGCGCCGCGGCGGTTTCATCCCCAGCGTGGATCACCAGACACCACCCGGGGTCTCGCTGGAGCAGTACCGGGTCTACCTCCGCTTGTTGGAAGAGTACACTCGAACATCATGACACTGTGCCCACCCCAACCCGCGACGCGCACCACACGTTGGCGACAAAGCCAAGCGACCGTGGCACCAGCCCCTCGGACCGCGCGCATTGTCCTCGCCATCCGACTCTTCGGACACCCATGAGACAGACACCCAAGCTCGTTCTCGCCGGTCTGCTGTTGAACGCCCTGATCGGCCCGGTGTGCCTGCCAGCCCGGGCCCAGGCCGTTGACATTCGTCCCGTGGTACGCGCCACGGATTCCGGGCTGCAGGTCGAGTACCGCTCGGAAGAGCGGTTGGTGGCGCGTGCCACGCTGGCGGCCCCGGCCGGCGTGCAACTCCGGCTTCCTGACGGCGATTGGACGCCCGTGCGCTTCCTGTCTAAGAGCGAGAAGGAAGATACCATCGAGTTGGGACCGGCGAACGCTGGCCCCTTCCAACTCAGGTGGCGTCTGGTCCAGAAGACACCGTCGCTCGTGGAGCGGACCCTCATCGTCGCGAGTGCGACGGAGCAGCGGTTCACCCTCGCCTTCCCCCTGGATCTGGCAGTGGAGGGGACCTACGCCGCCTTCTCGGGCCCCACGACCAACCGCATGCTCTGCGATACCGTGCGGGGGAGTGCCCGAACCGAGACGTTCCCCGTCGGCATGGTTCAGGCGGAACAGGAGGTTTTCGGAATCATCGCGGATTCACCGGGGCTGTGGGAGAACCGCTGCCAGGTACTGCTCGACCCGCCAGCGCGCCGCCTGACGGTGTTCACCGGCGACGGACGGGAACCCTATCCGCTCGTGATCAAGCCGCCGGAGGACGCGCGGGACACCTACCAGTACGAGATGGACGGCTGGCAGTCCATCGGCCCGGGGGAAACGAAGCACTACACCACCTGGGTCTTCGCCAGCCCGGCCCGCCACCCTTACGACGCCCAGGTGGCGGCGCACCTCGCCGTGGCCAACGCCAAGGGCTGGAACGGTTCCGCCGTCGAGGCGATCCTCCGCAACACCTCGCTCTTCCTGCTGCGCCGCAACCTCGCCCGCGATGCCGACAACCTGCCGCGCGACGGCCGCTACATTTTCGTGTCCGGCCCGGGCTACGGCTGGAAACAGTGGGTCAGCGACGGCTTTTACACCGCGCTGGGACTGGACGACCCCGAGAAGACCATCGAGGCCAACCGCGCCGTCTTCTGGACGCGCCTCGACTACGAGGACAACGCCCAGTACTACCTCATCTGGGCCGTGCTGATGCAGCGCGCCGGCGGCACGGTGAACGAACCGCTCGTGCGCCGGGCGTACGCGTTCATCCGTCAGCACGAGAAGGACGGCCTGTACGTTCCCCCTTCCCTCCCCGGCTCCCCCAATCCCAAAGGCTGGAAGACCTACCATGACGTGCTGCTTTACGACGAGGACGACGTGCCGGCCAGCAACCAGGGATTCCACTGCGGGGCGCTGTTGGCCGCGAAGGAACTGGGCCTCGACATCACAGACGACGACATCGCCCGGGCCATCGCGGGTTATCGATCCCTCTTCAACACCGAACGGGGCTTCATGCCCACGAGCCGCCAGCAACGCGACACGCTGGGTCAGGACACCCTCTACGGCGCAACCCTGACCTATGCAGTGTTCGGGGCGAAGCTGCTGACCGACGCCCAGGTGCTCACCCATCATCGCACGTCCGAGCGGGTCAAGACCCCCTACGGCCTGCGGGTCATTTCCCAGGCCGACGGCAGCCTCCTGCCCGGCCACAGCGGCGTGTATTGCTACGGCGGTTCCTGGTTCCTCAACGACGCGGCCAATTACCTGCTCGCCGGCGTGCACGGGTTGCCGGCGGCCGACGTCGACCGACTGCTCGCCGAGCGTATCGCCCGGGAAATCGCCTTTACCCCCGCCTTCAACGAGTCGATCAGCACGGTCGACGGCCGACCGCATGGGCATATCCTCTACTCGTGGAACTCCGGCTACTGGTGGTTGCGCCGGGAAATCCGACGGCGCCTCGGACAGATGGGTGACGACCCGGTCGAGCGAGCCATCGATCAGCGGTTGGGCGTGATCCGGGAAGCGGGACAACTTCGCCTGGCCCCATGAAACCACGTCCATCGCCCACCCCGGAGGTTCGGCGAAGCAACAGCGCCCTGGATCGCCGGGCCTTTCTCAGGCTGACAACCCTGGGCTCGCTCGCGCTGACCGGCGGTTGCGTCTACCACCCCCGACCCACGCAGGCACGCCGCCGAAGGCCACGGCTCTTGTTCACGTCGGGCGGGAAGACCTGTCTCATCCACGCCGATGGCACCGGCCAGCGCACGCTCGAGCTCGCTGTGCCGGGCCAGGTCACCTGGCAACCCGCCGGCGTCCTTCCCGACGGCCGCCTGCTCCTGCTGAGCCTGGAAGCGCGACGGGACGGTCCCGGCCGACCGTTCGAGGAGTACTATCACCAGACCCCAACCCACGTGTGGGCCTACGACCTGGATCGTGAGATGCTGCAAGAACTCGCCACCCAACAGCGGATGGCGCCCTTCTATGCCCCGCAACTGCTCCTCCCCAACGGCCGGATCCTCATGCAGGTCATCCGCCGCCCTCCCGGGCAGATCTACAACATGAAGCTCGACGGCACCGACGCGCGCGAGTTCACCGGGGTCGACGAAGGTTTGCCCTATGGCCTGAGCCTCAGCCCCGATGGCACCCGCGTGGCCTTCCATCTCGCGAGCCCGACGGGCTATCAGATCTGGACCAGCGATACCGTGGGCGCCAACCGAATCCGCGTGGCCGCACACCCGGACCACCTCTACTTCGGCCCAAGCTGGTCGCCAGACGGCCAGTGGCTCGTCTTCCAGAACTGCCTTTACCGCCACGATCCAGGGCATGATTGGTCCGATGTTTGCCTCGGCCGACCAGACGGCTCGGAACAGCGAGTGCTCACCGAAGGCCAGGCCATGTGGTTCGGCGCCACCTACGGCCATCCCCGCAACCGGGGTGGAGGATCAAACGTGCCGGTGTGGACGCGCACCAGCCAGATTCTCTTCCCGCGCCGTCTTCCGGGAGCCAAGGTGGCCTGGGAATACCAGCCGCACCGGCCCGATACGGACCACTTCAACCGCGATTTCCGCCCAGACTTGGCCTGCGGAGGAACCGAGATCTGCCGCCTCGATCCAGCCACGGGCACCGTCACAGCGTTGACGACAAGCGAGCCACCCGTATGGGATTTCCGTGCCTGCGAATCGCCGGACGGCCGGCAGATCGCCTTTTGCCGTGCGGTCACCGGCGGCGTGCCCGAACTCTGGCTCATGAACGCGGACGGTACGGATCTCCGCCTGCTCACACGCGGCCTGGCCGATCAAGGAGCAGATCATCCTCGCTGGTTGCCTGAAGCGACCGCGGTGTCGTAAGCCGTCGAAGCGAAGGTGCTGCTGAACCGTGGCTGGAGGGAGGGAATGGCGGAAAAACGGTGCTGGAAGACGCCGCACTCCAAACGCTCCGCGCCAGCCTGACCGTGCGGATCTCGCGCCAGCGTCTGGAGTGCGGTGTCTTCCAGCACCGCTTTTCGTGTCCCGATCGGTTCGGAACCGCTTGCGCTGGCGATGCGTCATTGGCCACAGTCCGTCGTGATCTCAGTCCCTCGACATCGCCGGTGTCTGCCGTGGCTGCTGGGCGGCGCGTTGCTGGCCTCGACCCTGGGGGACGAGGCAGGAGGCGTTCGGCCGGTCACCTCCCCCGCACGACCCCACCTCCGCATCAATCAAGTGGGCTATCCTTCGCACGGCCCGAAGCTGGGCATCGCGATGGCCGCAGAACCACTGCCTGAGCGATTTGATGTGGTCGAACCCGCGACCGGTCGCGTCGTATTCACCGGCAACCTGCGCCCGGTGACAGGCCAGAGTTGGGGGAAATTCGGCCACGTGGCGGAACTAGACTTCTCGGCCCTTCGCCAACCGGGGCAGTTCCGACTCCGCGTCGGCGGGGTCGAGTCGCTACCGGTCCGTGGACGGCCCGGTTTGCGAACATCTTCAGGTCACTGAAGGGCGTGCAGATCACGGAACCCGATCCGCTGGCCGACTTCCAGGACGCACGCGCGGTGTACCACGATGACTTTCAGGATTACGCCAGCAACGAGCCGACCATGGACGGCACCGCGTCTGCCATCCTCATGTTGTCCTTGCCATGAACGTCTCCTCCCATCGCACCCCCCTGCCCTTCGGCGCAACACCGTCCGGCGTCCGGGCGCCGATCACAGGCCCTTCCGCCCCGCTGTCCCCGTGCACTGAACGGGGTTTCACGCTGATCGAACTGCTGGTGGTCATCGCGATCATCGCGATTCTGGCGGGCATGCTCCTTCCCGCACTGGGTCGGGCCAAGTCCCGTGCGCATGGCATCCAATGCCTGAATAGCCACCGCCAGTTACTCCTGGCCTGGCGCCTCTACACCGAGGACCACCAGGACCGGCTTCCCTTCGTCAAGCACGGGCCCTACGAGTGGGTGGGCGGCTGGCTGGATTACGAAAGCGGCAACCGGGAGAACTGGGATCCCGACGCCAACGCATGGTGGACCTCCCGGCCAGCTATCACGGCGGCGCCGGCGGCCTTTCGTTCGCCGACGGCCATTCGGAACAGAAGTCCTGGCGAGACCCACGCACCAAGCCACCCCTGCAGCGGGGCCTCATCATCCCGTACGACAACCCCAGCCCGAACAACCTCGACGTCGCCTGGATGCAGGAACGGGCGACCCGCCGCGAATAGCCGACGCGTGGAACCACCGGTGACCGGACGTCTGGTCCCCGCCGGCCCTTCCGCCCGTCCTCGGCAAACTTTAGCGGCCCCCGCTTCCGGCCCCCGCTTCCGGATTGCCCCGGTGACGCACTTCCGTAAAGTCGGGCACCAAGTTCCCGATCATGAGAAAGCCCTCGATGACTTCCCGACGACAGTTCCTGCGCCGCACCGGTGGCCTGTTCGGGGCCGGTGTGGCCGCCCCGCTCTTTGTCCCCACCTCCGCGCTGGGCCGGGGCGGATTCGTGCCACCCGGCGAGCGGGTCACCCTGGGGTTCATCGGCGTCGGCGGCCAGGGGGGCGGACACCTCCTTGGCGGCGCGTGGACCTACCTGGCCGGCGGCTACACCGCCCGCAGAGATGTCCAGGTACTGGCGGTCTGCGACGTCTGGCGCGAGCGGCGGGACCAGGCCTGCCAGCGCGTGAACCGGCACTACGCCGACACCTTGGGCCAGGACAATTACCGTTCCTGCCAGGCCTGCACCGACTTCCGCCAGGTGCTGGACCGAGACGACGTGGATGCCGTGCTCATCGCCACGCCGGCCCACTGGCACGCCACGATGGCCGTGATGGCGGCGCAGGCCGGCAAGGACATCTATTGTGAGAAGCCCACCGCTGTCACCGTGCGCGAGAGCCGCGCCGTGCTTGACGCCGTGCACCGGTATGGACGGATCTACCAGGCCGGCACCCAGCAGCGGAGCGAGTACGGGGGCAAGTTCCGCCTCGCCTGCGAACTCGTCCACAACGGGCGCATCGGTCGCCTGCAGGAAATCTACGCTTACCGCGAGGGCGGCAGCATCGCCTGGCCCACCCGCTTCGGCCCGTCCCAGCCCGTGCCCGGGAATGTGGACTGGGACCTTTACCTCGGCCCCGCCCCCTGGCTGCCGTACGACGGCAATACCGGCGCCCATCGCTTCGACGTCGGCGAGCTCAACTGGGGACAACACCATTACGACATTGTCCAGTGGGGTGCCCAGGCCGACACGACGGGGCCGGTCGAGTTGTTCCTGCACGAAGGCAAGTCGGCCTATCGCTACGCCAGCGGCGTGGCCGTGTACGGGATGCCCTACCCGGGCGAGCGGGTCGGCATGGACGGCGGCGTGTGCTTCGTCGGCAGCGAGGGGCGCATCACTGTGGATCGCGGCGACTTGGTCTCGGACCCGCCCCACCTCGTGCGGGAACCGATCCGGCCGGAGGACCAGCGGGTCTATCACGCAGACAGTCATTCCGGGAACTTCCTGGAGTGTGTGCGCACGCGGAAGCCCACCATCTGCGACGCCAAGGTGGCCCATCGTTCGGCCAGTGCGCTGCTCCTGAGCGGCATCGTGCGGGTGTTGCGGCGTCCCCTCAAGTGGGACCCGGAACGCGAGTGCTTCCCCGACGACGAGGAGGCCAACCGGTTGCTGTCCATCGCCCAACGCCCGCCCTGGCGGGCCTGAACCGACCGGTGACGCTCCCCACACCCGCTACCCTCAAACCGGAAAGAGCTCTCAGCATGAAACCCTGGTTCGTTCTCGCCGTGGCGCTGACCGCCCTGGCCGGCCTCCTCTCGACGTCGCTGGAGGCCGCCGAGGTCCGTGCTGAACAACCTGACCAACCGTGGCTGCAGGTCCTGCAATCACCGGAGGCCACGCTGCAGCAGAAGGACGCCGCTTGCAGCGCGCTCAAACGGGAGGGCACCGCCCGCTCCGTCCCGGCGCTCGCGGCCCTCCTCCGCCACCCCGATCTCTCGCACTCGGCCCGCCACGCACTCGAAACGATGCCCTTCCCCGAAGCGGCCGAAGCGTTGCGCGCTGCGCTCGCCCGAACGACGGGGCTCGTGCAGGTCGGCATCGCGGATTCGCTGGGGAAGCGAGGCGACAAGGCAGCGGTTCCCGGGTTGGCGGGGCTGTTGGCGAACGGGGACACCCAAGTCGCCACCGCCGCCGCGGCGGCCCTGGGACGGATCGGCGGCCCGGAAGCTGTGCGCGCCCTCCAGCAGGCCTGGGCCGGCCCGACGCAGGCCACGCCCGCAGTCCTTGCCGACAGCCTGCTGCGGTGCGGCCACGGGTTCCTCGCCGACGGGGAGAATGCCGCCGCCGTCGACGTCTTCCGGACGCTCGTCGACGGACCGGAAGCGGGCGATCTCGTGCGCCAAGCCGCCTTCCGGCGCTCGGTGTCGGCAGCCGGCGACCTGGCGCCCACCGTGATCGCGGCCGCCATGCGCGAGGGCGATGAGGTCCTTCAGGCCGCCGCCCTGCAACTGACGCAGGAGTTTCGTGACTCCCGCATGACCGACGCGATGGTGGCTCTCCTGCCGCAGGTCTCGGGCGCCCTTCAACTGGGCCTGATCGACAACCTGGGTTGGCGGCGCGATCCCGCGGCGGGGCCGGCCTTGCTCGCCCTCGCCCGCCAGACGAATGCGCCGGGACGTCTTGCCGCCGTGCGCGGATTGGGCTGGGTGGGCGACGCCTCGGCGGTGGCGGTTCTCGTCGAGACCGCGGCGGACCCGGACGCGGAGCTGCGGAAGGCCGCGCGGGACGCGCTGCTCGTCCTTCACCGCGGCCCGGTGACCCAGTCGCTGCTGGCTCAGTTGGAAACCGGGAACAAGGCGGTCCAGGCCGAAGCCATCCAGGCCCTCGCCGGACGGGCGGATACCGCGGCCGTGCCGCGCCTGCTTGAACTGGCGAGGTCCAGCCCGGAGGCGACGCAGACCGCGTGCTTCCGAGCTCTTGCCCTGTTGGCCGGCGAACCGCACCTCCCCTCCCTTGCCCGGCTCGTCATCGAGGCCGACACGGCAGCAACCCGGGAAGCCGCGCAGGATGCCCTTGGGACCGCTTGCCAGCGAGTCGAGGCTCGCCAGCACCACCTCGATGTCACCCCCATCGTTCAAGGCATCGCCGAACACACCCATTCGCCGGAAGCCCGTGCCGCCCTGCTGGCCGTGGGCGCGTTGCTGGTGGACCCGCAGGTTCGCGCTGTCACCCTCACGGCAGCTCGAGACGGTGAAGCCCGCGTCCGCGAGGCCGCGATTCGCTCGATGTGCGAAAGCCGCGACCCCGCGTTCCTGCCGTCGTTGCTCGCGCTGGCACGCGACTCGAGCGATGTGGCGTATCGCGCCCTGGCAACGCGCGGCTATGTGCGGCTGGTGACCGACGAGAACGCCTCCCTCGATGCCAAGTCGCGCCTGGCGCGGTTGCGGGAAATCCTCGCGGTCGCCCAGCGGCCGGAGGAGCAGCGCGTGGTGCTGGGCGGATTGGCGGCCGTCCCGGATCCGACCGCACTGGCTCTGGCTGTCCAGCTCCTGGAGGAGCCTGCGATCCAGGCCGAAGCGGGTCGCGCCATCGTGCAGATCGCCGCCAGCCTCGCGGGCACGCCGCAGCCCGCCACGGAAGCCGCGTTGCGTAAGGTGTGGGCCCTCACCGCCGATCCGCGCCTCCGGCAGGACATCGAAGCGGTGTTCAAACAGATGCACGGGATGCGCGGTTTCCTCACCGATTGGCAAGTGGCCGGGCCGTATGGGCAGGACGGGAAGGACTACACCGCGCTGTTTGACATTGCCTTTCCGCCCGAGACAAACCGCGACGAGGTTGCCTGGAAGTCGATGCCCACGGGCACCGATCCCCAACGGCCCTGGCTGCTCGACTTGCTCAAGCATCTCAGCGGCGAGCAATGCGTCGCCTACCTCCGTACCCACCTCTACTCCGAAGAGGCAGAGCCAGCCCGGATTGAGTTCGGCAGCGATGACGGGTTGAAAGTCTGGCTCAACGGGCAGGTCGTCCATACCCACAATACGGCGCGGCCCCTGACGGTCGGTTCCGACCCGGTGAACGTCACGCTCAAGCCCGGCTGGAACACCCTGCTGATCAAGGTCACCCAGAACAACCTCGGCTGGGAATGCTGCGCCCGCCTGGTGCGACCCGACGGCTCGCCGCTGGAGGGCGTGCGCGTGGAGGCCGGGAAAACCGAGTAGCCGACACCGCCGCTCGGTGGTATCTGTGACCCCAACGCACACCGATGGAACTGCTGACTGGATGCCACCTATGAAACCTCTCGTTTCGACCCTTCCGCGCCCGATGCCTGCCCGCCGGGCAGGGGCGCCGGCCTTCACCTTGATCGAACTGCTGGTCGTGATCGCGATCATCGCCATCCTGGCCGGCATGCTCCTCCCGGCCTTGGGCCGCGCCAAGGCCAAGGCCACGGGGGTTCATTGCATGAACAACCTCAAGCAGCCCAGTTGGCGTGGGTCATGTACGCTTGGCGACCAGCAAGAAGCCATCCCCGGCAATCACTGGCAAAACCAAGCCAACAAGGTCCGCAATGTCGGCAATTGGGCCTCCGGCTGGCTGGACCCGCGCCAGGCCAACAACACGGACAACACCAACACCCTCCTGCTCCTCGACCCCCAATGGGCCGTCCTTGGCCCGTATGCCCAGTCGGCCGCGATCTATCGTTGCATGGCCAGCAAGGTGACGGCCCGGGCCGGTTCCACCCGGCTGCCGGTGGTCCGTACCGTCTCCATGAGCGGCTGGATGGGGTGGCCCAATACCGCGCCGTGGAACGTCGGCTACCGCCTCTTCCGCAAGACCACCGACATCATCGACCCATCGCCCAGCGAGACCTTCGTCTTCATCGACGAACGCGACGACAGCATCGATGACGCCTACTTCGCCACCGACATGGGGACCCATCAGATCGTGAACTTCCCCGCGAGCTATCACGGCGGCTCGGGGGGTGTCACCTTCGCCGATGGTCACGCGGAGATCCATCGCTGGCGCAGCGAACAGTTGCTGCGTCGCCAGCAACTGGGCACCCAGACCCAGAAAAACGAATTCACCGCCGTGCCCGCCAACAATCCCGACCTCGTCTGGCTGCGCGCCCGCGCCACCAGCAGGGAATAGGCCCTCCGGCCAGGGCACCTCCGGAGCGGCAACCGCGCTTCCATGCACAACCACGCGAAGTCCGGCGTCCACCAGACACCTCTGGCCCGCCGCCACATCGACACCCCCCGCCCCGCCATGAACCGTCGTCAGTTCACCGCCCGCGCTTCGCTGGCCGCCGCCGCGTTGGCCGCGCCGCTTGTCCACCTGCAGCCCGCGGAGCCGCCCCGGCGCCTCCGCATCGGCCAGATCGGCACCCAACACCCCCACGCCGCCGGCAAGCTCGCGGCCGTCCTCAAGTACCCCGAGACCTTCGAGTTCATCGGCATCGTCGAGGCGGACGCCGACCGCCGCGAGGCGGTGAAAAATGAGCCGCCTTACCGGGGATTGCGGTGGCTGCAGGAAGAGGAGCTGCTCGCCACGGAAGGCTTGCGCGCCGTGGCGGTCGAGACGGCCATCGCGGAGCTGGTGCCCACCGCGATCCGCTGCCTCCACGCCGGCCACCATGTGCATGTCGACAAACCCGCGGGCGATTCCCTCGACGAGTGCCGGGCCATGCATCGCCTCGCCACCGAGCGCGGCCTCACCGTCCAGATGGGCTACATGTTCCGCTACAACCCCGCCTTCCAACTCGCCCACCGCGTGGTGCGGGAAGGTTGGCTCGGAGACATCACCGAGGTCTCGGGCATGATCGGGAAATACGCCGACGACGCCAGCCGCCGCGAGTTCGCGACCTACCCCGGCGGTGGCATGTTCGAGCTCGCCTGCCATCTCATCGACCAACTGGTCTATCTGCTGGGCGCCCCCGCAAAGGTCACCGCCCACACGCGACGCAGCTTTCCCGCCAAGGACACCTTCGCGGACAACCAGCTTGCCGTGTTCGATTACCCGCAGGCCATCGCCACCATCCGCTGCAATCACATCGATCCGTTCGGGACCGAGCGACGCCAGTTCTCCCTCACCGGCACGCAGGGCACCCTCGAGATCCGACCGCTCGAACCGCCCCGGGCCCGCCTTGGCCTGGACCGCCCCCAGGGCGATCTTCTCCGCGGCTATCAGGACGTGGGCTTCCCGCCGCTCGCTGGCCGCTACGACGCCGAGTTCCTCGATCTGGCCCGCGTCCTCCGCGGAGAGAAGTCGTTCGCCTGGGATGCCGCCCACGACATCGCCACCCACCAAGCCGTTCTCCGCGCCGCGGACATGCTGTGAAGTCCTGGCTCCATTCCGCTCCCCGAGCGTCCCCCCCTGCCACTCCATGAAAGCGCACCACCGCCCCTGTTTCCGGACCTTGAGTCGCATTGCCCACCGTGACCGTGTTGCTGGCGGCTCCCGGCGGCGCGCCGGCTGGTTCTTCGTGCCACTGCTGCTCGCGCTCTTGACTTCGATGGCGCGGGGCGCCGAGCCAGCAGGCCCAGCATCGATCCAACGTCTCGGGCCCTTGGGGTCCGGGACCGCGGATGACACCGCCGCGATCCAGCAAGCCTTGGATGAAGCCGGCAAGAACGGCGGGCAGGTGCAGTTGCTGTCGGGGCGTTACCGCGTGGCGGGGAGTCTGCGCATCCCGGCGGGCGTCACGCTGCGAGGCGTGGCCGAGGCACCCGTCTGGAGTGAACCGCTCCAAGGGTCAGTGATTCTGGCCACAGGCGGGCGGGGAGACGAGGACGCGGCGCCGCTGTTCGAGCTGGGTCATTCGGCCACCGTGTGCGGGCTCACCGTCTGGTACCCGGAGCAGAAGCCCACGGAGATTGTCCCTTACCCGTGGACGTTCCATCTGCGCGGACATGACAACACCGTCGAGAACGTCACGTTGATCAACAGTTACAGCGGCATCCGCATCGGCCCGGAGAACAACGTGCGCCACCGCATCCGCAGCGTGGTGGGCTGCGTGCTCCGGCGCGGCATCTTCGTGGATTTCTGCACCGACATCGGGCGCATCGAGAACGTGCAGTTTCATTGCCACTGGTGGTCGGCACGCGAGGTGGGCGGGGACTGGAAACCGGTGCACGAGTACATGTGGCGGAACCTCGAGGCGTTCATCTTCGGCCGCACGGACTGGGAGTATGTGGCGAACACCTTCGTCTACCCCGTGAACATCGGGTACCGCTTCATCGCCACGCCGCACGGCGCGGCCAACGGCCAGTTCTCCGGCATCGGCGCCGACGAAGCGCAGATCTGCGTCAAGGTGGAGGCCATCCAACCCATGGGTCTGCTCATCAGCAACGGCCAGTTCGTCTGCATGCACGGTGACCGCCGCGTGCCGGTGGTGGTCGAGGACTCGTGCCACGGCTCGGTCCGCCTGGTGAACTGCGCGTTCTGGGGGCCGAACCGACAGTGCGTCGTGTCGCACAGCCGCAGCTTCGTGTCCTTGTCCGACTGCTATCTCAGCAGCGCCGGTCGGGAGACGAACCCCGGCGTGTTCCTCATCGAGGCCGATGGCGGCAAGCTCCAGGTTCGTGGCTGCAGCTTCGGCTCGGATGAACCGGCGATTGCACTCCGCAAGGGCCTTCAGCACGCCATCATCACCGACAACAACGGCCGCCACGGGGTCGAGATCGTCAACGAGATCGGCGACCAAGCCATCCTCGCCCACAACGAGCCGCCCTCCGCGCCCGCCCCCCGCTAGCCTGGAAATCTCATCCCCACTGTAGGCGCCGACGTGAGGAGGCGTTTCGGAGCGTAGGTGCCGACGTGAGGAGGCTCTGCCGGCCAGCACCAACTCCCCTTCGCCTCCTCACGTCGGCGCCTACAGTCTGTCGCGGTTCCGTGCCGAGCAGGAAACATCCGGGCCAGGCTACCACCGCGCCCCAAACCCGGCGTACTGCCGCAGCAGCCGATTCACCGTCGGGGCATGGGCCCGGAACGGTTCGGCTGGCGGTGGCGGGGTGTCCAGTGTGGCCGACGCGCCAAACGGCGTCTGCGCCAGCTTGAGGTTGTAGGCCTTGACCAGCAGCGGTTCGAGATTGACCACGTCCCGGATGTTATAGGCCAGGAGCGTCTCGAGCGCTTGGGGGTTCTGGCGCCGACGATACTCCTGCCACAGAAGCACCGCGAAGTATCCATCCACCCCCGCCAGATCGCCGCGGTCCAGCCCCAACCGGCGTTCGCAGCCCTTCAGCCCGCCTTTGTAGCCCAGGCTCGCCAACACGTAGCGCAGGTCGATGTGCGCCTGGTCAAGCGCGATCCCGAACGACGCCCGGAGCATGGGCAGGTCGAAGCATTTCCCGTTGTAGGTCACCAGCAACCGGTAGGCCTGAATGTCCCGCGCGAAGTCCGCCAGGTTCCGCCCGTGGACATAGTGCCGAACCGTCCGGCCGTCATAGAGCGCGATCGTCGTGATGTGATCGCCCGGTCCGCCCAGCCCGGTCGTCTCGATATCCACATAGGCCACCGACTCCCGAAACTCGGGGTAAAGACGCCAGTGCTCACTCGCCGGGAGCGTGCGCGCGAAAAAAGCCGCGTTGTGGTCCGCGAGTTGACGCTGCGATTCCTCCAGGTGCCGCGCCACCCGCTCCCGCCGCCCGGCACCGAGCACGACCTCCCCCTGCCCCACCGCCTCCCACGACACCACGCCCAGCGACCAGAGCTGTTGCTCGGCCTTCAGTCCCACCCCGGGCACGTGGCAGAACGTTCGACGTAACACGGCCACACACTGCCGGCGCCCTCGGGTGCCGACAAGACCGAACCAGCCCGATCCGCCCGGCCAACCAGCACCACCTCGTCCGATCAGGGTCGCCCCATTCGCACAGAACCGAGGATCGGGGAGAGCGGATCTTCGGCCTCCCCGAATCCCCTATGTTCGCAATCGGCGGAGAAACCCCTGCCCTCAATTCTCCGCAGATTCCGAACATCGGGAATTGGGACGAGTGGACGCTGAGGTGCATCCTCCGCTATCCTCCCATCCGAAATGCACCTCAAAGCCTGCCTGAAACCGGGAACACGTTCCCCCGCAAAACCACCGTGCTCTTGGCTCCTCCTGCTGAGCGCCTGGCTGGTTGCCCCTCAGGCCGCGGCGGGGAATCCCCCCGCCATCGCTCACCCGAGCCCCGGACCAAACGCTGCCGCTCCGCAGCTTTCTCCAGCCCGACCCAACATCCTCTGGTTCGTGGTGGATGACATGTCCGCCCACCTCTCCTGTTACGGCGAAACCACCCTCGAGACGCCGCACTTGGACCGGCTGGCCCGCGAGGGAACGCGGTTCCTGCATGCGTTCGTGACCGCCCCGGTCTGTTCCCCCTGTCGCTCCGCCCTCATCACGGGCTGTTATCAAACCACCATCGGCGCCCATCACCATCGCAGCGGGCGCGGCGTCGAGAAAATCCATCTCCCGGAGGGCGTGGTGCCCGTCCCGACGCTGTTCCAGCGGGCCGGTTACTTCACCTGCAACGGCCGCGGACTCCCGGTCCCGGCCCCAGCCGCCGCCCAACCCGGTGCCCGCGCCAGCCTCGGCAAGACCGACTACAACTTCGAGTGGGACCCGAGGATGTACGACGCCAGCGACTGGGCGGGACGCCAGCCCGGCCAGCCGTTCTTCATGCAGGTGCAGCTCGCGGGCGGCAAACTGCGCGGGGACACCGACGCCAGCGTGCAACGACTCGCCGAGCGCGCCGCACGGGAACTCGGCAGCGCGACCGACCCAGCCAAGGTTTCGCTGCCGCCCTACTACCCGCGCGACCCGGTGTTGCTGCGCGATTGGGCCGCCTACCTGGACTCCATCCGCCTCACCGACGCCCACGTCGGGCGCGTCATCGCACGGCTCGAAACCGAAGGCATCCTGGAACAGACCCTGGTGATCTTCATGACCGACAACGGGATCAGTCACGCCCGCGGCAAACAGTTCCTCTACGACGAAGGCACCCACATGCCGTTCCTCGTGCGCGGCCCCGGCATCCCCCAGGGACAGGTGCGGCAGGATCTCATCGAGCACCTCGACATGGCCGCCATCTCGCTGGCCGCCGCCGGCCTCCCCATCCCGGACACGATGCCGGCCCGTAACGTCTTTGCCCCCGATCACCGCCCCCGCGACGCGATCTTCGCCGCCCGGGATCGCTGCGACGAAACGGTCGATCGCATCCGCAGCGTCCGCACCGACCGGTTCCTCTACATCCGCAACTTCCATCCGCAGCGACCGCTCCTGCAGCCCAATGCCTACAAGGACGCCAAGACCATCCTGCAAACCCTCCGCGCGCTTCACGCCAGCGGCTCACTCGACCCCCTCGCCGAACAACTGCTGTTCCGCCCCACCCGCCCGCCCGAGGAACTCTACGAGTGGAAGACCGACCGGTGGCAGGTCAACAACCTCGCGGATCAGCCCGCGTACCAGGAAACCTTGTCCGCCCTGCGAGCCCGCCTCGATCGCTGGATGACCGAAACCCGTGATCGCGGCCCCGAATCCGAGGCGATGTACGACAGTGACATGGCCGTCTACCTCGGCGGACGGAAGGACGCCCAGGCCACCGTCACGCGCCGCAACATCGAGCTCATGAAACAGTGGGCGCGGGAGGGCAAGTAACTGACAACAGACGCATGGAGACAGGCGAATCGGTCACCGATCCGGCCAGAGCCGCGCCAAATCCAATGCCGCATTCGTCTGTCCCCATTCGTCTGTCTCCATTCGCCTGCCCCCATTCGCCAGTCCTCATTCGCCTGTCCTCCCTCGTTCACCTCCGGGCTTGTGCGCAGGCCCCGACAGGACGAAGCTCGCACCATGCGCACGAAGAACGATTCCTCAACGTGCGGTACGCCGCACGGCTTCACGCTCATCGAGTTGCTGGTGGTGGTGGCAATCATCGCGATCCTGGCGGGCATGCTCCTCCCCGCCCTCGCCGCGGCCAAGGCCAAGGCCACGCGGACCAAGTGCGCGAGCAACGAACGTCAGATCGGGATCGCGTACCAGCTCTACGTCGACGACAACAACGACTATTACCCCGTCCAACGAGACTGGGCCTCGGGCGGCGGCACTAACGGCACCTACGACGTGTTTGTGGCCGCCACCAATCGGCCGCTGAACAAGTACACCCTGGCCCTCGACCTCTGGCGGTGCCCGAACGACAAAGGCGACTTCCTGCGGCTGACCCCGAAGTCCTGCTACGAGACCTACGGGAACAGCTATCTGGTCCAGTTCCAGCACGACTCCTTCCGCGTCCGCCACGTGGCCGGGGACGCGGCGTTCCCCTTCCGCACCAGCTACGAGGGGACCCCGATCCGCGGGGCGGAAGTCGCCGTCAAACCCTCGACCAAGATCATCCAGGGCGACTGGCCGTGGCACGGCAACCGCGGCAACACCGACCGCCGCAGCCAGTGGCACAACTACAAAGGCAAGAGCCGCTACAACATGCTCTTCGCCGACGGCCACCTCGAGTTCTACCTGTTCCCCGAAGCCAAACAAATGGAGGCCTGGATCTTCGATCCCAAGCCCGACCCGAACTGGCGCTGGTGGTGAGCCGGCCCCGCTCGAACGGCCCTCCCACGAAAGGGGGATTGTCGGCGGCAGCCAGGCCGGGCATGGTTCCGCCCCAGCGTGCCCGTTGTCGATCCCCACATTCGTGTTGCCTTGGTCGAGGACGATTCCCAGGTGCGGGAGGCTTTGACACAGCTCTTCGGAGGAACGGCAATGGGGTCAAACATTGACATTTGACATTTGTCCCACTTGGCAGCAACCAGGCCCACCTGCGCTTTCCACCCGCATCGCCAGCTCCCCCGGGACGCCCGGCGGCAGAGCCCACTCCTGCCCACCGGTCTCTCCTCACCGCCCCTCCCACCTGGGACCCCCTCAACCTGCCTCGCCCGACCTCCGTCATGCCCGCGCGACACATTGTCAAATGTCAATGTTTGACCCCAGGGCTACGGCGTTACGGTTGATCGCACCCAGGCGGGGCGGTAGACTGCCGCCGTGATTGAGCCGGTGAACGCCAGTACGGAGCCAGGTCCGCGAGCGGTGGGCGCTCCCCCGGAGCGGGTGGAATCCGCCTCGGAGGAGGACCCGATCATCGCCCTGTTCAAGCAAGACGTGGATCGCTCCCTGTTGGTCGAGAACCTGCGCCGCACCTACGATGAACGGGCGCGGCGCATGGCGGCGTTTCTGCGGGAGCGCGCGGCTCTCCGATCGGCGTTCTTGTCCCGGTCTCAGTGAGCCTTGGTCGCGATGGCCGCGGATCTGGAGAACATTCTGTCGGTCCTCGTTCCGCGGGGAGTGCGGTTCATCGTGATCGGCGGCTGGGCGGCGGCGCTTCACGGCTCCGCACGTTCCACGCTGGATGTGGACGTGGTGTATGATCGTTCCAGAGCCAACATCCAGGCGCTGGTCGCGGCGCTGCAGCCCCATGCGCCGTATCTCCGGGGCGCCCCGCCCGGACTGCCGTTCGCGTTGGATGAGCGAACGGTTCGTGCCGGTCTGAACTTCACTCTGAGCACGGCCCTGGGCAGTCTCGATCTGCTCGGGGAGGTGCCCGGCGGTGGCACCTACGCTGGCTTGCTGCCGCACAGCCTGGAAGTGCAGGCGTTTGGTCACCGCTTCCGTGTGGTGGATCTGCCGACCCTCATCCACCTGAAGCGGGCAGCCGGCCGACCGAAGGACCTGGAACCGATTGCCGAACTCGAGGCCCTGCTGGAAGAACGCCGCCGGCTCGAGGCCCGAGGCGAGCTTCCACCCGGAGCCTGACCCGGCCAGGCCCGCCCGAACCGGCGCGGTGGCTCCCCGCCGATCCAGGCGGGACCGCTGATGAACACGGCTCCTTCGGGCTTTTCAGGCCGTTCTTGCCGGCCCATGATCGCGCTCGATGAGCGCGCCGCTGGACTTTCTCAAGGTCTTTGTGGACGTACGCTGTCTGCTGTATCTCTCTCGGCTCGAAGTGTCGCTGGCGGCCGCCCTCCAGGAGGTGGCCAGGATCGGTGCCGCCACCGAAACCGAGATGGCCCAGGTGTTGCCGCCCACCGACGAATTGCTGCCATGATAATCCGCGTGGTGCCCACCGAACCGGAGATCGAATACTCCGAGGACTATTACGAACTCCTCGCCCAGACGATGGGAGAAGAGCGCGCCGCCTGGGCCCGCCTCGCGCGCGCCGAGCGCGAGAGGGAACTGCGCTGGTATCACGACCACTTCAATACCCCCGACGACCTGGCCCTCTGGCCGCCCGAGCTCGACGGGGGCGTGTCGAATCCGTAAGCGGGGCATGGTCCAGCCAGGAACGATCCCTGAGGCCGGCGGCGCAGCCGGGCGACGGGCGGTGACCGCCCGAGCTCTGCTCCTGAGCCTGGCGCTGGGCGGGGCCGTGGGATGGGGCGCAGCACCGTCGCCGGCACCGGCCCGCCCGGTGATCACCGAGGGTCTGCTCCATTACTGGCCGAACTTGTGGGATGCCCGGGACGAGGTCACCGGCCGCGAGGGCGTGGTGATGGCCGTGCTGCCTCCCGCCGCCGAGGGCGCGCCGGACGCGACGCCGTTTCACGACGAGACCGGTTGGGTGCAACTGCCCGTGCAATTGCGTGCTGATCAGGCCTGGACGGTGTCCCTCTGGATGCGGCCGACCGCTCCGGTGCGCGCGGGGGGCGTGGCGCTGGCCTTCCACGCGCGTGACCAACAATGGGCCCTGCTGGAAACCGAATCTGACTTTCACCCCCGCTATCGCTGGATGGGGCGCGGCCCCCGGTTCGAGGACGGTGGGGCGCTGCGGTTCTCCCTCGACACCTGGCATCACGTCGTCCTCACCAAGACCGATGAGGGCCGGGTAACCGGCTGGTGCGATGGTGTGGCGCTGGAGCCGGCCTCGCTCACGTTTCCGGCGGGCGTCGAGGTGACCTGGCTCAGCGTCGGCAACGACATCAAAGGGGACAGCCAATGGTTCGGCCAACTGCGTGACCTGTGCCTGTTCGACCGGGTGCTGGCGGAGGAGGAACTGCGGGCCCTGCATGCCGCGGGGCGGTCCACGACGCCGGTGCGCAACTCGGCGGTGCGGTTGGCCGCCTTGCAGGGTCCAGAGGGATTCCCCTGGAGCACGAATGTTCTCCATCGGCCGGTCGAGTCCTTTACGCACCGGCGCTACACGGCCGAGGACGGGTTGCCGCAAAACCGCATCCAGGGCGTGCTGCAAACCCGGGAGGGGTATCTGTGGGTCGGCACCGAAGCCGGTGTGGCCCGGTTTGACGGGCGTCGGTTCCGTGAATTCGCGGAGCACAACACCCCGGCGTTTGCGCAGACGGGTCCGGATGTCTTCACGTTCGCCGAGACGGAGGATGGCACGGTCTGGGCGGGCGCGCACAGCGGTTTGCTGCAGATTCGCGACACGGCTTTCACCGCGGTGACCAACGGCTTGCCCGAACGTTTCATCTTGCAGTTGGTGCCGGCCGCGGCAGACGCGCTGTGGATCGCCGCGTTTCGGGACGACCGCCATTATCGCGGCCCGTGCTGGGTTCGCCGTTACCACCCGGAGACGGGGCGCGCCAGCGCCGAGGTGGTGGTGCCGGGTCAGGTGCGTCGGATGGTCCCCGCCGCGGACGGACTGTGGCTGGCGACCGAGGGTCCGGAGTTGCTGTTGTTCTGGGACACGCGCTCGGCAGCGCCCACGGTGGTCGCGCGGCTGTGCGGTTCCCCGCCCCAAGTGGCGGTCCTGGGCGAGGCGGAGCGGGTTGGCGGGGTGACCCTCCGTGGTTGGCTCGATCCCCAGACCCCGTCGCGATGGGTGATCGAGATGACCGTAGGCGGCGAAGGTCACCGTTTCCACTGGATCGGCCCCGCCGCGCGGTCGGGTGCCAACGCCAGTCGATGGGGAGCGCCCCGCAACCCCGATGTCTGGCTCGGGGCGGAACCGGGCCTGGCGCAGATCCGAGCGGATCGACTGGACCTGATCGACTTCCGCGACTTCACCTCGCCCCCGGAGGTCTTTTGTCTGGCGCCCAACCGCGAAGGTGGATTCTGGCTCGGCACGGCGGGCGACGGCCTCCATCTGATCCGGGAACGCCGGGTCGAGGTGTTCACGACGCGGGATGGCTTGAGCGGCAATGATATCCGATCGGTGCTCGCCACCCGCGAGGGCAGCCTGCTGGCCGGGGGTCCGGCCGGCCTGGATGAGTACAGAGACGGGCGTTGGACGCGGCGCGGCACGCAGGCGGCCCTGCCCGCGGGGGCGGTGCTTTCGATAGCGCAGGCTGCCGGGGGCACGGTGTGGTTCACGCGGGGACATGCCGGCCCGGACGCGTTGTCGGCGCTCGATGAGGATGTTCCCGTGGAGCTCTCCCTGGGCGGGCTCAACTGGCATCACCCGGGAAGGCTGGTTCACAGCCCGGACGGACGCCTGTGGGTGGGCTGCGAGCGCGGGCTGACCTGGATTGAATCGCCGGGACGGCCCGTCGCCGCCGCGGCAGCCGCGTGGCGAAACCAGGCCCGGCACGGGCGCCTTGCCGTCGGCGCGGAGGTACCCGACACCGTGTTTCTGAAGCTCTTACCGGACCGCGACGGTTCCCTATGGGTCGGCACGCTGGGTCGGGGGCTGTTGCGCGTGCAGGATCAACAGGTCGAGCGATTCACGACCGACGACGGGCTGCCGGCCGATATCATGGTGCCGGCGCACCTCGACGAATCCGGCGCGCTCTGGTTGACGACCCGCGGGGCGGTCGTCCGGCGTCTCCGCGGTCGCTTCGAGGTGCTCACGCGGCAGCAGGGGATCCCCAACGATTACCTGCTGGATCTTGTCGCGGACGACCTCGGCCATTACTGGCTGCCCGGGCTGCGTGGTATCCACCGCCTGACGCGACGCGAGTTGGAGGCTTGCCTCGAGGGCCGCCTGGCGCGCGTCCAAAGCCTCACCCTGGGATTGCGGGACGGCCTGCTCACCCCGGAATGCACCACGCTCCACTATCCGATCACCGCCCGGACGCCCGACGGCCGCGTCTGGGTGGCCACGCGCAGCGGCGTAGCCAGCTTCGATCCCCGGCAAGTCGAGGGCGATGCCGATCCGCTGCCGGCTTACATCGAGCAGGTGGTGGTCAACCATGAAGCCAGGGCCCTCGCGGCGGTGGGCAGTTCCACCGGCCCCCTGAGACTCCCTCCCGGTTCAGGTCGCCGCCTCGAACTGCACTTCACCGCCATCAGTCTCGTCGCCGCGGATCGGGTCCGCTTCCAGCATCGCCTCGAGGGATACGACGCGGACTGGTCGCCGGAGAGCGACTTGCGGCTGGCTTTCTACACGAACCTGCGGCCGGGGAATTACCGCTTCCAGGTGCGGGCCTCGAACGCCCATGGCGTCTGGAACCCGGCAGCAACAGAGCTGGCGTTCGTGATCGCCCCGCATCTCTGGCAGCGGCGGTCTGTGCAAGTGACGACGGGGCTGGTGGCGCTGCTGGCAGCGCTGCTGCTGCATCGGCAGCGCGTGGCGGTGTTGCGGCACCTCCAGGTCCTCGAGCACCAACAACAGCTCGCCAGCGAACGCGCCCGCATCGCGGCGGATATGCATGACGACCTGGGCGCGTCCCTGACCCAGATCGCGATCCTGGGTGAACTGGGCCGCCGGCAATTGCCCGATCCGGTTCAAACCGGGTCCCTGCTGGCCCGCATCTCGCAATCGTCGCGGGATGTGGCGGAGCGGATCAGCGATCTCGTGTGGGCGACGAATCCGCGGCACGACCGTCTCGACAACCTGGCGGGCTACGTGCGGGAGCAGGCGGCCCGTTTGCTGGAGGGCACCGTGACCCGGGCCACGCTGCGCTTTCCGGAGCGTCTGCCTGAGGACCAGGTGTCGGCGACGTTCCGGCGTAACGTGTTGCTCGTCGTGAAGGAAGCCCTCCACAACGCGCTAAAGCACGCCTCGCCCCAGCATGTGGTGGTCGAGTTCGCGGTGGAGGACGGGCGTTTGCACCTGCGGATCCAGGACGACGGGCGGGGGTTTGCTTCCGCGCCTTCCCCGCCCCGCGGCAACGGACTGGTCAACATGCCCCGGCGCATCCACGATCTGGGCGGATCCTTCGAGCTGGATTCGGCCCCGGGTCGGGGTACCCGGATCCGTTGTTCGATCCCACTGCGCCAACCTCCATCTGCGCGAACCGCCTAAACGCATGACGCACCACCACTCAACCACCTGCCGCGGATTTCGGGGAGCACTCTCCCTGGGACTCGCCCTCACGGTGTTCTCTGCGACGCTTCACGGGCGGTCGGATCGGTTGCCAGAGGCCGCTGCGCCCGCTCCTGCTTCGATTCTGTCCGACCGGCCAGCAGGGGCGCTGGCGGTGGCGGAGCCAGCCCCTCGCCGGGCGGAGACGCGGGCCGAGGTCAACCGGGTGGTGGAGATCGTGTTCACGGCTACGGAACCGCCTGCCGATCCTTTCACTCGCGTCACGCTGGACGTCGTGTTTACCGAACCCACTGGCGGGACGCGGACGGTGCCGGCGTTTTGGGCGGGGGAACGTCGGTGGAAGGCCCGCTACGCCTCGCCGCTCGTGGGCATCCATCGCTACCGGAGCCAGAGCAGCGATCCGGCCGACAAGGGGCTTCACGGCGTCGAGGGGACCATCGAGATCCTGCCCTACCGCGGCGCGAATCCGCTCTATCGCCACGGACCGATCCGGGTGGCGGCGAACCGCCGGCACTTTGAACATCTCGACGGAACACCGTTCTTCTGGCTGGCGGACACGTGGTGGAAATGTTTGAGCCGGCGGCTGACGTGGGAGGGATTCCAGGAACTGGCCGCCGACCGGCAGGCGAAGGGGTTCAGTGTGGCTCTGCTGGTGTGCGGCCCTTATCCCGACGAAGCACCGTTCGATCCGCGCTGGGCGAATGAAGGCGGCATGCCCTACGAGACCCGCGACTTCAGCGTGGTCAACCCGGCGTACTTCGATCATGCCGATCGTCGGATCGGGCATCTGGTGGAGGCCGGCATCGTGCCGGCGATTGTGGGGGGCTGGGGCCGCGAGCAGGCCGGCGGGAAGAGCACCATCGCAGTCGTCGGTCGCGAAGGCTATCAGCGGCACTGGAGACACCTGGTCGCCCGGTACGGCGCCTATCCCACCTGCTGGATCGTGGGCGGGGAAGCCTCCGACGCGCAGGGGCCCTGGAGCGAAGTTGCTCACCATCTGCGGGCCGTCGACGCCTTCCAGCGACTGGTCGCAGTTCACCCGCAAGGCTTCCCGCGTCGGGCCCTGGCGGATCAGACTCCCTTCGACTTCGATCTGGTGGTTCCGGGCCATGACAGTTGGCGGACGGCGCAGAGCACGCTGAGCCAGTTGCGCGAGTGTCTGACGCTCGAACCGAGGAAGCCCGTGCTCAACGGCGAGTCGTGCTACGAGCGGCACATGCAGGAGAACTTCGAGGATCTCCAGCGGCACCTGTTCTGGTCCTGCGTGCTCTCGGGCGCGGCCGGCCACACGTACGGAGCCGCGGGGATCTGGCAGGCGAGTGTCGAGGGGGATCCTGGCATCACCCCGGTGTACGACTGGACCACGTGGCGCGAGGGGATGCACTTCCCTGGGTCCACGCAGTTGGGACTCGGTCGCAGATTGCTCGAGCAGTTTCCATGGTGGCAATTCGAACCGCATCCTGAGTGGGTCGAACCCGGCGGTTTCGCGGCCGGCATCCCGGCTCGAGTGCGGTTGATCTATGTCCGGAAGCCCGGGATCTATCAGTGGAAAGGCCCCCAACTCAAGGGACTGGAGGAGAATCTGGGGTACCGTGCCACCTACTTCGATCCCGTCAGCGGTCGGCGACACGAGGCCGGCGTGCTACGAGGAGCCAACGAGGTGCTGGCGCCCGCTCTTCCTTCACCCCAAGACTGGGTCTTGATCCTCGAAGCTATGACCTCATGAACTCCTCCAACAAACTGCCGCCCCCCAATCACCCCTCGGTGGCGGGGAACTCACCTAACCCGAGCAACCCCTCGGCGCCGCGTGAGGGCACGCGGCCTACACAGGACATACGAAGTGCGCCGACCCGGCAACCAACGCCTTCGCGGGCGGGTTCACCCCTGGCCATTCAGGCTCCGCGCGCCAACAACCGTAGCGCAGGATCGATCGCGCGACGCCACTTTCTCGGCCTCCTACTCGGACCCGCGGTGCTCGGGACCTCGCGACGGTTGGCCGGCGCCGATCAGGCCGACCCCGCCTACGTCCGGGCCAACACGGACTGGCTGGCCCGCTGTCGTTTCGGCATCGGCATCCACTGGACGGCACAGACCGTCCCGCGGCACGGGCCACCGAAGCCGTTTGCGCAGGCCGTGGCGGCGTTCGACGTCGGGGGCTTCGTGGCCGCCGTCGAGCACGCCGGGGCGGATTATGTCCTGTTCACCGCGGCGCATGCGTTGCAGAAGCTGCCCGCGCCGCACCCGGTGCTCGACCGGATCCTGCCGGGCAGGACCTGCGAGCGGGACCTGATCCGGGATCTGGCCGAGGCGCTGGCCTCGAAGCGGAAGCACCTGCTGGTTTACTACAACCATTCCTGCAACCACCAGCAGGACCCGGCCTGGGAGCAGGCGGTCGGATACCACGCTCCCGACAAGCAACGGTTCACTGACAACCTGACCGAGATCGTGGCCTGGATGGGTGACCGTTACGGGGAGCAGATCAAGGCCTCAAAGGGGTCAGTTCTTGACTTTGTCACGAGGCTTGACGCCATCCAGGCGACCGGAGGATGGTCGGCACGAAGCCATCATCGATCATGCACTCCCACCGCCCCTCCCGAGCGGGCCATGACCGGCCCATGACGCGGCGTGCTTTCGTCAGCACGACCACCACTGCCGCGGCGGCGTTCACGCTGCTGCCCCGCCCGAGCGCGCGGGGTGCCGATGCCGCCGCGCCGGATCACTCGCCCCTGACGCCCCTCGGTGAGCCCAAGGGCATCCATCCCGGCCGCGTGGTGTGGGTGCACGATCCGCGCGCGCTCGAGTGGGAAGGCCCCGGCCACGGGCATTGGTACGAGGAGGATCGTCTGCACCAGGACCGGGTCGACGCCATGGTGCAGCGTGCCTTGACCGCCTTGACGGGGGAACCCGACTCGGCCCGCGCCTGGGATCGGCTCTTCCGACACTTCAACCAGGGCCGCGGCCGGGGGGACGTGGGCTATCGCGCCGGCGAGCGAATCGTGATCAAGCCAAACTGGGTGGGCATGATCTGGCGGGAAGGCGCAGTGGACGCCGAGACATACACGCTGGTGAAGCGCCAGGACTACATGAACACCGCCCCGCAGATGATCATCGCGCTGGTGCGTCAACTCCAGGTGGCCGGCGTGCCGGCCAGCGCCATCACGGTCTGTGACGCGCTGGCTTACCTGGTGCACGAGTACCACCGCGTGCTGCACCGCGCGTGTCCCGACGTGCGGTACGCCGATTTCGGCGGGAAGTTCGGCCGGCTCAAGGTCGAGGACTCGGACGTGCCGTTCTACTGGAGCTGCCGGCCGGCGCAGACCACGCAAGACGTGCTGCCAACGTGCTTCGCCGAGGCCCAGTACCTGGTCAATTTCGCCACCCTGAAATCGCATGCCGCGACCGGCGTGACGTTGTGCGGCAAGAACCACTTTGGCTCGTTCCGACGCTGGCCCGTCCAGGCCGGCTTCCACGACATGCACCGCCATTCCTTCCTCAAAGAGGTGCGCCGTTACCGTGAGCAAGTCGACCTCCTCGGCCACGCCCATCTCGGCGGCAAGACCATGCTCAATCTCATCGACGGCGTGTTCACCGGCAAACACCCCATCGACGCCAACCCGCGCCGCATGGCGCTCGCCCCGTTTGGCGGCGACTGGGCCAAGAGCCTCTTCGCTTCCCAAGACCCGGTGGCCCTTGACTCCGTCGGCTTTGATTTTCTCCGCGCCGAGTACGACGACTTCCCCCGGCGAACCGGGGTGGACGATTACCTGCACGAGGCGGCCCTGGCCGCGAATCCCCCTTCCGGGACCTTCTACGATCCCGACCACTCGACCCCGACCCGACGCCTGGCGAGCCTGGGCGTGCACGAGCACTGGAACAACCCGGAGGACAAGCAGTACTCGCGCAATCTCGGGCGCGACGCGGGCATCGAGTTGGTCGCCGTCCGCCTGGGCTGAGAAGCCGCATCCTGTCTTTCCCCCGGCCCGTGGTTGTGGACCGGGTGAAACGTGCTAGCCTGCTTGCGCGATCAAGAACAGGAAGCAACACGATGAGTCAGCCTACGATGAACTGGCCCGACCTGGCCGCGGCTTTGCTGGAAAGGCTCACCGCGCGCAACACCGAGTTCACCTGGGAGTTCCAGAACCTCGAGGTGCGCGTGCCGCAGAGCGCCGGTGCCGATGCCCCTCAGGCCCACTGGCGCTTGAACGGTGTCCTCAAGCTTCGCACCCACGACCCCGTCGGCCGGTGAAGAGCGGAGCTTCCTCGGGACGGAACGTCCGCCGTGTGGCGTGGCAGGCCGATCTTACCCTCGAGCATGAGGGCCAGATCGTCTTCCGCCTGCGCGCGGAGGAGGGAAGCTGCGCCCTCGAGTTCCCCAACCGTCACGCGTTCCAGTCGCTGCAAACCCTTTCTCGGTCCCTGTCCGGACGTTCCTCCGGCCCGGCTGCGTCCGGCTTTGACTCCGTGGCGCGACTGCTGCCCGAAACGGTGGACCTGCACCTGGCGGGCATCCTGATCGGGCACTACGAACCCGGAGCCCCGCTCAACGGTTGGGCCAGCACGGTCGGCCTGCCCGGCGGTCGTCTGACGGTGCACAAGCTGGCGCTGGCCCGCGCCTGGCTCCGTTGACCCCCGCCTTCCCTCCATGAACGAGAGCTCCCTTCCTCCCGGAGCGGCGACGCCGCGGCCCCGGGTCGTCGTCGGCCTGAGTGGGGGCGTGGACTCCTCGACGGCGGCCGCCCTGCTCCAGCAACAAGGTTACGAGGTCATCGGCATCACCCAGAAGCTCTGGCCGCAGGACTGCCTCTCCCGCGCCGAGGACAAGTGCTGTGGCCCCCAGGCGGTCGCGGACGCACGGGCCGTTTGCCATCGGCTGGGCATCCCCTTCTACCTGGTGGACGAAGCCGAGGACTTCCGCCGGCAGGTCATCCAGTATTTCGCCGAGGAGTATCGCGCCGGGCGCACGCCGAACCCTTGCGTGCTGTGCAACGAGAAGCTCAAGTTCGGCACCCTGATTGAGCGTGCCCGCCAACTGGGCGCGGACAACGTCGCCACCGGCCACTATGCCCGGAAGGACCAGGACCCCGCGACCGGTCGTTGGCGCCTCCGCCGGGGCCGGGATCCGCGGCGCGACCAGAGCTACTTCCTGTTTTCGCTCCGGCAGGAACAACTCGCCCGCGCTCTGTTTCCGCTCGGAGATCTCCTCAAGACCGAGACGCGCGACGTGGCCCGCGAGCGGCGGATCAAGACCGCAGAGAAGGAGGAGAGCATGGAGATCTGCTTCGTGCCGGACAACGACTACGGCAAGTTCCTGCGACAGGCGGGCCTCGTCCAGCCGCATGCCGGGCCGATCGTCGACCGGTCGGGTCGGGTCCTGGGGCAGCACGAAGGGATTGAGTTCTTCACCATCGGACAGCGCCGCGGGTTGCGGGTCGCCGCCCCGCGTCCCCTTTACGTGGTCGACCTCGACCCCGAGCAGAACCGCGTCGTGGTGGGGGACGCGGCGGACCTGGCCTGCGAGACCTTCCGCCTGGAACGCTGCAACTGGATCGCCTACGAGAACCCGCCCGCGGGCCTCGAGGCCACCGCGAAGATCCGCTACAACCACCCGGGCACGCCAGCGACGGTGACTCCGGCCGCCGATGGCTCGGCGCACGTGCGCCTGCACCACGCGCAGCGCGCGGTCACCCCGGGTCAAGCCTGCGTGCTGTACGCGGACGATCGGGTCCTGGGTGGCGGCTGGATCGCCCGCGGCGGAGGCTGACGGGGAGATTGCCAGAAGGCCGGGTCGTCGCCACGCTGCCGGCATGATTGCCCCGTGGCCGTCGATCTCCGAAGCCCAGGTGACGGACTGCCGCATCTTCAAAGTGCGCCGGATCGTCCGCCGCTCCCCTCGCACGGGTGCCGAACATGACTTCTTCGTCCTGGACGCACCGGACTGGGTGAACGTGATCGCCCTCACGCCCGACCGCGAGCTCGTCATGGTCGAGCAGTACCGCCACGGCACGCAAAGCGTCGATCTGGAAATCCCGGGCGGCGTCATGGATCCCCACGACGTGTCCCCGGTTGCGACCGGGGTGCGCGAGTTGCGGGAGGAGACCGGCTATGTGGGTGAGGCGGCGCGTCTGCTGGGCCAGGTCCGACCCAACCCCGCGATTCTGACCAACACCTGCTACACGGTGTTGATCGAGGGTTGCGTCCTGGGAACCGCCGTCCAATGGGATCACGGCGAGGACCTGATCACCCGGCTCGTGCCGCTGGCGGACGTGCCCCGGCTCGTGACCGACGGCACCATCCGCCACTCGTTGGTGGTGGCCGCGCTCTATCACTTCGCGCTGCAACCCGCAGCCACCTGAGGTCCGGCGCCCGGACACTCCCGGGCCGGACCCAAGGTTCTCGGGGTCGTGCTGACGTGTCGGACTTCGACAGTCCGCCACGTTGACACGATGACACGTTGCTGGAGACGCCTGCCGGCGAAGCCTGACAGGCGTCTCGCAGCGATCTTCATCAGCGAACCACGGCCTGATAGAAGCGCGGGCCCAGACCGAGCGGATCCGTGACTTCCACAGCCGTCGCGCCCAACTGGATCTCCGTCAACCGTTGCCACTCGCGCAGGTTGCTCGAGTGTTGAATCTCGCAGGTCTGGCCGGCCGCTCCGCTCACCATGAAGCGCACCATGCCCCCCTGCACCGTCGGCTGGGACAGGAGCGGGGCGCCCGGCGGCCGGATCGTCAGCCTTCCGGCCGTGCTGATGACCGACCCGCCCGCGTCCTCGACGCTGACGCGGTAGTCGCCGGCATCCTCCGCCTCGACCGCAGCAATCTGCAGCCGGGCAGTCTTCGTGCCGGTGAACCGGCCGCCATCCGCGAGGACGGTGCCGTCCCGGAACCACTGGTAGCTCACCGGCTCGGTCGCCGTGGCGACCACCTCGAAGCTCACCGGGTCACCGAGTGAGACAGTCTGGGAGAGCGGCGGCTGGGTAATCACCGGAGCCGCCGGGTAGACGGTCAACAGAGCGCCCTCGCTGGTGACCGACGTGACTGCGTTGGCGACGGTGACGGCGTAGCGCCCCTGGTCGCTGACCTGGGCCCCGACGACCGTCAGCGTGGCGGTGTTAACTCCGACGTACTTTGACGACTCGAGCAGCACGAGGCCGTCGCGTCGCCACTGATAGCTCAGCGGCGGCGTCCCCTCGGCACCCACCGAGAAGATCGCGTTCGCACCCTGCGCCACGCCCTGAGGCAGGGGCGGCTGCGTAATCGTCGGCCCCTGCGAACTCAAGACGGTGAGTAGCGCCGCCGGACTGCGCTCCGCTCCGGCCGTGTTGGAGACGATGACCTCGAACGGGCCGGCGTCGTCCGGCTGAACGTTGGACAGGACCAATTGGGCGGTCGTGCTTCCCGCGATCCGTCCGCCATCAGACAAGGCGGTCCCATTGCGCAGCCACTGATAACTGAGCGGTGGCGTGCCCTCAGCCCCCACTGAGAAGATCGCCGTGGCTCCCTGGGCGACGCTCTGCGGCTGCGGCGGCTGCGTAATCACGGGGCCTTGGGTTCCCCCGACGGTGAGCTGGGCGCTTGGACTGCGGACCGCGCCGGCATTGTTCAGCACGATCACTGCGTACTGGGCCGCGTCACCAAGCTGGACACTGGCCAGGCTCAGTTGCGCGGTGGCGCTGCCCGCGATCCGCCCGCCATCGGACAACGCGGCTCCGTTCCGGAGCCACTGATAGCTCAAGGGTTGCGTGCCCGTGGCCGCCACCGTGAAGGTCGCCGTCGTGCCCACGGCCACCTGCTGCGAGAGCGGCGCGGAAGTCACCGTGGGAAGTGTTTCGACGACGATGGTGAAGGCCTGCTGGCTCACCGCCTCCCCCGCACGGGCTTCGAGCACCACCGACTGCGGCCCGGTCGTCGCCGCCGTCGGGAGACCCCGCAACAGGGTGCCGCCGGGGAAGATCTGACGCAGGAACCCCAGTCCCTGTTCCACGATGAGCAGGCTGCCGCCCGTCAGCACCTCCAGATCGCTGGGATAAAGCAGCGTCGCTTCCGTCGGCAATCCTCCGTCCCCCGCATGGCCTCCCCCCCCGGGTCCAACGCCGCCGGAACCGGCGACCGTCTCGATCACACCGTCGGGCCGGACCCGACGGATCCGATGGTTGTTGTAGTCGGCTATGTACAGGCTGCCGTCCTCGCCCGCCGCCGCCCCCATCGGCGAGTACAGCGAGGCGTTCCGCGCCTGCCCGCCATCCCCGCTGAAGCCGGCGACTCCGTTGCCGGCGACGGTCGTGATGATCCCCGCGGTGCTCACCCGGCGGACCCGATGGTTCGCGGTGTCGCAGATGTACACGTTGCCCGCCGCATCGAGCGCGATGCCCTCCGGGCTGTTGAACTTCGCCTGCAGCGCGGGCCCTCCGTCACCGCCGAATCCGGCCTCACCACTCCCCGCCACCGCCTGCACGGTCCCGTTGGCCAGGATGCGCCGGACCCGGCTGTTGCCCTGGTCGACCAGGTACAGGGCGCCGTCACTCGCCAACGCGAGGCCGCGCGGGTTGCTGAACCGGGCCGTGGAAGCCGGTCCACCATCCCCCTGGTTGCCCGGATCCCCCGTGCCGGCAAATGTCCGGATCGTGCCGGCCGCGTTGACCACGCGGATGCGGTTGTTGCGCGTGTCGGTGATGAAGACGTTGCCGACCCCGTCCGCGACCACATCGGACGGGTGGTCGAGCAGGGCCGCTGTCCCCGGGCCGTTGTCCCCCCCGAAACCCACCTGGCCCGTGCCTGCGATCGACTCGATGGTCCGGTCGGCGTTGATCCGGCGGATCGTCTGGCCATAGGTATCGGCCACATACCACACGCCCCCTGGACCCTTGGCGCCCCCCTGCGGCCGCAACAGCGTGGCCCCCGTCGCCGGCCCGCCATTGCCACCCGACGCATAGAGCCCCACGCCGGCAATCGTGCGAATCACGCCCGCCGCGTCCACCCGACGCACCCGGTCGTTGCCGCTATCCACGATCGTATATCCGCCGCCCGGGGCGATCGCCAGCCCCGCCGGCAGGAACAACTGCGCCTCCGTCACCGGTCCGCCGTCACCGGAAGATCCAATCCGTCCCGTGCCGCCCACCGTCCGAATGAGACCATCCAGCCCCACCCGCCGGATGCGGCTGCTCAACGTGTCGGCAATCAACACCCCGGCCGCGTCCACCGCGACACCCTGGGGTGAAGCCAGCCGCGCCGTAGGTCCCGGGACACCTTCACCCACCGACCCGAACTGGCCGTTGCCTGCGACCGTCTGCACCCGGCGATCGGGGGTGACCCGTCGCACCCGGTTGTTGCCCGGTTCGGCGAACACCACGCCGCCGTTGCTCTCGATCGTCAACCCGGCCGGACCGGCCAGCCAGGCCTGCAACGCCGGCACGTTCTCCCCGTTGTAGCCTTCCGATCCGGTCCCGGCCAACGTCGTGATGATGCCCAGCGGGCTGATAGTCCGCAGGCGGTTGTTGCCGGAGTCGGCGATGTACAGCGTACCTTGCGCGTCCATCGCCAATCCGCTCGGGTTCTGGAGCCGCGCCTCCAGCGCGGGACCGTTGTCCCCGCCAAACCCCGCCACTCCCGTCCCCGCGACCGTCATGATCACCCCCGAGGTCGACACGCGCCGGATGCGGTGATTGAGCCGGTCCGCGATGTAGAGATCGCCGGTGGCGCTGACGGCCACCCCGGCGGGATCGTGCAACCGGGCGCGCTCCGCCGCGCCGCCGTCCCCATCGAAGCCGGGGGCGCCCGTCCCGGCCACGGTGGTCATGACGCCGTCGGACGCCAGACACCAGACGCGGTGGTTGTTGCGGTCGGCCACGTAGAAGTTGCCCGCGGCGTCATACACCCCGGCGCTGGGCGTCCAGAGTTGCACCTGCAGCCCGGGGTTGCCGCTGCCACGTTCCAGCGTGCCGGCGACCGTGTAGATCCGGGGCGTGGACACCCCGACCAGACTGAGCCACGGCGGCACGGTTACCGCGTCGTAGGCCACTGCCCCGCCTGCGGGGTCCGTGGCCACGGTAAGATATTCATAGGTCTGTCCCACCGTCGCGTGGATGATAGGAGTCGAGACCCAGATCGGCGTGGAGCCTTGAACCCACACCATGCCCGCGAGGCCGGAGCAGGCAAGCCAGGCCGGGAAGCGGGTCCCCCAAGTGGTCAAGAAGCGTTTCATGCGTCGAGGAGCGTGAGCCGCGTCCGGCAACGCGTCAACCGCAGTCTCCCGTTTTAGCGCCACTGCGCCAGCGCCTTAAGCGGTCCCTTTATTCCCCCGGCAACGCCTGCCGAATCTCCTCCACCCACCGGCGCTGGCGCGGAAACATCGGTTCCCCGTCGAGCGCCCGCAGTTCGACCCGCACCTGCTCCCACGCCTCCTGCGCCCGGTGCACTCCCAGCCACCCAAAATGTGCCGCCGCCCGCTGGGGCCCCCGCAGCTCGTCCAGCCTCACCGTCTCCAGCAACGCCCGCGCCTCGTCCACGCGTCCGTTGAAGCACAGCGCGATGGCGTGGTTGATCCGGGCCCCCACCGACTGCGGGTGCTGCGTGAGCAGCCGCCGGGTCACCCCCAACGCCTCCTCGACCCGCCACTGGCCAATCAGCAGCGCCGCCGCGTAGTTGAACTGCCACTCGACACTCCGCGGCTCCAACGTGTGCGCCCGCGTGGCGGCCTTGAGCAGCAACACCTCGTCCTCCCGCAGCGCGTACACCGCATCAAACATCGCCCGCCAATAGCCCACGTCGTCGCTGAACCGCGACTCCAGCGGCTGCAACGCCCGCAACGCCAGGTCCGGAAACCCCGTCTGCGACAGGCTCTCCCCCACCCGGATCCCGACGCGCCCCATCGGAAAACCCGCCGTCACCGCCTCCTCAAACGCGGCCCGCGCCGCGCTCACCGCCCCCTGCGCAAACGCCACCCGTCCCTCGAGAAACCGCCCGAACCCGCTCAACCATTCCTGCGCCTCCGGCAACGCGCGCATCTCGGTCGCGATCTCCTTGAGCCGTTCCCAGCGGCGACCCGCGATCAACTGATCCGCATAGGTCGCCCACACCGCCACACTCCACCGGTTGTTCCCGCCCCCGAACTCCATGGCGTGCCGCTGCAGGTAGTCCAGGCACAGGTCGGACAGCTCCAGTTCGGCCAGCGCCTCCGCCGTGACCACCACGTCGTAAGCCGACCGCGGCGGCCGGTTGAACGCCCCGGCCAACCGCTGGGCCTCGGCCTTCCGCCCCGTCATCACCAGCAGGTGCCAGTACTGCGTGTGGTCCACCACCAGATCCATCGCGCGCTCCTGCTGCCGCTGCAGCGCCTCCGCGAACCGGTCCGGCTCCAGACGCTGCCGGCTCACCGCCATCACCAACCGACACGCCAGCGGCCCCAGGTGCACGTCCTCCATCGCGGCCCGCAACGCCCGCAGATTCGGTTCCGTCTCCCCCGCCGGCCCCCACCCCGCCAGGTACGCCGTCCGGTGCAACGCCAGCGTCGGATCGTCCGGCAACTGATCCCGCATCGCTTCCCAGCGCGCCCCGAAATCCTCATACCCGCCCACGGCAAAAAGCGCCTTCAGATACGCGCCCTGAAGCTCCGGTGACAGGTCGTCCGCCATCGGCTGCAGCAACCCGTACACCTCCTCCGACATGCCGTACCGGCTGAACGCCCCCGCCAGGATCTCAAAGTCCACCCGGTTGGTGCCTCCCAGACGCAGCAACCAGTTCGCCCCCGCCAGCGTCCGACCCGCCACCCGCATCGGCAGTTCCGGCGCTCCCCCCAGATGCCGCAGCGCCCCTCGATACAGCTCCAGGTTCCCCGGGTTGTTTGCCACCGCCGACTGCCACGCAATCGCCGCGCCCAGGTGATCCCCCTGCGCCGCCTTCCGCTCCGCCGAGGCCCGCAGCGCCCGCGCCTGCATCAGGTCCAGCAAGCTCACCTTGAACACCGGGCGAAACCCGTCCGGACTCGAGGTCCACACCTTCGGCAGACAGATCAACACCGCCAGCCCGGTCATCCCCACCCCCACCAGCGCCAGGGCAAACCACGGGTTGAGCAGCATCGTCCGCAGCAACGGATACTCCGCCAACCGCTCCCCCATCCGCTCTTTCCAGGTCAATCCCGTCACGCCGCAAAATCAACCGGGCACTGCCCCCTGACGCAAGCGCCGAATTCCCAAGGACTCCGCGACCTCCTCCAGCACCACTGCCAGCACCCGGCGCACGCTCCGCTGGTCCCGCGCAAAACGCCAGGCCACTCCTGCCGGCACCGCCAGCGGCAGCAGGGCCCACAGTCCCTCTCCGCCCAGCGCCGCCGTCGTCACCAGCCCTGCCCCCGTCAACCCCCAGAACCCCAGCGTCGCCGGCAGCGTCCAGCACGTCGCCAGCCGACACCGCAGCCGCTGCTGACTCTCGTCGGTCTGTTCACTCACCGTCACCAGGCGCAGCTTGCTCCAGCGACTGCCGTCGACCTCCAGGTCCCATTCGCCCCACCCGGCATCTGCCCGGTGAGGCCAGCCCTCCCGCGCCAACCGCTCCAGGACCGCCCGCAGGAAATCCTCGCGCCCCACCGTCGCCGGCTCGACGAACTGCAGCTCGCGCGGCGCCACCTGCCCCGGTTTGCGGCTCAGCGAGCGCAGCGTCTCATGCCGCGCCAACGACACCCGAGGCGGAAACAGCCGCCCCTGATACCGCGCCCAGCCCCGCACCAGAGGCTGCAGCGCAGAGGGAAGCTCTCCACGAGTTGCCGACCATTACCACCTTTCCGCTGCAGCACCTGTTTCTGCGCTGCCGCTGCCGTGCAGACCCTCAGCGACAATTTTCAGCACGCTGGGACTACCGCCAGCGAGCGGCAACAACCACCCGAAGAGCGCGCTCAAGACCCATAAGGGCACCGTCACCAACACGTGATACTCGAGACTCGTCGCCCCCGACAGCACCGTCGAAGACCCCGTCACATAGAGGCTCTGAAACCAGCCGGCCCCGAACCGGCCGTGGTAAATCAGCGGGCGACGCGTCGGCAGCACCGTGGGCGAGGTGGCGTAGATGCGCCCCCGCCACAGACTGCCGCCCAGCAGATTGAAGTACTCGGGGTGTTTGGCCGCCAGCAGCGCCTCCGCTTCCCCGTACCCATGTTGCTGCTTGAGGTACCCCCGCACGGTGGACCGCCGGGCGTGCCAGACAAAACCCGCCGCCGAGAAGCCCAGCCGATAGCCGCGCTGCTGCAGACGCCAGCACAGGTCCACGTCGTCACCCGCCCGCTGAAACACCGGGTCAAAGCAGCCCGCTTCGACCAGCGCCCACTTCCAGAACGCCATGTTGCACCCCGGCAGGTGCTCGGCCTCCTGGTCCGTCAACAGGACATGCGCAGGCCCCCCCGGCGACACCCACACCGCCGCCGCCACCGCCGAGTCGTCCGCCGGCGCCAGATTGTGCCCTCCCACCCCGACCCAGTCGTGCTCCGTCAGCTCGGTCACCAGGTAATGCAGCCAGTCCTCATCCACCCGGCAATCGTCGTCCGTGAAGGCCACAATCTCACCCCGGGCCGCCGCAATCCCGGTGTTGCGCGACGCCGAAAGGCCGAGGTTGCGCTCGTGCCGCAGCCGCCGCACTTCCGGGCACTGGGCGGCAATGGCCGAGGTCTCATCAGTCGACCCGTCATCCACCAGGATGACCTCGTAGGTCGGATACCGGAGCCGCGTCAGCGAGTCGAGGCACGCCCGCAAACTGCGCGCCCCGTTGTAGCAGGCCACCACCACCGACACGAAAGGCTCGCGACGCGGCGGGAAGTACGGGGCGATCTGGTACGCCCGCTGCACCACCTCGAAGCCCGGCCGCGGGCGGCGTTCGCGCGTCGTCAGGCCAAATTGCCAGTCGTCAATGTGGCAGCCGTCCTTGAACCACTCGTCGGTGAAGCTGTAGGCAATCATCCCCGCCAGCCCGGCCCGGGACCCCTGCTCAATCGTCCATCCCAACAACGCCGCCTGCCGCGGCTCGCCCTCGCGCAACGCGTCCATCCCGAACTCGCCCAGCACCAGCGGCCTCTCCCCCGCCAGCGTTTGCAGGCGCGCCAGGTACTGACGCAGCGCCCGTGGATCGTGCAGGTACAGGTTGAAGCACGCAAAATCCAGCCCCCGTGGCCGCAGATACTCCGTGCGCGGATAGTTCCCAAACGTGCACAGACACTCCGGCGCTTCCTGCCGCACCACGTCCCCCAGCTCGTCCAGGAACGACTCCACCGCCCGCACGCCGCCCCAGCGCACCACGTCCGGCGGCAGTTCATTGACCACGCTGATCGCCAGCGTCGCCGGATGCTTCGCCGCGTCCCGCGCCGCCTGCCGGAACCTGTCCCGCAGCCGCTGCCGCGCACTCACCGACTCCAGGAAGCACCCGTGCTTGTTCCACGGCACGTCGATCAACACCCGCAGATCATGCGCCTGCGCCAAATCCAGAAACCAGGCCGGCGGCACCGTGTAGATCCGCACCACGTTCGCCCCCAAACCCCGGATCTGCGTCAGGTCCCGCAGCGTGGCGTCTGGCGACGCGAACAGCTCGCCCTCCCCGTTCGGCGCAAACGGCCCATAGGCCACCCCGCGCACATGGAACTTGTGGACCCCCACCCGGAAGCCTTTGCCATCCACTCGCACGCGTGCGGCGGTTGTCACCGCGGAATCCACGGCCGCTTAGACGCTCCCGCAACCGCGTTTATTGAGCCCGGCCCGCTGAGATTTTTGCGCGACACAAAGGCGAAAAAAGCTACCCTCCCCGCCATGCGCCAGCACCTCCCGCGCACCCGCTCGTGCTTTGTCTGCGGCCAGGCCAACCCCATCGGCCTGAACCTCGACTTCGAAACCGACGGCCACGAAGTCACCGCCACCTTCCGGCCCCGGCCCGAACACATCGGCTTCGCCGACACCGTCCACGGCGGCCTGGTCTCGACCGTCCTCGACGAAGCCATGGTCTGGGCGTGTGGCGTCGCGGCGCACCAGTTCGCTTATTGCGCCGAATTGACCGTCCGCTTCCGGCAGCCCGTCCGTCCCGGCAGCGACCTGCGCCTCTCCGGCGTGCTCACCGAAAACCGCCGCGGCCGCCTCTTCCTCGCCCGGGCCGAACTGCGCGACGCCGTCGGTCAAGTCCTCGCCACCTCCACCGGCAAGTACATCCCCATCCCGCTCGAGACGGTGGAAGGCATGCTGGACGATTTCGTCGGCGACATCCGCCGCCTCCTCAAACCAGCAGGTCCTTGACCACCCGGCCCGCAATGCCGGTGAGCCGCGCGTCCAGCCCCTGGAACTTCACGCTCAGCCGCGTGTGCTCGATGCCCAGGGCGCGCAGGAGCGTGGCGTGCAGATCGTGCACATCCATCGGATCCTCCACCGCGTTGTAGCCCAGGTCGTCGGTCGCGCCATACACCATCCCCGGCCGGATCCCACCGCCTGCCAGCCAGATGCTGAATCCGGCGTTGTGATGGTCGCGGCCATCGCCGCCCTGGCTCATCGGCGTGCGCCCAAACTCACCTGCCCACACCACCAGCGTGTCCCGCAGCATATCCCGCTGCTTGAGGTCGGTGATCAGCGCCATACACGCCCGGTCAATCTCCTCGGCCTTGAACTCGATCCCCTGCTTCACCGCACCGTGGTGGTCCCAATCCTTGTGATAAAGCTGGATGAACCGCACGCCCCGTTCGGCCAGCCGGCGCGCCAACAGACAGTTCGAGGCGAAGGACCCGTCCCCCGGCTGACACCCATAAAGCTCCAGCATCGTCGCCGGTTCCCGCGACAGATCCATCAGCTCCGGCACGCTGGCCTGCATCTGAAACGCCATCTCGTACTGCACAATCCGCGTCGCGATCTCCGGGTCATCCACGATGGTGTCGTGATGCTGGTTGAGCTGGTTGACCGCCGCCACCACATCCCCCTGCTGGCACCGCGTCACCCCCGGCGGCGTGCCGAGATAGAGCACCGGATCGCCCTGGCCCCGCAAGTGCACCCCCTGAAACCGGCTGGGCAGAAAACCCGACGCCCATTGCCGCGCCGCGATGGGCTGGTTCTGACCGCCCCGTCCAAGCGACGTGAGCACCACAAACCCCGGCAGGTTCTCCGCTTCCGAACCGAGCCCGTACACCAGCCACGAGCCCATGCTCGGCCGGCCCGCAATCTGCGACCCGGTGTTCATGAACATGTGCGCCGGATCGTGATTGATCGCCTCGGTCGTCATCGAGCGGATCAGACACAGCTCGTCCACCACCGACCCGATGTGCGGAAACAGCTCGCAGATCTCAACGCCCCCCTGGCCAAAGCGCTGAAACTTGAACTGCGGCGCGAAGCACAACAGCTTCTGCCCCTGCAACTGTGCGATCTGCCGCCCCGCCGTGAACGACTCGGGCATCGCTTGCCCGTGCATCTCGGCCAGCTTCGGCTTCGGGTCAAAGGTCTCGAGATGCGACGGCCCGCCCGCCATCGTCAGCCAGATCACCCGCTTGGCCTTCGGCGGGTAGTGGAAGGGGTTTACCACGCCCGTCCATCGGTCCGACTTCGCAGTGGCCGCCCGTAACAGGCCCGGGTTGATCAGCGTGGCCAGCGCCAGCGCACCCAGCCCCTGCGCGGTGCGGCCGAGAAACACCCGGCGGGTCTGGCGTTGGGCCAGCAGTTGGCGGACTTCCGAAGAATTCTTCATGATTCAAGAACGGGTGATCGTTTCGTGCAGGCTCAACAACACGCGGGCCACATTGGTCCAGGCCGCCAGTTCCGGCGCCGCCAGTTCCGGGGGGCGCGGCGCCAGCCCCACCGCCAGAAAAGCCTCGGCGCTTTCGGGCGCCGCTTGGTACTCCGCCCGATGCTTGTCCAGCAGCGCCTGCAACACCCGCAGTTCCTCAGCCCCCAGTTCCCGGACCAACACCTGCCGTCCTGCCCAGCGCAGGCGCGCCACGTCGTCGTCACCCCCTTCCCGCAAGATCCGGGCCGCCAACACCCGCGCCGCCTCGACGTAGGTCGGGTCGTTCAGCAGCACGAGCGCCTGCTGCGGGATGTTCGACCGGTTCCGTTCCGCCGCGCATTCCTCCCGGCTGGGCGCGTCAAAGGCCAACAAACTCGGATGCAGAAAGGAACGTTGCCACCACACGTACAGCCCCCGGCGATACTGCTCGGCCACCGGACTCGCCTCATAGGTGCGCGGCGGGAAGTTCAGGTTCTCCCAGTAACCTTCCGGCTGATACGGCCGCACGCTCGGGCCCCCAATCCGCGTCCCCAGCAGCCCGGCGAAAGACAAGGCCGCATCCCGCACCAGCTCCGCTTCGACCCGCCAGCGCCCCTGCCGGGCGAACTCGCGATTCTCCGGATCCCGGGCCAGCAAGTCTCGCGGTACTGTGGACGCCTGCCGGTACGTCTCGCTGAGGACCATCAGCCGCACCATGTGGCGGACGTCCCAGCCGCTGTCCATGAACTCCACCGCCAGCCAGTCCAGCAACGCGGGATTCCGCGGCGGCTCACCCTGCGCCCCGAAATCATCCATCACCTTCGACACGCCCACCCCGAAGAACTGCCGCCAGAGCCGGTTCATCACCACCCGCGCCGTCAACGGGTGGTCCCGTGACACGAGCCAGTTCGCCAGATCCAGCCGCGTCAAACGCCTCGCCCCGTCCCGCCCACCCTCCGCCGCCAGATAGGCCGGCAGGGCGGGCTCGACCAGCTCACCGCCTTCGTCCAGGAAATTGCCGCGCGGCAGGATCCGCACTAGCCGCGGCGTATCGAGCCGCTCCGTCACCAGCGACCGCGGCACCGTCGCCTCGAAATCGGTCTGCGCCTTCCGCGCCGCCGCCAGCGCCTCGCGCAGGGGTCCCAGTTCGGGCGTCACCTGCTTGAAGTGCGCCCACAACTCATCCCGCCGGGCCGCCTCGCCTTGCGGATCCGTCGCCCGCAGGAGCTTCGCGATCGCCGGGGGGGGCGGCAGCGCCGCCGGCGAGTTCACCGCCTCCGGCTCGGCCGTCAGGCCCAGACGGAAACAGCCCAGCGTGTGCTGGCCGTGTCCATGGTGCTGCCGCAACTCAACCACCAGCGTGTCCCCGGCCCCCAGATTCAGCGGCGACTCGAACTCCAGCAGCAACTGCTGCCGTTGCCCGGCCTGCGGCAACACCGCCCACCCCGTGTTCTCGCCGTGCACGTCGTCGTCAATCACCGCCACCGCCGGCCACCGCTTGTACGGGTTCGCCTCGGCATGACTGGTCTGCTCGTGCGTCGCCAGCGCCGACTTGAACCGCAGTCGTCGCGGCTCATCACCCTCCCGTTCCACCCGCGCCAACACCTCGCCCAACACGAAGTTCCCGTTGCCCGCCCGCCCGGGGCCCTTCGCCGGCAGCGCGTCATCCGCCAGGGCCTCAAGCCGCAACCCCACCGCGCCCGCAAACTCGCTCCGGTAACGCAGCGTGTAGGTGTCCTTGTCGGGCGCCGCCCCGCTGGCCAGCACCGACGCATCGTTCCGCACGGTCAACGTCGCGCCGCCTGCGGAAATCGCCTCGACCGGCGCCAACGGCTTCCACCGTCCGTCCCCGTCCAGCGCTTCCCGCTGCCCCCGTTCCCACGCCACAAACGCCTCCGCCAGCTCCGGATGGGGCCCGGCGAACCGTTGTTCCAGTTGCGTCATCACGCCAGCCAATCGCTCTAGCTCCCGCGCCTGCTCCGCGTCCGGTACCAGCAATCCCTCCTCGCGTCGCCCGATGATCGGCTCCTTGACGTCCGCAAAAAACGCCCCCAAGGAGTAGAAGTCGCGCGCCGTGATCGGGTCGAACTTGTGGTCGTGGCACTGCGCACAACCGACCGTCTGCCCCAGCCACACGGCGCCCACCGCCCGCACCCGGTCCGTCAGGTAGCGCGCTTCATAGTCCTTCGGCTGCGCCCCCCCCTCCTCGGTCGTCAGCAGCAACCGGTTGAAACCCGACGCCACCTGCTGCTCCAGCGCCGCCCCCGGCAGGAGGTCCCCCGCGAGTTGCTCACGCGTGAACTGGTCAAAGGGCTTGTTCGCGTTGAACGCCCGAATCACATAGTCGCGATACGGCCAGACGTTCCGCGGGTTGTCCGAATGGTATCCGATCGTGTCCGCGAACCGCACCACATCCAGCCACCCCAAGGCCATCCGTTCCCCAAAATGCGGCGAAGCCAGCAACCGCTCGACCAGTTGCGCATAGGCTTCCGGTGATGGATCCCGCTCAAACGCCACCACTTCCTCCGGTCGCGGTGGCAACCCCACCAGGTCCGAATACAGCCGCCGCGCCAGCGTGCGCCGATCCGCCTCGGGCGCCGGGCTCAGCCCCTCCGCCCGCAACCGCTCGCGCACCAGGTGGTCCACCGCGTTCGCCCCCGCGGGCACCGCGGGCCGCACCGGCGGCGTGTAAGCCCAATGCCCTTCATAGTGGGCGCCCTCCGCAATCCATCGCTTCAACAGCTCACGCTGCGCGTCCGTCAGCACCTTGTGCGACTCCGGCGGCGGCATCAGGTCATCCTCGTCCGACGTCGTGATCCGCCGCACCAACTCGCTGGCCTCAGGATCTCCGGGAACAATGGCCGCCTTGCGCGATCGCGCCGGCCGCAGCGCCGCCTCGCGCAGATCCAGCCGCAAACCGCCCTTCACCTTGGCTGTGTCCGGCCCGTGGCAGGCAAAGCAGTTGTCCGAGAGCAACGGCCGGATGTCCCGGTTGAACTCGATGGCCGGCGCCGCCCCAACCGGGCCCGCCGCGGTGACCAGCCACAGCCCCAGTGCCGCTGCGAGCCCGCGCCGATGATGGATGACTGACAGGATCATGTCCGTAAAACGTTCAGATTATGCGTCCTCCTCTTGCAGATTGCCAATGCATGTTTCGTTTTCTGCGCCCGCTTTCTGGTTGTCCCCCAAGCGGCAGTCATTCTAACCTCCGCCCGAACACGCAACACCTGAGTCTAATCAATCCGACCGTGAACCGACGTCCATGGCCATGAGTAACCTCCGCCACTCCCTCTCCCGCCTCGTCACGTCCGCTGCTGCCTGGGCCGTGGCCACCACCACCTTCCTGACCGGCGTCCAGGCCGCCAATCCCCCGCTCTCCCCCACCGCGCTCGTCGCCACCCGGGATGGCGCCACCCTCTACATCGCTTGCGCCACCGGCAACCAGGTGCTGCGCTTCGACACCGCCACGCGGGCCGTCACCGCCTCAATCCCCGTCCCCGCCCCGCCGCTCGGCCTGGCCTTGTCGGCCGACGACAGCCGCCTGCTGGTCACCTGCGCTGCCCCCCAAAGCCTTGTCTGCGTGCTCGATACCGCGTCCGGCACCGTCACCGCCCTCCTGCCCGCCGGCCATTCGTCCACCGCCCCCGTCCTCAGCCCCGATGGCCGTACCCTCTACGTCTGCAACCGCTTCAATGACGACGTCAGCTTCCTCGACCTCCAGACCCGACAGGAACTCCGCCGCGTCAAGGTGCGCCGTGAACCCATGGCCGCTGCCCTCACCCGGGACGGCCGGTACCTGCTCGTCGCCAACCACCTGCACGACGGCCGGGCCGATATCGACTACGTCGCCGCCGTCGTCAGCGTCATCGACACCTCCCTCGCCGAGGTGGTGAAGGAACTGACCCTCCCCAACGGCAGCGGTGTCCTGAACGACATCCGCATCTCGCCCGACGGGCAGTACGCGGTCGTGACCCACCTGCTGGGCCGTTACCAGCTCCCCACCACCCAACTCGAGCGCGGTTGGATGAACACCAACGCCAAGACCATCATCCGTCTCGACCGCCTCGAGGTCGTCAACACGGTTCTCCTCGACAGCGTGGATAGCGGCGCCGCAAACCCCTGGGGCATCGCCTGGTCCGCCGACAGTGCCACCCTGGCCGTCACCCACGCCGGAACCCACGAGCTCAGCGTGATTGCCTTCCCCGACCTGCTCGCCAAGCTCGCCAAGCTCCCCGCCGAACCCCAGGCCGGCCAGGCCACCGACTACACCGCGGCGTCCCGCAGCCAGACCGATGTCCCCAACGACCTCGCCTTCCTCGTTGGCCTCCGTCAGCGCCTCAAGCTGCCCGCCACCGATCGCGGCCCTCGCGCCGTCGTCCTCCTTGGCACCCGGGCGTACGTGGCCAACTACTTCTCCGACACCCTCGCCGTGGTCGACGTCACCTCGCAGTATCCCCGGTGGGAATCGATTCCCCTCGGTCCCAAGCCCACCATGGATGTCGTGCGGCTAGGCGAGTTCTACTTCCACGACGCCGAGATCTGCTTCCAGGGCTGGCAGAGCTGCGCCTCCTGTCATCCTGGCGACGGCCGCGTCGACGCCCTGAACTGGGACCTTCTCAATGACGGCATGGGGAACCCGAAGAACAACAAGAGCATGCTGCTCTCCCACCGCACCCCACCCGCCATGAGCATGGGCATTCGCGAAACTGCCGAGACCGCTGTCCGCGCCGGCCTTCGTCATATCCTCTTCACCGTCCAACCGGACGCCGTCGCCGAGGCCATGGACGAGTACCTCAAGGCCTTGGAACCGGTCCCCAGCCCCTATCTGGTCGACGGCCAACTCTCGCCCGCCGCCCTTCGCGGCAAGGAGGTCTTCGCACAGGCCAACTGTGCCGCCTGCCATCCCGCGCCCCTGTTCACCGACCTCCAACCCTACGACGTCGGCACCCGCGGCCCGCTGGATCGTCCCAACGACATCTTCGACACCCCCACGCTCATCGAGCTTTGGCGCACCGCGCCCTTCCTTCACGACGGCTCCGCCGCCACCCTCCGCGAGGTCCTTACCTCCCGCAACGCCGACGACCAGCACGGCAAGACCTCGCATCTGAACGACGACCAGATCCGCGACCTCGTCGAGTACCTCCTGTCTCTATGAGGCTTACCCCAACCCATCCGCGACGCCACTTGTTCCACCCCACCTCGTTGAACGTTGAACGTTGAACGTTGAACGTTGAACGTTGAACGTTGAACGTTGAATGTTAACCCCTTCCAACTTCCAACTTCCAACTTCCAACTTCCAACTTCGCCCTTCGACTTTCGTACTTCCCACTTCCCGTTTCGCCCATGAACACCAAACCCCTCGGCCCTTCCGGCCTGAACGCCTCCGTCATCGGCCTCGGTGCCTGGGTCCTCGGTGGCGGCACCGTCTGGGGCCCAAACCCCGACGACTCCGAGTCCATCCGCACGATCCAGGAAGCGCTGGACCTTGGCGTCAACCTCATCGACACCGCCCCCGCCTATGGCTGGGGCCGTAGCGAAACCGTCGTCGGCCAGGCCCTCAAAGGCCGGCGCGACAAGGCCATCGTCGCCACCAAGTGCGGGCTCTGGTGGGAGGACGACCGCGGCTCCTTCTTCGCCCACTTCGACGGCCGGCCCATGAACCGCAGCCTCCGTCCCGACACCCTCCAGCTCGAGATCGAGCAGAGCCTCCGCCGCCTGGGCACCGACCGCATCGACCTCTACCAGACCCACTGGCCCAGCGCACCTCCGGAGGCCACGCCCATCGCCGACACCATGGCCACGCTGGTCAAGCTCCGCGATCAGGGCAAGGTCCGCGCCCTCGGCGTCTGCAACGTCTCGCCGGACGAGCTCCTCGAGAACCTCCGTTGCGGCGGCATCGTCAGCGACCAGTTCCGTTACTCGATGCTGTGCCGGGGGGCGGAGAAGGACATCCTCCCGCTCTGCGCGGAGAAGGGCCTCGCCACCCTCACCTACATGTCCCTCGAACAAGGCCTGCTCACCGGCAAGGTGGGCATGGACCGCGTCTTCAACCCCGGCGAGTTCCGCACGAACGACGCCTGGAACCCGTGGTTCCTCCCCGTCAACCGCCGCCGAATCCTCGACCAGCTCGCCGCCTGGCAGGACCTCACCGACAAGTACGCCTGCACCCTCGCGCAACTCGTCCTCGCCTGGACCGCCGCCCAGCCGGGCGTGACCCACGTCCTCGCCGGCGCGCGCAACGCGACCCAGTTGCGGGAGAACGTCCGCGCCGCCAGCCTCAACCTCGAACCCGCCGACCTCGCCCGGATGCGCCGCGACGTCGAAGCCCTCGGCGAACCTGCCCACCAGTCGTAGTCCATCTCCTCAACCCCCTGTCGCCATGCGCGATCGTCGCTCGTACCTCCGCCGGGCCGCGGCGATTGCCGCGGTGACCCTGGTTTCCGCCCTCCGGTTCGGACACGCCGAAGGTCTCCCTCCCAACCTCGCGCTGCAGGCCAAAGCCACGGCGAATTCCGAGCACAACGAGCAATACGCCGCTCGCTTTGCCATCGACGGCCGGATTCCTGCTGCCGGCAGCCAGGAAGACATCGGCCGCGCCTGGTGCGTGCAGGGCAACACCCACCGCCACGGCGCCACCTTCACCCTCGCCTGGCCCAAGCCCGTCACGATCGCCGAGCTCGCCTATTGGGCGCGCACGGCCTGGTTCGCCGAGGAAGGCTGGAAGGACTACGAACTGTGGCTGGACGAGGCCGACACCGCCGCCGTCCGCGGCCAACTCGCCCGCGGCCACGGGCCGCAGCGCATCGCCCTCGCAGCGCCTGCGAAGGTCCGCAAGCTGACCCTTCGCTTCACCAGCTCCTACGGCGGCCTCAACCCCGGCGCCGCCGAGATCCAGGTCTTCGGCGAGCCCCTCCCCGCCCGCAGCTACGCCCGCTTCCGGGCTCTGCCTGCGGGCCGACCCGAACCCTTCGACGACGCCATCGAAGACACCCCGGAACTGGCCGCCGCCGTGGCCCAGGGCCGGCTCGGCTTCGACCAACTGCTCCTCATCCGCCGTCGCGAGCTCAACCCCAGCCACGTCTACACCTACCACGTCGAAGGATTCGGCGCCGGCGGCGGCCTCGGCCTCCTCGACCTCGCCCCCATCCGCGCCACCCTCGACCCATCCCCCGGTGGTGCGGGCATCTTGCCTGCACCCGACCCCGCATCCCCGCCCGCCCTTCGCCACGGTGTCTGGCGCGAACTCGTCGCCTCGCCCGAAGGACAAATCCTCGACTGCGACCTCGACTACGACGGCCGCGAAATCCTCTTCAGTTGGCGCCGCACCCAGCGCGACGGCTACCAGGTCTTCGCCATCCGCCCCGACGGCACGGGCCTGCGCCAGCTCACCGACGGTCCCCACCACAACTACAACGCCTGCTGGTTGCCGGACGGCGGCATCGCCTTCCTCTCGACCCGCACCTCGCGCTTTGCCTATTGCTGGATCTCACCCGTCGGCGTCCTCCACCGCATGGAACGGGACGGCTCCCGCGTCATCCCCCTCTCCGCCAACATTGTCAACGATTTCACCCCCAGCGTCATGCACGACGGCCGCATCCTCTATTCCCGCTGGGAATACGTCGACAAACCGGCCATCCCCATCCAAAGCCTCTGGACCATCCGTCCCGACGGCACCTGCCTCGCCGGCTTTTTCGGCAACCGGGTTCTGAGCCCCGCCACGTTCATGGAGGCCCGCTCCATCCCCGGGACCGCCGAGGTGCTGTGCGTCCTCACCAGCCACAACGGACCGTGCCGCGGTGCCATCGGCATCATTGACGTCCAGCATGGCAACAACGCGCCCGCCAGCCTTCGCAACATCACCCCCGAAGTCGCCATCGGCCAAATGGACAAAGGGGACGGCAACAACATCCGCGGCCCTTACGAAAGCCCTTATCCCCTCGACGCCGAGCTGTTCCTCGTCTCCAAGCGCGGCACCATCCTCGTCCGCAACTATGAGGGAACCCAGCAACTCCGCCTCGTCGACCCCCTCGACGGCATCGGCTTCTACAGCACCCAACCCCTCCGCCCGCGCCCTCGTCCCCCTGTCCTCGCCCCCCAGAACAACCCCTTCGAGTCCCACGCCTCAGCGACCCTCACCTCGATCCCTGCCGCTGGTGGTGCAGGCATCTTGCCTGCCTCCCATCCCGGTGGTGCAGGCATCTTGCCTGCATCCGACTCTGCTTCCGACTGGGCCACCGTCGTTCTCCAGGACGTCTATCGCGGGCTCGAACCCTTGGTCAAACGCGGCGAGGTCAAAGAAATCTGCGTCGTCGAGGAAATGCGCAAAGCGGTCCGCACCGACGTCAACAACCGGGCCTTCGGCTTCCAGTTCCCGGTCATCTCCTGTGGCGCCACGTACGCCGGCAAACTCGTCTGGGGTTACGCCCCGGTTGCGGAGGATGGTTCGGCCTCCTTCCTGGTCCCCGCCGGACGCCCCATCTACTTCATCGCCTTAGACGCCGAGGGCCGCGCCGTGCAGCGCATGCGCACCTTCACCCACCTGATGCCGGGCGAAGTCCAGGGCTGCGTGGGCTGCCACGAACCCCGCAACCAGACCGTGGCCGTGCCCCTCTCGCGCCCCCGCCCCCCGTCACCCCTTCGCCCGCCCGACTGGGGCGAAGGCGTGGGCTTCGATTACACCGCCCATGTCCAACCCGTCCTCGACGCCCACTGTGTCCGCTGCCACAGCGGGCCCACCCCGCCCAAGCGCGTGGACCTCTGCGGAGACAAAACCGACTTCTTCAACGTCTCCTACGAATGGCTCGCGCGCGGTCGTAAGCGCTCCGGCGAATCCGAGTGGGACAGTCCCTACGTGAACTGGATCCCCACGTACAACGGCATGGAGCAGAACATCCTGGAGGTCACCCCCAAGGCGTGGGGCTCCCCGCGCAGCCTCCTTGCCGACCTCCTCCTCACCGGTCACCCCGACACCAACGGTGTCCGGCGCGTCGAGCTTCCGCCCACGGAAACCCGCCGCATCCTCGCCTGGATCGACCTCAACGTCCCCTACTACGGCACCTCCGAAACCGCCCACCCCGACCGCCCCGGCTGCCGCCAGTTCCTCCCACCCGACCTCGACCGCACCTTGTCGGAAGTCGCCCAGCGCCGTTGCGCCGGCTGTCATCAGGACGCCCGCATCCCGCGCCCCATCTGGACCCGCCTGACCAACCCGCACCTCAATAACTTCCTCACCGCGCCCCTCCCCGTCGAGGCGGGCGGCAGCGGCCGTTGCGGCCAACCCGTCTTCGCGAACACCCAGGACCCCGATTACCTCGCCCTCCTCCGCACCTTCGATCCCGTCCTGGCAGAACTCCGCGAGCGCCCCCGCATGGACATGGCCGGCGCCCAACCCGCCGCCGTCGACCGGAACTGCCTCGGACAGTTGGAGTGAACCGCACGTAACGCGAATGCCGCCCCCGACACCATGAAGCCGACCCGCGCTCAACCGGCACGACGTCTCGCCCTCTTCTGCCTCGCCAGCGCGCTGCTCACCGGCGCCCTCGACTCTGCCCGGGCCGGCGAACCGCCCTCCTTCATCATTCCCGCGTGGGCCTTCGACCGCGGCAACGTCCGCGTCTTCACCGAGGAATATGCCGATGCCGGCCCCACGGTCGCCTACGGCGGTCAGTCGCCCATCAATGTCGAGTACGACATCGACCTGCCCGCCACCGGCCGGTACACCCTCCGCCTCCAATACGCCGCGGGCGCGCCCCGCCCCGTCGAGTTTCTCGTGGACGGCAACCGCGTCGGCGAAGCTGCCCGGACCGCATCGGGTTCGTGGAACACCAGCGGCGCGCACCAGGAAATCGTCGCGGAACTCGACCTCGTCGCCGGCCCGCACACCTTCCGCTTCCAGCGCGAACGCGATTTCCCCCACCTGGTCAGCCTTCGCTTCGAGTCCCCTGCCCTGCCCGCCGACTTCGTTCCGCACCGACCCAAGGCGCGCCCGTTGCCCGCCGTCTCACCCGCCGCGCACCTCAAGCCTTTCCGTGCCGAGGTGAACCCCGCTGCTCTCCGCCTGGCCATCCAGGATCTCACCGCCCGGTTCGGAAGCCGCTACCCGCGCGGGGCTGAGTTCAGCGACCGCCTGGATCGGCTCGAGCGCGCCCTCGAAGCGGCCGAAACCCGCGCCCAAGCCCGCACAGACCTCGAACAACTCGCCCGCGAAGCCCTCCTCGCCAATCCGCTGCTCGACTTCGATCGCCTGCTCGTGCTCAAGCGCAGTTTCCCGAAACCTCCAGCCGCCCGCCAGGCCCAGGGCCAGGCCCTTGGCGTCGGTTCTCTCAACGCCCACACCAGCGATGACACTCCCCGCCAGGGCCATTGGCAGGATGAGCTCGCCGTCCTCTCGAACCTCCGCGGCGAACCGCGCTTCACCACCGTCCATCGCCCCGCCGACGACGAAACCGTGATCGACCCGGCCCTCCACTTCGATGCCCAGCGCCTCCTCTTCGCCCAAAACGGGGCGCACCAGAAAAACTGGCGCCTCTGGGAAATCGGCGTGGACGGCCGCAACCTCCGCCAGGTCACCCCCGATGATGGCGAAGACGTCGCCCACTTCGACCCCTGTTACCTGCCGGACGGACGCATCATCTTCGCCTCCACCGCGGTCTACCAGGGGTTGCCCTGCGAGTTCGGCGCCCAGGCCATGACCTGCCTCTACCTCCTCGACCCGCGCGCGCAAACGATTCGCCAGCTCACCTTCGAGCAGGACAGCGACTGGTGCCCCACGCTGCTCCCCAACGGGCGCGTCATGTACCTCCGCTGGGAATACACCGACCAGTCCCACGCCAATTCCCGGATCCTCTTCCACATGAACCCGGACGGCACCGACCAGCGCGAACTGCGCGGCAGCGGCTCCTGGTTTCCCGGTTCCTTCTACTACGCCCGCCCCGTCCCCGGCCACCAACACCAACTCATCGGCATCGCCAGCGGCCATCACGGCACGCCACGCTCAGGTCGCCTCCTCCTCCTCGACCCCAGTGCCGGCCGGCGTGAGGGCGAAGGCATCGTCCAGGAAATCCCGCGCCGCGGCCAACCCGTCGAACCCATCGTCCGCGACCGACTCGTGGATGGCGTCTGGCCCCAGTTCATCATGCCCTGGCCCCTCAGCCCCGAGTACCATCTCGTCAGCGCCAAGCTCGGTCCCCAATCCCTCTGGGGCATCTACCTCGTCGATGTCTTCGACAACGTCACTCTGCTTCACGAAGTCGAAGGCACCGCCCTCCTCTGGCCCATCCCCGTCCAGCCCGTCACCCCTCCCCCCGTCATCCCGGATCGCGTCCAGCTCGCCAGCGACCAGGCCACCGTTTTCATCACCGACCTCCACGCCGGCCCGGGCCTCGAAGGCGTCCCCCGCGGCACGGTCAGGAGCCTGCGCCTCATCGAGTACTATTTCTCCCGACGCGGCTTCGGCGGTCTCTACGGCACGCTCGGTCAGGACGGACCCTGGGATGTCAAACGCATCCTGGGCACCGTGCCCGTCGAACCGGACGGCTCCGCCCATTTCATCATCCCCGCCAACAGCCCTCTCTCACTCCAACCCCTCGACGAACAAGGCCAGGCGCTCCAACTCATGCGCAGTTGGTTCGTCGGCATGCCGGGCGAAGCCGTCTCCTGCGGCGGCTGCCACGAACCTCAAAACGAAGTCTCGCCGAACCGACCCAGCCTCGCCGCCCGCCGCCCACCCACCCCCATCGAACCCTGGTACGGCCCGGCGCGCGGCTTCAGCTTCGTGCGCGAAGTTCAGCCCGTCCTCGACCATCACTGCGTCCGGTGTCACGACGGCTCGCCCGAAACCCAACAGACGCCCGCCGCCCAGGCCATGGCCGGCCAGACCGCCCAGCCGCCTTACCTCAAGGGCGACGTCTGGCCCAACGACTGGAGCAGTCAGCTCGCCGGACGTTGGGACGGAGGCGGCAAGTTCACCCGCTCCTACTTCGACCTCGCCCGCTATGTCCGCCGCCCCGGCATCGAGGGCGACCGCCGCATGTTCACCCCCTTGGATTACCACTTCCGCACCACGACGCTTGGCCAACTGCTCGCCAAAGGACACCACGACGTAAACCTCGACTCCGAGGCCTGGGAACGCCTCGCTGCCTGGTTCGATCTCAACGCCCCCTTCTACGGTACCTGGGGCGAAATCCCTCAGTTCTCTCAAGGCTACGGGTCCCTCGACCACGCCCGGCTCGCCCGCGTCCACGCCCGCGCCATGGAACTCCGCCGCCAGTACGTCCCCATGGGCCCCCACCCGGATTACGAACAGATCCCCGAAGCACCCGCGTACACCGCCCGGGACCACGGACTAAGGACCAAGGACCAAGGACCACGGACCACAGACCACGGACCACAGACCACAGACCACAGACCACAGACCAAGGACCTGGGACTTCGAACGTCCAACGTCCAACATCCAACATCCAACTTCGAACTTCGAACTTCGAACTTCGCCCTTCCCCACAGCGTCTGGCCCTTCGACACCCCCACCGCCCTCGCCAAACAACAAGCCGCCGCCCCCGACGGCCGCCTCTCCCGCACCCTCGACCTCGGCGACGGCGTCACCCTCGAACTCGTCCGCATCCCGGGCGGCACGTTCCCCATAGGCTCAACCACCGGACACCCCGACGAAGCGCCGCCCACCATCGTCACCGTCGAACCCTTCTGGATGGCCCGCTGCGAAACCGCCAACCGCCAGTTCAAGCAGTTCCGACCCGAACACGAAAGCCGCACCGAAGACCGCCATGGCTACCAGTTCGGCGTCGTCGGTTACGACCAGGATCAACCCGACCAACCCGCCGTCCGTGTCTCCTGGCTAGACGCCGTGGCCTTCTGCCAGTGGCTCGCCAACCGCACGGGCCTGCCCATCAACCTCCCGACGGAGGCCCAGTGGGAATGGGCCTGCCGCGCCGGCACCGCCACCCCCTTCTGGTTCGGCGATCTCGCCGCCGATTACTCGACCTTTGCCAACCTGGGCGACCAACGCCTGCGCGACTTCGCCGCCGACACCGCCCTCGACAACTACACCGCCGCGCGCCCCATGGTGAACCCGAACCGCTACGACGACTGGATCCCCCGCGACGACCGGTACAACGACGGCGGCTTCGTCACTGAACCCGTCGGCTCCTATCGCCCTAACCCCTGGGGTCTCCACGACCTCCACGGCAACGCCTGGGAGTGGACCCGCTCGCCCTACCGGCCCTACCCCTACACCGACGCCCCCCCCGCCGCCGACAGCGCCGACCGCGTGGTCCGCGGTGGTTCCTGGTACGACCGCCCGCAGCGCTGCACCTCGAGCTTCCGGCTCAGCTACCCCCCGTGGCAACGCGTGTACAACGTCGGCTTTCGCATCGTCTGCGAAGACCTCCCCACCCCGCTCGCCGACCCTGGCGCCGTCCGCACCGCCCGTCGCTGACCTGTCGTTCACCCGTGTGGTGCAGGCGTCTCGCCTGCAGCGACCTCCCTGCAAGCACCGCTCGGCGGCGGCTTACTCCAGAACCGGCGCCCCACTCCCACCGTCCGGCACGCGCGCAGCGTTTGGAGTGCGCTGTCTTCCAGCGGCGCTTTTCGTTCATCCCGCCCCTCGCCCCCTTTCCGCAAAGCGGCGCTAAAGCACAACGCACTCTAATCGCTGCGCGCGCCGACCCGCATGCCGGCCACGCCAGGCCGGTTCGGCCCCTTGAGATCCTGGAACTTCCCTTGAGCTTTGAACTTTGAACTTTGAACTTCGCCCTTCGCCCTTTGCCCTTCGCCCTTCGCCCTTCGCCCTTCGCCCTTCGCCCTTCGCCGCGCCGAGCTTGACGCCGCCCCTCGGCCCGCCTAAACGAAACCCATGATTCACCTCGGTCTGCACACGGATAACTGGCGCCCCCTCAGTGTTGGCTTCGAAGCCGCCTGCCAAAAGGTCGCCGCCACCGGCCTCAAACACATCGAGTTCTGTGCCCTCCACGGCCAGAACTTCATCGCCGCGCTCGGCTACGACCCCGGCGTCTCCCTCCAGTCCAACCCCCGCGCGCTCCGCCGTTTCCTCGACAAGCTCAAGCTCACTGTTTCCCAGATCGACGGTTCCTACCCCATGATGGGACCTAACGGCTCGGCCTTCGGCGTCCAGTACGTCCAGCAGAGCATCCGCTTCGCCGCCGAACTCGGCTGCCCCATGGTCGACACCGTGGACGGCGCCTTCGAAACCCCCGGGATGAACCGCGACGAAGTCTTCCGGGTCACCTGCGACAACTACGCCCAATGCCTCCCCTGGGCCGAGGACTACAAGGTCATCATCAACGTCGAACCCCACGGCCCCTATACCAACGACCTCGACTTCATGCAGCGTCTCTTCCGCCACTTCGACTCCGAATACCTCCGCTGCAACTTCGACACCGGCAACACCTTCATCGCCGGCCACAATCCGCTCGATTACCTCAAAGCCCTCCGCAAGTACGTCACCCATTGCCACATCAAAGACGTCAGCCCCGCCCTCGCCGCCGCCGTCCGCGGCGAGGAAACCGGCATCGGCAGCTCGGAGGTCTACGTCGGCGGTGGCGTCAACGCCGACAACATCCGGCAATGCCTCGAGTTCCTCCACCGGGCGAACTGGGACGGCGTTGTCTCCATCGAGTGCAGCGGCACCGAGGAAAACACGACCAAGAGCGTTGCCTGGATGAAGGGGGTCGTCAAAGAGCTCGGCAAAGCCAAAGGCCGCAAGCGCTGAACCCTTGCTCGCTCACGACATGAACCCCTCGCCCGCATGAGAGCCTTACCGTTCCCCCACCCCGGCCTGTTCCTGGCCATCTTCGCCCTGGCCACCGCCCGGGCCGACGACTACCCCCAGTGGCGTGGTCCCCACCGCGACGGCCATGCCCGCGAGACCGACCTCCTCGCCTCGTGGCCCAAGGAGGGACCTCAACTCCGCTGGCAAGCGCAGCACCTGGGCTCGGGCTACTCGACGCCCGCCGTCGTCGGCCAGCGCCTCTACCTCATCAGCAACCACGGCCTCGACAACGAATTCGTCCAAGCCCTCTCAACCGAGGACGGACAACCGGTCTGGACCAGGACCCTCGGCAAGGTGGGCAACCCCGACCAGAAACCCACCTTCCCCGCCGCCCGTTCCACCCCCACCGTCGACGGCACCCTGCTCTACGCCCTGGGATCCGATGGCGACCTCGTCTGCCTCGAATCCCTCACCGGCAACCTGCGCTGGCGTAAACAGCTCCGCCGTGACTTCGGCGGCACCCCCGGCACCTGGGCCTACGCCGAGTCCCCCCTCGTCGACGGCAACACACTTCTCTGCACGCCCGGCGGACCTCAAGCCACGCTCGTCGCCCTCGACAAACGCTCCGGCAACGTCCTCTGGAAAACCGCGCTGCCCGAAGCCGACGAAGCCTCTTACGCCTCCGCCATCCGCCTCGACGTGGACGGTCTCCCGCAATACGTGCAGATGCTCCAGAAAGGGCTCGTCGGCGTCGAAGCCAAGACCGGCCGGTTCCTTTGGCGCTACGACAAGACCATCAGCAAGTACGGCGCGAACATCCCCTCGCCCGTCGCCCATGCCAACCGCGTCTTCAGCGCCGGGGCCGGCACCGGCGGCGGCCTCGTCCAACTCACCCGCCAGGACCAGACCATCGTGGCGGAACCCCTCTACTTCTCCCCCAAGCTCCCCACCGCCATCGGCGGCGCCGTCCGCGTCGGCGACTTCCTTTACGGCACGACCGGCCAGGCCATGCTCTGCGTCCGGTTCGATACCGGCGACATCCAGTGGGAGGAACGCGCCCTGGGCGCTGCGTCGATCTGCTGTGCCGACGGCCGGCTCTACCTTCACGCCGAAAGCGGCGAAGTCGGTCTCGTGGAACCTACCCCCGAGGCGTACCGCGAAGCCGGTCGCTTCACGCCTCCGGACCTGCCGGCCCGCAGCAACGCCATGGAAAAAGCCTGGACCTACCCCGTCGTCGCCCATGGCCGCCTCTACCTCCGCGACCTCGACCGCCTCTGGTGCTATGACGTCCGGAAATCGCCAGAGACCCCGTAGCGATCACCCTCCCCTGTCTCCTGTCATCGCCTCGAGCCGAATACCCTCTCACCCGTTGCCACGCCACCAAGTCCCCCTCAACCCCCTCGATCCATGAGCACTCCCCACAGCACCTGCGGCCTCAGCCGCCGCGAATTCCTCGGCCGCACCGCCTTGCTGGCCGGCGCCGCCTGGCTCCCGTCCACCACCGCGTTGGCTGCGACTCCGCCCCGCCGCACCCACGCCGACCAGGTGCCGCTCGGACAAACCGGCATCAAGACCAGCCGCCTCGGCTTCGGCACGGGCAGCCACAGCGGCAATGTCCAGAAGGCCCTGGGCAAGGACACCTTCACCAACCTCATCCACTACGCGTTCGATCAGGGCATCACCTTCATCGACTGCGCCCAGAGCTACGCGACTTTCGAATGGATCGGCGACGCCATCAAAGGACTGCCGCGCGAGAAGCTCTTCCTCCAGTCCAAGGTCTCCGGCCAACCCGAGAAGGTCCTCGAAGCCATCGACCGCCACCGCCGCATCTTCGACACCGATTACGTCGACAGCCTCCTCATTCACTGCATGGTCCAGGACGGCTGGACCGATCCCTTCCGTCGCCTCATGGACGGCTTCGCCGAAGCCAGGCAGAAACAGTGGATCCGCGCCCAGGGCGTCTCCTGCCACAGCCTCCCGGCCCTGCGCAACGCCGTCGCTTCCGACTGGACCCAGGTCCACCTGGTGCGCCTCAACCCCCAGGGCGCCCACATCGATACCCCGACCGAAACCTGGAACGCCAAGAGCGATTCCACCCACCTCCCCCCGGTCGTCGAACAGGTGCGCGCCGCCCGCGCCAAAGGCCGGGGCATCCTCGGTATGAAACTCGTCGGCGACGGCGACTTCACCCGGGCCGAGGACCGTGAGCAGGCCATGCAGTACGTGATGAAAGCCGACCTGGCCGACGCCGTCGTCATCGGCTTCAAGAGCCGTGCCGAGATTGACGAGTCGATCGCCCGCATGAATCGCGCCCTGGCCGCAAGCTGAGCCCAGGCGATCTCCCTCAATCCTCCCCCTGCGGCATCAGAAACCACAGCACCAGATAGACGATGATGCCGGGAAACGCCACGCTGAGCACCGACACCAGCACGTACATCACCCGCACACGAAACGGCGACCAGCCGAGGTACGCTGCCAACCCGCCACACACCCCGGCGATCAGGCAATCCTTCCGGGAACGCCGCAGTTGCATGGCGCCCAGTCTCGCAAACGATGCCGTCGGCGGCGACCGCAAAGTTGACTCCTGTTGGGACGCCCAGCGTTCATCGCCGGAGACGCTCCAGACAGTAGCCGAATGCCGAACCTTGGCCTTGCCATGATCTTGCTGCATTTGCATTGTGCGCCCATGCAGTCCCACGAGTTGCTCCGCGCCGTTTACGACACCGGCAACCCCAAGCAGATCTCGGCCGACCTCGGCCTCTCCCTCTCCCTGATCTACAAATGGGCCGAGCCCACCACCGAGACGGGCAGCGGCACCACCAACCCGCTGGACCGCCTCGAGCAACTCATCCGCAGCACGGCCGACGACCGCATCGTCCAGTGGGTGTGCCAGCGCGCCGGCGGCTTCTTCATCCGCAACCCGAAGGCCGTCTGGCCGCATCCTCCCGACCTCATCCCAGCCACCAACCAGGTCGTGCAGGAATTCGCCGACCTGCTCTCCGTCATCGCCTCGGCCGCCGCCGACAACGTCGTCTCCCACCCCGAAGCCAAGGCCATCCGCGCCCGGTGGGAAGACCTCAAGACCGCCACGGAAGCGTTCGTCCGCTGCTGCGAAGAAGGCAACTTCACCGCCCTGCGCGAAGCCGCCTCCGCGCGCCTCAAGTCCGCCGCCTGACCGCTCGCATCCCATCCCCATCGCCATCCCCATCCCCCGCCATGAACCCGCTCCAATTCCTCGCCCGCACCTTGCTGCTCCCGCTCGTTCTGTCGCTGATCGCGCACACCGCGGAACCCGTGCCGCTCGCCGACGGCCGGACCTTTACCGGCTGGGAAGGCGATACGCAGCGGACGTGGCGCATTGTGGAGGGCGCCTTTGTGGGCGGGTCCCTCGCGGCGCCGGTGCCGCGCAACGAGTTCCTCTGCACCACTCGCGCCTACACGAACTTCGTCCTCCGCCTCGAATTCAAGGTTCTGGGCGAGGGCGCCAACGCCGGCATCCAGATCCGCTCCCGTCGCGTCCCCAACCACCACGAGATGATCGGGTACCAGGCCGACCTCGGCGATCCCGAGTGGTGGGGCGCCCTCTACGACGAATCCCGCCGCAACCGCGTGCTGGCCAAGCCGGACCGCGCCCAGGTGGATGCCGTCCTCAAGCGGGGTGACTGGAACCAGTACGTCATCCGCTGCGAAGGCCGGCGCATCCGTCTCTCCATCAACGGCGTTCCGACGGTGGACTACACCGAGCCGGACGAGAGTCTCGAACAGGCGGGCCTCATCGGCCTCCAGATCCACGGTGGCCCGCCCAGCGAGGCGTGGTATCGCCGCCTCACGATCGAGGAACTGCCTTGAGGGGCCCGACCTCCGGCACCCCCCGTCGAGCCCCCCAACCGACGCTGTGCGCGTAGAGCCAGTTGCCCAGGGGAACCAGCACGGCGGCCACGGCGATTCCGGCCACCACATCCACGGCGTAGTGGAACCGGCAGTACACCGTCGAGAGGCACAGCAACACCGCCACCCCCAGATGCACGTGCCGGATCCGCGGCAGATACCGGAACGAAAACCACACTGTCACCAGCGCCACGGCCACGTGGCTGCTGGGCAACGCCGCCCCCGCCGGTTCCGCAACCGCGTAGATCAGTGCGATGATCCGATAAAACACGCCGCGTAGAACCACCTCCGGATAGGGATGCTGCACCCCCAGCGCCAGCCACTCTTCCGGCAACCGATAGCCATCCACCTCGTGGAAGAAGAGCCGCGGCCCCGAGACCGGCAGGAAGATGTAACTGAAGTAGCAGCAGTAGAACACAAAGGAGACCACCGAGACGTAGTGGAAGAACTGCGACCGGTTCCGCCGGAACAGCGCCAGACCCACCCCTACGATCATCACGTAGTACGAGAAGTACGCCGCGTAGAACAGCTCACTCACGGCCAGGTAAGGCAGGGCATGCATGAACGCCAGGCTGGGCTGGAACCCGAACAGCCGCTGCTCGAATGCCGCCACCTGCGCGTCCAGGTACTGCGACACGATCATCCGGTTCAGCATCCCGGTCTCGTCGTAGAAGGCCGTGTACAGGAGCACCGGGTAGAAGTGCCGCAGGAAATCCAACACCCGGTTCTGCGGCCGGCGTGCGTGCGCCTGGATCAATCCATGCACCAACGCCAGACCCACCAGATGCGCCCCCACCAGCAACGGCCACGCCGGCACCCGCTCGTTGTGGAACAGCAACACCAGCAACCCCACCAGGGCGATGTACCCCTGCGTGGCATAGTCCACAAAGGTATAATGCTTCATCGGTCGTTCGCTGCCACCCATCGACGCCGGCGCACCTGGCTCACAGCCATCCCTCCTCCGCATACCACGCCCGCGTTCGCGCCAACCCCTCGCGCAACGGCGTGGCGCAGACCGCCCCCAGCGTCGTCCGCAGCCGCGTCGTATCTGCCACCCACCCCGCCGCCCTCAACTCACGCCGCTTGCCGTGCGCCAACACCGTCGGTCGCCGCGTGACCGCCGCCCAAACGCTCGCCCCCGCACACACCACCGTCAGCGCCGCCAACGGCACCGGCAGACGCCGCACCCGCCGCCCCGTCGTCGCCGCGATGGCCTCCACCAGCCCCCGCGCCGTCACGACTTCCGCCGAGGCCACATTCAGCGTCTGCCCCGCTGCCGCGGGCGCCATCAGCGCGCGCACCACCACGTCGGCCAGATCCGGCGCATACACCAGACTCAACTCCTGCCGGCCCCTGCCAAAGACTGGAACCACCTCGCCGCTGCCGCGCGGAACAGCCGCAGGAACTCCCGGTCCTGCGCCCATACCCCCACCGGTCGCAGCACCGTGTACTCGCACCGGCATCCCTGGGTCACCTCGCGTTCCCCGGCCAGTTTGCTGCGACCGTAGGCCGACAACGGCTCCGGCGGATCCTCCTCCCGCGCCGGCGCCGCCCGCGTTCCACTGCGACCCGCCGCCAGGCTCGATACCAACACCAGCCTCCGGATCGCCGGACGCGCTTCGTTCACCGCCTCCACGAGCCGTCGCGTCCCCCCCTGATTGGCCCGGAACAACCCTTCGGCCGCCAGCGCCTTCGTCGCCCCCGCGCAGTGAATCACCTCCCCCACGCCTTCCAGCGCCGCCCGCAAGCTGGCCTCGTCCTCGAAGCTGCCGTACCGCACCGCCACGTGTGGCAGGTGACCCGCGATGAACCGGGTGTCCCCCTGTCGCCGCAACAGCACCGCGCACTCCCGCCCCTCGGCCCTGAGCCGGTCCAGGATATGGCTGCCCACGAAGCCATTCGCACCCGTGAGCAGAACGCGCATGCTGTTCATCAACGAGGAAACGCCACCTCCGCGGAAATCAAGCCGGGCCCCTCTCGTCGCCGGATCGCGCGGCCCGGCTCAGAGCAGGCCAAGCTCCCGGCCCACCCGGGCCATCTTGTCGAGCGCGAAGTCGATCTGGGCATCGGTGTGCGTGGCCATGAGGCTCAACCGCAGCAGCTCCTGACCCGGCGGAACCCCGGGCGCCACCACCGGGTTCACAAACACCCCCTCCTCCTCGAGGCGTTTGCAGAAGCGGAACGTGCTCATCATGTCGCGCACATACACCGGCAGGATGGGCGTGTGCGAGGCCCCCAGATCAAAGCCGAGCCCGAGCAGCCCGTGCTTCATCCGCTCCGTGTTGTGCCACAACCGCTGGATGCGCTCCGGCTCGCTCATCATGATCTCGAGCGCCGCCAGCGTCGCTCCGGCGTTGGCGGGACTCATGCTGGCGCTGAAGATCAGCGCACTCGAATGGTGCTTGAGATAATCGATCGTCGCCGCGTCCGCCGCAATGAACCCGCCCAGGCTCGCCAGCGACTTGCTGAACGTGCCCATGATCAGATGCACCTCGTCGGTCAACCCGAAGTGGCTGGCCGTCCCCGCCCCGCGCTCGCCCAGCACCCCGATCGCATGCGCATCATCCACCATCACCACCGCCCGATGCGCCTGCGCCAGCCGACATAGCTCCGGCAACTGGATGATGTCGCCTTCCATGCTGAACACCCCGTCCACCACGATCAGCTTGCCCGCCTCCGGCTCGATCTGCTGCAGCCGGTTCTCCATCGCCGCCATGTCGCGGTGTGCAAACCGGATGAACTTGCCCGGCGACAGCAAACACCCCGCCACGATGCTCGCGTGGTTGCTCTTGTCCGCAATGATGTACTCCCCCTTGCCCACCAGCGTGCTGATCACCCCCAGGTTCACCTGGAACCCCGTGCTGTACAGCAGCACCGCTTCCTTCTTCACCAGCCGCGCCAGCGCCGCCTCAAGCTCGAGATGAATCTCCAGCGTGCCATTCAGAAACCGCGAGCCCGCACAGCCGGTCCCGTACCGCGCCACCGCTGCCCGCGCGGCCTCCTTGATCTTCGGATGGTTCGTCAGCCCCAGATAGCTGTTCGAGCCCAACATCAACACCTTCCGCCCGTTGATCAGCACCTCGGTGTCCTGCGCCGACTCGATCGTCCGGAAGTACGGGTAAAGCCCCGTCGCCCGCACCTCCGCGGCGCTCCGGTAGTTCCGCACCTTCGCAAACAAGGGAAGACCCTCCGCCGTCGACCGCCGCTCCTCGCCCCCGCGACCCGGGCGCGGGCTTGCCGTCGTGGGTTCCGCGCGCTCGCGGGGTGCCGCAACCGGCAGGGGTGAACCATTGCCAGGCTTGTTAAGTACCGCTGTGTAACTCTCGCGTTTCATGTCTTCGTGGAATCACGCCTGTGAGTGGCAACCCCACAGACCCGACGGCCGCTGGCCAGGCCGCGCGGCTGGCACCCTCGGACGGGAAAGTCGGCAATGTTTGCAGACCGAGCGTCCGTTCTCCGCCAACGCTGTGTCAAGTGGTTTCCCGCCCCCGCAAAAGTGAGTGACAACCCGTGCGCCGTGGCCCACCGTGCGCCCGGCACCCCGCGGCCAACGGACCCCGTCATGGACTACCTCATCGGCATCGACCTCGGCTCCACGACCCTCAAGGCCGTGGCCTATGACTTGCACGGACATAAGGTCGCCGGCGCCAGCCGCCCCACCCAGCGGTTCCATCCCCACCCGGAGCACCCCGACTGGACCGTCTGGGAACCCGAGCAGATCTGGGGCGGCACCGCCGACGCCCTCCGCGACGCCGTCGCCCAACTGCCCGACCCGTCCCGGATCCGCGCCGTCGCCGTCACCGGCATGGGCATGGACGGCCTGCCCGTGGATGAGCACGGACGCTGGCTCTACCCGTTCATCAGTTGGCACGACCCCCGCACCGGCCCGCAGTTCGCCTGGTGGCGGGAACACATCGGCGTCGAACGGCAGTTCGCCATCGGCGGCAACCCGCTCTGGCCCATCAACTCCGCCCTCCGCATCCGGTGGATCGCCGAGCACGAACCCGCCGTCTACCAGCGCTGCCACAAATGGCTGCTCATCGAGGACTTCCTCAACCACCAACTGTGCGGCCGGATGGTCACCGACCACAGCATGGCCTCGTGCACCCTGCTCTTCGACCAACGCCGCCGCCAGTGGTCCGATGAATTGATCCAGCGCTCCGGCCTCCGCCCCGACCTCCTCTGCGAAGCCCTCCCCGCCGGAACCCCCATCGGCGAGGTCCACGAAACCGCCGCCCGCCGCACCGGTCTCCCCGCCGGCACCCCCGTCGTCCTGGGAGGCCACGACCATCTCTGCGGCGCCTTGCCCATGGGCGCCTTCCGCCCGGGCACCGCCCTCAGCGTGTCCGGCACCTGGGAAATGGTCACCACCGCCACCGCGCAACCACTGCTCGAGGACGGCTTGCGCGCGGCGGGCATGACGGTTCAAGCCCACGTCGTTCCGGATTGCCACGCCCTCTGGGGCGGCAATGTCGCGGGCGAGATGGTCGAGTGGTTCCGCCGTTGCTGGGCCGGCCACGGCGCCCGCCTCGCCGACCCCGCCTGGTCCTGGGACACGTTGATGCCCGAGGCTGCCGCCGCCCCACCCGGTGCCCAGGGCGTTTTGTTTCTTCCTCACATGTCCGGCGCCGCCTGCCCGGTGGTCGACGCCCAAAGTTTGGGGACTTTCGCCGGCCTCCATCCCCGGGTGAACCGCGGCGACCTCCTGCGCGCCATCATCGAGGGCCTCAACTACCTGTTCCGCGACATCCTCCAGGAGATGGAACGGGGCCTGCGCCGTCCCCTGGAACGCGTCGTCGTTGCGCGCATGGCGCCGCCCGCAACCCTTCTGGATGCAGAACAAGGCCGACGTCGCCGGCCGCCCCCTCGAAGTCTCCGAACTCGAGGAGGCCACCCCCTTGGGCGCCGCCATTCTCGCCGGCATCGGCGTCGGCCTCTACCGGGACGCCCAGGACGCCTACGACCGCCTCGACCACCGCCGCACCGTGTTCCATCCCGACCCTGCCCGCGCCGCCCAATACGCGCGTTGGTTCCCGCTTTACCAGCAGCTCTACCCGGCCACCCGCCAACTGCATCATCAGTTGTCTCAGGAATTCACCACGTGAACGGCAAGCAACGCATCCTCTCCGCCTTGCGCCGCGAGGTCCCCGACCGCGTCCCCACCTTCGAGTGGTTCATCGACACTTCCGTGGGCCAGGCCCTCGTCGGCAGCGGCGACCTCCTCGACATCGTCCAGCGCCTTGACCTCGATGGCATCAACCTCCGCCCCGATTACCGGCGACGGTCCCGCGACGACGTCACCTTCACCGATGAGTGGGGTATCACGCGTCAGTTGACCGGCGACGTCCTCCCCGCCGTCATCGAGAGCCCGATCCCCGACATCACCCGGCAGGCGGACTACCGTTTCCCGGACCCCCACGCCGCCGATCGCTTCCGCAGCGTCGAACGCGCGCTGGAACGTTTCGGAGACACCCGGGCCATCGTCCTCAACCTGCGCGACGGCTTCTCCGACCTGCGCGATCTGCTCGGCTACGAAAACTGCCTCATGAGCCTCCTGCTCGAGCCGGCTGCCTGCTCGGATCTGCTGGCGCGCGCCGTCGACTACAACCTCGCCCTCGCCGCCGTCGCCCGGCAGCGTTACGGCCTTGAAATCCTGGGCACCACCGACGACATCGCCAACGCGCGCGGGCTACTCATGCGTCCGGAGACCTACTTCGAGCGGCTCGCGCCCATGTTCCGTCACGTCATCGCGGGCTATCGCGACCTCGGCTACCGATGCATCAAGCATTCGGATGGCAACGTGGATGCCGTGAGCGACTTCTGGCTCGAGTGCGGCATTGCCTGCCTGGATCCCATCGACCCCGGCGCGGGCTACACGATGGCCGGCATGAAGGCCCGCTACGGCCACCGGCTCTGCCTGAAGGGCAACATCGATTGCACCGGGGCGCTCTGTGATGGTACGCCCGAGCAAGTGGAAGCCGAGGTCCGCCGTTGCCTCCTCGAGGGTAGTCCGGGGGGCGGCTTCATCCTGTCCTCGAGCAACACGATCCACCGCGGGGTCCGGCCGGCCAACTACCGCGCCCTGCTCGCCACGCTCCACCGCAATGGGGTCAAACATTGACATTTGACATTTCGACCGCCCGGCAGCCGCCGGACTTCGCCGCTTGCGGCCGCACCCCCGCTGGCCGCGGGAACCGCCCGATGCCCCCGGGCGCAGTCGCGCGCTTCAGCGCCCGGCGAAGAGGCGGTCGGCTTCCTCGAGTTGGGCGAACGAGCCGATGTCGTACCACCGGCCGGGTACCCGCCAGGTGTAGACCGGCACCTGCGGGTAAAGCCATTGGATGAGCCGCCCGGGCTGGTCCGGGTTGTTGTTCTCCGCGATGTACTGGTGGATCCGCGGGAGGATCTCGCGTGGATAGTAATAGAGCGCGATCCCGGTCAGCGTGCTGTGCGGCACGGCCGGCTTCTCCTCGAAGTGCGTGATCCGCCCCGTGGCGTCGGTGTCGATCGCATTGTACTGCTTCACCAACTCCAGATCACCCACGTCGTAGACCGCGAGCACCGGCGCCTGTTTCTCGCGACAGAACCGGCCGAAATCCCCGAGGGGCCGGCTGAACAGGTTGTCGCCTGCCACCACGATCAGGTCGTCGTCCACCTGCTCGCGTTGGAGCACGAAGTGCAGATCGCCGATGGCCCCCAGCTTCTGGGTGTCGTCCGTCGAGCCATCGTTCACGATGGTGAAGTCGAGCAACTCCTTATCGGCCCGGTAATGGGCGGCCCACCGCTCGAAGTGGCCGGCGAACTTCGCGTTCGTGACCACATAGACACGGTCCAGGCCGCCCACCGGCACCAGGTTGTCGAGCACGTGCTCGATCATGGGTTTGCCCGCCACCGGCAGCAGGGGCTTGGGCTGCGTCTGCGTGAGGGGATACAGCCGCGTGGCATAGCCGGCGGCGAGAATCAACAGCTTCATAGGCGTGGTTTCCCAGGGTGCGCGGAACCGCCCGCTCACCCTTCAAACAGACCCGGCGCCACCGCCCGCGTCAGGGCCTGGCACCGCGCCAAGATTTCCTCACTATCCTCGCAGCGCAAGGCGAAGTCCGCCAGGGCCTGCGCCTCGCTGTGCGCCAATCGCCGGATGACGAACTTCACCCCGGGCACGCGGCCCGGTGCCGTGCTCAGTTCGTCCGCGCCCAGCCCCACCAGCAGCGGGGTCAGGACCGGTTCCCCCGCCATCTCCCCACACACGCCGCACCACAACCCATGGGCGTGCGCCGTGTCCATGGTCTGCTTGATCAAGCGCACCACCCCCGGATGCGTCGGATCATACAAATGCGCGATGCGCGGATTGAGCCGGTCCACCGCCAGCGCGTACTGAATGAGGTCGTTGGTTCCGATGCTGAAGAAGCGGACCCGCCGGGCAAGGGCATCGGCCACCATCACCGCCGACGGGATCTCGATCATCGCGCCGATCTCCATGGACTCGTTGTACGCATGCCCCTCGGCGCGCAACTCGTCCCGGCACTCGTCCAGCAGCGCGTTGGCCTGCAACAGCTCCTCAATGCCCGAGATCATCGGGTACATCAGCTTCACGTTGCCGAACGCGCTGGCCCGCAAAATCGCCCGGAGCTGGGCCCGGAAGAGCTCGCGCTGCTGCAGACAGATCCGGATCGCCCGCCAGCCCAGAAACGGGTTGCGCTCCTCGGGCGGGCCCGCGTCCTCCGGCATCTTGTCGCCGCCCAGGTCCAGCGTCCGGATGATCACCGGCGCCGGGGTCAGCGCCGACGCCACCTCACGGTATGCCTGCAACTGCTCCTCCTCGTCCGGCGGTGTCCGCCGGTTCAGAAAGAGATACTCGGTCCGCAACAACCCCACCCCCTCCGCGCCCCGGTCCAGCACGTCGGCGATCTCCTGCGGTCCCTCGATGTTCGCCGACAACACCACGTGCAGCCCGTCCCGCGTCGTCGCCGGTTCCGCCCGCAGTTCCCGCAGGCGCCCCTGCAGCGCCCGCTGCCGCTGCTCCAGTTGACCGTACTCGTACAGCGTCTGGTCCGTGGGATCGACCACCAACTGCCCGCCGAACCCGTCCAGCAACGCCGCGTCCCCCGTCCGCACGTGCGGAATCGCATCGGCCAGCCCCGTGACCGCGGGAATCTGCAGGGACCGCGCGAGAATCGCCGTGTGCGACGTCTCGCTGCCCTGCTCCGTCGCGAACCCCATCACCAGCCGCCGGTCCAGCGTCGCGGTCTGGGACGGCGTCAGATCGTAGGCCACCACGATGCACGGCTCCCGCAGATGCAGCAGGTCGCTCTGCAGATCCTGCCCCACCAGGTTGTGCAACACCCGGTCGGCCACGTCCCGCAAGTCCACCGCCCGCTCGCTCAGATAAGGATCTCGACCGAGCTGAGCGAAGTCAGGTAGCGCTGCGCAAAATCCTGAAGGCCGCCTCGATGCACACCTGGTCCTGGCGCATGAGTTTAATGACCTCATCGTGAAGATAAGGATCATCCAGCACCAGCAACTGGGCATCGAAGATCTGGGCGTCGCCGCTGCCCACGTGCTGCCCCACCCGCTCCTGCACCTGGTTCAACTGCTGGCGCGTCACCAGCAACGCCTCCTGAAAACGCCGGATCTCCGCGGGGAAATCGGCCTCGCTCACCGGCCGGCGCTCGACCACCAACGCCCGCGGGCGCGCCAGCACAAAGAGCTTGCCGCGACAGACCCCTTGCGAGGCAGCCACACCGCGAAACACCAGTCGCCCGGCCTTGCTTGGCTCGCGCACGCACGAAGTGTGCCCGCCGCCGGTTCGGAGGGAAATCAAATTCCTGTCGAAAGCGCCCATCTCCCGCAGCGTTCGCTCGCGCCTTGGCGCTTCCCTCGGGCGGTTTCCACCCCGTGCACCCCCTTCCCCAAAGCGGCGCTTTTCGTTCACCCCACCCCGGGCTTGACCAGCCGCACGCCGTAACGTTCTGATACGCCCCATGAATTCACGCCCCGCCCCGGTCCCGCGACGCAGCTTCCTCGCCACGACCGCCGCCGCCACCAGCTTCACCTTGCTCCAACCCGCCACGGTCTTCGGGGCCGCCGCCAACTCGCAGATCGCTGTCGGCCTGATCGGCTGCGGCGGGCGCGGCGGGTGGATCGCCGACCTGTTCGTCAAGACCGGCAAGTACCGGCTCGCGGCGGTCGCGGATTATTTCCAGGACAAGATCGACGCGGTCGGCAACCGGTTGGGGGTCGAGCCGGGCCGGCGATACCCCTGGCTCAAGGGTTACCAACGGCTGCTCGAGGCGCCGCTGGACGCGGTGATTGTTCAGTCCCCGCCCAGCTTCCATCCCGAGCATTGCGCCGCCGCCGTCGACGCGGGCAAACACGTGTTCGTGGCCAAGCCCATCGCCGTCGATGCCCCGGGCTGCCTGAGCATCGGTGATTCCGGCAAGCGGGCCACCGGGAAGAAGCTGGTGTTCCTCGTGGACTTTCAGACGCGGGCCCACCCGCTTTACCGCGAGGCCTTGCGCCGCGTACGCCAGGGGGATCTCGGTCCCATCGTCCTGTGCGAAGCCCACTACCCGTGGTCGGGTGGTGGACGCGAGGTGCCGCCGGAGAGCCTCGAGGGCAAGCTGCGCCGCTGGTACCACGTGAAGGAAATCTCCGGTGATTTCATCGTCGAGCAGGCGATCCACGCCCTGGACGTCGCCACCTGGATCATCGATTCCGAGCCCGTGAAGGCGGTCGGCATGGGCGGGCAGAAGCTGCGACCCAAAGGGGGCATCTGGGATCACTTCGCGGTCAACTACGCCTTCGCCAACGGCGTGCCGCTCTCGTTCACCTGCATCCAGACCATCCCGGAGATGCGGGACGAAATCGTGGCTCGGGCCTACGGCGCCGAGGGCTACATCTACACCGACTACTTCGGCAGCGTGTGGATCCGCGGCAACGACCCCTTCCCCGGCGGCAGCGTGGGCAATCTCTACACGGACGGCACGATCATCAACATCCAGGAATTCCACCAGTTCATCGCCGAGGGCCGGTACGACAACCCCACCGTCGCCCCCTCCGTCCGCTCGAACCTCACGGCCGTCCTCGGACGCGAGGCCGCCTATCGCGGGGGCGAATACACGATGGCGGAGCTGCTCGCGGCCAACGCGAAACTCACCCTGGACTACTCGAGCCTGCGCGCCTGAACCGGCCGGAGCCGCCTGCCACGACAGCCTCCGGATGCCCTCCACGTGAAGAACTCATGAGCCGTTCGATCCCGCCCCACCGACGACGGTCGCAGCGCCGGATGGCGTTCACCCTCATCGAACTGCTGGTGGTGGTGGCCATCATCGGCGTGCTGGCCGGGATGTTGTTGCCGTCGCTCGCCCGCGCCAAGGACAAGGGCAAGAGCATCGCCTGCGCGAACAACCTCCGCCAACTCGTCCTGGCCACGATCATGTACGAAGAGGATCACAAGGTGTTCCCGCTCGGCTGGGTGCCCGAACGCCTGCCCGCCATCTGGTATCGCCAGCTTCAACCCTACGTCGGCCGTCAAACCAATGTCTCCGGCGGCGGCGTGTTCGTGTGCCCCTCCAGCCTCCAGCCCGACGAACGCGGCGCCCTCCGGCCCGGCGGTTTCTGGGGCTTCCTCGCCTATGCCCAGAACAAGGAGATCAACCTCGGCCGCGAAGACATCAGCATGAAGCACGTCGAGGACCCCGTTGGCACCCTGCTCTTTGCCGACACCGACGGCTGGGATGCCTGTCTCTATGCCGACACCGATCCCACCGCCAACGTCCTCTACCGGCATAGCGGGGGCTCCGAGCGGAGTACGCGAACGGTGCGGGTCACCCGCAGCGGCGGGCAGCCGAAGGTCTTCGGCCGTGCCAACGGCGTGTTCCTGGACGGCCACATCGAACTGCTCAAGCACGCCTCGAACCGGATCTTTACGCTCAAACGCGATTGAGCCGGCGCCGCTTCGACGCCCGGTGCTGGCGCGCCGCCCATGACCTACTTCCTCTGGCTCTTCGCCGGGCTTGCCCTCGCCGTGACGGGCCTGGTAACGCGGCGTCACCGCCGGCGTGCCGGTGGCGTGATGGTCGGGCTCGGGACCATCATCTGCCTCGCAGCCATCGGCTGGCAGGTGCGCACCTTCGTCTTCAGCCCCGCCTCGCCGGCGATTGACCGGTACCACGCCACGGTCGCGTACTTCCTCGCGCAAGGCGTGCTTGAGGAAACCCGGACTTTCTCCGGGCCGGTCTATCTCTTGCTGCCCCCGGATCGCCGGGGCAACCAGCGCCAGCTCGACAGCCTGTTCGACACGTTCGCCCGGGTGTTCGCCCCGGTCCCGGACCTCGTGGTCCGCGACGTGGTGGTGGTGGCCAGCGAACAGGAAATTCGGGGCGGGAAGGTGACCGCGGCCGTGTTCAGCCAGGCCCTCGCCGCGGCAACCGGCGCCGTCGCGTGCGTGTCCTTCGTGGGTTGGCCGGCCGACTTCGAACCACCGTCGCCAGGTCCTGCCACGCCGCGCCCGCTCCTCTTTGTCTTTGATCCCAGCGGCGGCACGACCTGGCGAGTCCCCCTCGCCCGCGGCCAACTCCGCCGCGTGATTGTGCCCCGCCCGGACGCGGACGCCCCTGGACGCGCCGGTCCAACAGGGCCGCCCGACGAGTTGTTCGAGCGCTTCTTCCTCCTGGCCCGGCCGGCCACGGCAGACGCAGTCGCCCGCCAACTCGGCGCCCGCCCTTAGCCGGTCGTGCGAACATTGGCATGAACCCGGCACTTCGTCGCGCGCTGGCGCGGCAGTCGCACACCGCATCGGGTGGCCCGAGTCACGTGGAAAGCACGGGCACTTGATAGCGCGCGAACACGGCATCTGAAGTGGAGCAGGAGCTTCACGGTCAGAGCTCCGAAGGTCCCTCGAAGAGGGCAATGATCCGCGGGTCTTCCGCATTGAAGTCCTTTGCCATCCGCACCTTGTCCCTCCAGGCACCTGGCTTCCGCGGGGAGACATCCGGCTGAACCGGCACCAGCCGCACAAGCGGGCGGCCCGCCTTGGCCAGCACCATGTCGGCACCAGCCGCGACAGATGGGTCTTGGCCGCCTGGATGTTGACCGTCCCACGAGGAGGCCCAGGCGGCGAGGTGGGGCCAGATCTGGGGGCTCTCGCACCGCCACCAACACCTATACCACCCCGCGTCGCCGCAGATCCGCGACCACTTCGTCGGCAATCCGCGTCACCCGCTGACGCTCGGGGTTGGTTTCCCGGACCGGACAGCCCCCGGAAGGCGCCGCCACACAGCCGAAATCCGCCAGAATACACTGCAGCGTTCGCTGGAGGCGGTCCCGGTCGACCTGCTGGCTCGCGCTCAACGGCTGCCGGCTCCGGCCCAATCGGAATCCGCGCAGCTCGACCGCCGCCCGAAATCCCTCCGGGAAATCCGCCGAGTAGAGCATCGCGTCGAACAGCTCCAGCAACCGGTACTGCAACCGCATCGCGTCGTCCAATTCCCGCTCCCGGACGAGGTCGAACAGACGCCGCGTCAGCTCGGGTACGACCCCGCTGGTGGCGTGCGTGCCGCCATCCGCGCCCACGAGCAGCATCGGCACCAGCACCGCTTCCCAGCCGGTGAGGAAGGAGAAGTCCGGCCGCAACGGTCGGATGGCGGTCAGGCTCCGCATCATGAAGGCCAGGTCGCCAGAAGAGTCCTTGATGCCGATGATGCGCGGCAGCTCCGCCAACCGCCGCAACGTGGGCAGGTCAATCGGGCTGGCGAACATCGGGATGTTGTACAGCGTGACGTCGATCGGGCTGTGGCGGGCGATCTCGGCGAAGTAGGCGTGGACAGACTCCGGACTCAACCGGTAGTAGAAGGGCGAGACGATCGCGACCGCCCGGGCTCCGAAGCCGGCGTAGGCCTCGCACGCCGCCAGGGTTTCCCGCACGTTGGCCTCGGCAGCCCCGGCGAGCACCGGCACGCGGCCAGCCGCCTGCTCACACACGATCCGCACGATCGTGCGCCGTTCCTCCGGCGTGAAGCGGACGAACTCGCCGGTCGACCCGTTCGGGTAAAGCCCGTGAACCCCCTGGGCGATGAGCCAGTCGAGATACCGCCGCAGCTCGGCCTCCGCAATGTCGCCGCGCTCGTCCAGGGGAACGAGATGCGGCGTGAAGATGCCCGTCAGACGCTCAGCCATGCGCGCCCCGGAGGTTCGGGCGGCGCCGGGCCGGACGCGAGCTCAAAAACTCCACTGGCCGGTGAGCAGCACGGCGTGGCTGAGAAACTCGTAGTGCCCGTCGGCCGTTTGGCCCACGGCGGACGGCGCACTGCCGCGGACGGTGTGGCCCGGCCCGTACCCGAACTGGTAGGCCAAATCGACCCGCACGTGCTTGCCTTGGTAGCCGCCGCCGACGCTGATGAAATGGCGATCCACATCGGCGACCAAGGGCGTGTAGTAGGCATCCGGCACCGAACTCTCGTTGAAGATGTACCCCGCGCTGACGGACCAGTTCTGACCCAGATAGCGGGTGACGCCAAACTCGTAATACCAGCTCGATTCCCATTCCAACGGCAGGCTGATGTCCTGGGGAAGGATCGGGGGAAACGGCGCCGACTGGTGGACGGTCTCGGTGCCCAGGCGATCCCAGTCGTTCAGTTCGGCGTTGAACTCGAAGTTCCATCGCGGCGTGGGCCGGTAGGAAACCCCGACCACGAACGAGAGCGGGAACGGGAACTCAGTGGAGGCCTCGCGGTACTGGGTCGGAAAGGCGGGAAACATGCCCGGGATCTCCACGTCGTTCCGGAACGTGGTTTCACCCTCGAGATCCATCGTTGTCGGACTCCGGAAGTTGACCCCGAAGGAAAGCTGTTCACTGGGCTTCCACAGGACGCCCAGCGTGTACCCGACATCCCAGGCGTCGCCTTGGAACCGGAAGTTGTCATAGGGCTGCATCGGCCACACCAGACCCCGCTGAAGATCCAGGTCGCAGGCATTCACCGTCACACCCGCGGCCACCGAGAAGTTCGGCCGCACCTTCCAGGCCACCACCGGACTCACGGTGAAATAGCGCATCTGCGCCTCGGTTCCCACCGTGCGAAAGCCGGTGTCGTCCGGCCAGCGCGAACTGAGTCCAAAAGGCGAGTAGACTCCCAGGCCGAAGTTCAGCGGAAACTCCTTGGGTCCGTAAGTATAATAAAAATGCGGCACCGCCTGGTAATTGCGATCACTGGCGTGGCTGCTGCCGGACGGCGAATCGAACGTCGGCCGGAGATAGAGGCCGTACACGCCCGCGCGCAACTGGTGGCCCTCGAGTTGGGCGATGCCCGCCGGGTTGTAGTAGATCGCCGACGGATTGTCCGCCGTGGCGGCGAACGCCTCCCCGCGCGCCGAGGCAAAGGCGTCGTGACTCGCCACGCGCGAGCCATTCGCCAGGGCGGTCGCACCCGCGGCACCCAGAACCGTCGCGCAACCCGGGAGAATCCAGCGGCTGATTTGGGATCGAGTCATGGCGCGCAGGCTAGGAGGGTGACCCGCAAAGGTCAATTGCGCGAACCCTTGTCGGAACTGAGTATTTTCCTTTAGTCAGCGTTGCGGAGTCACCCCGGGAAGAACGTCCCCGCGACGGCCCCCTGCCCTGCGGATCACCTCACCCGTACCCGCCCGCCAATCCGCTGGACGCCTCCGCGTTCCGCCATTACCCTCCCGCCCATGTCGAAGGCCTCGAAGCCGTCGGGCGGCGGCGATCCGGCCGATTTAAGTTTTGGCGACGCGTTGGGCCGGCTGCAACGCGTGGTGGAAGCCATGGAGTCGGAGGACCTGCCGCTCGAGACCCTGCTGACCCGTTACGAGGAAGGCATGCAGCTCGCGCGCGTGTGCGAGGCCAAGCTGGCCGGAGCCGAGCTCCGGATCCAGCAGTTGGAGCAGACCGCAGCCGGGGAAATGCAGTTGAAACCGTTGGCGGAACACCTGCCGCCGCAGACCGATTAGCGCATGAGTCGTTACCTCGACATGGTGGACAGTCCCGAGCACGTCAAAAAGCTCACGCATGACCAACTGATCGCGTTCGCCGACGAAATCCGCCGCGAACTGATCACCATCCTCGCCCGCAACGGCGGACACCTGGGCCCCAACCTGGGCGTGGTCGAGCTCACCCTGGCTCTCCACAAGGTGTTCTCCACCCCGAAAGACAAGCTCGTCTGGGACGTCAGCCACCAGTGCTACGTCCACAAGCTCCTCACCGGACGCAAGGACCGGTTCGGCACCATCCGCACCACTGACGGCCTCAACGGCTTCGCCCTGCGCAGCGAGAGCGAGCACGATTGCTACGGCGCCGGCCACGCCGGTACGGCCCTCTCCGCCGCGCTCGGCATGTGCGCCGCACGGGATCAACGCGGCAGCGACGAGCACGTCGTCTGCATCTTCGGCGATGCCGCCCTCACCAATGGCATCTCCTTCGAGGCCCTCAACAACATCGCGCACACCACCCGCCGCTTCATCGGCGTCCTCAACGACAACGAGTGGAGCATCGCCAAGAACGTCGGCGCCATCTCCGCCTACCTCAACAAGCTCATCCGCCACCCCGGCTACAACCGCCTCCAGAAAGACTTCGAACGCTGGCTCCGCAAAGTCCGCGGCGGCGAGATCGCCATCAAGCTCGGCCACAAGGCCGAGGAAGCCCTCAAGGGCGCCGTCTCTGGCGTCGCCCTCGAACCCGGTGAGCGCGGCCCGGATGCCGACGGCCGCGGCGGGTTCGGCAGCAGCCTGCTCTTCGAGGAAATGGGCCTCCGTTACGTCGGTCCCATCGATGGCCATGACCTCCCCCTCGTCATCGAGTCGCTGAACTACGCCAAGTCCTCCGAGGTGCCCGTGGTCCTGCATCTCATCACGAAAAAGGGCAAGGGCTTCGAAGCCGCCATCCAACACCCCGAACGCTTTCACGGCGTCGGCCCCTACAACGTCGCCACCGGCGAGGTCGTCCCCGCCCGCCCCGGGACACCTCCCAACTACCAGGATGTCTTCGGACAAGCCATGGTCCGACTTTGCCAGCGCGACAAGACCGTCGTCGGCATCACCGCCGCCATGCCCAGCGGCACCGGCCTCAAGGCCCTCGAACAGGCCGTCCCCGGCCAGTACTATGACGTCGGCATCGCCGAGGAGCACGCCGTCATCTTCGCCGCCGGCATGGCCACCATGGGCTTCCGCCCGGTCGTCGCCATCTACTCGACCTTCCTCCAACGCGCCTACGACTGCATCCACCACGACGTCTGCCTGCAGGATCTGCCGGTCATCTTCTGCATGGACCGCGCCGGCCTCTCCGCCAACGACGGCCCAACCCACCATGGCCTCTTCGACATCGCCTACCTCCGCTGCCTGCCCAACGTCATCGCCATGGCCCCAAAGGACGAGGATGAGCTCGTCGACATGATGTTCACGGCCACCCAGCAACCCCACCCCGCCTTCATCCGCTACCCCCGCGGTGCCGGCACCGGGGTCCCGATCAAGGACCAGCCCAAGCTCCTCGATATCGGCAAGGCCGAGGTCCTCGAACACTTCACCGGCCAGGGCCGGCCCAAGGTGGCCTTCTTCGCCCTCGGGAACATGACCGACGTGGCCCGCGCCGCCATGCAGACCCTCGCGGCCGAGGGCTTCGATCTTGCGCTCGTCAACTCCCGCTTCACCAAGCCGCTCGACGAAGCCACCCACACCTTCTTCGGCGAGGCCGCGGATGTCGTCGTCACCCTCGAGGATCACGTGCTCATGGGCGGCTACGGCAGCAGCGTGCTTGAGCTGTTCAGCGACCGCGGCCTCTCTACGCCCGTGGTCCGCATCGGCTGGCCGGATGTCTTCGTCGAACACGCCTCGACCGTTGAGCATCTCCGCCGCAAGCACGGGCTCACCCCGGAACGCGCCGTTGAGTTGGTCCGGCAGGCCCTGGCCGAACCACGGGCCCTCCCCCGCCCCCAGGCACGTCCTTCCGCCCCCGCCCGCGCGGCCATCGCCTGACCTCCGCCCCCACCAATGGCCTCCCTCGCCGCGCCTCGAACCTGGTTTCGCGGCAATACCCGGCCCGATCACCCACCCATGACCCTGCGCAGCCACCTTGGCCCGGCGTCGACGTGTTGCGACCCTGAACGCACCAGGGCAAGCGTGGAAGGCGGAAGCTCCAAGTTCAAAGCTCAAAGCTCAAGGGAAGCTCCAGGGCCCCAGGCAACCAAGCCGCCCCAGCCATGGCCCGCTTGCCACGCGCCGCGCGGAGCGTTTGGAGTGCGCCGGCTTCCAGCAGCGCTTTGCCAGAGGAAGCAGCCGGCGGGAAGCCTGCACGAGCGGTTCATGGGGAAGACTGGAGGATTCAGAAGGGGGCGGAATCTCGCTTTCCTGGCCGGCCTGGCCTGCCTGACCTCGACCGGGCTCTCCCAGGCCCAGGAACCCCGCCGCACCGAGGAGTCTTTCATCCCCAGCTACAGCGCCGCCAGCGCCCAGTACCTCTGGGGATCGCGCACCGACCTGAAGGATTTCGCCGGTGCCAGCATGGCGCAGCAGGAAGCCGGCGCCCTCGCCCAGTACCCGCTTTACCGCACCGACCGGGCCCGTTTGACCGCCGGGGTGAGATACCGCTGGACGCAGCTTGATTTCGACGGCAGCTCACCGATCGCCCAGGGGACGCTCGACCTGCATCGGCTGCAGATCCCCTTCAATTACTGGCGCAGCCTCGGCGAGCAATGGAGGCTCTGGGCCGGAGTCGAGCCCGGCTTGTTCACCGACTTCAACGCCCTGTCCGACGAGGACTTCACCGTCAGCGCCCTCGCGGTGGTCGCCTACGAGTGGCGGCCCGAATGGAGCGTCTCGTTCGGTGCCTACTACTCGCGCGATCTCGGCGAGGACCGCGTGCTGCCGGTGTTGGGACTCATCTGGCGCCCCAATCCGCATTGGAACCTCGCCGCCACGTTCCCCCGGTTCCGCGTGGCTTACGCACCGAACGAGCAATGGGTCTTTGACGTCAGCGTCCGGCCGGGCGGATCCGGCTGGAACCTCCGGACCGACTCCGGTGAAGACCTGAACCTCGAATACAAGAGCTGGCGCGCGGGCGCGGGTGTCGAACGCCTGCTGGCCACCTCGTTTCCCGGCAAACTCTCCGCCTTTGTCGAGGTCGGGGTTGGGTTTGCCCAGGACCTCAAACTCAAGGACGGCAGCGACGAGCGCTTCGCCTCGAACCTCGATGAAACCCTGATCCTCAGCGGCGGCCTCCGCCTCCGGTTCTGATCTCCGACCCTCCTGTCCCATGCCTTACACCACCTGCACCGTACCCGCCGGCGAACCGATTCGCATCCAGGCCGGCAAACTCCAGGTACCCGCCCGGCCCATTGTGCCTTTCATCCGTGGGGACGGCACCGGGCCGGACATCTGGGCCGCCGCCCAGCGGGTGATGGATGCCGCCGTCGCCCGCGCCTACGGCGGCCAACGCCAGGTGGCCTGGATGGAGGTCTTCGCCGGCGAAGCAGCCTTCCAGAAGTTCAACACGTGGCTGCCCGACGATACCGTCGACGCCTTCAAGGAGTTTCTCGTGGGGATCAAAGGTCCGCTCACCACCCCGGTCGGCGGCGGGATCCGCTCGCTCAACGTGGCGCTGCGGCAGTTGCTCGACCTCTATGTCTGCCTGCGGCCAGTCCAGTACTTCCCGGGCGTCCCCAGCCCCGTCAAGCACCCGGAGAAGGTCGACATGGTGATCTTCCGGGAGAACACCGAGGACATCTACGCAGGCATTGAGTACGCCGCCGGCACGCCGGAAGCCGCCAAGGTCCTCGACTTCCTCGCCCGCGAGTTCCCCCGCCAGTTCGAGAAGATCCGCTTCGGCACCCCCGAACGCGCCCAGAGCTTCTGGCAGGCGGTGGGCGCGCCTGACTTCCCCACCGATGTCAAGGTGGGCATCGGCCTGAAACCGGTGAGCTACTCCGGCAGCGTGCGCCTGGTGCACAGCGCCCTCAGCTACGCCGTCAAGTTCGGCCGCCGCTCGGTCACCCTGGTCCACAAGGGCAACATCATGAAGTTCACCGAGGGCGCCTTTCGCGACTGGGGCTATCAGGTGGCGAAACAGTACTTCGGCGCGGTCGAGATCGATGGAGGCCCGTGGTGCCGCATCCCCGAAGGCAAGCCCGGCGCCGGTTTGATCATCAAAGACGCCATCGCCGACATCACCCTCCAGCAGGTGCTCACCCGCCCCGAGGACTTCGACGTGATCGCCACGCCGAACCTGAACGGCGACTACCTGAGCGATGCCCTGGCGGCCCAGGTGGGCGGCATTGGCATCGCCCCGGGCGGCAACATCAACTACATCACCGGCCATGCGATCTTCGAGGCTACGCACGGCACCGCGCCCAAATATGCCGGCCAAGACGTCGTGAACCCCGGATCGGTGATCCTCTCCGGTGAAATGATGTTCCGCCACCTGGGCTGGATCGAGGTCGCCGACCTCATCCTCCAAGGGCTGAAGGGCGCGATTGCGGGCAAGCGGGTGACCTACGACTTTGCGCGTCAGATGGAGGGCGCCACGCAGGTCAAGTGCTCCGAATTCGGCGAACAGATCATCCGCCACATGCCCGGTGGGGTCGCATCTTAACATTTAACATTTCGGTCTCCTCCGACCGATAAGGGCGCCCGGCCGCAGCCCCGTCAGCCCGACTCTCGACACTCCTGGAGCAGCACGGCGCAGTTCCAGGCGAGGAACTCGCGCAGCACCGGCACCCGCATAAGCCAGGCTAGCTCAGGATAATACCGCGGTGCGACCCGCCGGATTCGTAATCCCGGGTTGTGACGCAAGGCGCGCAACGTCGCTCCGATGTATGTGGGGTAGAGGTTCTGAAAGGGCTCGAGCTGGCGCGGGCGTTTCACCCATCGGTCCCAGACTCGCGGTCCCAGGCGCGGCCCGAGGTAGTGGAAGGGAGAGAAGTCATGGCCGCCCCAGGGCGAGAGCCAGTTGGTCCAGCTCAGGTAGAAGTGGCCGGCGGGCTTGAGCAAGCCGGCGGCTGCGCCCAGCAACCGCTGGGGCCGGGCGAGGTGTTCGAGGACGTTCGAGCAGATCACCAGGTCATAGCGTCCGAGCGAACCCAGATCGTCCTGATCGAGGTTGATGGCGTGAAACGGCGCAGCGGCCAGGCCGGGCGCCAGCCAGTTCCGCTCGTCGGCGAAAGTCACCCGGCCTCCGAGCTTGACGAGTTCGCCGCCGAACACGCCGGAGCCGCAACCGAGGTCGAGCCCCTGGGTCTCCCCGGTCACCGCCACGCCCTGCCGCTGCAGCCAGGCGATGGCATCCACCGCCTGCAGGCGGTAGAACGCCTCGTCGGTACCGTGCCTGAGGTGGTGTCGGATCAGCCGGGGCAACAACACGCGAAAACGAGAGTTCGGACGTTTTGGGGTCGCATCTTAACATTTAACATTCCGATCCGCCTCCACCTCGCCCCACCCGGGCGCCGGGAGGCATGGCGGACCGGCAACGGCCGAATGTTAAATGTTAAGATGCGACCCCTTCAGTGTTTGAGGTTACCCAGGCAAACGATGCGCCGGCCCCGTTCCTGGGCGAGGGCGAGGGCGGGCAGGAGCAGGCCGGCGAGCACGGCGATGATCGCGATGACCACCAGGAGTTCGATGAGGGTGAACGCGAGCGCGCGCCGGGGCACGGCCGCCCAGCCACACCACTCCACGCCGAGCCTGCCGGCCGGGCGGTGGCCCGGGCGCGGGCGCGAGGGGGGCGCGGTGAAAAAACGCACGCGCAATCCGTAGCGTTTCCTCCCGGGCTGTCAATCCCGGCGCCGGCGGCGCCGGTGCTTTCCGCCACGGCACCGGTCGGTGACCGTCGTTAGCGGCATGGGTAGCGTCCACCCGATACGGACGGGCGGCGGCGCTCCGTCTTGAAGCTCGTCCGCCGCTTGGAGATCGGCGGGATCGGTGCGGCTCTCCCACGGGCATCCGCGAGCCCTGCGAAGCAGAACTTTGGCACGGCAAAACACTTGATCGAATCAGCGAGAGCTAATAAGAATGCTCGCGTGCAACCCACAAAACTCCCGCCGCACGGCACTACCGACGGGGTGTGCAGTGCATGCCGCCGGCAAGGCCGTGTACCGCGGGCGTTGGCGTGGAGGGCACCCGCTGCCGCCCGCGGCATTTCGGGGCGGTCCAACCTCAAATCACAACCATGAAACCACCCCTACCAGGCCCGTTCCTGTTCGCAGCGTCCTTGGTGGTAAGCGCAGGGTTGCTGGCGGTTCACGCCGCTGCCCCCGCCGCCCCGCAAGGATTCATCAAAGCCAAGGAATTCCTCAACATCGGCGGCACCGTCGTCGCGGATCTGACCGGGAATCCCAAGTTCCCGAACAGCCCCGACGTCGTGGCCTATCCGACGCTCTTCGAATGGCCCGCGGGCGCGGACCTCAACACCCCTCCACCGGGCGACGTGAAGGACAACTACGGCGTCCAGATCCTTGGCTACTTCTATCCGCCCTCCACCGGCGATTACATCTTCTACTTGGCCTCGGACGACGGCGGCAACCTCTATCTGAGCACCGACAGCGATCCCGCCAACAAGAAGCTCATCGCTCAGGAGACCGGCTGGAGCGGCGTGCGTTCCTTCACGGCCATCGGGGGTGGCAGCACGGTCGAGGCGAAGAACTCCCAGACCTTCGCCAACACACAGTGGCCGACCAAGGACACCATCATGGGGGGTGCCCGGATCACCCTCCAGGCCAACCAGCCGTACTACATCGAGGCGCTCTCGAAGGAAGGCGGCGGCGGTGACAACCTGGCGGTCGCGGTCCAGGACCCGCAGGGCACGATTGACGCCACCCTGCCGATCCCCGGCAACCGTTTGTCCCCGGCGGATCTGGTGCCGGCTGCTATCATCCTCGCCCAACCGCAGGATGCTTTTGTCTACGCCGGTGCGCTGGCGGGTTTCTCGGTGGGCTTTGACATTCCGCCCCCGGGGACGCTCACCAGCATCAAGTGGACGAAGAACGGCGCGGACATCCCGAACAGCAACGCCTCCAGCATCACCGTGACGACGGTGGCAGCGGATAACAACGCCAAGATCCAGGCTATCGTCACCACCTCGGCGGGCGTTCTGACCAGCCAGGAAGCCACGTTGTACGTGGCCGAGCTACGGAATGAATTCGCCATGGGCGTGGTGAAGTTCGAGGCCTTCACGGACATCGGCGGCACCGCGATCCAAGCCCTGCTGGATGCCGCAAAGTTCCAGAACAACCAGCCCGACGACTTCCGGCTGATCACGGGCATCGATACGCCCAACGGTTACGGGGACAACTACGGGGCTCGCGTCAGCGGGTTCATTGTCCCGCCGGAAAGCGGGAACTACCACTTCTTCATCCGGAGCGACGACGCCTCAGCGCTGTACTTGAGCGCCAACGAGACGCCGCCCGATCCCGCGTGGGACTGGCCCATCGCCCAGGAGACGGGCTGCTGTGCGGCCTTCCAGGAACCCGGCGCGGAGGAAACCACGCTCGATCCCATCGCCATGGTGGCGGGACGCAAGTACGCGTTCATCGCGCTGGTGAAGGAAGGTGGGGGCGGCGACTACCTGCAGGTGGCGGCCCGCAAAGAGGGGGACAGCACGCCAGCCGCCTCCCTGCGACCGTTGTCCGGGGCGTGGATCGGTGTCAACGCCAAGCCCAGCGTGGGCACGCCCGAGATCACGCGACAGCCCGAAGGGATCCCGCAGTTGGTGGCGGGCACGCGGGGTGAACTGAGCCTTGAAGCGCGGGTCGTGCCGGCGGGCTTCAACTTCCCGGTACTGGTGCAATGGCGCAAGAACGGCACCGCCATCCCGGGCGCCACCGCCCTGACCTATGTCATCCCGAATGCGGCGGCCGGCGATAGCGGCACTTACACGGCCTTGGTCAGTGCCCCGAGCGGACAGTCCGTCACGAGCGCCGAAGCCGTGGTCAATGTGGTATCCGACATCTTCCCTCCAAAGATCGCCGGGGCTGGTGCCGTACCAAGCGAGACCGGCACCACGTGGGATGTGGGCGTGAGCTTCGATGAACCCGTTACGGCGGCGTCGGCCGGAGCGCTGGCCAACTACACGCTCTCGGCGGGCACCATCTCGAGCGTCAAGTTCTACCCCGGCTCACCGGGCGTCGTCCTCACGGCCTCGGGCCTGACCGCGGGCAACTCGTACACGGTGACGGTGCGCAACGTGGCGGACCTGGGTGGAAATGTCATGGCGGAGACGGCGAAAGAGTTCAAGGCCTCGCGCATGAAGTGGGGGGTCGTCGGCGGCAAGGAACTCGGCCTGGGCAACGGCGTACTGACCGTGGCCGAGAACGGGTTCGACGTCTACAGCGACGCCATTGGCGAATGGGGCACGTATGATGAGGCCACGTTCGTTTACGAGGAGGTCACCGGCGACTTCGACAAGGTCGTGCAGGTCGAGTACCAGGACGCCTCAAGCCAATGGGCGCGGGCAGGCCTGATCGTGCGTGACGTGACCAACTTCGGCGTGGACCGCGCGACGCAGGAGGCCGGCGAGGCCGGGCGTTACCAGAAAGTCCATGTGAATCCGGTGGTGACCGCCATGGGCACCGCCGGCAACAACGCCTGGGAAGGCAATCGCCGGCTCTCGACCGGCAGTGCAACCACCAGCGCGGGCGGTGGCGGCGGACCGCTGACCTATCCCAACACCTGGTGCCGGCTGCAACGCGCCGGCGACCTGTTCACCATCTACCGCAGCACCGACGGCCGGACGTGGACCCAACTGGGCACCACCACGTTCCCCGAACCCATGCCCGCCCGGTTGTTCGTGGGACCCGAGTTCTCCCCGGAGAACGGCAACATCGGCGAGGGAACTGGCCTGCGCGGCGTGTGGCTGGCCAAGTTCCGCAACTACGGCACCTACTCGCCGTTTGTTGAACCGACCTTGAGCTACAGCAACGCGGGCGGCGTCACCGTCCTCACTTACTCCGGCGTGCTGCAAAGCGCCCCGGCGGTGACCGGTCCTTACACCCCGGTGGCCGGCGCGACCAGCCCCTACACGGTCAATAAGACCCAGCCGGCTCAGTTCTATCGCGCCGCCGGTCAGTAAGGCAGCGCTCCTTCACTCGCAGCGATCAGGAGACCGGGGTTCGCCCCGGTCTCTTTGCTTTCGGCCTCGCCCAGATCAAGGCGTGCGTGTCCCAGAGGTACCTCACGGCTCCGCCCCATTGGCCTTGAGCGTGATGCGCCCTCCCTGGAACCGCTGCGGAGCATGGCCGCGGACACGCAAGGTGAGCGGCCCTGGGCGCACCCGCTCCAAACGGAACACGGCGCGGGCCTGGATCCATCGGTACCTGTTGCCGAAGACGCCTTCCACCCCGTAAAAGCCGCTCAAGAGGCGCTCCTCGCAGGACCCCTGGCAGAAGTCAATGACGTCGCCACGCAGTCCGGGATACAACTCGTTGCGATCCTCGGAGCGGATCAAGGTGTAGACACCGTCTTCGTTCCGGGCTTCGTAGCCGCAGGAGGCGCAGTGGAGAGTTTCCGAGGCATCGCGCCGCAGTCCATCGCCGCAATCCGGGCACTTATGCATTGCCTCGAAGCGGGTAGCCATTGGGGGAAGCCCGTCCACGTAGTCAGTGAAACCCTCCTTCCTGCAAACAGCGGCCATGGTGCCTCCGAGCAGGCGTGTAGGCACCCAGGGGGATCCGTATCTGTCGAGCAACCGGCCCAGCCGGTAGACGACGCGTTCCCCCCATCCGCGTTGCGGCACGAAGAGTTCATACTCGTGGTCCACGAAGTGCTTTCGAATGAGATGGTCCCAGTCCCAAAGCGTCATTCGATGGTTCTGGCGGATGCCGAAACTTTCCTCCTGATGCGCACCGATGACATCCTTGGTGAAGAAGCCCAGCAGCCCCCATTCATGGAGCTTGCGCTCCCACGGTTTCATTTGCTCCCAGTAAGGCGCACGAAAAAGCCGGAGCGAGAGGAGGCGGCGGACCGGCTCTTCGGCAAAGAGAAAGACCCCGCCCGGCTGCAACACGCGCTTCGCCTCGACGAGTACGGCCTCGATATCCTGAAACTGGCTCAGCATCTGGAAAGCCATCACCAGGCGCAGGGAGTTGTCGGCAAAGGGCAGGCGGAGGGCGTCGCCGGCGATCCTGATTGGGGCGCGATCAAGGCGCCAACGGTCCATCAGAATGCGGCCATGGCGGAGGGCATCGGCGGAGAGGTCCAGAGCGAAGCCCTCCTCGCCGAATTCGTTCACCATCATGTAGGAGGAATGGCCCGCCGAGGCGCCGATCTCGAGAAAGGGTGTCATCCATTGCAGAAACTCGAGGTGGTTCCGGATGACCTCACCCCGGCGGATATTTTCCTCCGCATATGTGGCAATTGCGCGCTCAGGCTCCCCAAAAGAGGCGAAGCTATGAAACTCCACCTCCGCG
>JABTUJ010000100.1 GCA_015075445.1 Verrucomicrobiales bacterium
TACCTGGGCGCTACGTCGTCGCACACGCGGCTTCGGCTCTACGACAAGGCTGCGGAGCTTCGGGAGAAGTTCGGACGGGACCCGGTGAAGCTGGCTGGGGTGCCGGCGGAGTTGGCCCGGTTGGAGTGCCAGGTCCGGCCGCAGACTCCGCAAGCGAAGGCCGCAGCGGCAACGGCGGACCCGGTGACGCTGATGGGGTCGGCGGCTTGGATGCGGGCGCTCATGAAGGCCGTAGCGGGCCTTGAATTGGAGCCTTTCGCGGCTGGGACGGTTTGGCGGCAGGCGGACGACGATCGGGCCTATGCGGCGCTGTTGGCGCAGTACGGGGGCTTGCTGCGGCGCATCTGCGAGGACCTGGGGTCGTGGGAGTGTTTAGGGCTTCAGATGGGGGCGGATCTGGTGGACCGGGATCGGTTCAAGCGGATGACGCGCCAGCGCTGAGGGGCGCCGCTGTCAGTTCTGGTAGCGGGCGCCGCTACCTTTTCGGGTAGCACCCGGAGGGGGGGAAAGCCTCCCCCGGGCGGGGTACGAGGGGCGGAGCCCCTACGTCCGCAGAGCGTCGGGGTCAAGCCTGGGGGCGGTGATCTGGCGCGGTCGGTTCTCGCGGGCCTGGGCTATGGCGTGGCGCAGACCGGGCCGGCGCGCCGTCATGGCTTGTCTTACGTGTCACGTGGTGGTAAGGTGTTACACCCGTGCTCATGGTGGACCGTATGCCTACATCCAATCCACGCGTCAACGTCACCCTTTCGCCAAAGCTCGATGCGTTGGTGGCCGACCTTGCTCGGCATCAGCGGATCTCGAAATCACAGGTGCTCCGCGAGCTGCTCGACGCAGCCGAGCCCGCCTTGCAACGGGCTGTGATCTTGATGGACGCAGCGTCGAAGGCGATGCCGGAAGTCCGTGCCGGTCTTTCACGCAGCCTCGAGGGTGCCCAGGCCGAAGCGGAGGGCATCCTGTCGGGGTTGTTGTCGGAGTTGGACACAGCAACGGTTGACCTGGTGGACCGAGCGGAGGCTGTGAAGGGGAGGCGCCCGTCTCGCGCAAGCGGAGCTCGCAAGGCGGGCGCCTCGGTGCCTTCAACCCCCGTGCCTGTAACACGGGGGTCAGGTGGGGGGAAAACCCGCACAAAGGGGGTGCGCCGTGGCTAGGTTTGACTGGTATCAGGCGTCGGTCCCGGCTGAGGTGCCGGTCCTGCGGCGGGCGCTGGAATCGTTGTGCGATGGGCGGGCGGAGTGGTCGGACATGCCGCGGGCGCCGCATGGGTTCGGGCAGGGGGCGAAGCTGGCCGACATGGATGGCCCCTTGCTGCAAGTCTGGTGGGGTGGGTGCCATCAGCGGCCGCATGTGGTGGTGCCGGGGGAGGCGGCGGCGGCTGCGGCCGATCTTCTCCGGGGGGAGTTCCGAGGGCACACGGTGAGCCGGGCGGACGTCTGCGAGGACTACGCCGATCCGGGCGCATACGACCGGCTGCAGGGCATCGCCCTTGGGGTGGCCCGCGAGCGGGGGATCAAGGTCGGCACGGCGGGTGATCACCTCGTCACGATGCAGGGGCGGACGCTC
>JABTUJ010000011.1 GCA_015075445.1 Verrucomicrobiales bacterium
GGCCCGTTTGGGGGGGGGGGGTCTAATATGGGGGCCCCCGGGGGGGGGGGTGGGGGGGGGGGGGGAAGCCGCCCGCGCTCGCGTTGAGCTGGACCGCGGCCAGGCCACCGAAGCCGCTGACGGCGTAGTAGCCGGCGGCGTCGGTGAGGGCCCCGAGGTCGTGATACTCCGAGGGGTCGGTGCCGTGTGTCAGTTCGAGAACCGAAGCGGCGACGTCGGCGTCCAGCCGCAGGAAGGCCTCGTCGGCGGCGATGGCGTGGGCGAGGTGTTTATCCGGCGGATTCACCACGGCGGCGGCGAATTGAACGCAGGGAGTGCCGGCCGGCAGGCTGACTTGCAGGGGAAGTGTGAGCGTCACGTCACCGGGAAGGGTCAGATCGGCCGGCGCAAGCGATACAGCCTGGATCCGGGCGAGTTGGCCGAGCCGGGCATCGTCCAGTCGAAGGAGGTTGCCGGCCACGATGCCCTGCCGATCATTTAGCATCACGCGGGTATCGCCGGGTGCGGCGGGTGCCACCAAGTGTTTGGCGGGCCCCACCAGCGGCACCGGGTTCAACTGGATTTCGCGCACTGGCGTGCCTGCGGAGGCATCGGCGAGCACGGGGGTTCGCAGAAGCACGGCATGTTGCGCCGGGTCCTGGGCAAACACGTGGGCGCCCGCGAGGGGGACTGAAGGCGTGACGTCCTGGGTGACTCGTCCCTGGAGGACTCCCGGCAAGGGGCGCAGCAACACGGGAGGCCATTCCACCGGCCAGGGGCCCGCGGAGGGCAGAGGGACGACGTGCCGGGCGGGCCGATATCCGGAGGCCTGGAAGTCGAGCTGAACGAGCATCGACGGGTCGGGTGTGGGGGGAACGTCCAGCTCCGGATATCCGGCAATGGCGAAGCCGCCGTCGGGGATCACACGGACGAACAGTGAGGCCGGGTCGGTTTGCAGCTCGAAGTCGACGCCCCGGCCAGTGAACTCGTTGAGGACCCGGCCGGTGAGCAGCACCCGCCACACGGACGTGAAGTCGGTGGCGACGGTGTAGCGGAGGGCGCCGGCGGAAAGCGTGGTTACCATCGGATCAGAGCAGGGCAGCAGGAGGGGCGAGGCGCATCAGGAGACGCCGAGGATCTGGCGGTGGTCGAGGTGCCGCTCGAGGACGACGCGGCGGCGCACGGGTTCGTGGGCGGAATCGACCTCGACGACCTGCGCGAGGTAGCTGACGGAGAGCTGATAGGATTCCTGGAGGGCCTGCCAGACGCGGGTGAGTTCCTCGAGGTTGAGGGTCTCGAGGACCAGCCGGAGTTCGGCGTGGGAGGCAGCCAGGGTGTCGCGCAGCGCCGTGCCCTCGAGGCTGGCGTGGTCGTGCAGGGTTTGCAGCGCCCGGCCGAGAAGGAGTTGCTCGTCGTCCGGGCGTTGGGCGACCGGGGTGAGCAGATAGTGCAGTTCCAGCGGCAGCGGCCGGCGGACGAACTCATCGGTGCCGCGACGTTCCGGGGGGAGGTTGAGGAGGTCAGGGTTGCGGACGACCCGGTAGAGCCAGAGCGAGACGACGCGGGCGACGCCCGCCTCGCGCAACTCACGCGGGGAACGCAGGTCGATGGGCACGTTGGCCAAGCCCGGGTCGCTGGACAGCGTGATGTGCTCGCGCAGGAGTTCGCGCACACTCTCGCTGACGGCCCGGATGACTGGGAAATCGGCCATGGATTGATCGAATCGGGGTAAAGCTCCGCACGTCGGGAACACCCGACTTCTTCGTCAAGACCGCTGCGGGCGGCGCGAGCTACCGGGACGCTGCCACGGGCTCGACGCAGGATGCTTCGAGCCAGACGCGCGCCTGCTGGAGGGCCTCGAGCAGGATCAGGACGCGCTGGTGGCCGTCGGTTTCCCGCTCGACCCGGCCCATCCAGCCCGCGAACGGGCCGGCCTCGATCTGGACGCGCTCACCCCGTTGCAGGCCCTTGGGTTCGACGCGGACAAAGCCGTCGTCCTGGACCCGTTGCCGCAGGGACTCGACGATTTCCGGTGCGAGGGGCAGCGGAGTTTGGGACGTGCCGACCACGCGGAGGACGCCGGGCGAGCCACGGACCGCGGTCACGGAATGGGCGGGACAAAAGCGGGCGAAAAAGTACCCCGGGAAGAGGGGGGTTGTTACCAGGCGCGAGACGCCGCCGACGGGCCGGTGCTGGCGGAGCCTGGGCAGCAGGGTCTCGAGTTGGAGTCGGGCGACATGGGCGGCGGCGAGAGCTTCCGCATGCGGTTTGCTCTGCACCGCGAACCAGTTCCATGCCTGCCACCAGTCCATCATGACGTCACTCCGTCCGCACCCCGTTCTGGTTGAGTCGATAGTGAATCCGGCCGTCCGGTCCCCGGCGTTCGCGGAGATGACCGGCGGCCACCAGTTGGCGGAGGGCGGCTTCGACCTCGACGGTTCCGCGCTGCACACGACGCTCCAACAGCCACCACTGGAGGATGCCCTCGTAGGTGTCCTGGGCGTCCGGGTACCGGTGCAGGTACTCGAGGATTTCCGCCGCTGTTTCTTCCGAGCTCATCACCGCAGGCTGTTGGCTACCGGCGCTTCCTGGATAAAGCAACCTGAATGCCAGCGTTGGAATGGCTGATCATTGACGCCCAGTCACAGCGGGCAGGGTGAGGTCGGCAACGGGGTCCTGCGCGGTCTGACGGAGGGCGGTACGCTGCGGCGCAGACGGTTGCACGCGGTGTTCCCCGGTGGGCGCGATATCCACCAGGGGGGCAGGCGCCGGGGGGGGCCAAATTGTGAGGCGGGCGGTGGGGTGGACAAACACTGACCGGTCAGCGGGCATGGTCTTACCACGCGCCGCGTGGAGGCAGCCACGCCCGTGGCTGAGCGTTCAGGTTTGAGCGCAGGCCAAATCGCGGAGGCAGGCGGGTGCGGGAGCGGATTGCCAGGGTGGGTAGGACAAATCGGTCCGGAGGCGGGCGTGCGTATGTCCTACCAAAGACCCAAGGGACGGACGGGCCGAGGGCGAGCGCCAAACTGAGGCACCATTAGAGCTCTGCCTCCTCACAGAAGGAAACGAAGGTAACGAAGAACCGGCCGACCCTTCGTTGACTTCGTTACCTTGTGTGAACTCCCGGCCTGGTGGCGTGTGTTTCATCTCGAACGCGCGCACCGCGGGGAGCGGCGGGCAGGATCAGCGGGAAGAGGGCGGTGACGGGTCGGGGCCGGGGCGCGCGGCGATGCCGTGTTTGCGGATGAGCTCCCAGAAGGCGCGGCGGTTTTTGCCGGCGGCGCGGGCGGCGGCGGAGATGTTGCCGCCGTGAGCGGCGAGCAACTCGCGGATGCAGGACCGTTCGAAGTGTTGGACTGCGCGGGCTTTGCGGGCCTGGAAGGAGCCGGCTTCCGTGCCTGGCTCCGGCGGGGCGAGGCCGAGGTCGCTGGCGCGCACCGGTCCGTCGGTGGAGAAGATGACGGCGCGTTCGATCACGTTTTGGAGTTCGCGCACGTTGCCGGGCCAGTCGTGGCGAACCAGGTGTTCGAGGGCGGCGGGGGTGAATCCGGCGACGGCCCGGTGGTGGACCGCCGCGAAGTGGGTCAGGAAGTGCTGCGCGAGCTCAGGGATGTCCTCGGGCCGGCGGCGGAGGGGCGGGAGGTGGAGGGAGACGACGTTGAGGCGGTAGTAGAGATCGGCTCGGAAGCGGCCGGCGCGCACCAGGCTGGCGAGATCGCTGTTCGCGGCGGCGAGCACGCGGACGTCGGCGCGGGCGGTCTTGACGGAACCGACGGGTCGGAACTCCTTGTCCTGGAGGAAGCGGAGGAGTTTGACCTGGGAACTGGCGGGCAGGGAATCGATCTCGTCGAGGAACAAGGAACCGCCGTCGCTTTCCTGCAGGAGCCCGACGGCGGCAGTGCCGGCGCCGGTGTAGGCGCCGGCGGCGTGGCCGAACAGCTCGTTTTCCACCAGGTCGGCCGGGATGGCGCCGCAGTTGACGGGCAGGAAGGGCTTCGGAGCGCGCGGGCTGAAGTGATGGATGGCGCGGGCGCAGAGCTCCTTGCCCGTGCCGGTCTCGCCGAGGATCAAGACGCTGGCGTCGCAGTGGGCGAGCACGGGGATTTTCTGGACCTCGGCCAGGAGCAAGGCACTGGTGCCGACGAGGCGTTGGCGCCAGAGCAGTTGACGGAGGTCCCGGGCCACCGCTTCCCTTTCGGGGGTGTCCGGGCAGAGGCGGTCGAGGCGGGCGGTCAGCTCGGAGGGCTCGATGGGTTCGGTGACAAAGTCGGCGGCGCCCAGCGAGAGGAGCGCGCCGAGTTCCTCGCCCCGGTGCTCCTGAGTGGCCACGAGGATGGGCACATCCCAGCGTTCGGTGCGAGCCAGTTGGAACAGGCGTTCGGCCTGCGGGCGTGCGCCGGCGGGGAGGCAGGGGAGGAGGACGCCGGGCTGAAGCTGCCGGACCGCGGAGGCGATGCGACCGTCGGGAACCCAGGGATCGGCGGGGTGCAGTGCGTTGCCGGGCGGAGGCGCCAACGCGCGGGCCCGGCTGCCGACGGCGTCGTGCACCGTATGCCAGAGCAGACTGCCGGCGCCGAGATCGAGGACCAGCACGGGCCGGGAATTCATAGGGAGCAGGCGCAGGGCGAAAGCGGACGGCGCATACGCGGGGTTTTAGCCTGGGTAGCTCATACCCGCTGTAGGCGCCGACGTGAGGAGGCGTTGTGGGCCAGGGGCGGTACCCATCGCCTCCTCACGTCGGCGCTTGTAGTCGGTCGCAGTTCCATGCCGGTATGGAGTATCCCGTTGAGAGGATTCTGGCCAAAGCTAATGTGTGGCGTGATCATCGTTCACCGATGGGTTCGCGTCAAATAGGCCGCCGCCAGGGGCCGGCATTCGGCAAGCGTCGCGGCGGGTGGTCAGCGCCACTCGTGCTTGGGGTACTGGCGTTGGAGCTCCTGCTTGAGGCGGGGGTAATGTTCTTTCCAGAAGTTCGCGAGGTCCTGGGTCACCTGGACGGGCCGGCGGCTGGGGGCCAGGATGTGGACCAAGATTGGCACGCGTCCCTGGGCCACGCGCGGGGTTTGGTGGACGTCGAACAGCTCCTGGATGCGCAGGGCAATGTGGGGCGGGTTGGCGGCGTGGTAGGCGACCTTGGGACGCTGGCCGTTGGCGAGTTCGAGGCGTTCGGGGGCGTGACGGTCGAGCAGGTGGCGCTGGGCCGCGTTGAGCCAGCTTTGCACCAGCGACTTGACCGGTTTGTCGCGGATCTCCTTGGAGGAGCAGGCGCCGTGGCAGACCTGCTCGACGAGGAGCCGCCGATCCTCTTCGGTGATGGGGGGGAGCCCGAGTTCAGGGCAGTGGCGATGGAGGAAGTTCAGGCGGAGGATCCACTGGTCCACGCTGTGGTCCCACTGTTCGAGCTTGAGCCGGCCGGCCAGCACTTCGGCGGCGAGCAGGCGGGCCGCCGAGTCGGTCGGGGGTGGCTCGAGGCGGCGCTGTTCGAGCGTCAGGCCGCGAAAGGACACGACGGTTTCGGCGGTCACGCGGCGCAGGGTGGGGTCGTAGCTCGTGCGGGTATCCCGGGTGAGATCCTCGGGGAACAACTCGGTGAGCCAGGCGGGTTCGAGGGCGGTCGCGAGGCTGAGGATGGTGTGGGTCTCGCCGCCGGTCTGGCCGACTTCGCGCACCTCGGCGGCGACGAGCAGGGGGCTTTGTTGCACCACGCTTTCGCGAGCGAGCACCCCGCGGCGTCCGTGCACGAGTTCGCAGCGGAGGGTTCCGGAATCCAGCCGGCGGGCGACGCGATCGCTGAACCCGATCAGCACACACTTCTGGAGGGCGGTGTCCTGGAACCGGCCGGGCTGTGTGTCGAGGCCCTGCTCGCGGGCGATGCGGAGGAACTGGTCGAGCAGCGGGGCAACCTGGCGCGCGGTCACGGCGTGAACGCCCAGCTTGCGACAGGCCTCGACCCGGTAGTCGTTCTTGGCGGCGAAGTTCCAGGCGCGCATCAGCAGGAACAGATCCGACGGGGCCTCGGTTCCGAGAAGGTCCTCGCGGTATTCCTTCACGCGCTTGTCGACCTGGCGGAGGAAGAGGTCCCGTCCTTGCGTGAGGGCCGCGACCAGGCAGGCCTGATAGACGCAGCCGTGGTCCTGCGCTGCGAGGAGCATGCGGGCATAGCGGGGGTGGAGCGGGAAGGCGAGCATGCGGCGGCCCAACGGGGTGATGACCGGAGGGGCGTGCGGGGCGTTTGGGGACGTGTCGGGCTTCAAGGCGCCGAGATCGAGGAGGAGTTCCTCGGCGTGGGCGAGGGCGCGTTCCTCCGGGAGTTCGAGCCAACGGAATCGGCGCAGGTCCTGGACGCCGGCGGCTTTGAGGGTGAGCACCACCTCGGCGAGGTCCAGGCGCTTGACCTCGGGCAGTTCGTGGGTCGGGCGCTCGGCGTGTTCCTGTTCGGTCCAGAGGCGGATGCAAGTGCCGGGGGCGGTGCGGCCGGCGCGGCCGGCTCTTTGATCGGCGGCGGCCCGGCTGATCTTCTCGATCAACAGGGTGTTGATGCCGCGGTAAGGGTCGTAGCGCGGGATGCGGGCCAGGCCGCTGTCGATGACCAGGCGCACCCCGTCAATCGTGAGTGAAGTCTCGGCGACGTTGGTGGACACGACGACTTTGCGGCGGTCGTAGCGGGCCACGGCGGCGTCCTGGTCGCGGGGGGCGAGTTCCCCGTGGAGCGGGAGCAGGACAAAACCGCGGGACTCGTCCTGGTGCCGGATGGCCTCGAGGGTTTGCTGGATCTCGAAAGCGCCGGGCATGAACACGAGGACATCGCCCTCGCCCCCTGCCTGGACATACTGGCTGAAGGCGTCGGCGGCCTGTTCCCAGATGGGACGGCGGTCGGTGTAGGAGGGCGTGTCCTGATAACGGACCTCCACGGGGAACACCCGCCCTTCCGCCATCAACGGTGGTCCGGGTTTGAGGTAATCGCTCAGCAGGCGGGTCTGGAGAGTGGCTGACATCACGAGCAGGCGCAGATCTGGCCGGGCGCTTTCCTGCAGGTCCAAGGCGCGCGCCAGGGTGAGGTCGCCGTAGAGGTGGCGTTCGTGGAACTCGTCGAAGATCAGGGCCGACACGCCGCGGAGCAGGGGGTCGTCGAGCATCTGGCGGAGGAGGACGCCTTCGGTGACGAACCGGATGCGGGTGGTGTCGCTGACGCGGCTTTCGAAGCGGATCTGGTAACCGACCTCGTGGCCGAGTTCGACGCCGAGTTCGTTGGCGACCCGGGCGGCGAGGAGTCGGGCGGCGAGGCGCCGCGGTTGGAGGACCACCACCTGGCCATCGCCGAGCAGACCGTGGCGGAGCAGCATCTGCGGGACCTGGGTGGACTTGCCCGAGCCGGTGGGGGCGGTGACGATCAAACGACGTTCGGCGCGAAAGCGGGCGACGAGGGAATCCTCGAGTTCATAGATGGGCAGGCGATCCGGCATGCGGCGCTCTTGATAGCCCGGGTGGCGACGCGGGGGAAGCGTCCTGTTCCTTGTGGAGCTGCTCAGGAGCCATGAACTGCGGAAGGTGCAGGCGGGACGCCCGCACCACAGGTTCATGGAGCGCCTCCCTCAGCCCAATCCCCGATGTTCGCAATCGGCGGAGAATCCAAGACGGGGCGTCCCTCCACCGATTACGAACATCGGGGATTGGGGAGGTGACGAGACTCACGCCAGGCTGAGCCTCCTCACGTCGGCGCCTACCGGGGCGGATGGTAGGAGTCGAGGTGACGAGACTCACGCCAGGCTGAGCCTCCTCACGTCGGCGCCTGCCGGGGCGGATGGTAGGAGTCGAGGTGACGAGACTCACGCCAGGCTGAGCCTTCTCACGTCGGCGCCTACAGCGGGCACGAGATTCCGGGGCTAAGGCCACGGACCGGTTTCGTAGTCCGGGTCCAGGATGCCGCCGAAGCGTCCTTCGAGCCAGTCCACGACCTCCTTTCCGCCCCAGAAGATCGCGGCGAAGAACGCCAGGGTCAGCAGAAACGCTCCACTTCCGGCGAGGGCCACGCCGCCGTCGTTCTCGAGCAGGGCGGCGGCGAGCAGCACGACGGTGATGGCGGGCAGGAAGTTGCTGAACGGGATGGGCAGCGGCAACAGCAGCAGCAACCCGGCCACACAGATCATCACGCCCAGGCCACGTCGGATCAGGCCCCACCGCATGAACCAAAGGTAGCGGGGCCGCAGGAAGTACTCGATCCACCGGATGAGATGGCGAGCGGCGGTCAGGAAGCGGGGAAAGAACCGCGGTGGCAGACGCCGGTTCAGCAGCCGCGCGGGCAGCCACGGACGTTTGCCCAGGCCGACACGCAACCCGAGGTAGGCGATCGTCAGACCGAAAGGCGTGGAGAGACCCGGTAGGGGAATGGGGGTGCAGAAGGGGAACGCGAGCAGGATGAGGAGGACATCGAAGCCGCGCCCTCGCAGCACCTCCAGGACCTCGCGCAGGCAGACCTCGCGTTCGGCGAAGGCGCTGATGATTTCCTCGAGATCCGCCGAGAGGCGGCGGCGCGGGGGCACGGCGGGCACAAGGTCGAGCGTGAGGGAGGCCATGGCTGGATCGCCAACGTGCGTTGGACCGTGGAGGGCGCCGCCCGTTCAATCAAGCTCCATCGCAGCTCCATCGCAGCCGACCGGAAGCCGGCCGTGCACACCAGGGACACGAGGGACACAGAGGAATGAGACTGCCCACCGGTCCGCGCCCCTCCGCCCGACTGCCTCTCTCCCTCCCTACCCTCTGTGTCCTTCGCGCCTCTGTGCTTTCCGCGACGCGCTCTAGGCATCAGGAGCTCTGAGGTTTCGCCGCTTGAAGTTTCGCGGTTGTTTGGGTATGAACCCGACCATGGCGCGGCGGTTGTCCAGTCCCGCAAGGTGGTTTCCCATGAATACGCGTCGACGTTGGGTCCGCTGGTTGTCCGCACTCCCGCTGCTGGGGTTGCTCGTTGGTCCTGGTCTCGTTGCGGCGACGCTCCATGTCCGGGTGGACGGGGACGACACACGGGCTGGGGTGGACTGGGAGACGGCAGTGCAGACCGTGGGTCGCGCGGTGGCGCTGGCGGCGGACGGCGACGAGTTGTGGGTGGCACAGGGTACCTACACTGAACGCCTCACGGTGACGAAGGGCCTGGCGTTGTACGGCGGGTTTGGGGGGCACGAGCGTGCGCGCGAGGAACGTCAACCGGCGGTGTATCGCACGATCCTCGACGGCGCCTACGGCGGGGTGGTGGTGAGCCTGCGCGGCAGCGGGTCGCCCCGCGTGGTGGACGGGTTCATCATCCAGCAGGGCCGCGGCGCCGGCATCACCTGCCAGGAGACGGCCTTCGTCATTCGCGGCAACGTGACCCGGGCGAATCTCTACAGCCAGACCCTGGGCTACGGTGGCGGGATTCACGTCGGTTACACGCCGACGAACCTCACGGCGGTGATCGAGGCCAATGTCATCCAGGACAATTACACCCTCGACGGCGGCGGGATTGCGTGCATCGACGCCTCGCCCCAGATCATCGGCAACTGGATCCTCTGGAACACCGCCGCGCAGAACGGGGGGGGCATCAGTTGCTGGCGCAACGCCTCCCCGCGCATTACCCACAACCTCATCCTCGGCAACATGGCCTCGCTGAAGGACGAGGGCATGGCGGTCCCGGTCGGCGGCGGGGGGATCTTCGCGACGGCGGATGACCTGGACGGCCGGCCGCACCCCACCGCGGTCAGTTCGCCGGTGCTATTCAACAACGTGATCGCGGCCAACGGCGGGCGGAATGGAGGCGGGATTGTCCTGATCGACGCCAACGGCGGTGTGCCCGTGGTGGTCAACAACACCGTGGTGGCCAACAACGGGTCTGGCATCCTCTGGGGCAGTTCGCAACTGGTCCCGATCGCCCCCGTCCTCCGCAACAACCTCGTCGCGTTCAACCCTTGGGGACTGGAGCAAGCCGCCGGCACGCCTACCAACGCGGTGATTGAGTTCAACTGCGTCTACGGCAATCGCGTCCACTCCCTGGGCGGCGACTACAAGGGATTGCCCTCGCAGGCAGGACAGAACGGCAACATCGCCGCGGACCCGCAACTGGCCCAGCTTCAGCGCATGAACTTCCATCTGCAGCCGACTTCGCCCTGCATCGACGCGGGCAAGACCACCGACGATCTCCGGGAGGCGCTGGATCTCGACGGCCAGGTGCGCGTTCGGGGGGGCGCGGTGGACATCGGAGCCGATGAGTCTGACGGGACGCTTTGGCCCGTGACGACGCGGGTCATCCACGTCAGCCCGGAAGGTGACGATGCGCGCGATGGTTCGAGCTGGGTCCAGGCCCGCCGGACCGTGCAGGCCGGGATTGACGCCGCCAAGGTGGGTGGTGCCGAGGTGTGGGTGAAGGCTGGCACGTACGCGGAACGCATCACCGTCCCTGCCTTCGTGTCGCTTTACGGCGGGTTTGCGGGGCAGGAGACCGAGCGATCGGCGCGCGATCCGGCGGCCCATCCGACCGTGCTGGACGGCGGGGGCATTCCCGGGGTGGTGACAGTGCAGAACGCCGGTTTCCAGGTGTGCGAGGTGGACGGGTTCACGATCACCAAGGGCGGTCGGTTCAGCGGCGGCAATCCCTTTGCCAAGTACGGCATCGGCGGACTGGGCGGGGGGATGCGGGTGGTGGTCTCCAGCCCGCTCATCGCGAATAATCTCATCACCCGTAACTCGGTGGCCATCGACACGAACACTCCACCGCCCGGCATCGCCTCGCACGGCGCCGGGATCTACTGCCGGCTGAGCTACGCGACGATCACCGGGAACACGATCACGGAGAACGAGGTGCTCGATGACTTTGACGGCAGCGGGGGCGGCATCTTTCTCGCGTACTCGATGCCGGTCATCGAGGGAAACCGCATCACGCTTAACCACGCCGAACAAGGTGCGGCCATCTTCAGCCAGGTGCTCTCCGCGCCGCAGATCCTGGGCAACCTGGTTCAGAGCAACACCATGTATGTGGCGCTGCCAGCCTACCAGGGATCGTCCTTCGGCGCGATCACGGTCCAGCAGGCCCCCGACTTCCGGATCGAAGGCAACACGCTCGCCGGCAACACCGCCGCCGTCGGCGCCGCCCTGAACCTGAGCGGCTGCCGGGCCGGGCGGGTGCAGAACAACGTCATCACGGGCAACCGCGCGTATGACCCCACCGCTTTTGGCGGCATGGCCGGGGGCATCTACCTCATGGTCACGGCGGATGCCGTCGAGCCGATCTACGTCGTCCACAACACCATCGTCGGGAATGTGGCTTCGAACATCTTCGGCGAGCAGGGGGGCGGCATCGCCTTTGCCCTGCCGGCGGGCGCCGACCGGTTGGTCATCGCCAACAACCTCATCGTCTCCAACTCCTCGGGCCTCTACCAGAGCCCGACGCCGCTCCCACCCGATGGCCGGGCCACGCTTGCCCACAATAACGTCTTCAACCTCGGAGCAGACCACCTGAACGTGTTGCCTGGCACCGAAGACTTCAGTGTTGCGCCCGGATGGGTGGATGCGGCGAACGGCGACTTCCGCCTCGCCCCGGATTCTCCCGGCATCGACCGCGGCACGGCTGCCTATACGGTCAGCGTGGATGCGGTCGGGACGCCGCGTCCGCTGGACGGTGACAACGACGGGACCGCGGCACCGGACGTGGGGGCTTTCGAGGTCGTTCATCCCGCCGCCGACTCTGACCACGACGGGATGATCGACGTGTGGGAGATCGAGGTGTCGCTGGACCCGACCCGGGACGACGCCGCACTCGATCCCGACGCGGACGGCGCGGCCAACTTCGACGAATGGATCGCCGGCACGCATCCGCGAGATGCGCGTTCGGTGCTGCGACTGACGATTCAGCGTGCAATGGAAGACGCCGTCGTCCGACTGCATTGGCCCAGTGTTCAGGGTCGCACGTACCGCGTGGAACATCGGGACAGCCTCCTGGACGCCTCGGGCTGGCAGGTGCTGGAAGGCGAATGGCTGGGGGCGGACGCGGAGCTGGTCGCCGAGGATCGGCTGCCGTCCGCGAGCGGCCGGTTCTATCGGCTGAGCGTGAGCCGCTCCAACCCGTAGGCTGAGGCCTCCGGACCTCTGGCGACGGCGTCCGCGGTGGCGGCGGGCTGTCCCTTGCGGGGCTTGACAGACACCCAGAGTCGGACGTGGTCCGCTACCATGACATTGCCTTCACCTTCAGCCCGCCCATCGACTACTTCTATCTCGATGCCTTTCACGGGCCCGGTGATTCCGGAGCCTGCCCAGGCCAGTTGGATGGCGGCCCTCGGCCTGATCCTGTTCGGCCTCGCGCGGCGAGCGGGGAATCATCCGTAGGCCGTACGGCCTGTCCTGGACCAGGGTACCCACCGTCCGACTGTGCTCGCCGCCCACACAGCGCGGCACACACCTGACGCCCGTATCCTGCGTGCCGACGCTGCGGCATGCCAGACGCTGTCGACCATGGGCTCTTCGGCGCCTGGGCAAGAGATTCGGGGTTGGTGTGGCACTGATTTCGGGGCGCTCCCATCGTGGCCGTGGCACGCCACCAGTAGGGCCACTCCGGGAACGGAGCATGACCCGCCGAAGGCCGATTCAAAGCGGGGTTCGCCCGGCCGTCGGAAGCACAACAGGGAAGCGAAGCCGGCACCAGCGGTGAAAACCCGATGAAGATGGGCAAATGGAGCTTGCCTTGGGTTCTGAGTCGGGGAGTATCCCGGGCATCTGCCCAGTCACGAGTTTGGTGCTTTGTCGTCGACCACTGGCGGCCTGAGTTCCGGTGTGGCGGGGCAGACGAACAACCGACTCCCAACCCAACCGACTATGCATCTGCACCCAACACGAATCAGCGCGCTCCGCTTTTGGGCTGGCGCGCTCACGGCGTCAGCCACGCTGCTGGTCGCCGCTACGGTCCAGGCCGCGCTGAGCGACGGCCTCGTCTCTTACTGGCCGCTCGACGATGTGGTCGGGGCCAAGACACCCGATCTGGTCAGCGGCTACGACATGGAGCTAGCCAACCTGACGGCCGCCGATCTGGTGGACGGGAAACAGGGCAAGGCCTTCCAGTTCGACAACGCCCGCCAGACGATGCTTCGTCGCCTCAACAACCCGGGCGAACAGCTTCCCATCAACCAGCACCCGGCATTGACGATATCACTCTGGGTCAACGTCACCGGCACCGGGCTGAACGATCTGCGGATCTTCTCCGAGGGCAACACGGCAGACAACAATCCGCTGTTCAACCTGGGCACGGCCAACACGGGTGACAACGGCACGCTGGACTTCTTCTTCCGGCAGGCGGGGTGGACCGACGTCAATCACCTGCGCAGTGTGGGCGAGCCGCTGGATGGCACCTGGCATCACCTGGCGTTTGTCCAACAAGCGGATGGCAGCCGGGCGCTCTACATCGACGGGGTCTTGGATCCGGTCGAGATCCCGGCGAAGCCGGAGGGTGCGTGGCGCGTGAACACGACAACGATCGGCGGCATTTTGCGCGCGAACCCGACCCACTGGCTGACGGGGACGTTGGATGAGGTGGCGTTGTGGAAGCGGGCGCTCACGGTGGCCGAGGTGCAGCAGGTGTTCAACGAGGGCTTGGTGAGCGTCTTCCCGCCTTTGACCCGCGGCATGGTGGCCTACTGGCCGCTGGACGAGGTCTTCGGGACCAAGACACCCGATCTGGCCAGCGGCTACGACATGGAGCTAGCCAATCTCACCGCGGCCGACCTTGTGGGCGGCAAGTGGGGCAAGGCCTTCCAGTTCGATAACGCCCGCCAGACGATGCTCCGCCGCCTCAACAACGCCGGGGAGCAGCTCCCGATCAACCAGCATCCGGGCCTGAGCATTTCGATGTGGGTGAACGTGGTGGGCACTGGGCTGAGCGACTTGCGGATCTTCTCCGAGGGCAACACGGCGGACAACAATCCGCTTTTCAACCTGGGCACGGCCAACACGGGCGACAACGGCACGCTGGACTTCTACTTCCGGCAATCGGGGTGGACCGACGTCAACCACCTGCGCAGTGTGGGCGAGCCGCTGGATGGGACGTGGCGCCATTTGGCGTTTGTCCAGCAGGAGGACGGCAGCCGGGGGCTCTACATCGACGGGGTCCTGGATCCGGTCGAGATCCCGGCCAAGCCGGAGGGTGCTTGGCGGGTGAACACGACGACCATCGGCGGCATCTTGCGCGCCAACCCGACGCACTGGCTGACCGGGCTGGTGGACGATGTGGCCTTGTGGAAGCGCGCCCTGAGTGAGGCTGAGGTCAAGTCATTGCATCAGAACGGCACGCCGGTGCCTTTTTCGGTGCCGCAGCCGTTGGCGATCCGGTCCTTCAAGTCCGATCTGCCCGCGGTTGCCGTGGGCGATTCCGCCTGGCTCCGCTGGGATGTTACCAAGAACGTCACCGTCGAGATCGATCAGGGGGTCGGCGATGTGACGGCGCAGACGGTGTCCGGCTTGGGAGCCATCCAGGTTCCGATGACCAGCAGCCGCACGTTCACGCTGACGCTGAAGCGCGGTCTGGAAACGCTCACCGCTCAGACCACGGTGGCGGCCATTGCCGGCGTGGCCAACGGCTGGACGTTGGTCGACAACTTCGACCGTTATCCCGCGGGTCTGCTCAACGGGCAGGGCGGTTGGAGCGACTTGGATGCCACCGAGTTCCAAATCGTCGATGTGAGCGGCAACCGGATGGTCGGTTCTGCGGTCGGCGGCGCCACGGCGGTGCTCCGGCTCGGCCCGCTGCAAGTGGCCGAGGGACAGCAGAGGACGCTGTTCTTCCGCGTCTTTCAGACGGGGGATGAGTTCGAGCAGGCGCAGGGGATGGTGGCGCTGAGCGACCGCAACGTCCGCTTCGGTGGCGACGTCGGTGCGGCCGGCAACGACATCGGCCCGGGAGCCGTGGCCAGCACGGAATGGGGTTTGGGACTGATGCTGGGCGGGGCCAACGGTGTCAACCAACCCCTCGATTTCGCCGGGCCGGTCCTCGCCTTCGAGACCGTCTACAACGTCTGGGTGGACATTACCAATGGACCGTTTCCCGCCGACAACAGTTCCACCGGTGATACCTATACCATCTACGTCGCCCAGGAAGGGACGGCCGCGCGCGAGGTCGTGTTGAGCGACTACACCTCGGCTCGGGGGCAAGGCGCGACGGATGTCGGCTTCGCGACCAAAGACCTCGACAAGCTGATTCTCGGGGCCCTCACGGGCACCAGCGCGACGACGAACCTGCTCTTCGACGACATTTACCTGAGCAAGTCCGGGTTCCTGACCACGGTGCCGCGTCCATTCGGTTTCACCACACCGGTGCCGCCGCCGGCGGAGGACATTATGCTCGAGATCACCCGTGAGGGTGCTCAGATCCGGATCACCTGGGGTGCCGGCGTCTTGGAGTCCGCCGCGCAGGTCCAGGGTCCCTGGGAGACCGTGGCGGGCGCCAGTTCGCCGTACACCGCCACGCCCAGTGCCGCGGCGCAGTTCTACCGCGCGAGGCAGTAGCGGCCACTGCCGCGCTTGAATCCCCACAGGAACGGCCGGGCCCGGGTCCGGCCGTTCCTGGTCGGCCTGAAACCGCGACAGACTGTAGGCGCCGACGTGAGGAGGCGAAGGGTAATTCCCCAGCCCACAACGGCTCCTCACGTCGGCGCCTACGAGCCTTGGCCTCCTCACGTCGGCGCCTACGAGCCTTGGCCTCCTCACGTCGGCGCCTACAGCGGGTATGAGATTCCCGGGCTACGTGCTTAACCCCTCCCGGATCAAGGTCGGTCAGCTTCGCCCAGCAGGATGTCGGGCACCCCGCCGATGGGTCGGAGTCGTGGCTTGCGCGCGGCGACCGAGCGGGGCAACCTCCGCGCTTCCGCGCCGGCGAAGGCGGCAGGCCTCGGGTGCCGGGCGAATCCCTGATGAGCGATGTGCTTTGGTATGTGGCGCACGTGCGTCCGCGGTGCGAGAAGAAGCTGGTGGACTACTGCGCGCGTGAGGGTTTTCCGACCACGCTGCCCCTCTACCGCAGCGTGAAGAAGTACCGCGGGAAGACGGTGACCTTCCACAAGCCCTTGTTTCCGGGCTATGTCTTTCTGCGACTGGTGCCGACACAGCGGCAGTCGGTTTACCAGAGCGACTACGTGGCGAACCTGCTGGACGTGCCCGACCAGGCGGAGTTCGAGCACCAATTGAACGACATTCTGTTTGCCGTGGAACAGGAGGTCGAGGTCCGGTTGGCGCCGACGATCGGTCCCGGGGTCAAGGTGCGGATCAAGAGCGGGCCGCTGCAGGGCATCGAGGGCTGGGTCGAGAGCCGCAAAGGCATGGTCGAGGTGCTGCTTCGCCTGGACTTCATCGGTCAGGCAGCCGCGGTGAAGATGGACGCGACGAACCTCGAGCTTAGCTGACGCCGGCGGTTTCCGCCGGGGGTGCACCGATCATCGCGGCGACGATGCCATTGAGTCGGAGGATGTTGCGACGCAGGGTGAGCACCGAGTGGCGGGGCCAGTAGCCGCCTTCGTCGCGGATCCGGATGGGCACGCCGAGTTCGCGCCAATGGGCGAGAATCTGAATCACCGTGAGGTGGCAGCGGAAGAAGTGGTCCCAGCCCCAGAGACCGGCGCCCTGGGTCTGGCAGGCCTGGCGCAGACGCCAACCGGTGCCGACCTTGGTGGGTAGATCACGGCCTCGATGGCGGACGGCGGCCGGGTAGCGGCAAAGGCCCAACAAGAGCGGTTCGCACCCCTGACCCACGGTCACCGTGAACAGATGACCGGCAGCCGGGGGAACGTTCAGGTGCGTGGCGCCGCCCCGCACGGGGGGCACGACAACCCATTCGTGCGCGAGGGGAGTGTCAGGCCGCACCTGCTCGAGGTGGCTGACGGACTCGACTTCGGCCTCAACAGCGAAGGTGCGGGCACGGGCGGCGAGGTCGGCGACGTCGTCGTCGCTGAGCGGGGTGCGGGTGGCGAGCGTGTAATGGATGGTGAGAGCCATGGTATCGGGAGCACTTGCGCGCTCTTACATTCCCCACGCAGGGTCGGGCCCGGGCCATCCTTGCGGACAGGGCCCTTCGTTGCATCAGTGGGACGTGCCTCCTTTGGTTCGCCGTCCCGACCGACCCGACCACCACATGCGAAACCATGAGGCGAGATTACGCCTCGGATGGACGTTTGACCACCCGGGCGCTCTCGTAAGTCAAGGCGCGTAGCGGGGGCGGGGGAAGGGCGCGAACGATTGCCGGCGCCGTCGGGCGAGCGGCACCCAGGGGGGGATCGGAGCGCGCCGGCCGGTTTGACGGAGGGCCTTTATCGTTCAGAATCCCCTTGTGAAGACAGGCTTTAGGTTCTTCGGTCGGGGTCTGGCCCTGTCAGGTTCCTGCTCACCGGGCGGGGAGGCCAGGCCGGGGGCGTTTTCCCTGCACCTGAGGTGCAGGTGTCCCGCCTGCTGCGCCCTCGCGCACAGCGCCGCAGGAGGCCGGCGTACTCCACACGCCGCGCGTCCCGCCGAGGGTGGTGACCTCCGCATTCCAGGGCAGGCTGGCCATGGTTGGGCGGGATTGGGCCCCTGGAATCCCGGAACTTCCCTTGAGCTTTGCCCTTTGAGCTTTGAGCTTTGCCCTTTGAGCTTTGAGCTTTGCCCTTTGAGCTTTGAGCTTCCCCCTCCGTGTCTTGCCTCCACCGGTGCAAGGCCTCTGAGCAACGCCGGCAGGAGCAGGCGGCTTCGCGGGCGGCGATGGTGGAGGGAGGCGGGTTACCTGGGCGCGCTTGCGGGTCTGGCGATTGGGTGCGGCAGCTTCGCTGGCCGGGCGGAGTGGCCGCTTTACCGCGGTCCGCACGGCAACGGTGTTTCCGAGGAACGGTTGCGCACCGACTGGAATGAGCATCCGCCGGAACGCCTGTGGCGCCTGCCGCTTACCAACGGGCTTTCGTCGGTCACGATCAGCGACGGACGCGTGTTCACGCAGGTTCGGGTGGGGGGGGTGTTGGATGGCACGGACGTGTGTGTGGCGCTCGAGGCCGCCACGGGCCGGTTTCTTTGGACCCGGCCGGTGGGGCAGGCTCGCTATCCCGACGGCGGGGTGGGGAGTGATGACGGGCCGCGGAGCACGCCGGTGGTGCGGGGAGGGCGGGTGTTCGTGCTGGGAAGCTACCTGGACCTGCATTGCTTCGAGGTGGCGGACGGGGCCACGGTCTGGTCGAGGGACTTGCGCGCCGAGTTGGGGGGGAGCGTGATTCCGTGGCAGAACGCGGCGTCGCCGCTGCTGGAGGGGGAGCTTCTCCTGTTGAACTGCAACGCTTCTCCGCGGGCGTTGGTGGCCCTGCGCCAAAGCGATGGCGAAGTCGTGTGGCGGTCGGGGGACGAGCGCATGACGCACGCCACGCCGGTTCCGGCCACGATCCTGGGCGAGCGGCAGGTGGTTTTCCTGACGCAGTTTGGGGCCGTGAGTGTGCGGCCGCTGACGGGCGAAGTGCTCTGGCGGCATCGCTTCCCGTACAACACCTCGACGGGGGCCTCACCCGTGGTGGACGGGGAGGTGGTGTATGGCGCCGCGGCGTACGCGCGGGGGTCGGCGGCGGCGCGGGTGTCGCGGACTGACGCGGGCTTCGCGGCGGGCAGCGTGTGGGGGCCATTGTCGACCCGGATGATCCACTGGAGCACGCCCGTGGCGGTGGGCGGGCACATTTACGGGCTGTTCGGACAGAACAGCGGCCGGCTGCGGTGTCTGGATTTACGGGACGGGGCCTACACGTGGGAAGGCCCGAACGTGGGCTTGGGGGCGATCCTGCTGGTGGATGGAAAGTTGTTGGTGGCCACGGAGGGGGGCGAGATCCTCCTCGCGGAACCCGATCCGACGGCGTATCGGGAGATCGGGCGTTTCCGGGCGCTGAACGGGCGGGTTTGGAATTCGCCGGCGATCAGTGATGGGGTGCTTTACGTGCGGGGGACGACGGAGTTGGCGGCGTTTGATGTGGGGCCTCCGCGGCCGCGGGTGTTGCGTTTGGCGGCGCACTGGGATCCGCTCGGACGGGTGGTGAGCTTCACGGTGTCGGATGCGGAGGGGCAACCGCTTCTACCCATCCAGGCGCAGGCGATTCAACTGCTGGAGGCGTCGCGGGTTGGGGAAGGTGCCTCATGGACGCCCGTCGAGCTGAGCTGGACTGTGGCGGACGGTGTGCTCCGCGGGGAGGTGCCGGTTCCGCCGGAGGTCAACGGGGCGCGCTTCTACGTGGGTCGCGAGACGGACTGATATGCAATATCGCCCCTGGCCGGTGAACGCCGGCGGGGACTTCGGCGGAGGGAGGAAGGCTGGGGGTGGCGATCAGTTCTGGGTGAGGTGAATGCTGCCGCCGCTGGTGCGCAGGCGGAGCAGGCGGCCTCCCTCGCCGATCCGGCCCACGAGCTCGTTGCGTTTGACCGTGCCCTGGACGGTGATTGGCAGGTCGGTGTTGACGCTTCCCCCACTGGTGCGGGCGTCGATGTCGGCGTGAATTTCCCGGGGGACAGTCAGCCGGACGTTGCCACCCGAGGTCGAGAGCCGGCAGCCGCCGGTTTGGTCCGCGGCGAGTCTGGCGCTGACGGATCCGCCGGAGGTGGAGGCGTCCACGGCGGCATGCGCGTCACGGATGTCGATGTTGCCGCCGGAGGTGTCGGCTTCGAGCGGGCCATAGGCGCTGTCGACACGAATGGACCCGCCGGAGGTGCTGAGTTTGGCGGCAGCTTTGGCGATTTCGATGGTGACGTTCCCGCCGGAGGTGCGGAGGTCGGCGGGTTGGCTGGCGGACTTGACCGAGATGCTGCCACCGGAAGTCCGGCAGGTGACGGGGCCCTGGATGGCTCCCAGCTTGAGTGATCCGCCGGAGGTGCTGGCGAGGACGGTGCCGGTGAGGTCGGGGACCGTGATCGAACCGCCGGCGGTCTTGAGGTCGAGATCGAACTGGGCGGGTAACGTGACCGTGTAGCGCACCTGCAAGCCCGAGCCCCAGTTCCGCCACGACTTCAACGAAGAATCGAGGCGGGCGTGGACGGTGACCGTGTTACCCTGTTGTTCGAAACTGATCTGGTGCGCGGCCAGGAGTTGGCGGGCCTTTTTCTCGGAGGTGCGCCGCACCTCGCGATCCACCGTGATGGCGACTTCGGGGCGGTCACTGGTGCGGATATCGATGGCGCCGCGGTCCAGATCCATGACGAGCTTGCCGCCGGGCGCGACGGTGAAGGTGCGGTTGAGGTGAACCGGAGGGATGGCGACGTCGGTGTCGTCGTCGGCCGCCTGGCTGCGCGTACAGCCAGTCGAGGTGCCGAGGAGAGCGCCGAGGGCCAGGGCGAAGGCGAGGCCGCCCGCCCCGAGGAGGCGGGTGGCCGGTGGAAGGTACGGTTGCGGTTTCATGGTCGATCGGAGTCCGTGCGGGGAACCGGCGGACGGAGCCGTCGGGTTCGCGCCTAACGGTTGTTACCCGGCGGGGGAGCGTTTGGTTTCAGATAATTTCGACCGTTCGAGCGCTTCAAGGGTTTCCGCCTCCCGGCGGCCGACGGCGACGTAGTAGATCAGGTACGCGAGGCCGATCCCGGCGGGGATCAGGCCGAACCACGCGATCTCCGGCTCATCCAGGCCGTGGAAGGCGATGATGGCACCGAGGCCAACGAAGAGCCAGATGAGGCCTTTCAGGAGGTTGCGACGCGGGGTGTAGGGCTTGACGTCTTCGGCGAAGAAGGCCTCGGGCAGGGGCGGGACGTCCACGCCCTTGTCGATCGCGGCCATGCGTTCCTGGTGGTAGAGGGTGTAGATGTCGCGCCGCTTGCGGTAGTTCGTGTAGATGCCCAGCATGGCGATGGCGCAGCCGAACACGATGCCGAACAGCGGGATCATGAACGGCCAGAACTCGAAGGAGGCAAACATGGTCTTGGGGGTTGTAGCTCGTGGTCTTGCTGCCGTGCCCCCGGCAGTCCCGGGGGCGTCATCTGCCGTTTCGACTGCGAGGGTCGGCGCCAGGTTTCAAGAAAGCTTTTGAAACCGTGCGAGCGATGGCGCAGTCTCAACTACCAGCTTGTGGCGGTGTCGATGTCCGACACGCTGCCGGCGAGCCGGTTTGGCAGGTGGTGCCGTGGCTCCGACCAAGCCGCGCTGCCGCATCGTGATGGACGACGCAATCCGCGAGCGTTTGGCGGCCCGGGCGTACCGGGAGGCGTTCGAGCGCCTGCTCGAGGTCTACCAGGAGCGGGTGTTTCGTCTGGCCGTCAGCATGTTGCGCAACGAAACCGCGGCCGAAGACGTGACGCAGGACATCTTTCTGAAAGTCTGGAAGGCGCTGCCTGGTTACCAGGGCGCGGCCGCCCTCTCCACCTGGCTGTATGCGATCGCGCGCAACACGTGCCTCACGGAACTGAAGCGCCGCAGTCATCGTCCCACGGTCTCGCTCGACGCTCCCGAGTTTGACGGGGCAGGGGAGTCGCTCCCCGCACTGCAGACGACGGACCCGGAGGGTGGAGTGGAGCTGGACGTCCAGGCCCTCCTGGTGCGGTTGCCCGAGAAGTACCGCCGCGTCGTGACCCTCTTCTATCTCGAACAGAAATCGTACGAAGAGGTGGCGGCCTTGCTGGGGCTGCCGCTGGGGACGGTCAAGACCTTCCTCTTCCGCGCACGCAAGTCGCTGCTGGACCTGGCGCAGCGGCCGCCCCGAGCGCCGGGTTCTCCGGTGCCGCCAGGCTCACCGTCGTCCTGAACGCCATGGCCTGCCCCGCCTTCGAGGTTCTCATTGCCGACTGGGTGGAAGGACACCTTCCGCCGGGGGAGGCTAGCCGCGTGGCGCGGCACGTCGAGAGGTGCCGGGACTGTGCCGCGTTTGCGCGGCAATGGCGGGCCCTGGACGCCGGACTCAGCCGGGGGTTGCGTCCGCGTCCGCTGTCGGCCGGCTTCCGGCAACGCCTCTGGCAGCGCATCGAAGGCGAGGGGCTCGCGCGCGATCCCGCAAGCCGCGAGGAGCTCAAGCAGCGAGCGCAGGTGGAATACGACCGGGGATTGGCCCGGATGCGGCGGAGGGTCTGGTCGTTCGGGGCGGCGCTGGACGCCGTGGGTCTGGGGCTGCTGGTGGCCGCGACGGCGACGGCCGCGGTGGTGCATGCTCCGAAGCTGCTGCAAGCCCTTCCGCCCGAGCTGCAGGGGCGATTTCCATCGCCACTCTGGCTCGGGGCGGTCTTGGGGGTAGCGGTGTTGGTGATCGGAGCGCTGGCGGTGTGTCGGCGGCCGGGCCGGCTCGGTTCCTGGCTCTGAAGCTGTCAGTAGTTCAGGGACGGGGCGTTGGTCTGGCCGACCCGGATGATGATGATGGGCGTGCTGCCGGCGCCGCCGCTGGCGTTGAGCATGTAGCCGGCATCCAGGGCCTTGTCGATGCGCAGGCGCGTTTCGGACAGGTGGGCTTTGGTGTAGGTGTCCAGCCCGGAATGTTCCTTGGCCTGAGTCAGGCGCGTGCTGAGCTGGCGCAGGTGGAGGAGGGCGAGGTTGGCGATGGGCTTGTGGGAGGCCTGCCGCCAGCTTTCGGGCATGCTGAGGTCGATGAGCCGCTCGACGTACTCGCGTTGGAGGTTGCGGCGCAGACTCGAGATCATGGGCTGGCGATCGGAGTAAGTGCCCGCGCCCAACTCGAGCTCGGACCACACCTCGGTCTCGAGGGACTCGAGGATCTCGGGCAGGGTGATCATGTCCTCGGCGGCGGGGGTGAGAAACTCGTTGTCATAGACGCGGCCCAGGGTGCCGGGGTTGAGCAGGCGGGTGAGCAGCGCGGATTGGATGCCCATGATGCGGTCGTGCACGGGCCAGGTCGGGTCTTCGAAGGACGCGGAGTACTGATCCAGCCACTTGTCCACGGTCATGCGCCGCAGCAGTTCGGGGGTGAGACCGAAGGAGGCGTCGCGGAAGCCATTTTCGAGGATGAAACGGAGGGCGTCGCGCTGGTCCTTGACGGGCACGACCTCGATGGGGGTGCGGTTGCCGGGGTCGCCTTTCTTGTCCCGGTTGACGAAGGCGCCGCCGAGCCAGCCGGCCATCATGCCGAGGGCCCGGGTCTGCAGGGCGAGCGTCATTTCGTAGCCGTAGCGGGCGCGGGCCCAGCTCTGGCCGTCCTTGACGAACTTGTCGATGAGGCGGGCGCGATGGAAGCGGGCGAGCTCGAGCTGGCGGTGGGCGTAGGTGAGCGGGTCGGCCGCGAAGTCATAGCGGCGGGCGAAGGGGTCGGGGCCGAGGGTGTCTTCGTCGGTGGCGTAGGTGAGCTCCGGCTCGGAGGCCCGTTGGAGGATGGCCTTGAGGTCGTCCGGCTTCTCGGCGAGGGCGTAGCCGTACTCGATGGCCCAGAAGTCGTACGGGCCGATATCGATCATCCCATAGTCACCCTGCTGGTCGCGGTCTTCCCAGTTGAAGATGTTGACGGGCAGGTAGTCCATGACGGAGCCGGCGAAAGGCTTCTTGCCCTTGACCTCGGGGCTGTTGATCTGCTCGAGGGTGTAGATGCTCGAGGAGCGGAAGTTGTGGCGCAGGCCGAGGGTGTGTCCGACCTCGTGGGCGACGAGTTCGGCCACCAGAGGGCCGACGAACCACTCGGGAACGCCGTCGAGGAGGGGCTCGGGTTTGGTTTCCTTCTTCTTTTCCGGCTTCTTTTTCTCCTCTGCCGGCTGGTCGCCGGTGGCGGGCTCGCCGTCCTTCGGAGGATCTTCGGCGGGGAGGGAGTCGAGCATCAGGTCGAAGGCGAAGCGCATGGCGGCGAGGTCGAGGGCCTTGCATTCGGCGGCGCGGCAGAGGCCGTTGAACTGGCTGGTGCGGCCCACGAGGCCGTCGAAGTCGTCATCGCCGACGAGGGTGGGGTCGACGGTGGCCATGGGGTGGCCGCCGTGTTCGAGGGGTCCGCGCTGGCGGAAGCTGGCCATGAGGGCATCGCGGCTGGCGGGCGGGGCGAGGCGCACGCGGGGGTCCCACTGGGGTCGGGTCTGGAGCCAGGCGAGGGTGGCGGGGCTGAGGCCTTCCATGGCCAGCGGGGGGATCGTTTCGTTGAACTGGCGCCAGTAATGCCGGATCCAGCCGTCGGTGAGGATGATGTCGGCATCGAGGATTTCGCCGGTCAGCGGGTCGACGCGGCTGGGGCCGATGGCGGTGCCGATGTCGTTGTTGAGCCAGCGGACGAAGTTGTAGCGGACGTCTTCGGGGTCCTTTTCCATGTGGGCCCCGGTGGCGGCATCCTGGTAATAGACCTCGATGGCGTTGGCGATGCCGACCTTTTCGAAGGCCTTGTTCCACATGAGGACGCCCTCGCGAACCCAGCGGCGGTAGCGGATCGGGGTGGTGTGTTCGAGGTAGAAGACGATGGGGTTCTTCGGCGGGCTGACCTGGATCTTGGGATCTGCCTTTTCGAGGTGCCAGCGGTTGATGTAACGGACCTGGTTCTCGTCGGCTTGGTACTTGCCCAGGTCGCGAAAGCCGGTGGTGAAGTAGCCCACCCGTTCGTCGGCGACGCGCGGTTTGTAGGCCGGGTTGGGTCGGATTTCGCTGATGGAGTAATGGAGGGTTTTGAGGAAGCCGTCGCGCATCGGGAGTTCGAAGGCGAGCTCGACGTTGCCGGGGAAGGCCTTGGCGGTCTTGATCGTGGCGAGCTGGGTTCGCGCGCCGGTCACCATCGGGCCAAAGAAACGGCCGGCTTCGCCGACGAGGAGGGCGTCCATGTCGATGATGGGGCCCTGGCCCGGGACGAGGCCGAGGATGGGGACATCCACGATGACGCGGTCGGTGAAGAGGCGTTGGACGCTGGCCTTGGACTCGGCTTCGCCGGTCGAGCGGATTTCGAGGTTGGGCGTGAGGAGGACCATGCGTTTGTCCTGGCGCCGCCAGTACACGTACATGTCGCCGGCCTGGAGGCCGGCGTAGCGCTCGCCGCTGGCCACGGTCAGGGCGATGAAGAACTTCTTCTCGGCGAACTTCTCGGGGAAGACGGCCAGCATCTGGCTGTCCCGGCGGCGGACCCAGATCTGGAGGAGGCTGGGGGTCTTTTCGAGCGAGGAGATGATCTGCTCGTGGTCCTTCAGCACCTCAGTGTGGGGCGGGAAGTCGGGCTTGGGGGCGGCGGAGGCCGGCGCGTCGGCGGCTGGTGCTTGCGCCTGCAAGGTCAGGGCGAGCACGACCCCGGCGGCGAGGGCAGCACCCAGGCGGATGGAAAACGCGGAACAGGCTTTGATCATAGACAGGATCGGTTGGAAGGCGGACGAGGCCGTACGGCACGGTTGCCCTTCCGCTTTCGCGGCAGAGGCTATACTCGCGAATTGCGCGGCCGACAAGGGGAGACACACGGCTCAGTAGGTCAGGAGCCGGAGCAGACGTTCGCCGCTGGCGGTGAGTTGCCAGCGGCCGGCGCGGTGCTGGACCAGCTTGCCGCAGGGCCGGGCGCGCTGTTCGGCTTCGTTGACCGAAAGCAGTTGGAACCTGGAGGAGCCGGGGATTTCCGAGGCGGCACGGGGGATGAGGCGGAAGGGCAGGCCGTGGTAGTTGAGCGCGATTTCGTAACCGGCCACCCCCTCGGCGCGCGCCTTGGGATGGGGCTCGACCAGTTGGGGGTAGCGCCGCAGCCAGGAGAAATCGGTGGCGCGTACGACGACGCGGCACAGTTCGGTCTGCTGCGTGAGGAGGCGGACGAGACTGAAGTTGGTCCGGAGACGGAGTTGCTCGTGGAAGACGCGGAACGGGTCGAGGCCAAGGAAATTGCGGCCGTTGAACTCGCCGTGGTCGTTGCGCTGGCCGGGCTCATGCTGCTGGTGCCAGGCGGTGAAGCGGTCGCTGAGGCGCAGGTTGAGCTCGAAGTGGAGGTGGGCGCGTTCCTTGGCGATGCTCTGGCGGGTGTTGGTGCTCCGGCCCAGGGTGCCCAGACGTTCGCCGGCTTGGATGGCGGCGCCGACGGCGAGGTGCGGGGCGATGGCGCTCAGGTGGGCGTAGGTCGAGTAGATCTCCAGACCCTGGATCCGGTGCCGCAGGATCACGTAGCGTCCGAAGTTGGACAGGCCGGGCTTGTCGTTGATGTAGACCACCACACCTGCGGCGGTGGCGGTGACCGGATCGGTCGGTTCGCCGCGGGAGTCGCGCTGGACGGTGAGGATGTCCCAGCCTTCGTGGAACTGCTGTCCGTCGGTGCGCACACAGCCGAAGGTGCCGCTGGTCCAAGGTTTGCCGACCGTGCCGGCGAAAAAGCGTTCTTCACCGCCGGCTTGCAGGAGCGCGCGGTTGGGGGTGGGCAGGTAGAAGGGTTGGGCGAGCGCGGCCCCGCCCACCACGGCCACGGTCAGGAAGAGAAGGGCGCGCCACGCGGCGGGGCTCATAGGGCGGCTTCTTGCTTCTTGGCCTTGCCGGGTTTGGGCTGATTGCCGAGCTTGATCGCCACATTGTTGAGACCGCGGACGATGCGCTCGGCCTCCTCACGCGTGGCGTCCGGGGTGAAAATCAAAACCCCGTCCCGGATCCGGCTGCCCATCTTGGGGGCCGCCAGCCATCGTCCCTCGGTGAACATCGAGTAGATGGCGATGCGCTGGCCGCGATAGGTCGAGCTGGCGCTCTCGAGCACCAGCGTGCCGCGGAAGTCGTACTTCACCCGAATGGCGAACCCGCCCACGACCTCCACGACTTCGGCCCGCTCAAGGTGTCCCTCGTCCAGGAACGGTTCCTTGCTGATGCGGACGAGCATCGGCGACTTGCGGAAGATCGGCACCACGGCCGTCTTGCTGCCCGTGGTGTCATGCTCGGTCTCGAGATAGAGTCGCAACGAGCTGGCCTCCTTGTCGCGCTGCCTCGCTTCCGAGCTCTTGCAGCCCACCAGCAGCAGGGCCAAAACGACCGCGCCGAGATAGATGTTGATGCCGCGCAGGCGTGAATTCATACTCCGCTCAAACAAACGGAACCGCATCGCGAAGTAAAGACCCATATGGGCAGGCAGTACAACAAACTCGAGCATCGGAAGCGACGACAACGGCGGTTGAAGCGTCTCAAGACGCGCGCCAAGGAGTCCCCCACCGCCCCCCCCAAGGCGACGGCTTCAGCCAAGGCTGCCGCCGTAGCCCCGGCCGCACCCCCGCCCGTGGCCCCGCCCGCGCCGGAACCTGCTCCCCCTGTCTCCACGACGCCGACTGCCCCCGCCGCGCCCGACCCCGCCCCCGCCGTCCCCACGCCCGCCTGAGCCGCACGCGGTCTTGCACGGAGAGCGCCGGTTTCTTCCTCGCGGGACAGCCGCATTCCCGCTGACGGTCGATCCGAGGCAGAACTGCGGTTTGGGGCGGGGACAGACGAATGGGGACTGGCGAATGGGGGTGGGAGACGGGCAAGGGCGGGCTGACCTGGAGGAAGGGCGAAGGATTCGTCTGTCCCGATTCGCCTGTCGAGGCGTGATGGCGGTTTGGGGGGGGCGGGGACAGACGAATGGGGACTGGCGAATGGGGGAGGGAGACGGGCAAGGGCGGGCTGACCTGGAGGAAGGGCGGAGGATTCGTCTGTCCCGATTCGCCTGTCGATGCGTGATGATGGTTTGAGGCGGGGACAGACGAATGGGGACTGGCGAATGGGGGTGGGGGACGATCTTTGCCGCCAATTCCCTCGATTCGCCAGTGCGTTGTCTGTCGTTAGAGCCCAGTTTGGGGTATGCCAATTGAGCTCCAATGCGCGCTGCGCAACCTGACGCCAACCGAGTTCGATGAAGTCGACCGATTGGTCATGCCGCTGGCCTATGCCGCCCAGAACGCGCTGGGTCGATTGTGGGACGAGCCTGTCTACGAACAGATGCTCGCCGGATTGCTACGGGAAAGCGGGGTCCGGGAGGTGATGACGCAGGTGCCGGTGTTCGTTCGCCACGACGGGTTCGAGAAGATGTACCGGCTCGATTTGGTGGCGGGACACGCTGTCTATGAGTTGAAGGTGGTGCAGGAGTTCGCACCTCAGCACGACGCGCAAGCCTATCACTACGCCATGCTCGCCGAGGTGAACCACATCAAGCTGCTGAACTTCCGCTCACCGGGCGTGCGGGGTCGACTCCGCTTCAACGCCGTCCTGGGCTGCGAGCGGCGGAGGGCCCAATGGCATGAGGCAGGGTGGCGTCCCATCACGCCCCGATGCTCTCTGCTGCGCCAGCGTCTGCGAGATCTTGTCGCAGACTGGGGGACTCATCTTGACTATCACCTTTACGAGGAGGCCCTGGTCGGGTTTTGCGGTGGCGAAGCGGTCTGTGCGCAACGCCTGCCCGTGCGACATGCCGGCCAGGAGTTGGGCTCGCATCGCGTGCTTTCGCACGCCGAAGACCTGGCTTTCCTCGTGAGCGGTTTCCCCGACCCGCACGGGCAGTTCCGGCATGTCCGAAGGTTGTGTGAGCTCACCCGACGCCGGGCCATCCAATGGATAAACCTGCACGGACGTGACCTTCATATCGTCACCGTCGAGTAGGTCGCGCGGATGGGGATCCGGACAAACGGATGCGCCGGATGAACGGGTTTCTGGTCTTTCGCCGGCGGCAGGCGCGGTTATGCTCCGGCCACAATGGTGGCGCCAGTTGCCAACGGGTTGGTCCGGTCCGTGCGGGGTGGCCCGCGGCGGCTGATACTCCTGGCGGTCCTGGGAGTCGCCGGGGATCTGGTCCAAGCGGCTCAACCTCGGTTGCTTTCGGCGCGCGGCGAAGCCGCGGCCCAGCTTGAGGCGGTGGGCGACCGGGCCCCGTTGGCGTTCGCCCGGGACAACCGCCTTCGTCTGTACTTTCCTGCGGCGGAGGGGCAGGCCGTGTTCAAGGCGCGCTGGCGCAAGCCCACGTTGTTGGGGCGCACCTACACCAGTGCTGCGGCGGAACTCGTCGTGGACGAGCACCCGGGCGACACGCCGGTCACGTCCTCGGACTGGCGCCGGGTGACGGTGGTGGATGAGCGCGAATGGCCGGCCTTGGCACGCGCGGCCGCCGATCTGCTGGTGGATGTCGAGCCGCTGGCGGGCACGGTGGTTCGGTTGTTGAACTTCGAGGCCGTCCTGTACCACGACGTCCGCGGGGTGTTGCGGGAAGCGTCTCTGGAAGGCCGGCCGCCAGGAGTCAGGATCACGCACCATGTGACCGCGGACGAATTCGCCACCGCCGTGGTCCGCCGCCTCGAAGCCCGCGCCGCCGAGGATCCGTCGGCGGGTCCGCTGTTTCTGGTGATGCCGCGTCTGGATCCCACCCGGCCCGACTTTATCCTGGTGGATCTGCCCCGCCGGCTGAGCGTCTATTTGTCCGCTCCGCCGCTGCCAACGGATCCGCGCGGCCGGCCGGGAGGCGCGATCAGCGGCCGCATGATCGGGTCGCTCACGCTGGAGAGCCACGGGCTCGCGCTCGTTAAGAACCCGGTGTCCGCCGCGGCACGGCTGGTGAACCTGGGGTACCACGCAGTGGCGCGGGTGCTGACGCCTCCCTTGCCCGCGTTCCAGGGGGCGTTGGTGGGGCTGAACGCCGGGCCGGGCATGGACCTCGAGGCGTTCGAGCGGACGCTCGACCGGATCACCCACACGCGCAGGACATCCGGTTCAGCGCAGTTGCTGCTGGACGGCGGGCAGTTCTTCCCGGCGTTCGAAGCTGCCCTCCGGGCGGCCCGGCAGAGCATTCATCTGCGGGTGTGCATCTTTGACCGCGACGACGTGGCGGTGGATCTGGCCGATCTGCTGCGGGCGCGGTCGGCGGAGGTCGACGTGCGGGTGTTGCTGGACCGGATGAGCAGCCTGGCGGTGGCGAACAGCCCACCGGCCTCGCAGATGCGGGCTGGCTTCAAACCTCCCCCCACGATCGGCCGCTATCTCGAGCGGGATTCCCGGGTGCGGGTGCGGCCATTTCTGAATCCCTGGCTGTCGGCCGACCACAGCAAGGTGTTGCTCGTGGATGAGGCGGTGGCTTTCGTGGGCGGCATGAATCTCGGCCGCGAATACCGGTACGAGTGGCACGACCTGATGGTCGAACTGCGCGGTCCTGTCGTGGACCAGTTGGCCACCGATTTCAGCCGGGCCTGGGCCCACGCCAGCCTGGGGGGCGATCTCGCCTACGTGGCGCGGTCGTGGTTCCCTGGCCCGCGACGTCCGCCCGCGCCGGTGCCCTCCGACGCCATGGCGCTGCGGGTGCTGAAGACGCAGACGTTGGACCACCAGATCCGCGGGGCGGTGTTCGCGGCGCTCAAGCGGGCCCGGCGGCACGTCTTCCTCGAGAACCCCTACCTCACCGACCGGAGCGTGGTGAAGGCGTTGGTCGCGGCGCGCCGACGCGGGGTGGACGTGCGCGTGATCCTGCCGAATCAGAACAACCTGCTGGGCGGCACCAGCTCGAATTTCCTGATTGCCAACACCCTGTTGCGGCGCGGCGTGCGGGTGTTCATCTACCCCGGCATGACGCACGTCAAGGCCCTGTGGGTGGATGGCTGGGTGTGCCTGGGATCGGCCAACTTCAACAATCTCAGCCTGCGCCTGAACCAGGAGGTCAACGTGGCGACGTCCGACCCCGGATTCGCCGAGGAGGTTCGCACCCGACTTTTCGAGACCGGCTTCCGCCGCTCGCACGAACTGACCGTGCCGCTGGTAGTGACCTGGACCGACCGGCTCGCCGAACGCATCCTCCGCCAGTTGTAGGCGGGGCGGGGCGGCGGGTTCTGGTGGTGGCTCCGAATAGAGGAGAGTGGGACAACCAAAGGCGTTAGAGCTCCGGCGTGCCCCGCGATCGGGGCATGCGGTGGCGTTGGCACGGGAGGGGGTCTGCCAGTTATCAGCGGGTTAGCCAACTGCTGAACTCCGGCGCCCGCACGCGGGCGGCGGGCCCTCCGGCTTCCATCAGCTCGTTGTGGATCCCTCGGGCCGCGTCGAGAACGGTCCGCGCCCGTAGAATCCGCCGCCCGGACACCCCAAGCTTCAACGGCGATTCCCCGCTTGTGGCGAGCGCCTCGAGGTCTCGCTGTGTGAACGCGTCCGCGTACACGGTTAGTGCGTCCTCAAGGTACGCACGCGCACGTTCCGGGGACACGCTTTGCCGCGCAGCAGCTATGCCGATCCAAGCACGCATCTCCGCCACGTAATCCCGGAGGTCGGGCCAGTCCGCAAGGGACTCCTGCTCCTGTCGCAGTCGGCCCAGGGAGAAGTCCGCCTGTGACCAGTCCGAAAGACTCCAAGTCGGCTGGGTGCTCGTGGCGAACCACCAGAGGAAGAGGCCACGATTCCGCCAAATCATTTGGTTCGCTCCTTCATGGAGATCCTCGATGCTGATGGCATCGAACGCTTCTTCTGCGTGCGTGAATTCGCGCAACATCAGCAAGAGCATCGCATAGTTGATCTTTGCGTCCGCCCAGTTCACATCGAGGACAAGGACTTCTTCATAGAGGCTCCGCGCAGCAGCGAGCGCTCCTTTGGCTTGATGGAGTCGCGCGGCCTGGAGCAAGGGCTGAAGATCCGCCCGGTTCTGGGCCTGCGTGGCTGCCATCCGTGCCCGCACTCGCTCCAGGACCCCGGCCCGCTGGCGCTCGATGTAGGCGAGCGCAGGATCCACGCCCTCTTCCTGGAGCACGCGCGACAACTCCCGCATCACCGCGGAGGCGTTGGCCCTGCCTTCCAATTGCGCAAACGTGGCTGCCAGCTCATTGATACGCTCCAGCCGCAACGCGTGGTCCTGCTGGGCTGTCTCCCGCTGCTGCTCGCGCGCTTTCCACCCGGCAACCAGGTCGGCAGCCGACAGGGCGCTGGCGAGGGCCTGCTCACTGGCCGTGACGAGGTGTTCGCGGATGCGTTCCTTGGTGACCTTCTGGGCGGCGCGTTGGCGCGCGTGCAGATGGGCGTTCACCCACAGACCGCCAGCCCCCAACAGCACCAGCACCGCCAGCAGGGCAACGACGGTGACCTGCCAGCGGCGGAATCCGCGGTTGAGGGCGCGCAGCTCCGGTTCGAGACGCTCAACGACCAAATCGAGCTCAGCGTCGGAGGCCGGATCATGGTAGAGCTGTTCGGTGGCCCGGAGTTGACGCCGATAGGTCTCTTGGAGACCGCAGCGCTCGGCCTGGTAGCCAAGCGGGTCGCCGTGCGCCAAGTCTGGGGGCAGATCCAGTCGATCCACCGGGGTGTCGCGGGAGCAACCCTCGCCGGGGAAGATCAGCCAGGTCTTGCAGCCCCGGGCCCGCATGTGGAGGAACTCGAACTGGGTGTAAGACACCCTCCCCAACGCGGGATCGGCCTCGGGGGGTTCGGACCCGTAGGCCCTTCCCGCGAGTTGTATCAGTCCCTGACAACTCGCGAGCTTGCGCCGGAGGATGGGACGCAGGTCTCCCGGTTCACTGCCAAAGAGGTCCTCCCAGACCGGTTCGTAGCCCAGGCGGGAGAGAATGTTGGCCACCCGCTGGCGCGTGGATGCGAATTCCCTCGTGACGGCGGATATGAAGATGCGCGGTGCCATGAGCCGGGAGCCCAGGGAGTGGCGACAGCGAAGGGATTACCCGCACGGCCGAGAGCATCGACCTCTGCCCAGGGTAATTGGCATAGGCCTTTTCCGCAGATTCCAAGCGTTCATGCCCCAGGATGGGCAAGTCGCTCGCGACCGTAAAGCCGTCTTTCACTCCCGGTTTCTCGACCTGATGCACCAACGTGGACCAGATGGCCAACGAGCTGGTCCGGGGTCCGCGACGGTTGTTCGCCGTGTCATTCTCTGGCGCACTCCGCCGCCGGGTGGTTCCGCCGAGACCCTCCAGAGTGCCGACGCGAGGCGGCAGTGGTCCTGTCCGCGTCATTGCTCGCTGCCCAGGAACACCTTCGCCCTTCTGACATCGAACCTCGGACTTCGCCCTTGGAGGTTGACGTTTTTTCACGCTTTCCGGGCGTCCTCCTGCATGGGACAGTCGGGCGCGATCCGGCTTCCGGGCCGGGAGCGTTGGACCATGACCGCACGACATTCAGATCGAAGGGCTCCCGCGGCGTTCGTCCCGAGGCGAGGGGTGTTGGAGCGTGACTCTGGCGGAGTGCTTCTCCCTGGCGTGGCGCGTCGTCGTTTTCTTCAGCAGGCCGGACTGGGGGTGGCCGCCAGCGGGTTGCTCGGCCTTCGCTGGGCACCGAAGGCGCTGGGGGCTGCGCCGGCTTCGCCAGCGCCAACTGCCGGTCCTTTGCGGGTCCATTCGCAGAACCGCAACTACTTTGCGGATGCCCGCGGGCGGCCGGTGTACCTGACGGGCGCCCACACGTGGAACAACCTGTCCGACGTGGGCCCGGGAGATCCGCCGGCGGCCTTCGATTTCGCGCAGTACCTCGACTTCCTGGAGCGACATCACCACAACTTCATCCGGCTGTGGCGCTGGGAAACGACGCGCTGGGATGCGGGGGCCACGCCGGAGTACACCACCGGCAAGGATGTGTTTGCGGTCGCGCCGCACCCCTGGAAGCGCACGGGACCGGGAACGGCCCTGGATGGCGGGCCCAAGTTCGATCTCGATCAGTTTGATCCGGCATACTTCGAGCGGCTGCGGCAGCGGGTGCGCGCGGCGCAGGCCCGCGGCATCTACGTCGGAATCATGCTCTTCGAGGGCTGGGCGTTGCAGCACCTGCGCGGCGCGTGGCCGGCCCATCCCTTCCATCCGTCGAACAACATCCAGGGTCTCGATGGCGACGCGGGAGGGGACGGTCGCGGTCTGTTGACCCACACCCTGAAGGTGCCGGCCGTGACGCGTCGGCAGGAAGCTTACGTCCGCCAGGTGATCGGCACCGTGAACGAGTTGGACAACGTCCTCTACGAGATCAGCAACGAGTGCGGCACTTACGCGCTGGAGTGGCAGTACCACTTCATCCGCTTTATCCGAGCCTGCGAACAGTCCCAGGCGCAGCAGCACCCGATCGGCATCACGTTCCTGTACTCGCGCGACGGGCAGCAGCGCGGCACCAATGCCCAACTGTTCGACAGCCCGGCCGACTGGATTTCTCCCAATCCGGATGCCCCGGGCGGCTACAATTACCGCACCAACCCGCCCCCGGCCGACGGCCGCAAAGTCATCCTCTCCGACACCGACCATCTTTGGGGCATCGGGGGGAACCCCGACTGGGTGTGGAAGAGTTTTCTGCGGGGGCACAACCCGCTGTTCATGGATCCCTACGACAACCGGGTGTTGGGCAAGGCCAGCGCGGATTCCTGGGATCCCGTGCGGGAGAGCCTCGGGCACACGCGGCGGCTGGCGGCACGGCTGGACTTGGCCGCGCTGACGCCGCACGAAACGCTTGCTTCCACCCGCTTTTGCCTGGCCGACGCGGGCCGCGAGTACGTGGCGTATCTGCCCGAGGGCGGGGAGGTCGAACTCGATTTGTCGGCGGCCCCCGCGTCGCTCACGGTCGAGTGGATCGAACCGTTGACGGGGGAGTCGCGCGTGGGCGAGGCGGTGGTCGGCGGGAGTGCGCGCCGTTTGCGGGCGCCGTTCACCGGTCCCGCGGTGGTCTGGGTGCGCGGGCAAGCCTGACGCGACCGTTTTGAACCTGCGGCGGGCGGCCTCGCCTCGCGGGTTCGAATCGGCTTTCCCCACGGGGTCGGGGCTGTTATGGACCCGGCGGTGAAACCGCTCGCCTCCACCTTCTGCGCGCGCCCCGGTTGGGTCGCGCTTCTGCTGGCCCTGGCCCTGAATGCCTTCACGGAATCTCCGGTGGCACGGGCCACACCCGTCCCGGTGATTTTCGATACCGACATGGGCTCCGACTGCGACGACGTCGGGGCGCTGGCCCTCCTGCATGTCTATGCGGATCGCGGGCAGGCTGAGATCCTCGGCTGCATTTTCAGCTCGGGCAAAGTCCCCTATGGCGCCGGGGTGGTGGAGGCCATCAACGTCTATTACGGCCGGCCCCATATTCCGGTGGGGGCGGCCCACGATGACGTCGTGGGCGATCCTGTGGACAAGATGACCGCGGAGAAGCTGGCGAAGGACACGGCGGCTTTCGGGAATCGCATGGTGCACAACCGGGACGCCGAGGAGATGACGGCCCTGAATCGGCGGCTTCTGGCGACGCAACCGGACCACAGCGTCACCTACCTGACTGTGGGCCACACCAAAGGGCTTCACGACCTGCTCGTCTCGCCGCCGGACGCGGTGTCTCCGTTGAGCGGTTTCGAGCTGGTGCAGCGGAAGGTCCAGCGCTGGGTGGCGCTGGGGGCGTTGGGGGCGAGCAATCCCGAGCGGCGTTTCACGAAGGACTGGAACTTTTTCTTCAACGGGACAGCCCCTTACACCCGGCATCTGGTCGAACGCTTCCCCGTGCCGGTGTTCTACGTGGACGGCGGGGACGACGTCTTGACCGGCCGATCGCTGAAGCACACGCCGCCGGGCAACATCGTGCGCACGGCGTACCGGGACTGGCTGTGGAACTACGAGCAGAAGACCCTCGACGGCCAGCGTCCGAGCTGGGATCTGGTGGCGGTACGTTACGCAGTTGAGGGTCTCGGCGACTACCTGGTCGAGGAGGGACGCGGGTGGCTGGAGTTCGACGTGGAGAAGGGGTGCCGGTGGGTGAACGGCGAGCGGGACAACGCCCAGACGTTCATCCGTCAGAAGTCTGGGGTCAGCGAACGGATGGCGGATGAACTGAACGCGCTGCTGGCCTTGCCGCCGCGGCTTCGGACGACGGTGCGTCCCCGACGCCGGCGGGGGCATCAAGTTCGAGGTTGCGGGCGGCCTCCGCGCGGGCTGACCCTCGGGGAGTGAACTTCCGGTCCAAACTTCTCTCGCACGAGGATCTGGCGGGGTGGCGCGCGGCGCGGCGAGCGGCGGGCGAGCGCGTTGTGGCCACCAACGGCTGCTTCGATCTGCTGCATCTGGGGCATGTCACGTATCTCGAGGCGGCGCGGGCGTTGGGCGACGTGCTGCTGGTGGGGGTGAACGGCGACGCCTCGGTGCGCGCGCTCAAAGGGGCGGGTCGCCCGATCAACCCCGAGCGGGACCGGGCGCTGGTCCTGGCTGCACTCGCGTCGGTGGACGCCGTGTATGTCTTTCCCGAGCTGACGGCGCTGGCATTCCTGGACCGCGTTCGGCCGGACCTCTATGCCAAGGGGGGGGATTACTCGGTGGACACCATCAACCAGGAGGAACGGCATTTCGTGGAGGGTTACGGCGGCCGGGTGGTCGTGCTGGGTGGGGTGCCCGGCAAGTCCACGACGCAAGTGGCCCAGCGGATGGCCGCGGGGTGAGCCGTGTGTGGTCCGGAGCAAGCTCACGCACCGTTCAGCATGCAGAGATCAGCATTGCTCAACGATGGCCGCCTGTGATAAGGCCCACGGCCTGTCATGCGTGACTTTGTTGCTTTCACCCTCGCCCGGTCTCACCGCCTGGAACTGCCCATCCTGACCTCGCCCGGCACGGCGTTGCTGCCGGGCGTCACTGTCCGGCAGATGGTGAGCGACGCGGAAACGCAGGCGGCGGTGGTCCGGGCTCTGCATGCCCGGTTCCAACTGCCGGTGGTGCTTTCGGCCATGGATCTGAGCGCGGAGGCGGAGGCCTTCGGGAGTGAAGTCCAGCTCAGTGACAACGAAGTCCCCACGGTCGTGGGTCGCCGGGTGACATCCCGCGAGGACGTCGAGCGATTGGCGGTGCCTGTGCCGGGCGCGGCGCGCACCGGGGTGGCGCTGGAAACCGTGCGACGCCTTCGCGAGTTGCCCGGGCAACCGTTTGTGTTCGGCGGGATGATCGGGCCGTTTTCCCTGGCGGCGCGGCTTTGCGGGGTGAGTGAGGCGTTGGGTTTGACGGTTGAGGATCCCGGGTGGGTCCATGCCGTGATCGACAAGGCGACGGCGTTTCTCCTTGCGCAGGCACGGGCTTTTCGGACGGCCGGCGCGGACGGGGTTGTGATGGCCGAGCCCACGGCCGGGCTGCTCTCACCGCGGGCGCTGGCGGACTTCTCCTCGGCCTATGTCCAGCGGATCGCGGCCGCGGTGGACGCGCCCGAGTTCACGGTTGTTCTGCACAACTGCGCGGCGAAGTTGCTCCACCTCCCGGCGGTGCTGGCCGCGGGGACGCGGGTGGTCCACTTCGGCGCGCCGATGGATCTGCCCAAGGCGGTTGAACAGGTGCCGGCCACGACCGTGGTGGCCGGCAATCTGGACCCGAGCCGCGTGTTTGTGCAGGGGACGCCTGAGACCGTGGCGACGGCGACGCGGGAGCTGCTGGCCGCGGCCGGCGGGCGGCGAAACTTCGTGCTCTCCTCCGGCTGCGACCTGCCGCCGCCCACGCCGCTGGCGAATCTGGAGGCCTTCTTCGCCACGGCGCGGGACGGCCGCGGTTGACGCGGGCGGGACGTGGGTCGGAAGGCGGTCGTCCGACCTACTCGGACTCAGCTCAGGGCAGGACCTTGACGCGCATTTTGCGGAAAGCCACGGCGCCGTGGTCGCCCTGCAGGAAGAACGGGCCCGGCTCGCTGACCCGGTTGTCGAGCTCGCCGCCGGTGGGGCGGTCGATGGTCACGTTGTCCATGGTCTGGATGCCGTTCAGGAAGACGGTGGCCTTGTTCCCGACGAGGGTCGCCTCGACGGTCTGCCATTCCCCGGCTTTTCGGGACGCCATCTGGGCCGGGGCGGTGTGGTTGTAGAAGGAGCCGTTGCTCGTGTTGGTGGGGGTCGTGGCGTCGCCGTCGTCCAGGATCTGGAGCTCGTGGCGGCCGCGGAGGTAGAAGCCGCTGTTGGCGCCCTTGGGCACCATGTATTCGAAGCGGACGGTGAAGTTCCAGAACTTCTCGGTGCCCACCAGGTCGGTGCCGTGCCCGCCTTCCGGGACGGTGTTGACGAGCATGCCGTTCTGGGCGCTCCAGCTCGGGGTGCCGTTGGGCTGGCGCAGCCGCCAGCCGGTGAGATCCACGCCGTTGAACAGGGGCTTGAAACCCTGGGCGGCTTCCTCGGGGCTGACCTCGTAAGTCAAGCGATGGGGGGTGCCTTCGCCGGGAGCCAGGCCCAGCGCCCACTGGATGCCGCCGAGAATGTGTTGCTGGTAGGCCTTGGCGACGTCGGCCGAGTTGGCGCGGTTGCCGCGGCCATCCTTCCACTCGGCATCCCAGACATCCTCGCGGTGGCCCAGCGAGGTGTAGAAGACGCGGCCCTTGCCGTATTCCTTGCACCACGAGATGGGGAAGTCGCCGGGATAGCCTTTGTTCGGGTGGCGATCGAGGCTGAGCAGCCCGCGGACGTTGGCGCGGTCGAAGTTCTTGAAGAGGTAGATTTCGTCGAACACGACGTAGTCCTTGCCGAGATGGACGTTGGCGGCGTGCTTGGGGTCTTCGTTGAGACAGGCCACCTTGACCTGCTCGTGGTGGGTGAGGAACTCGCCGCCCAGCATCTGCAGGAAGGCCGGGTACCCGTGGTAGGTGTCACTGCAGGAATGCATGCCGACGAAGGCCTTGCCCGACCGGATCCAGTTGAGGAAGTACTCCTTGTCGGGGATGGCCAGGTCGCCGGTGGTGTTGGCGAAGATGACGCCGTCGTACTTCTGCAGGCTGGCGGGGGCCATTTTCTCGCGCACGTCGGCGTCGTCCTTGCCCTCGGGCCCCCCGCGGACGTAGTCCACGGTGTAGGTGCCGGATTCAGCGCCGAGGAGGGCGATGACCTTTTCGGCGACGGGGATCGAGCTGTGGCGGAAGCCCTTGGTGGCGGTGACCACCAGGAGGTGTTTGGGGGTGGTGGCGGCCAGGGTGGTGAGGGCCGCGAGCAGGAGACCTGGGGCCAGGAGGAACCGGCACAGTTTGAGACGGTACAATGCGTTCATGAGTAGAATTCAGCTATGTGGCAATCCACGGCTACACCGACGCCACGCCGCGGACACCCATTCATTGTGCCCCAACGGTGGCGGTCAGCAACTCCGGACCAGGACCACGAACTCGCCCTTCAGCGCGCGGTTCTGCGTGGCGGCGACCAGTTCGGCCGGGCGGCCCCGGAGGAATTCCTCGAACTTCTTGGTCAGCTCGCGGGCCAGCACCACCTCGCGCTCGGGCAGGAGTTCCGCCAGCTCACCCAGCAGTCGCGGGATGCGGTGCGGGGATTCGTAGAGCACGAGCGTGCCGGGGAGGCCCCGCAGCCGTTCCAGCTCGGTTCGCCGCTGGCCGGACTTGTGGGGCAGGAAGCCGACGAAATGGAACTCGTCCGTGGGCAGGCCGCTGGCGGTCAGCGCGGCGACGAGGGCGCAGGGGCCGGGGACGGGTTCGACGCGGCAGCCGGCGGCGAGCGCCGCGCGGACGATCCTCTCCCCGGGATCGCTGATGCCGGGGCTGCCGGCGTCGGTGACGAGCGCGACGGTTTCGCCGCGTTGCAGGCGGGCGATGAGATCTTCGCTGCGCCGGGCCTCGTTGAACCGGAAGTAGCTCAGCAACGGTTTGCGGAGGTTGAAGTGGGTGAGCAACTGGCCGGGGCGACGCGTGTCTTCGGCGGCCACCACGTCGCAGGCACGAAGCACGCGCAGGGCGCGCAGGGTGATGTCCTCGAGGTTGCCGATCGGCGTGGCCACGAGATAGAGGGTGCCGGGCTGGAGTGAAGAGGGGGCCACAGTGGGACAGAGGCGAGGGGAGGGTCAGTTGCCGGGAGGGGCCGCACGGCGTCGGCGCAGTTCCTCCAGGCGGAGTCGATCGGCGGCGTCGATCTCGCGATACGTTTGCTTACTCGCGATCAGCAGATCCACGTCCTCGGTGGTTCGGACCAGCCCGTGGAGGATGCACGCCTGTCCGCCGATGACCAGGTAGCGGGCGCCGTGCTCTTGGAGCAGGCGGCAGACCCGCAGGAGCGGAGTGAGTAACTCGGGTGCAGGATTCACCAGAGGCGGGGGTTGGCTTGGCTGCGGCGCCAGCGTTCGTACTCCGCGCGGGTCTTGGCCTTGAAGACGAAGCCGCGCGGGCGGGGGTAGGGGTTCAGGAGGTCCGCCTGTTGCTGCAGCACCCAGGCGCGGCGAAGCGCCTCCACCGGTTCGAGGTCGGCGGTGTCATCCGCCGTTCGTCTATGGCCCACGGTTTTCATCGCGGCTTCAGCACCGCCCGGTAGTTGAAGCGGTCGTTGGGGGCGGCATCGCCGTTCAGGGTGAAATCGGTCCAGTCATTGGCCACGAGGCAATGGTCGGCCCACTTGAAGTCGAGGTGGGTGGGTGCGGTCGAGAGGCCGAGCGCGGACCAGGGCAGAGCCAGCTCGAGTTCGGCGGCGCTCCGCTGGAACTTGGCCGAGCCGACGGCCTGCCAGGCGTCGGAGGTGCGGCGCTCGAGCCGGGCGGGTTCGGACGGTTGGCTGGGGGCCACCACGCGGAAATCGTAGCCGAGCCAGCCGTTGGTGGGGTTCGCGTCGACGTCGAGGAACAGGACGAGCCAGAGGGGGTCGGCGGGCGGCAGGAACGGTGACTGGCTGCGCAGGTAGAACGCGACGCGCTCGCTGTCGAAACTGACCTTCGTGGCGACCAGATCGTTGCGACCGGTCTGGTTCTCGTAAGTCACGTTGGGATCCCAGCCGCGATGCCCTCGGCGGACCGGATCCCCGCGGGTGTCGCGGAACTCGGGTTCCACGGCTTGCCAGTCGGCGAACTGGCCGTCCACGACGGTGGGGGGGGGCCGGACGGGCGGGGGTGGGCGCGCCCCTTTGTAGCGTCGGACATGGCTCACGAGCTGGTAGTAATAATCATCGCCGTGGCCGCCGCGCATCGGCTCGATGTCGCGGCTGTGTTCCTGGTCGAACTGGTCCACGAACATGACCGGGAGCCGAACGCCGTTGAACTCCGCGAACCGGCCGGCGATCCATTCGTTCCACCCGGTGACGAAGACGAAGCGGGGGTCCTCGGCGAGGGCGCGGGCCCATTGTTCGGCGACGTTCAGGCCCCAGCGCACGGCGTTCGGCCGCGCGTCGGTGGCGCCCCCGTGGTAACTGCGGCCACGGGCTCCGGGCTCGCTCATGGAACCGAGCCGGTTCCCGACGGCATTCTGGCCCACCCCGACCGACATCTGTTCCTTCTGGCCCGCGGTGTTCGTGAACACGTGTTGCGGAGACACCTCGAGCCAGCTCCACTGGTTGGGTCCGGTGGGGCCCTGGAAGTAATCCGGCTGCGGCTTGCGGAACGTGAAGAACTCGCGGAGCCGACGGGTTTCCGGGTGCGCAGTCAACAGGCGCAGCGTGCGATCGCCGGTGGCAGGTTGGCCGTCGGCGAAGGCGGCGCCGTCGGAGAAGACATCGTCGGGATGACTCCACCAGCCGATGCGGCCGGACGGTTCGGACATTTCGAGGTAGTAGGTGCCCGCGGGGAGGGGCGGGTCGAACTCCAGGAGGCGCCATTCGTTGTCGCCCACGTTGGCGCAGCGCTGTCGGGCGAGGCGTTCGCCCGCGGGCCCGTCGCGGAACAAGGACAGGGTCATGGCGGAACCCTTCGTGTTCCAGGTGGGGAAGCGTCCCCCCACTTTCTCGACGGCCGCCGCGGTGGTGAAGGTCTGGCCGAGCGTGTGGCCGGGTTCGAGCAGGGCGGGGAGCTTCTGCTGGTCATTGCCCGCGCGGTCGAGGATCAGGGCGGGGTCGGCGAGGATGAGCGGTTTGCCTTCCCACCGGAACCAGAGGTCGGGGAACAAGCCGGGTTCGTAGAGATCCCGCCAGAGCTCGCGGACGACCTTGGCGGGGTCCCAGAAGGGGGTGAGGAAGGCGACGGCGGGCGTGCGGTTGCCGGCGGCGCGGACTTCGGACCAGACACGGAGGAGGGCCTGGTAATCGGCCTGGTAGGTGACTTGGTTGGTGACGTCGAACACGACGACGTCCACGCCGGCGTCGGCGAGCATCTGAGCGTGTTTGCGCAGGACGCCTTCATCCTGGGTGAGGTAGTAGCCGAAGAGGGATTCGCCCCAGTGATGGGGGGCATGCAGAGGGCCCCAAAGGGGGCTGTCCGGCTTGGTCATGGCGTCGGGGTCCTGCGCCAGGATGCGGGTGACATCATAGGGTCCGCCCTGGATATGGGCGCCGAGCCAGAGGAAGTAGAAGATCCCGACGGTTCGATCCGGACGCGGCGGTCCGACCTCGACGGCGGTGGGGAGCGAGCGCCCGAGGGCATCGGTGGCCACCCAGGTGTCGCTGAGGTGATCGAGACCCAGCGGCGTTGCAGCGGGGAGATCTCCCCCAACAGCCAGGAACGCCGTCCAAGCCGAAAGGCATGCAGGCCAGTTCATGAGACGAGTCTATTCGGATGGCTCGCGGACGGCCATAACCGCGTGCACGGTGATGCGAGTACAGCCGGCCGCTGCCCGAGTTGTGTGTCAGGCTGAACGCGCGCGAGCATCGGCGGTCGTGCCAAACCAGCCTGCACGCGCCGGTTCAGTTGAGCACCCCCGCAGCGAACAGAGTCGCGAACTGCGGGTTGCCACGCCACTCGCGCAGAGCGGGGTGCTGGTGGCCGGGGATCAGGTCGGTTTCGCCGGCGCTACCCTTGGCGAAGCAGAGTACCTGCTGAGGTTGCACCTGACTGAGGACGACGGGTGAGTGCGAGGCCATGAGAACTTGGGCCGTGTAGACCGAGGAGAGCGACTGGAGCACGGACTCGACCGCCCGCGGATGGATGCCGTTCTCCGGTTCCTCAATCAGGTAGATACCGCTCATTTCTGGCAGGTAGGCCGGAATGGTGAGCGCGAGCATCCGGAGCGTACCGTCCGAAGCCATCCACGAGGGTGTCTGGAGACCGTTCTGGTGGTGTAGGAGAAGATAGGCGTGCTTGTCGTCTTCGCGCTGTTTCACCTCGATGTCCTTCAAGTCCGGCAGCGCTTCTTGAAGGTGACGCACCCAGGCCCGAAACCGCGTGGCATCCGCCGCGCGCAGATGTTCTACGACCCAGGGCAGATTCGATCCGTCGGGCTTGAACCGTCGTCCCCGCCCAGGTGGGCTGGCAGCCCGCAGCAGATGGCTCTTGAGAAAGACGGGTTGCACTCCCTCGACAAGGAGGACCCGCAGCCAGTTTGCCACCGGGAAGGATATCTCGTCGGCCGGCAGATTTCCCAGTGCCGACTTGCGGGGCCCGAGCTTGAAAGAGGGACTGTATGACTTGCCGGTCTCCGCATAGAAATTGTCATTGCCGCCAGGGACCTTCTTGATGACCGACCGCGAACCCCGCCGGGGCGATCGCGGTGGAATCAGGCTGGTTGGCGGCGTCGAAGGTGCGGGAAACAGGTCACGCTGGATCCCTTCGGAAGGGAGAGTCTCGTTAAAGGACACTCGTTCTTCCAGCAGGGCGATCTCCGCCGAGCCGGGGTCGAGCCCCACGGCGACTTCGTACCGGATCGTGTGAAAGGGCCCACCCTCGATGTGCTGGCGGAGCTCCTCGGGGATCACCGCCTCAAGCGCCAGTTCGAACCGGTCTCCGGCTCTTCGCCACACCAAATCATGGAAGCTCTGCGCGCGTGACTGCACGGCTTGATCCAGGCCCTCCGACACCAATTCTCCCAGGAAGGCGATCACGTCGAGGAACGTGCTCTTCCCGCTGGCGTTCGGCCCCACCAGGACGTGGAACGGTCCGAGGGGACAGTCCACCGCTCGCAGACAACGGTAGTTGAGGGCCTGGATGCGAGCGATCATGCTAGTCTTTTCGAGCTCCTTTCAGTTCGAGCCCCAGTTCCCGCAGTTGTTTCGGCTCCATCAGGCCGGGCGACTCGGTCATGAGGCAGGTGCCCTTGGCGGTCTTCGGAAAGGCGATGACGTCGCGGATGCTCGGCGTCCCGCACAGGATGGCGATCAGCCGGTCGAAGCCCAGCGCGATGCCGCCATGCGGCGGGGCGCCGTAGCGGAAGGCCTCGAGCATGTACCCGAACCGGGCCTGGGCGGTCTCCGGCGGAATCTGGAGCACCTCCTCGAAGATGGTCTTCTGGACGTCGGGTTGGTGGATACGGATCGAGCCTCCGCCCAGCTCGACGCCGTTGACCACCACGTCGTAATGCTGGCCGCGCACCCGCTTGGGGTCCGTGCGCAGCATGGGGATATCTTCCGCCACCGGCGCCGTGAACGGGTGGTGGCTCGAGTACCAGCGGTTCTGCTCGCGGTCGAAGCTCAGCAGCGGGAAGTCCACCACCCACAGGAAGTCGAAGCGGCCGGGGTCCAGGACCAGCTTGCCCTGGGCCTTGAGCACGTCGGCGGCGTAGAGGCGGATCTTGCCGAGGATTTCGCAGGCGGTGAGCCACTCGCCCGCGGCAAAGAGCACGAGGTCGCCTTCCTCGATCCCGAGCTTCTCGGTGAGGGCGGCCTTTTCCGTCTCGCCGAAGAACTTCACGATCGGGGATTTCCACTCCCTGTTCTCGACTTTGATGAAGGCGAGGCCCTTGGCGCCGAAGCTGGTCGCCAGGTCGGTCATGGCCTGGAGCTGGCCCTGGGTGGCGCAGGCGAGGCCTTTGGCGTTGAGCGCCTTGACCACGCCGCCGGCGGCGACGGCACCGCTGAAGACCTTGAAGGGGCTCGAGCGGAACTCCTCCGTGAAGTCGGCCAGCTCCATGCCGAAGCGCGTGTCCGGCTTGTCGATGCCGAAGCGATTGAGGGCGTCGGCGAAGCGCAGGCGGGGGAACGGCGTCGGGATGTCACGGTCCAGGGCAACCTTCCAGACGCGCTGAAGGAGGCCCTCGATGGTGGCGTAGAGGTCCTCGCGGTCGATGAAGGACATCTCGACGTCGATCTGCGTGAACTCGAGCTGGCGGTCGGCGCGCTGGTCTTCGTCCCGGAAACACCGGGCGATCTGGTAGTAACGTTCGACGCCGGCGACCATCAGGATCTGCTTGAACTGCTGGGGGGACTGCGGCAGGGCGTAGGCGGTGCCGGGTTCGCGGCGGTTCGGGACCAGGAACTCGCGGGCGCCTTCCGGCGTGGACTTGAAGAGGATGGGAGTCTCGACCTCGAGGAAGCCTTGTTCGTCGAAGTAGGTCCGGGTGGTGGCGGCGACGCGGCTGCGGAGGCGCAGGTTGCGGAGCATCTCGGGTCGGCGCAGGTCGAGGTAGCGGTGCTTGAGGCGCATCTCCTCGTTGACGCGGGCGGCCGCTTCCGGTTCGTCGATCTGGAAGGGCAGGGGATCGGCCAGGTTCAGCACTTCAAGTTCGCTGGCCATCACTTCGACCGTGCCGGTGGGGATCTTGGGATTGTCCGTGCCGTCCGGGCGGCGGCGGACGCTGCCGGTGACGCGGACGACGCTTTCGGCGCGGAGAGCCTCGGCACGGTGGAAGACCTCGGGGGGCAGGTCGGAGGGGTCGAAGACGGCCTGGGTGCGGCCTTCCCGGTCGCGGATATCCACGAAGATGACCCCGCCGAGGTCGCGGCGGGAATGGACCCAGCCGCAGAGGGTGGCGGTCTGCCCGAGGTGCTCCGGGCGCAATTGGTTGCAGTGATGCGTGCGTTTCATGCGGAACAGGTGCCGGTCTTCCTGGGTTGACGGGCCGGGGACCGGAATCCCAAACGAGCGCGGATGTTGCGCGCGGGCGGGGGGCATTTCAAAGGCAAAGTACAAGGGGTCAGCCCTCAATTTAATACTTAACGAACGCGCGGCGCCCTGCTTCGCCTTCAGCGCCTCGCACTGGCCCCGCCGCCGCGCGGGGAACGTCTCCCGGTCACGTTCGCCGCCGCGAGCCCGGCGATGATCGGAACGAGGGTGGCGGGGGCTCGGAGGCCCGATGTTCGCCCAATCCGGGGCGCTCAACGCCTCCCGCAGGCACGCCATGGAGTCTTGGCCGCGATCCGATCGCGTCGGCATGCTGGCGATTCTGGTATCGGCCGGGGCGCAGGAGATACCGGCCCGCCGCGGTCACCTGGGACAGGGGGGGCTGTCGGATCGGATGTTAAGACACGACGCCGAAGCTAGTCGCGGTGGAGGTTGCGGAGGATCTGGAGGGAGGCGCCTTGCCGGGTCCAGGTGTCGAGGAGGAACCCGGGGACGGCGCCCGGGCCGTGGATGTAGGACCCGAGGACGATGTCGGGGTCGCCGTCGCCGTCGAGGTCCCCGGCGTCCATAACCAGCCAGCGGCCGGCGATGCACTCGCGAAAGGTGTAGGGGCTGAACTTGAGGTTCCCCTCGTTGAGGAGGAGGACGAAGCTCTCGCGGGGCGAATCGACGTAGTCCGGGAAGTAGGAGTTCACGGCGAGGTCGAGATCGCCGTCGCCATCGAAGTCGCGGGCGAGGACGCGGTAGGCGCCGTTGAGGGGGAAGAGGAAGTGCTCGGCGTATTCGCCGTCGGGCTGGGCGAGGTAGAGCCAGACGCCGTGGTACTTCTTGGTGGGGCTCTCGTACTCGCCGTTGTCGCCGTTGGTCACGAGGAAATCGAGGCGACCATCGCCGTTGAAGTCCACCACTTCGAGGCCGGAGTGCCCGTAGACGGGGGGTTTCTGGAAGAGGCTTTCGCCGCTGAACCCGCCCTGGCCGTCGCCTTTGAGGAGGATGAGCGATTCGAGGTGCTGGGCCATCAGCACGGCGAGGTCGACTTTGCCGTCCTGGTTGAAGTCGCGGGCGGCGCAGTACATCGCGCCCGTTTCCTGGGAGAGGATGTGCTCGCGGTAGCGGTCGTCGCCGAGGTTTTCGAACCAGGAGAATCGGCCGGTGAGGTTGCCGAACATGCAGAGGGCGAAGTCCTGGCGGCCGTCGCCGTTGAAGTCGGCGAACTCGGCGTGGACGGAGCGGGGGAGGTCCTTGAGGACGACCTGGCGTTGGCCGAAGCCTTCGCCCTGGCGCGGGAAGAGGAGGAGTTCAGCGCGGTGGATCTCGGAGGGCAGGAAGCTGCCCACGCAAGTGACGTAGAGGCCGCGGTCGGTTTCGACGAGATCGACGGGCACGTTGCCGACCTCAAGGTGGCTGAGGTACTCACCGCGGGCGTTGAGCAGGAAGAGGCGTTGCTCGACGTCGTCGCCGACGAAGATCTGTTGTCGGGCGGGGCTGATCTTGACGAGGGTGGTGGCGGGTTTGGGGGTGCGGAAGCGGGGCGGATCGGTGCGGAAGCGGGGGAGGCCGATCGCGATGGGGGGCCGCGGGTCCTGGGGGAGCGCGGTCTCGGGGGCGTTGAGGAGGTAGTAACGCTCGATTGCGGGCCACCATTCGACTGGCACGAGAGGGGTCTGGGTGTAGATCTTCCGGGCGCGAATGAGGTCGCCTTCCGGTGAACTGCGGTAGTCGGGTTCGGCGACGCCGAGGCGGACGGCCATGCGAGGCAGGATCTGTTCCTTCCAGTTCTTGCGGGTCAGGAGCTTGGGTTCGACGAAGGTGTGGCACATGGCGCAGGCCCGTCGTGCGACCTTTTCGTCGTAGGGCATCCGGGCCTCCTCGGCGGACTCCTCGTCCTCGTCGTCGTAGGGGTCCAGCGGTCGGAACGGCTGGGCCTGAAGGGCGGTCAGGAGGCCCAAGGCTGCGGCCAGGCTGAACCAGCAGCGGTGGGGCCTTGGTGGGCGCGAACCGGACCCGGGCGTGAGCCTCCGCGTGAGTGTCATGGCGGGGATTTAGTCCCGGCGCGTGTGTTCCCCGCAAGCCGGAAGTCCTGCGGACCTGGTCGGTCTGGCGGTTGGGGGACCACGTTCGCGGCGCTGACGCGACGATGGGGCGGTCAGCGGCCGGGTACCCAGGGCGTCCTGCCGCCTTGCTGGATGTGAGCGCGCAGGGCCTGGGCGAGTTCCGTCAACTTCTGCCGGTGGGTGCCGGCGAGGTCGGTCTGTTCCTGCGGGTCGTCCCTGAGGTTGTACAACTCCAGCGGGCGGTAGGGATCGTTCTGGAGGAGTTTCCAACCGCGGATGAGGGCACGCGAGCCAGTCCGTGAAGAGGTCGGTGGCGCCCGTCGGCCTCGAGGACCTCGCGGTTCCGGCGGAGGTAGTTCTGACCGTGGCGGAGGTGCGTGGTGTAGCTGTCCATCATGTCGCCCAGGAAACCGTGAAAGAGATCGAAGCCGCGCTCGTTGGGCGTGTTGGGCGAGGCCAGACCGAGATGCCACTTGCCGATGAGGGCGGTGTGGTAGCCCGCCTGCTTCAGGTCATCGGCGAGGGTCGGCGTCGCGGGATCCAACCAGCCCCAGGAATCCTCGGGGTGGGTGCGGATGACGCCGGGCACCCCGACGCGATCGGGGTACCGACCGGTCAGCAATGCGGCGCGGGAAGGCGAGCACACCGTGGCGTTTGCGCGCATGGTGGTGAACCGCATCCCTTCGGCGGCGAGGCGGTCCAGGTGCGGGGTGCGCACGTCCGGGGCGCCGTAAGCGGAGACATCGCCGTAGCCGTGATCGTCGGTGAGGATCAGGAGGAAGTTGGGCGGGAGCGCGGTCTGGCCCGGGATGGGCAGCGAGACGAACCACAGGAAGGCGAGCAGGAGGATCGGTTTCATGGGCGACGGCAGGAAGGGTACCCGGAAGACCCCCGCCACGCACGGTCGTTCCGGCTGAGTGCGGCGCATTCGCGGGAGGGAGGAGCATTGAATTCGGGTTTCGGAAAGGCAAACTCCCCGCCATGAGTCTCCCGTCGTATTCCGGGGCGCCCGTCCGCATCAAGAACGTCGTGGCGCTGCGTGAGGGCGCGCGACCGGTTGGCAGTGTGCAGGGTCCCGTGACCCGACGCCCGCCACAATTTCGAGATACCCACCGCTGGCTCTGCCTCGGTCCGTTGCTTCTGCTGCTGGTCACTGCGTGCAGCGGTGAGGACCTTCGCTTGTGGTATCGGCAGCCGGCGACGGCCGACTGGACCACCGGGCTGCCGCTGGGCAACGGGCAGCTTGGCGTGCTGCTCTACGGAGGTGTGCAGCGCGAGCAACTGATGCTCAACGAGCTCAGCTTGTGGAGCGGGTGGGCCGAACCGAACAATGACCGGGAGGGTTCGTTTGCGGCGCTCCAGCGGGTGCGGCAACTGCTCCGGGAAGGCAACCGCGCGGAGGCCGGCCGGGTGGCGGTGCGGGAGTTCCTGAGCACCAAGGGCTATGGAAAGCCCGACTTCGGGGCGTACCAGACCTTTGGGGATGTGTGGCTGGAGTTCGAGGGGATGCCGGCCGAGGGGCAGGATTACCGCCGGGAGTTGGATCTGACCGAGGCGGTGGCCCGCGTGCGTTACCGGGTCGGCGACACGGAGTTTCGACGAGAGGCGTTCTGCAGTTACCCCGATCGCGTGGCGGTGCTGCGGCTCACGGCCAGCCGGCCGGGCCAGATCTCCTTCCGCGCGCGCCTGACCACGCTGCACAAGCAACACGTCGTCACCGCGCGGGGCGCGGAGTTGCGGTTGAGCGGCCAGGTGGACACGGGCCATCCGGAGCGGGAGGGCATGCAGTTCGAGCTGCGTCTCCTGGCCGAGACGGAAGGCGGAGCGGTGCGCGTGGACGGTGACGCTCTGGTCATCGAAGGCGCGGATGCGGTGACGCTGCGCATGGTGGGCGCCACAAACCACCAGCTTGAGTATCCCCATTACCGCGGCGAACCCCCCTCAGCGAGGAACGAGCGGACTTTGCGCGCGCTGGCGGGGAAGGACTACGCGCGGTTGCGTGCAGCCCACGTGGCGGATTACCAGCGGCTCTTTGCGCGCGTGGCGTTGGACCTGGGCGGCGCGGAACGGGCTGCGCAGCCGACGGACGAGCGGCTGGCGGCTTACCAACGGACCCGCGACGACCGGGCGCTGGAGGTGCTGCTGTTTCAGTACGGCCGGTATTTGCTCCTTGCCTCGTCGCGGCCGGGCGGACTGCCGGCGAACCTGCAGGGGATCTGGAACAACTCGAACACCCCGGCGTGGAACTGCGACTACCATCTCAACATCAACCTGCAAATGAACTACTGGCCGGCGGGTCCGGCGAATCTGCTCGAGTGCCAGATTCCCTTGAACGACTGGCTGTGGGACCTGCAGGTGCCCGGACGCAAGACGGCGCAGGTTCACTACCAATCGCGGGGCTGGGTGGTGCATCACGTCGCCAATGTTTGGGGCTTCACGGCACCGGGGGCCGACCGGGGCATTCACATGCTCGAGGCCGAAAGCGGGGCGTTCATCTGCCAGAATCTGTGGGATTACTACGCTTTCTCGATGGACCGCGAGTGGCTGCGTCGCGTCGGCTGGCCCCTGATGAAGGGCGCGGCGGAGTTCTGGGTGGACAACCTGCAGGAGGTGCCGGGGGGCTGGCTTGCGGTTTCGCCGAGTTACTCGCCGGAACAGGGGCCCCTGACCCAGGGCGCTTCTTATCAGGTGATGCTCGTGCGTGAGCTGTTCGGGAATTGTCTCGTGGCGGCGGAGGTATTGGACACCGAGGCGGACTTCCGGACGACGCTGCGGGAGAAGCGAGCCCGCCTGTTGCCGCTGCGCATCGGTCAGTTCGGCCAGCTTTGTGAGTGGATGGACGATGACCTCGAAGCGGACGTCCGGACCAACCAGCACCGCCATGTGTCGCATCTCTTCGCGGCGCATCCCGGGCACCAGCTCGACACGCCCGAGCTGCGCGCGGCGGCCATCCAGTCCATGAACTTCCGTGGTGACGGTGCGACGGGTTGGAGCATGGGATGGAAGATCAACATCTGGGCGCGGCTCCGCGATGGCGACCGCGCGCACAAGCTCATCACGAATCTGATTGCCGGGAAGCTGGCCCCCAACCTCTGGGATTTGCACCCGCCGTTCCAAATCGACGGCAACTTCGGTTACACCGCCGGAGTGTGCGAACTGCTGCTCCAGTCGCACGAGGGCGAGGTCCACCTCTTGCCCGCGCTGCCGAAGGCCTGGCCCCAGGGCCGCGTGAAAGGGCTGCGCGCGCGGGGCGGGTTCACGGTGGACCTCGAATGGAAAGACGGCGTCGTCACCGGCTGGCGGGTGGCGGCGGAGCAACCCCAACCGGTCCGGGTGCGGGTGAACGGGGAGCTCAAGACCGTCCAGGCCGAACGGCTTTGAGACGGGCGGGCGAACCAGTGGCGGAAAGCGGCGCGTTCTTCCTGGACCTGCTCAGGGGCCGTGAACGCGAGGGGATGAGCGATGGCGTACAGCGCGCGGTAGGACCCTCAAAGCTCAAAGCTCAAAGCTCAAAGTTCAAAGCTCAAAGCTCAAAGCTCAAGGGAAGTTCCAGGATTTCAGGAGGCAGCGCCGGTCGCTCCATGGCCGGCATGCCCAACGGCGCTGGGGGAAGGACGCGGCAGGCGGGACACCTGCAACACACCGTTCACGGAGCGCGTGTCGGACAGCCGAAACCCCACGTGCGGGCAGGGCTATTCAAACCGCCGGTTGAGGCGGGCGCGGTCGTAGGCCAGCCGCTGAGCCGAGGTCATCCGGGAGAAATCCGGCGAACCATCGGCGAGCGTCGGCCAGGTCGACGAAGCCGTAGTGCCCTTCGCACTTCGATCTTCGACCTTCGGACTTCCCCCGACTTTGCCGCCCGTCGGGGCCGCCAGGGGGTTATTCCGGATCTCGACCCGGGCGCGCGGCGCTCCGCCGCCGTAGCTCATGGCCTGGTCGGTCAGGACGAGATCCTGCTCGAGCGGCCGGTGGGGCGGGATGCCTTCGCTCTGCAGCACGCCGTGGTAGGCGCGCACGGCTTCCTCGGGGGACACCTTGCCGTCGGTGATGAACCGCAGCATCTCGATGAACGCGAGCTGGTGCTCGGCATTGTTGATCTTGCGTCCGAACAGCGCCACGCGGGCGCCGTACTTCTGGGCGTCGTGAATCAGGCGGAAGGCGTCGTAGGTGGTCCCGGCGCTGCCGCCCAGGACGCCGACGATGAGGTTCGGATCGTACTGGGCCAGCTCCTCCATCGCCTTCGGGCCGTGATAAACGATCTTGAGGAAGAGCGGACGGCCGGTATCCGGGACGCCGGCGAGGGTGCGGAGGATGTTGTCGTTGATGAACTCGCCGAGCTTCTCCGGGGGGATGCCGCTTTCGACGTTCGGGTCAAACACCTCCAGGAAGTGCCGGAACCGCTTCTGCTCGGCCTCTTCGCGGAACGCCTTGTACCAGAGCAGCGCCTCGCGGTCGTGGGTGAGGTCGTTGACGAAGGTGACCGAGTAGAGCCCGAGGTTGGCGCCGGGGAAGTCGCCATCGCCGTCTGGCCCGCGCTGGCACTCGATTTGGCCGCACTGGATCTGGTCGATGCGAGCGCTGCGGAAGGGCTGGGAAGGCTCGCGGGTGTAGCAGCCGTGCCGGGCGGCCCAGACATCGGTGGTGTCATTGGCGCGGGCGGCGGGGGTGACGTGCGAATCGCGGAACAAGCCCTCCTTGATGGTGAGCTGCTCGTTGACGTAGGCGGACATGAGCATGATGTCCACCAACCCCTGGTGCGTCACCTCGCGGATGATGTCGAGGAACTCGGGCAGGTTGCGGTAACCGAACTCGGACCGGGTCCAGACCTCGGGCGAGAACTGGGCGGGACGCGCGCCGCGCCGGGCCAGGTAGCTGCGCGGGCCAGGGGCCCGGACACCAAAGGCCATGTCGGCGTCCTTGGCGTCGGCGAGGATGAAGGCTTTCGAGGACGGGTTGGCCTTGATCTCGGCGAGCTTGGTGTCGAGGGACTTGGTCATGGCGAGGCACGCGATGTGGGTGATCTACTCATCCGCGGCGTGGAGCGCGGCGCGATAGACGGCATCGGACAGGCGAAACGAGGTTTCGAAGCGGAGACGATCCAACTCAGCGCGGAGGCAGGGCAACATCCGTTCGCGCCGCGCGCGAACGAGCAATCCGACGGTCCCTGTGAGCCGCACGCCGAGTTGCTGAGCGATCCGCCGGCCGTAGGCTTCGTCCATCGCGAGGCACGCCCCCCGTTCGATGGCCAACTGGATAGCCTGAGATTCGCCCTCGTCTAACAGTTCGGCGTCCTCCGCTGGGACGTTCAGCGGGCTTGAGGGCGGCTGGACGCGGAGCCAGCCCATGGCTGCGCCTTGCTGAACATCGTGGCTTTCCGGGAGCCCGAGTCCCTGAACGGCGACCTCCTGCCAAACGGCCGGCGGGATCATGATTGGATTATGAAGACGCGGCAGTAGATCGAACCGACGAAGGCGGGCGAGGTAGATGAGGGGGGTGGAGTCACACACGATCAAGGCCATAGCGAAGGTCCTGTTCGAGGTCCTCCTCCGTGTACGGAGCTTCGATCTTGCGCGCCTGCACGATCTCCATGAAGCCCCAGCGGTTGAGTCCGGCGAACTCCCCGGCCTTACGCGTGCTCCACTTCCCTTCGCGATACATCTGGAGGGCCAGCTCCAACCGGGCGTTCCTGGCCGCCTCTTCGTCGGTGAGTCCGAAGCTGCGGGCGAAGGACTCTGGGATCTCCACGATCACGGCACTCATAGCGCGGGGAATCTACACCGCAAGCCTTGGCGGGTCACTTCATCTGCGCGAGGATCTGGGTGGTGACCGCCTGCACCAGCGCCTCAACGTCCGGATCGGGGGCGGCGGGCTTGCTGGCGGGCGAGGTGGGCACGGCACAGGTCACGCCGGGGCGCCAGCCTTCATTGTCGCAGAGCTCGCATTCCTTGAGGCCATGCCGTGGATCGGGAATGCCCATTGATTGCTTGATCTTGAGGAGGTCCTGGAGCTGGGCCGGGGTCATGGTCTGGGGCGGACGGCCCAATTGGGCGGACACGAGCACGGTGCGGCAGTAGGCCTCGAGGATCTCCATCTTGAAGTAGGCGTCCTCAATGCTGTTATGGCTCCAGGCGACGACGCCGTGGTTGGCCATCAGGATGACGTTATGCTGGTCGACCAGGTCGGCCACGAGCTTGCCCATCTCCGGCGTGCCGGGGGTGCGGTAGGGGGCGGTGGCGACGCTGGCGAACACCTCGTACTCGGGGATCATGCAGGTGGGCGGCTCGACGCCGGCCACGGCGAAGCCCGTCGCGTAGGGCGGATGGCAATGGACGGTGGCCAGGGCCTTGGGCTGGCGCTTCATCATCTGCAGGTGCATGAGGATCTCGCTGGTGCGCTTCTTGACCCCGGCGAGCTGGTTGCCCTCGAAGTCGACGAGGCAGAGATCTTCCGGCCGCATGAACCCCTTGCTGACCAGAGTGGGCGTGCACAGGACGATGTCCTCGCCGACCCGGATGGCGATGTTGCCGCCGTTGCCGTCGACGTAGGCCCGCTGCCAGAGGCGCTTGCCGATGTCGCAGATCTGGAGCTTGAGCTCGTGGCAGTAGGGCGAGTTGAAGAGGGCCTCGAGCTCCGCTTTCGGGCTCTTCGAGCTCAGCGGCCTGGCGGGGGGCTGAGCCGGGGCATTTGCGGCGGTCACCGGCGCCCCTGGGGCAGGTCGGGCGGCGGGGCCGGCGCCGGCGGGCTTGGCACCGCCCCGGCCGGCATCGAGGAGTTCGCGAATCCGGTCCCGCGCAGAGGGGGTGAGCAAGGCGTCGGCCGGGATGCTGTTCAGGTCCTGGCCTTGGCGGAGCATGTCTTCGACGTCGCGAGTGCTGATGACTTTTCTCATGGCTTGAAGGGCAGGTGGAACACCTCATCGATGAGCGCCGTGTTGATGGCGTCCACCGGGGTGGGGCGGGGAAAGGGTTGGGCGGCCTCGCGGCCTTCGACGTAGCCGATGACGTCACCGACGCCGCCGCCGAGGCTGTCGTACACGACCAGGCTGGGGTCTTGACTCAGGGTGATCGGCGTCTCGCCGGCGGCGGGGAAGTGGGCGCGGGTGAAGGGGCTCACCATGAGGTAGCGGCCCCCCTCGTACGCGGGGATCGTCCGGCTCAGGGTGACGCGGCCAATGACAGTGCCCAGCTTCATGGCGTCGGGTGACCGCCCGGGCGGGGGGCAGTGAGCGGGGAACGCGATGGGGGAGCGGAGGACCGGAAGACGGGTTTCGCACCGTGGCCGGTCTTCGCCGCGGCGGCGTCTTCGAGGGCATTGGTGCCGGGGGTGACCTCGTCCACGATCCCGATGATCATCCAGCGCGCCGGGCTGTGGTCATCGCCGACCGCCTTGCGGGCGGCGAGGCCGTCGCTGGAGAGGAGCACGCGCTGGTGCATGCCGGCGCCGAGGGCGTCGAGGGCGACGCAGGGGGCGCCTTCGGGTTGGCCCTCGCGCCCGATCGGCTGGCAGATGATCAGCCGCCAGCCCGCGAAGCTAGGGTGCTTCCGGGTGGCGGTGACGTTGCCTTCGACGCGGGCGAGGAGCATGGGGAGCGGTCTGAGGCGCGGCGCGCTAGAAGATGCGCAGATTGTCGACCATCACGCAGCGCCGCACCCGCGTGAAGGTCTTCGGGTTGCAGATGCCTTCACCGGTGGTCGTGGCGATGGAGAAGTTCGGGTAGCCTTCGCCGCCGCTGCCCAGGCCCGCGAGGCAATGGCCGTTCTTGATGAACAGCGTGGTCTCGAGGGCCTTGCCCATGGCGGTCATGTGCGAGACATCGTGCGAATGGATCATCGCCGAGTGCCGGTAGCCGTGCTCGGCCCGTTTGGCGTGGTGGATGCCTTCCTCGACCGTCTTGACCCGCACGATGGGCAGGAACGGCATCATCTGCTCCTCGTCGACGAACAGATGATCCGGGCTGGTCTCGGCAAACAGGAGTTGGGTGCTCTGCGGGACGCTGGCGCCGGCGGCCTGGGCCAGGACGGCGGGGTCTCTGCCGATTAACTCGCGGTTCACCACCGGGTGCGGGCAACCGGCGCCCTGGCTGGGCGGGAAGACGAAGGCGGCCTTGGCGAGGCGCTCGACCTGGGCGTCGTTCAGGCGGACGGCCCCGTGCTTTTCGAGCGCGGCCATGAACTGGTGGAAGACGCCGTCCAGGACGAACACCTCCTTCTCGCCGATGCAGAGCAGGTTGTTGTCGTAGGCGGCGCCGTAGATGACGTTGCGCGCGGCGCGGTCGAGTTCGGCCGTCTCATCCACGAGCACCGGGGGGTTACCCGGGCCGGCGCAGATGGCGCGCTTGCCGGTCTGCATGGCGGCCTTGACGACGCCGGGACCGCCCGTGACGCAGAGCAGGCGGACGGCCTCGTGCTGGGCGATGGCTTGGAACGATTCCAGGGTGGGCTGCTGAACGATGCAGGCGAGGTTTTCGATCCCGACCTCGTGGAAGATGGCTTCGTTGAAGACCCGGATCGCCATCACGGCACACTTGGCTGCGCCGGGATGGGCGTTGAAGACCACGGCGTTGCCGGCCGCGGCCATGCTGATGATGTTGCAGGCGGCGGTCGGAATCGAGTGCGTGCTGGGCGTCACGGCGCCGATCACCCCGACGGGCGCGCACTCCTCGAGACTGATGCCGTGGTCGCCGCTGAAGCCGTACGGTTGGAGGAATTCAACCCCGGGGACGGCGCGTTGGCCCTTGAGCTTCTCGATCTTGTGATCCAGACGGCCGATGCGCGTCTCCTCGAGCTCGATCCGGCCCCACGGCACGGCATTGAAGTCGCAGAGCCGTTTGATGATCTCCACGACCTTCGCGCGGCCGGCCACGCCCTTGGCCGAGAGCTGGAGGTAGGCATCATGGGCGGCGGCGCAGGCGTCCTTCGCGTCCTGGAACACGCCGAAGTGCCGCCCGCCATTGCTGCTGGTCTTGGCTGCCGACGGCGCGGCGGGCTGGGGCGCCGCAGATGCAGGGTTGTCTCCGGACAGGCGGTTTAGCCGGGTGAGAACCTCGGCAACGACATCTCGAATCAGCGCTTCGTTCATGGGGTGGGGTCAGGGAGAAGGGGTCAGGATTGGCGGGCGCTGTAGATCACCTTGCCGAGCACATCGACGGTGTCGACGATGCCGATGATCACGGCGTCGACGGGGGCTTCTTTGAGTCCCGGGGCCAGACGGGCGCTGCTGCCCTGGCAGAACATCACCAACTCGCCCAGGCCGGCGCCCACGGTGTCCACCGCCACGATGGTATTGGTCCCGGCCCGGAACTGGGTCGGGTCTTTGTCATCCACCAACATCGGGCGCACCAGGAGCAGTTTGCGGCCGCTCATGGCCGCATCCTTCTTGGTGGCGACGACGGAACCTTCGACCTTGGCGAGGAACATGGGACCGCGTCACTTCTTCTTCGGCAGCACGGCCTGCACATCCTGGTGCGGCCGCGGGATGACGTGCACGCTGACGACTTCGCCCTGGATGGACTTGACGGCCTGGGCGCCGGCGTCGACGGCGGCTTTGACGGCGGCGACGTCGCCGACCACCACGGCGGTGACGAGGGCGTTGCCGACCTGGGTGAGCGGCCCCGCCAGTTCGACATTTGCGGCCTTGAGCATCGCGTCGGTCCCCTCGACGAGGGCGACCAGACCGCGGGTTTCGAGCATTCCGATGGCTTGAGGCATAGCGTTACTTACGAGCTGAGTGTTGGACGTTGATGGGGAAAAAACGGGGTTGGGAACTGGGCGGGTTCAGCGGGCGAAAGGACGCCCCCTCGGCACTCTGCATTCTTCCTTCTGCCTTCCGGTTCATGGGAGGTCAAGCGGGCGGGTGTTCCAGGAAGCGTTTGACTTCGCGGGCCACGACGAGCTCCTCGTTGGTGGGGATCACCATCACGGTCACCTTCGCGCCGGGCGGGCTGATGACGGCTTCCTGGGCGCGCGTGGCAGCGTTGCGTTCCGGGTCCAGGACCACGCCCAACTGGTCGAGCTCGGCGCAGATGGCGGCGCGGGTTTCGGCGCGGTTTTCGCCGATCCCGGCGGTGAACACCAGCGCGTCGGCGCCATTCAATTGGGCGAGGTAGGCACCGATCCAGCGGCGGGTTTCGTGGACAAAGAAGTCAAGGGCCAGCCGGGCGCGGGGGTGGCCCTGGTCGGCGGCGGTTTGGATATCGCGGATGTCGTTCGAGACGCCACTGACGCCCTTGAGTCCGCCTTCGCGGCAGAGTTGTTTCTCGATCTCCTCGAGGGAGAGACCTTGCGAGCGGAGGAGGAAGGGCACCGCCATGGCGTCGAGGTCCCCCACGCGGTTGTTGTGCGGCAGGCCCGATTGGGGGCTTAAGCCGAGGCTGTTGCCGACCGCCACCCCGTTCCGGATGCCGGTGATGCTCGAGCTGCCGCCCAGGTGGCAGGAGATCACCCGCAACGCCGGCTCGCGCACCGGCGTAGTGCCGCCGTCCTGGTAGAGCCGGCGCGCCCGTTCGGCCACATCTTCGCGGCCGAGCAGTTCGGCCGAGCGTTCGGCGATGAACTTGTGGCTGGCGCCGTGATAGCCCCACCGACGCACGCCGGCCTGATGCCAGGCGTCGGGCACGCCATAGCGCGTGGCTGCTTCCGGGATCCACTGGTAGAATGCGGTCTCGAAGAGGCCTACGAGGGGGACCTCCGGGACGCGCTGGGCGAAGAGGCGGATGCCCGACACGTAGGGGGGATTGTGTGCCGGGGCGATGGCATTGAAAGCTTCCATCGCTTGGACCACCGGATCGTCCAGCCGCACGCACCCGTTGACGCCGCGGGCCAGGACGGTCTTGAAGCCCACAGCCGCCAGGTCGCTCTCCTGCGTGATCGCGCCGGCCGCCTTGAGTTGCCCCAGGCAATCCTCGATCGCGCGGGGATAGTCACTGACGCGCTCGAACCCGCCCTTGTGCAGCATGCGCTCGACGCCGTTCGTGAACTCGAACAGGCGCCACTTGAGCGAGGTGCTGCCCAGGTTGGCGACGAGGATCTTCATCCCGGGCCTACTGCAGCCATTTGCCGAGGCCCGACAGCCCTTCGTGGGGCCGCGGGATCACCTGGACGCTGACGACCTGTCCGACCTGGGAAGCGGCGGCAGCGCCGGCGTCGGTGGCGGCCTTGACCGCCGCGACGTCGCCGCGGAAGAACGAGGTCACGTAGCCGCTGCCGATTTTTTCCCAGCCGACGAGGGTGACGTTGGCGGCCTTGAGGGCGGCGTCGCTCGCTTCGAGCAGCGCGCACAGGCCTTTGGTTTCAATCATGCCGAGTGCTTGGGTAGCCATGGGGAAGATTCCACTGGTTGATCGTTGGAAGTTCGACGTTGGAAGTTGAACGTTGGACGTTGGACGTTGGACGTTGGACGTTGAGCGCTGGACGTTGGACGTTGGACGTTGAGCGCTGGATCCTCGCGCCGGCTGCTCACCTCATTTCGCGGCCTTGGCCGGCGCGGTGTCGCCCAGGAACGAGCGAAGGAGGTCTTCGTGCGGCCGCGCGATGATGTGCGAGCTGATGAGCTCGCCGACTTTGGCGGCGGCCTTGGCGCCGGAATCCACCGCCGCCTTGACGCTGCCCACATCGCCCTGACACAGGACGGTGATCATGCCCCCGCCGATGGGGATTGTTTTGACGAGGCTCACATTGGCCGCCTTGACCATCGCATCGCTGGCCTCGACGGACCCAACGTAGCCCTTGGTTTCAATCATTCCGAGTGCTTCGCTCATGGGTTCTTGGGTGGTTAACAGGTGTTCGCGTCGCGTTTCCGGGTCGGGTACCCGCCCGGGCGCGCGGCGCTTCAATTATCAGGGAACTAACTCGCAGGGTGTCTCGGGCTGCAGGTTGCAGGCGTTGCCTTCATCGGTATCGATGTGGACTTCGAGTTTGAAGCTCGGGTCCACGCGGCAGAGCAGACGTTCCAGGGAAATCGCGCACGGCCCGCCGATCTTGAGCTTCATGTTGTCGCCTTGCTTGACGCCGTAAAAGGCCGCGTCGTCGGGATGCAGGTGGACATGGCGCAACGCCCGGATCACGCCGTTGGGCATCTCGAAGAATCCGGCCGGACCCATCAGCATGCAACCTGGCGTGCCGTCGATGTTGCCCGAGGCGCGCAGGGGGATGTCGAAGCCGAGGGCGATGGCGTCCGTGTAGGCCAGTTCGATCTGGTTCAGGTTCCGGCACGGGCCAAGGATGCGCAGGTTGGAGATCACGCGGCTGCGGGGCCCGATCAAGGTGACGGTCTCCTTCGCGGCGAATTGGCCGGCCTGATAGAGCCACTTGTGGACCTGCAACTGGTGCCCCTTGCCGAAGAGGCTTTCGACGGCTTGCGGCGTGAGATGGCAATGGCGGGCGCTGACGTTGACGACGAGCGGATTGGGGGCGGTCGCAGCGCGCGGCAAGGGTTTGCCGAGCCGTTCGTACACCACCTGACGGACCAGGTGCTCGACCACTGCGCGAGGCAAGGATTGCTGGGCCATAGCCATGGTTAGCGAGGCCAGACACTGCCGCGGCGGCCGACCAAGTCAACAAATTTCTTGCAAACTCTTTCAAAATCTTCCATGAATCTGCCAAGATGACGCCTGAAGAGCGGCAGCAGCGGATCGAACAGTATCTCCAGCGGGTCGAGTACGCGTCGCTCGAGGAGTTGGCCAGGGAGATGGACGCGTCGGTCTCGACCGTGCGCCGTGATGTCACCCTGCTGGAGGCCAATGGCGGGGTGCGGCGTACCCACGGCGGCGCGCGGCTGGTGAATCCGCCCTCGGACGAGTTCGTGTTCAACGCGCGTGACACGCATCAACTGGCCGAGAAGGAGGCGATCGGCCGGGCGTGTGCCGAGCTGATCCAGCCACGGCAGAGCGTCATCGTGGACGCGGGCACCACGTGCTATCACGTGGCGCGGCACCTCGAGGCGAAGAAGCCCCAGATCATCACCAACTCCCTGCCGGTCGCCAACCACTTCGCCTCGGTGAGCCTCGTCGAGGTGGTCCTCACCGGCGGGGTCCTCTATCCCCGGCTCGGCGTGCTGGTCGGGCCGCTGGCCATCGAGTCGTTTTCGTCGATGCATGCCGACGTGGCGATCATGAGCGCGGGGGGAATCACGCTCGAGGGGTTGACCAACTCGCACGGGCTGCTGATCGACATTCAACGGGCCATGATGCGGGCGGCGGGGCGGGTGATCTTCTGTCTGGACCACACGAAGTTCGGGCGCAAATCGCTGTCCGCGGTGTGCCCGCTCGAGGGCTTGCACGCCATCGTCACGGATGAGGGTGCGCCGGCGGATCTGATCGAGGCGTTACGGGGCCGGGGGTTGCAGGTCGTGGTGGCAGCCTAGGGGATCGTTCCTGACCCCGCGCGGGTCCTTTACGGCGGCAGGCGTGCGACCTCCGCCTTGACCAATCTCCCGAGGCGGTGTCGGACGAGATAGACTTGGGCGACACTGACTGCCAAGGCCCGGGCCGTTTCGCGGACCGAGAGCCCTTGGACGACGGTCAGGTGGTAGATCTCGTAATGGGCGGGGTTGACCTTCCGTTTGACCCGCTCCAAGGCCTCGCGGAGGAGGTTCGCGCGCCATTCGGCCTCCCAATGTTCGTCGAGCTCGGCGGGGGTCGGGTCGGGAATGCGATCGGTGGTTGAAGTCCGTGCGGTTTCTTCGGCAGGCGGGAGCGGGGGGGGCTGAGGGTCGGCCACCCAAGGGCGGCCTTCGCCGCGGAGCCGGTGTCGCTTCCGGTACTGATCGTTGACCTTCCAGCGGGTCACAGCGAGCAACCACCCTTTGAGCGAGTCTTTCCCCGGGCGATAGGTGAACTGGGGCAGTTTTTTCGCGGCGGCGATCATGACCTCCTGGATCACCTCCTCGGTCTCGGTCTCCGTCAGGCCGGCCCGGATGGCGGTGGCGTGGATCAAGCGCCAGTAGGTGTCGAAGAACCGACGCCAGTCCTCCTGGTTGTCGAGGTCTTTGAGCCGCTGGAGCAAGCTCTGGCGGGTCGGGATGCTGGCCGGATCGTTCGCGCGCATAGGAGCTCACTGAGAAACCGTGGCCCGCGAGTCAGCTCTTTCGCCGGGGACCCAGGGTAAGCTCGGTGCCACCTCCTGCCAACGGCCAAGAGCGCCGCCCTCCCGGTTTGGGTCTCAAACGGAGGGGGACCACGCAAAGCGGCGCTCAAGCGCACGCACTCGTGCGCCTGTGAGGGCGCCCATACTGCGGGGTGGAAGTCCCCGTCAGGCGGCACATTCACCCGCCTGTGACCGAAGGCTACTGCGTCGTGGCAACACGGGGTGGGAAGCTGCCGGAGGTGAACCACCGGTCCGTAACAATGCGAAGTATTGAACCCGCAACGTGAACCCGATTCGGCCACGCCGACCGGCGAGCCTGCGAGTGCTGTGCGAAGCCCAAGCCATGACCCGCGTGGGAAACGCTCCCTCGGTCTCCCCCCGGAGATCGGGTCCGCTGGCTGGCGGTTACCGGCAGACGAAAAGGTGGATGGACGCAAATGCCGGGGCTGGGGCGGCGGGGTGGTTGGGGACGGAACGGAGGGAAGCATGGGCGAAGTAAGCAGGGAGACCCGTCGGGGTACAGAACGGTGTTCATGGCCGCGGAGGCCCGAAGAGCCGCCCGAGGGGAGTCAGAGCGTCCGTAGTAGCGTCGAAGCGGGGTAATGCCCGGGGAGCGAAGGGACGCAGGAAAGTGGAGACGGAACGACCATGACGAACGACGAACGGAAAGAACGACCGGCGATAGTGACTGGGGCGACTCAGCCTAAACAAGCCGGAGAGGTCCGCGACCTCCGAGGGTGGATCGAACGTTCGGTGTGGACGGACCGGATGCTAACGCGGCTCGCCCAAAGCGGGCCGACAACGGTATGGTTCGGACTCTGGGACAAAGTGCGTGTGCCTCGAAATCTGCAGGCCGCCTTCCAAGCGGTATGGCGGAATCGGGGAGCACCCGGAGTGGATGAGCAAACGGTGCAGGAGTTTGACCGAGAGGCGGCGTCTGAACTGGCCCGACTGGAGGAAGAACTGCGCACCCAGCGTTACCGCCGTCAACCGGCACGACGCGTCTGGATCGAAAAGATGGGCACGACCGAGCAACGGCCGCTGGGGATCCCGGCGGTGCGGGATCGGACCGTGGAAGCGGCCTTGCGCAACGTTCTGGAACCGATCTTCGAACAGGACTTTGCCGAGTGCAGCTATGGGTTTCGACCGGGGCGCGGCTGTCGGGAAGCGGTGGGACAGGTGGAGGAGCTCTTGCGCCGAGGCTACGTCTGGTGCGTGGACGCGGACCTCAAGAGCTACTTCGATACGATTCCGCACGAGGGGCTGATGGCGTTGGTCCAAGCGCGTATCGTGGACGGCAGCGTCCTGACGCTGGTGGAACAATGTCTCAAAGCCGGCGTGTTGGAGGAGCTCAAGGGCTGGCAGCCGACCGAACGCGGGACCCCGCAGGGGGCGGTGATTAGTCCGATGCTGGCGAACCTCTACCTCAACCCGTTGGACCACGAGATGGGACGGCGGGGCTGGGCGATGGTGCGCTATGCGGACGACCTGGTCGTGCTGTGCCAGAGCGGGGAGGAAGCCGAGGCGGTGCTGAGCTTTCTGCGGGCCTGGACCACGGGGGCGGGGCTGACCCTGCACCCGACCAAGACGCGGATCGTGAACGCGACCGAGGTCGGCTTCGACTTCCTGGGCTGGCACTTTCGCGGCGGGAAGAAGTGGCCGCGGAAGAAGAGCCTCCAGAAGCTGCAGGAACGGTTGCGACCGCTGACGCGGCGGACCCACGGGCAAAGTCTGGGCGAGATCATCGCGCAGGTGAACCCGATCCTGCGGGGTTGGCACGGTTACTTCGGGAACAGTCACTGGACGGGCCTGCGCGGACCGGACGGCTGGCTGCGCCGCCGCTTGCGGGCCCTGCTGCGCAAGCGGGAAAAGCGGCCCGGATACGGGCTGAGTGAAGCCGACAGCCGACGCTGGCCGAACCGATGGTTTGCGGCGCAGGGCCTGTTTAGTCTGGAGCATGGCTCATGCGCTTACGGTTAGTCTCGCAGAGACCCCACTGACCGGAGAGCCGTATGCGGGAAATCCGCCCGTACGGTTCGGAGGGAGGGGTGGCGCTAACCCCGCCATCCCTACCCCTATCAAACGCTTCGCGACACCTCACGGTTCGGCAGGCGCAACGCGTTTGGAGTGCGGCGACTTCCAGCGCCGCTTTGCGTCACGTCGCCATTCGCAGCCGCGACGTTCGGCAGACAGGCGGACGTGCGTTGCAGCTCGATCTCGCCGTTGACGGGAGGCGAAGAGCTGCGCACGGTCGGCAGCCATGGCGCAACCCGCATTCTACGACACCCACGCGCACCTGGATCACTCGGCGTTCCGCGGCGATTTGGGCGCCGTCCTCGAACGGGCCGCCGCGGCGGGCATCACCCGCATTGTCTGCATTGGCACGGATGCCGCGAGCAGCCGGGAGGCGATCGCGCTGGCGGAGCGGCACGCGGAGCTCTACGCCGTGGTGGGCTGGCATCCGTCCGAGGTGGACCAGGCGCCGGCGGATATCCGGCCGTGGCTGCGCGAGTTGGCGGGGCACCCGAAAGTGGTGGCCTTGGGCGAGACGGGGATGGACTACTTCCGGCTGCCGAAGCGGCCGGCGGGGGAGGGCGCGGCCAGGGAGGATCCCGTGAAGGTTCGGCAAGCGGACTTGTTTCGGCAACACCTGGAGGTCGCGGTCGAGGTGGGTTTGAACGTCGTGGTTCACCAACGCGCGGCGCTCGAGGACACGCTGCGGGTGATCGAGCCCTTTGCCGGGCGGGTACGCGGCCAGTTCCACTGTTTCGCGGATGATGTGGCGGCGCTGGAGCGGATCCTGGCGCTAGGAAGCCTGGTAAGTTTCACCGGTCTGATCACGTTCCCGAAGGCTGGCTCGGTGCGGGAGGCGCTGGCGGCGGTGCCGGCGGACCGGTTCATGCTGGAAACGGACAGTCCCTACCTGGCACCGGTGCCGCGCCGCGGGGAACGCTGCGAACCGGCCTATGTTCGCGAGATCGCGGTCGAGGCAGCGGCGGTGAGGGGGATGAGCCTGGAACGACTCAGCGCGGCCACGTGTGCCACGGCGCACGGGTTTTTTCCCAAGCTGCGTTGAGGGCGAGGGCGGAGGCGGGCTAAGGGCGGTCGTCGAGCGGGACGTAGTGGTTGAGGGGGCGGCCGGTGTAGACCTGGCGCGGCCGGTAGATGCGGCTCTTGGGGTCGTCGAGGATCTCCTTGAAGTTGGCGATCCAGCCGGGCATGCGGCCGATGGCGAAGATGACGGTGAACATCTCGACGGGGATGCTGAGGGCGCGCATGATGATGCCGCTGTAGAAATCCACGTTCGGGTAGAGCTTGCGCGAGACGAAGTAATCGTCGCTGAGGGCGGCTTCCTCGAGTTTCTTGGCAATGTCGAGGAGCGGGTCGGAGACCTGGAGGGTTTCGAGGAGGCGATCGCAGGCTGTCTTGATGATTTTGGCGCGCGGATCGTAGTTCTTGTACACGCGGTGGCCGAAGCCCATGAGCCGCCGGCCGCTGTCCTTGTCTTTGGCGGCGTTGATGAACTTCGAGCCGTCATCGCCGGAGTCGTGGATGTCCTGGAGCATCTCGATGACAGCCTGGTTGGCGCCGCCATGGAGCGGGCCCCAGAGGGCACAGACGCCGGCGGCGGCGCAGGCGAAGAGGTTGGCCTTGCTGGAGGCCACCATGCGCACGGTGGCCGTCGAACAGTTCTGCTCGTGGTCGGCGTGCAGCACGAAGATGAGGTCGAGGGCTTTGACCACCTCGGGCTTGAGCTCGTAGTCCTGGTAGGGCTCCGAGAACATCATGTGCAGGAAGTTGGCCGTGTACTTATAGGCGCGCTTCGGGTAGATGATGGGCAGGCCGCGCGACTTGCGGTAGGAAAAGGCGGCGATGGTGCGGACCTGGGCGAGGAGGCGGGCGGCGTGGATGTTGAAGCGGTCGCGACTGGCGGGGCCCATGAGGCCGGGGTAGAAGCAACTGCTGGCGTTGATCATGGCGGAGAGCATGGCCATGGGGTGCGCCATCGAGGAGAAGCCCTCGAAGTGGTACTTCATGTCCTCGTGCAGGTTCTGGTTTTCGGTCAACAGGTCCGAAAAGGAGCGGAGCTCGCTGCGGTTGGGGAGATGGCCGTAGATGAGCAGGTAGGCGACCTCGACGAACGTGGACTTGTCCGCCAGTTCCTCGATCGGGATGCCGCGGTACCGCAGAATGCCCTGTTCCCCGTCGATGAACGTGATCTCGCTCTGGCACGAGCCCGTATTGCCGTAGCCGTCATCCAGCGTGATGTACCCGGTCGTGTCGCGGAGGGAGCCGATCGCGACGGCCTTTTCGTTCTCGCTACCCACCGTTACCGGCAGGACGTAGCGTTTGCCGTTCAGTTCCAGGGTTGCTGTCTCGCTCATGGTGCAGTGTCGTTCGCTTGTTGCGTGCCGAGTTGGCTGGGCGGGACTTTGCGTTTTGAGCTTCCGCCTGGCAAGCGTGCAGGGAGGTTCTCCTGGCTGGCCAACCCGTGCCCGCCGGGTCTACCCTCCGGGCCCATGCAACCCCTTCTGGACCGTCGGACCTTTCTTCGCCAGGCGACAGGAGTCGCCACTCTCCTCCTCACGGGCAGCCGCAGTCTCGCGGCGCCGCGACGGGAGGGGCGACCGCCGCGGGCGGGTTTGGTGGCCTTCCGCATTTCGAGCGAGCAATGGTTCACCGAGGATCGCTTTGCGGCGATGCTGGCGTTCTTTCGGAAGGAGGGCGGGACGGCGGACGAGCTGGCGTTTTTCACGGCGGGCACGCACCCGCCCCTGCCGCTGGCGGAGGTGGAGCGTCGCGCCGAACGGCTCGCGCGGCTGTTGCCCCGGGTCCGGGCCGAGGGCATGGGCGCCGGCATCAACCTGCTGGCCACGATGGGGCATCACGAGGAGAACCTGGAACACTCGCTGGATGAGCGGTGGCAGCGGGTCGTCGACCCCGGGGGTCAGGAGTCCCGGGGCAGCTACTGCCCGGCGGGGGAGGAGTTTCGCGGCTACGTGGCCAAGGTCTACACGGTCCTGACCGAGGCGGCGCCGGACTTTCTGTGGATCGACGACGACGTGCGGCTGGCGGGTCACCTGCCGATTGGCTTCACGTGTTTCTGCCCGGGCTGTGTGCGGCGGTTTTCGGAGCGGGAGGGGCGTGCCTTCGATCGCGCGACGCTCGTGGCGAGTTTCGGCACGGGTTCGCTCGAGGAACGCCTGGGGTGGCGTCGGCGCTGGCTGGAGCACAACCGCGGGGTGCTGGATGATCTGTTCCGGCTGATCGAGGCGACGGTCCACGGGCTGCGCCCCGCGCTTCCGCTGGGGTTCATGACGGGCGACCGGTTCTACGAGGGGTACGACTTCGGGCGCTGGGCGAAGACGCTGGCGGGGCCGGGGGCGACCGCGGTTCGGTGGCGGCCGGGCGGGGGTTTCTACTCGGACGAATCGTTGGCGGGGCTGGCCGGAAAGGCGCATGACGTGGGGCGTCAGGTGGCCCAGTTGCCGCCCGAAGTGGTGGTCATCCAGTCCGAGATCGAGAACTTCCCGTATGACCTGCTGCGCAAGAGCGTGGAGGCGACCGTGGTGGAAGCGGCGGCGCACATGGCCGCGGGAACGACGGGGACCGCGTTCAACGTGTTGTCGCAGCGACCGGATCCGCTCGAGGAGTACGAGCCGATGCTGCGCCGGATTCGCGAGGTCAAGCCCTTCTACCAGCGGCTCCGGGACGAGCTGGGTCGGAGCACGCTCTGCGGGATGTGGCCGGCCTGGAACCGCGAGCTGTTCACGGCGAACCAGGTGGAAGGTTCGTGGCCCGCGGGCGGGTCCGATGCGGTGGGAGCGCTGATGCGGTCGTATGTGCTCGGCGAGCTGGGCATTCCGCTGTGCTATGCGGCCGAGGGCGCAGTGGGCGCGGTGCTGGCCGGGCCCGGGTTGTTGGCGATGTCGGCCGAGGAGCTGCGTCGCTTGTTTGCGGGCGGGGTGCTGATGGATGTCGCGGCGTGGCAGGCGCTCGAACGGCTGGGTCATGCCCGCTGGACGGGGGTACGGCCCGGGGCGGCGGTCGAGCGCGATGCGTTGGAGGTGCTGGCGGATCATCCTTTGAACGGGCGCTTCAAGGGTTGGTCCCGCGATGGGCGGCAGTCCTTCTGGCGTGAGGCTGCCTACCCGCTGGAGACGCTGGGGGATGTCCGCGTGGAACGGTTGGCGACGCTCAGCGACTACGGTGGCCGGGATCTTGGGGCGTCGATGACGGCATTCACCAACGAGCTGGGCGGCCGGGTGGTGGTGATGGGTTACTATCCGTGGTCCCAGATGCATCATTGGGCGAAGTCGAGCCAGATGAAGGCCGTGTGCGGGTGGCTCAGCCAGGAGCGGTTGCCGGTGGTGCTGGAGAGTTTCTCGCGCGTGCACCTTTGGGCGCGTCGGCCTGCACCCGGGAGGCTGGCGTGTGTGTTGCTGAATGCTTCGCTGGATCCCGCGCGTGAGCCCAGCCTGCGGTTGGCGGACGACTTTCGGAAGGTGCACTGCCACGGAATGGACGGGAAGGCCCGGGCGCTCCGGCCGGTGCCGGTCCCCGGCGGGGGCGGCTCTCGGGTCAAGGTACCGACGCTGGCACCCTGGAGCGTGAGTTTGATCGTCGCGACGGGCTGAGCCGTGGCTCAGGGAGAGCTTCGCGCCACCGGGGCTGGCTCAGGAGCACGTTGGGTTGGCCAAGAGCCGCCTCTGTTTGCGCACTAGGAGGTGTGCTGGCGGCGAGCCGCGTCGGGCGGACCGGCGCGAGTCGCGGTGACTTACGACCGCTGCCAGTGAAGCACGACCCTTGGATTCGACACCACGAGACATGATGCATAACCTGAAAAGCCAATCCCACGACCCTGGACACCGTTCGCGGCGTCCTCGATCCCGGCTGCCGTTGGTCGCTGCACTCGTCGGCCTGGCGATGGCGGCGGAGGCGGCAGTGCTGCAGATGGACGGGGTTCACGCGATTGGCATTCGCGAGTTCGAGATGGGCGGGGAGCGGTACGCGGTGCACTTCGACGGCCGGTCGTTTGACGAGATCCAGGCCGACCCGGCGTATCGGGATCCCTTTCCGTTTCTCGGCACGGACTTCCAGACGGTCGAACCGGTGCTGGATGCCTTGAACGGTCTGTTGGTAAGCGCGGGCGCGTCTTCATCGTCTTCGCGGCGGTGCCCGAGCCGGCGACGATCGCGCTGGCCGCGGGAGGGGCGCTGCTGGCGATGGCCGCCGGGCGTCGGTGGCGGGCGCGGAGGCCTGGCGGGGGTGGGGACGTCCGGGCTTAATGCAGCGTACTTCCCCGGGGGCACGTGAGTTCCGGCCCAACGGTCGGGGTGCGAGCGCTGCGGTTCCTGAGGGGTGCGGGTGGCGTCGGTGCGAGCGGCATGGGCCTGGATCGCTGGAGGATTTCCTCCCGTTCTTCCGCGTGGCCGCAGGTGCACCGGTAGCGGATGATTCGGCCTGGGGAACACGGGAGAGTCCGGGTGGGCATCAGGGTTTCCCCGCAAACCGGGCAGGCCAGTGAATCGGTGTCTGTGTTCATAAGGAATAATCACAGCATGCATCATGCCTAGATATGGTGGTGGTGGGGGCCGGCGCGGGGAGCGTGCGAGGAAGGCAGGCGTGGGCGGCGTGGGGAGGGGAGCGGACGCGGCCGTTGGGCCCGAACGCCTCCTCGCGTCGGCGCCCACCGTCGGTCGCCGTTTCGTGCGGGGTGCGAAACGTCCGGGCTACGCGCCGAGCCAACCGAGCGGGGGTGGGGCCGGGTCGCGACTGAGGTTCTCGGACACCGCGGCGGCGGCCATGCGCAACCCGACGGCTGCACCGCGGTGGGCGATGCCCTTCTGGAGGTTGCCGGCCTGCAGGGCCGCGCGGGCCTGCGCGTCCTGTTCATCCGCCAACGCGTGCAAATGATCGGTCAGGTCGTCACGAAGGTTCTGCATTTCCAGGCTCATGACTTTGTGCGGGGTTTGAGGTGGCTGCGATAACCCCCCGTTGGTTGGTGCGGACGGCACCGATCGGGGGATGCCGGTGCGGTCGTCAGAGGGGAGGCGGGAGCGCGGCAGGGTCAGAGTTCGCGGTGCGTTTCCAGCCAGTGCACTGCCGCGTGGACCAGGGCGGTCGAGGCGGGGAAGCCCAGCTTCTGTTTGATGTGGTCCCGATGCGACTCGATGGTTTTGACGCTCAAGTGGAGGGTTTCGGCGATCTGGCGGGTGGTGCGGCCGCGGCCGTAGAGCTCGAAGACCTGGAGTTCGCGGTCGCTGAGTTCCTCGCTGACATCGCCTGGAGCCGACGCGGAGGTGTGACCGAGCTTGGCGAGAATCCGGTGGGTGATGCCGTGGCTGAGATGGAACTTGCCGGCCAGCACGTCATGCACGGCCGCGACCAGTTCGGCGGGCGGGCGGTCCTTCATGACGTAACCGCGCGCGCCGGCGCGGACGCAGCGCTCGGCGTACAGGGTTTCATCGTGATTGGAGAGCACCAGCACCGGCAGGTCGGCCTGGCGCAAGGTCAGATCCTTGATGAGGTCCAGGCCATTCGACTGTTCCAGGGTGAGATCGACGATGGCGATGTCGGGCGGCTGAGCCGTGGCGGCCGCCACGGCCTGGGCCGCGCTGGACGCCTCGCCCTGCACCTCGAGGTCGGCCTCCGCGTCAAGGACGCGACGGAGTCCCTCGCGGAAGATGGGATGGTCATCCACGATCAACACCTTCACCTTGGGTCGTACGGTCTCGACCCCGGGTGCGGCCGCCGCGGGAGCGACGTTTTTGCGGTCACGCGCCATGGGAAGTTCCGCTGGTCGCAGGGCCAGGTCCGGTGAGGGGGAGTCGCGACGCCGCAGGCGGGACATTGGCGCCACACGGGGCCCGGAAAGCGGCCGGTTCCACCGGGACCTGCCGGGCCGCCAGGCAACGGGTGGGGTGAGGCAAGGGCAGCGAACACACGACGCGCAAGCCGTGTCCCCGGCGGGCGCGCCAGCGCAGGGTCGCGCCGATGGCGCCGGCGCGGTAACGCATGGTCTCCATGCCCATGCCGCCGCGGGAAGCTGCCCCCGGTCGGCAGCCACAGCCGTTGTCCTGGACGGTGAGTTGCAGCCGGCCACCGGCGGCCTGGAGTTGGATGGTCACCTGGCTGGCGTGGCCGTGCTTGATGGCGTTATGGACCGCTTCCTGCGCGATCCGGTAGAGGTGGGTGGCGAGGGTGGGGTCCGACAATCCCAGGTCGGCGTCGCCGAAAAGCCAACACGTCAGCGGGTAGATCCGTTCCACGGAGCGGGCCAGGCACCGGAGGGCCTCGATCAACCCCTGGGGGTCGGGCTTGACGGGCAGCAGGCCGCGGGCGACGGCACGGGCCTGCTCGGTCGCCTCGGAGATCAGTTCCACGATGCGCCCGGCCTCCTGGGCTTCGGGACGGGCCTGGCTTTCGAGTTTGCGCAGCAGCACGTGGGCGAGGTAGGCGATGCCGGAGAGTTGCTGGCTCAGGCCGTCGTGGAGATCCCGGCCGATCCGGCGTTGGACACGCTCGGCGGTTTCGAGGACCAGCCCTTGCAGACGTTTGATCTCGGTGATGTCGCGCGAGATCACCACCATTCCGTGGATCTGGCCCGCGGGGCCACGCACGGGTGACACGGTTTGCTGGACCTGGAGGGGTCGGCCGTCCTTGCGGATGCGGACGGTCTCGAAGTGCAGGACGCTCCGTCCCCGTCGGATACGATCCACGATCTGGCTGAGCTCGGTCTCGCGGCCCGGGGGGATCAGGCGGGTGATGGAGTGGCCGATGATTTCCGCGGCCCGGTAGCCGAAGAGGCGTTCGGCCCCGCTGTTCCAGCTAAACACCTTACCGTCGAGGGTCTTGCCGACGATGGCATCGTCCGAGGCCTCGACCAGCGAGGCGGCGAGGGACACCGTTTGTTCCGGGCGCGGCGGGGGCAAGGGGGCGCCATTCACTGCCTCCCCCGTCGGGCTGAGCTCTGGATGGCTGATGAGAGGTATCATTTCCATGAATACACCGCTACGGACAGCCGCCGGTGAGGGCGCGTTCAATTCCAGGTGCCACCGGGCGCGGGACCGGCACGGGGGGGAGGGGGTGCCGCGGCAGGCGCCGCGGCGCAGCGGTCCCGTCGGACCCGGCGGCTGAAAGCGAGCGAACCGACGGGATGCTGAGGCATCCCATCGGTCGGGGTACAGAGGCGCGTCTTGGGTTTGGGGCGGTTGCATGGTGGGGGGAGGCTGGCCCGGTGTTGCCTACCGGTCGCGCTCGGCCGGGTCCTCTTGGGGTTCGGAGGGCGAGTCAGGGGCCGGATCGGTGGTGGGGTGCTGCTCCCGTGGGGTGGTTTGCCAGAAGGGCTCAGCGCCCCACGCCGGGTTGATCAGGCTCGGCCAGTTGTGCGGGTCGAACCCGCGTGCTTGTTCGAGTCTGGCCCGGTCGGCCTGGAGGGTGAGGTAAGTGCCGTCCAGGCTGATCTGGAAGGCCCGCAGGGGGACGGCGTGGAGCTTGTCACTGGCGAACAAGCCACCGCCGCTGTTGAGCACGCCGTAGGAGACGCGCTCGGTCTTGAGGTCGAAGACGATGTCGTGGATTTTGCCCAGCGCTTTGCCGTCGGAGCCACGGACCTCCATGCCGATGAGGCCACTGGCCTTGTTGGCCTTGGCGGGTTTCCACTCGCTGGGCGGGAGGGGGGTGGTTTCACGGACCTGCCCTTCAGTGGGCGGCTGGTCCGTGTCCGTGGGGGGTTGGGTCGGCGGGACCAGCGGTTGCTGGGCCGCGAGAAATCCCCCGAGCGCTACCATCAGCGCAAGGCTGAGGGCGGTCGGGAGCCGTCGTTTTGCCGTGAATCTGCTTATGGCTTTCATCGTCGAACTTTCACTTTGTTGACTTGCACTGTCGGTTACGTGTTGCCCGGTCGGGGCGGATCTGGCTCCGCCTCGCGGGAAACCACCCGGCCTCCCGGGGCAACGCGCAACCGATGGCTCAGCCCCGGACGCGGCGCAACCAAGAGGGGGCCTGATTGTGGGGTCGGGGATTTCCCCACCCGGACTCGGCGCATTCCCGTGGCGATCCTCTGTGGGGCGTTGTCAGTCGGCGGCCTGGCCGGTGACGAATGGACCCGGCTGAGGGAGGATCGGAACCTGACGCCGGCCGGTCTGCTGCGGCACTTCGCCGGGTTCGCCTTCGAGTTGGGCGAGACGTTGCAGGACGCGGAGACCTTCCTGCGCCGGCGGCGAGGGGACTGCGACGATTTTGCCAGCCTGGCCAGTCAGGTGCTTGCGGAGCGCGGTTGGCACACCAAGCTGGTGGTCGTGATGATGGAGGGCCAGACGCACGTGGTCTGCTACGTGCGGGAGGCGGAGGGGTTTCTGGACTACAACCGGCGTGCGGTTCCCGACCCCGTCGTGGCCTCGGACGGTTCGCTCGAAGACATCGCTGCCAAGGTCGCGACGGCGTTTCGCAGCGAGTGGTGGATGGCCTCCGAATTCGTGTATCGGGGCCAGACGACAGTGTTCGTTGACAACGCGTTCCCGCCGGCGACGGTGGCCAAGGCTCCGGTCCCGAGCCGGGCGGAAATCGAAGTCGTGAGTTCGCCAGCCTCGGTCGCAACGCCCGCGACGTCCGAGGTCGAGGTGACCGTGCCTGCGGCGGCAAACCCCTGAGACGGCGGGCGACTGCTGTGGCCAGTGTGTTGTGGCCGGGCCCTCCACTGGAGGGTGACGAGCCGAAGTGTCGATTCAGGGCACCACCACCGTGCGATAGAAGCCCTGGGGTTCCCCGGCGGCTGACGGATCGAGGATACGCAGCCCACCGATGGGAATCCGGTGCGTGTCCCGCCCTTCCCAGTGCTTCAGGTCTCGACTCCTTTCGAGGCGCACGCGGATGCCTGGCTGCCCCCAGAGCATGAGTTCCAGGCCTTGGGTGCCTAAGGAGCGGATCGCATCGAACTCGGGCAGGCGGGGATCGAACTCATGCGCGCCCATGTCAACCCGGGCCACTCCATCTCCGTCGCCGTCCTGGGGACGGGGCACCCCGAAGATGTCGGAGCTCAGGATCCCGGCGAGGTCCTTACCCGCGTCGATGCAGGGGGAAGCAGGGCGTAGCCGCAGGTCACCGGCGGAGAGGTTCACGAAACGCGGATCGGCGTCCACGTTGCCGGGACCTTCGGGCAGGGGGCTGGCGCAGGAGTACTCGAACCCGCACTCCGCCCAATTGCCCGGGTCGCCCCAGTCGGGTGCAGTATTGCCATAGACGATGCTGTTGATGAGTGTGCAGCCACTGGCTCCGCATCCCCATTCGGCTTGGTTGGCAGTCAGGCTGCAGTGGTAGAGAGTGCAGTAAGCCGCCCCGCCGCCCTCCCATCCGGCCACGTTAGCGCTAAGAAGGCAGTTGTAGAGGATGCCACCCCGGACGCCGCCTCCGCTCCGCGCAGCGGTGTTGGCCGTGAGGATGCAGTTGGTCAGGACCCCGGTGGCTTCACAGTACGCGCCGCCTCCTTCCTCGGCGTAGCCGCCGGTCAACGTGAACCCGCTGAGGGTGCAACCCTCCCCGACATACGCACACCGCACGCCCTCGGCACCCTCGATGCGCGTCAGACGGGGGCCGGACGTGCTTCGGACCTGGATCTGGTCGGTGAGGACCAGCCGGTTGAGCCCCTTGGCCGGGTGGGGCACGCCCTGGTAGACGCCGTTGGTCACCAGGACCAGTCGTCCGGGGGCGGTACCGGCGAGGATGGCGTCCGGGATTTGGTTGGCCGCGGTGGCCCAGGTGGCGTGGGGGAAGGCGGGAGCTGGGTTGGCCGCGTTGACGTAGCGAACCGGGGCGTAGACCTCGATCGGGAATTCCGCCGTGATGCCGTACGGGTAACGGTCATTGAAACCGGTCAACCGGACGGTGTAGGTGCCGTTGGTCTGCCACTGATGCACCACGTAAGGTTGGTTGGTGATCCAGGTGCCGTCGCCCATCGACCACACGCTGCTGAGCAGGGGGCCGGTGTTGAGCGCGGCGAACGACACGGGCGTACCGGCGTCCAGTCCCACGGTGCGGCCTTGGCTGACCATTTGCATCATCAACGGACTCAAGCTCTGGCCCGGCCAGGGCTGGTCGGCGCCGATGGCCGGGGGATTGGCCCAGGGTTCCCCGTCGATGTCCACCCCCTGTGCCCACGCGGGATTGCCTGCCCCGAGGCATGGCGAGACGGCGCTCAGGTGAGTTGCCGAAGCCATGCGGGGATCGAGCGCAAGATTCCCGCGTCCGGGCGGCGCCGGGCTGGTGCAGGAGTACTCGAAGGCCGTGTCCGCCCAGTTCCCGCCTTGGTTGAAATGGACGAGGGAATTGAAGGCCCTGCCGCCGTGCACGCCCCCACCGGATTGGCCCGTGACCGTGCAGTTGTAGAGCAGGGAGTTGCCCGCCGCTCCGCCGCCAAAGGTCGCCGTGTTTGCTGTGAGCGTGCAGTTGTGCAGGGTCGCCCCGAAGGCCCCACCACCTCCCCTTGCGGCCTTGTTGTCCGAGAGCCTGCAGTTGTGCAGTGTTCCGCCCCAGGCGCCGCCCCCGTCCGTGGTGGCGGCATTGCCGGCGAGGAGGCAGTTGGTGACGACGCCGGAGGGGGCGGCGAGGACACCGCCTCCGTGCGTCGCCACGCCGCCTGTGAGGGTGAAGCCGCTCAAGGTGCTCCCCTCCCCGACGTAGGCGCAACGGGCCGTGCCATCGCCGCTGATGATCGTTGCTTCCGGCCCCTGGACGCTGCGCACCACCACGTTGGTCAGGGCGACGCGGTTGGGACCATCCCGTTCCGTCGTGCCTGCCTGGTAGACCCCGTTGGTCACCCACACAAGCCGCCCGGGCACAGGGTTGGCGTTGAGGGCGTCCTGGATGTTCGTGGCGGCGGTGGCCCACGAGGCGTAGGGAGGAACGGGCGTCGGGTTGGCTGCGTCGACATACCGGACGGCTCCAACGATCGCGATGTCGAGGCTCGTCGTCACCCCTTCCGGGTGCGTGTCGTTGTAGCCCGTGAGCCGGACGGTGTACGTCCCGGGCGCCATCCAGGCGTGCCAGGCAACGGGCTGGTTGGTGAGGAGAACGCCGTCTCCGAAGTCCCAGGTGCTGGAAAGGATTCGACCGGTGTTGTGGGCAGCGAACCGGATCGGGAACCCTGGGGCGACTTGGAGGAAGTCGGCAGTAATCTCCAGCGCCAGTGGGCCGGTGGCTTGGCCGGGCCAGACCTGGTCGGCACCGATGGCCGGAGGGTCGGCCCAGAGTTCACCGTCGATGTCGAGTCGGGTGGCCCACTCGGGGTTGCCGGCGGCAAAGCACGGGGAGCGATCCGAAAGGTGGGTGGTGGAAGCGAGTTGAGGGTCCAGATCCACATTACCAGGTCCGGGCGGCAGCGGCAGGGTGCAGGAGTAGGCGAAAGTGCTCTCGACCCAATCCCCGCCGGCGTTGAAGTATACGAGGCAGTTGTAGGCGGTGGCGGAGTGCAGACCGCCGCCTGCGTTGGCCGTCACGGTGCAGTTGTATAGGGTTCCACCGAACGCCCCACCCCCGCCCAACGAGGCTTGATTGTCCGTGAGGGCACAGTTGGAGAGCGTGGCGGCATAGGCACCGCCGCCGCGCTGCTTGGCCCGGTTGCCGCGCAGGGTGCAATTGTAGAGCACGGTGTTGGTATCGCCCGCGACGCCGCCACCCTCGGCGGCTGTGTTACCGACCAGCGTGCATTGGTAGAGCGTGGATTGGGCGGCCCCGCCGCCGGTCTGTTGGGCGGCATTGCCGCGCAGCGTGCAGTCGTAGAGGGTGGCCTCGTAGGCCCCGCCGCCGTGCTCCTCCGCGACATTGTCGGTGAGTGTGCAGTCGTAGAGTGTTCCCCCCCGAACCCCGCCGCCCAACCGGCTGCGGTTTCCCGTGATCACACAGTTGGTGAGCACTCCGAAACGCGGGTCATGACACCACGCACCGCCGCCGCTACCCTGAGAATAGGCTTCGTCGCTCCGACCGTTCCGGAGTGTGAAGCCACTGACGACACCGTCGGGGCCGATGATGACGCAGGGTCCCCGGTCCTGACCGTCGATCACGGTGGCCGTGGGGCCATTGACGCTGCGCAGCACGAGGTTCGACACCCCTCTCAGCTCGGGCTCGTAGACTCCGTCGGCCACGAGCACCAAACGACCCGGCGTGCGATCGGCGAGGATGGCGTCCCGGATGTTCGTCGCGGCGGTCGCCCAACTTGTGTAAGGGTGGACGGGGGTGCGGTTGGCGGCGTTGACGTAGAAGGTGGGGGGTGCTTGGGCCTGCGCGTGGGATTCCAGGTTGACGACCAGGGCTAGCAGGGCGAGCACACCGGCCAGGCCCCTTCTTCCGGTGGATGCCGATGTGCGTAATGTGCTCATCGGCAGAATCTTGGATTCGAGTTCTTGGCAGTATGTCTTCATAGCATTTGGTGGCGACTGCGCTTGGCCAGTACGCGTCGCTCGGTGAACCGCCACCGGCCATCCGCGAGCGGCAGGCTCGGGGTGCAGCCGCGGCCGGGAACGTGCGTCTGCACACCGACCCACCATTAACAACTGCATCAACGGCGAAATCTTTCACCGGTCTGCAGGTTTTTCGTCCGCCTTTGTACAGTTTGCACTCTGGCTACTGACCGCCAGAAGTGGACCGCGTCCCCAGCACGGCCAACAGGGGGGCTCGGATAGTTCGAAGACGGCATGAAACCGGGACAGGCCGTAGGCGCCGACGTGAGGAGGCGGAGGATATCGCCCCTGGCCCACAACGCCTCCTCACGTCGGCGCCTACGCTCCGAAAGCCTCCTCACGTCGGCGCCTACAGCGGGCATGGGATGTCCAGGTGAGGAGATATGGTACTTCCGGTCCATTTGCGGCGGCGGGGGTGGACCGTAAGGTCGCGGCCATGCGCTATTCGATGGCTACGCGGTTCAGGCTGCGAACGCTCCTCTTGCCCGCGCTTCTGTCCGCCTTGGGGGGCTGGGCCGAGGGGGGCACCAGACCGGTGCGGACCTTCGGCCTGGGGGACGTGCAACAGCTCGCGATTTCTTCCGATGGCCGGCATATGGCGACTGCTGGACCGGCGGGGGCCTTTCTCTGGGACCGCCAGGCGGGGACCGTGCGGCACCGATTCGAGGAGCACGGGTGGCGGGTTTCTGCCATCGCCTTCTCACCCGACGGCGAGGTGCTGGTGAGCGCGAGCGACGACCGCTTGATCCGTGCGTGGGACGTGGAGTCGGGAACCGCCCGCGGCACCTTTGCGGGGCACCGGGGTGAGATCCTGGGCCTGGCGTTTGCGCCCGATGGACGTTCTTTCGCTTCCGCGAGTGCTGACAACACCGCCCGGATTTGGGCGGTGGAGAGCGGCGAACTCCTGCAGACTGTTGAAGTGCGCGGCGCTTTCATGCACGCCGCCGTGTTCACCCCGGAAGGGGACCGGTTGGTCACCGCCGCCACGGCGCCCACCGACCGGATCCGGCTGTGGGACCTCGGCAGCGGGACAACGATCCGCACGTTTGACACCCCGGCCTGGCATGTGCCGGCCCTGGGCTTTGTCAGGGGGGGCTACCTGGTCAGCGCCGGCGACGACCTGCAGGTGCGGGTCTGGGACCTCGAGACCGGCGAGTTCATCCGCGCGCTTTCCGGGGCGACACTCGGCATGGTGGATCTCATCGCGTCGCCGGACCTGCCGACGGTGACAGTGGGCTGCAGTGACGGACGTGTGATCCAGTGGGATGCGGAGACCGGCGAAGTTCGGCACGAGTTGAGCGGTCCTTTCCTGGCTGCGCTGGGCGAGATTCCTGGCGGGGGTCGGATCATGACCGCCGGCACAGACAACCTGTTGCGCGAATGGGATCTCGAGACCGGTGTCAACCCACGGACGTTGCCGGGCCACTCGACGAGCCTGACGTTGGGCGTCGGGTTCTCTCCGGACGGAAGCCAGGTGCTGTCCGGTGGCGGGGAAGCCGCGGTCCGGCTGTGGGATGGGGCTACGGGCGAGCTTGTCCGGACCTTTCAAGGCCACGGCGGCGGCACGGCCACGGTCGCTTTCACGGCGGACGGGCGCCGCGTGCTGACGACGCGCGGAGCGCCGCAACCGATGGCTCAGGTTTGGAACGCGCAGACCGGCGAACTCGAGCGGGACTTTTCCTGGCCGACAGGCTGGCCGTTGTGCGCCGCGCTCTCGAGGGATGGGGGGCAACTGGTCACCGGGGCGCAAGACGGGCGTGTTCGGCTCTGGGATGTGGCCACGGGCCAGGTCCTCCAGAATCTCGCTGGCCCGGCGGCCTGGGTGACTGCGGTGGCGATCTCGCCGGACCGGACGCGGTTGGCGGCGGGTGGCAGCACGGCCCAGCCGCAGGTGAACCTCTGGGAACTTCCCGGTGGTCGGCTGCTCCACACCTTCGAGCTGGAGGCTGGGTCGGTGAAGGCCTGGCCTTTTCCGGCGATGAGGTGAGCTGCTGGCGGGCTGGGAGGACGGCTATTCGCCGGTTCGACGTCGCCACCGGCGGACTCCGGCGGTCGTTGGCGGTGCCGGCCTTCCTGAACGCCGCCGTGTACTCGCCCGGGAGTTCATCCTGGTGGGCGAAGGCTGGCCCTCTTTCACGGCGCGACTCCTCGACGTGGAGACCGGGGAGACCTTGCGGGTATTCGCCGGCCACAAGGCGCCCGTGGATTCCGTGGCCTTCGACGCCACGGGCACCCGGCCTGACTGGCAGCGAAGTGGTTTCGGCTCTGGGACGTGACCGATCGGCTACCCGCCTCCGCGTGAACCAGACGGACGAAGGACTCGAGTTGGCCTGGAACGCGGGAACCCTGGAGCAAGCCGCGTCGGTGACGGGTCCGTGGGAGCCAGTCCCGGAGGCCAGCAGCCCGTGGCGTGTCGGGGTCGGCGCACCGTCCGGCTTCTTTCGGGTCGTGGCGGCGTTCCCCCTCGAGCTTTGAGTTTCCCTTGAGCTTTGAACTTCCCTTGAGCTTTGAACTTCCCTTGAACTTTGAACTTCCCTTGAGCTTTGAGCTTCCCTTGAACTTTGAACTTCCCTTGAACTTTGAACTTCCCTTTGAGCTTCCCTTGAACTTTGAACTTCCCTTGAGCTTTGAGCTTCCCTTGAACTTTGAACTTCCCTTGAGCTTTGAGCTTCCCTTGAGCTTTGAGCTTTGACCTTTGAGCTTCCCACCTTGGTCTTCCCCACGGTCCCCGCACGTGAAGGTCGCCGGGTCGCCGGGCTCTCCGGGGGGCCGGCTGTCGCGGGGAACCGGCTTGCCCCGGCGACTTCGTTCGCCTAGTTTTTGCGTGCGTGAAGCCATCGACGCTGCCGACGACCTGCGAGATCACGGGCGTGCCACGGCCGGACTGCTGCCCGCTGAGCAAGGTCCGGGTGGGGACGTGCGTGCGCATCAAACAGCTCCTGGCTTCGCCCGACCTCTGTCAGCGGCTGCGGGAGATGGGGCTCTGTGAGGAGCAGCGGATCAAGCTGCTACTGCGCGACCGCAGCGTGGTCTGCCAGGTCTGCAACGTTCGGCTGGGCCTGAGCGGGAGCGTGGCCGATTCGATCTGGGTCGAACCGCTGCCGGGGCAGAAGCCGGCGGCCTGACTCATGATCTCCGCGCCCCAACCTTTGACTTCTCTGGCCGCGGGCCAGAGCGGTGTGGTGGCCGAGCTCGTGCTGCCTGGTGACATGCGGGCCCGGTTGCTCGAGCTGGGGCTCACCTCCGGGACGTCCGTCCAGTTGCTGCGCTTCGCTCCGCTGGGTGACCCGGTGGAAATCCTCGTCCGAGGTTCCCATCTCTCTCTGCGGCGTCACGAAGCCGAGCTGGTGTTGGTGCACGGCCCGAGCTAGCGAGGCGCGCGCAAGGTATTGATGGCTTCCCGTTCGCCCAGCCTGGTCGCACCCCGCGGCGGCCGCGGATCCACCCCGGCCCGGATGATCGTGGTCCTCACCGGCAATCCGAATTGCGGCAAGACCACGCTTTTCAATGCGCTCACGGGCTTGCGGGCCCGGGTGGGCAACTACGCGGGCGTGACCGTCGAACGTAAGGAAGGGCGGTTGCTCGGAACCAAACCTCCCCGGGCCATCACGGTGCTCGACCTGCCGGGCACGTACAGTCTCAGTCCCCAGTCGCTCGACGAGCAGATCGCGCGGGATGTGCTGCTGGGGCGGCTCGACGAAGTGTCTGCGCCGGGCGTTGTCGTGGTGGTGGTGGACGCCTCGAACCTCGAGCGGAACCTCTACTACGCCGCCCAGGTGATCGAGCTGGGATATCCCACCGTGCTCGCCCTGAACATGGTGGATGTAGCGAGGGACAACGGTCACCTGGTCGACGCTGTCCGTCTCGAGCAGGAACTGGGCGTCCCCGTCTTCCCGCTGGTGGCCAGCACACGCGAAGGCGTCCCGGCGTTGCGGGACAAGCTCGTGCGTATGTTGCAGGACCAGTCGCCGGCCCCGAACACCCCACGGTTCGAGCAACTGCCCCCCCCGATGGCGAGGGAGCTCGACACCCTGGTGCCGCTGCTGGGTGATCTGGCCACCGAGTCCCCCGCCCAGGCACGGGCCGAAGCCCTGCTGCTGCTCAGTGACGAGCGCAACTTCTCCGAGAACGCCGCGTATCACCCGCCCCCCGTGGGCCCGGCTGCGCTGGCGGCGCGGCGCCGTCTGGAAACCGGCGGCGTGGATTGGCGAACCGTCGTGATCGAGGCCCGGTACGACCGGGTGCGGGCCATCCACGATGCTGTGGTAACGGAGACCCAGCCTCAGGGCGAGACCACCAGCGACCGGCTGGATCGTGTGTTCACGCATCGGATCTGGGGAACCGCCATTTTTCTCGCGCTCATGGCGCTGATGTTCCAGAGCATTTTCACGCTCGCCCAGGTGCCCATGGATCTGCTGGAAGGTGGGGTGGGGTGGGTGGGCAGCCACGTGGCCGACTGGCTGCCGCCCGGCGACCTGCGGAGCCTGCTCGTGGACGGTGCCATCGCCGGCGTCGGTGCGGTCGTCGTATTTCTGCCCCAGATCTGTCTGCTGTTCCTGTTCCTGGGGATCCTGGAGGACACCGGCTATATGGCGCGCGCGGCGTTCCTGATGGACCGCCTCATGAGCAAGGTCGGCCTGCATGGCAAGAGCTTCATCCCGATGCTCAGTTCATTCGCCTGTGCCATCCCGGGGATCATGGCCACGCGCACCATCGAGCATCCCAAGGACCGGCTGGTGACGATTCTGATTGCTCCGCTCATGAGCTGTTCGGCGAGGCTGCCGGTCTACACGCTGCTCATCGCCGCCTGTATTCCGGACCGACGCGTGTTGGGCATGTTCGGGTTGCCGGGCTTGACCATGCTGGGGATGTACCTGCTTGGGATTGTGCTGGCCTTGGGGATGGCGTGGGTTTTCAAGAAGACCCTCCTGCGCGGTCACACGCCGTTGCTGATCCTGGAACTGCCGCCGTTCAAGCGTCCCACCGCCGGCGTGCTGCTGCGCCACACGTGGGAGCGGGCCAAGCTTTTCCTGACCAAGGCGGGGACGGTGATTCTCGGCTTCAACATCCTGCTCTGGTTCCTCGCCAGTTATCCGCGCCCGGCCGAGATCGAAGCCCGGTTCGAGTCGGCGCGGACGGCGCTCGTCGAGAAGGCCACCTCCGCGGAATCGCCCGCCGCTGCCGAGTCCCGGGAAGCCGCCCTGACCGAACTGGAGCGCGAGTTGGCTGGCGAACGGATTCGGCACAGCTACGCCGGCTGGCTGGGGCACGCGATCGAACCGATCATCCGTCCCCTGGGCTTCGACTGGAAGATGGGCATCGGCATCGTGACCTCGTTCGCCGCTCGCGAGATCTTCGTCAGCACCATGTCGGTCGTTTACAGCATGGGCGGCGGCGATTCGGACGCGGAGGTGGGTGCCCTGGCGACGCAGCTCAAGGACCAGCGGCATCCGGACGGCACGCCCGTCTACACGGCGCTCACCGGGATCACGCTCATGGTCTTCTATGTCGTCGCGCTGCAATGCGCCAGCACGGTCGCGGTGGTGCGGCGGGAGACCAACTCCTGGAGATGGCCCCTTTTCCAGTGGGCCTACCTGGGGGTCCTGGCGTGGTGCCTGGCCTTTCTCACCCACTGGGCGGGTCGGGCTCTCGGCGCGGCTTGAACCTCGCGCGCCACTCGCGATTGAACGCCGCTCGCGGCCGACTGTAGGCGCCGACGTGAGGAGGCGAAGTGGCGGCGCTCCTGAGCCCAAACGCCTCCTCACGTCGGCGCCTACGGAAGGTAGGAAACGCCCGCTCCCGGCGGGGGGCAATCGCTCGAGGGAGCCGCTACCGGGTTCGACGGTCGGTCAGGCCGTTGCCGTCTGCCGGTAGCGGTCCGCCACGAAATCCCAGTTGATCACGCCGTAGAACGCGGTGACGTAATCCGCCCGCCGGTTCTGGTATTTCAGGTAATAAGCGTGCTCCCAGACATCCAAGCCGAGCAGGGGGATGCGTCCGTGCGAAAGCGGCGAGTCCTGGTTGGGCGTTGACTCGATGCGCAGCCTGGCGCCGTCTCGTGTCAACCACGCCCAACCGCTGCCGAAGACGCCCAGGGCGGCCTTGGTGAATTGCTCCTGGAAGGCGCTGAACGAGCCGAAATCACGCGTGAGCGCCGCGGCGAGTTCGCCGGTGGGACCCGCTCCGTTGTTGCGGCGCAGCAGTTGCCAGAACAGCGCGTGGTTGGCATGCCCGCCGCCGTGATTGCGGACGGCACCGCGCACGGCCTCCGGGACGGCGTCCAGCCGACGCAGCAGTTCCTCGACGGGCTTGCCGGCCAGGCTGGGGGCTTCCGCGACGGCCTTGTTCAGCCCCGCCACATACGCGGCATGGTGCTTGCCGTGATGGATTTCCATCGTGCGCGCATCGATGGCCGGTTCGAGGGCATCCACCGCGTAAGGCAACGGGGGCAGGACGAAGGTTCCCCCTGCGCCTCCTGCGGCGGTGGCCGCCGCCTGGGCTTGGGCTTGAGGCGCGTAAAGGCTGGCAGCTCCCGTCAGGGCGCCGGCAGCGAGGACGGTGGTTTGGAGGGCTTGGCGACGGTTCATGATGGCAATGGCGCTCATTTGTATCCGGCCAGAGTAGGCCGGAAATCCAACCACGCAAACCGATCCTCCTCTCCCCCCCGACCCGCCGCTGCTGCTCAGGTGCGGCTTTGCTGCGGCTCGTGCATGAGACGCCGCACCATGCGGGACACCCGGCGACCGGAGGCGCGCAGCTTGGCGGTGTTCCGGTAGAACCCGCCGCAGAGGCGGTTGTTGCAGTTGAACGCCCCCAGGGCGGCATTGACTTCGGACCAGCTCTGCGCGTTCCCCACACGCTCGAGCAGTTCAAAGTCCATGCGGAAGTGGTCGGGGTGGAACATCAGGATCAGCGGTCGCAACACCCGAACGCGCCAGGGCAGCGCCTTGCGGGCGGCCACTGGCACATACCGTTCCTCCGGGCATCCGTAGTGCTCGCAAAACCGGTCCTTGAATGACTTCATCCAGTTTGCCATGCTCATAGCTGCTTAAGAGTTCCACTTAGCCCCCGGATGCGCAAGTGGTTTGTTCGCGAGAGTTCGAGGGCGGTCGCGAGCGAGGTCGGCGGAGCGGTCGCGGGGCGTCCTTAGACTGTTTCCGGTACCCGATAGTGCTTCCGATAGGCGGGCCGCAGCAGTTGGTTGGCGGCGTCCGAGTTGGTGAACCTCTCGCTGGCAGCGTCGAAGTGGAGCAGTTGCTTGCCGGTCCGGAGCGCCGCCACGCCGAGATGGACCAGGCAGCCGCTCTGGTGCGCCTGTTCGATGTCTCCGTTCGGCTGCGCGCGCGAGCGGATGCAATCGATGAAGTTCGGCTGGTGCCAGCGGTCGGGGAAATGCCCCTTGTCCTGGGCGACCACCTTGCCCCCCGCCTCGAGCACCTGCCAGCCGCAGCCGTGGCGCCCCAGGTACATCAGGTTCTTCGTGCCGTAGATCTCGACCCGACACGAGCTCTGCGGCCAGTACGGCCATTGGTCGCCGTACCGAACCTCCTGCGGGAACTTGCGCATGTACGGAGCGAAGTTGCCGCTCTCGCAGGTCATCACGAAGTCTCCGTAGTCGTACGTGACGGTGAGCAGGTCCGGCATTTCCCGCTCGTCGGGAAACGCCAGCCGCCCGCCGGCGCAGTAAACCGACTTCGGCGCCGGAGGATCGCCCAGGGCCAGGCGGGTGAGGTCAAGCTGATGGCTCGCGTCGCCGGAGAACGGGCCGCCGGCATAATCCCACCAGTCGTTCCACCCGTGATGCCGGCCGCGGTTGTAGGGCACCTCGGGGGCAGGGCCCAGCCACTGGTCCCAATCCAGCCCTGCAGGCGGCGCGCTGTCGGGCTGCGGTCGCCAGGCGCCGCCTTCGAGCAGGTTGAAGACCTTCACCAACACGATCTTGCCCAGCTTGCCGCTGGTCAGGTACTCGCGCGCGGTCAGGGCGTACGGGGCGCTGCGGTTTTGAAAGCCCACCTGCACCACGCGCTGGTACTTCCGGGCTGCCTCGATCATCTTGCGGCCCTCCCACAAGGTGAGGGAGGTGTTCTTCTCGACATACACGTCCTTGCCCGCCTGGCAGGCCCAGACGGTCGCCAGGGCATGCCACTGTTCGGGCGTGGCGACGACTACGCCGTGTACCTCGCGGTCGTCGAGCGCTTCGCGGATGTCCCCGATGCGTCGCGGCGCACGGCCCTGTTTCTTCTCGAGTTCGGCGAGCAGGCCGGCGCCGCGGGTCTGGTCGGCGTCGGCCACGTACTTGAACTCGACGCCCGGGACCTGGGCGAAGTTGGTGGCGAGGCCGGAACCGCGTCCGCCGGCGCCCATCAAGGCGAGCACGACGCGGTCGTTGGCGCCCTGGGCGTGCAGTCGGTTGGCGGCGGAGAGCGTGGCGCTGGCGCCCACGGCGAGAGCGGCGGTGCTGCGGGTGGATTGGGCGAGGAATTGGCGGCGGGTGAGGGGAGGCATGGGGGAGGGAGGGTTCGCGGTCATGGCGGTTGGCGAGGTTGAATTCGAGTGTGGCATTGGGGGTTGGGTGTAAGCCAAGCGGATCGGGAGGGCAAGCTTTCGAGCAGGGGCGCGCGAGCGGAGCGCGCGAGCGGGGTGGCGGCAACGCGCTGCTTGGCAACGGGGCCCTGGGTATGGCACACCTTGCGCATGACGCCCCGCGAACGCGTGCTGACGGCTCTGAACCACCGACAACCCGACCGCCCTCCGATCGACTGTTCCGGCCACCGCTCCTCCGGGATCGCGGCCATCGCGTACGCGCGGCTCCGCCACCACTTGGGGCTCCCGGAACGGCCGGTGCGGGTTTACGACCCGGTCCAGCAGCTTGCCATCGTGGACCCGGACATCCTGGACCTACTGGGGGTCGACACCCTGGAGCTGGGCCGGGGGTTTGCGCTTGAGGCGGCGCATTGGCAGGACTGGACGTTGCCCGACGGCACCCCGTGCCAGATGCCGCGCTGGGTGAACCTGCGCCGCGAACGTGATCGCTGGGTGATTCTCGGCCCCGAGGACCGGGTATTGGCGCAGATGCCGGACGGCGTGTTGTACTTCGAGCAGACCTACTGGCCGTTTGCGGAGCGGGACGATTTCAGCACGATGCCCGAGGCCTTGAGCCAGAGCATGTGGACGGCGATCGCGTCACCGCCCGGACCTCTGGGCCAAGGGCCGGACGGGGCGCGGGTGTTGGCGGAAGGGGCGGCGCGGCTGCGGGCTGGGACCGACCGCGCGCTGATCGGGTTGTTTGGCGGAAACCTGCTCGAGATGGGCCAGTTCCTGTATCGCAATGACAACTTCTTCCTGCTGCTGGCGGGAGATCCGCGGCGGGCGCACGCGTTTCTGGACCGGGTGGTGGAGATGCACCTGGCCAACCTCGAGCGTTTTCTGAGCGCAGTGGGCCAGCACCTCGACATCATCCTGTTTGGCGACGACCTGGGGATGCAGTCCGGACCCCAGGTGTCGCCGAAGATGTACCGGGAGTTCTTTTTCCCGCGGGAGCAGGTGATGTGGCGGCGCGTTCGGGAACTGGCGCCGCATCTCAAGATCATGCTGCATTGCTGCGGGGGGGTGCGGGAGCTTCTGCCGGGGCTGATCGAGGCGGGGTTGGATGCGATCAACCCGGTGCAGATTTCCTGCAAGGGCATGGAGCCGGCGGGGCTGAAGCGTGATTTCGGGGGGCAACTGACCTTTGGGGGCGGTGCGACACGCAGAGTTGTTGGTGCGTGGACGCCGGGCGCGGTGCGGGACCACGCGGCGTCTGCGGGACATCTGGCAGCCCGGCGGTGGCTGGGTGTTTCAGCAGGTCCACAACGTGCTGGCGGACGCCCCGCCGGCCAACATCCTGGCGATGTACGAAGCGATCCGCGACTGACCCTGGGGTCGCAACCTAACATTGAACATTTGGCGCTTACCCCCTCCTTCCTTCCTGCGGTGGGGTCGCATCTTAACATTTAACATTCGGGAAGGACCGCGCGGTTCCGGCCGCTTGTGCCGCGGTCAATGCGGGTGGGGGTGGACGTGGGGGACGGGCAGGGGAAGCGGGCCGGCGAGGGTGGCTTCGTGGCGTTCGGCTGCCGAGAGGCAACTCGGGACCTCGAGTCCGTGGCGCAACATCAAGGGCTCGTTGGCCAGGACGCGCCGGACCGGGCCATCGGCCACCAGGCGACCTTCGTCCAGGAGGAGCACGCGATCACACGTATCGAGGACGAACTCGAGGTTGTGACTCGAAATAATGCGGGTGATGGGCAGCCCTTCGAGGATGCGGACCAGTTCCCGGCGGCCGCGCGGGTCGAGGTCGCTGGTGGGTTCATCCAGGAGGAGGACTTGCGGGGCCATGGCCACCACGCCGGCGATGGCCACGCGGCGTTGCTCGCCGGCGGAGAGATGGAACGGGACGCGGTCGCGGGCGGTGTCGTCCAGGCCCACGCTGGCGAGGGCGGCGTCCACCCGCCGGCGCACCTCGGTTTCGGGCAAGCCGAGGTTGAGCGGCCCGAAGGCAACGTCCTCGAACACGGTGGCATGGAGGAGTTGATCCTCGGCATGCTGGAACACGAGGCCGAGGTGGCGATGCACCTGTTGCCGGCCGGCCCGGGTTTGGAGGTCGTGGCCGGCCACGCGGGCCGAGCCTGAGAAGTCGGGGAGCAGCCCGCCGAGCAAGAGCAGCAGCGTGGTCTTTCCAGCCCCGTTTGGCCCGATCAACCCGACGCGCTCGCCATGGGACAGGTGGAAGGTGAGGTTGCCGAGGGCGGCCCGGCCTTCGGGGTAGCGGTAGTGCAGGTGCTCGACCTCGATCAGGCAGCTCATGGAGGATCAGGTGCCCGGCCCGCGATCCAGGAACCACAGCCCGAGGGCGGCGCCCAGGCACGCGGCGGACTTCAGCCAGTTGGCCGGCCCGCCGGGGAATGGCTGCAGGGAGCGGAGCCGCCCGGTGTACCCGCGGCTGCGCGTGGCGTGTTGCAGGCGCTCGGTTCGTTCGAGGCTGCGGACGAGCGCGACGCCGACAACGTTGGCCAGCGGCCGCCACGCGGCCGGGCGAGGGCGGGGAGAGAAGCCGCGAGCGGCCAGGGCCCAGCGCATGCGGGTGAACTCCCCGGCCAGGGTCGAGAGATACCGGTGCGTGAGGAGGGCAAGCGCCACGAGGATCCTGGGGAGGCGCAATTCCTGCAGGGCCCGCAGCAGGCTCGTCATCGGAGTCGAATAGACGAGGGCCATTGCTACCGCCACGAGGGCCAGGGCCCGCAGATAGAACAGGCTGGCCACGCGCAGGCCTTCGCCGCTCAGCCGCACTCCGCCGATCCAGAGGGGTGCACCCGTAAAGGTGAGCGGCAGCACCAGCAGGCAGGGCAGGAGGAACACCTGGGCGGCGATCAGGCGCCGGGCCAGGAATCGCAGAGGCAGGCGGCCGCACGCCAGAACAGCCAGCGCGCCCGCGGCTCCCAGCGTGGCGACAGACAGGCTATCGAGCGAGGCCAGGACCAGCATCAGCACGGCGAGGGAAACCACCTTCCAGCGGGCATCCCAAGCGTGGAGGGGCGACGTGCCGCGGGCGAACTGCTCAACCTCGGCTTGCATCCGGCGGGAGACGTCGTTCCAGATTGGCCAGCCGCCGCATGTTGCCGTAGCTCATGGACGCCGCGGCCAGCGCGAGCAGGAACGTCACCCCCAAACCGATGCGCACCATGGGTCCGACCGCCGCGTCGCTGCGGCCGCGGGTCTCGCCCGCGCTCCGAGGCTGGGGGTGGGGGTGGGCGTGGGTGTGAGCGGCGGGGTGTGCGCTGGTGAGCGTGCCCGGGCTTCCGCCCCGTAGATCCTTTGCCGACAGCGTGACGGTACGCCGGTGGCCGAAGCCGGCATCGACCACCACGCTGAGGCGGTCGACCGCGGGCAAGGGCGACCGGAAGCGTCCGCTGGCATCCAGCTTGCCGGAGGTCAGCACCGTGTCGTCGCCGGCCCGTAGTTCGACGGTGGCGCCCGCGGCGGGGGTGCCGTCAGTTGTGCCGTGGATCTCCAGTTCCCCAGCGCGGACCGTCCATGCGACGGTCAACTCGTGCGCCCGGCCGGTGATGCCCAACCAGAGTCCGAGGAGGATCCAGCCGGTGGTGCTACTGAGACGCTTCATGGGCAACCTCCTGCCAGCAACGCGGGTCGAACCCGGCGCAGGAATTCAACGGTGAAGCCCGTCACGACGGCTTCCACGCCGAGGATGGGCAGATGCGCGATCAAGGCGTACTGGGCCACCAAGCGGAACCCCTCGCCGACGGACCATAGCAGCCCCATCACCGCCACCGCGGAGAGCGCGACGCCGAGCGCGGCGGCGAGGGCTCCGGCTGCGAAGGGGGTGACCCGGCCCGTTCCCGTCAGCGCGCGAAAGGCGTGATGCGCCGCGAGGGCCGCGAGGCCAAACACGGACGCATTCACGCCGAGCGTGCTGAGCCCGCCGTGACCCAGGAGGGCCGCCTGCAACGCCAGGCCCACCGGCAGGGCCACCAGCGCGCGGCGTCCCAGCACGACCCCCAGGAGTCCGTGGAACAGGAGGTGGACGCTCGTGGGCGGGACCTTGAAATGGAGCAGCGACGCGGCGAAGAAGGCCGCGGTGAATACGGCCACGCGCGGGGTTTCCTCGTCACGCCAGGCGGCGGCGCCCCAGGCCGCGAGGGCGCCGGCGACGACGAATCCGGCCGCCAACACGGGCACCGGCAGAATGCCATCGGAGAGGTGCATGTCCGGCGGCAAGTTAGGCGTATGAACAACCTCCTGTAAAGTATGACCTCCGGTCGGCGGACATATGGACCTCTGGGGTGGAGGGCCCGTGGGGCAGGGCGGGCCGGGAGAGGGTGCGGCCGCGCCGGGGAGCGCCACCGCCGGCGCCTGGTCCCGGCTCCGTGCGAGGGGTTCTGGCGCGAAGACCGTTGCCGCTTCGCACCCGGCCCGGTAGAACCCTTCCGCACCCCGGTGTCCCGCCGGGCGTGGCCGCGGGGGGAGGACCGGGTGCGTGGGTGGACCGGGACGATCCGGCATGGAATTGCTGACCACTTATCTGCCGCAGGACCGTTGCCACGCGCTGGCGCGGGCCGGGGGGATGCCCGACCGCTGCCGCGGCGCGGTGTTGTTTGCGGATGTCTCGGGCTTCACGCCGCTGTCGGAACTGCTGGCCCGCACCTACGGACCGCGGCGCGGGGCGGAGGAACTGACGCTCCACCTCAACGCGGTTTACGATGCGCTGATCCACGAGGTGGATGCCCTGGGCGGCAGCGTGATCGCCTTTGCCGGGGATGCGATCACCTGCTGGTTCGACGGCGACGACGGGCGGCGCGCGGCGGCGTGCGGGCTGGCGATGCAGCGGGTGATGCCCCGGTTTGAGGTGGTGCGGATGGCGGACGGACGGGAGGTGATGTTGGCGGTCAAGATCGCGGTGGCGGCGGGACCGGCGCGGCGATTCGTGGCGGGTGATCCGGCCATCCGGCTCATGGATGTGCTGGCCGGGCGGACTCTGGAACGGGTGGCCGTGGCGGCGCAGGCGACGCAGCGGGGCGAGGTGGTCCTGGATGAACCGACGGCCGCGCCTCTGGCGGGTGCGCTTGTTTGGGACGAAGAGCGGGCCGGAACTGACGGTGCCCTTGTGTGGTGGTGCGCGGCTTACGGCAAGCGCCGCCTCCGCCTGACGTCTTGCGCCCCCGGCGTTGAGCGACCGTCTCACGCGTCCCTGGCTGGTGCCGTCGGTCTATGCCCGGTTGAAGGCCGGCCTGGGCGAATTCCTGACTGAGCTGCGGCCGGCTGGTGGCCGCGTTCGTGAAGTTCGACGGGATCGACTACGACGACGACCCGGAGGCCGGCGAGAAGCTGAGCGTCTTCGTTTCGTGGATCCAGCGGTTGCTCGAGCCGTTGGAGGGCGTGTTGCTGGATCTGAACTTCGGCGACAAGGGCAGCTATCTTTACTACGTCTTTGGCGCGCCCATCGCCCATGAGGACGACACCCGGCGCGCGTTGACGGTCGCGCGTCAGGTCGTCAACGCGCCCGACGTCCACTCCTTTCTCCGACGGGTGCAGGTCGGGGTGAACCGCGGCACGATGCGGACCGGGGCGTACGGTGGGACCACCCGGCGTACTTACGGGGTGCTGGGCGATGACGTCAACCTTGCGGCCCGCCTGATGGAACAGGCCGCGCCCGGCCAGGTGCTGGTCACCGGCAAAGTTCAACGGGATTGCCCGACGGATTTCGGCTGGGAAGCCCTTCCGCCGTTGCGGGCGAAAGGCAAGTCGGCGCCGGTTCCCGTGTTGAGTCTGCTTGAGAAGGCCGCGGCGTCGCGTCCGGGCGGGGTGGGCGTCGAGCCGGGGCAGCCGATGGTGGGGCGCACGGTGGAGCTCGCGCTGGGGGAGGAACGGCTCGCCCGGGCCCTGGAGGGAAAGGGGCAGGTGTTGGGCATTACCGGGGAAGCCGGCATGGGCAAGTCGCGGCTTCTGGCCGAGCTGATCCACCGCGCGCACGTTGCCGGCATGGCTCTCTATCGGGGTGCCGCGCAGAGTTTCGGCACCAACACCAGCTACCTTCCCTGGCGGGAGGTGTGGCAGGATTTCTTCCAACTGGACCCGCAGCAGCCGCTGGTGCGCCAACTGCAGGTGCTCGAACGTCGTCTGGCGGCGGTCGCTCCGGGGTTGCCCGCGCGCGCGCCGCTCCTGGGCGGCGTGCTCAACCTCGAGCTTCCTGACAACGACCTGACCCGCCACTTCGACGCCAAACTCCGCAAAGCCTCACTGGAGGACCTCCTCGTCGAGTGTGTGCGTCACCGGGCGCGTCAGGGTCCGGTGCTGCTGGTGCTGGATGACTGTCAATGGCTGGACCCGCTGTCGCGCGATCTGCTGGAATGCGTCGCACGCGCGGCGGCTTCCCTGCCGCTGCTCATCCTGCTGGCCTATCGCCCGCCGGAAGCGTCCGCCTCGCGCCCGCTGGATCTCGGAGGGCTGGCGCACTTCACCGAACTGACGTTGGGCGAGCTGCCCGCCCCGGAAGCCGAGGCTCTGCTGCGGTTCCGGCTCCGCCAGATCTTCGGCGAAGGCGCGCGAGCTTCGACTGAGCTTCAGGCCCGGTTGCTCGCCCGCGCGCAGGGCAACCCGTTCTACCTCGAAGAGCTGCTCCGTTACCTGCATGATCAGGGCGTTGATCCGGCCGCGACCCTGCGTCCGCAGGAGCTCGAACTCCCCGTCAGCCTGCACAGCCTGATCCTGAGCCGCGTCGACCGACTGCTCGAAAGTCAGAAAGCCACGCTCAAAGTAGCCAGCGTGCTCGGCCGGCTCTTTCCCGCCGCTGCGCTGTGGGGGATCAGCGCCAACCTCTCCGAGCCGCAGGTCCGGTCCGACTTGCTCGCGCTCACGCGTGCCGAACTGACGGTCGAGGATCAGCCGGATCCCGAACTGGTCTATCTGTTCCGCCACGTGGTAACGCAGGAAGTCACGTACGAGAGCCTCGCGTTCAGCACGCGGGCCGCGCTCCATCACGCCATCGGGCTTTATCTCGAGGCCCAGGGGCCGGAGGCCGTCGCCCGCAACCTCGATCTCCTGGCCCTGCACTTTGATCGCAGCCCGGACACGGCCAAACGCCGCCAGTACCTCCTCCGGGCCGGGGAAGCGGCGCAGGCCCGCTACGCCAACACGGCTGCCCTCGACTACTACGAGCGCGCGCTGGCGCTGCTGGAACCGGCCGAACAACCCCCGGTCCGGAGGAAGTTCGCGCGTGTGCTGGAGTTGGTCGGCCGTTGGGCGGAGGCCCAGACCGAGTACCAGACCATTCTCGGCCTTGCCGCCGCGCGTCAGGATCGTCCGGCGCAGGCGGCCGCCTTCACCTCCCTGGGCGAACTCCACCGCAAACGGAGTGCGTTCGCCGAGGCTGTCCGCTGCCTCGATGAGGCCCGGGCCCTCTATGTTGCCTTGCGCGACGAAGCCGGTCGGGCCGAAACGCTGCACTACGCCGGCTCCGTGGCCGCGCAGCAGGGGCAGTACGATGAGGCCTGTGCCCTGTACCAGCGCAGCCTGGAAATCCGCCGTCGCCTCCGCGACCGGCCGCCCATCGCCAGCCTCCTCAGCAACTTGGGGATCGTCGCCTGGTGCCGGGGTGAGTTCAACGATGCCCGGGCGTACTACGAGGCAGCGCTTCATCTGCGGCGTGAGATTGGCGATCGCTGGGCCATTGCGGTTTCCCTGAACAACCTCGGCCTGGTGCTGCGGGACCTGGGCGACGTCGACGGCGCCCGGGCCATGCTCGAACAAGCCCTCGCCCTGAGCCGGGAGATCGGGGACCGCTGGTCCGTGGCCAACACCTTGAGCAGTCTCGGCGACGTGGCGCTCACCCAGAACGAGCTCGATGCCGCGCGCGCCTTCCTCCTCGAAAGCCTGGGGATCAGCCGCGATCTCAACGATCGTCAGGCACAAACGTTCCTCCTGGATTTCTTCAGCGTCCTCACCGCCAAACGGGGCCGGGTTGCGGAAGCCTTCCGGCTGGTCGGCGCCGCTCAAGCCTTGCGCCAGACGCTCGGCTCGCCGCTCTCGCCCAGTGAGCAGGCTCGGCTCGACGCCACGCTCGAGGCGGTGTGTCCCGGCGCCTCTGCGGCAGACCGCGCGGCCTGGATCGCCGCCGGGACTGCGGTGGCGGCCGAGGCGGCGCTTGCCCTGGCGGTCGAGGCTTCCGCCTGATCTTCTCCGACAGACGCCGGGGTCCAGGGGAAACCCGGTCGACGGCGCCCCTCTCCCGTAGGAACCGACGTGAGGAGGCTCTGCCACGCCCCTCTCCCGTAGGAGCCGACGCGAGGAGGCTCTGCCACGCCCCTCTCCCGTAGGAGCCGACGTGAGGAGGCTCTGCCACGCCCCTCTCCCGTAGGAGCCGACGTGAGGAGGCTATGCTCGACGCCTGCTGGGGTTGCGGGCGCTCCGCGGTTTGGGGGGGCGAAGGGGGCGAAGGGGGCGAGGAAGTCGTGCGGCAGGCGAGGGCTGAACGGCGAACGTTCAACGTTCAACGCTCAACGTTCAACATCCAACGTTCAACGTTCAACATCCAACGTTCAACATCCAACGTTCAACATCCAACGTTCAACGTTCAACATCCAACGTTCAACGTTCAACATCCAACGTTCAACGTTCAACATCCAACGCTCAACGTTCAACGTGAGGAGGAAGCGGCCTGTTGCTGCCGGACCTGCTCAGGGGCCATGAGCCGTCCCCGCCGGGTCGGGGGACCCGGCTTACCGGTTGTAGGCCCGGTGCCCTCACCGGGCGGTTCACGGGAAGTCCCTCACCAGGCAGCTTCGAGGGTGGCCAGGAGTTCGGCCGGAGTCAGCGCGATGGGGTTGGCCTTCATGCTGCTGGCCTGGGTTGCCAAGTCTACGAGCGAGGGCAGATCGGCTTCGGTCAGGCGATAGGTGCGGAGCGGACGGATGCCGAGGGACACACACAGATCGCGAACCCAGGCGACGCCGTCGGCCGCCTCCGCCTGAGGACGGCCGGTCAACAGCCGGGCAATCTCCGCGTAGCGCTCGAGGGCAGACGAGGTCGGGGCGCGGGAACGCAAGGCCTCGAGATTGGCGCGCATGACGTGGGGCAGCAGCGCGGCGCACACGGCGCCGTGCGGCGCGGGAAAGCGGCCGCCAATGGGAGCGGCGAAGCCATGCACGGCCCCAAGGCCGGCGTTGGCCAATGCCAGCCCGCTGAACAGACTGGCAAGGGCTAGGTCTTCGCGTGCGGCGAGTTCCCGGCCTTGTTCAAATGCCTTTCGCAACGAACGGGCGCTGCGCCGCAGGCCTTCCACGCAGAGGGCGTCGACCATCGGGTTGGCCCGGTTGCAGACGTAAGGTTCGATGAGTTGCGTGAGGGCATCCAGACCGGTGGAAGCCGTGAGGTCCGAAGGCAGATCGAGCGTGAGTTCGGGGTCGATGAGGGCTAACCGCGGGAGCACGTAGGGGCTGCGCAGGCTTACCTTCACCCGGTGCTCGGGCGAGGCGAGCACGCTGTTGCGCGTGACTTCGGTGCCGGTGCCGGCCGTGGTCGGGACGGCCACGCAGGGAGCGCCCGGGTGGGACAAAGGTTGGGCGCGGCCGATGACCTCGAGATGATCCAGGAGGTCGCCGGGGTTGGTCAGCAGCGCGGCGATGGCTTTCGCCGTGTCGAGGGCACTGCCGCCGCCCAAGCCGATCACCAGATCGCAACCGGCCGCCCGCGCGGTCTCGACGCCGGCCCGGACCCGGTCCGTGGTGGGTTCCTCCTCGACGGTGAACGTGTGAGGGGTGAGGCCGTTCGACTGCAAGAGCTCAAGCAACCGGGCGGCTCGCGCAGGCGACCGGCCGGTGACGACGAGCGGGCGACTGCCGAGACTTCTGGCCAGCGTCGGAAGCTCTCCCAGCGTGCCGGAGCCGAACACGATGCGCTGGGCGGTGGCGAACTCGAAACGCATGGCGGGGGAGGGGTTGGTTCGCGTGGAGGGGCGCAAGCGCTGGCGCCTCTTCTCAGAAGGCGTTGTCGTCGGGGAAACAGTTGGCGAACTTCACGCTGCTGCGGGGCTCAGCCATCATGGGGGCGACGGTGTCACGCCACAGGGCGTAGTGGGGCGTGGCTTTGTGAGCGGCGGGCGCGTCCGGAGTGCGGTAGGCCTCGACCAGCAGGAAGCGCGTGGGGTCGTCGGCTTGCTGGAGGACATCGAAGCGTGCGATGCCGGGTTCCTGAACGCTTTGGCGGGCGTTGGCCAACGTGGCATCGCGAAAGGCCCTGACGCATTCCGGCCGCACGTGCACGTGGACATGGACGATGAGCATGGGGGGAGTGTCGCGGCGGATGCGGTCGCGGGAAAGTCCGAAGTCCGAAGGGCGGAGGGCGAAGGGCGAAGTTCGAAGGTCGAAGTCCGAAGGTCGAAGGGCGAAGGGCGAAGGGCGAAGGGCGAAGTCCGAGGATCGAAGGTCGAAGTTGGAAGTTGGAAGTCGGAAGTTGGACGTTGAACGTTGGACGTTGAACGTTGGACGTTGAACGTTGGACGTTGGACGTTGGACGTTGAACGTTGGACGTTGAATGTTGGACGTTGAATGTTGGACGTTGAACGTTGGACGTTGAACGTTGGACGTTGAACGTTGAACGTTGAACGTTGGACGTTGAATGTCGGAAGTTGGCGGGGTGGGTGGTCCGGTCAGCGTTTGGCGTAGGCCATGAAATAGAGGACGGGGACGGCCATGCGGCTGATGAGGAGCGAGGCGATCTCGCCGGCCATGAGCGAGATGGCCAGACCTTGGAAGATCGGGTCGAAGAGGATCACGCCGGCGCCGACGACGACGGCCATGGCGGTGAGCAGCATAGGGCGGAAGCGGACAGCACCAGCATCCACGACGGCGTCGGCAAGCGGCATGCCTTCACCGAGCCGTTGCTCGATGAAATCGACGAGGATGATCGAGTTGCGGACGACGATGCCGGCGCCGGCCATGAATCCGATCATCGAGGTGGCCGTGAAGAAGGCGTTGAGCGCGCCGTGGGCGGGCAGGATGCCGACGAGCGAGAAGGGGATGGCCACCATGACGATAAGAGGCGTGAGGAAGGAGCGGAACCAGCCGACCATGAGGACATAGATCAGCACGAGCACCGCGGCGAAGGCGAGGCCGAGGTCGCGGAACACTTCGATCGTGATGTGCCATTCCCCGTCCCATTTCATGGCGGGTTCGTGGTCGGTGAAGGGCTGGGAGGCATTGAGGATCTTGAGCTCGGCCTGGGCGGCGCCGAAGCGGGTGAGGTCCAGTTTGCGCAGGGCCTCGTTCATCTTGAAGATGGCGTAGACGGGGCTCTCGACGATGCCGGCGACGTCGCCGATGACATACGTCACCGGCATGAGGTTCTTGTGGTAGATGCTCTTGTCGATGGTGGTCTGCTCGAGTCGGACCAACTCGCGCAAAGGCACCAGCGGGGCGGGGTCGCCGGGGGCGGGTTCGGGGAGGGCGTTGGCGTCGCCGGAACGGACGCGCAAGGCCAGCAGATCCTCGGGCGTGCTGCGGCGGGACCGGGGGATTTCGAGGACGAGGTTCACGTCCTCCTTTTCGCGCGGGAGGTGGACGAGGTCCACCGGGAGGCCGCCGACCGCGATGCTGAGGGTTTGGGCGATGGTGTCGGCGCTGATACCGCTGAGGGCGGCCTTCTCCTTGTCGACCACGAACCGGACCTTGGGCTGATCGGCTTCGATGTACCAGTCCACGTCCACGACGCCGGGGGTGTTGGTGAAGATGTTGATGACGGCGCGGGCCAGGTCGAGGCGGAGCTCCTCGGTGGGGCCGTAGATTTCGGCGACGAGCGTCTGGAGAACCGGCGGGCCGGGCGGGACTTCGGCGACGGCGACGCGTGCGTGGTAACGGGCGGCGATGGCGGCGACGGCGGGGCGCACCCGTTTGGCGATGTCATGGCTCTGGGCGCGGCGCTGGTGTTTGGGGACCAGATTGACCTGGAGGTCGGCGACGTTGGCTCCGCGGCGCATGAAGTAGTGGCGGACGAGCCCGTTGAAGTTGAAGGGCGCGGCGGTGCCAACGTAGATCTGGTAGTCGGTGACCTCGGGTTCGGTCCGGAGGGCGGCAGCAATCTCGCGGGCGACCTGGGCGGTCTGCTCGAGGGCGCTGCCTTCGGGCATGTTGAGGATGACCTGGAACTCGCTCTTGTTGTCGAACGGCAGCATCTTCACCTTCACCCAGCCCAGGCCCACGGTGGCCATGGCCGCAAGCAGCAGGGCCGTAATGCCGCCGAGGAACAGCCAGCGCCAGGCGGGATGCGCGAGCAACGGTCCCATGACGTGCCGGTAGAGCCGCGTGAAGGCGTCCTCTTCGCAGTGGGGGTGGGAATGAGGTGCGGCGGAAGGAGGTGGGGCGTTGTCGGCGGCTGGCAGGGGACAAGGTTCGCCGGGAATGGGCGCGGCCAGGTGCTGTTTGTAGCGTTTGCCCCAGCGGAGAATGCGGACGCTCGCCCACGGGGTCACCAGGAAGGCGATGAGCAGCGACCACATCATGGCGGCGCTCGAGCCGATGGGGATGGGCCGCATGTAGGGGCCCATCAAGCCGCCCACGAAGGCCATGGGCAGCACCGCGGCGATGACGGCGAAGGTGGCGAGGATGGTGGGGTTGCCGACTTCGTTGACCGCTTCGACGGCGATGGCGGACCAGTCGCGGCCCCGGTTCTGGGGCAGATGAAAGTGCCGGACGATGTTCTCCACCACGACGATGGCGTCGTCCACCAGGATGCCGATGCTGAAGATCAGGGCGAAGAGCGTGATGCGGTTGAGCGTGAAGCCGTACAGGTAGAAGACCAGAAGTGTCAGGGCGAGCGTGGCGGGAATGGCGATGCCGACGATGCCGGACTCGCGCCAACCCAGGACCAGCCAGATGAGGACCGACACGCTGACGACCGCGATGCCCATGTGGAGGAGCAGTTCATTGGACTTCTCGGCGGCCGTTTCCCCGTAGTGGCGGGTGATGGTCATCTGGACGTCGGCCGGGAGCTCGCGGCCCCGGAGGGCGTCCACTTTGCGCAGGACGTCGTGGGCCACGGAGATCGCGTTGGCGCCGGGGCGCTTGGCGATGCTGAGGGTGACGGCCGGTTCATCGCCGAACCGCGGCGGTTCACCGTCGGCGGCGGTGGTGGCGGCGAGCGTGGCCTGGCCGGGGCCAAAGAAGACGTATTGCGAAGGCTCCTCGGGGCCATCCACGATTTCGGCCACCTCGCGGAGGTACACGGGCTTTCCGCCGAAGACGCCGACGACGACCTGTCCGACCTCCGCGGCACTGGTGAGGAAGCCGCCGGTTTCGATGGCCACCTCCCGGTTCTGGCTGGTGAGACTGCCCGCCTTGGACTGGCGGTTGGCCTGCTGCAGCATCGGCACCAGGCCGGCGAGGCTGAGGTCGCGCGAGGCGAGTTTGGCCGGATCGAGGAGGACGCGCACCTGGCGGCGGGCACCACCGATGATCGTGGTTTCGGCTACGAGTGGCACCTGTTTGACGGCGTCGTCCACCTGGGCCACGAGGCGACGGAGCGTCAGGTGATCGTAGCGGCTGCTGTGGAAGGTGAGGGCGAGGATGGGGACGTCGTAGATCGACTTGGGCTTGATCAGCGGTTGCGTGACGCCGTGCGGGATGCGGTCGAAGTTGGCGCGCAGCTTGTCGTTGAGCTTGACCAGGCTCTGCTCGGGGTCTTCACCCACCTTGAACCGAACGATGACCAGGCTCTCGCCAGGGCGCGAGGTCGAGTACAGGTATTCGACCCCCGGGATCTCCCAGAGGAGCTTTTCCATGGGCCGGGTGACGCGTTCCTCGATCTCCTTCGCCTCCGCCCCGGGCATCGCCACCAGGACGTCGATCATCGGCACCTTGATCTGCGGCTCTTCTTCGCGGGGGAGCATGATGACCGCGAAGGCGCCGAGGAGGACCGAGGTGATGACGAGGAGCGGGGTGAGCTTCGAGTCGATGAACGCCCGGGCGAGGCGACCGGCGAGACCCAGGCCGTGTGGGGGATTGGTGGGGGGATGGCTCACGCGAAGAGGGGGGAATCAACGTTTAACGTTCAACGTTCAACGTTCAACGTTCAACGTTCAACGTTGGAAGATAGGAGATGGGAGATAGGAGATAGGAGATAGGAGATGGGAGATAGAGATAGGAGATAGGAGATGGAGATGGGAGATGGGGATGGAGATGGAGATGGGGATGGGAGATGGAGATGGGGGATGGGAGATGGGAGATGGGGGATGGGAGATGGGGATGGGAGTCCCTAGTCCGTGGTTCTTGAGCCTTGGCCCTTCGAACTTCGAACTTCGGACTTCGAATTTCGAACCTCGAACTTCGGACTTCGAATTTCGAACCTCGAACTTCGGACTTCGAACTTCGGACTTCGAACTTCGGACTTCGAACTTCGGACTTCGAATTTCGCACTTCGCACTTCGGACTTCGAATTTCGAACCTCGACTTCCACACTTCGGCTTTCGCACTTCGTCCTTCATCCTGGGCACGGGGGGTGTTGCTCAACGGACCTGGAGCGGTTGGCCATCGCGCAGGTTCGCGGCGCCGTCGACGACGACGGTCTCGCCGGGCACGACGCCGGACAGGAGTTCGATTCCCTGGGGCGTGCGCTTGCCGGTTTTGACGAGGCGCATCTGGGCGAGGTTGTTGGTGGCCACGAAGACGAGTTCCATCTGGCCACGGCGCACGAGGGCGTTGGTGGGCACCCAGAGGGTTTGGATTTCACCCAGCGGGACCGTGAGCCGGCCAAACTGGCCGCTGCGCAGGTCGGGACTGCGGGGCAGGTCGAGCTTGACGCGGGACGTGCGGCTGACGGGATCGGCAGCGGGGGCAATCTCGGCCACGGCCCCCTCGAGTTCGCGGGCCAGCGCGGGGATTTGCACCTGGAGGCGATCGCCGATCTTGAGGCGCCCGATGGTGGCCTCGGGCACGTCGGCTTCGAGACGAAAGGCAGCGGGATCCTCGATTTCCAGCAGGGGTCGGCCGGGGCTGGCGAGGTCGCCGACGTCGGCGAGCTTCCGGGTGATGATGCCCGCGAAAGGCGCCACGACGCGGGAATGGTCCAGAATGGTTTCGGCCTCGACCACCGCGGCATCAGCGACGCGGGAGCGGGCTTCGACGGCGTCAAATTCGGACTGGGTCACGGCTTCCTGCTGGAGCAGTGCCTTGAAGCGTTCGAGTTCCCGCACGGCCTGCTGGCGGAGGGCGACGGCCTGGTCGAGGCGCGCCCGGCCTTCGCGGACGTCGAGTTGGACGAGCAGGTCGCCAGCCTTGACGGCCTGACCGAGCGTGACGGGGAGGTTCTCAATCCGGCCGCTGACCTTGGCTTCGAGAGTGGCGCGCAGCCGGGCGCGAACCGTCCCCACGACCTCCTCTGTGGCGACGGATTTCTCCGTGCCCACAGTCTGAACCTGCACGTCGGCCGAGGGGAGCGGGGGCGGTCCGGAGCCGGCTGGCGGTTGCGACCGGTGGCAGCCGGTGGCGAATGCCAGGAGGAGGGTGAGAGGCAGGTGAGGGAGGAGTGCTTTCATCGGAAGGAGTTCAGCGAGGTTCGAGTTGGGGTTGGCCGAGGGCGCGGCGGAGGGCGGCGACCGCAATCCGGCGATCGGCTTCGGCTTCCGCGCGCCGCACCCGGGCGCCGGTGAGCGCGGTTTCGGCGTCGATGAGCTGGGTGGCGAGAGCCAGGCCCTGCTCGAAGCGGGCACGGGTGAGTTCGACGCTCTCCTGGGCTTGGGATATGGCCGTTTCGGTCACGGCGAGTCGGGCGCGGGCCTCCTCGAGAATGAGGCGGGCCTGTTCAACTTCGAGGTCGATGGCAAGGCGCCACTTGCGGTGCTCCTCCTGGATCCCTTCGAGCTGCGCACGCGCCTCACTGACCTTGGCGCGGGTGAGTTTGCCATCCCAGATGTCCCACTGGAGCAGGGCCCCGGCCGCGTAACTGCCGCCATCCCCGCCGGTTTCCCAGCCGCGGTCATAGTCGAGACTCCCGAAGGCGCTGAGCTTGGGCAGGTAACCGCCCCGGGCGCCGCGCACGGCGGCGTCCGCGGCAAGCTCGCGTTGTTGGAGCGCGAGCAACTCGGGCCGCTGCGCAGGGCTGGCGTCGGCTGGAGGCGGGAGAAGTTCCGGGACGGCGTCGGCCACGGCGAAGTCCGGGGTCTCAAGGCCGAGCAGATTGCGGAGGGCCCGCTCGGCGAGGGCTTCGGCGTTGCGGGCGCGGACGAGATCTTCGCGGGCCTGGGCGAGGCGGACTTCGACGTCGAGCAGGTCGGCGCGGAGGAGGGAGCCGGCTTGGTACCGTTTGCGGGCGACGCTGACGGTTTGCTCGTAGCCGTTCACCGCGGCTTCGCTGGCTCGGATGAAGGCGCGGGTCTTGAGCACGGTGTGAAAAGCACGCGCGACCTCAAAGCCGAGCGTGCTCCGGACGGCCTCCCCTTCCCAGGCGGCTGCCCGGGCACCGGCGCGGGCGGCGGTGCGGCCCGCGCGGATCTGGCCGCCGCTGTAGAGCGGGGCCGTGACCACGCCGCGGAGATTGAGGTTGTCGGTCGAAGGGACGTCATTGAAATCGAGCGAGGGACTGAACGCCCGCTGGTTCAGGATCGCGCCAAAGGCCAGCATGGGGTTGTCGGTCCAACCGTAGCTGGATTGAAATTGGAGTCTTGGCCACACCGCAGCGTCGGCTTGGGCGATCCCCGCGCGCGCGGCGGCAATGCGCTGCTGGGCAATGCGCGCGTCCGGGCTGTTGGTCAGGGCGAAGGAAATGGCCTGCTCGAAGGTCCACGGTGCCGCGGCCTCGCTCGTGTAGAATGACCAGGCGGCGAGGGCAACCAATACACCCGGGCCTCGCCGCAGCCAGGCGCGGGCGGAGGCGTAGGCATGGCGTGGTGCGGCGGATCGCGGCGGGGGGAGGCGTACAATGCTCATAATGGCGAGGGGTAAGCCGAGGGAGTCTGACCTGCCTCAGGACTGGCCGACAAGCGGAACTCGGAAAGAGCAGATCCGGTGAGGAAACCGGATCGGCCCGGCGAAATCGGGGCGTACATACAGACTCATCTCGGGTGGCTCGTCGGCGCGCGGCATCGCGGCTCGCGAAAACAAGAGGCAGGAGACGAAAACCGCACAAAGGTTACGCCGAGTTGTCTGGTGTGAGGGCGCAGAAACGGTGGGGCTGACTCAATTCTTAAGGGCTGACCCCGCCTTTTTGCTCGCCGGAACCGCCCGGCCGGGCAGAATGTTCACCCAGAAAACGTCGGGCGCGGGCCCTTGTACCTCGGACCATGAATCTGATGCGAATTCCCTTCTGGTTGCGGCAGGCCAGCCGCGAAATGACCGGCCCAGTGCTGGTGGTGCTGATGGTCGGGTGCTCGGCCGCAAAGCCGGTGGCTCCTTCGGCGGAGACCTCTCCAGAAAGCCCCGTCGCTGCGGCGCCGGAGACCACGATTCCCGTCGTGGCGGCACCCGCCGTGGCCGAATCCGCCGTGGCCGCGACCTCTGCGGTCGCACCCGCAGAGCCCGTATCGGAAGTCGCCCCACCCGCCGCCGAAGATCCCGAGAAGCAAATGCCGGAGCTCGAAGGCTTCGGCTGGCGGTCGTTGTTCGATGGTCAATCGCTCGAGGGTTGGCAGGTGACAGATTTCGCCGGGCACGGTGATGTGGAGGTGGATGGAGGGCGCATGGTGCTCCGCATGGGGGCGATGCTGACGGGGGTGAATCTGCTGGCCACGAACGACTTGGCAACAACCAACTACGAGTTGGTCCTCGACGCCATGAAGCTCGAGGGGAGCGATTTCTTCTGCGCGTTGACCTTCCCGGTCGGGGACACCTGCTGTTCGTTCCTGCTCGGCGGGTGGGGTGGGGGGGTGGTGGGGATTTCGAGCATCGACGGGAATGACGCGTCGTTGAACGAAACGACCAAGTACCTGGATTTCGAGCGCGACCGGTGGTACCGGGTGCGGGTTCGGGTGACGCCGCGGAAACTGGAGGCCTGGATTGGGGCCAGGCAGATGGTGGACGTGCGGCTCCAAGACCGGCGTCTCACGGTGCGGCCGGGGGAGATCGAACTCAGCCAACCCTGGGGGATTGCCGCGTGGCAGACCACGGGCGCGCTGCGGAACATCCACTACCGGGACCTCTGAGCCACAACAGTCTCTGCGAACCGCGCAGAGACTGTCGGAGGCGCGACCGAGGGAAGCGTCCTGTTCCGCTCGGGCCTGCCCTGGGGCCATGAATCCTCCCCGCCGGGTCGGGGGACCCGGCCTACAGGTTGTAGGCCCGGAGCCCTCACCGGGCGGTTCCTACAGAGCAAAAAATGTTCCTCAAAGGCGTTGACAGCAGGGCAGCTCCCCCCTAGCGTTTCCGCTCCGTGGCTGGCAACGACAGGCTGTCCGACCCCGACGGCAGGCGAGGGGCGAACAGTCTGGTGTCATTTTAGGCCGCAGAAGTAGCAGGAAATGAACCGGTTTTGCCCATGTAGCTCAGTCGGCAGAGCGCGTCCTTGGTAAGGACGAGGTCACCAGTTCAACCCTGGTCATGGGCTCCATCTGGAAAACAGCGCGCAGAACAACAGCAGGAAGCACAAATGGCTAAAGAGCAATTCCAACGGACGAAACCGCACGTCAACATCGGGACGATCGGACACATTGACCACGGCAAATCCACGTTGACCGCCGCCATTGTCCAGACGCAGGCGAAGAAGGGTCTGGCCACCCCGATCTCCTACGCGGACATCACGAAGGGGGGCACGGTCCGCGACGAGACCAAGACCGTGACCATCGCGATTTCGCACGTGGAGTACCAGAGCAACGAGCGCCACTACGCGCACGTGGATTGCCCGGGCCACGCCGACTTCATCAAGAACATGATCACGGGCGCGGCGCAGATGGATGGCGCGATCCTGGTCGTGGACGCCTCCGAAGGGCCGATGCCGCAGACCAAGGAACACGTGCTGCTGGCGCGGCAGGTGGGTGTGCCGGCCATCCTGATTTACCTGAACAAGGTGGATCTGGTGGACGACCCGAGCCGCTTGAGCTGGTCGAGTTGGGCTGCGCGACCTGCTGACCAAATACGAGTTTCCGGCGAGACCACGCCCATCATCCGGGGCAGCGCCAAGGCCGCGCTGGCGGGGGACGAGAAGGGCGAGGACTCGATCCAGAAGCTACTGGACGCGGTGGACAGCTTCATCCCGCTGCCGACGCGGGAAGTGGACAAGCCGTTTCTGATGAGCATCGAAGACGTGTTCAACATCGAGGGTCGCGGCACGGTGGTGACCGGCCGGGTGGAGCGCGGCGAGATGCAGCGCATGTCGGACGTCGAGATTGTCGGGATCCGCGAGACCCGGAAGACGGTGGTGACGGACATCGAGATGTTCCGGAAGCTGCTGGACAAGGCGAGCGCCGGGGACAACGTGGGGGTGCTGCTGCGCGGGGTGAAGAAGGAGGACGTCGAGCGCGGGATGGTGCTGGCGAAGCCGGGCACGATCACGCCGCACATGCATTACAAGGCCGAAGTGTACGTGCTGTCCAAGGATGAGGGTGGCCGGCACACGCCGTTCTTCAACGGGTACCGGCCGCAGTTCTATTTCCGCACGACGGACGTGACCGGCAACGTGACGCTGCCCGAGGGGGTGGAGATGGTGATGCCGGGGGACAACGTCTCCGTCGTGATCAAGGTGATCGCGCCCATCGCCATGGAGCGCGGTCAGCGATTCGCGATCCGCGAAGGTGGCCGCACGATTGGGGCGGGCCGGGTCACGGAGGTGATCGAGTAGGTGGCGCGGCCCGGGTGAGGGATGCGAAGGGATTCGCTGGGAACATCCGGGCGGTGCTGTGGTGGGTCTGTGACGACCGCGGCATAGCATAGGGCGGTAGCTCAATTGGCAGAGTACCGGTCTCCAAAACCGAGGGTTGGGGGTTCGAGTCCCTCCCGCCCTGCCAGCCACGCCGCCGGTGGAACGGAGGGGTGGCAGAGTGGTCGAATGCGGCGGTCTTGAAAACCGTTGTGGGCGTTGCCCACCGGGGGTTCGAATCCCTCCCCCTCCGCCAACAAAGAACTGACACGTGAGAGATTACATAACGTTGGGCCTGTGGGTCCTGATCGTGGGCGGCGTTTTCGTCTACTTGTGGCGAAAAGGCATGCTGACCCGGCTGGCCTCGTACTTTGCCGAGACGCGGGAGGAGCTGCGGAAGTGCACGTGGCCCACGTGGACGGAGCTGAAGGGTTCCACGGTGGTGGTGATGATCGCGATTGCGTTGTTGGGGGTGTTCACGGTCCTTTCGGACTTTGTGATTCTGAGCATTGTGCGGCGGGTGTTGCCCCAGCTCTAGCCGGCGGCCAACCCTACTCTCCCTCCATGAGCAGCCAGTGGTTTGTTCTGCACACGCTTTCCGGCCAGGAGCTGAAGGTGAAGGAAAGCATTGAGCGCCGGGTCAAGACGGAGGAGATGACCGACTGCATCCAGGAGGTGCTGGTGCCGATGGAGAAGGTGGCGGAGGTCCGCGGCGGCAAGAAGTCGGTGTCGACCCGCAAGCTGCATCCGGGGTACGTGTACATCCGGATGGAGCTCTACGACGAGAACCAGCGGGTCATTCCGCGCGCGTTTTACTTCATCAAGGAGACGCAGGGGGTGATCGGGTTCATCGGGGGCGACCGGCCGCAGACGGCGACGACCGAGGAGATGGAGTACATCAAGGCGCAGGTCTCGGAGTCGGAGGAGAGCGAGCGGCCGAAGGTGAGTTTTGAAGTGGGGGAGACGGTCAAGATCAACGACGGTCCGTTCCTGAACTTCACGGGGGTGATCGAGGAGATCGATCCCACGCGGGGCAAACTGAAGGTCACGGTCAACATTTTCGGCCGGAGCACGCCGGTCGAGCTCGAATACTGGCAACTGGAGAAGGCGTGAGGCATGGGGGGCGCGGAGTCGCGCAGGCCCGGGCCCCTCGCGAGAACGGCATTGTATGGCGAAGAAGGTCATCGGACAGATCAAACTGCAGATTCCGGCGGGTCAGGCGAACCCGGCACCGCCCGTGGGCCCGGCCCTGGGTCAGCACGGCGTGAACATCATGGGGTTCTGCAAGGAGTTTAACGCGCGGACCAAGGATCAGCCGGGCATGATCATCCCGGTGGTCATCACGGTGTTCCAGGACAAGTCCTTCACCTTCATCACCAAGTCGCCGCCGGCGGCGGTGCTGCTCAAGAAGGCGGCGGGCATCGCGTCGGGTTCGAAGGTGCCCAACAAGGAAAAGGTGGGCAAGGTGACGCGCAAGCAGGTGCTCGAGATTGTCAAACTCAAAGCCAGCGACCTCAACGCCGTGTCCGAAGAGGCGGCAATCCGGGTGATTGCCGGCACGGCCCGCAGCATGGGCCTCGAGGTCGTGGACTAACTGAAACCAACCGCGGGAGAGCCTGGGCTCGTCAGCACCGCAACCCTCCAATGGCAACACAAGGCAGCAAACGATACCGCAAAGCGCTGGGTCTGGTGGATTCAACCAAGACCTATGCGCTGAAGCAGGCCGTGGAACTTCTGGTCAAGCTTCCTCGCGCCAAATTCAACGAGACCCTCGAGCTCGCGTTCCGCCTCGGCGTGGACCCGAAGCAATCCGACCAGATGGTGCGGGGTACGGTCCCGCTGCCGCACGGGAGCGGCAAGGTGGTGCGGGTGTTGGTGTTCGCCAAGCCGGGCGCGGCGGCGGACGCCGCGCGGGCGGTGGGGGCGGAGCACGTGGGGTTTGACGACCTCATCAAGAAGTGCCAGGAAGGGTGGGCGGATTTCGACGTGGCGGTGGCGACGCCCGAAGCGATGGGCGAGGTGCGCAAACTGGGCAAGGTCCTGGGGCCGCGCGGCTTGATGCCGAACCCGAAGACCGGCACGGTCACCGAGGACACGGCCAAGGCGGTGAGGGAAGTCAAGGCGGGCCGGGTGGAGTACAAGACCGACAAGGCGGGGAACATCCACGTGCCCGTGGGCAAGCTGAGCTTCACGCCCGAGCAGATTTACGAGAACTCGCGGGCGGTGATCGAGGCCGTGCTGCGGGCCCGGCCGCAGAGCGTGCGCGGGGTGTACGTGCGCAGCGCGACGCTGACGAGCACCATGAGCCCGGCGATCCGGCTGGATCTGCGGGATCTGCAACAGGCGGCCTAACCTTTAGCTTTCAATCTCATGCGCGCTGAAAAGACTTCTCTCACGCAGGAATACGTGGCCCGGTTGAACGCCTCGCCGTTCTTCCTGGTGGTGGATTATCGCGGCCTGAAGGTAGGCCAGTTTCAGGAGTTGCGCCGGCGGTTGCGTCAGGTGGGCGCCGAGGTGCATGTCGTCAAGAACACCATTTTCCGGCTGGCGGCCAAAGAAGCGGGGTTGGGCGATGTGGGGGGGGCGCTGGCCGGGCAACTGGCGGTGGCCACCGGGCGGCGGGATGTGAGCGCGGCGGCGAAGGTGCTGAAGACGTTCCAGTCCGAGTTCGAGAAGCCGAAGCTTCAGTTCGGTTTCCTGGGCAACCAGCGGTTGGAGCGGGAGGCGGTGCTGGAGCTGGCCGATCTGCCGCCGCTGGAAGTGCTGCGTGGAGGGCTGTTGGGCTTGCTGCAAACTCCGGCTACCCAATTGGTTCGGCTGCTCGGCACGCCGGCCACGCAACTGGCCCGGGTGCTGGAGGCACGGTTCAAACCGGCCGCTTGATTTTGAGAAATTTCGCTGCGGCCGTGGCTGGCCGTGGCGGAGCTAGCAATCGTAACCCAGTAAATCGTCGGCTCACAGGCCGTGAGCTGAAACCTCCGTGGCGCGGGGACGACGAGACGGAAAGGCAGAAACATGGCAGATCTAGGATCGTTGGTTGAACAATTGAGCGGGCTCACTGTCTTGGAGACGGCGGAGCTGGTGAAGAAGCTGGAAGCCGCCTGGGGTGTGAGCGCGGCGGCGCCGGTGGCGATGGTGGCCGCGGGCGCAGCGGCGGCGGGTGGCGCGCCGGCGAAGCCGGCCGAGGAAGCGAAGACCTCGTTCGACGTGGTGCTGGTGTCGGCCCCGGCGGACAAGAAGATCGCGGTGATCAAGGCCGTGCGCGAGATCAAGGCGGGCCTGGGTCTGGCCGAGGCCAAGAAGTTGGTCGAAGAGGCACCCAAACCGGTGTTGGAAGGTGCCAACCAGGCGGAAGCGGATGCCGCCAAGAAGAAACTCGAAGACGTCGGCGCGAAAGTCGAAGTCAAGTAATCCCCAGGTGACCTGCGGGCGGCGGCGGGATGCCGTCGCCCGCTCTGAACCGAACCCCATTGATTCCAGTTAGCTCAGACGGATCGAAGCGAAGCGCAGTCCAAGATGGAGCCGCGAAGTTCCTGGGAGTCAGGGACCGCGGTGTGGTGTCGTTTGGACAGGCGTTGTCCGGGCGGTGAAACGGCAGTCGTTGGAGAAAAGCTATGGCAGCGCGAGGCACTGAACGTATGGACTTCGGGCGGATCCGCGAGGTGGTTCCGCCCCCGAATCTCATCGAGATTCAAGTCAACTCCTACAACGAATTCCTCCAGGCCCAGTTGGCGCCGGCCAAACGGCGGAACATGGGGCTGCAAGCCGTCTTCACCGAGGTCTTTCCCATCGAGAGCTACGACGGGAAGACGAAGCTTGAGTTCGCGGGCTACACGATTGGCGAACCCAAGCAGGACTGGCTGGAGTGCCTGCGCGAGGGCCTGACCTACGGGGCCCCGCTCCACGTCACGTTTCGGCTTCGTGAGGAGAACGGGTCGAAGGAAGAGGACGTGTTCATGGGCGAGCTGCCGCTGATGACCCCGCAAGGGACGTTCGTGATCAACGGCGCCGAGCGGGTGATCGTCAGCCAGTTGCATCGGTCGCCAGGCATCGCCTTCGAGGCCACCCAGCACGCCAACGGCAAGATGCTCCACTCGTTCCGGATCATCCCCGACCGCGGCTCCTGGTACGAGGCGCAATTCGACACCTCGGACTTGCTGTATGTCTACCTGGACCGCAAGAAGCGGCGTCGCAAGTTCCTGACCACCACTTTCTTCCGTGCACTGGCGTTCCTCGATGGTGAGACCAAGGGCAAGGACATCGAAAAGACGCGTGGCCTGGATGAGGACATCATCAAGCTCTTCTATGAGATCGAGGATCTGTCCATCAAGCAGGCCGAGGCGATCGAGGACATTCAGAGCCGGGTATTGATCCGCGACGTCGTGGATCCGGACAAAGGGATCGTGGTGGCCCGGGCCTTCGAGCCGCTTTCCAAGGTGGTGTTGAAGTCGATTGCCGACCTCGGCACGGCCAAGATTCGCGTGGTGGACACCGCCGTGGATGAGGGCCTCGTCATCAAGTGCCTCAAGAAGGACCCCACGAAGAACGAGGACGAGGCGCTCAAGGACATTTACCGGCGGTTGCGACCGGGTGATCCCCCGACGGCCGCCAATGCACGCGCCCTCATCAAGCGTTTGTTCTTCGACCCGAAGCGCTACGATCTGGGTCGGGTGGGCCGTTACAAGATCAACCAGAAGCTCGGGATCGATAAGAGCGAGTCCCGCATCCTGACCAAGGAGGACCTGGTCGCGGCAACCAAGTACCTGCTCAAACTGCGTCGGGGCGAGGGGTCGGTGGACGACATCGACCATCTTGGCAGCCGGCGTGTGCGGACGGTGGGCGAGTTGCTGGCGAACCAGTGTCGCGTGGGCCTGGCTCGGACGGAGCGCCTGGTCAAGGAGCGGATGACGCTGTTCGACCAGAGCGTGGACACGATGACGCCACAGAAGCTCATCAATCCGAAGGCCTTGTCGGCGGTGGTGCGCGACTTCTTCGGGCGGAGCCAGCTCAGTCAGTTCATGGACCAGATCAATCCGCTGGCGGAGCTCACGCACAAGCGGCGGCTCTCGGCGCTGGGGCCGGGCGGCTTGTCGCGCGACCGGGCAGGGTTCGAGGTGCGCGACGTTCACCCGTCGCACTACGGGCGGATCTGTCCGATCGAAACCCCGGAAGGTCCGAACATCGGGCTGATCGCGTCGCTGGCCACGTTCGCGCGGGTCAACGACTTCGGCTTCATCGAGACGCCGTACCGCCCGGTGGTGAAGGGACGGGTCACGAGCGAGATCGAGTATCTCACGGCGGATCGCGAGGAGTCGTACGTGATCGCCCAGGCGAACGCGCCGATTGACGACAAGGGCCGGTTTTTGACCGAGCGCGTCAACTGCCGGTGCAAAGGCGACTTCCTGGATGTCGAGCCGGCGCGGGTGGATTACATGGACGTGTCGCCGAAGCAGTTGGTCTCGGTGGCGGCCGGTTTGATTCCGTTTCTCGAACACGACGACGCGAACCGGGCGCTGATGGGATCGAACATGCAGCGGCAGGCGGTGCCGTTGCTGGTGACGGAGGCGCCGCTGGTGGCGGCCGGGTTGGAGAGCCGGGTGGCGCGCGATTCCCGGGCCGTGCTGGTCACGGAGGAAGCCGGCAAGGTGGCTTCGGTGTCCGCCAACCAGATCGTGATCACCAATGACGGGAAGCTCCCGGAAGGGAAGAAGCGGCTGAAGAATGACCCGGCGGCCGGGGTGCGGGTCTACCCGGTGCGGAAGTTCATGCGGTCCAACGCGGCGACCTGCATCAATCAGAAGGTGCTGGTGCAGAAGGGCGAGACGGTGAAGAAGGGGCAGGTGATTGCCGACGGTCCCTGCACGCGCACCGGGGAGCTGGCACTGGGTCGGAACGTGCTGGTGGCGTTCATGCCCTGGAACGGATACAACTTCGAAGACGCCATCATGATCAGCGAACGCATCGTGAAAGACGATGTGTTCACCTCGATCCACATCGACGAGTTCGAGGTCAGCGCGCGCGATACGAAGCTGGGGCCGGAGGAAATCACGCGGGACATTCCGAACCTGGGCGAAGAGGCGCTCAAGAACCTGGGGCTCGACGGCGTGATCCGGGTGGGGGCGGAAGTGAAGCCAGGCGACATCCTGGTGGGCAAGATCACCCCCAAGAGCGAGACCGAGCTGGCGCCGGAGGAACGGCTGCTGCGCGCCATCTTCGGCGAGAAGGCGGCGGACGTGAAGGACACGTCGCTGAAAGTGCCCTCGGGCACGTACGGGATCGTGATGGACGTGAAGATCTCGGCCAAGAAGGAAGCCGACAAAGAGAAGGCCCAGGGCGCCGCCAGCGCGGATGCCCGGCGCCACGCCCGCCAGGTCGAGGAAGAGCACAAGGGGAAGGTCGAGGAACTGCGCGACCAGTTGACCGAGGCGCTGAGCAACATCCTGCTGGGCGAGAAGATCCCGCTGGATGTGGTGAACAGCGAGACGGGCGAGATCATCATCCCGGCGAACCGCAAGATCACCAAGACGCTGCTGCGGAAGCTGGCGCAGGTGTATGACCGGATCGAGATCGATCCCTCGCCCATCCGCAACAAGATCAACGAGATCATCGGGACGTTTAAGAAGAAGTTCGACGATCTCCAGATGCAGTTCGACGAGGAGATGGAGCGGGCCGAGGCGGGCGAAGAAGTGGACACCGGCGTGATCAAGTCGGTGAAGGTCTTCATCGCGTCGAAGCGCAAGCTCTCGGTCGGCGACAAGATGGCGGGGCGCCACGGGAACAAGGGTGTGGTGGCCAAGATTGTGCCGGAGGAGGACATGCCGTTCCTGGCGGACGGGACGCCGGCGGACATTGTGTTGAATCCGCTGGGTGTGCCCTCGCGAATGAACGTGGGTCAGGTGCTGGAGACGCACCTGGGCTGGGCGGCGCGGCTGCTGGGGCTGAAGTTCTGCACGCCGGTGTTTGACGGCATCAAGGAGAAGGACATCCGGAACTACCTGGTGCAGGCGGCCAAGCACCAGAAGGACCAGGGCGAGCTTGCGCTCATCGGGGAGAACGGCAAGACGACGCTGTACGATGGCCGGACGGGCGAGCCATTCGACCAGGAGGTGGTGGTGGGCTACATCTACATGATGAAGCTGGGCCACCTGGTGGCGGACAAGATCCACGCCCGGGCGGTGGGTCCGTACTCGCTGGTCACGCAGCAACCGTTGGGCGGCAAGGCGCAGTACGGCGGGCAGCGGTTCGGTGAAATGGAAGTGTGGGCCATGGAAGCTTACGGGGCCGCCTACACCCTGCAGGAACTGCTCACCGTTAAGTCGGACGATGTGCAGGGACGTACGCGCATTTACGAGAGCATCGTGAAGGGCGACAACGCCCTCGAGGCGGGGGTGCCGGAGTCCTTCAACGTGCTGGTGAAGGAGATGCAATCCCTCGGCCTGGACGTGAAGGTGGGCTATGCCAACCCGGCCGAGGCCCCCGCCGCCACCACGCCGGCCGCCAGTGCCGTGGCCGCCCAACTGGGCGTGCTTGGTTGACCTGTGGAAGCCCGCTGAACTGACTGACCCGACACGCGCATGAACAACAAAGAATCGACCCGCGAGTTGCTCGGCCTCGACAAGGTGAACCTGGTGGACCATGTGGCCATCAGCATCGCGTCGCCCGAGAGCGTCCGGTCCTGGTCCAAGGGGGAGGTCAAGAACCCGGAGACCATCAACTACCGGACCTTCAAGCCGGAGAAGGGCGGGCTCTTTTGCGAGCGCATCTTCGGCCCGGTGAAGGACTGGGAGTGCTCCTGCGGGAAGTACAAGCGGATCAAGCATCGCGGGGTGGTCTGCGACCGTTGCGGGGTCGAGGTCACGCTGTCACGGGTGCGTCGCGAGCGGATGGGGCATATCGATCTGGCGGTGCCGGTGTCGCACATCTGGTTCTTCAAGTGCATGCCCTCCCGCATTGGCCTGATGCTGGACATCACAGCGCGCAGCCTGGAGCGGGTGATTTACTACGAGGACTACCTGGTGGTGGACCCCGGCAACACCCCGCTCCTGAAGCACCAGTTGCTCAGCGAGACCGAGCTGCGCGAGGCACGGGAGACGTACGGCGCGGACGCCTTCGTTGCGAAAATGGGGGCGGAAGCCGTCCGGGATGCACTCACCCAGCTCGATCTCAAGCAGCACATCGACGACCTGCAGCGGGCGATGTCGGAGACCAAGAGCAAGCAGATTCGCAAGAAGCTCGCCAAGCGCATCCGGCTGTTCCAGGGGTTCCAGCAATCGCGGACGCGGCCCGAGTGGATGATTCTGACGGTGCTGCCGGTGATCCCGCCGGATCTGCGTCCGCTGGTCCCGCTCGAGGGGGGGCGATTTGCGACTTCGGACCTGAACGACCTCTACCGGCGGGTGATCAACCGGAACAACCGGTTGAAGAACCTGCTGCAGCTCAAGACCCCGGAAGTGATCATCCGCAACGAGAAGCGCATGTTGCAGGAGGCGGTGGACGCGCTGTTTGACAACGGTCGCCACGGCCGGCCGGTCACCGGGGCAGGCAATCGCGCGCTCAAGTCGCTCTCGGACATGCTCAAGGGCAAGAGCGGCCGGTTCCGGCAGAACCTGCTGGGCAAGCGCGTCGATTACTCGGGGCGCTCGGTCATCGTGATCGGCCCGGAACTCCGGGTGCACCAGTGCGGGTTGCCGAAGAAGATGGCGCTGGTGCTGTTCGAGCCGTTCATCATCCGCCGGCTCAAGGAGAAGGGGTTTGTCCACACGGTGCGGTCGGCGAAGAAGCTCATCGAGCGGCAGTCACCCGAGGTATGGGACGTGCTCGAGGAAGTGACCAAGGGACATCCGGTGCTGTTGAACCGGGCGCCGACGCTGCATCGGCTGTCGGTGCAGGCGTTCGAGCCGGTGCTCATCGAGGGCGAGGCCATCCGGATTCACCCGCTGGTGTGCACGGCGTACAACGCGGACTTCGACGGGGACCAGATGGCGGTGCACGTACCGCTCTCGGTGGAGGCGCAACTGGAGGCGCGGCTGCTCATGATGGCGCCGCTGAACATCTTCAGCCCGTCCAGCGGCCGGCCGATCATGACGCCCACGCAGGACATCACCCTGGGCTGCTACTACCTCACGGCCGAGCCGCGCAAGCTGCGGAAGTCCGGGGAGCGCCTCATGATGTTCGGCTCGAAGAGCGAGGTGCTCTTCGCCCAGGCGGACGGCGCGCTCAAGACCCACGACCGGCTGTTGCTCGCCAACCCGGACCGGGGACGGGAGACCGTGTACGGCGACGCGAAGAAGCCGGTGATCGAGACTACCGTGGGCCGGGTGATCTTCAGCGAGATCTGGCCGCCCGAGCTGGGCTTCTTCAACAAGGTGGCGGGCAAGACGCAGTTGGGCGACATCATCTGGAACTGCTACAAGGTCTGCGGCCACGAGAAGGCCATCGCCTCACTGGATCTGCTCAAGGAACTCGGGTTCCGCGAGGCGACGCGGGCAGGGATCTCGATCGGGATCGAGGACATGATCATCCCGAAGGAGAAGGACCAGGAGATTGCCAGCGCGCAGCGTCAGATTGCCGAGGTTGAGAAGCAGTACCGCAAGGGCATCATCACGCCGGGCGAGCGGTACAACAAGATTGTGGACATCTGGACCCACTGCACGGACCAGATCTCCAACGTCATGATCCGGACGCTCGAGGGGAACCAGAACAAGCGGGAGTACAACCCGCTGTATCTGATGGTCGACTCGGGGTCCCGCGGCAACAAGGCCCAGGTGCGGCAGTTGGCCGGGGTGCGCGGGCTCATGGCCAAGCCGGACGGCTCGATCATCGAGAAGCCCATTCTGGCGAACTTCCGCGAAGGGTTGTCCGTGCTCGAGTACTTCATCTCGACCCACGGCGCCCGCAAGGGGCTGGCCGACACGGCGCTCAAGACGGCCGACTCCGGCTACATGACGCGCAAGCTGGTGGACGTGGCGCAGGACGTGATCATCCGGGAGCACGATTGCGGCACGACCAACGGCATCTGGGTCAAGGCCATCGAGCAGGGCGAGGATGAGATCGTCAAGCTCAGCGAGCGTCTCGTGGGCCGGTTGACCTGCGATGATGTGCCCGATCCGCTGGACGCCTCCCGCATGCTGGTGCGGGCCAACGAGCTGATCGACGAGAACAAGGCGCGCGAGATTGAGAGCGCGGGCGTCGAGCGCGTCAAGATCCGGTCCACGCTCACGTGTGAGGCCAAGTACGGCGTCTGCATGGCGTGCTACGGCCGCAACCTGGCGACGGGCAACCTGGTGAAGATGGGTGAGGCGGTGGGCATCATCGCTGCGCAGTCGATTGGCGAGCCCGGCACGCAGCTCACGATGCGCACGTTCCACATCGGGGGCACGGCGTCGCAGGTGTTCAAACAACCCCAGATCAAGGCCAAGTTCGAGGGCGTCATCCGCTACAACGACCTGCGCGTGGTCGAGCTCGAAGACGGCAACCGGATCGTGCTCAACAAGAACGGGTCCGTCTCGATCCTAGCGGCGGCGGCCGGCACGGAGACCCCGGGCGCCGGTCGCGAGCTCGAAAACCATCCCGTGGTCATCGGCGCGGTGATCTCGGTGGCCGACGGCGGCAAGGTCAACAAGGGCGACACGATTGTGCAGTGGGACCCGTACAACGTGCCGATCATCTCGGAGAAGGCCGGCAAGGTGCAGTTCCACGACATCATCGAGAACGTCACGATGAAGCAGGAGCTGGACGAGACGACCGGGCAGGAGTCCATGGTGCTCATTGACCACAAGGAGGACCTCCACCCGCAGGTTATCATCCGCAACGACAAGGGCGAGGCGGTGGCCAGCTACCCCATCCCGTCCGGGGCGCACGTGACGGTGGGCGAGGGCGACAAGATTGTGCCCGGCGCGCTCATCGCCAAGACGCCGCGTCGCACGGTCAAGACCAAGGACATCACCGGGGGTCTGCCGCGCGTGGCCGAGTTGTTCGAGGCGCGGCGGCCGAAGGACGCGGCCGAGATCTCGAAGATCAATGGCATTGTGGATTTCGGGCCGAGCGTGCGCGGCAAGCGCTGCATCATCATCAAGGACCCGCAGACGGGCGTTGAGGAGGAGCACCTGATTCCCATCGGCAAGCACGTCATCGTGTTCAAGGGCGACCGGGTGGACAAGGGCCAGCAGTTGACCGAAGGCTCGATTGTGCCGCACGAGATCCTCGAGGTGAGTGGGCCGCAGGAGCTGCAGTCGCGCCTGGTGAGCGAGATCCAGGAGGTCTATCGCCTTCAGGGGGTGACCATCAACGACAAGCACATCGAGATCATCATCCGGCAGATGCTCCGCAAGGTGCGCATCACGGAGCCGGGCGACACCATGTTCCTGTGGGCCGAGCAGGTGGACAAGCTGGCGTTCGAGGAGGAGAACCAGCGCGTCGAGAAGATGGGTGGCAAACCGGCCGAGGCGCAGCCCGTGTTGCTCGGCATTACCAAGGCCTCGCTCGAGACCGAGAGCTTCCTCAGCGCCGCGTCCTTCCAGGACACCACCCGGGTGCTCACCGATGCCGCGACCATGGGCAAGGTGGATTACCTGCGTGGGTTCAAGGAGAACGTCATCATGGGCCACATCATCCCGGCGGGTACGGGCTATCCCGAGCACCGGGGGATCCGGCTCAAGCCGCTGGTCGAACTCGCACCCGAACCCGAGCCCGAACCGGTCGAGGAAGAAGCGGCGGTGGCCGAGCCGCTCAGCTTCGATTCGGACGTCGCGAGCAGTTAGCCCGGACTGTTGACAGCCGCGGTAGGCGCCGACGTGAGGGCAGTGCCGGTCTCCGGCACAACGCCTCCTCACGTCGGCGCTACAGTCTCAGGCTACAGTCTCAGCTAGTCGGGCTTCGCCAGGATTCTGGCCAGTGCTTCGGCGTCCTGGAGGGGCGGGAGGCAGGTGTTGCCGGTGCACACGTAAGCCGTGGCGTGGCCGTGGGCGGCCGGGAGTCCTGACGCGAAGGCCTCGACGCTGCCGGTCGTGCCCATCACGACCTGGTTCGGGGCGTACGTTTGATGGGCTGCCCGCACCAGGGGGTCGATGCCTTCCCGGTCTTCTCCCGCGGCGATCACGACCCGGCGGGTTTCACCCACCCAGTAGTCGAGTCCGCTGAGAAGGTGCGGCACGGCCTGGGGAAGGTCGTTCAGGCGGGCGGCGAACAAGCGCAGGGTCTGCTCCGCTGGCTCCCGGAACTCCAGGCGACCGGTGATGTCGGCCAATTTGAGGAGCCCCAACACCGCCACAGAGTTCCCGGAAGGTTCAGCCCCATCGTAGTCTTCTTTGACCTGCAGGATCAGGTCGGGACTGTCCGTGGGTGCCTGCCAGAACCCGCCGTGGGCCGGGTCGTAGAACCGCGCGATCATCGCCTCGGCGAGCTGGCGGGCGAAATCGAGGTGGTCGGGTTCGAGGGTTGCGGAGTAGAGATCAAGCGTGCCGCTCAGCAAGAAGGCGTAGGCCTCGAGTAGTTGGACGGAGTCGCGCGCGCCGTCGCGCCACCGGTGATACAGCGTCCGGCTGGGGGCATCCCACAACTTCTGCTGCAGGAAAGCCAGGTTGCGTCGGGCTGCGGCCAGGTAGGCGGGTTCGTCCAGGACGACAGCGGCCCGGGCCAGCGCTCCCAGCATCAAGCCATTCCAGGAGGCGAGCACCTTGTCGTCCAAGTGGGGACGCACCCGTTGGGCGCGCGCGGCGAGCATTTTGACGCGGGCGGATTCCAGGAGCGCAGCCTCGTCCGGAGCCAGCGCGGGCTGGGCCACGTGGAGCACGTTCTGACCGGGAAGCGGATCGGGGTCGCTGTGGTCCAGGAAGTTGCCCTGTTCGGTCACCCCGAAGTAGCGGGTGGCGACGCCGAACTCGGCGGGCGCGAGCAGGGTTTGCAGCTCGGTGCGGGTCCAGCAATAGAACCGGCCTTCCTTGCCTTCGCTGTCGGCGTCCTCGGCGGAGAAGAACCCGCCGTCGGGATGGGTGAGGTCGCGCAGGACGTAGCGGACGATGTCGTGGACGGTGGCGGCGTGGCGGGGGTCGCGGCTCACGAGGTAGGCGTCGAGGTAGAGCTGCACGAGCTGGGCGTTGTCGTAGAGCATTTTCTCGAAGTGCGGGACCAGCCACGCGTCGTCCACCGAGTAGCGTGCGAAGCCGCCGCCGAGTTGATCGCACATGCCCCCGGCCGCCATGCGTTCGCACGTGTACAGGACCATGCGGCGGGCCTCCTCGTCGCCGGCGCGTTGGGACCAGCGGAGGAGGAAGGCGGGGTGACTGGGGCGGGGGAACTTGGGGGCGCCGCCGAAGCCGCCGTGCTGGGGGTCGTACTCGGATTTCAGGCGGGTGGCGGCGTTGGCGAGGAGGGCGGGTCCCAGGGCGAGACCGGTGAGAGGTTCCCTGGCCACATGCGCTGCGAGGCGTTCGTGGATCTCGGCGGCGGAACGGGAAACGTCGCCCTTACGGTCCTTCCAGACCTGGGCGAGCTGTTCGAGCAGATCGAGGAAACCGGGCCGTCCGGGGCGGGTGCGAGGCGGGAAGTAGGTGCCGCCGTAGAAGGGGCGTCGGTCGGGCAGCAGGAAGACGTTCAGTGGCCAGCCGCCGCTGCCGGTCATGGCCTGGACGAACGTCATGTAGATGCGGTCCACGTCCGGCCGTTCTTCGCGGTCCACCTTGATGCTGACGAACTGGGCGTTCAGGAACCGGGCGACGGTCGGGTCCTCGAAGGACTCCCGTTCCATCACGTGGCACCAATGGCAGGTCGAGTAGCCGATGCTCAGGAAGACGGGCTTGTTTTCGGCGCGGGCCTTGGCGAAGGCCTCGTCGCCCCAGGGGAACCAGTCCACCGGGTTGTGCTGGTGCTGGAGCAGGTAGGGAGACTTTTCCTGCGCCAGCCGGTTTGTGGAGCGATGAGTGGTCACGTCAGGTTGCCGGGAAGACGGTGGCGACGGCACGCGCGGACCGGCCTCGTGCTGACATCCCGACAGGCCAGCCAGGGCCACGGCGGCGATCCCAACGCCGATGCTCCCGCGCCACATGGGGGATAGTAGCGTCCAGGTGGTGGTGGGCAAACCGGAGCAGCCAACTCCCGGCATGCCCGCCCGTCCTGTGGGCACAAATCCCATGCGCGCCGTCGCGTGGCGTGAGGGTGCTTGAGCCGGGGAGCCCGGCAGCGTAGAAGTTCGGGCGTCATGCATGCTTCCCTCCTCGCGTCGCCTCGAGTTCCCGCCCCCGCCGCGTCCGCCCATCGCCCGCCGACGTTCCAGAGTGGCCGGCGGAGGCGTGGGCTGGTGGCTGGTTGGGTGATGGCCATCCTGGCGTTGGTGGCCTTCGAGGGTCGCACGGCTGAGGATTTCCGAGGCCGCTTTTTCCGCGGCGCTGGGGACGGGGAGTACCTGCGCTTGCTGGACAACGCGCGAAGGCTCTTCGCCCCCGATCCCGAATACCAGAACCTGGCCATGCTCTATTACCCTGCCTGGAACGGGCTGGTCGAGGGACCAACCTGGGACGCCTGGTGGGTGCAGAACAGCTACGGCCCGACGTACGCCGCCCTCCCGTTTCTGGTCGAGCCTTTTGTCACCTTCCTGCAGAACTCCCAGGACCTCTGGTTCGACCAGATGGGCGACGGGCAACGGGTCGGGGCGGCGCCGCCGTTTGACTGGGTGGCGCCGGATGGCTGCCTGTGCGACGCGGCGCGGCCGGGTTGGATCGTGTACCGGCAGGGCGATGGCCGCACGCACCTGCACGACTGGGGCCTCGAGTTCACGGCAGCGGGCCTCCTCCTTCAGTCGGAATTGCTCCTCATCCAACGCGATCCGGCAGCGGTCGGTCGCTACCTGCCCAAGCTCGAGCGGTGCGCGCGGTTCATCGAGACCCGCCGCGACCCGGAGCGGAACCTGTTTCTGGTCGGGGCGGCGGGCAATCTGCTGGCGCCGAGCTTTGCCGGCTGGAAGAAGCCGGATGGCACCTATGACAAGGCCTACCACGCCGGCTTGTCGGTGACCTACATCGCGGCGCTCGAGCGCCTGATCGAGTTGCAGAAGTTCGCCGGCCGCCCCGAGGAGGCCCGGGTCTGGACGCAACGACGGGAGGACGCGCGGCGGGGCCTTGCCCAGCTCACGACCGACGAGGGCTATTTCATCAACTCACTTGACCCCGACGGAACGCGGCACGGCGTGTATGGCGCGGCGCGGCACGGGTATTTTGAGAGCTCGGTGAACCACGACGCCATTGCGTTTCGCGTGGTGGATGAGGCCCAGGCGGAGCGGATCTACGCCAAGATTGCCTCCATCCCGGGCCTGCGCCCGTACCACTTCATCCTGCCCAACCACCCGTCCTACGACGACATGTACGAGGCGCCCGAGGGTCTGTGGGCCTACGGCACCTGGGTCAACGGCGGCCACTGGTCCACCTGCGAAGCGCGCATGATGCTGGGGTACTATCGGCTCGGGAAGTTCGAGGACGCACGGCGTTCGTGGCAGCAGTTGCTGACGTTCGCGGAGCGGTTTCGCATGGACAACCCGCTGGTCAAGTTTGGGAGCGACGTGTACCAGCCCGGGCAGCCGATCAACCTCACATACGACGCGTTCGGCCCTCCGGCTGCCTTTGTGCGGGGGCTGTTCGATTACCGGTACGCGGCGGACGGCCTGACGGTGGTGCCGCAGGTCCCGCCTGGCATCACCCGGCTGGAACAGCATTTCCCTGTTCGCCTGGGGACGAAGCGTCTCTATCTCGCCACGGTGGGTGCCGGCCCGGTCACTGCGGTGGCGATCAACGGCGTGCCCTGGACCCGCTTTGACGCCCGGGCCGTGTTATTGCCAGCGGATGAACTCCCGGACAAGGCGGCCATCGAACTGGCTTTGGGAGGCGCGAAGCTGCGGGGTTGGTCGGTGCCCGAGGTCGCGACGGAGGTGCCCGCGATTCCGCCGCATGACCGGAGTTGGCAGCGGCTCAAGCGCGCCAACCTGGCCACGAACAGCCTGCCGTTCCGCATCGGTGCCGACAGCCAGGGTGGCAACCGTTTTCGCGGTGAGATTGCCGCGGTCCATGTCTTCCGGCGGGCGCTCGATCCCCAGGAGATCGCCGCGCTGGCCCGACGGGAGGCCGGTGACCCGCTCCGGGATGACGCGCTGGTCGGCGCCTGGTCCTTTGCGGTAACCGAGTCGGGCCTGTTTGGCTCGACCGGACCTTCGCCGCTTCCGGCCCGGCGCGTGGAGAGTGTCGGGCATGCGATGGGGATTCACGGGCCGGCGCTTCGCCTGGAGGGTACGGGCTATCTGGAAGTCGCCCCGCAGCCAGCGCTCGATTTCACGGAGGCGGGCACCTTCGCGGCGTGGATCGCGCCGGAGTCTTTTCCGGCGGGTGGGATGCGGATCCTGGACAAGTCCGAGGTGGGCACATCAAACGGGTTCCTGTTGGACACGCATCCGGGTCGTTCCCTGCGCCTCATCACGCAGGCCGGGACGCTTGATCATCCGGCGCAACTTGAACCCGGTCGCTGGACCCATGTGGCGGGGACGGTCAGTGCGGACGGCCGCCTGGCTTTGTACGTGGACGGGCAACCCGTCGCGGAGCGGGCGGGGGCGGGGGCGCCTGACGTTGGCGGGCTGCTTCGCAAGGCGCGGAGACTGGAGGACTTTCATCGCCGGTTGGTGGCGCGGGGTCTGGCCGGCGTGTATGAGGCCGCCCATGCGCGGCTGGCGCTGGAGAGTCTGGCCACGGCGCAGGAGCGGTTCCGTCGCCTCGATGCGGGAACGCTGCGGTTGCTGGCGGAGCCACGGTCGCAGGTTGCCGCTGATCACTCCTATCTCGAGACCGCTCAGCGTCTCGTCGATGGCTTGGTCAAAGTGCTGAACGCCTCCGCAAGCGATGGCGCTCCGGAGAAGGCCGAGGTGATTCGCTGCTGGGAAGCAACCGCGCGGGAGTAGACGGCGGCTTGCGGCCCGGTCCGACCGGCCCTACTCGGCGAACTCGCGGATCTTCAGGCTGCGAAACCAGATCTCGCCGCCGTGATCCTGGAGGAGCAGGTGGCCGCGGACCTTGGTGCCGAAGTCGCGCACGTCTTTGAACTTGCTGTTGGCCACCGCGGCGAGGACTTCGGGGCTGCCCAGTTCGTAGCGGATGGTCAGGGCGCCGTTCAGCCAGTGCTCGACCTGGTTGCCGCGGACGACGATCCGCGATTCGTTGAACTGGTCCGCGGGGCGGAGCCGGATGGGGATGATCGGCGGGAGGACATCGTAAAAGCCCGCGGTACCGCCCTTGCTCGGCGCCTGTTCGGCCTCGACGGTACGGCCGGTGAGGAGTTGGTATTCGTGGCCAATGGCGCCGCCGCGGTCGCGCGTGACGAAGTACTTCACGCCGCTGTTTCCATGGGGGGCCATGCGCCATTCGAAGGTGAATTCGAAATCGGCGAACGTCGCCTCCGTGATGATATCACCGCCGCCGCCGCGACCGCTGTGGGTGAGGCAGCCGTCTTTCACCGTCCAGCCCTGGCGGGGGAATGACTCGTGGCCGAAGCCGCGCCAGCCGGTCGTGGACTCGCCGTCGAACAGCCACCGCCAGCCCGCGGCTTGCTCGGCATCGGTGAGCGCAGGCGGGGCCGCCCGGCCGGACGCGATTGCGGGGACGAGGGCGGCGAGGCCAAGGAGCAGGAACCAGGGACGAACGGCATGCATCGGCGTCGGATCTAAGCGGGGATGGCGGGGTGGGTCAAGGGGTTCGGCTTGGCGCTCGACGGGCGGGCGCCGGGTTGGTTGAGTGCGGGGCGATGAACATCGGCGACTTGCGCCAGGATTACACGCGCGACGAACTGCACCGTCGCGATTTGAAGCCGGACCCTTTCGAGCAGTTCGAGGTCTGGTTCAAGGAGGCCTGCACCAGCGGCATGATCGAGCCCAATGCGATGAGCCTCGCGACGGTGGATGCCGCAGGCCGCCCTTCGCTCCGGACAGTCCTGCTGAAGAAGTGGGATGCCGCTGGCTTCGTCTTCTTCACCAACCTGGAGAGTCGCAAGTCGCGGCAGATGGCCGACAACCCGAACGTCTCCTTGCTGTTCCCCTGGCTGCTGTTGCAGCGGCAGGTGGCCATCAACGGCACGGCCGAGCGCATCCCCACCGCGGAGGTGGTGGCGTATTTTGTGACGCGGCCTTTTGGGAGCCAGTTGGCGGCGTGGGCTTCGCCGCAGAGCCGGGTCATCTCCACCCGCTCCCTGCTCGAGGCGAAGTGGGAGGAGATGAAACGCAAGTTTCGGGAAGGCCAGGTCCCGCTCCCGTCGTTCTGGGGCGGGTACCGGGTCCGGCCCGTGGACTTCGAATTCTGGCAAGGCCGGAGCAGCCGGCTGCACGACCGCTTTCTGTACACGCCCAAAGGGGACGGGACCTGGCAGCTCGATCGGTTGGCCCCGTGACGCGCGGGTCTTGGAAGCGCCTCCAGCCCGGACGTCCCTCCTGCTCGCTGTAGGCGCCGACGTGAGGAGGCGTCTTGGGGCCGGGGACGACGTCACGTCGCCTCTGCCTCCTGACCTCGGCAGGCCTCCGCGGAGAGAAAAAGGACCACAGAACGGAGCCGCAGGTCCAATTCCGGCGGTCTTGCTCTTGCTCTTGCTCTTGCTCTTGCTCTTGCTCCGCCGCGGAGAGATGGAGTGAGCGCAAGAGCAAGAGCAGGAGTAAGAGCAGGAATCGGGTCGGCGCCTACGGGCGGTCGCGGTTACCGGCAGGGCAGGAATCAACCGGGCTAGCCGCCCGGAGCCGGGGAGGTGTGGCACGCTCGTTCGACGGCGTCGCGGATGGCGATCCTGAAGCGGTCCAGGCCTTCATCAAACGCTGCGGCCATGGGGAGGACCGGCACGCGTGGCACGCGACGCTTGAACCGCCGGAGGAAGGAGGCGGCCTCAGCTTCGTCCATCTTGTTGGCGACGATGAGTCGCGGCCGCTGCAGGAGGCCGGGGTCGTGGAGTTCGAGTTCGTGGAGCAACTGCCGGTGGTCGTCCCACGGCGCACGCCCTTCGGTGCCGGCCATGTCGAGCACCAGCACGAGGACGGGGCAGCGGGCGATGTGACGCAGGAAGGCGTGGCCCAGGCCGACATTGCGGTGGGCCCCCTCGATCAAACCCGGAACGTCGCAGACCATGAGCCGCTGGCCGTCCGGATAGGTGACCGTGCCGACCTGGGGTCGCAGGGTCGTGAAAGGGTAGGGGGCGATCTTCGGGCGCGCTTTCGAGATGGCGGCGAGCAGGGTGGACTTGCCGGCGTTCGGATACCCGACCAATCCCACGTCCGCCAGGAGGCGGAGTTCGAGCAGGAACTCGCCTTCGTCCCCGGCTTCACCCGGCTGGGCAAAGCGCGGCGTCTGGTGGCGGGCGGTGGCGAAGTTGCGGTTGCCGAGGCCTCCCCGGCCGCCGCGGCAGAGCACGTAGCGCTGGCCGTGGGCGGTCAGGTCTGCGGCCAGTTCGCCGCGTTTCGCGCGGGGAGGGGGCGGCGGTGCGGGTTCCTGGGCGAGGTCTACCTCGTAAGCGCGAGCCCCCGCAGTGGTCCGGAAGACCAGACGTTCCTGTGCGCCCGTGGGGAGGAGGGGGCGCGCGTCGTCGTCGTCGGGTTCCGGTGCGGGCGCGGGTGAGGGTGGGGGATCGAGGCGCCAGACCATGGTGCCGCACGGGACCTTGACCAGCAGAGCGGCGCCGGCGTGGCCGTCCATGCCCTTGCCCATCCCTGCCTGGCCATTCTCGGCGAGCAGCCGGGGTTGGTAGTACTGGTTGACGAGATTGTTGAGGTCGTGGTCCGCCTCCAGGATCACGTCGCCGCCGCGCCCGCCGTTCCCGCCGCTCGGCCCGCCCTTGGGGCGGAAGGTCTCGCGCAGGAACGCCACGCAGCCGCGCCCGCCGTGTCCGGCGCGCGCGTAGATCTTCACTTCATCCACGAACATCGGGGCGCGTCGGGAGGGGGGGCGAGCGGCTGGGGAAAGCAAAAAGGCGAGGCCGAGGGCCTCGCCCGGGTACAGGGGGGCGGTGCCTAGTTGGCGGCCGCCGGGGCAGGGGGCGGGGCCACGATGTTGATCCGCCGCCCGTTGCGGTCGAATTGGACCTGGCCGTCGATCAGCGCAAACAGGGACCAGTCGCGGGCGGTGCCGACGTTCTGGCCGGCCACGAACTTCGAGCCGCGTTGCCGGACGAGGATGCTGCCGGCGGTGACGAACTGGCCGCCGAATTCCTTGACGCCCAGCCGTTGTCCATGGCTGTCCCGTCCGTTGCGTGAACTGCCGCCGCCTTTCTTGTGTGCCATAGAGCCCTCTAGAGTTTGATTTCCTTGACCTGGACGACCGTCAGCGCCTGCCGATGGCCGATCTTCTTCCGGTAACCCTTGCGGCGTTTGAGCTTGAAGGACACGACCTTGTCGCCGCGCTTGTGTTCGAGGACATCCGCGATCACGCTGGCGCCGGCCAGGGTGGGGGTACCCACCGAGACCTGGCCGTCCTGGTTCACGAGCATGACCTGGTCAAAGGTGACCGGTTGGCCGGGCTCGAGGTTGAGCTTTTCGATGGCCACCGTGTCGCCGGGGGCTACTCGATACTGTTTACCGCCTGTTGCTAGAACTGCGTACATACTCGCGATGTCAAAGGGGCAGGATGGAACCAAAAGTGTGAGCGGGTGTCAATGACCGCTTTCGGGCAAATCCCGCGTCCCCGCGTCGGGGTGTGCGACACAGATCTTCGGATCGTTCGTTCTGGGCTCGATTGTGCGCCGGGGCCTAGAGAGCGAGATACCGAAAGGGTGGCGGTCCGCTGCGGTTGTTCTCGGTGTCCTCCGGAGCTCTGTGCTGAACCCGGGTCCGGTTTCTTAGCACAGAGCTCAGGAGGACACCGAGGATCAGCCGACGAGGCAGCCGGGATTTTGTCTCACGCCCTCCCGCTTCCGTCCCGGGGCCGCGCCGGGACGGACTGGCGGGGTTTGATCGATTATCGTTTATAGAAGTCGATTGCATGATGGGTTTTCGCTGCGAGGGCGAGTTTAACAATCGTGTGTTTGCCGAAGCGGGAGGGTTTGTCTAAGGTCCGGGGCGTTTCCGGAACCCGACGATCACCACAATGAGACCTGAACGGATGGCACGTCGCTGGCGGCGGCGACATGGCAAGTGGCTGGCGGCCCTGCCGGAGCTGGTGCGACAGAGCTGGAGGCGCGGCGGTGCCGAGGAGATCCATGAGGCGCGGGTGACGGTGCGGCGGTTGCGGTTGTCGGCCCGGTTGGGGAAGGCGGCTTTTCCGGCGACGGTGATCGATCGTTTCCGCTCGTGGGCGGAGCGGGTGGCGCGGGCCACGAGTCCCGTGAGGGACTTGGACATTGCCATCGAATGGCTGCGGGCGGCGAAGGCCGGGCCGGCGCTGGTGAAGGAGTGTTTGAGCTGGCGGAACACCGTGTGGCGTCGGCGCCGTGCCCTGCTGGTTCCGCTGCCGCACCCCTTGTTTGCCCATTTGGCGGCCCAGGGCGGCGAGCGGAAACGATGGGCGGCTGCGCTCGCGAAGCGCTACGCGCGAACGGAGGTGCGATGCCGCGAGTATGTCCGGAACCACCTGCCGCGCTTCTTTCAACTCGCCGAGGAGGACCGGCATGAGTTCCGCCGGCGGGTGCGTCGGTGGCGTTACCTGCGCGAGCTGATGTTGCCGGCCCGGGCCATGGAGGGGGACGGGCTCTGGCGCCGCCTGCTGGCGGTGCAGGAGGCTTTGGGGGAGATCCAGAATCTGGACCTCGTGGCGAGTGCCCTGCAGCGATTCTCGCCCTCGACCGAACGGGCCGAGTTGCAGGTGTTGCTGGCGCACCAGCAGCGGTACCAACTGGAGGCCAGCCGGAAGGCGTTGGCCCGGCTGAAGCCCTGGTTGCAGGGCTAGCCGGCAGGAGCCGGTTCCATGGGCGATCCCGCGCTGGGCGCTGGGGGAGCGGGGCGGTCCGTTCGCACCTCGGCCTGGGGGGGGGGCGCCGGAACGGTTTCGGGGGCGGGTTGCCGGGGGTTCCGCGCGCGTTTGGCGCGGGGCAGGGGATTGATCATGACGCCCATGCTCCGGCCGGCGAGTTTGGGTTGCTCGACGGCGAGCCCGTAGGGGGCGAGCTCCTTGATGAATCGCTCGAGGGTCTGGACACCCAGTTCCTTATGGCGCATTTCGCGGCCCCGGAACCGGAGGATCACCTTCACCTTCATCTCCTCGCAGAGGAAATCCACGGCATGATTCTGTTTGACCTCAAAGTCATGCGCGTCGATGCCGGGGCGGAGTTGGATCTCCTTCACCCGGTTCGAGTGTTGGTGCTTCTTGGACTCCTTTTCCTTCTTGGCTTGTTCGTATTGGAACTTGCCGAAGTCGACGATCCGGCAGACCGGCGGGTTGGCGGTGGCGGCCACCTCGACCAAGTCCATGCCCTGGCTGCGGGCGAGGTTGATGGCTTCGCCCAGGGAGAGGATGCCGACCTGTCGCCCGTCAGCCGTCACGACCCGCACCTCGCGGGCACGGATTTTCCCGTTGATGCGAACCGTAGGGGCCGCGGGACCGCGGGAGGAGAACGGACGACTCAAGCCATCCTCCTCGGTGGAAGGTTATTCATTGCGCAGAACAAACGCTGAACTCCGTACGAAACATGGCGAACATTTGTGGTTCGATTTCCGGCAATGCAAGTGAAAAGCGCCTCGCTAGATCATGGGCTCGCCCCCCGGGTCGGTGCCGAGCCGCGGCTTCGGCTGGTCCGGCCAGGTGAAGGAGAACAGGGCGCCGGCCCCTTCGCGCGACTGGAGTTGGACCTGGCCGCCGCGGGACTCGACGATGCGTTTGACCAGGGCGAGGCCGATGCCCGTGCCGCCCGCCTGGCGGCTGGTCGGCAGTTGCTCGAACATCTCGAAGACGAGCGAGTGATAGCGCGGGGCGATGCCCGGGCCGTTGTCGGCCACAGCGAACTCCCACGCGCCGTCCAGGCGCGTCGCGGTGAGGGTCACGAGGCCCTGGGGTTTGTCCATGAATTTGATGGCGTTCTCGAGCAGGTTCTGCAGGACGTGGCGCAGGCGCTCGGCGCCGCCGCGGACGCACGGCAGGAGCAGCGGCAGCCGGATCGTGATGTGGGGCGGGGGCGCGAGGATCGCGAGGATGCCCGTGACGAGGCGATGGACATCGACCTCGGCCTCGGCTTCCTCCATCTGTCCCAGCCGGGTGTAGGCCAGCACGCCCTCGATCAGGTTGTGCATGTGCTGCACCCGCTGCTGCAAGAGGCTCAACAGCCGCCGCCCTTCGGGTTCGAGCCGGTCCAGGTAATCCCGCCCGAGCCATTCCGCCAGGTTGTTCACGGCGCGCAGGGGAGCCTTGAGGTCGTGGGCCACGACGTGGGCGAACTGGGCGAGTTCGCGATTGGCCATTTCCAGCTGGCAGGTCCGTTGGCCGACCCGCTTCTCCAGTTCCGCCTTGGCCTCTTCCTGCTGCCGCTTGAACCGGAGTTGCTCGGTGATGTCCTCGGACACCCCCACGAATCCGCGGAGCGCGCCGTCGGGGCCGTGCAGGCGCGAGATGCAGGTGTGGGAGAAGCGCTCGAGGGTGTGGCCGGTGTTGACGCGGAACTGGCTGCGGAACTCGTGACCGTGTTTGAGCGCGCTCTGCCACTCCGCCGTGACGCGGTCGCGGTCCTCCGGTCCGACCATCTGCCACCAGGCGCCGCGGGGTTCGCTGAGATGCTCCAGGCTGGCAATCTGCCGCCACCGCCCGTTGGCGCGCACCAGCCGGCCTTGGGGATCGGTCTCGAAAACCCCGACCGGGGCATGGAGTTCGACGACTTGCAGCACGGCCTCCGATTCACGGTGAGGTGGGGTCGCGTCGCGGGGGGGTCGCGGGCAGACACAGACGGCCACCCAGCGGCTGCCGGGTCCCCCGGCCGGCTGCCGGCAAACCTGGGCTTCCATCGTGACGAAGCGCCCGGCGCGGCTGCGCCAGGTCCAGTGCGTCGGCTCCCAGCCAGCCGGGAGGTCGGCGGCCTTGAGCCGAGCCTGCCAGCGAGGGAGTTCCTCCGGGGCCACGACATCCTCCAGCCGCAGGGGCGGTGCGTCGGCGGAGGCGTAGTCCAGGCCCTCGCGCCAGCTCGGGTTCGCGTACAGAACCTGGCCTTCGACATCGAAGACCGCGATCCAGTCGCTACAGCGGTCGAGGAGCGCGGTGTTCGGCGCCCACACGGAGAGCTTCCGGCGGATGCCCGCCGGCGAGGCCGCCGCGCGCGTCGCCACCGTGGCGGGGTTGGCGGGGGGAACCGGGCGTTTCTGCGTCCCCGGGCGGGTGGTGGTTCTTGGTGCGTGCAACGGAGCCAGCATGTGTGAGGGACCCGGCTGCGCGGATGGACGACCCGGTCCATCGCTTCCCCGCCACCGTCCGGATCCCGTGGGGCAGGCGGGGCACCGGCGGATCCGGGCGCCCGCGCCGCCCGTGGCGTGCGTTTGTTATGGCGCGGTCTGGCGGCCGAAGCAACAAGTATCCGGTACGTGGTGATGACTAAGCGGGGCGACGGACCCCCCACCAGTCACAACGCTATTGCGCGAATGGACGGGGCGAGGTCTTCTGATGGAAGCACTGCCTATCAATTACTTGGCATGACCAACCCGGCGACATCCGATTCGGCCTTGTTCGAGAATCGGGAGATCATGATCACCTGCCGCAACAGCCAGGGTGCGGAGGTGCGCTCCACTCCGGTCTACGTCACCCGGTACACCGCCCAGCTTGAGGTGTACAACCCGCACAGCATCCTGCAACTCTCCGAGGTGCTGGGGGACTTCCGCATCACGGTGGGCGAGGTCTGCAAGTACTCCGGCCGGGCGACGGTGAGCAACCTGGTCAACGCCGGGATTCTGTTGCTGGTCGAGGTCACGCTCGAGGACACCTCCTGGCTGGATGTCGATATCTTCTCGCCGATCGCGCAGCCCGGTCGGCTGCGCGAGGAACTCGGGGCCACGATTCAGCGCTGCCGCAAGATGCAGGCCATCACCCCCGAGTTCAAAGTGGCGGTGGCGGACTTTCAGTTGTTGCTGGCCGAGCTGCGGCGCTGGCTGGACCAGGTCGAGCTGGGCGTGCGGTCCGAGCCCACCGGCCTGCGTCGGGACATGGAGCGGCAGGTGCTGGGGGACCTTGAGGGCCAGATCCTGCCGGAGATCGACGAGTGGGCGGCGCGTTTTGACGCGGCGGCCGAGGCGGTGGACGAGCACCTGCGGCCGGCGTGCCGGGCCTATGCCCGCCGCCAGATCCATCCCTTGGTTCTGTACTCCCCCTTTGTGTTTCGGACCTTCCGCAAGCCGCTCGGCTACGCGGGAGATTACGAGATGGTCAACATGATCCTGGGCGACCCCCTCGAGGGGGCGACGCTGTTCGCCAAGATGGTGAACGTGGTGTTCCTCCGCAATCCGCCTGCCCAGGCCCACCGCAATCGCATCCGCTATCTCCAGGCGCGGCTCGAGGAGGAGACCCGGCGGGTGGCGGCCCTCGGCCGGCGCCTGCGCGTGCTGAATCTGGGCTGCGGTCCGGCTCGGGAGGTTCAGTTGTTCCTCGCCGAGCAGGACGTGTCCGACCTGGCTGATTTCACCCTCCTCGATTTCAACGCCGAGACGCTCGAATTTGTCGAACAGACCCTCCGCAAGTACCGTGAACAGCACAATCGGAAGGCCGGGCTGCAGTTCGCTGAGAAGTCCATCAACCAGCTACTCAAGGAGGCCATCCGGCCGGTGGCCGCGCCGCCGGGCGAGCAGTATGACTTTGTGTACTGCGCCGGGCTCTTTGACTACGTCTCGGATCGTGTCTGCCGCCGGCTCACCGAGCTGTTCTACCACTGGCTGGCTCCCGGGGGCTCGCTGCTCGTGAGCAACGTGGATGCCGCCAAGCCCTTCCGGCACTCGATGGATTACATCCTGGAGTGGCACCTCATCTGCCGCAACCGGGAGCAGATGAAAAGTCTGGTTCCCAACGGCGCGTCGCCGGACCAGTGGCGGATCACGGCCGACCCGACGCAGGTGAATCTTTTCCTGGAGGTCATGAGGCCCTTGCCGGCTTGAACCCGTATGTCCGACGCCCCGGCATCTCCCGCTGCTGAGCCCGGCACGACTCCGGTCGAGGTGACTCCGCAGGTTGTCGAGGCGTTCACCGAGCACGAGCGGACCCGCGGGATCCGGCGCCTGATCGTGGGCTGCTACCTCGTAATGATCCTGCTCCCGTTGGGATCCATCGTGGATGTGTTTCTGTTCGGCTGGCACGAGCATGGGGATCTGATCGCACAGTTCGCTTGGTTGCGCCTGATTTGCGCGTTGTCGGTGCTTCCGCTCTTGCTGCTGTTTCGGTCTCGCGTCGCCGGCAAGTACTATCGATCGCTGGGGATTCTGCTCGCCGTGATCCCGGGTTTGGCGATGGTCCTCATCATCCATCAGACCCCGCCGGCTTTGCACGGGGGGGCGGCATCGCCCTACTACGCGGGCATCAACCTGATCCTGCTGGCGATGGCCATGCTGGCTCAGTGGACGTGGCGCCAGAGCCTGGGTGCCTTGGTCATTCTGATGGGACTCTACTTCGCGGCCACTTGGAGCACGGTGCAGTTTACGCCCCCGGGCGTGGAGCCGCGGGGCAACTTTGGCGTCTTCTTCAACAACCTGTGGTTCATGTTGTTGACGGGCGTGATCATGATTGTGGGCAGCGAGATCCAGGGGCATCTGCGGTTCCGGGATTTCGTCTCGAACTGGGAACTCCAGCGGAGCCGGAAGGAACTCGAGGCCAGCTACCGGCGCCTGCAGGAGCTGGACGAACTGAAGGGGCGCTTTTTCGCCAACATCAGCCACGAGCTGCGGACGCCGCTGACCCTGCTGCTGACGCCGCTGGAACCGTTGCTGGCGGAGGAGGCTCTGCCCGACCCCCGGCTTCGGGACACGCTCGCGACGATGCGGGCGAATGGCATGCGGCTGTTGAAGCTGATCAACGACCTGCTGGACCTCGTGCGGCTGGATGCCGGTCAGCTCCAGTTGCAGCGGGCCACGCTCGAGGTGGAGGTGTTCCTGGGCGGCTTGATCAATGCCGTGCGGGCCCTCGCCGAGGAACGCGGGCTCCGCCTCCGCTGCGAGGTGGACCCGGCGTTGAGCACCGTGCCGGCGGACCCGGACAAACTCGAGAAGGTGTTTCTCAACCTGCTCTTCAATGCCATCAAGTTCACCGCGGCGGGCGGCACCATTCGCTTGACGGCGCGGCGCGAGGGGGACCGCGCCGTGTTTCAGGTCATCGACACGGGCGTGGGCATCGCCACCGAGCACCAGCGCTTCCTCTTCAGCCGTTTCTGGCAGGCCGACTCCTCCAGCCAGCGCAAGTACCAGGGCGCCGGGATCGGCCTGGCACTGGTCAAGGAGCTTGTTCTGGCGCACGGCGGCACCGTGAGTGCGCAGAGTGAGCCGGGGCGGGGAACCACGATGTCCGTCCGATTGCCCCTCGAGGTGCCGGCCGATGCCGGGTCGGGGACCGCGCCGGAAAAGGCGCCCCCTCCGTCCGTGGCCACGGTTCCTGCTCTGGCCAGCCCGGCGGCCGCCCCGGCCTCGCCCGCCGGGACAACCACCGAGACGACCTGGCTGCGCGATCTGTACCGGCGTGCGGAGATGTTCCCGCCGGTGCCGGGGTTGCGGGAGACGTTGCGGTCGCCGGGTCCGACGGGCAGCGGCAAGGCCCCCCGCGTACTCATCGTGGACGACGAGCCCGACATGCTCCGTTTCCTCCACACCCAACTGTGTCGGGACTACCAGGTCATCGAGGCGGTGGACGGCGACCAGGCGGTCACGCTGGCGGCGCAATACCTGCCGGACGTGATCATCTGCGACCTGATGTTGCCGGAGAAGGACGGGCTGGCGGTCTGCCGCGAGCTGCGCAACAAGACGGTGACCCGGGCGCTGCCCTTCCTGATGCTGACCGCGCGGGCGGACGACGAGACCAAGCTGCGGGCGCTCCAGCACGGGGCCAACGACTTTCTGTCCAAACCGTTTTCGCTGGCGGAGCTGCGGGCGCGGGTGCGGAGCCTGAGCCAGAGTCATCAGTTGCAGCTCGCGTTGTCGCGCCAGAACCAGAAGCTCGAGGCGACGCTCGAGGAGCTCAAGGAGACGGAGCTGCAGTTGGTGCAGGCCGAGAAGATGGCCTCCCTGGGTCGGATGAGCGCCGGGATCATCCACGAGATCAACAACCCCCTGAACTTCTCCCTGACGGCGCTTGGGGTGCTCGAGCGGATGCTGGTGCATCTCAGCGACGAGGACCGGGCCGACGCCGAGGAAATGCTGCGCGACATCCGCGAGGGCCTCCGCCGGGTGGCGGGGATCATCGGCGATTTGCGCACGTTCACGCATCCGCAGGGCGGGGAGCTGGAGGAGGTGGATGTCCAGCGGGCCGTCGAGGCCGCGCTGCGCTTTCTGGCGGCCGAGTGGCGCGACCGGGTGACAGTCGAGACGCACATCCCGGAAGAGTTCACGGTGCCGGCGATCCACAACAAGCTCATCCAGGTGTTTGTGAACCTCTTGCAGAACTCCCTCGACGCGCTGCGGAGTCATCCGCCGGCGGACGGTCCGCCGTGCATCACGATCAGCGCGGTCGAGCGGGAGGGGGCCCGGGTGGTGCTGGTGCGCGATAATGGCCCCGGCATCCCGGCGCACCAGCAGGCGCGGATTTTTGACCCGTTCTTCACCACCAAGGAAGTGGGCCAGGGCACGGGTTTGGGACTGAGCATCTGCTATCGGCTCTTGAACGAGGTGGGCGGGGGGATTAGCGTGCGCAGCCAGGAAGGCGAATTCTGCGAATTCTCCCTGGCTTTTGCGGACCGTCCTCGCGAACGCGTCGTACGGACTCGGAAAACAACGGCACCAGAAAAGGCTACCGCACTCGTTGCATGAACTCGATCTACGACTACAAGCGTTTTGCCATCCTCTACGTGGATGATGAGGAAAAGTCGCTCAAATACTTCGCGCGGGCCTTTGCCGACACCTTCCGGGTCCTGACCGCGACCAATGCGGCCGACGGCTACCAGTTGCTGCTCGACCACCAGGACGAGATTGGCGTCGTCATGAGCGACCAGCGGATGCCGGGCGAGCAGGGGGTGCAGTTCCTGGAGAAGGCGCGCCGCCTCCAGCCGCGGGTGATCCGCATTCTGGCGACGGCCTTCACGGACCTGGACGCGGCCATCGCGGCGGTGAATACCGGGGCGATCTACAAGTACGTCACCAAGCCGTGGGACATCCCGCTGCTCGAGAACACGCTCAAGCGCAGCCTCGAGTTCTTCATCGTGCAGCTCGAGCGCGACCTCCTCCTGCGCGAGAAGCTCTCGAGCCTGCACCGGATGCTGATTGCCGATCGCATCCTCAGCCTGGGGGTGCTGGCCGCGGGTCTGAACAACCAGTTGCGCAACTCGCTCGATGCCGTGCACAAGTTCCTGGATCTCGCGCCGGAGATGCTCCAGCGGGAGAATGTGGATCTCGAGCAGTTGCGGAACCCCAACTTCTGGCAGGAGTTCCATCGCCACGTCCAAAGCCAGGTCAAGACGGTGCTCGGGCTCATGCACGGCCTGTCCGAGGAGACGAAGCAGCCGTTCCGGTTCGACACCGAGATGCGGGTCCAGGCCTCGCTGGAGGAGGCCCTCCAAGCGGTCGGTCCGGAGCTGGCAGCACGGGGCATCCGCGTCCACAACGAGGTGCCACCCGATCTGCCGGCCCTGCGGGTGGACCGCACCCGCTTCCACAAGCTTTTCGAGCTGCTCCTGCGCGACGCTCTCCTGCGGCTGGAGTCCAACGCCGAGATCCGCTTCCAGGCCACCTTCCGGCCCGGCGCGGGCGACAGCGTGGACGAGGTGGAAATCACGATCCAGGACAGCGGGCCGGGGTTGCCGCCGGAGACCGTGCTGTCGGTGCTCGACCCGCTCATTGCTCGGGAGGACAAGGCGGCGGATCTGGGGCTGCACCTGATGGCCTGCTACTTCATCGTGTACCACCACGGCGGGCGCATCGGCCTCCGGTCAGGCGGAGAGGCGGGCACGTGCCTGACGCTGACGCTGCCGCTGCAGCCCCCCGCGAGTGTGACCCCGGTCGAGAGCGAGGAATTCCTGGTGCGGGCCATGACCAACGAGCGCTTGTGGGAGCGCCTGTTGGCCGGCGCCTGAGCCGCGGGCTCAGCGGGGATGGGCCCCGCCTTTGGTCGGCGGGATGGGCGGGGGCTCGTTGACGCTCCAGTACTGCGCCAGCAGATCGAGACGTTCGACAAACTCGGCGGAGGTGGCCGGCTTGGTCAGGTATCCCGTGATGCCGAGCGCGTGCATCCGGTGTTTGTCCTCGTCCAGCTTCGAGGAGGTCAACACGACCACGGGCATCGTGCGCAAGCCGGAGTCCTTGCGAACCTCGGTCAGGAATTCCCGCCCGTTCATCCCGGGCATTTTGATGTCGAGGAGGATCAAACCCGGCCGGGGGTTGTCGGAGGCGCGCAGGTACTTCAGGGCCTCCTCGGCGGTGCGTTTCACCACGAGCTTCACCTTGGAACCGAGTTCCTTCAGCGCCCGGTCCACGTTCAGGATGTCCACCTCGTCGTCCTCGACCAGCAACACCGGGCTGGCATTCCGCTCGAACGCCAGCACGCGCTCGGCGTGTTGCCGGTGCTGTTCCCAAAGCATGGCGTAGCGCATCAGCTCATGCGCCCCCTGAATTCCCAGCTTGTAGCGGATGTTGGCCCGGTGGACGTCCACGGTCCGTGGGCTGATGGAGAGCTCGCCGGCGATTTCCTTGGCCTCGAGTCCCTTGCCGGTGAAGACAAAGACTTCCATCTCTCGCTGGGAGAGAACCTGGGAGGGGTCCTTGGGGGCTCCGGGTGTGCCGCTCGAGAGGCGCTGCAACAGGGCGTCCTTGATCTCCGGGCTTACCACAACCTGCTGCCGGGCCACTTGGCGAATCGCGGAAGCCAGGGCCGGGGCTTCGATGCCGTTGGAGACGTAGCCCAGCGCGCCGGCCTTCAAGGAACGCTCGGCGGAACGGGCGTCCTCGTGATCGGCCAGGATGAGCACGCCGGGTTGCGGCGTGATGTCCAGCAGCTTGCGAATGACCTGGTCACTCTCCTGTCGGCAGAAGCTGCTTCCCAGCAACACCACGGCAGGTTTGGCATTGTTGACTCCCCGCAAACCCGACACGGCATCGGCGGCTTCGCCGATAACGTCGACGTCCGTCGCCCCCTCCAAGTGACTGCGCAGACCGGCCCGCGTGATGGACTGCTCTTCCATTATGAACACCCGGATAATCATGGCCCGAGGCTGACAGGTTCTTCCAGCGCCTGCAATCCCTTGTTAAGAGGATTTGACAGGTCTGTCGGGCTCACCGACGCCGTCATGCTCGCGCGATGCCGTTCAGGTTCCCTCTCCAACCACCAGCGGCGCCGCGTAAGTCCTTGTCCAGGCCGACAACCCTCCCTGGACGCTCTTCACCTGTCTGAACCCCTGCGCCTTCAGCCACTCGACGGCTCGCAACGAGCGCACGCCGGCCTGGCAGTGAAGGTAATGGACGACGCCCGGATCCAGTTCGGCGACGCGCTCCTCGAGCGCCGACAGCGGCAGGTGCCTGGCTCCCGGCAGATGTCCGGCCGCCCACTCCTCGGCTTCGCGCACGTCCAGCACGGTGATCCCCAGTTCGGGCTGTTCGAGGGGGCGCTTCAGGTCCTCGACCGTCACTTCGTCCGGGGACAACTCCAGCGGTCCACAGACGAGCGTTTCGGTACGGAGTTCGGTGAGCGTGGGATGGTCGCCGCAGAGCGGGCAGCCGCGATCGCGTCGCAGCCGGAGTTCCCGGAACTGGAGGGACAAGGCGTCGAACACGACCAGGCGTCCGAGCAGAGAGCGGCCTTGACCGAGGAGCAGCTTGAGCACCTCGGTGGCCTGTAAGCAGCCGATCACCCCGGGCAGCACGCCCAGCACGCCGGCCTCGGCGCAACTCGGCACGGTCCCCGCGGGAGGTGGCTCGGGGAACAGGCAGCGGTAGCAGGGGCCCTCCCAGTGCGGCGCAAACAGGCTGGCCTGTCCTTCCCAGCGGAAGATGGCGCCGTACACGTTCGGCTTGCCGAGCATCACGCAGGCATCGTTGACCAGGTAACGCGTCGGAAAATTGTCGGTGCCGTCGACCACGACATCGTAGCCGGACAGGATGTCCTTCGCGTTCTCGCTGGTCAGACGAACGGGGTGGGGCACGACCTCGACGTCCGGGTTGAGCCGGCGGAGGGTCTCGACGGCGGATTGGGTTTTGGGGCGGCCGACGTCCGGGGTTCCGTGAAGCACCTGGCGCTGCAGGTTGGACAAGTCAACGTGGTCGAAGTCCACGATCCCCAGCCGGCCCACTCCGGCGGCGGCCAGGTACAGGGCCACGGGGGAACCGAGCCCGCCGGCGCCCACGCACAGCACGCGACCTGCCTGGAGTTTGCGCTGGCCGGCCGCGCCGACCTCCGGCAGCAGCACCTGGCGGGCGTAGCGGCGGAGATCGGGTTGAGGAGGTGGACCGGATTCCCTCATGCGCGTCCCCGGGGCAGGCTACTCGACGGGCGCGCGGGGGCTGCTGGAGTGTTCCTGAAGCCAGGCCACGTCCGGGTTGTCCGGGGAGGGAACGTCGAGCTCGAGATGGTGGCGCGCCCGCAGCGGCGGGGTGGTGCGCCGGTCCCGCCAGCGCTTGATTTCCGCGTGGCCATCGGCGAAGGCGATGCCGGCGCTGCGGCCGTGATAGCTGGCCGGAAAGTCCACGATGCGGGCCTGCACCCCGCGCAGCTTCAGGTTCGTCTGGAACAACCCGTCGTTGATGCTGTCCTCGCGTTCGTCCATCAGCACCCAAGCCCGGGCGGGGGGTGGCTCCACGATGTCGTCGAGGCGCCGGAATACATGGAAATCATCCTCTCCGATGGGGGTGGTTCCGATGTAATTCATCCAACAGTTCATGGACACGCTGCGGACCCGCGCATGGGACCGGCTGCTGATGCTGACCTCACTGCGGTCGGAGGGACACCGGTAGATGCCGGCGTTCCGGACGTACGGGGCCAGTTGCGAGAACCGCAGGTCGGTCAGGTACAGGGTGTTGGTGTTGTCCGGGCTGGAACTGAAATCCAGCCACCCAGACACCCAGCGGTCCGAGCCGGGGTAGGAGCCGCTCAGCACGCCGGGCAGCCAGCCGAAGTTCTCATCGGCGTACATGGTCCAGGCTTTCTGAATCTGCTGGAGATTGTGTAGACACAGAATCGCCTGCGCCCGCTGTTTCGAGCGGACCAGCGATGGCAATAGCAGTGAAGCGATCAAGCCGATCACCGCCATCACCGCCAGCAGCTCGAGCAAGGTGAAACCCTCCCGTCGACGGAGGGGACCTCCGCCCGTCGTCAGGGGCGCTGGTTCTCTGGTCTTCACCGGCAGTGGCTGTTGGTGCGGGAAAGGTAGCGCCCTGCCGAGGAGAAGGCAAGCCCGGCAACCATCAGCCCGGCAACCCTCTGGCAAGGCCCGGCCGACGGACCCTTCGGCGGACGTTACTTGCCGATGCAGAACTCGCCGAAGATGCGGTCGAGCAAATCCTCGGTGGTGGTCTGGCCGGTGACTTCCCCCACCGCATCGATGGCGCGGCGGAGATCCAACGCCACCAGTTCGAACGTGGCGCCGGACTCAAGGCCATCGAGGGCGCCGTGGAGGGCCTCGCAGGCACGCCGCAGCGCCTCCTGGTGCCGGGCATTGATCATGACTTCGACCATGTCGGCCCGGAGTTCGCCCGCCCAGACGGCGCGTTGGATGGCGTCCTTGAGCGGTTCGATGCCGGCGCCGGTCAGGCACGAGATCGGCAGGCCGGCGGCGACGGCTTCCGGCACGCGGTCGAGGCGGCTAGGAAGGTCGCTCTTGTTCAACACCACCAGCCGTTTCCGACCTGCCAGGGTTGCGAGCTGCCGCTCGTCCTCCGGCTGGAGCGGTTCGCTGGCATCGAGAACGTGGAGCAGCAACTCGGCCTGGCGCACGGCCGTGTGGGTGCGGCGCACGCCCTCCTGCTCGACCCGGTCATCGGCTTCGCGCAGACCCGCGGTGTCGACGAACACGACCGGGATGCCGCGGATGTTCGCGGTCTCCTCGATGGTATCCCGCGTGGTGCCCGGCTCCGGCGACACGATGGCGCGGTCGCGGCCGAGGAGCTGGTTGAGCAGGCTGGACTTGCCGACGTTGGGCCGGCCCACGATGGCGGCGCGCACGCCTCGGCGGAGGATCTGCCCTTCCGGGGCTGTCCGCAGGAGCGTCTCGAGAAACGTCCGGCCGTCCCGCAGCCGTGCCAGCAACCTGGCCGCGGTGTCCGGGGCGAGATCCTCCTCGGGGAAGTCAAGGTGGGCTTCGAGGTGCGCGAGGACGCCGAGCAGATCCTCCCGCAACTGGCGAATTCGCTGGGAGAGCTTGCCGGCCAGTTGCTCCTCGGCGGCGGCCAGGGCCAGCTCGGTGCGGGCCTGGATGATGTCGGCCACGGCTTCCGCCTGCGCCAGGTCGAGCCGGCCGTTCACGAAGGCGCGCCGGGTGAACTCACCGGGTTCCGCCAGCCGGGCGCCGCTGGCCAGGACGGCCGTCAGCACGAGTTTCGCGGGCAGCAAACCGCCGTGGCAGGAGATCTCGACCACGTCCTCCCGCGTGTAGGTTCGGGGGGCCCGCATGACCGCCAGCAGGACTTCGTCCACGAGTCGGCCATCGTGCTCGATCCGGCCCAGGTGGAGCGTGTGGCTGGGCGCGGCCGATGGCCGCAGAGATCGGCTTCCGGCCGGCACAAAGCAGCGGTCGGCCACGCCCAGGGCGTCGGGGCCAGACAGGCGGATGACGGCCAGACCTCCTTCCCCCAGCGGGGTTGCGATGGCGGCGATGGTGTCTTCGGCCATGCGGGGGGCGCCCGTCAACCGCCGCAGTTCCCGCGGGTCGGGGCCCGGCCTTCCAGGCTTTCCCGCGCCTTCGCGTAGCTCTTGCGTGCGAGGAAGTGGCGGAGCTCGGGATCGCTGCCGGGAGGCAACTGTGCCGCCAGGCGGTCAATGCGCTCGAAGAGCGGCTGAAGCGAAGGCCCGGAGGGTGCGCGCTGCGCCTGGCGGGCCGCAGCTTCGAGCTCGTTCAGGGTGTCGAGCAACTTGGACTCAATCGCAGTCACGAGCGCGAAGGTAGCCGACGGCGGGCTGGAGGAAAGTCTGGCTCAGTCGTAGGCCGGGTATTGTCTGGGGTTCTTGCCGTGCGACTCCAGGAGCACGATGCGCTGTCGGTCGCCTTTCGAGGGTTCGATCTGTTCGAGACGGAGGAGGAAGCGCCAGTCATCACCGAAGTCGAACCGGAACGACAGGACCTCCTTCACGGGCAGACCGGATTCCCCCACGGTGATTTCGGTGCCGTCCGGCCCCTCGTGCGCGAAGGGGTGGTTGTAGACGCGGGTCTTGCCCAGATGATCGCGGTACCGGAACTGGTAGAGGTGATCGTTGTCGAACGCGAAGGCTCGCAGCACCGCGTTGGCCAGTTCGTCGAGCGTGCTGCTGTGGGGTACGGCCAGCCGGTGCCAGGCCGTCGAGCCGTGCCACCGGGGGTTTAGCGAGGCCTTGTACACAAAGGTCCCTTCGCGCGCCGGGGCTTCGGCGAGGGCGAAGCGTCGTTGCCAATCGGGGAAGTACGGCTGGAACGCGGGTTGGAGGTAGCCGAAGCCAGCATCTGGTGGCTGCTCCGCCAGCATCAGATCGGCTGTCGTTCGGACCTTCAGGAACGTCAGCACCACGGCCGCGACCGCACCGCCCCAGGGAGTGCGGCGGGCCTTCTCCATGCCCCAGGCGCGCGAGGGGAATTGGCGGCCGGCCAGCGGTCGGGGCTGGACTTCGACGAGGCCGAACAAGGTCTGCAACTGCACATTCCAGGCGGAGATGCCGTCAAACATGCCATAGATGTGACAGTCCTCGGGGAAGCTCCTCCAGTGGTCGGAGAGCTGATGGGCCAGGAAGAGGAGATTGCCTTGGAGCTGCATGAAATTGGGAAAGCGCTGGCCGCCTCCCAGCATGTCGCCGCTCGCCCTCAGCAACCAGGCCTCGAGGAGGGCAAAGTACTGCTCGGTCGGATTCAGGGCTTCCCAGCGGGCTTGAACGGCCGGCTCGATGCGCACCCGTCCCTTGTCTGCGACCGCCAGACCCATGACCCGGAGCAGCAGAAAGAGGCCGGCGAGGTTCGGGTAATCGCGCAGCAGGGCGCGATTCACGTGGATCTCGAGGGGGTGGGTGAGCCGGGCGTTGAGATCCGAGAGCATGGCCGCTGGCAGATTGCCCTGATGGCTCTTCGTGGCCACTCCTTGGGGCCCGATGGCTTCCATCAGCAACGGGATGTCCCGCAGGATCGTACCCGGCCCTGCCGAACTGATGGGGTGCATCCCGAAGCACTCGCGCAGCGCTGTTTCGTCAACCGACCGCTTGTTCATAGCGCGAGGAGCCTACGCGTTGCCAAGACCGCCGGGAAGCGGCCCGTTGCTTCGGGACCTGCTCCGGGGGTAGGGACCCGTGGGGGAAGGGACGAAGCTCAAAGCTCAAAGCTCAAAGCTCAAAGCTCAAAGCTCAAAGCTCAAGGCTCAAAGCTCAAGGCTCAAGGCTCAAAGCTCAAGGCTCAAGGCTCACAGCTCACAGCTCAAAGCTCAAAGCTCAAAGCTCAAGAGAAGCTCCAGGATTCAAGGGGGCAGAAGCGGCCCCACGACAGCCTGCATGCCAGGCGGCGCACAGGCCACAGCCCTGAGCAGGGCCTGCCTGTTTCCCGGCGGCCGGGCTGAGTGATGGAAGACCGGGTCTGTGGCGCGGTTGTCTCCTCCTGGTTGGCGGCGCAGCGGCGGGTTTCGAGGCCAGCTTGCCACCCGCAGGCGCCTCCGGCTAAGCTCGGGCCATGCCACACTCGCACCTCAATCGCCGCTTCCGTCCTCTCACGAAGGTAGGTCTCCTCGCCGCCGTTTCGCTGGGCCCGTGCCTGTGGGGCGCCGCTCCGCTGGCACTGCATCCAGAGAACCCCCGCTATTTCCAATGGCGTGGGCAACCGACCTTCCTGCTCGGCTCGGGAGAGCATTATGGCGCCGTGCTCAACCTGGATTTCGACTTTCGCCGTTACCTCGACACCCTGGCGGCCGACGGGCTCAACCACACCCGCACGTTCACCGGCGTTTATTGTGAACCGCCGGGCGCCTTCAACATCGCCCGCAACACCCTGGCTCCCGAGCCGAACCGGCTGATTTGCCCCTGGGCCCGCAGCGACCAGCCGGGCTATGCCAACGGCGGCAACAAATTCGACCTCAACCGCTGGGATGAGACCTACTTCGAGCGGCTCCGCGCCTTCCTCACGCATGCCAGCCGGCGTGGCGTCGTGGTCGAGTTGACCCTCTTTTGTCCTTTCTACGAGGACTCGATGTGGCGGCTCAGCCCGATGAACGCCGCCAACAACATCAACGGCGTGGGTGCCGTCGGCCGCACCAACGTTTACACCCTGGACCGCCATGGTGGCCTGCTGCCCTTCCAGGAGGCCCTCACCCGCAAGCTGGTCACCGAGCTGAAGGACTTCGACAACCTCTACTACGAGCTCTGCAACGAGCCCTACTTCGGCGGGGTCACCCTTGCCTGGCAGCACCAGATCGCAGAGGTCATCGTTCAGACCGAACAAGCCCTCGGTGTCCGCCACCTGATCTCCCGCAACGTGGCCAACGACAAGGCCCGCGTCGAGAACCCGCACCCGTCCCTGTCGATCTTCAATTTCCACTATGCCTACCCGCCCGACACCGTGGCCATGAACTACGACCTCGGGAAGGTGATCGGCGACAACGAAACCGGCTTCCGCGGCACCAGCGATTTGCCGTACCGGGTCGAGGCCTGGAGTTTCCTGCTCGCGGGCGGCGGCCTCTTCAGCCACCTCGATTACTCGTTCGTCGCGGGTCATGAGGACGGGACGTTCGTCTACCCCGCCCAGCAGCCCGGAGGTGGTAACCCGGGGTTCCGGCGCCAGATGAAGGTCCTCGGCGATTTCCTCCGCGGCTTCGATTTCGTCCGGATGCGTCCCGAAACGTCCTTTATCGCCGGCGGGATACCGGCGGGACACCGGGCTTATGTGCTCGCCGAACCGCGCCGCGCCTGGGCGGTTTACCTGGCCCGCGATCTCAAAGACAAGCAAGCGCCGACCGGGCCGCAGACGGCCACGCTCGAGCTCCGCCTGCCTGCCGGGGATCATCTGGCCGAGTGGGTCAACCCTCGCACCGGTGCGGTGGATCGGCGGACCGAGGTCAAGGTCGTCGAAGGCACGGCCCGCCTGGCCAGTCCCACGTTTGAGGAGGATGTGGCCCTGCGCATCCGCCGGCGCTGAGACGTCCACGCCACCGGTTCAGGCGAGGGACCTTACGGCCCCGGGTTCCGCAGCGCCTTCTGCCCGATGTCGCGGCGGTAGTGGGCGCCTTCGAAGCGGATACCATCCACCGCTGCGTAGGCTGCTTCCCGGGCCTGTCGCAGGTCCGCCGCCCACGCCGTGACGCCCAGCACGCGCCCGCCGCTGGTCACGACCTGGTCCCCCGCCCGGCTCGTCCCCGCGTGGAACACCTTCACGTTTGGCAGTTGCGCCGCCTCGGCCAGTCCCGTGATCGACTTGCCCTTGGTGTACGGCCCCGGATACCCCGCAGAGGCCATCACCACGCAGACCGAAGCCACGTCGCGCCAGCGCAGGGCCAGCGGACCCAACTGACCGGTCACGCTCGCCTCGAGCAGTTCGGCCAGATCGTTCTCGAGCCGCGGCAGGTACACCTGGGTCTCGGGGTCGCCAAACCGCGCGTTAAACTCGAGCACCTTGGGACCGTCCTTGGTCAGCATCAGCCCCGGGTACAACAGCCCGCGGAAGTCGATCCCCTCGGCCGCGCAGCCCCGCAGCCAGGGCTCGAGGATGTCCCGATACGCCATCCCCAGGTGGGCATCGGTCAGAAACGGCGTGGGCGAGTACGTCCCCATGCCGCCCGTGTTGGGGCCTTGATCCTGGTCCCGGGCTCGCTTGTGATCTTGCGACGTGGGGAAGAGCTTGGCCGCGCGGCCATCGCACAGTGCGTGCAAGGAGACCTCAGTGCCCTCGAGCAGTTCCTGGATCACAATCTGCGCGCCTGCAGGGCCGAGGGTCTGTTTCACGAGCAGGTCCTCGATGGCGCTGTCGGCCTGCGCCATGTCGCGGCAGATCAACACCCCCTTGCCCAGCGCCAGCCCGTCGGCCTTCACGGCGCAACGTCCGCCGAACTCGGCCGCGAACCGTGAGGCCGCCCGCGCCTCCGTGAAGACGCCGCCCTTCGGCGCCGGGATCCGGTGGCGCTCCATAAACTCCTGGGCAAAGGCCTTCGAGGATTCGAACCGGGCCGCCTGCTGCGTCGGTCCCCACGCCCGCAACCCTTCCGCCGCGAATCGGTCGACCACGCCGAGGGCAAGGGGATTGTCCGGGCCCACCACGGTCAAGTCTGGACGGTGTTCCCGCGCGAAGGCGAGCAGGCCTTCGAGGTTCTCGGCGCCCATGGGCACGCATTCGACCGGGGCGTGGTTCCGGGCGAGGCACTCGTCCGCAATACCGGCGTTGCCGGGGGCGCACCACATCCGGGTGACGTGCGCGGACTGCGCCAGTTTCCACACCAGGGCGTGTTCGCGGCCGCCCCCACCAATGACGAGAATCTTCACGGCGCGGGATTCAACCGGAGAACCGGGTCGGAAGGCAATGGCTGCGTCGGAGGCTCCCAAGGCAGACGCATCAAAGAGATTGAGAGCCAGGTGCCGCAGCGTGGCCAGGTTCTCGACCTTATCGGCAAAGGCCAAGGGGTGAGCTGGTGCCAGGGAGGGGATGAGAAACAACTGAGCAAGCGGCGCCTTACCCCCCTCCCCCGGCGGCGGCGTCGACCCGGACTCTCCCATAGCCGGGACTGACCCCAGAGGCACGGGAATAAACCCCCGCGTGGGTCCTCTGATGAACGGTGGCGGGCCGCACGCCCGCCCGTACCTGAACCAGCAAAGCAGACACAGCGTACATGAATATGAATATGAAGAAACCCCGCATCCTCCCCGGCCGCTTCGCCGCCCATCGAAGGGCGGCACTCTCCGGTCTTGGCCTCTCGGCCCTCCTCCTCCCTGATGCCGTTGCGGCCGAGATTCTGGTCACCGTTCGCAACCTCGCTCCGGCCGCCGGGACCTACCTCACCCCGGTGTGGGTGGCATTCCATGACGGCACGTTCGACCTGTTCAACGCCGGAAACTCAGCCTCCGCGGGCTTGGAGCAGTTGGCCGAGGATGGCAACCCCAGTGGGCTGGCCACGGCCTTTGCCGGCGGCGGACACGGCACCACTGCCGGCCTGATCTTCAGCGGCGGCGCCATTCCGCCGTTCGCACCAGGGGATCTGGGGGCGATGACCTTCTCGGTGAATCCCTTCGACCCGATGAACCGGTACCTGAGCTTTGCCTCGATGGTCATCCCCAGCAACGACGCCTTCATCGCCAACGGTGACCCGCTGATGATCCCCGTTTTCGATGGCGGAGGCGGGTTTCTCGGGGGGACCTACACGATCTTCGGGAGCATGGTCTGGGACGCCGGCACCGAGGTGAACGACGAGCTCCCCGCCAACACCGCCTTCTTTGGCCAGGCAACCCCGGACACGGGCGCGCCCGAGAACGGTGTGGTGGCCTTGCACACCGGCTTCCTCGCGCCCGGTCAGGGGGGGATTCTGGATGATCCGATGTTCGCCGGGGCGGACTTTACACAAGCCGGCTATGCGGTCGCCGAAATCACAGTGTCGGTCGTCCCGGAGCCGCAGACCTATGCGGCCGTTGTGGCCCTTGGTCTCCTCGGCTTCGCCGGTTGGCGGCGCTGGCGCAAGTCCTGAGGCCACGGCTTCGAGGCGCAGCGGGCGGGGCGGGGTACGGACCAGGCGTCCGCCCCCGACCCAACTCGCCGGCGATCACCACCCCCGTTTGGCAAACCACTCGCGTGAGCTACGCTCCATCGATGCGCTCGCCACGGACGCTCCGGCCTTCGCGTCGCCCACGGCGCCCCGCTCCGGCCAGCCTTCCGGGGCTGGCGCTGGTGGGTGTCGCACTCACGATCGGCCCCGGCTGCGTCGTGCCCGTCCACGAACAGCGGTTGGTCGCCCAACCGAACATGCAGTTCTCGCGTTCGCCCGCCGGCTCAGGGGACCTCAGGCTCCTGACGCAGATCGAAACGGGCGCCGCGATATCGGCCGGCGCCACCGCGTCGGGATGCACGTCGTGCCGCTGACCCAGGAACCCGATGCGAAACCGATCGCGGTCCCTCACCCTGATCCTGCTGGCCGTGCTGCTGGCCCCGTCTTGCCTGGGGTCGGCCGCGCAGACCGCGGTGGCGCCGGATTTCTCGTTGCCCCGGCGCGGTACGAACGCGGTCCTCCGCCTGGCGGACTTGGCCGGGCAGATCGTCGTGCTCGATTTCTTCGCCTATTGGTGTGCTCCCTGCGCGCGGGCCTCGAGCGAGCTCGAACAGCAGGTCGCTGCCTACTACGCGGCAAGAGGCGGGAACCCGGCGAAGGCGCCCGTGCGCGTGGTCGCGATCAATGTCGAATCCACACACCCCGCGAAAACGGATGCGTTCGTCCGGAAACATCAGCTTGGGTTCGTGGTGGACGACGACCGTGGCAAGACCCTCGCGGCTTACGGCGGCCGGGGCTTGCCGTTTCTGGTGATCATCGATGGCACCGCCGCGACCCGGGAGGATCCGGTCTTCAGAATCGTGTACCGCCATGCGGGATACGAAGGCGCGACGAAACTGCGCCGGATCATTGATGGGTTGCCCCAGGGCCGTGTGTCCGGCACCACCCGCGAGGGCCCGAAGCCGCCCGCCGGGCACCCGGACGGACTCAGCCTGCTCACCGCCGACGGGCGGGGGATGCGCGCCACGATTCTGCTGGCGAGCCACCCCGCCCCCGGGCTCGCGGACGGTCCGGATCCGGTGCAGGCGATGATCGTGGCGGCCTTGGGCAACGGCGCGCCCCAGGCACCGCCCGCTCAACCTGCGGCGGTTGAACCCGACGGCGAGGCGGGGCGGTTGGCGGGCGGTGGCCCTCCGATGGCGCACCGCGCGGAGGGTGACTTCGAGTCGGTCTTCGCCTCCGACATCCTCCTGACTCAGGTGGGTTTGGGTTATGTCCAGACCATCGCGGGGACGGAATGGGGGGTCGCCTTGGCGTGGGCGAGCCTGGGCTTCGACTACGAACCCGTCTCGTTTGATTTTCTCGGCTCGCCGGCCGTGGTCGAGGAAGGACGTCTTGCGGGCCAGTTAAGCCTGCGCCAGCGGGTGTCCGAGCGCTTCGCTTTCCTGGGGGCGGCCGGCCTGTACGATGGCTTCACCGATTACCGGTCCGCTTGGATTGACGAGTACTTCCGGCAGCAGTATGGCACGCTGCCCGGTTACGAGGAGGCAGCGCCGCGTGGGGCGAACGTCCAGGCCGGGGTGCGCTGGGAGTATGTGCCGGCCTCGGCCTTTCTTCAATTGGACGCGGGATTTCTCCAGGACCAGATCGCCCCCGGGTACGAGATTGATTTCGACGGCTTGCGCCGCGGGCGACCGGTTCTCTACACCACGGTCTGGAGCCTGCTCGCCGAGAACATCCTCACCCCACGGCTCCGCAGCCAGGGGGCGATCCGGTTGGTGGATACCACCGAACGCGAGCCGCGCTATGCCGCGCAGGGCTGGCTGAACTGGGCCGCCGCCGAGGGTCTGGTCCTGCGGACCACGGGCGGCTACACGACCGAGGACCCGACTTTCGAAGCTTGGTTCTTCGGCCTGACCCTCGAACGGGAACTCGCGTCGTCGCTCTGGCTCAGCCTCAGTGGGCGCTATTACACCGATACCGGGGAGATCGAAAACTCGCTATTCTCGACCGCCGCTCCGGGGCTGAGCGCGTGGCAGGTGGGCGTTGGGGCGCACTACGCGTGGGCCGGGTCCACGCTGCGGCTTTACGTCGCCCCTTACTTCACCGACCACGACCGTTCAACCTCGGCACCGCGTTCTTCGCCAACCTGTACCGGGATCGCTCGTGGGGCATCGTGCAGGTGGCCTACAGCCTGAAATTCTGACTCGCCATGACGAATCCAATCCGAACGCAAGGCCGGGAGGGTCGCGACCACCCCGGGCGTATGTATGCCCTCCTCCTCGGCGCGCTGCTATTGCCGGGCGCGGCTGCCACCGGGCAGGCCCCGTTCTATCGGGCCGGCGACCTCGTGGAGGGATTTGCGTTGACGAACCGCGACACGCGCGAACCGATCCACCTGCACGACTTCGCCGGCCAGATCGTGTTCCTGGAATGGTTCGCCTGGTGGTGTCCTTTTTGCCAGGCAGCGGCCCCGCAGGTCGAGGCGGGCATCGTGAGGCACTACGCCGAGCGCGGCGGTAATCCCGACGGCCTCCCCGTGGTCCACCTGGCGGTCAACCTGCAGTCTGGACAGGAAACCCAGACCCAGAATTTCATCAACCGCGCTGGTTTCGATCTGGTAGCCGAGGATTTCAGCCGTGCGTTGGCCGGGCGCTTCCAGAGCGGCGGACAACCCATCTTCGCCATCATCAATGGTGTGGCGGACTCGCCGAGTCACCGGCAATGGGAGTTGCTGCTCCACCAGAATGGCTACGGGACGACCGCGTCGCCCATCGCGCGCTTCCGGGCGGCGATAGACGCGGTGAAGGCGGCGGAGGTCGCTCCGCCGCGCCTCGCCATCGTCCCCCAATCCGACCCAGACGGGATCGAGTTGCGCGTCGAGTCCTCGTCCCGGCGACTCCACCGGCTTGAAGTCTCGCGTGATTTGGCTGCGTGGGAGCTGGCGATCGAGTTCACGCCGACGGCGGACGCCACTTTGATCCTGCTCCCTCGGAGCACCGCCGAGGCAGGCTGGTTTTATCGGGCGGCAATCCCGTGACGTTCATCCGGCGAACGAACCGGCCCGTCGCGGGTCGGCCCGGGGAGGTACCGCTTGACCTGGCGTGTGCCGGTTCTACCGTCAGTCCAGTTCGCTCCGGCGGATTCCCATGCGGCGGTCGAATCGTCCTTTCCTCACGAGCGGTGCCCGGTCACGCGAGGGGTTCACCTTGGTCGAGTTGCTCGTCGTGCTTGCCGTGATCGGCATTCTGGCCAGCCTGCTGCTCCCCGCCTTGAGCGGGGCGCGGCAGCGCGCCCAGGCGACGGTTTGCCAGGGGAACCTGCGCCAGCTCGGCCTCGCCTTCCAATCCTACCTCCAGGATCACCAGGACACGTTTCCCGCGGGCGCCGGCGGGAGCGCTTACGGGGCCCACCCGGAGGACTGGGTCTGGTGGCAGAACGACCTCATCAACGGCGAGCCCGCGATGCGCGACCCGCGCGGCGGCGCGATCGCCCGGCACCTGGCCGCCTACGACCTCCGTTGGTTCCGTTGCCCCGCGGACCGCGATGCGTTGCGTCGGGAGAAGGCCTGGAAGGCGGAGCCGGGAATCGAGCAATACACGTTCAGCTACACGCTCAATGCCCACAGTGAGCAAGGCATGGCGACCTTCATCTCCAAGGACCGCGCGATCATCCTCCGCAACCGCCACAGTGCGGTGCGCCATCCGGCGGCCAAGATCATGCTGGCCGAGGAGAAGGGCGGACCGGAAGACGGGCCGGGCAGCGCGGCCATTGACGACGGACGTTGGGTTCCCCCGGGCTATCCGCTGAGCGAACGTCACCGACGCCGGGCGGCGGTCACCTTTGCGGATGGCCATGTCGAATTGCTGCGGCGGACCGAGGCCGACAGCCAACATCCGGAGCGCTATGTGCCTGGGCTATAGTGGCGGGCGGACCGGGAATAGGGCCACCGCGTGCGTCTCCTACCCCGTGTGACCGACCCGGACTTCGAGCTCGTGGTCCGCCTGCACTATGCGGGGCTTTACCGGTTTGCGCTGAGCCTGGCGCGCAGCGAACCGGACGCGGCCGACCTGACGCAGCAGACTTTCTATCTATGGGCGACGCGTGGGCACCAGTTGCGGGACGCCGGGAAACTGAAGTCCTGGCTCTTCACCACGCTCTACCGGGAGTTCCTGGGCCGCCGCCGACACGCGGACCGCTTTCCTCACGTCGAGCTCAGCAGTGTCGAGGACGAACTGCCCGCCGCCGAACCGCCGGAGATCCGGTCGCTCGATGCCGAGGCCGTGATGCAGGGACTGCAAGCCGTGGACGAGGTCTTTCGCGCGCCGCTGGCGCTCTTCTACCTCGAAGATCGGTCGTACCAGGAGATCGCCGCGATTCTCGGCATCCCCACCGGCACCGTGATGTCCCGGCTCGCACGCGGCAAACAGCAGTTAAGGCGCCTCCTGAACGAGGCGGCCGCCGGCACTCCTGGCAACCTCGTCCGCCTCGAGCCGCGGGCCCCACTCCCCCAACCGCAGGCCCACCATGACCCGTGACGAAGCCCAAGCGCTCCTGCAAGCGTATCGGCCCGGAACGGCGGACGCGCACGATCCGGTCTTCGCCGAAGCGCTCGACCTTCTCAGCCGCGATGCAGCGCTTCGGACCTGGTTCGAGAGCCAAGACCGGTTCGATGGCGCCGTGCGCGACCGGTTGCGCGCCGTCGCCGTGCCGGACGATCTGCTGTCCCGGCTGCTGACGGCCCGTGGCCAGCCGGTTCGGCGCCGTGGCGCTCCCGTTTGGCGCCGAGCCCTCGCCCTCGCCGCGGCGGTGGCCTTGCTGCTCGGCCTCGGGTTGTATGGCCTGCGTTCCCCACCCGACGCCCCCACGGCGTTGGGCGCCTATCGCAACCATCTGGCCGCCTGGCTGCGTCAGTTCCCGACGCTCGAGTTCGAATCGGAACAGCTTTCCGAGGTGAAGGCCTGGCTCGCGGCGCGCGGGGTGACGGGCGACCTGGCAGTACCCAAGGGGTTGGAGAAGTTCCCGACGATCGGCTGTCGCCGGCTCGATTGGCAGGGTCGCAACGCCAGCCTCATCTGCTTCATGGTGGACGGTGAAGTCATGCACCTGGTGGTGATCGCGGGGCCGCCGCTCGACGGCGGGGCGGCAGGGGTCGAGTTGCGGCACGTGCGGGTCGGGGAGTTCCACACCGCGACCTGGGCGCGCGACGGCACGGCCTATCTGCTTCTCACTCGAGCTCCGGCTGAAACCCTGCGCCGGGTGCTGGCTGGCTGAGCACCTCGCGGGTCGGACCACGCCAAGCCGTTGATTTCGCGGGCGTTGACCGGGCTGGGTCGCGGGCTGGAGGCTCTTACGCGCCCTTTCCCGCCCGAATTCTGTGAGGTAAGGGCCGAGGAGTTCGTTCGAGGCCACGGCGATGTGCAGCCTGAAATCTCTCTCTCGTACCTGGAAGACACCGTCAGGCCGGCTTCGGGAGACTCCGCTCAGACATTCCGAGCTCACCCGAGTCCCAAGCTGAGGTTCAGGGGGTGACTGCTGAGATGCAGCGCGGGGTTTGGGAACCGGGTTATGGCGGCGGTCATCTCCTTGCACAACGTGGCGCGTACCGGGTCCGGGAGGCGCGCGAGCCGAGGGAGTGGTCTCGACAGCGTGGCAGGCGGTTCAGTATCAATGCTCTATGTTTTATTGTGAGAATTAGCTTGACGCATTGGCGTCGGAGGGGCAGCGTCGCGGCCAACAATTTGAACCAAACCCCAACCAGCACCCGCCCTCCATGAAGGTCAGTCTTCTGCCGATCGCCGGCTGCGCCCCTCACTTTACGGCTTCGCGAGTCCGTCCCGCGAGCGCGCGGAAGCCGCAAGCGTGTTTCTGGCGGCGCGTGTGCGTCTGCCTGTTGGTGTTCGGCGGGTTCGCTCCGGTGAGCGCCCGCGCCGCAGTGTTGGCCACTCAATTTACGGATCTGACCGACACCGTGCCGGGGATGGATCGGTGGGAGGCGCGCTATGCGCTGAGTGCCGTGAGTTTCGCCGCGGGCCAGGGCTTCACGCTTTACTTTGCGCACGACCACTACCGTGACCTTGCGCTGGTCACGCCCCCGGATCACCCGGGCTGGGATTTGCTGGTTGTCCAGCCGGATGTTGGGCTCCCGGATGCCGGGTTTTTCGACGGCTTGGCCCTTGTGGACAACCCTCCCTTGGTCCCGCCGTTCGTCGTCACGTTTGTCTGGCTGGGGGGGGGTACGGGTGGCCCCGGGCAACACCCCTTCGAGCTCTACGACACCACCGGGGGGTTCCGGATTATTGGCGAGGGCACCACGGTCCCGATTCCGGAGCCGGGCGGGATGGCGCTTGTCCTGGGCGGAGTTCTTCTGGCGGGCGCGGGGTTGCGGCGTTGGGCGGTGCGGCGCAACCGCGCATCGCTCCCGACTCGGGACGCGGGAGTCGGGCGGAGCGGAGATCTGGTTTACCGGGGAATGCCAGATGACCATGGCCGCCGTGCGCAGTCCAAAGCCCTCTGATGCAATCGACTGAGAAACAACCTGCTATGGTACCAGGCTGTGATTCACCCAAACCCGGCGCGCGTCCCTCAGGTGGGCGGCTTGGGACGGCGGTGCGCCGGTGCGCCTCGATGCTTGTTTCTCGGATGGTCGTCCTGCTGGCGGTTTGCTGCCTCCCTGCTGGTTCCGCGGTTGCCCAAGCGCCTGCGTTCACGGTCGGAAACTACCACGTCGAAAGCAGCACCCGGGTGGGCCGTACCGAGTTCGAGTACACGATACGAGCCGAGGTGGAAAACGGGGGGCCCGCCGCCCGGGTGGTGGCCGCCACCGTGCTGAGCAGCTCGCCCAACACCATCATCCTGGACAACTCGCTGAGTTTCGGGGACGTGCCGGCCAACGCGCGACGGACAAGCTCTGACACGTTCCGGATACGCCAAAACCGACTGGAGGCCTTTGATCCGAGCGCTCTGCAATGGAACATCACCTTCCTCCCGGACTTCGCCATCTCTATGGTGGAGCCTGCGCCGGGCGCGCTGTTCAACCGCTTCGCCGTCCGAGTTCGGGGCACCGCCAACAACCCGCCATCTTCCGTCGTGATCAACGGGGCGATCGCCGCTCTTGAAGGCAACGAGTTCTCGGCCACGGTCACCCTCCGGGAAGGCAACAACCCCGTCACCGCGGTTGCCACGGACGGTCAAGGTGCGGTGGCCACGGCGAGTGTGCAGGTCACTGTGGACACGACGCCGCCGAGGGTGACGATTGACTCGCCACGGGATGGGGCTGTGCTCAGTGAACCCCGGGTTACGGTCGCGGGTCTCGTCAACGACATCGTCGTTGGCACGGTCGGCCCCGAACAGGCGCAGGTCCAGGTCAACGGCCGGCCGGCCCAGGTGGCCAATCGGACGTTCGTGGTGATGGACGTGCCCTTGTCCGAAGGGCTGAACACGATCACCGCCTTCGCCCGGGACCCGGCGGGCAACACGGACACCCGCTCAATCAACGTCACCTACAGCACTGCCGCGGCGGCCCGCATCCGTGTGGTTTCCGGCGACGGACAGTCCGGGCCGATAGGCGAGTGGCTGCCGCAGCCGCTGGTTGTGCAGGCCACCGACGTCGATGGCAACCCGTGCGTGGACAAGAAGGTCATCTTCAAGGTCATCCAGAACGACGGCGTCATCACCGACGGCGCGACCACCGCCCAGGCGCTCATCGTCCGTACCGACGTCAACGGCTTCGCGGAAGTCTCGTTCCGCCTCGGCACCCGCGCCGGCATGGGCAACAACCAGGTCTCGGCCAAGATCGTGGGCTTTGAAGGCGAGGCCATGTTCTGTGCCTCGAGCACCGTCTCCACCCCGGCGCTCCTGGTCCTTGACGCGGGCAACAACCAGGTGGGTGTCGTCGGCCAACCGCTGCCGCGCCTGTTGGGCGTCATCGTGGTGGACGCCGGCAACAACCGGCTCCCGGACATCCCCATCACTTTCTCCGTCAAGGAAGGAGGCGGCAGCTTCTACGGCGAATCCAGCGTCACCGTCAACTCGGACAGTAATGGGCGCGCCACGGCGCTCCTCACGCTGGGCGCCTTCCCCGGCAACGACAACAACGAGGTCGAAGCGAACTTCCCAGGCAACATCGGCTTCCCGGTGATCGTCGTCGCGTCCGGTCAGATTCCGGGTGACCCCGCCGAAACCAGCGTGAGCGGCGTCGTGCTCGACAACTCGGATGTCCCCGTTCCCGGAGCGCTCTGCCGCTTGGTGGGCCAGCCCGACGCCGTGTTGTCGGACGAAAACGGCTACTTCCAGATCAAACCGGCACCGGTGGGCGCCGTGCGGTTGGTCGTGGACGGCGCCACGGTCACGCGCCCCGGTGCCTGGGTCTGGCTCCAGTTCGACCTCGTCAACATCGCCGGCCAGGACAACACCATCGGACGTCCCATCCGCCTCATGCCGATGGACCTGGACCACGCGGTCTTCGTGGATGACACGCACGGCGGCACGATCACGCTGCCCGAGGCGCCCGGCTTCAGCCTCACGATCGCCCCGAATTCGGTCAGCTTTCCGGACGGCAGCCGGAGCGGCTTTGTCAGCGCCACCATTGTCCACCCGGACAAGATGCCCGACCCGCCCGAGTTCGGTCAGCAACCGCGCTTTCTGATCACCATCCAGCCGGCCAACGCACTGTTCGATCCGCCGGCTCCGATGTGTATGCCGAATCTGGACGGCCTCCCGCCGGGCCAGAAGACCGAGATGTACTCGTACGACCACGACCTCGGCGCTTTCGTGGCCATTGGCACGGGCACCGTCAGCGAGGACGGCGCCCTCATCTGCACCGACCCCGGCGTCGGCATCGTCAAGGCCGGGTGGCATTGCGGGGGTGACCCGACAGTATCGACACCGGTTACCCCAGTGGCGGTCCACGTTTCCCGGACGTCCCTTGCGACGCTCTCAGCTCGAGGTTCTCCAGGTCCTCCCGGAGTGCCAGCCTATGAATGGACCACAGAGCAAACGCTCGGAACGCACTTTCCTCAGATACCGGCGGCCTACAACTCACAAGCTGATCCCAATATGATCCAATTGGGCACGCTCGGTGCCTCCGGTGCACCTGCTCCAGGTGGGCTGGCGCGGGTGAAGGTGTCTTACAAGTGCCAGAACGGTCAGACTGCTCAGGACAGGTTGGATGTAGCCGCGTTCGGCGTTTCGGCCTATATCGTACCGGACGAGTCAGATTCTCTTAGAGCGGACGGAAGTTGTGGCACTATCACGATAGCAGGTGTTACCTACAGCGGACAAATCACAGACCCGAGCGGGATTACCGGCACATTTTGCCGAGCCTTCTTGAGAAACGTCACCCTTAACGGAACTGGTCGTGCCCTGGATGGCCGTTTGATTAAGTATGTTTCGGGCGGCGCGAATCCTGACAACGCGACATTCACCGTCGTCCCGGATGTAAGGGGAAGCTGCAATACGCCGGTCGTAGCCGGAGGCACGGTGGCTCGCGATCCCGCCATCATCCCATGCGGCGGGATTATTGACTTGCAGGGTGTTGGCGCGGGACTGATTGCGAATGATGTCGGTCCTGCTATACAAGGCTGGCGCATTGATTACTTCGCTGGATTCGGGAGGGCGGCCGTCGCCGGGTGGGTCAACCGAGTGGTGATGGGGGCCTGCAACCCTCCCACTGCGAGCTGTCCGGGCTACCGACCATGAGAACCTTGTTGGTATTGTCGCTCACACTCAGCATGCTGGGCGTGGAATCGTGCAATTCGGCAAACGCAATATCGTCCGAAGGCGTCTTGATCCGGAACTCGGAGCTATGGTGGTGTGTCTTGGGGCCATCTCCTGTAGAATTGCAGCTGACATTCGACGGGCTGCCGAAGAGCCTGCCGAAGTGGGACGAGCGTGGATTACGCGCTGCGTATATTGCGACCCGGCTTCCGTTAGACTCGGACTGTTCTGTGGCCTACTGCGGGGTTTGGCGGTACGGCCAAACAAACATATCATTGTACCCGGTCTTCTCTGTGGGTTCAAATGAAGTGCAGTATGTTACTAGTATAGCTGATTTCTGGTGGGTGAACAACTCGGTGATAGCCGTTGTTGGGCACATCCACCCTAGCGCATCGGCGCTGGAACTCCTCAGTGCTGATGACGGTCGTATTCTCCTGTCGCAGGTTGGTCTTGGTTTCTTGATATCCCCGGACGCTCGTCACGTAGTGCATTTCGGAGAAGTGCCGCACTTCGTATCTGCTGAGAGCAAGCGAGGCAGTGTGGTGGTGGACGGAAAGACTGTCTTTGGAGGCGAGTTGGAGCCCATCGCCTATGAGATGATCAGTAACCTTGCTGCGAGCGTGACATTCAGCGAGGTTGCTTTCCTGGCGAGGGCGAGGGAAGACCCTCAACACGTAGAGGTAGTGATCGCTGATTTGTCTGGGGTGAAGAATCGCTTTGCATTACCCACACTCGGTGAGGTCCGTTCAGGAAAAGTAGTATTCAGTGGAGAGGGAGGCGGATTGATAGTAGTGGAACTGGGTGCCGAAGCGTGGAGTGTTGGAGGAAACCTATTGACACCGAAGCGTCTCTCCAGACCGAGCATAGAGCGTAGTAGGCAAGTGGCACCGGAGCGAGTCCATCGAGGGCTCGAGGAGAACGCGCAGACCTCGGCGGTTGCGCTTAGACCGAAACGAGCTGAAGCTGCTGAGTGACCTCTATGAATACGGTCCGATTCGCCGATGGCTCCCGCAGGTATCCAGTGATCGCACTGTTATTGGGGATGCAACTGAGCCTGATGTGGCCGGGAGCCTCCGCGCAACTGCTGAGCGATGACTGTGTGGTCAGCGTCCTGAACCGAACCGCTCGGGTCCGAGCTGACGGAACGTGGCGGATAGACAACGTCCCAGCGAATTTCGGGCCGGTGCGGGTCCGAGCCACCTGTGTCCGCGATGGCGTGACGTACAGCGGGCAGTCGGACTTCGTGACCCTCGATCCCAACATCGTGAATGGCTTCAGCCCATTCGCCCTGGGCAACGCCGAACAAATCCCTTCCACCATCCGGATCACCGCGCCGGGGACGACCTTGACCACGTTGGGCGCGACGCGGCAACTCACGGTCACCGCGACCTACCCCGACAATTCCACCAAGGACGTCACGGCCACCACCGAAGGAACCGGCTATACGACCAGCAACCCGAACACGGCGACGGTGAGCGCCGACGGCTTGGTGACGGCGCGGGCCAGTGGGACCGTGGTGATTTCGGCGATCAACGACGGGGCGATTGGGATGCTTCGATTGCAAGTGGTGCTGTCGGGCGCGGACTCGGACGGGGACGGCATCCCAGACGACATCGAATTGGCGAACGGTCTGAACCCAAACAACCCGGTGGACGCGGAAGAAGACTTTGACGGCGACGGTCTGACGAATGGGGACGAACTCATGCTGCATGCCACTGACATCCGTCTGGCCGACACGGACGGGGACGGGATCTCGGATGGCGACGAGGTGAGCGGCCGGCTGGGTTTCGTGACCAACCCCCTCCTGGCGGATTCGGACGGGGACGGCATCCGGGACCGGCTTGAGATCGAGACGGGCAGCGACCCGAACGATCCGCGGAGCTACAACCTGGCGGGAGCCCTCGACGCGTTCGAGGTGACGCCCGCCACCTTCGTCCTCACGGTGAACACGATCATCGGCGAGGCCTCGCGGCAACTGGCGGTGACCGGCCACCTCCGGGACGGCACGACGATTGATTTGACTTCGACGACGCGCGGCACGGCGTACAGTTCGAGCGACCTGACCATTGCCAACTTCGGGTCGCCGGACGGGATGGTGTTCGCGGGCGCGGACGGGAGCGCGATCATCACGGTTTCGAACAGCGGGTTCGTCGGCACCGCCGCGGTCACGGTGCGGTCTTCGACACCGCAGACGCTGGGTTTCGTGGCGATCCCGGGCTACGCCAACAACGTGGACGTCAGCGGCGACTACGCGTACGTGGCGGCCGGCGCGACGGGATTGCAGGTGGTGGACGTGAGCGACCGGCGGAATCCGCGCATCGTGGCCGCCCTGGACACTCCGGGGAACGCGAACGACGTGAAGGTCATCGGCGGGTTGGCGTATGTCGCGGACGGAGTGGCCGGTCTCCGGGTGATCAGTGTGGCCAACCCGCTGGCCCCGGTGTTCGTGGGGGTGGTGGACACGCCGGGCGATGCCCAGGATGTGGTGGCGGGTCCGTACGCCTTGGTGGCCGACGGCACCGCGGGCGTGCAGATCGTGGACGTCTCGAACCCGGCGGCGCCACGGATCGTGAACAACGTGGCCACGTTGGGGACCGCGAAAGGGGTGGACGTGCGCGGCAACCTGGCGGCGGTCGCCACCGGGACGCGCGGCCTGATCACCGTGGACGTGACCGATCCGGGTTTGCCCAGCATTCTCGCCACGCTCACCTATGGCGGGGATGCCCGGGACGTGGTTCTGCACAACAACTTCGCGTTCGTGGCCGACTTCTCGCGGAGTTTTACGGCCATCGAAGTGACGGACCCGCGCAACCCCGTCGTACGGCGCTCCACGCCGCAGGCGACGGGTGGGTTGCTGATGGACGTGGCGGTTTCGGGACGGTTCGCCTTCGGGGCGGATGTGTTTTTCGTGAACGGCATCCCGATCATCGACATCGCCGACCCTGCCAACCCGACCCCGCGGGCGATCCTGGATTTCCGTGCGTTTCGCGATGACAACGGCAACGGCATCGCGGTGGACAGCAGCTATGTCTATCTGGCCGCGGACCTGGGCCTTGCGGAGAACGGGACGACGGGCAACAGCCGGCTCTACATCGGCCAGCATCTGGCCCTCGAGGACACGGGGGGAATTGCGCCGATTGTCCGGATCACGGCCCCGACGGCCGGGACGACGGTGGTGGTCGGCCAGACCGTGAATGTCCAAGTGCAGGCAACGGACGATGTCGAGGTGGCTTTGGTCACGTTGCTGGTGGACGGCGTCGCGTCTGGCACGGATTCCGTGCCGCCCTATCAATTCACCGTGCCGGCGCCTTTGACTCCGGGCACGCTGACGCTGGAGGCGCAGGCCGTGGATTTTGGCGGCAACGTGGGTGTCGCGCCGGCCGTGCCACTCAACGTGGTCGCCGACCCAGGCACAGCCGTCGTCGGGCGGGTGCTCGACGAAGCCGGGGACCCGGTGGAAGGCGCGACGGCGGTGGTGTTCGAAAACTCGACGGGTATCTCGAGTGCGGACGGGCGGTTCTCGATCCCGGGGGTATCGACGATACGGGGCAACATCGTCGTGGGTGCCACAGCGACGGTCGGGGAGGTCCTGCTCAGCGGCAGCTCTGGGCCCATGCCACCGGTAGTTGGGGGTGTTACGGACGTGGGCGATTTCATCGTCAGCGAGGCCACGTTCATCCGGGATTATGGGACGCGTCTGGCTGGTTGCGATGACTGTTTCGTCACCGTGACGTTGCCTTTCGAGTTCACCTTCTTTGGGACCCGTTACTCGCGGGTGTTCTTCGATGGGAACGGGCGAGTGACCTTTAACTTCGGGAGCGGGGACTATACCGAGACGCTCGGGGAACTGACGGCCCAGCCGATGATCACGGCGTTCTGGGACGATCTGATTGATGGTTCGGGGGTCACGGGGATTTTCTACAACGGCAGTCTGCCGGGCCGGGCGGTGTTCACGTGGGTCAACCTGCGGGAGTTTGGCGCCGGTGGTTCGACCACCGTTCAGACAGTCCTGTTTGCGGACGGGCGGATTCAGATGGGTTACAGCGGCGTCACCGCGCGGGATGCGCTCGTGGCGGTGAGCCCCGGGGCCGGATCGAGTTTGCAGTTGGTTGACTACAGCGCGGCGGGGCCGTTCAGCAGCACGGCGGGGGTGCGGGTCGCGGAGCAATTCGAGGTGTATGCGCCGTTTGGGTCCACGGATCCGCTTGGCTCGGGCCGGGTTTCCCAGCCAACTCCCGAGAATCCCTTCGACCTGGATGGGGGCTTTGTCTTGTGGCGGCCAAACGCCGACGGCGGCTTCGACGTGCGAACGGTCCTGCCCCCGGCGGCACCGACGCCGGAGGCGGCGACGCTGAGCATCGCGCGGACCTGGGATGAAGAGGCTCTGTCGGCCATCCGCATTGACACGCCGAACCCGCCGGTGCATGCGCGCAACTTGTTCCATCTGGCCGCGGTGATGTATGACGCGTGGGCCGCTTACGACCCCGTGGCGGTTGGCTACGTGTTCCGGGAGAAGCTGACGGCGCCGGACGTTGCCGCCGCCCGGCGGGAGGCCATCAGCTTCGCGGCGTTCCGGTTGCTTCGTGAGCGGTACGCCTACTCCTACAGCGCGGCCCGGACGATGATCCAGCTCGAGTCCCGAATGCGCGCGCTGGGTTATGATCCGGGGAACACCTCGCCGAATCTCTGGACGCCGGCGGGCGTGGGCAACACGATCTACCAAGTGGTCTCGCAGCAGTTCATCGACGACGGCTGCCGTCAGACCTCGGGCTATCAGGACCTGCCGCCCTCGGAAGGCGGCTACCGGCCCGTGAACCCGCCCTGTGTGACCGGGGCGCTGGGCATCACCGTGGTGGATGTGAACCGTTGGCAGCCGTTGGCGATTACCGACGCGGCTGACCAGAACGGTTTCCCGGCGAGTCCGATCCAGCGTTTCCTCGGTTCGCAGTGGATTCATGTCACTCCCTTCGCCCTGGATCGCGCGGAGGCCGGACAGCCTTGGATTGACCTGGGGCCACATCCGAGTCTGGGCGGTCCGAGCGACGCGCAATTCCGGGAGGAAGTGGTCGAGATCATCCGCCGTGCCAGCGAGCTTACGCCGGATGACGAGGTGTGGATGGACATCTCCCCGGGCCGCTTCGGCAACAACTTGCTGGGGGCCAACGATGGTCGCGGCCATCCCCTGAATCCAGCAACCGGCGCCCCGTATGCGGCCAACTTGGTGAAGCGCGGGGACTTCGGGAGAGTGCTGGCGGAGTTCTGGGCGGACGGTCCCGACTCCGAGACGCCGCCTGGTCACTGGAACAAGATCGCCAACTCGGTGGCGGACCAACTTGGGACGAGGCGTCGGTTTGGTGAAACGGGCGCGGAACTCGAGGCGCTTGAATGGGACGTGAAGGTGTACTTCGCGCTGAATGCCGCTCTGCATGACGCGGCCTGTGCCGCCTGGTCACTGAAGCGGGCCTATGACGGCGGGCGGCCGATTACGTACATCAGGTATATGGGCCAACTTGGGCAGTGCACCGATCCCAACGCGTCGTCCTACCATCCCCGGGGATTGCCTCTGGTTCCGGACTTAATTGAGTTGGTGACCCCGGCCAGCGCGGCTCCGGGCGGTAAACACCGCGGATTACCAGTGGGCCGCGTGGCTATCCGGAGCTGGCCGGGCGAGCCGGCCGACCCGATCTCCGAATACAGCGGCGTCCGCTGGGTGCTGGCGGAAGGCTGGCTGCCCTACCAGAAGGCCAACTTCGTCACGCCGGCATTCCCTGGCTACATCTCCGGCCACAGCACGTTCAGCCGGGCGGCGGCGGAAGTGCTCACGGCGGTCACTGGTTCCCCGTTCTTCCCCGGCGGCATCGGACGCCACAAGGTTGAGGCGAACCAGGGACTGGCGTTCGAGCGTGGTCCCAGCCAGGACCTCGAGCTCCAGTGGGCCACGTATTTCGACGCCGCCGACCAAGCCGGGCTTTCACGGCTTTGGGGCGGGATCCACGTATCGAGCGACGATCTCACGGGCCGGCGTACGGGTGCCGAGGTCGGACGTCGTGCCTGGGCGAAGGCGCTGCACTACTTCAACGGGACGAGTGAAGTCACCGTGCCAGCCCAGATCGCGGCGCTCGAGCCGCCGGAGGGTCCCGCGCAAGCGGTTTCCCCGACACGTCTGGGTCTGTCGGCGGGCGCGGGCGGAGTGGATCCTCACCCTGTGCGCTCCGAGGCCTTTGTGGCTGGGGTGGCGGTTCTGGTCGAGATCCGGGCGGTGGCGACCGGGCAGTATGAGCTGCAGTTCAACACGACTCCCGGCTGGTACTATGCCCTCCAATCCGCGGCAACCCCGCACGAACCCTTCGTCACGGAACCGCCGGGATTCTTCCAAGCGACCGAATCGGCGCTCGCCTTGCGGGTGGCTTCGAGTGAACCAGCGCGATTCTATCGGGTCTTCTGTACGCCTGCACTTCCGTAGTAGGCGGAGCGTCGCTGGGCGCGGCACGACCCGCTCGCGAGCCGTCCGTTTCACAACCGACCCAGCGGACTTCCGTCCGCTGGGTGTTCCACCTGCGATCATCGGGTGTTGGTCGAGGCGCAGCTTCGGGTCGCGCAGACGTTCGGTTTCGACCACGTCTCCGTGATCGCGGAGCCGGCCCGGAAGGTGGGCGACTGCGGGGGGAAGGTCGAGTATTCCGAGCATCAACCGCCGGCGCTGGTGCGGCCGCTGCTGGCCTCCAGGCACAATCGTTGCCGGAGCTTCCTCAGGTGAGACCATCCGGCCGATTGCGGGATTTCTCCTGCTGCCATAAGCTGCTTGCCGGTTGACGCCGGATTCGATTCACTCGGCCTGTGACCCGCGCTATCAGGGTCCCCTGGAGCCTGCCTATGAAAGACACCGTCTCGCGTCGCCAATTCCTCTCGAACTCCGTTGCCGCCGGGGCTGTCGCCAGTCTCGCGGCCTCCCCGACGTTTGCCGCCCCGGCGGGGGCGACGACGGCTGCAGCCTCCCGGCCGGCGAGTGCGCTGCCCACGGCCAAGATCGGTTCCCTGACACTCAGCCGGCTGATTTCCGGCGGGAACCTTCTCAGCGGCTGGGCGCACGCGCGGGATCTCCACTATGTCCCCAGCCTGATGCGCGCCTACAACACGCCGGAGAAGGTGCTCGACACGCTGGAGCGGCTCGAGCAGCAGGGGGTCAACGCCCTCATCGCCGATCCGCGCAAGAATGTCATGGACCTCCTGGCCCGCTACTGGAAGGAGCGCGGCGGCCGGATCCAGTGGATCGCCGAAGGTCACCCGGACGTGGAGGACTGGCAGACGAACATCCGCAAGTCCATCGAGTTCGGGGCGCGCGCGGTCTACGTGCAGGGCGTGATCGGGGACCGTTGGCTCAAGGAGGGGCGGTTGGACCTGCTGGGTCGCTGCGTCGAGTTCATCAAGTCGCAGGGGGTGCCGGGCGGCATTGGGGCGCACCAGATCGAAGTGGTGGCCGAATCCGAGCAGCGCGGTTTCGACCCGGATTTCTACGTGAAGACTTGTCACCACGCCCGGTATTGGTCCGCCCGTCGGCCGGATCAGGACCTGCTGGTGATCGACAACCCGGCGGACAACTATTGGGACATGGACCCGGTCCGCACCGTCCGCGTGATGTCCGCGGTCGAGAAGCCGTGGATCGCCTTCAAGATCCTGGCGGCGGGCGCCATCCGGCCCGAGTCCGGCTTCCGCTATGCGTTGGAGAGCGGCGCCGATTTCCTCTGCGTGGGGATGTTCGACTTTCAGGTGGAAGCCAACGTGGCACTGACGCGGTCGCTCCTGGCGGACTCGACCATTCAGAACCGGCCCCGGGCCTGGATGGCTTGAGGGGTTGGTCTGGTCGCCGACGACCTCACGTTGTCGTTGGCGAGCGGACCGGCGACTACTCGTGCGCCTGGCCGGCGGCCTCGGCCTGGAGTCGCTGGCGCTCCGCGACCTTGGCAAAGGGGTAATAGACCGCCATGGCCAGGGCGATCGACGCCACCCCCCAGATCGGCGCCCGCCAATCACCGCCGGTCACCAGGTAATGGCCGAGGAGCGGCGGGGTGGTCCAGGGCACGTTGATGAAGGGTTTCTGCAGGAGGCCGGCCGCCATCAGGAGATAGGTGCCCGTCGTCAGCAGCAGTGCATTCAGGATGTACGGGACCATGAAGATCGGGTTCAGGACGATGGGGAAGCCGTAGAAGATCGGCTCGTTGATCTGGAAGACCTGGGTGGGCAGAGAGAGCCGGCTCACCTGGCGAAAGCCCGGTTCCTTCGAGTTCCACATGATCAGGGCCAGCGCGAGCGTGGCACCAGTCCCGCCGACGTTGACGAACACCGTGAAGAACCCGTAGGCGGTGATGTAGGGGAGCGGCTGGCCCTGGCTCATGGCCGTCACGTTCGCGGCCAGATACTGCAGGAAGAAGCCGGCCACCAGCGCATCCATGGCGTTGTCCCCGTTGATCCCCACCGACCACAGCAGCGTCACCAGGAACGCGTACACCAGGATCCCCGGCAGCGTGTTCAGGGCGAAGACCAGCGGGCTGAGGGCGGTCTGCACGTGGTGGTTGATGTCCACCCCGAGGCCGAACCGGATGCCCCAGAACACCGCGATCAGAAAGGCCATCGGACTCAGCGACACAAACGACTCGTAGACGATCGGCGGCACGTTCCGGGGCAGCCGGATCACGAACGCATGCGCGGTGAAGTACTCCTGGGTCCGGACGGTGATCAGCGCGATGAGGATGGCGGTGAACAGACCCTGTGACCCCAAGCCATCCATCACCAGCGTCTGGGACGCGAGGTCCACCTGGATGAGCAGAAAGACCAGCGTGGCCATGGTCGCGCTGACCACGGCTTCCTGCTGCCGTCGCCGGCCCAGGTCATAGCCGATGGCGAAGCAGACAAAGACCGCCAGCAGACCGAACGTGGCCGTGACCGGTACCTGCAACAGTTGTGACCACTGCGGTCCCAGCCGCTCTCCCCAGCCGGGCACCGGCAGGTTCGCCACCACCATGAAGAGCCCGCCGATGATCGTCAGCGGCACCACCGACACCATCCCGGCGCGGATGGCCGCCAGGTACGGGTTCTCGCTCAGCGCCGTCAGCGCGGGCACCACCCAGCGCTGGAGAAACGCCGGGACGGCGGTCATGGCCGCAGCTCCTTCCCGAGGTAGATGCAGCCATCCAGCCCTGATCCCACCCGGATCAGTTCACGAAAACCCAGCCGCTCGTAGAAGCCCAGGGCCCGCAGGTTACGAAGGCTGACGCCGAGATGCGCGCCGGGCGAACCGCGTTCCCGCAGCCGGTCCATCACCGCCTCCAGGAGGCGTCGTCCGTACCCCCTGCCTTGAGCGCGTTCGAGCAGGTCGATGTGCAGGTGGGACGGGTAGCGGTCGTAGGGTTCGGGGCAGAAATAGTCCGGGTGATGATACCCATCGTACACCTGTTGCACCCGGGTCCAGGTGGCGGGATCGCCGGCAGGCGCGGGGAACCGGGCGCAGAGGGAAGGACGCCATTCGCGCTCGTAGCGGGCGTAGAACTCCCGGGAATCGAACGCCCCCAGCGCGTAGCCGCAGATGCCTTCCGGGTCCTCCAGGATCCGGGCCAGATCCGGCTCGAACGCGAGATAGGGGCCGACGAACAAGCGCCCGAGAGCGTCCGGGTCCTCGCGGTAGAACGGTTCACCGTCGCGGCCGTGATCGCCGGTCTTCAGGCAGACGTAGTAAGCGCCCGGTTCGTCGCCGGGCCGGGAGGGACGGAAGGTGGCGTTGTTCACGGTTCAAGGGCGGCCGCGCGGTGCGCGCGCAGGCTAGGGGGCGACTTCGCTGGAGGGAAGCTCAAAGCTCAAAGTTCGAAGTTCGAAGTTGAAAGCTCAAAGCTCAAGGGAAGTTCCAGGATTCCAAGGGGCAAGTCCGGTTCCACCCTGGCTGGCCTGCCAGACGGCGCGGAGGCCACCGCCCTGGGTCGGACGCGCAGCGCGTGGAGTGCACCGGATTCCAGCGGTGCTTGGGGAGGAGGAGGCACGGGGCGGGACGCCTGCACCGCAGGTTCATGGAGCGCCTCCCTCGGTCCCATCCCCGATGTTCGTAATCGCTGGAGGAACTCCCCGTCTTGGATTCTCCGCCGATTACGAACATCGGGGATTAGCAGGAAACCGAAGATCCCTTCATCCCAATTCCCGATGTTCGCAATCTGCGGAGAATTCAGGGAAGCGGTTTCTCCACCGATTACGAACATCGGGGATGGGGCTCAGGGAGGCGCTCCGTGAACCTGTGGTGCGGGCTTCCAGCCTGCACCCTCCGCGGCGGGCATCGCCGTCTCGCCGGACATGTGGTAAGGCAGTCGCCAGACGCGCTTCCCGGACGAGTCCGCGAAGTACAGGTGAGACTCGAGGCCGTGAGGGAACTTCTGGCCCAGGGTAAACCAGATGCCCCGGTAACCGTCCGCCCGCCTCGCGGGCTGCGCCGGAGTTGCCGGCGGGGCCATCCAGAAGGACATCAGGATCTTCGCCAGCACCTGCTCGCCGAATTCATTCGCGTGCACCACATCGCGATAGAAGTGGTGCGGGTGCAGCCCGGAGGCATTCAGGTACTCCGCCCAGGGCGAGGTGAAGTCGAGGTAGGCGCAACGCTGCTCGGCGGCCAGTTGCCGCAGGGACGGGCCGTACGCGCCGGTGCCGGAATGCGAGGCCGCTGCCAAGGCGGCCGCGTCGCGCGGGTCGGCGGTACCGAACGCGCCGGTCCCCAGCAGGATTTCCACCTCCGGCAAGGCGGCCCGGAGCTGGGCGATCACCGCCGCGATGTCCTCGACGGACCGTTGGCTGATGCCGCCCAGAAAGACGAGATCCGGCCGGCGCGGTACCACGACCTCCTCGATCCGTTTCGCCTCGCGGTAGTGTTGAGAGCCACCGCCGCCGCGGACGTAGACCGTCGCGCGGATGTCGGCCTTCGGGTAAGCCGCGCGCCACAACGCCACCCAACCCGACCGCATGGTGTCGTTGATGATGCTGTCGCCGATGGCGATCAGGTGCAGCGACCCGCCCTCGGTGAGGAGGCGGCGGGTGCGGGTGAGGTGTTGCCAGTCATTGGGCGGCGGCGTGAACCGGCCCGCCGGCATCGCGGCCTGGATCGCTTCGATCTGGGCCAGCGAACGGCAGGGCGAGCTGAACAGGTAGTAGTCCTTCTCCACCGGCCAACTCTCCTCCTGGACGTCGGGCGGGAACCTGGCCGGCAACGCGCCGTGTTCCGGGAAGGTCACCGGGGAATCCGCCTGCATGCCGCCGGGGCGGGCGCGGGTATTGACCAGGTTGCGGTCGGGGGGCGCGGCGTCCTGGGCGAAGACGCGGGGCGCACTCCCGAGGAGGGCAAGGATCAAGGCCGTTAGCGGAGGAGCCAGCGGGAGCATGCGGGTGGTGTCAATCACGCGACGGGGGGCAGCCGATGGCCGTGAGGTGCCGTTCGGTGCGGATCAACAACTGCCCTTGGGAAACGGCCATCGAAGCCTGTACCTTTTCGCCCAGAGGATTCCGGGCCAGCACCTCGAAGCGGGGGCCCGCCTTGATCACGGTCGTCGCGCCCTGATCGTTGAGGAAGTAGACGCGGCCGTCGGCATAAACCGGCGAGGCCGAAAAGGTCCCCTCAAGCCGCTCCTGCCAGAGGATCTCGCCCGTGGCGGCCGCGAGACACAACGCCAGGCCGGTATCGGTGATGACAAACACGTGGGGGGTGACGTGCAACATGGACGGCACCTTGGGCATGCCTTTGCGCTGTTGCCACACGAGGTTCGACTCGCCGAGTTCGCCGCGGCCCCCGAGTCGGAAGGCCTTGATGGACTCCCGGCCACCCCACCCGCCGGCGGTGAAGACCAGGCCCTGTCCCACCACGACGGACGGCGCCTTGCCTTCGCCCACCACGGTGCTCGACCAGAGTCGTTCGCCCGTTTCGGCATCAAACCCCTGGACCACATCCCCGGCTTCGGTCACCACTTCCGCGCGGCCGGCGGCGGGGGTCCAGATGACCGGCGTGCCGTGGGCGATCCGGGAAAGCCCGCGCCGGCCTCGCCAGCGCTCCTGGCCGGTCTTCGTGTCCAGTGCCAGCACGTAGCCCTGGTCCCAGGGTTCCTGCCATCCGAGCGACCGCTTCTCCTCGCCTTCCCCGCTGCCGTCGCGCGCCATGATCAGCAGGCCACGGTACAGGACGGGAGAGGAACCCAAACCGTGCTGGCTGTAGAAGGGATGACGGCGGTTGGTCCAGACCACCGCCCCGCGGAAGTCGCAGGCGACGAAACTGCCGTCGTAGAAACAGGCATAGACACGCTCGCCGTCGGTGGCCGGGGTCGGAGTCGCAAAGGAATTCCGGGCTTCCTTGCGCCCGGGCACCTGACGGAACGCCTCGTGATCCCACAAGACCCGGCCCGACTTCCGGTCCAGCGAGAGTACCCGACAGGATGCGCCGTTTTCAGTGGCGGTGGTGAGGAAGACCTGGTCAGCCCAGACGATGGGCGACGACCAGGCCTGCCCGGGCAGAGGGGTCTTCCAGGCAAGCTGCGCGGTAGCGCTCCAGTGGAGCGGCAGGTTGGTCTCGGTCGAATGGCCCTGACCGGTGGGGCCGCGGAATTGAGGCCAGTTCTCGCCACGAGCACCGGCCAGCCCGGCCAGGAGCAGCCAGGGAGTGCAGGCAATCAGCTTCATCCATCTTCTCCTCCGTCGGGCCCGGCTGGAATCCCGGCAGGGGCCCGGCCGACCGGCCGCGCGTCCACGTCCACCCCGGTGCGGCGGGGGCGGGCATGCGAAAAGCACTCTCGCGGCGGTCCGGTTCATGGGGGCACTATCCCGGAACGCGCCCGGAAAACAAGCATGACCGCGCGGGGTCCGGCGCGCGCGCCGCGCAAGATGGGGGCGTCGCCAGCCAACTGCGGGCTTGACCGCCTGCGGCACGTCCCGTATGAGTCCACCTGCAGATGAAACCGAACGGGTGCCCAGTCCGGCTGTGGGTCGTCGTTGTAGCCAACGACGCCACCGTTGGGTTGGGTCGCTACTAAGCGGACATTGGCACCCAAAACCCACGGCTGGCCGACAGTCGTGGGTTTTTTGTTGCCCCCGGGCGCGGCCAGTCAAACGAGCACAGCAACACATGAGCCATTCGCAATTGCATTCACCGACTCTCCCGGAACCCACCGGCGCGCCGGCGCCTTCCCGCCCGGCGCCGGCTCCCGCCACGCTCGCGGGCAGCGACCTCCTGGTTCGCTGCCTCGAACGGGAGGGTGTCGAGGTGATCTTCGCCTACCCCGGCGGAGCCAGCATGGAGATTCACCAGGCGCTCACCCGCTCGAAGCAGATTCGCACCTACCTGCCCCGCCACGAACAAGGGGGCGTGTTTGCCGCCGAAGGCTACGCCCGCGTGACCGGCAAGGCGGGCGTCTGCATGGCCACCAGCGGCCCCGGCGCCACCAACCTCGTCACCGGCATCGCCGACGCCTACATGGATTCGGTCCCCCTGATCGCCATCACCGGCCAGGTCCCGCAGGCCATGATCGGCAAGGGGGCCTTCCAGGAAACGGACATCTTCGGGATGACGTTGCCGGTGGTGAAACACAGCTATCTGGTCACCGACATCAACACGCTCCCGCGCGTCGTCCAGGAGGCCTTCCACATCGCCCAGACGGGCCGGCCGGGTCCGGTGCTGATCGACGTGCCCAAGAACGTCCAGCAACAGCGCACCACTCCGGAGTTCCCCACCGCGATCAACCTGCGCGGCTATTCGCCCGACCGGCGCGCTGATGATGCCTCGCTGCTTCAGATCCTGGACCTCATCGCGAAGGCCCAGCGCCCGGTCCTTTACTGCGGCGGTGGCATCATCACCAGCGGGTCCGCCGCGGAGTTGCGGCGGTTCGCGGCTGCCACGGGCATCCCGGTGACCACCACGATCATGGGTTGCGGCGCCTTTCCCGAGACCGATCCGCTCTCGCTCAAGTGGCTGGGCATGCATGGTTCGGCCTACGCCAACTGGGCGGTCGCCGAGGCCGACCTGCTCCTGGCTTTGGGCGTTCGTTTCGATGACCGCGTCACGGGCAAGGTCGAGAAGTTCTGCGAGCACGGCACCATCGTGCATATCGACATCGACGCCTCCGAGATCAACAAGAACCGCGCCGTCCACTTCCCGATCATCAGCGACATCCGCTACGCCCTCGAGCGCCTGAATGTCCTCCTCGCCGAGCGTCCGCTCCCGGCGCGATTCGAAGCCTGGCAGGCCCGGGTCGCGGAGCTCAAGGCCAAGGCGCCCCTCAACTGGCGCGTCACGGAGGAGGTGCTGAGATCGCAGCATGTCCAGGATCACATGGGCGGTGACGCCAGCCAGGTCATCCTTCCGCAGGAGGCCATTGCTGTCCTTTACGAGCTCACCAAGGGCGAGGCCATCATCACGACCGGTGTGGGGCAACATCAGATGTGGGCCGGCCAGTTCTACCAGTACAGCCAGCCACGCCAGCTCGTGACCAGCGCGGGCCTGGGTTCGATGGGATTCGGCTATCCCGCGGCGTTGGGCGCCAAGGTGGCGCGGCCCGACAAGCAGGTCATTGACATCGACGGCGACGGCTCGTTCCTGATGAACGTGCAGGAGTTGGCCACCGCGCACATCGAGGGGATTGCCGCCAAGGCCATGATTCTCAACAACCAGCACCTGGGCATGGTGATGCAGTGGGAGGACCGTTTCTACCACGGCAACCGCGGTCACACGTACCTGGGCGACCCGGACTTCCGGCAGCAGATCTACCCGGATTTCGTGGCCATCTCGAAGGCCTTCAACGTGCCCTGTGAACGGGTCGTGTTCCGCCGTGACCTCCGCGCTGCCATCCAGCGCATGCTCGACTCCGACCAGCCTTACGTGCTGGACGTCATCACGCCCTACACCGAGCACGTCCTGCCATTCATCCCGGCCGGCCGGACGGTGCAGGAGATGATCTGGGCCTAGCCGGAAATCCCCTACCCGCTGGTAGGCGCCGACGTGAGGAGGCGTTGGGGGCCCGGGGCAATACCCTTCGCCTCCTCACGTCGGCGCCTACCAGCGCGGAGGGGTCGGTTCTTGATATTGGCCCCATCAAACGGTCGCGGTTGCTCCGGCGAAGGGCGGCGGACCGCCGGGCGGGGGAGTCTCGCCCCGCAGCGTTGGCGAGGAACGGCGGATGTCCTGGACGTCGGTCCTCACTTCACTGACATGCTGATACCGGCGCGAGGGCTCCTTCTCGAGGGCGTGCAAGACCACTTCATCCACCCGCACATCGACCCGGACTTGGCGGGACGGAGGTGGGAACTTGCCGAGGGGGAGTTCACCCGTGAGCATTTCGTAGAACACGACCCCCAGGGAGTAGATGTCAGCCCGGTGATCCACTCGTTGGGGATGCTCGATCTGCTCGGGCGCCATGTAATGCGGCGTGCCCACGACCGAACGATCCTCCGTGAGCGCCGGGGTTGCCGGCTCGGGGTGCACGAGTTTGGCAATGCCGAAGTCGGCCAGCTTCACCCGGCCCTGTGGGGTGAGGAGGACGTTCTCGGGTTTGATATCGCGGTGGACCACTCCTTGCTGGTGCGCAAATTCGAGCGCTTCGCAGATCGCGGGCACCAGGGCCAGCGCGGTTTCAGGTGCGAGCCGGCCCGCTCGCAAAGCCTGGCGCAACGTCGAGCCCTCCACGTACTCCATGAGGAGGTAGAACATGCCATCGGCCTCGCCGGAATCGTGGATCGCAACGATGTTCGGATGATTTAGCCGCGCCAACGCGCGGGCCTCGCGGGTGAAGCGTTCGGCAAACCGCGGGTCCCCCGCCCTCTCCGGCAAAAGGACCTTCAACGCCACGAGCCGGTCCAGCTTCGGCTGACGCGCCTTGAACACCACCCCCATGCCGCCGTGGCCCAGGCACTCGAGGATCTCGAGGTGGGGAAACCGTCGGGCCACCTCGGCGACGGAGGGCGGCGCCACCGAACTGCGGACAGGTGCCGAGTCGTCGACGGTCCCGGTCTGGGTCGCCAACCCTACGCGCATCAGGCACTGGGGACACAAGCCTTCCGGCGCATTCCCGGGTAGAGGTGCATGGCACCGTGAACACACGACTCCCGCGCCTGACGCCGATGCGGGGACAGGAGGAGGCGGCGATGCCGGCCCCGCCGGTGGCAGAGACGGGGACGATGCCGTTCGGGACGCGCGGTTGAACTGGTAGATCACCTGCACGTTGAACGCCAGCACCGCCACGAGGAGTCCCACCAGGACCGTGTCCATGCCGCTCCACACTCCCGCGGCCAGGAGCAGCCCGTTCAGCAGCGCCAAGACCGGAATGAGCAGGCCCAAGCCGAGGAAGTACGCCGGCCAGCACACCCGCACCCGGCCATCCTCGACGGTCACAAACGAGAGCTTGCGTCGGAGCCCGGGGGAAGTCCGACCCGAGGGAACTCCGCGCGGGTCAGACCGGCCATCGGCCAGGCGGTGCGTTAGCCACACGGCAAACACGACCAAGGCTATGATCGCTGCCGCCACGAGCAGCACGATCAGGAAAACGACCGCGATTTCCGTGATCCCCAGCCTCGCCAGCATCGGATGACTCATACACCACTTCCTACCGGGACGGGTTCCGAAAGTTACACCGGGCGCACCCGAGCGGTGCCGGCTTCGTGCGACCGGACCGCTGCGGGAAGGGTACCTTGGGGACCCTGTCGGGGTCAGGTGACCCGCTGCCAGTCATGGACCCAACGCAGCGAATAGACTGCGCAACTCCTCCTCCACCTCGGCTGGGGATGCGACCGTCTGCGCCACTTCGTCCCGCAGCAGTTCCCGGTAGCGATGTCGCAGCCGGTGTGCTGCGATCTTCACCGCGCCCTCGCTGAGCCCCAGTTCCTCGCCCAGGGCACGGTAGGGCCGTTCCGAGCGGTCGCCGGCCAGGGTATCCTTGAGGCGCTCGAACAGGGGCTGCCGACGCGCCGCCGTGTACTCCCGGCGCAGGCGGCTCAGCACCCGCTCCAGCAACGCCAGGGCCCACTGACGGTCAAAGGCGCGGTCGGGTGTGTCCCCCGGGGCCGCCGGCCCGTCGCGCCAGCGGGTCTCCGCGGTATCGAGGTCGAGCGACACCGGTGGCGCTGGACCCCCACGTTTCTGAGCGCGGGCCTTCTCCGCTTCGTGGGCGAGGAAGTGCTTGAGTGAAGCCAGCAGGAAGGAACGAAACCGGCCGCGCGCCGGATCAGCCCTGGCCAGCGTGCGCCGTCCGAGCAGTTGCGCGAAGAACCCCTGGGTAAGGTCCTGGGCGTCCGGCGGTGAGTAGCCCAACCGGCGTACGTACGCGTAGAGCGGCGGCCAGTAGCTTCGGCAGAGTTCCTCGAGCGCCGCGTGCGCCGCGGTGTCCTCGCCCCGGCCGGCCTGCAGCACCGCGGTCCATCGCGTGGTGGCAAAAGGACGCGGCGAACCGGAGGGCGACGGCTGGGCGGGGGAGGCGTGTGACGGGGTCGAACAGCAGCTCATCGAAGTGAGGGGACGTACCGGAGGACGTGGCCGTGAAGCGGGTTCACGGGTGGATCGCCCCCAACGTTAACCATGCGTCCAGGTCACGGTCCTGATCCTGGTTGGCGAAGCGAAGCGGACGGCCGCCCGGCATCGGATTGGGTACGCGCAGCAAGGCACGCTGCTCGCCGGCCGGCAACTCGGACGTCGGAACGTTGGCCCGCCAAACGGCGGCGAGAACACCGCCTGGCTGACATGGAGAAGGGACGGTGGTGGGGGGGGCACCACGGAGGTCACGAAGGGAATCGCGGATCAACGCGGAAGGAGGCGGAGGGGGGGATGGGGTACAGCGGGGGGGCGATGCCCGCCGGGCCGGCTTTGGTGTTTTTGGCCCGGTCAGCCCGTCCGGTCAGGCGGAACCGGCTGCGGTTCTTCCTTGAGGGCAAGGGCGGAAGCAGCTTCGTGCCGGCGTTCCTCCTCGGCCACATAGCGGCGCAGATCCTCCGCCGACCGGATCAGCGGCCCCGGCTGTTGGGCCTCAGCCGCGCGCAGTTCGGCGAAGATGCGGTTCATGTCATAGCCTGCTTCGCGCGCCAGGTCGTCTTTCACCTGCCAAAGCTCTTCAAGCAGCGGATTCGTCTTCACAGGGGGAGTCTCCCATCAATTCGAGCGGGGTGCAAACGTGCGGCAAGTCCAGGTGAGCAAATAGTCGGCAGCGATCGCCGTGGCCACAGCCAGATGCACGGCGTCGCGGGCGGCGTTGGGCGGCAGGCAACCCGTAGAGAGAAAGAGGCGAGCCAATTCCTCGGCGTCTGCGCTCACCGCGACACGGGGAAGCGATGCCAGCACGGCCAACCACCGCCTGACTTGCTCGGGATCGCCCCGGCTGGCTTCAGCCATCACTTCCTGGGAAGCGACACAGACAAAGCCGTCGCGGCGTTGCCGCCACCAGTCGCGCGTGACCTGCTGGTTTGCTGCCGTAAGCAGATCGCGGCTCGGGACCGCCACCAGGTAGCTGACGATGCTGGTTTCGATGTAAACGGATTCCATTTGTGTGGCGGCAGGAGGCTACTTCTGGGGACTTGGCTTGGTCAAGGGGGCGCCGGAGAGAACAGGCTGCCATGGGGTCAAACGTTGACTTTCGACATTTGTCACACTTGATCGCAGCGCTGCCCGCTCGGGCCGGGCGCTCTTCCGTCTGCCACCAGCGTCGCCAGAGCTCCCGGGGCGCCGGCGGGAAAGTCCACTCCTGCCTCACCACCAAAGGCCAGGTGGTGATTCCGCTCCGGCTCCGCAAGCTCTACCACATCGAGGACGGCACCCGCGCCATCGTCACCGCCACCGACGAGGGCATCCTGCTCAAGCCGGTGACACGCCATGCGATCAACCGCCTGCGCGGCATCCTCAAACGCAAGCCCGGAGGCCAACCCTTCGCGGAGGAGTGGGCGGAACACCAGCAGCGGGAAAAGGAAATCGAGGAGGCCAAGCATGCCCGCTGCACCGGTTCTCGATAGCTTTGCCCTGCTCGCGTTTCTTCGGGGCGAGGCGGGCGATGCCAAGGTCGCCGGGCTGTTGGAAAAGGCGGGCGAGCGCGACGCCCCGCTGCACATGACCGAGGTGAACTACGCCGAGATCAAGTACATCGTGCTCCGCCAGGACGGCGCCGCGCGCTGGGCGGAGGTGGCCCGCGACCTGCCCACCCTGCCCATCGAATTCCATCCGGCGGACCGTGAACTGGCCGACGTGGCGGCGGACTTCAAATGCCGCTTCCGCCTCAGCCTGGCCGACGCCTTCGCCGCCGCGCTGGCCAGGAAGCACAAAGCCGAACTCGTCACCGGCGACCCGGAATTCAAGGCGGTGGAAAAGGAGATCAAGGTCGTCTGGCTGAGGTGAGGGGTCAGGGTTTGTATTTCAGTAGAACGGGCATGCCAGGGTCCGTGGCCGTGAAGCGGGTTCACGGGTGGATCGCCCCCAACGTCAACCAGGTGTCCAGGTCGCGGTCCTGATCCTGGTTGGCGAAGCGGAGCGGGCGCCCGCCCGGCATCGGGTTGGGTACGCGCAGCAAGACACGCTGCTCACCGGCCGGTAATCCGGACATGGGAACGTTGGCCCGCCAAACGGCGGACGGTTCGCCCGGCAGGATCATCGTGAGCCGCCAATCCGTCCGGCGGATGATCAGCCCAGTGCCGGCGGCGTCGAGAAAGCCGAGTTCCACGGGCCAGTCATAGTAAAAGGGCGCAAGCCCGGTGTTGGTGACTGAGAGGGTGAGGCTCACCTGCCCTTCGGCCACCAAGAACTCCGCTTCGCGCACATGAAGTTCATACCCCATCCGCTGCGCGGCGAGAATCGCCCGCTCACGAGCCGCGCCCTGCAACCGGGGCCGGAACACCCCTTGGCAGCAGAGCCACGACACCCGTGTCGCTTCCAGGCAGCGGTCAAACTCCTGTCCCGGCGGCACGCAGGACGGCTCGTCGAACACGCAGTCCCACACCTCGGGTCGGACCTCGCCACCCACCGGTTGGGCGCGCCACTTCTCCAAGGCCCCGGCCCGACGGAGCCGTGCTTCGAAGAACCAGTCGTCCTGCGCGCGACCCGTATCGACGGTGGCCCAGGCGAACGAGTCATCGTGGTAGCCGATGGCGCGTGTGTCGTTGGCGGCGTACCGGGGATCGTGGGGCCCCGCCGGGTAACGCGCGACGAGCTTGGTCCGTCGGAACGCGGCCTCAAAAGCGTCCATCACCACGCGCTGGACCATCTTCGAGGCGAACCAGGCGTCGTTGGGATGGTTGTGCCATTCACCCCAAGTCCCCAGCAGGCCGAGGCCGACGAACGCCAGGCGCGGGTCGCCGTCGTACCGGGCCCCGAACGCCCGGATGAAGTTCGTCAGCGCCGCCCGGAGCCGCGGGTCCTCGTAGTCCGGGGTGTGGTCGATCGCCGGAGGGAACGGCTGGGTGTTGGTGTTCGTCCAGGTTCGCAGCGTCAAACCGGCGTCCAACAGGAAGCGCGGGACCCCGGTCGGTCGCCCCGGCCATTCGAGGTAGAATCGCGCATAGAACTGGCAGCCGCGCGTCCGGGCGGCCTCGAGCTTCCGCTCGAAGGGCGCCCAGTTGAACTCGGCTGGACCCACCATCACCTCGGCCAGGCGCGTGTAGTCCCACTCGAGGCTGCGGGGGAAGCCGCCACCCTCGCGCGGGTATGAGACAAAGCCTTTCAAGGGGTTATCCGGCGGCGCCGGGGCGTAGGCCAGCGTCCCTGCCCCCACGGTCCTGGCCCAGCCCGCCGACAGCACAAGGATCAAGGCGACCATTGTTGAGCCGGTTTTCATTCGACGCCAAGATACCGGTTGACGGTTGCCTCCAACTCTCCGAACAAGTCCGTCTTCCGTTCCACGCCTTCGCCGTCCTGCCAATGCTCCCGCACCTCGACGAGAAGTACTTTGCGCCGCCGGTCCGGACACGGGTTTCGGACCAGGAAGACTATCGCCATGCGCGCGTTGTTGCCCTTGAAGACGCGCGGGAGGGTGACCACCAGCCGCAGCTCGCACTCCCGAGCGATGGCCTGTCGCAGGACAGGCATTCCCCGATTGTCCCTCGTCAGAAGCCCTTCGGGCAGGAGCAAGCAGATGCGGCCGCCTTCGGGCCGGGCCAAATCGACGGCGCGGCGGAGGAAGCAGTGGTGGTCCATGAGTCCGCCTTCGGTGTGGGCGAAACGGGACCGCCACTGACGCTCAACCTCGCGTCGATTTGTCCCGGAGTACTGGTCGTTGCCCGGCGGGTTTCCGAGCACCAGGTCATAGCGCCCGGTCCGCAAGCGGGTGTCCGCCCGCCAGTCTTCGTCGATCTCACTGTCGGACGGTGAACGTCGGTACAGCGCGTTGTGCAAGTACACTTGAAACCGCTCGGCATGCTGTGGATACAGGAAGGCCAGCAGGGCCCGGCTGCACGAGACGCAGAAGGGATCGTCGTCGATTCCCACGAGGCGGCGCGCCGCGAACTCCTGGGCCCGCCGAGCATCCTCCCGCTGGGCTACATACTCGACGCACTCCGCGAGGTAGCCGCCGGTCCCACAGGTCATGTCGATGACCGATTCCGCGGCTCGGGGTTGGGCCACGCGCACCATTTGCTGGATCACCTCTGCAGGCGTGAAGAAGCGGGCGACATTCCGGTACCGCAGCCTACCCCCCTTCCAGTAAGGCCGGGACTGCGACTCCTCCGTGAAATAGCGGTGCCGGCCGCGGCCACCCGGCTGCTGCAGGAACGTCCGGTACCCGCGTGCCACCGCCACGCCCGTGAACTCGTCGGACTCAATCTTCTGCCGGTACCACCCGATGGTCCGGAGGAGCTGACCGAGTCGCCGCTGTCCCAACTTGGCCGCCTGGCAGGCTGTCTGAATCGCGCGCTCGTCTCTTTGGAGCGCGAGGTGAATGAGCCGGTTCAAGAGTACGATCTTCCGATCCTCCTGATTCCGGAGGGCAGGCGCAGCGTCAATGGGCTCGAACAGCTCGGTGAAGAACTGGGTGGCGGTGTCCGCAATCAGGACCCGCTGCTGGGGCCCCAGGGCGGCAGCAGGTTCGGTCAAACCCATCTCCGCCAGCAGTTCATCCCATTCGAGGAAGGCCGGCTGTCCGTCTTGGAGAATCGGTTCGTACTCGATGTTGAGCCCGCGTACAATCGCCCGGCACATCTCGGCCCGACCGCCGGCCGCCGTGATCAAGAACGGAACGGTTCGCTCCTGCATCGGGCAACCACGCTGGCGCGGCTTGAAATTCCGGCTGTAGTTCTTGGCCTGCCGATAGCCAGTCTCGAATTGTCGCGCCGTGGGTTCACCCTCGATGGTCACCAGCGGCAAGTCCTCGTGATGAAGCAGGTAGTCGAGTCTGAGGAGACCGTTGCCAAAGGGGTTCTCGATCTGAAACTGCGGACGCCGTGCGTGCAGGGGAATGCCCAGGTGATCGAGGAGCGGCCAGATGACACGATGCCCGTATTCGATGTCATTGAAGCAAGGGGTGGCGAGCAGCTCGCGGATTCTCCCATTGGTCTTCATCGACGCCGACCTCAGGCCGGAAAGGGCCGAAGGCCTCGCTGGCGGCCTTCCAGAACCGCCTCCACCTCTCCGACCAAGTGCTTCAGGCGGGCCTGCGCATCCGTGATGGCCCGGGTGTAGGCCGGGACGTTAGCAGCGAGTTCGTTAATCGATTCGCCGAATTGCCCCGGCTCAATCCCACTCTCCCTCAAAAGCCTTTCCTTGATCGCCATCGCGCGGTTGTGGCACTTGGACATCGCGAGATACTCCATTTCCGCCTGGGTTTGAAGCGGCTCCGACAGGACGGGGATGGAGAGCGCACGGATCCGCCCAAAACTGATCGTCATGGCATCCACTCCGTGCATCACACGCTGAACCTGCATGCTGCCGAATCGAGACCTCAGAAAGCAGCAGACGTAGAAGGGGTTGATACCCACAACCCGAATGCGATCAATGTGCTGGCTGATATTGAGTCTGCCGTAGTCAAAGGGTACGGCAACGCAACGACCAATGAGGGTGTCTGTCCCGCGGAACGCGTTGTTTGTAAACAGGATATCCCGGGGACGCACCCGGCTACGCTCGGGATCGTTGTGGCTGCCCTCGGCGACGCGATCCGGTTTGACGGCAAAATCGATTCCCGTGTCCCGAATGTTGATCACCTGGAGGTAGCGGACGGCACCACGCGGGTCGAGGTGGCGGGCGCCGACCTGCCCGTAGGTGATCCCCTTGGAGCCATCCGGCAGTTCTTCCGGGATGAAGTTTCCCAGCCGCACACTCCGGAGCTTACGGAGCTCTCTTTCGTTTCGACGGAAGTGCCGTTGGTAGAAGCCAGGATCCCACCGGTCGTGCGCTTCGATCTCAGGCCAGGAGACCTGTACTTCGATTCGGGGCGGAATCAGGGGGGCACGCGTCGTCATTTCGCGGTTGGCCGGGCACTGGCCTGTTTCGCTCGTACGGACTGCAACACCCCATCCAAGTAGGCCTGGAGACTCCAGTTCGGCGCCTCGATCTGGGGGGCGGTCAACCGCACACTGCGCCCGGCGTCCGGCAGCGTCTCCTGTGGCTGAAGCCACCAACCCTCGGGTCGTTCTTGCAGGCGGCGACGGGCAAACAAGATCGTCGTTCGAGCATTGGCGCCGACGCCCGTGAAGACCCGCTGGGGCAGGCCCACCACCATCAAGAGGTCCATACGCCCGGTCAACCAGCGCCGAAGCGGGCTCAATCGCTCGCTCGCGGCAATGCTCTCCGGCACGATGACCGCGATGAGGCCGCCGGGCTTGGCGAGGCGGAGGAAGCGCTCGGTGAAGAACACTTCCACGGCGGTGCTGGCCAAACGGCCGATGACCTCGCGAATCTCGGGCCGGGAAACGTCCAGCAACCGGCCGGCCGGCCATTGGCGGATGAGGTGGGCGGATCGTTCGCAGTCGCTCACCGTCGGGCGAGGCCGGTCGTTGAGTGCCAGGCCGGCCAGCAAGTCCGGCGTGTCATTGTCGGGTGGGGCGGCCGTGGCGGTGTCGTCATCCGGCGCCGCGTTCATCCGCCAGCAGGCGTATTCGCAAAGCCGCCTTGCCAGCTTGTCCAGATCCGCCCGCTCCGAGCGTGACAAGGGCTGTCCCGTGTGGCCCCGGGATTGACCCGGTACGGGAAGGCCAAACAAATCGCGTTCTTCGTCGCGGTTAGCCTCCCGGTCCTCCTCGAGTAATCGGAGCAACTCGCGCAGTCCCTTGCCGCTGAACGGGGGATTCCCGGCCACGACGTCGAACGAACGCTCCTGGATGCCGAACCCCGGGGCGTCCAACAACCCATTGACCTGATGCAGTTGGGCACTCCGCAGCACCGGATCCGCGTGCCAGCCCGGCTCGAGCGCGGGGTCGATGTCTGTGCCAAACAAACCGGCCGGATCCAATCGCCCGCGTTCCCGGGCTACCCGCAGGAACACCCCGTCGCCACAGGCCGGATCGATGAGCGAGGCGTGGGAGGGAAAGGCACCTCCGTGGAGGGTTTCCAGCACGTCCCACATGAATTCGGCTACCGGCTGTGGGGTGAAGAACTGGCCAAGCTCACGCCGCCGTTCGAGATCCGTAGCGCGCTCCTCCGCCCGCGGGGAGGGCCGCTTGCGTTTCGACGGTTGGCGGGGCGCCGTGACCTTCATTTCAACTCAAGCTCTCCGAACGCCAAACACCGGTCAACAACCGATGGCGGCGGTCTCTCTGACGTTCAATTCCGCCGCGGGTCGGTCAAGGCCCCCGTGAGCCGGAACCGCGCAACCTCCACCCCGCCGCCCACTCCAGGGATCAGCGCCGCGATGCCCGTGTCCGCCTCCGCGAAGTAGAAGAAGATCAGCGCGCGCCCCGCCAGCGCGGCGTTGCCATGATGAAACCGGTGTGCGCGCAGGAGAAACAGCTTCGAGTCGTCAAACGCCGTCGGTTGGCCGAGCGTCTTCGACGCGACCGCGCGCAGCGCCACCAGCAGATGGGGTGCCTCGTCAGGTTCCGACTGCCGCATGAACTCGAGGTCACCCGCAAACTCCTCGAGGAAATAGTGCACTGCCCGCTCGTAGTCCGTCGGGTGCAACATGCGCTCGCGCAGCACCGCGAGGTGATGCGGGAAGTCCTGCGACGCAGTGTTCATGGACACCCAGCCTGCCGGACGCCGTCACCAAAGGCCAGCCCCGACACCGCACCGCGGTTCTCCGGGTTTGACAGCCGGGCAGGCGCGCCCAGATTGCGTGGCCGTTGACCAACACAATGTGCCCGCTTTCGCTGCCACTCGACCATGAGCACGACCCTGCCGGGATCGCTGGACTGGAATGCCCGTTACCTTTCCGGTGACACTCCCTGGAATCAGCATTCGACCTTGCACGCGTTGGACCGGGTGCTGCGCGAATGGCGGATCGGTCCGGGCCGGGCCCTCGAAATGGGCTGCGGGACCGGCGCGAACGCCGTTCATCTGACCCGGCGGGGCTACGCGGTGACCGCCTTCGACCTGGCACCGCGGGCCATCGACTTGGCCAGGACCCTGGCCGCCCAGGCCGGCGTTCGCATCGACTTCCGGGTCGCGGACTTCCGACAACTCCCCGACCTTGGATTGCCCTTCCCGTTCGTGTACGACAGCGGTCTCTATCACTGTGTGCGCCGCGAGGCGCTGGACGATCGGCTGGCCTTCCTCGGCAGGACCACCCAACCGGGCAGCCTGTGGCTCACCCTGGCGGGCAATGCCAATGAGACGCAGCCGGGTGAGAAAGGCCCGCCCCGTGTCCGAGCCGCAGAACTGTGCGCCGAGCTGGAGCCAATGTTCGAGCTTGTCGAACTGCCGGAGACACACTTCGAGGCCGCCGAACAACCCAATGGCTGGCATCCGCTCGCCTGGTCCGCCCTGCTGCGGCGGCGGTGAGCAGACACCCGACCCACTCGCCGATGCCGGTCTGGCCGACGGTCGCCGGGACTTCGCCTCAGCCCTGTGTGATCAGCCGGAAGGACGCCGGGGCGAAACCCTTGAGCCAGACCTCGAACGTGTCGCGCTCCAGCGGGAGGGACGAACCGCTGGGCCTACCTCGTAAGTCCACCGGTTGCACCACGGTGGCTTTCAAGCCCGACGGCAGTTGCACCTTCACCGGCCCCGATCGTCCGCCCAGTTCCCACAGGCGCAGCAGACTACCATCACCATCGGGGTCGGGCCCGAACGCGGTCACCTTGACGCCCGGCCGCGAGACGGTGAGCCCGGCGGCCTCCGGCGGCAGTGAGCCCGCGCGGTAGTTCGACAATCCCGTGAGCAGGGGCGCGAGCGTCTCCTCCGACGGGGTGACCAGGTCCCGTTCCGCGTCGAACTGCGCGATGGGCCACAGACGGACGCGGGCGCTGAACTGGCCGCTCCAGAACGAGCGGAAGTTCGTGTTCCACTGGTTGTTGAACAGGTGGACGTACACCGCGGACTCCGGCCGGGGCCATCGGCCCACGAACCGGTAGCTGCCGGGCTCGCCCAGACTCACCGCCAGTGCATCCGGCGAACACACGCCCACGCCGCGCCCCGTGGGATCGCACACACTCAGCCCGCCCTGCGTCCAGAAGAACGCGAAGTTGCCGCCCTCGATCATCTCGCGTGCCGGATCGGTCAGCGCTCCCGGCGTGCGCAGACGGAACTCGGGATCGGGGATGGCGAAGGGCAGACAGATCCAACCCGCCTCGGGGTTCTCGGTGGCCGGGTGGTTGACGATGTTGACCTGGAGATCCAGCGCCGGCAGGTGCTCGTAAAGCGTCACCGTCAACCCGGCCGTGTGGGCGGTCGCGCCCACGGAGCGTTTCGGGACAAGGGTGGCGGTGATGCTGAAGCCGTTCTGCGTGATCGAGAGTTCCAGGTCCTGCGGCGAGAAGGCGAACGCCTGGGCCGTGCGCGGCACGAAATGGCTCTTGGCGGTGATGGGTCCGTGCGAGCCGTGGTACGCCGCGTGCACGTAATCCCGGAGATACGCGTCGGCCTGCGCGCGGTCGAACTGCTGGTAAAGGTATTGCCCGAACCCGTGCGGGGAGGTCGGGTCCACCCACTCCTTCCCGGTCGTCTTCTCGCGGACACTCGCAATACAGCCCCGCGCCGGATCGAGCGTCACCTTCAGCCAGCGATTCTCGATGCTCGCCGAGGCGACATCCCCGACCAGCGCTGTCGCAGGCAACGGTTCGTCGGTGACCACGTAGGTCCGGTAGCCCAGGGGAGGAACGGCCTTCGCCACGAACCGTCCATTTCGATGGCTGTGCGCGCCCCAGGTCTGCAAGGCCTCGACGGCGCCGCCCGCCACCGACTTCACCGCGGCCTTTCCCGCGATGCTGCCCATGAACGGAAACGCGAAGTCCACAACCCCGTCCCGTGTCCAGGGGAGTGGGTTGAACACCACGATGCGCAAGCCGTCCACGGCCACGTTCTCCGCCAGCGTGTGCAGTTCCGCCTCGAGCCGCGGCACGACCTGGTCGGCCACGCGGAAAGCGTGCTGGTCGTGCTCCTGCCATGAAGCGACCATGTGCTCGTAGTTCGGCGGCAACCCGGCGGCGTACATCCGGTCGAAAGCCTCGCCATGCAGACTGGGCACGAAGTGCTGATTCGCCAACCCCCAGGTGTGTTCGGTCCAACGCAGGCTGCTGTCATAGCCGGCGGCGATCACGTCGGGCAGGTGCCGAAACTGGATGCCCCAGCCGAGGGCGAGCGTGCGCAGCGCCTCGAACGCAAACAGCTTGGGCCGCGCATTGGCCAGCGTCTTCATCGCGTGCGGGGAGCTGGCGACTCCGTGGATCCAACTGTCCGACACATTCCCGCGGACCACCGGCAACTCCGGCTGTTCCGCCAGCAAGGACTCCGCGAAATCCTCCATCCGACCCACGGTGATCTTCGCGTCGGGATACTTCTCCCGGATGGTGGCGATCCAGCCCCGCACGGCCGCGGCGGACGGCGGACCTTCGTTATCGCCGCTCATGACCATCGCCAGCCAGGTTCGGTGCGGCCACTCTGCCGGCGGGAGCAGGCCGCTGTCGTAACCGGTGGAGAACAGCGTCAGCACCCGCGACCCGTCGGGCCCTTCCCACCAGAACAAACGCGGTTGCTTGAGCTGCATGTTGGTCGGGTTCGCCCCGAGGTGGAAGAACCGGACGCCGGCGTGGTGCAGCAGGGTCGGCAGGATCCAGTCGTGTCCGGGCACGTCGGTCATCTTGGCGTCGGTGGGCAGCGGCAACCCGTACCGCCGGGCGACGCGCGAGGCATAGCCGAAACAGCGGGCGAGCGTCTCGAGGTCGCCGGTGGCGGTGTGCAGGGTGTACGGCAACGCGTGCAGGGCGAGGTGCCCGCGGGTGAGGGCGGCTTCGATACGTTGGCGTCGCGCGGGGTGCTGGCCGTCCCAGAGGATGGTCTCCATGGGCCAGCCGGGGATGGTCCACACGAACGGTTCCTCCGGCCCGGCCACACGGGCGTTCTGCTCGATGGTCTCCAGCGCGCGATCGATCATCGTGGTGCGGTACTCGTGCTCCACGTCGCGGGCCAGCGCCGAGTAGCCGATGTCGAAGTGCGTTTTCGCCACGAGCACGAAGTGCCGCGGGGGCGGGGATTTCGGCCGGGGCGCAGACGACTGTCCCGTGCCGCGCGCGGTGTCATGGGTCACCACGGCGGCTGCCCCGTCGGACTGGCCGAGCGCGGTGGGCGTCCCACCCAGCAAGCCCAGGCAGAAACAGGCGGCGGCGCAGAAGGAACGAACTCGGGGAAGTAACGGGCGATTCATCGGCGCGGAGTTCTGCCACGTTCGGCTGCGGCCGACAAGCGGTTCGAGGGGACGAACGGACCGGCGACCGGTGCTCCACCTGCCGCCAACCCGGTCCTGACGGTGTTGCCGTGGGATGCCGGGTTTCTAGTCCACGATCGCCTTGAGCAACGCCTCCCGCGCATCCGTGTAGTACAGCACATTGACCTTTGTGATCTCGTGAATCTCGTTCGACTGCGGCCAAACCTCGTCGTCCTCCTGCAGAGACAGACCGTCCTTCGCCGGGCGGAACCCGAACTTGTCCTTGCACGAGTGACAGAAGGCTGCCCGCTGCGGGGCGGTCATCCTGGCCTGGGCAGCCTTGGGCTCGTTCAGCCAGCCCAGGATTTCGCGCACCGGGTCGGGCGACAGGAGCGCACGGAAGTCCGCGGCTTCCAGTCGATGGCCGGTCAGGTCCTGGAGATCCGTCTCGACGAGCTTCGCCAGCGCGGTCCAGTCCTTGTGATTCACCTGCGACCAGAAGGCCCCACGGTATTGCAGTTCGGCGAGCGGCATCAGGGCGGGCGGGCACTCCGCCACCGCCCGCAGTTCCTGGCGGCTGACGCCGGGCAGGTAGAGGATCGGCGTGGTGTTCTCCGGCCAGTTGGCCTCCGGCAGGGCGCGGGAGATCATGCAGCGGACCCAGATCGCGGGGCCGGTTCTAGCATTGGCGGCGTACGGCCCCAAGGTCAACAGGTGCGGCAACCGCTCGCGCAACACCGGCAGCACCGGCTCCCACTGACGGTCTTTGTCCGGCCACAAGATCAACGCGGGCCCAGACTGGTCGTCCCGGTTGTATTCACGGGCCCGGCTGAGCGATGGGAGGATGGCGTCGAGGACAGTCATAGGCAGAACCACGGCAACGCCAGGATCTTGTCATGCAGCCGCAATGGATGACGGCAGCGACAGATGATAAAACCCTGCTTCGCCGCCTTGGGATGCTCCTCCAGAAATCCCAGCAGGTGCCGTGCATCCTGCAACGTCGGCTTCTCGTTCCATTTGACCTCCACGGGTACGAGGGCGTTGTCCCGCTCGATGATGAAGTCCACTTCCGCGCCGCCCTTGGTGCGGAAGTAATGCAGCCGCCCGGTGCCGAGATACTTCAGCCGCTTCCACAACTCGATGCCCACCCATTGCTCGAACACCGGGCCGGGATTGCCCAGCACCATGGCGGTGTCCAACGGCACTTCCGCCGCTGCGTGCCGCACCCCCAGGTCGAAGAAGAAGAACCGATCGGTGGACAGCAAGTTCTTGCGCCGACTCTTGGAGAACGCAGGCAGCCGGAACGCGATGAACATGTCTTCCAACAGTTGGTAGTAGCTCTTGACTGTCGGCTGGGAAACCCCCGCGTCCTTGGAAATCTTCGCATAGTTGATGAGCTGGCCTGACTCCGACGCCGCCAGCGCCAGGAACCGCGAGAACGCCGCCCAGTCCTTGATGAGCGATTCCCGTCGCAGCTCCTCTTCCAGATACACCAGGCAATAAGCCCTGAGCACGTCCGCCCGCCGTTCCGGCGGCCCCGTCGCCACGCCCGGCAATTCCCCGAACGTCATCCGCTCGATCAGATCGGTCACTGGGAACAACGGGGACTCCGGTGTCGCAGCCACGGGCGCCAACGCCAGAGGCGACTCGACTGCGTAATTCAGGCTGCCGGATTCCGGTAGCGGACGCTCCACCAAGGTCAGCGGATACAAGTGATGCAACAGCGTCCGACCCGGCAGCAGATTGGCTCCCGTCTTGCGTAGCTTCCGCGCCGAACTGCCGCACAGCACGAACCGCCAGCGCCGCTTGTCGGAGTCGTAGAGATGCTGCACCGCGTCGAAGATGCCAGGCACCGCCTGCGCCTCGTCCACCACCACAACGTGCGCTGTTTCCGAGACCGGCAGGCCCCGACACCGCTCGACCAACGCACCGGGGTCGCGGAGGTATTCGGATCGCTGCCGCGGCGCCGAAAAATCGAGCCAGATGGAGGCGTTCGGAATGAGCTTTTGGAGCAGCGTGGACTTCCCGGTCTGCCGCGCCCCGAACATCATCTGCACGTAGGGCGACGACAGTTTTTCAGCCAGGTCAGACTCAATCCAACGACCAAACATACACGCCGCTTTATATTCGGAAGGAGAATCAGAAGTCAAGTGTGACAACGGTTGTGAAGGGCAACCATCCACCGTGCTGCCAGGTACTTGTCTGCCTACCAGTCGGCCGCCAAAAGGCTCAAAAACGCCCAAGACGACCGCTGCAACCCCCACCGCAGCCGCTCCGACAACCAGACGGACAGACACCCGCCTCACCCCGGTCCTCTCCCCCCCTCTGAGGGCGGAGAACCTGACCGCGCAGCCCGCATAGGTAACCGAGGACCAGCGCATAAGCCGCGCACGCCGGGGTCGCGACGGCGCGGGCACGGACCTTGCGAACCCGTCCTTTGAGGAACCCGGCCTGGGCCCACGAGGCAGCAACGTTCTGCGCCAGGGAGAGGGTCATGGCCTCGCCAAATCGGCCCGGCACCTCGTGGTTGAGAAAGTCGACGAAATCCGCGCTGGTGAGAACATCCCCCGGTTTAGACTCGAGGACTTTGCTCGCCGAAAGCCGGAACAGGGCATCCCGCGCCTGCGCACACAGCAGGGCGAGCAAAGGGCGGCCGGCCGCGTCCAGGTCCCAGAAGCGGCGGAGCAGGCGGAAAACGGCGACGCCTGGGTCCAACGCATAGAGGTCCGTGAGGTGCCGGGTGGTGAGCCGACGGTTACTGGCCGTGCGCTTGCCGAGGACGTTCTCTTCGACGATCAGCCAGCCGAACTGGGCTCGCCCGGCTTCACGCGGGGCGATTGCCAAGAGCGCGGTAAGGTCGGCCAGCATCAGCGTGCGAGCCGTGTGTGCTCCGCTGACCCCGGTCTTGAAGCCGAATCCTATCCTCAGCTCGCCCAGGGAGCCTGGGCCGTGAGCCGGACCATGCTCTGCTCGGCGGGCATTTCTCATCGGGCTGGTCAACGTAAGTGCTTGGGATGCTGCCAACAGCCGACTCAGCGCACAACCCAAAACACAGATGCCCGAGACGCACGGGGCCGCTGTCCAGGAGTTCGGCCCCCGCCGTCTTTCCGCCTTCCTGGCTGCCGCGCCTCGGTGGGCCGTGCGTCTGGTCCGGCCAGCATCCGTTCGTGCTTTGCTCGCTTTTCGGGCTCGTGGCATATACCACAGCCAAGCATGAACTGGACACGAATCCCTGCGATACTCCTGGCCGCGTGGGCCGTTGCCCCGGCCTCTGGCACTCCGAGTCTCCACCCCTGGGAAGTTGCCGAACTCACGTTCGAGGCGCGGCGGGAGCATGCGAACGCCTACGTGGAGGGCCTGCCGGACCGGAACACCCCCCTCGCCCAGGCCACCTTCACCGGAGCCAGCGGCGCCGCCCTCGGGATGCGGTATCGCGTCGCGATGTTCTGGGACGGTGGCCGGACATGGAAGGTTCGCTTCGCCCCGCCGGCAGCCGGGGAATGGACCTGGACCACCGCCTCGGCGGATCCGGGGCTGGATGCGGTCAACGGCAAGCTCGAGGTCGAGGAATGGAGCGAGGCTGACAAGCAGGCCAACCCGGCGCGCCGCGGCTTCGTCCGGGTCTGCCGGCAGGGGCCGCGGGCCGGGCGTTACTTCGAGTACGCGGATGGCACGCCGTTCTTGTGGGTCGGTGATACATGGTGGAATTGGACCAAGCCGGGCATTGAGTTCAGCAGCTTTCAGAAGCTGGCCGATGACCGCGCCGCAAAGGGTGTCACCGTCGGTCAGCTCTTCTTCGCGGGCAACAGCGGTCTGCTCGGCCGGGGCTATGACACGCCGAACCTGGAGCAGATTCACGCGGTGGAAGCGATGATCGCGTACGCCAACCGCCAGGGGATCGCCGTCTGGATTCATCCCTGGTGGAGCCGGGAACGGTTGAACGAGCGGGTGAGCGAGGAGCAGATGCGCCGGTGGTGGCGGTACGTGATCGCCCGGCTGGGCGCCTATCACGTCATCTGGGTGCTCGCCGGCGAGTACAACATGAACCGGTACGGCGGGTTTGGCCTGCCGTTCTGGAACGACCTGGGTGGCCTGGTCAAGCGGGAGGATCCTTACGAGCGGATCGTGGGGACGCATCCGACGCCCCCCGGTTGGAGCGGCGGTGCCGAGGCCCCCCAGTGGTCGACGGGAGAAGTCATCCATGAAGAGCCGTGGCTGGACTACAACCAAAGCCAGGTCGGGCATGGACGCTGGCGCAACGAGATGATCCCGCGGGTCGTGGCGGCCGATTACGCCCGCCAACCAGCCAAGCCCACGGTCGTCACCGAACCCTGGTACGAGTTCATCGAGGGCAACCCGAGCGGGATGGACATCCGCTACGGGGCGTGGAGTGCCGTGCTTTCCGGTGCGGCAGGCCACTCCTACGGTGGCGGACACGTCTGGTGGGCGCACCTGCCAGAGTCGCCGACGAACCAGGGTCCCTGGCCGCTGGAAAGGTCGTTCGAGACCAACACGCTCGACTACCCGGGCGCGCGTTCGATGGGCTTCCTGGCGAAGTTCCTCGGGTCCCTTCCCTGGTGGACGCTGGAACCGCACCCCGAGCTGGTCTCGGAGTACGCCGCCCCCTTGTGTGGGGCGGTGCCGGGCCGTCTTTATGTGGTGTACGTGCGCTACGGGGGTCGGCTGAAGGTCGATCTCCGGCCCAGCCGTGCCACGGACCGGTTTGCCTGGGTCTGGTTCGACCTTGAGCAGGGCCGGGAGCGAAAGGCCGGCCAGGTGAACGGCGGCGAGGTGCGCGAGTTCTCCGCCCCGAGGACCACCCCGGAGCCCGCAGTTCAGGACCGGCTGCCGCAGATCCAGCGGGTGGAGCCTAGCGGGGAGTTCCGGACTTCGCCGGGACGGCGAGACGACTGTAGCGCCGACGTCAGGAGGCGAGGTGTCCGAAGCGCCGACGTCAGGAGGCGAAGCGGTCCGGTGCCGGGTACGACGCCTCCTGACGTCCGGTCAACGCCTCTGACGTCACGGCGCCATGGCATCGCGCCTCCTGACGTCGGCGCCTACGGTCAAACGCCTCCTGACGTCGGCGCCTACGGGACGCATGGCGGGCAGTTTGCCTGCTTTTGCCGGAATTTCCCGGAGCGTGAGGCGCGGGGTGGTCCTAGAGTCGGGCCATGTTGACGTTCATTCGGTGGTGCGGGATCCGCGTGATGGTGCGGTGCCATTGCGGTTGTCGGTTCACGGTGCGTCCAGTCGAGTTCACGCGCGGGCTGATCCAGGAGTGTCCGCCCTGCGGGGCGCGGACGGCGTGGCTCTTGCGCTCGCTGCAGGGGAGCGAGGCGACGTCGGCACCAGCGCCGGGGGAAGGTTTCGGGACATCACCGTAAGGGTGCGGCGGCCGGGAGCGGGGCGCCGATGCGGGGCCGCGCGCCGTGCGGCGGGGTGATGGAGTTCGCCGTCGACGGAGGAAAGGTGGGCTTCTAGGCTGTCGGGATGACGTCGGCGCACAACGCATCTGATCGGCTGGCCGCCCGAGTGATGTGGGGGATGGGGCTGGGTTTGGCGGCGGGGGCGTTGCTGCGGGGGCTGGGGAACTACTTCCCATCGGCCGAAAGGCCTTTGGGATGGCTGGCGACGGAGGTGTTGGACCCGGTGGGACTGGTGTTTCTCCGGACCTTGTTCTTCGTGGTCGTGCCGTTGATCTTCGCGTCGCTGGCGCTGGGCGTGGTGCAGTTGGGGCGGTTGGCGGCACTGGGGCCGCTGGCGGGGCGGACCTTTCTGCTTTTCGTGGTGAACATGAGCGTGGGGGTGGGCCTGGGGTTGCTGGTGATGAACGCGGTGCGACCGGGCGAGCGGCTGGGGGAGGAGACGCGGGTGGTGTTGCTCGAGAAGTACGCTCCGGAAGCCGCGCAGACAAAAGAACGGGCCGCGACGCAGCCGCGGATGGGGCCGCGGGCGCTGGTGGAGATGTTCATGCCGGCGAACCTGTTGCGGTCGGTGGTGGATTTCCAGGTGTTGCCGCTGATCGTGTTTGCGCTGCTGGTGGGGATGGCGGGCACGCAGGTGACAGAGGTGCGGCGGGTGGGCTTGCTGGAGTTTCTGGGGACGACCACGGAGCTGATGACCCGGATTGTGCATTTCGCGATGCGGCTGGCGCCTTACGCGGTGGCGGCGTTGCTGGCGAGCGTGGTGCTGCGGGCGGGTCTGGACATTCTGAAGGCGCTGTCGCTGTTCGTGGTGTGCGTGTTGGCGGCCATGGCCGTGCATCTGTTTGGGACCATGTCAGTGCTGCTGCGCTTGCTGAGCCGACGGCGGCCGGGGGTGTTCTTCCGGGCGGTGCGGACGGTGTTGGTGACCGCGTTCTCGACGAGTTCGAGCAGTGCCACCCTGCCGACGTCGATTCAGGTGAGCCAGGAGAAGCTGGGGGTGTCGTCGAGCACGGCGGGTTTTGTGCTGCCCTTGGGGGCGACGCTGAACATGAGCGGGACGGCGTTGTACGAGGGGTGCGTGGTGCTGTTTGTGGCGCAGGTGTTCGGGATTGCACTGGATTTTCCGAGCCAACTGCTGTTGCTGTTGCTCGCGGTCTTGAGCGCGGTGGCGGTGGCGGGGATCCCGGGGGCTTCGCTGCCGCTCATCGTGGGGCTGATGACGAGCTTCCGGATTCCCCCGGAAGGCATTGCGTTAATCTACGGAGCGGATCGGATCCTGGACATGGCGCGGACCACCGTGAACGTGGGGGCGGATCTGGTCACGGCGTGCATCGTGGACGAGCGGCAAGGGGGCGGCGGGCAAGCTGGGGCTTGATCGATGTCCGGCAGCGGCGCACGCTTTGCGCATGGCCACCATCGATCCAGCAAACTCATCCCTGAATCCAAGCGGGAAGGTCGGGAGCGGCGCGGCTGTCGGCACGAGACCCGGCGTATCAGCCACCGGGCTTGCGCCCTGGTCGCGTCGACGGTTTGCGGGGACGCTCGCGGCGACGGCGGCGGTGGCGGGGCTGGGTGCGGTGCGGGTGCGGGGGGCGAACGAGCGCGTGCGGCTGGGGTTCATTGGGTTGGGAAATCGGGGGGACCAGGTGCTGGACGCGTTCCTGGCGCAACCGGATGCCGACGTGGTCGCGCTGTGTGATCTGTACGCGCCGTATGTCGACTTTGCAGCGCAGAAAGTGGCCAGGCGGGGCGGGCGCCCGCAGCGGTTTCGGGACTATCAACGGGTGTTGGGGCTGGGCGATCTGGATGCGGTGGTGATCAGCACGCCGGACCACTGGCACGCGCTGCAGATGATCCAGGCGTGTGAAGCGGGGAAGGACGTGTACGTCGAGAAACCGCTTTCGCTTTGTGTTGCCGAAGGGCGGGCGATGGTGGAGGCGGCGCGCCGTCACGAGCGGGTGGTGCAGGTAGGGATTCACCGCCGTTCCTCGGCGATGTGCCGGGAGGCGGCGGAGTTGGTGCGGAGCGGAGGCTTGGGCAAAGTGACGGTGGCCCGGGCCTTTCACGTCCAGAACGAGTGGCCGGCCGGGATCGGCCGGGTGCCGGATGGGCCGCCACCGGGGGACTGGGATTGGGATGCCTGGCTGGGTCCGGCGCCGGAGATGCCGTATAACGCGAACCGCGCGTTTTACCGGTTCCGCTGGTTCTATCCGTTCTCCGGGGGGCAACTGACAAACTTCGGGACGCACTACCTGGACTTCATCCACTGGGCGCTGGGATCGGACGCGCCGCTGGCGGTGACGGCGATGGGTGGGAAGTTCGCGCTGGAAGACAACCGCGAGATTCCGGACACGCTCGAAGTGATGTGGCAGTACCCGGGCCAGACGCTGGTGACGTTCTCGCAGTTCAACGCGAACGGGGCGCGGGCAGACGCGTTGGGGGCGGAAGTCGAGGTGCGGGGCACGAAGGGCACGTTGTACCTGTTCGGCAACCGCTATGAGGTCGTGCCCGAAGCGGGGCCGGAGCTGCCGTTCCCGGCGCGGAGTCCGTTGGACCGGTCCGCCGATGGCAAGTACCGGGCGAGCTTCCGGAAGTGGCTTGAACCGAAGAAGGTGAGCGGCAACTCGGACACGGAGCCGCACGCGCGGGACTTTCTGGACTGCGTGAAGAGCCGGGCGCGGTGCACCTGCGACGTGGAGATCGGGCATCGGAGCACGACGGCGACGTTGCTGGGGAAGGTGGCGCTGCGAACGCAGAGCCACCTGGTCTGGGATGCCTCAGCGGAGCGATTCGCCAATCACGAGGCGGCGAATCGCGCTCTGCGTTGTGAGTACCGGCCGCCGTACCGGTTTCCGGGCTAGGCTGCAGATCTCAGACCCGTGGTTCGATCGCAGGTGCTCCGCGTCGGCATCAAGGGTGCACCACCGACCCAAGTCGGGCGCA
>JABTUJ010000012.1 GCA_015075445.1 Verrucomicrobiales bacterium
AGTTCATCCAGCACCGCTTGCAGGGAGTGGGCGGAGTCACTCAGATCACCGCCCACTTGCAGCCGTACCCCATCGCGCAAGGGTTCGGCGATCGCGGTCGGACTGCTGCTGGAAGTGAACAGTCTGCCGTCGACATAGATCTTCAACCCGCTCCGTTGCGGCCCCGGCGAGGATGATCTCCAAGTAAAGGCCAGGTGATGCCACACGTTCGGGGGCCAACCGCTGACGCCGTTCGCCGCTCCCACCTCCGTGCGCCATTGGTTGAAGAAGAAGCGCAGGTTGCTGGCGCCGTCCTTGGAGAATACCGCACCGCCGTCCGTCCCCCAGTTCAGGAAGAAATAGGTGGCAGTATCACCGCCACGCCAGGAGGGTTTGACCCAGCAGTCCACCGTCCCCTGCGGCGCCGTGATGTTACCAAGACTGCTGTACACAAGCGCACTGTCCTTCTTGATCCAGGCTCCCGCTCCGACCACGCCCGGCACAAACTCGACGCCCCTGGCCGTCGTCGGCCGCTCCCCCTGCGCCCCGTTCAGGGTCTCATCGAAACTCAGGTAGAGGAGGGTGTGGGCATCCACCGGGCCGCCACTGGTGACCGTCAGGGTCGCCTTCCGGCTGGCCACCCACCCGAGAAGGTTGGTCAGTTGGACTGAGTAGAGCCCCGCGTCTGCGGCCACCACGTTCGTGAGGCTCAGTCGGGCGGTGCGGACTCCCCCGATCCGGCCGCCTTCAACCAGCGGACTCCCCTCTTTGTACCACTGGTAATTCAGCGGCAACAGGCCGCGGGCGGTGACCTCCATGACCACCGTGGCGCCCAGCACCGCGGTCTGGTCCTGAGGTTGCCCGAGGATTTCCGGCGGCCCCGTGGCGGGCTCATACTCCACGATGTAACCCAAACCAAAGCCTTCATCCGGTCCGATCCCGTCGTTCCAGGCCTTCCCGTCTGCTGTCGGCGGTCCCCAGAACATCAGAGCATCCTCCTTCCCCCATCCGTCATTGGGCTCGCCAGAACCCCAGTTGGCATAGTCAAACGGCTCTTCCGTCACCCAACGCCAGTCACCCGCCGGCTCCGCCGAACCCGCCGGCTGGAACCCGCCCAGCCAGTACTGCTCGAGCAGCGCGCCTGTCCCCTGCCCAGCGCGGCATGCTCGGTCAAAACCAGTTCTCCTCGGCCGAACGGCCGTGACCAGGTGGGTCCGCTACCTTCAGGTGCGTTGCTCCGCCGCCGCGCGCGTCCACGAGAGCTGGCCCATCCACCCGCTCTCCAGTGACCGTTTACCGCCCATTGCACCACCTTCGCCGCCGGCAGCGCTCGCACCTGTCCCGTGTTCGTACGCATCTCCCGAATTTGGGCGAGGCTGGCCGCCAGCCCGCCTGCACTGCTTGCACCGCCAAGCCCGAGGCCTGGCTTGCACCAGCCCTTCCGCACGCTCGGTGGCATGGCCATCGAGCGACCCGCACACCACCTCAGCACCCTGTCCCCAGGTGCGACAGCCACCGCCATCGCCACCATGGCACCCGCCAACCCTCGCTTCTTCGGCGGAACCTCCTGACTGTTGAATAAGTAGGTAGGTGCCCTGCCGGCGGCGGTCGGGGCGGCACGCACCGGGGGTGTACAACGCGCACGTGAGCGACGGGGAAAAGAGTGTGTTTGGGGTTGGGACCGTCTCGGACCGGACAGCCGGGCTCACCGCAGCGCCGCGTTTCACGGACGACTGCATGCAATCCGAATTCCCCCGCCCCGGCCCCACCCACCTCGCGACGGCAACCGCCGTCGGCCGGTGTCGGGCCCTGCTCGTGGAATTCGCCAGAGCCTAATCCCACTCCTTGGGAACGCAAGCAGAGATTCTGTTACATTCGATGGGGTGAGTCCCAGAACCCTGAGGCGGCAGCCGGGGCTTGGCCCTCCTTAGCGTCCGACGCCACCCCTGGTAAACGAAAACGCCGGCGCCTGTTTCACCAGGTCGCCGGCGTCGAGGGAACCACAGCCGGGAGCTCACCGGCCGTTTCCCGTCACTAGCCTACTCGTCCTTCGAGTGCTTCTTCTGCTCGCGCAATTGTTCCCGGGCCACATCGATCACATCCCGGCGATCCGGCTGTTCGCGCATGAGTTGCTCGAGCCGTTCGCGCAGTTGCTCCCGGAGCTGCTCCCGCTTCTCCTTTTGCTCCAACAGCATCTGCCGAAGCTGATCCCGGAGTTGTTCCCGCACTTGGGCACGCTTCTCGAGCGCCGCCCCCTGGGCCTCACGCGCCAGTTGCTTCATCTCCTGGACGCGCGCCCTCTGCTCGGCCTGGAACCGGTCGATCAGGTCCTTGATCTCGGTCGGCAGCACAGGCTTCTCCGGCTTGCCCGGTCCCACAGTCGGCTTGCCCGGTTCCACGGTCGGCTTGCCTGGCTCGGCGTCCCCGCCATTGCCGTTGCCGCCTTGGTCGCCACCGTTGCCATTCCCGCCGTCTGCGGCCCAGCCAGACGCCCCCGCCAATCCAAAGGCCAGCAGCACTGCGGTACCGAGGGATCTCAGATTCTTCATAACGCCTCTCATCACCAGGTATCAGATCGCGCTCTTCGCGCAGATCGTGAACCGCTCAACACAATCGTAACTTGCCGCAATCCCCGTGCCAGTAAGCCAGCAAACTAGCACATCGAACAATTCGTTGTCCCACAGAGACTTCCGCACTGTCACACCGCCCCGCTCGATCACCGGTTCATCCGGGTTGGGGAGAATCCCCCAGCGCCTGCGCGCCCCGGATCACCTGCCTGCGCACTATTCACCGACCTTCGCGCCCCCCCCCCCCCACCCAAGCCGCAAGAAGACCCACAAAAAACGCAACACACCCCACAACCCCCCCCCCCCCCACAGACCCCGCCTGCTCGACTGCGTGCTGCACCAGCCGGTCGATGGCCTGTTCGAGGGAAAACCCCCGCTCGGGAAACCGGTAGCCCGCGTTGAACCACTCCCCATCGCCACCGCCGCCGACGGTCACCGGCACCCCCCCGCTGAGCCGCTGCAGATGCCGGAACTCCAGGGGCCCGTCCTCAAACACCACCGCCCGCTCGATCTCATGCGCCAGCTCGCGGACGTTCCCCGGCCACGGCCAACCCTCCAACCGACACCGTCCCTCCTCCGTAATCGGCCGCAACTCCAGCCGCTGGCGCCGGCAGATCCGCTTCAGCAGCGTCTCCGCCAGCGGCCCAATGTCCTCGACGCGTTCGCGCAAAGGCGGAATCCGCAGCCGGAAAAGGTCCAGCCGATGGTACAGGTCCTCCCGAAACTGTCCGGCGGCGACCAGTTCCTTCAAATCCCGGTTGGACGCCGCCACCAGCCGCACGTCCACGCTGACCGTCTTGTTCGCTCCCACCCGCCGGATCCGTCCGTCCTCGATCACCGTCAACACCTTGGACTGCAACGGCAATGACAGGCTCGCCAGCTCATCGAGAAACAGCGTCCCCCCATCCGCCGCCTCGAACAGCCCAATCCGCGCCGAGCGGGCATCCGTGAATGCCCCGCGCTCATGCCCGAACAGCTCCGACTCTGCCAGCGTGTCCGGCAGCGCCGGACAGTTCACCTCCACACACGGCTTCTCCCCGCGCGGGCCGCGCTGATGCAGCCACCGGGCGATCGTGGTCTTCCCTGAGCCCGTCTCCCCCAGCACCAGCACCGGCGCCAGCCGCCCCTGCATCCGCCGATCCGCCGCCAGAATCCGATCCAACTGCGACCGCAACTCCACCAGACCCGTGCCAAAGAAAAACTCCGTCTCCGGCAACGTGTCGTCCTCGCGCCGATGCTGTTCGAGGCGGCGCGCGCTGCGATCCCTCCGGACGGCGTTGAACACCAGCAGCAACTCGGCCGGTTCAAACGGCTTGGTCAGGTAGTTCAGCGCCCCCAGTTTCATGGCCTCGACCGCCCCGCCCACACCTCCCTCGGCCGTCATGACCACCACGCCGGTGTTCGCGGAGAACGCCCCTTCGCGCAACAGATCCGTCCCCACGCCATCGGGCAAATTCACATCCACCAGCGCGAAATCGCACGGCATCGACGCGATCATCTGCCGGGCCGCGGCCAGATCCGTTACCGCCGTGACCTCCGCCCCCTGACGCTCGAGATAGGCCGCCAACTGACGACGCAACAGCGGCTCGTCTTCCACCAGCAACACGCTCGATCCGGTCAATAATGGCGCTGACATGGTCTGTTCCGCAAACTGGGCGGCGGCACCCTGACAGAAGTCCGCCGCGCTTCCAAGCTTAAGCACCGTTGAAGGGCTGGGCCGGTTTGCCCTCCGGGATTCCTGGAACTTCCCATGAACTTGTGGTGCGGGCTTCCAGCCTGCGCCCTCCGTGGTTCACGGTCCCCGAGCAGGTCCGCAACGAACCGGCCGCCTCCCCGCCACCTCCGCCACGGCTCGACCCAACGCGCAAACCGCCGCTTCCAACTGGCGCTCGGATATCGTGAGCGGCGGTGTGAACCCGATGACGTTTGACGCCGCACCCTCCGGCAGGCACAGCCATCCCTCCCGCAGCAGGCCCTTGACCACCGCCAGCGTCTCCTCCGTGGCCGGGCACCCGTCGCGCCGACGCAACTCGACGCCCGCCATCAATCCCAGACCCCGGGCCGACAGGCGTAGTCCGCCCACTTCCCGCCCCAACCCGGCAAGGCCCCGCCTCAGCCGCCGCCCCAGTCGCTCGCTCCGTGGCACCAGCCGCAATCGCCGAATCTCCGCAATCTGCGCCAGCGCCATCGCGCACCCCACCGGGTGGCCCAGGAACGTGCTCGTATGAATCGCCTCCCCGGTAGACTCCGGCCACGCCGCATCCATCACCTCCGCCCGCCCCACGCACACCGACAGCGGGAATCCGCCCGCCAGGGCTTTCCCCAGACAGATCACATCCGGAACGACGCTCGCATGCTCACAGGCAAACCAGCGGCCCGTCCGGCCAAAGCCTGTGTAGATCTCGTCCAGCACCAGCAACGCGCCGTACTCCTCGCTCACCCGCCGCACCATCGGGAGGAAGTCGGGCGGCGGCACGCGAATCCCTCCGCGCCCTTGCACCGGTTCGACCAGCACCGCCCCCACCGCCCCGCCGCTCAACACCTGGCGCAGCCGCCGCTCCACCACCGCCGTCCCGAGGCCATTTTCCGATCCTGCCTGTCCGGCTCGCTCCGACCCGCCACGCCCCTCGTCATCCTCTTCCCCCGCCAACGGGAAGGGCACGAACGTGGCGAACTCGCGCAACTGGCGACGAAAGGGCGAACGGAAGTCATCCCGATGCGTTGCGTTCAGCGCCCCGTAACCCAGACCGTGATACGCGCCTTCGAACGCCACCACGCCAGGCTTGCCGGTGGCGAGCAACGCCGTCTTCAGCGCGGCCTCAACCGCTTCGAACCCGGCACTCGCAAAGATCACCTTCCCGCGCGCCCCCCACCGTCCGAACGTGAGCCGGCTCAGGGCGCGCGCGAGCTCGGCCTTCAGCGGATGCGGGTGCACATCCCCCATGGCATGCAGCAGCCGGCCCATCTGACGTTGCCCAGCCCGGACGACCCGCGGCGCTGCGTGACCCGCCGCCGCCACCCCAAACGCCGCCGTCAGGTCCAAATAACACCGGCCTTCGACATCCCACACCCGGCAACCGAGCGCGCGTTCCCACACGATGGGCCAAGTGCCGTCCGGATCCCTGAACGTCACGTTGCGCGACTCGTAGGCGCCCAGCAGGTCGAGAATGGCCCGGGTTCGCGTCATCCCATTCCTCCCGTTCACACTCCCCGCTGGTCCGGCGGCCAGATGAGTTTGTGCATCTGCAGTTGAAACCGCACCGGCAACGCGTCCGCAAGAATCCGCTCCGCCAATTCGCGCCGACCCAGCGGCGTCTGACCGGGAGGAACGGCCTTCAGCGAAGGCACCCGTTGGGCAGGGGTCAGCGGCGCCGCCCACGAGAACAGCACCGGACACACCCGCTCCAGCCGGTGTCGCCCGACCACCTCCCTCGCCCACTCGTAGTCTTCGACCGTCCCGATCACGAACTTCACTTCGTCCGTGCGCTGCAGGTGGGCGAGGTTCTCCCACCGGTTGCGGCCGCTCTCGCCGCTGCTCGGACACTTCAGGTCCATGATCCGGTGCACCCGCGGGTCGACGGCCGCGATGTCCAGGGCGCCACTGGTCTCCAGCAGCACGGTGTAGCCTGCGTCGCACAAGCCGCGCATCAACGGCAACACCGCGGGTTGCGCCAGCGGTTCCCCCCCCGTCAACTCCACCAGCGGCAACCGCGGCCCACCAATCGATGGCGCCACGGGTGTGGCAACTCCGTCCCCTCCGCGTTCCCCCGCCGAAGCATCACCTCCTGGCAAGCAGCCCGCATACGGGCGGGCCAGGCGCTCAATCTCCGCCGCGACTTCCTCGCGAAGCCAACGGCGCCCCTCCGTGAAGGCATAGCCGGTGTCGCAGTACGAACAGCGCAGCGGACAACCGGTGAGCCGCACGAACACACAGGGCAGACCGGCGAAGGTGCTCTCGCCCTGCAAGCTCACATAGACTTCGTTCACGACCAGCGTCTCCGCCATGCCGCGAGCCTAGTCACGCGCCACCGCCACGACGAGAGAATCCGTCTTCCCGCAACCCACGGTGGTGCGGGCATCTCGCCCTCTTGCAACCCACGGTGGTGCGGGCATCCTGCCTGCACCTCGTCTCCTTCTCCCGGCTCGCATCGTTCTCCCGTTCGCTTGACGCATATCAATTCATCACGTGAGCCAGCGTGATACACGTCCCACCATGCATTTCGCTCGTTGTGTTCGCCTCCTGGCCGTTTCCGCCGTGAGCCTCGGCCCTCCGGACACCGCCGCCGCGGATGCCACGGCGGCACCTCCCGGCCTCGCGGCTGGCAAGGCCGTCTACGACCAGCACTGTGCCGCCTGCCACGGCGACACCGGTGACGGCAACGGTCCCGCCGCGGTTTGGCTCTATCCCAAGCCCCGCAACTTCAGCGCCGGCCTCTACAAGATCCAGTCCACCCCCGCGGGCTCCCTCCCCTCGGATGAGGACCTGTATCGCAGCATCACGCGCGGCCTGGGCGGGAGTTCCATGCCTGCCTTCGATTATCTCTCCGAAGCTGATCGCCGCGCCGTCGTTCCCTATGTCAAGTACCTGACCGCCGTGGTCACACCCGACGGCCAGCGCCTGAACCGTTTCGAGGCCGCCCAGGCCGCCGGTGCCCAGGCCGCTCCCATCACCGTCCCGCCCGAACCTCCGCTGACCTTCGACTCGATCACGCGCGGCCGAGAACTCTACGTCCGCCTCCAGTGTGCCTCCAGCCATGGCTCAACCGGCGCCGGCGATGGCCCTTCGGCCCCCACGCTCGTCGACAGCTTCGGCATCCCCATCCCCCCGCGTGACTTCAACTCGGATGCCTTCCGCGGCGGCGCCACGGGCGCCGACCTCTACACCCGCATCGCCGTCGGCCTCGGCGGCACGCCGATGGTGGCGTATCCGGACGAGGTCCTGCCGCCCGACGAGCGTTGGTCCCTGGTGCACTATGTCCAGTCCCTGCGCCGCAAAGAGGCCCAGATCGGCGACATCCTCGCCTCGGATGGTCGCCTCCCCGCTCCGCGGGCCGAGGGTCCCCTGCCCCGCGATCCGCTCGACCCCGCCTGGGAACGGATCGAAAGCGTGTGGGTCCCGCTCAGTCCGCTGTGGCCCGAGCCCTATCCTCTGCCAGGAGTCGCCGTCCGCGCAGTGCACGACCGGCAGACCCTGGCGCTTCTCCTCCAGTGGCGCGACGAAACGTTCGAGGGCGCGCCGGTGCGAGTCCAGGATTTCCAGGACGCCGCCGCCCTCCAGTTCTCGCTGACCGGCCGCACTCCCTTCATCGGCATGGGCGATCCCGAGAACCCGGTGAATGTCTGGCAATGGAAGGCGGGCTGGCAACAGGACGTGGATGGCGACCGTCCGGATGTGGACCGCGCGTACGCCTCCCTGCATGTGGATGTCTATCCCGAACCGACGCAGCACGGCCTCTATCGCACCGCCGCCGCCGCGGGCAACCTCCTGTCGGCCCAGGGTCTCAAGTCGCCCATCGAAGACGCCAACGCCACCGGCTTCGGCACCATCGCCACCCAGCCACCCGCCTCCCAGAACGTCCACGGCCGCGGCGTCTGGCGCGACGGCTTCTGGAGCGTCGTGTTCGTCCGCGAGCTCAGGAACACCGATCCCAACGACGTCCAACTCACCCCGGGCCGGCCCGTGCCGCTCGCCCTGGCCATCTGGAACGGCGCCCAGCGCGACCGCAATGGCCGGAAGGTCTTCAGCAACTGGCAGCAACTCCTCCTCGCCGAATGAACCCCTCCTCACCCGTGAACGACACCTCCCTCTCCCGCCGCGAGTTCATCCGGCGCAGTGGCCTGGCGGGCGCCGGCATCGCCGCCCTCCAGTTGCTTCCCCTGCGCCACTTGCAGGCCCAGCCAGACATCGCCAACCCGCTGGCGCACTATCCCAACCGTGACTGGGAACAGCTCTACCGGAACCAGTATGCCTACGACAGCAGCTTCTCCTGGGTCTGTGCCCCGAACGACACGCACAACTGCCGCGTCACCGCCCACGTCCGCAATGGCATCATCACGCGCATGGGCGAGCAGTACGATGTCGGCACCTACGCGGATCTCTACGGCAACAAGGCCTCCTGGAACTGGGGCAACCGCCACTGCGCCAAAGGGTACACCTTCCACCGTGTCATCTACGGCCCCTACCGCCTCAAACACCCCATCGTGCGCCGCGGCTGGAAGCAATGGGCCGATGATGGCTTTCCCTACCTGACCCGGGAACTGCGCGCCCGCTACAAGTTCGACTCACGCGGAACCGACCGTTTCGAGCGGTTGTCCTGGGACGAAGCCTTCACCTATATCGCGCGGGGCTTGCAGGCCATCGCGCGGCGTTACAGCGGCCCGGAAGGCGCTCGCCTGCTCGCTGAGCAAGGCTACCCGCCCGAGATGATCCAGGACATGGGCGGCGCCGGCACCCGCACCATCAAGTGCCGCGGCGGCATGGGTCTCCTGGGCGTCATGGGCAAATACGGCATGTACCGCCTCAACAATTCCCTGGCGCTCCTCGACGTCCAGGTCCGCGGCGTCCGCCCCGAGGAAGCCCGCGCCGGACGCAACTGGTCCAACTACACCTGGCACGGCGACCAGGCCCCCGGCCATCCCTGGGTCCACGGCCTGCAGAATTCCGAGTGCGACTTCAACGACCACCGGTTCTCCAAGCTCATCATCATGAACGGCAAGAACCTGGTCGAAAACAAGATCACCGACTCCCACTGGTTCATCGAGTGCATGGAACGGGGCGCCAAAATCGTCGTCATCGCCCCCGAATACGGCGCCCCCTCGACCAAGGCCGACTACTGGATCCCGGTGCGCCCCGCCACCGATGCCGCCCTCTGGCTCGGTGTCACCCGCCTGCTCATGGACCGCCAGTGGTACGACGCCGCCTTCGTCAAGCAGTTCACTGACTTTCCGCTGCTCATCCGCGCTGACAACCTCAAACGCCTCCGCGCGCATGAGGTCTTTCCCAACTACCGCTCGGCTCTCCCGGCCGACGGTCCCAGCAAGCAGGTGCAGGGCCTGACCGCGGAACAGCACGCCCAACTCGGCGACTTCGTCATCTGGGACCAGCGCTCCCAAGCGCCGAAGCCCATCCATCGCGACCTCGTCGGCCAGAAACTGGTCGAGGCAAACCTCGATCCCGCCCTCGACTGGTCCGGCCAGCTCACCCTCGTCGACGGGAGCACCGTCGAGGTGAAGACCGCCTGGTCCCAGTACCAGGTCCACCTGCAGGACTACGACCTTGCGAGCGTCGCCGAAATCACCGGCGCGCCCGCGGCCATGATCGAGCAACTGGCCCGGGACATCGCCACCATCCAACCGTGCTCCATTCACCAGGGCGAGGGCATCAACCACTGGTTCCACGCCACCGAGGCCAACCGCGCCGCCTATCTGCCCGCCATGCTCACCGGCAACCTCGGTCGCCCCGGCGCCGGCGTCCACGGCTGGGCCGGCAACTACAAAGCCGCCCTCTTCCAGGGTTCCAAGCTCACCGGCCCCGGCTTCAAAGGCTGGGTGGCCGAGGATCCCTTCCATCCCAACCTGAACGAGCACGCCCACGGCCGTGACGTCGAGGCCCACGCCTACACCAAGGACGAGGAACCGGCCTACTGGAACCACGGCGACCTTCCCTTGATCGTCAACACCCCCAAGGAAGGTCGCAAGGTCTTCACCGGCCAGACCCACATGCCCACGCCCACCAAGGCGATGCTCTTCACCAACGTCAACCTCATCAACAACGCCAAGTGGGCCTATGGCGTCATCAAGAACGTCAACCCCCGCGTCGAACTCATTGTCAGCATCGACATCCAGGCCACGGCTTCGGTCGAGTATTCCGACCTCGCCCTCCCCGCCAATTCCTGGTGCGAGTTCGAGGATCTCGAAATCACCGCAAGCTGCTCCAATCCTTTCCTCCAGATCTGGAAGGGGGGCATCCGTCCGCTCTACGATTCCAAGGACGACCTCACCATCCTGGCCGGCATCGCCAATGGCCTGGCCCAGGTCACCGGTGACACCCGCTTCCGCGATTACTTCCACTTTGAGCACGCCGGCAAACGCCAGGTTTACATCCAGCGGCTGCTCGACACCTGCACCACCACCGCCGGCTACCGCGTCGACGACATCATGGCCGGCAAGTACGGCCCGCCCGGTGGCGCGCTCATGAACTTCCGCACCTACCCGCGCATCCCGTTCTACGAACAGATCCACGACAGTTGGCCCTTCTACACCGACACGGGCCGCCTCCACTCCTACACCGACGATCCCACCGCCCTCCAGTGCGGCGAGAACTTCATCGTCCATCGGGAAGGTCCCGAGGCCACACCCTACCTCCCCAACGTGATCGTCAGTTCGAACCCGTGGGTGCGACCCAACGACTACGGCATCCCTCTCGACGCCGAACACTGGGACGAACGCACGATCCGCAATGTCAAGCTGCCGTGGAAAGACGTGAAGGCGTCCCGGAACTTCCTCTGGGAACGGGGCTACCAGTTCTACTGCCTGACCCCCAAGTCACGCCACAGCGTCCATTCCTCCTGGGCCAACGTCGATTGGCATCTGATCTGGAACTCGAACTTCGGCGATCCCTATCGCCTGGACAAACGCCTGCCCAATGTCAGTGAGCATCAGCTCCACCTGAACCCGCAGGCCGCTCGCGATCTCGGGTTGCAGGACGGCGACTACGTCTATGTGGATGCCAATCCCGCCGATCGCCCCTACCTGGGCGCTACGCCCAGCGATCCCTTCTACAAGGTCAGCCGCCTCATGCTCCGCGTCACCTTCAACGGCGCCTATCCCTACCACGTCGTCATGATGAAGCACGGCACCTTCATCGCCACCGAGAAGACCGTGAAAGCGCAGCAGACCCGGCCCGACGGACTCTCCCTGACCGAGAACGGCTACATCGCCAACTTCCGTTTCGGCTCGCAGCAATCCATCAATCGGAACTGGCACATGCCCATGCACCAGACCGACACGCTCTTCCACAAGACCAAAACATTCATGGGCTTCCTGTTCGGCGGCGAGGCCGACAATCACGCCGTCAACACCGTGCCCAAGGAGTGCCTCGTGCGCATCACCAAGGCCGAAGACGGCGGCCTCGGCGGCAAAGGCGCCTGGAAAGGCGGCACCGACGGCCTCTCCCCCGGCACGGCCAACGAGACCATGAAACATTACCTCGCCGGCGACTTCGCCACCGGCAAAGTGGCCAGTGCCAGCGAAACGAGCTACGAGTAAACCTCTCTTTGTCCCATGCCCAAAGACGAAATCGATCCCGACGATCCGATGGAGCTGCGTGGCGTCGGGCTCCTGACCGACCACGACACCACCGAACCCATGGCCGAGTGCTTCATCGAGGAGTTCCTCCGCCTGGGCCACAATCATCGGCAGATCCTCGCCCTGTTCCGCAACCCCCACTACACCGGCGTCCACATGGTCCTGCAGCAGCGGGGCGAGGACTTCGTGAAAGCCAAGATCACCGAGGTCTTCGGCTGGTGGAAACGCGACGTGCGCTGGGCCGACCCACCCGCACCGTCTAACCCCTGATCCCGCCTCAACCCTTCGTACTTCGACCCTCGACCTTCGACCCTCGCCCTTCGTACTTCGACTCTCACCCTTCGTACTTCGACTCTCACCCTTCGTACTTCGACCCTCGCCCTTCATACTTCGACCCTCGCCCTTCGCCCTTCGCACCTTCTCGACTCATGAGCACTGTTCTCAACTGGCAACTCGGTCGCGACATGGAATACCCCTATGACGCGGCCTATCCCGACCGGCAGTTCGCCTTCGTCTTCAACCTGAACCGGTGCATTGGCTGTCAGAGTTGCACCATGGCCTGCAAGTCCACCTGGACTTTCAACAAGGGCCAGGAAGCCATGTGGTGGAACAACGTCGAAACCAAACCCTACGGCGGTTATCCCCATCACTGGGATGTCAAGCTCCTCGACCTACTCAACCAGGCCAACCCCGGGGGGCAAGTCTGGAATGGCACCCCGCGGGATCTCCGGGCCCCCTACGGCGAGTTCCAGGGCAAGACCATCTTCGAGGTCGCCAAGACCCACGTCAGTCCCGAAGGCGCCCAGCGCGCCCTCGGCTACCTGCCGACCGACGAAGAATGGGCCGCCCCGAATCGTTTTGAAGACAATCCCTCGGCGTCCGAGCAGGGGCACAAGGGGCAGATGGCCTTCAGCGGCGGTGAACTGGGCCCCCAGCACAAGACCTGGTTCTTCTATCTCGCCCGCCTCTGCAATCACTGCAGCTACCCGGCCTGCCTCGCCGCCTGCCCCCGCAACGCCATCTACAAGCGCCCGGAGGACGGGATCGTGCTCGTGGACCAGGAACGTTGCCGCGGCTACCGCAAGTGCATGGAAGCCTGTCCGTACAAGAAAACCCACTATCGCGGCACCACCCGCACGACCGAGAAGTGCATCGGCTGCTTCCCGCGCGTCGAAGGCCTGGACCCCGACGGCGGCGGCGTGCCCATGCAAACCCGTTGCATGGCTGCCTGCGTCGGTCACATCCGCCTGCATGGCCTGGTCCAGATGAACGCCGACGGTACCTGGAGAGAGGACCGCTACCACCCCCTGTACTATTTGGTGCACGTCGCCAAAGTCGCCCTGCCGCTCTACCCGCAGTTCGGCACTGAGCCCAACGGCTACTACATCCCCCCGCGCTGGGTCCCCCTCGAATACCTCCGCCAGATGTTCGGCCCGGGCGCCGACGCCGCCGTCGAGCGCTACGCCCATCCCGATCGCGAACTGCTCGCCGTGCTCCAGCTCTTCGGCAAGGACGCCCGCATGTGTTTCCGCTACGAGATCAAGCCGGGACCCAAGGTCTTCGAAACCACCGTGCGCGGCCGCCGGTTCGAGCTGTTTGACGACACCGTCATCGGCTACGCGAAGAACGGCGCGAAAATCATCGAAACCAAGGTCGAAGAACCCCTTCACCTGCGCGGCCCCCAGCACGCCAACTCGATCTAACCCCACCGCCATGCCCGTGCCCGCCCCCGGCCCCGTCACCTGCGCTCCGGCGCCCCGCGCCCGCCGTTCGGTCTTCGGCAATTACTTGCCGCCAAGTGCCGACGTCAGCGAACCCAAGGCGCCTCCGAGCCCGCTCGACGCGCCGATCACGCCACCTCCCGACGGCGACGCCGACCGCGCCGCCTTCAGCCGCGCCTTCGTTCTGCAGTTTCTTGCCCGCGCGTTCGACTACCCTGGCCCCGAAACCTGGGCCTGGCTCTGCGCCCCCGACGTTCAGCAAGGACTCCAAGCCGCCGTAGAGGCCCTCGAGCCCAATCCCACCGCTCCCCTGGCCACCGCGCGACGCACCCTCCCCGACGTGTTCCTGCCGGGTGTCTTCACTGCCTTCCACGACGATTACATCGCGGCCATCGGGCACGCGGCGCGGGGTTCCTGCCCCGCCAACGAGATCGAGTACGGCGATCTCAAGGCGGATCCCCTGTTCCAGCCCCATCGCCTTGCCGACCTCGCGGCGTTCTACCGCGCCTTCGGCGTCGAACTGACCGGCAGCGCCGGAGAACGTCACGATCATCTCTCCGTCGAACTCGAGTTCGTGAGCGTACTGGCGGCTCAGGAAGCCAGCTTGTTGAACGGCGCACCGGCGCACGAGGCGCTGCGCGTGTGCCGCGACGCCCAGCGGAAATTCCTCCGGGAACATCTCGCCCGCTGGACTCCGGCTTTCGCCCGGCGCCTCCAACGCGCCGTCGGAAAGGGCCCCCTCGCCCGACTCGCCGCCTTCCTGCTCGCCTTCGTTGAATCCGAATGCCACCGCACCGGCATCCCGCCCGGCAGCGAGGATCTCCTGCTCCGTCCCGCGGATGAAGCCGCCTCCCTGTGTGACGGCTGCGGCTTGAAACCTCCCGTCCCGGGCGCAACCGCGGACTAGTTCGATCGCAGACGGAACCACCGCGCGACGGTGCCCGACGGTACGTTGACGACACTTCGTCCCTCCACCTCCGCCACCGGCAATCCGCTGTCCGCCCAGGTCGTCCCGCCCACCAGCGCGGCCCGCTCCTGCAAGGTCGCGTTCCCCGTCCCCCGCCAGCTTACCCGCACATTCCCTGTCACCTGTTACTGCTCGACCCGAAGCCGCGGCGGTCCTGGCTCCGTGGTCACGAGCAACACCGGTCGCTGAGCCACTGAACTCCACTCCCGCTGCGCGAAGGTCAACCGATTCCCTTGGCTCGACTTGAGCAACAAACCGTAGTTCGGCAGGACCCCTTCCACCCACTGATCCACTAACTCGCGAACGCCCCATGCGATCGGGCCGTCCTGGGTCACGGACGCCGTGATGACCGCGAAGGGTTCCCCGTCCGCGTGCCAACCCGCTCCCGCAAAGTCCCCTCCCGCCCGTGACCATGCCGCGTCCGCCGACCGGCGCAGCCAGGTCACCCCGTCCTCGGTCCAGGGCCGGGTGACGGCAAACACCCCCATCGGCCGGCCCTCCGAACCGCCAAAACCAACGGACGCATGGAGGCGCAGCGTGGCGGATCCGATCCGTTCTGTCGGCGCCAGCACCACCGGGCTCAAGTCGAACTGGAGCAACGTGCGCTGCACGTTCTCGTCCAGCGTATAAACCGAGAGGATGTCCTGACGGAAGTTCCCGTTCTCATAGCCGGGCAGACCGAGGATGCGAGCGTCCTGAACCGGCGGCAGCTCGTAGGAAGCCGCCGCCAACGGCAGCGTCCAAGCCAACGTCAGGACGCGGAGGGCGTTGACCGCACAAAGAGGTAGTGTCTGGGTTACCATTCTCATGGCCCAAGAATAGCCAACCGACCACCCCTCGCAAACGATCGCGCCACGACCCGGTCAGGACGCGGATCCGCGCGACGGCCATCGTCCACCCACCCGCCGCCTCCTTGAATCGGTGGTGCAGGCGTCCCGCCTGCGCCCTACCCCTTCGTTCCTTGCCCCACGAGGCTCAGGTGCCCTGAGCAGGTTCAAGAGCAGCCTGACGCTCTCCCATAAGCATGACTCTTCTTAAGAGATCCTGCTAAAGGGAACAGCAATGCACCGCTGATTCACCTTGAGTCGCCTTGACCGTCGGAGCACGCTCCGATCAGGTCGGGTGGCAGGTGGCTGCCGATCGCGGATCGTGAAACCCTGGGGGAGCCATGGCGGGTTTGAGTTCGACACTTCATCCGGCTGATGCTGCCGGCGAGCTTGTCCTCCCCCACAACCAAGAGAGCTGACGCGATGAATCCTATCCGACACACCCTGGGGGACCGCAGGCAAGCACGTAGCAGGCGCCTGGGGACAACCGCGTCACGGATCGGACTGCTGCTGGCGGGACTCGGCTGGGCCGAAGCGCAAGGCCAGACGCTGGTTTCCGGCTCGCTCCACGCCCACACAACCTGGACCCGCGCCGGCAGTCCCTACCAGGTCACCGGCACTGTCCGGGTCGAGCCCGGCGTGACCCTCACCGTCGAAGCGGGTGTCCAGGTGCGGTTCGCCCAGTATCAGGGACTGACCGTGGACGGCACGCTGCGGGCAATGGGCAACACCGGGACACCCATCCTCTTCACCGGCACCACCGAAACCCCCAACTGGTGGAGTGGGATCGTGGTGCGCAACGCCGGTTCGGCCACCCTCGAACACACCCAGATCCGCTATGCCGGCTACTGGAACCGGACGGGCCTCCTCAAGACCGGCACCGGCGACCTGACCCTGCGCCACACCACCTTCGAGCACAACGATCTGGCCGGCCTCAACCTCCAGGCCGGCTCCCGCTCCTTCGTGTTCGACCAGAACTCCTTCTCCCACAACACCCGCGGCGTCCAGGTAGGCTTGAACGCCTCCTTCCGCGACGACGATGCCACCGTCTACGCTGACAACGGCGCCGATGTCTTCCTGGAAGGCGGCACCCTCACCCAAGACACGCAGTGGTACCTGAACCCCGCCTACTCCATGCTCGTCGGTTCCTCACTTACGGTGGGGACCTCCGCCCAGCTCGAGATCCTGCCCGGCACGGTGCTCAAGTTCGCCCAGTACCAGGGACTGCTCGTGGATGGCAGCCTCAGTGCGGTCGGCACCGCCAGGGCGCCCATCCAATTCACTGACTGGCGCGATGACCGGGCCGGCGGCGACGCCAACCGGGATGCAGCCGCCACGGCGCCGGCCCCGGACTGGTGGAGCGGGATCGTGGTGCGCAACACCGGCTCCGCCACCCTCGAACACGCCCAGGTCCGCTACGCCGGCTATTGGAACCAGGCAGGCCTCGTCAAGTTGGGCGCCGGGGATCTGACCCTCCTCCGAAGCGCGATTCAGCACACTGCCGGCGACGGTCTGCGCTTGGAGAACAGCGCAGGTGAGCACCTCGTGGAGAGGAATGCACTGGCGGATAACCGGACTGGCGTCTTCGTGCGCAACCAGGCCCGGACTCTCGTTCTGACCGCCAACCTCATTGAGCGGAACACCGACTTTGGTGTGCGCAACCAGGCCTCCCCGGAGGTCGATGCCCGGGGCAACTGGTGGGGCCATGCAAGCGGACCGCGGCACGCCGTCCTCAACCCCGAAGGTCAGGGCGACGCGGTCAGCAACGGAGTGCAGTTCGAGCCCTGGCGCACCGAGCCGAGTGCGGGCGAGATTCGCGCTCCGGTTCGTTCCGGCACGCTGGTGGCGGGCGATTGGCTGCGGTTCAGCGGGTCAACCCTGCCCCAGGACGGCGCAACGTATCGCTGGAACCTCAGTGACGGCCGGGCTTACTCCACCCGCGAACCGGGCCTGGTCCAGTTCCCGCAGACCGGCGACTTCACCGTCACTTACTCCGTCACCGCGGATGGCAGTGAGGATCCGCATCCGGACAGTCGCACCTATTCCGTGGTGGCCGATTCGGGCCGCTTACCTGACCTGCGCGTGGTCCATGTCCAGGTCGCCGGAACCCTCGCGGTGGGCCAAACCGCCAGCCTCGCCTACACCGTGCGCAATGTCGGTCAGGGCCCCGCCGGGCCCGCGTGGCGTGACGCCGCTTTCCTCTCCCGCGACCCGCATCTCGACACCGAAGACATGTACCTGGGGTCCACCGCCGTGAACCGGGATCTTCCCGCGGACCACTCCTACCGGGGCACCATCCCCCTCTCCCTGCCAGCCGTGGACGAGGGAGCTTATCACGTCATCCTGGTCCTCAACCACGAATGGGAAGTCCTCGAACAGCACCGCCTGAACAACGAATTCGCCACCCCCATCACCGCCGAAGTCCCGACTCTGGCCGAGGGCGTCCTGTATCCCGTGTCCCATGGTGCCGGGCGCCTTGAACAGTACTTCCGCATGAACACGGCCGCCGGCAAGAACCTGGTGTTGGACCTCACCCGCGTGCCGAGCGGATGGGAGGTCTTTCTACGCTTCGGCCTGCTGCCAACCCGTACGGTCTATGACCATCACCAGCGTGGCGGAGAAAGCCTTCTCCTTCCCGCCGCCGCCCCCGGCGACTGGTACGTCCTGGTCTACGGCGACCCGGCCCAGGCCGGCGAATACCACCTGCGCTTCTCCCTTGAGGATCTAACGTTGACCCACAGTTCACCCGCGCGCCACGGCACCGCGAGCGACCTGGAACTCACCCTCAACGGCGCCGGATTCACCCCTCCGCTGCAGGTCGAACTGGTCGCCGACCAAGGCCAAACCCATGCGGCCGCCCGGACGGACATCGACTCTTTCACCCGGGCCACAGCCACCTTTCCGGCCGGCACCGTCCCCGCCGGAACCTATGCGGTACGGGTATCGCAAGCCGGTCGAGTTGCCGAACTGCCCGACGCCCTCGAGATCACTCCCGGTGGGACCAGCAACTTCCACGTCCAACTCATCCTGCCTGCCCAGTTCGGCTACCACATCCTCGCCACGGTCTTCGTCGAATACACCAACACCGGCGAGACCTCCCTCCCCGCCCCCCTCCTCCTCGTCACCGCGACGCAACGGGGGCGACCGGGCGCCATCCTCACCCTGGACCAAAACCGCCTCAGTTCCGGGTTCTGGACCTCCGCCATGCCCGAGGGTTTCGCTCCCGCCGTCCAGTTCCTCGCGTCGGGCGCTACCCCAGGAGTCCTGCAACCGGGCGAATCGCGCCGGGTGCCCGTGTATTACGCCGGCTGGCAGAAGCCCTGGGATTTCAGCTATCCGCCCCTGGAATGGCACGTCGGCGTGCTGGATGCCGCCAACCCCACGCCTATTGACTGGAACGGACTCAAGGACGGCCAGCGCCCCGACTATGTGCCGGAGGATGCCTGGAATGTGCTCTGGGACAACTTCACCACGCTGGCTGGCTCCACGTGGGGTCAGTACGTGGCCATGCTCAGCCGCAACGCCCTCTTTCTCCATCGTCACGGGCAACGGACCGAGGACCTCCCGTCGCTGCAGGCCTTCACCTTCCGCCAGGCGGAGGGGTTCAGTCCCATCGCCGAACTCGCGGGCGCCGTGGACGCCGTGGTCCCCGCTCCTGGCCTGCCCATTGTCTTCGAGCGAAACAGCCTGCCACAACTCTCCCGCCGCTTCGTGCCAGGACCCCTCGGCCGCGGTTGGACGCATAACTGGCAACTCGCGCTCCGCGTGGCCCCGGATCAGACCGTGAGGATCATCGACCGCACCGGCACACCGCGCCTCTTCCAACCCGACAGTCGCTACCCCGGCCGTTACCTGGCCCAGCCCGGAGACGCCGCCGAGTTGCGGGCGGTCGCCGACGGCTACCGGCTGACCGAGGCCGATGGAATCACCTGCCAGTTCAATGCTGCCGGCGAATGGACTCGCCTGGAGGACCCCAACGGCAATCACATCACGTGCAGCTACCACGAGAATCGTCTCACCCGTCTGACCCACTCCTCGGGACCGGCTCTCCACCTCGCCTACAACGCCGAAGGACGCCTGGCCTCGCTCACCGATCCCCAGGGGCGTCAGACCCGGTTCAGCTACACCGGCGATCACCTCACCGCCGTCACCGCCTATGATGGCCGCACCACCGCTTACAGCTATCACACCGCCTCCGGACCCTCGCACCACGCTTTGACAGGAATCCGTTGGGCCGACGGCACCACGCGCACCTACACGTACGACGTACACGGGCGGCTCAGCGGCGTTCAAGGCGCGGATCCCCGGGAACACCTCACCCTCAGCCACGCCGGGATCGGTCGCGTGGACCTCACAGATGCCCTCGGCCAGACGAACCGCTTCCTGTTCGATCACTGGGGACGGCTCTTCAGAACCGAGAACCCCCTGGGCGAAGCGGTGCAGTTAACCTTCGATGAACTCGGCCACCTCACCGCCCTGACCGACCCCGGTGGGTTCAGGACCACCTTTGCCTATGATCGCCAGGGTAACCTCCTGGAAACCGTCGACGCACTGCGTCGCGTCACTCGCTTGACCTACACCCGCGCCTTCAACCGCCTCGCTTCCGTCGTCGATCCGCTCAACCACCGCACCGAATACACGTACGATCCCCGCGGCAATCTCCTGGGCATCACCGATCCCGAAGGCCGCCAGGAGCACTGGACGTTCGACCCCCACGGCCAGCCCGCGTCGTGGACCAATCGAAGAGGCGCCGCGGTCGCCTACCAGCATGACCCCGCTGGCCGGGTCACGCGCAAGGAGTTTGCCGATGGTTCCCGGATGCTCTACCGCCACGACACCCGCGGCAACCTCGCGGAAACCGAAGACAGCCGGGGCACCACCCGGTTCGAGTACAACGACAACGACTCTCTGCTCCGCGTCACGTACCCCGGCAACCGCTGGATCGAGTTCACCTACGACAGCTTCGGACGCCGCGCGTCCAGTCAGGATCAGCTCGGACATCGCGTCCACTACCACTATGACTCCGCCGGCCGGCTCAGCCGCTTGTCAGAGGCCGCCGGCGACATCGTCTGGTATGCCTATGACCCGCTGGGCCGACTGGCCCGCCGGACCCTCGGCAACGGCACCTACACCGCCTACACCTACGACCCCGCCGGGCGACTCCTCGAACAAGCCAGCTCCACTGGGAATGAACAGGTGCTTTCCCGCTTCCACTACAGCTACGACCAGCGCGGCCGGCGCATCGCCCTGCAAACCCACTACGGCCAGTGGACCTATGAGTACGACGCCACCGGCCAACTCACCCGCGCCGTGCTCCGCTCCATCGATCCCGCCATCGCCGACCAGGACCTCACCTATGAATACGACGCGGCCGGCAACCGCACCCGCACCCTCTCCAACGGCATCGCCGAAGCGTACGTCTCCAACCCCCTGAACCAACTCGTCCGGGTCGGCAACCAGGCCTACACGTATGACCCGGACGGCAACCTGATCGGCGAGGATGGACCGGCGGGCAGTCATCGGTATCGCTATGACGCCGAGAACCGCCTCGTCGGCATCACCCGTGGCAAGGATACCTGGGAATGCACTTACGATGCCCTGGGCCACCGTGTCGCCATCAACCATAACGGCACGATCACCCACTACGTCCATGACCCGCTGGGCCTGGGCAATCTCCTGGCGGAATACAACGACGCCGGCGCCTTGCTGACCCGTTACACCCACGGCCTCGGCCTCGTCCGCCGGACACCGGCTGATTCCAGCAGCGATTACTACACCTTCGATCCCATGGGCAATACCTCCGAACTGTCCGGAGCCACCGGCGCCAAACGCAACGAGTATGCCTACCGACCTTTTGGCGAGACCCTCTTCGCCCGTCAGACCGTACCCAACCCGTTCCTTTTCATGGGCGAACTCGGCGTCCTGTCCGATCCGCATGGCTGGCACCACGTTCGCGCCCGACACTACGACGCGCGCCTGGGACGTTTCACGACGCGGGATCCCATCGGATTCATCGGGGGCGACGTCAACCTCTATCGCTACGCGATGAACTCCCCCGGCAACGTCCTGGATCCCACCGGACTGAGCTCGATGCCCAGCCAATGCGCCAACGCCCGCTGGCGCGGGGTGGTGGACTTCGTCGACGGAACCGCCTACGTCGTCGTCGGAGCCTTCACCGCCACGGGCTTTGGCTGGACCGGTGGCGGTGCCGCGGCGGGCATCCTCACGATGGGCTACGGGTTCGGCAATGCGGCGTGGGGCGGCGCCCTCTACCTGTCCGGCCGGGACGAACTGCCCCGGTTCGCTGACATCCCCAAGACCCTCGTGCGCCTGGGCATCTCCCAACTGCCCTCCGCCCAGGCTCGCCACGCCCGACGCGTCGTGTCGGTGTCGGACTTTGTCAGCGATGTGCTCAAGTTCGTGCGCATCTCCAATTGGGTGGACGTCGGTGAACTCCTCCGTGAAGCCGGGTTCGAGAAACTGGCCGCCTATTGCCCCTACAATCGTCGGCCGGTCCCGGCCCCACCGGCCTGCCCACTCCCTTCCCGGCGTACCGCCACGCCGCACGCCCGTGCGGAGCACGCCTTCATGTTGGCGCAAGCTGGCCGGGCCGCCTGCCTGCCCTTCGTCCCCGTCATCACAGGCGACGCCGGCCTGGCGGCTTCCCATGATCCCAATGAGAAGCTCGCCGTGGGTGGTTATGGCGCGCGCAACTTCACCGCCGGCGGCACCCTGCTCCGGTACCAGATCGATTTCGAGAATCTCGACAGCGCCACCGCGCCGGCCCAGATCGTCACGATCCGTGATCCCCTCTCGCCCGACCTCGACCTGGATACCTTCGAAATCGCCGAGGTCGGTTTCGGCGAGGTCATCGTCCCCGTGGGAGGGCAACGCCGGCATTTCGCCCAGTTTATCGCCTATGACTACCACGACGACCAATACCAGTTCACCATCGAGGTGCAGGTGGAAGTCTGGCTCGAGGGCGGCGTCGTCCATGCCAACTTCCTGACCTTGGATCCCCGCACAGGCCTGCCCCCGCAGGAGGTGGGCATCGGGTTCCTGCCCCCGGAGAACGGCACCGGCCGGGGTCAAGGGTATGTGGCCTACCAGGTTCGGCCCCACCACGGCCTCGCCAGCGGCACCGCCATCCGCAACGTCGCCACTATCCAGTTCGACTTCGGCCTCGAGATCGACACCAACCAGGTGGACCCGCTTGACAAGACCAAAGGCACCGACCCGGCCAAGGAAGCCCTGGTCACCCTCGACACCGTGCCGCCCGTCAGCCGTGTCCTTGACCTTCCCGCGGTGAGTCCCGCGCAATTCACGGTCGCCTGGAGCGGCACCGATGACGCCGCGGGGGTTCGCGAGTACGACATCCAGGTTTCCCGGGACGGGTCCTCTTACGAATCCTGGCTGCGCGCCACACGCCTCACCAGCGCCGTTTTCGATGGCGTCAGCGACCAAACCTACCGGTTCCACAGCCTCGCCGTGGACCACGCCGGCAACCGGGAAGCCAAAGCTCCCCTGGCCGAGGCAACCACGACCGTGGCCGCTGCCACGGGACTGCGCATCCTCGCCGCCGGCTGGAACGAGGAGACCTTCACCGTCCAAATCCCAACGGAGACCGATCGAACCTATGTGCTGGAGGCTGCCGACCACGTCGTGGACCCGCATTGGATCGGTCTGGACCAGGTGACGGGCGACGACACCGTCCAGACCCTAGTGGATCGTCAGCCGCCCCCGACCGCCCGCTTCTACCGGGTACGCGTGGATTAGGACCCGGCGGCCGTGGGCCTGAGGTGTCCAGGGGGAGCGAAGGGCGAAGGGCCAAGGGCGAAGGGCGAAGCGCTGGCATCGGTGCTTCGGGCAAAAAGAACAAGAAAGTGCCAAGACAAGCGCCCGCCCCGTGTCATAGACACATACGGATGGCGGTGCCGGAATGCCGCGTTGCACCTTCTCCGAACCGATGTGGACTATGAATGCGACGGACTCGAACAGGCGTGGACACCTCAATGCCGTTTCGTTGACCAGCCCTTACGCGAAATCGATCCGGATTCCCGTGGTCCCTGCCAACCGGATGCTGTTGCGCGCCGTGCGTGCTGCTGAACTCCGGCGCTGGGAACAGGCGGGCGCCACTCCCTCGCGGTCGCTGCCCGCCCAACACGGGTCACAACCCACCTCCCGTTCGCGACCGCTTTCCACCTGATCGGAAGGTGGACCGTGATCTCCAACGCATAACTGCGCGTGCGCGGGAAAGTCGATGGCGAGCCCTGGGTCCGCGCGTGGGCCCGGTCGGACGGGCAGCGATAGACACCCGGAGCGTTCACGTGCGGATAGAGGGAACCGGCCATCAGATTCGAGAGGGTCGTGTCCGACTTCGGATTGCCTTCCACCCACGAACCTCGCATCGCTGTGGGCGCTGAGCCGTTCCACCCGACGATGTTCAGGGGCATGGTGCCAAGGTTGTCATCCGTATAGAGCCGGTAGGCCAGTTGAAGTTGCTTCAGATTGGATAGACAAGCGATCCCCTGCGCCTTCGACTTCGCCCGACTGAGTGCCGGCAACAGCATCCCCGCCAGAATCGCGATGATCGCGATCACGACCTGAAGTTCGAAGCGGGTAAAGGCTGCCGTGGGGATTGGCTGACGCTGAACTCAGGATTCAGGGGCCGGGCCGACCACGTCAGCCGGTCGAACGGCTACCGGCGGCTTGATCCCAACCGGTACCGCCAATAGCCGGGCTGCCGCTTTCCATGCATCACGGCCACGATCAGAATGAAATCCACCTCGAATTCGCGCGCCGCATCCGGGTGGAACAGGGGGTTCACTTCTTCAGAAGGCCTTCAATGCGGCGATAGACTTCCTCGGCGGGAATCGGTGTCACCCGGCCGGACCGCACCTCGTCGCGACGGCGTATCGCCTCCGCCGTTCACCCTGGAATCGGCTGCTCGAGCTTACGGAGTTTGACGAATCCGCCCGGCGGAGGTAATAGATCGTCATGATGCTCGAGTTGCCCGACCTGCCCTTAAATGAGCGGTTGACGCCAGCGGATCTGCGGCTGGAGTTAGCTTGCGCCCTGTACGCCCGCGGACGAATCGGCAAGGTCACCGCCTCCCAACTGGCAGGAGTGGATTTCTTCACCTTCCAGCGGGCGCTCAGCGAACGCCAGGTTCCTCTCTACACCGAGCAAATGCTGGCCAGTGACCTCCAAGCCTTGAGGGAATTGCCTTCGCCGTGATTGTCGTCGCCGACACGTCGGTGCTCATCAACCTCTGCGCGGTCAGGCATGGTGATCTGGTTTGCCGGCTGTTCCGGGAGGTCCTGATCCCTCCCGAAGTGGCTTCCGAGTTCGCTCGACTAGCCGCCAGCGTGCCGCGGTTTTCCGGATTGAAACTCCCAGTGGGCATTCGTCTACAGGCCGCGGCCTCGCCGGTGCCGGCAGTGCAGGCCAAGGCGGGTTTGGACCCGGGCGAGGCCGCCGCGTTATCGCTTGCTGTGGAAATCCACGCTGATGCTGTCCTGGTGGATGAAAGGCGTGGTTATGAGGTGGCGATCCAACTGGGGCTGCGCGCTATTGGATTGCTCGGCCTGCTCCTGCAGGCCAAATCTATTGGCATCGTGCCCGCCGTGCGGCCTGTCTTGGACGCGCTGCGGCACGACGCCGGATTCTGGCTCTCGGAACGGCTGCGAGAGCAGGTGCTCAAGATTGCCGGTGAAGCAGCATAGATGGGGGCCGGGTGTGCACCCGGGATCTTTGTCGAACGGCGATGGAGCGCACTATGCAACGGAGAGCCCCGGTGATCCGCAAACGCAAACACCCCGCTCGCTCACTTCCGCGCCGTCGCCCGGGACAGCAACCAGATGACAACCGGTGGTTGGGGACCACGGGGATGGATCGGAACTCGACCAGGATCCAGCGATGAAGAGCCTGCGACGATCCGCGAACTTCAGCGGTGCCGCCAATAGAATGGACGTCGATGCAGATGCATCACGGCCTTGATGTGCAGGACGTCGTCGCGCACGCTGTAAACGATGGCGTAGGGAAAACGGTGGAAGTTGAGCTTGCGGTTTTCGCCCCGGATCTTACGCCAGCGCTCCGGCATCGTCCACGATGCGGCGCAAGGTGCATTCGAACTCATGAAGGAAGTCGTCGCCAAGTTCGGGCTGCCGTTCCTCATACCAGAGCGCGGCGGCTTCCAGTTCTTGGTCGGCTTCAGGATGGCTGACGACGCGCATGAAGGCTGGCGCGAAGGTTCCGAACCGTTTCCTCCACCGGGCGGCAAGTCACCTTCCCTTGCTCGATCTCGCGGGAGCGGCGGTCAACCACTTCGTTCCACTGTGCTTCGGCGTCCGCATCCACGGTGTCATCCAGGCTGGCGATGAGCTGGCGGGCCAGGTAAGCCCGGTCCTGCTCCGACAAGGCCAGCACTTCAGCGACTTTCTCAGCGGTTACGCTCATGCGGGGACAATATCGCCTTTCCCGACGGGCTGACAAGCCGTGCTTTCGGTTGATTCACAAGCAACTCGGTCGGATGCGCTAAGGAGCATTTCCCGTGGCAACGCCCCGAGGACGGGCTTGCCCTGGGCTGTCGCCTCTCGCCCCGATGGGGCTGTTCGAACCTAAAGGGCGACGGTCAGACTCCGTTGTTGAACTCGCTGTCGCGGATCGCGCGGTTCTTCTACCGCACGCCTGAATCACCGCATCAGCCAGGAGTAATACCAGGCGGTCCGTTGAATGATCCAACGCAGATCCTCAATGTCCCCTTGGCCCGCGAACGGCGAACGATTCTCGCGCGTGCTCTTGGGCACCTGCAACCACCGTCGCACCTCGACGTGGCCGTCCAGAAGACTCAGCGCGCCCGCGCCGCCATGCCGATCCGATGGAAGGTGATTCCATCGCCAACCAAAGGCGCTCTGAGGATCGGTGGGCGCGCTGAACCCGCTGCAGTAAAACGCTCCCGAATCAATGGTCTCGCTGGTCACGTCCATGAAGGCGTAGGTCTCGCTCGGCTTGAGGACCGCCGACTCGCGTCCAAGCAGGTTGACGCTGTGAATGCCATACAGGGGAGGCGGCGCTCCATCGAAACGTCCGTTCAGGGTGATCTCCAGCGCATAGCTGCGCGTGCGCGGGGACGTCGCTGGCAAGCCCGGGCTCCGCGCCTGGGCCCGGTCGGACGGGCAGCGACCGACCGCCCACGTATTCAGATGCTGGGATTCATCGCCATCGACCCTGTCGGTGATAGAGCCTTCGCTGAGCCCGCCGTCACCAAGGCGGGAAAAGGGGGGAAGCGTCTTGCTTCATCGGCGACGGAGGCGTAGGGTCCTGGCATGGTGATTGTCCGATTCGAAGATGTGGAAGCCGAGAAACAGGCGCTGGGATGGCTGGCGGGCCGCTTCTCATTCAAGACTTGGTCCAATGGCGACCTGATGCTGCACGAGCGGGTTCTGCCCTATCTGGCCCGCCAGGGCATTCCCTTCAAGGTTCAAGGACCGGCCACCTATGAGCGCTTCGCACCGGCGATACGAAATCCTGATCCCGCTGTCGTTTAACGACGGCACCCCGGTGCCCGAAGGCCTTGCGGCCGACACGCTCCTTGAGCTGCGTCGCAGATTCGGCGCCGTCTCCGCCGAGACCCAGACGATCTTGGGCCAGTGGGAGCAGGCTGGCGAGGTCTACCGTGACGAGCACCTCCGGCTCTTTGTCGATGTTCCGGATTCAGCCGAGAACCGCGAGTTCTTCCTCCAGTTCAAGGAGCGTCTCACGTCCCGCTTTCAGCAATTGGACATTTGGCTCACCATCCATCCGCTCGATGTATTGTGAGCCGGGCCGTGGTTCCCGCTGTTCCTCTACTGCGGCACGGCGCGCTCAAGGCGTTGAAGGTCGGCGCGGTCTCCGGGATCGGTCGCCTCAACCACGTCGCAATGGCGTTCTCGCTTCGGTTTGGGCGAGTGCCATTTCCAATACTCGGCGTGGCCGTCGGCGAAGGATAGGGTCGCGCCTTGTTTGTGACGGCCGGTCAGGGGCTCGATCCAAAGATCGATGCCGGTCACGAGCGGGTAATGTCCATGCAACGGAGAGCCCTGGTGATCCGCAAAGGTGAACACCTCCGACGGCCGCATCACGTGGCCAAGTTTCTGCACGGTGCGAAAGCGGGGCTCTTGCGAGCCTGGGAAGCCCCGGTTTGCTGTCACCCACGCGTCCACCGATTGGCCGTTCGGGCGCAATCCGTTCAGAAACGAGCTCAGCGCGTAGCTGAACGGGCTCCGTTCGCGTTGCGGACCTGGCAGAACCGATTTGTCGGACGGACAACGACAGACTTCCACCGAACCGACGTAGGGGAAGAGCGTTCCGCGTTCGATCTGTTCCTTGCGGATGGGTTCGGTGGTTCCCCCGCCCGTCACCCAGGAATCGGCGGTGCTCTTAGTGCAGTCGCCGGCAACCTGGATCGCATTGAGTGGCCCGGTGTCGTCGTGGTCGCCCGCGTAAAGTGTCCAGGCGAGCTGCAATTGTTTCACGTTGCCGAGGCAATGAATGCTATGGGCCTTGCCTTTCGCCTTGGACAGAGCCGGCAGGAGCATCCCAGCCAGAATCGCTATGATCGCGATCACGACCAGGAGTTCGATGAGGGTGAAGCCAGGGACGGACCTGTTCTGCTCGCTGTTCATGGTGTTGCCACCTTTCATTCATTGACCTTCACCCGGAAGAAACCCTGGCCACCGACGGTTGAGAGACGGAAGGGGCTCGCTGCGGGTAGGTCGGCCCAGGGGCCGGACGGAGCATTCGCAAATTGAAGAATGCCGAGGTCCCAGTGGATCTCAGCGCCATCGTCGGTTGCGGCGTGTCGGAGGTTGACAAGGAAGAACCGAATGTCGAAAAGCTGCACGGGTCCACCCATCCGCAGAACCGCCACTTCCTTCCCACCTGGGACAAATAAAGCCCTGAGACCTCTGTCAAACGCCGCGATCAATCTGCCGCTCTCGACTTCCCAAAGCTCGGCAATCGCATTGTTCGCTTGATCCGTAGGAGTTCCGGCTGCGGTGAGAACATACCGAGCATCCGCTGAGAATTCGATCGAGTTCGCTAGGGCGAAACAGACTCCAAAACCCATACTGTCCTTTCGTAGTGCTCCCTTAAATCTCCGAACTTCACTTCCCGAATCTGCCCGACGAAGGATGACTTTGTCGCATTCTGAATCGCATTGCCAATCCTCCCGCCAACTGTAGTTCGCCACCGACGTCGCCATCAATGTGCCGTCCGGCGAGAATGCCAACGGCAGGTAACCTGGGTACCTCCCCGCTATTTCACCGGTGTGGACATTCAGAATGAGAACTTCTTGCGGCTCCAATACATGCAGGCCGTCCGCCACGAAATAGACGAACTCATTGCCGCTTCCGAACTCCGCGCCGGCAATCTCTTGATTCCAGTGCTCGATCCACCTCCCGGTTACGTCAGCCCAGACCGCGCGCGTTTCTCCTGTCACGGTATCGATTACCCGAACGCCTTCGTGAGCGCGCGCCCGCATCGCCAGAAGCCCGTCCCCCGACACAGCAATCAGATCCTCATGCTGGGCCAACTGTTGACCCGTCCTGGCATCCCATAGGCGACCCGTTCCGCCATGTTGTCGTTGCGACAGAGTGAAGACCTCATCTTGGCCCGGCAAGAAGCGGACAGTTTTTACCCACTCGTTCGATACCCCGAACTCCATCGACAGGTTCGTTGACAGCTCCAGTTCGATCAACCGTGATGCCCCGATCAACAGTCTTGATCCGTCTGGCGCGAACTCCACCGTGGTGGTGTTATCCGGGCTCGCAACTGATATGAGCTGCTCACCGGAGCGGATATCCCAGACCGACGCGAAGGCTCTCCATACGCCTGACTCGGGCGCCTCTTCCCCAATCGCAAGCTTTGACCCATCAGGGCTAACGTCGAAGGACCACACCCAACTGCCGCCAAATGTCCGAATCGGTGACGCAAAGGGGATGCAGTCGGCTTTCAGGACGAGCAGATGAAGGAACAGAACGGCAAGCAGTGCCATCCTTCGCGGTATAGTGCTACTACTGAGGGTCGCCTTCATGAAGTGCTCACGGTTCGAGTTTTACGCGGAAGAAGCCTCGCTCACCAACCGTTGAGAGCTGTAAGGGGCTCGCGGCGGGGAGGTCAGTCCAAGGGCCGGACGGAGATGTCGCGAATTGAAGAATGCCGAGATCCCAGTGGATCTCAGCGCCGTTCGTACCCGATGACATCCGAAGTTTGGTGGCGATGTCACGGATGTCCCACAGTTCCGAGGCGTTCAACTGCCCCACCAGAACCGTTGTCCCGTCCTTCGAAAAGGCCGCCGAACTGGTCATTCCAGACCCGACGCTTGTGTCTGTTCTGCCCATAGCTCGCACAAGCCTCCCTGTGGCGGTTTCCCAGATCACGGCTGAGTGGTGACCCCGATCATGGTCGGAAGCGGATACGATCCACCGCCCATCTGGTGAGAACTTTGCGGCTGGCAATGCGCCCTCAAGCAAGCGGACCGATTCGCCAGTTTCAATATTCCAAATGCGAACCTCCCCCAGAGGGCCAATCAGTCCATTTCCCGCAACCCAACCCACCGCGGTCAGGATATGGGCTCCGTCTGGAGACATGTCGATGGTAAGGGATCCACCGAAGTCCTCATATCCATCGGTCTGCCATTGCACGGACCGTATTAATTGACCTGAGTCTCGTTCCCAGATGTAGAAGGTGTTATAGTACGGTGGACCGGAAAGTCCGGGAGGGATGCTTCCGCCGATGATATGGTCCCCGGCGTGGGAGAATGCCACACTATAGCGACTCGCAGCAGTGGGAGTTCCCGAAATGTAGGTTCGAATAGCTGCCCCCGAGTCCGCATCCCATAGCCGAATGCCGACTCCGCTGCTTGTAAGCAGATACCGTCCGTCGCCAGGAGAAAACACTGCGCCATCGATTCGATTGAACGTCTCGGCGTGCAGTGTTGCCTGTGTTTCGCCTGTGACGATATCTATAATTCTCAACCCGTCATTGATGAAGCCCCGCTGTGAACCTCCAGAGACCGCTATCAGGTTTGGGTAGGGCTCGAATCGAACATCCAGTGTTTTCAGATGAGTCCCAGTTCGAGAGTCGAACTGGAGAATGCTCCATGGTGTGAATGCAAACACCGTGCTTTCGTTAGCTGAGAACGCGGCGCGGGTCTGGCAAATGTCGTCACACGCAACAAACGTGACGGCCGGCTGAGCTACTGCATACGACACGGTGCAGAGGCTCTGGAGAATTGCCAAGATCAGACTGGGCCTAAGGCCCGCTGGGGATTGGAATGGGGTTCTCATGGCATGATCCTCCTCTTGTCGGGTGTTCTTCTTTGTCCACTGTTCATGATCCTGCCTCCGCTTCCGAGATGAGTTGTTCCAGTCTGGCAAACTGATGCCAATCCTGGGCGAGGCGTTCGGGGTTGTCGGTCAGGAGTTGTTTGTGCTTCGAGCGGGCGGCTTCCAGCAACTGACGTGCGTGTTCGTCGCGTTGGAGCGCCGTGGCTGCGAGCGCTGAATAGGCGAGAGCGATTCCAGATGCCTCGAGGCGATGATGGGCGAGGGCCGGTTCGAGGACCAAGAGGGCTGCCTCAGGATGGCCTGAGCGAAGTTCGGCTTCGCCCCAGCGGACGCGTTCCCAGATGTCAAGGATGTCGACCGCCTGATACCGGCTTCGGGATTCGGCGGCAATCCGTTCGGCCAGGCCGGTCTGTGGCTCCAGCCCGGCGAACAAGGGCAAGCTGTAATAGGGTTGCTCAGGGAGGGAGTGCAGCGTGATTTCCGCGAGCAATCGTTGATACCGTTCCCGGTCGCCCGTGATGGCAAGAACCACGGCCGCCTTGTGGGCGAGGTCGGGAACCCGGTTGCCATGCTGATCCCAAAGGATGGGGCCGCTTTCGAGCACCTGAACCAAGGTCGCTTTGGCCTGCTGCCAGTTTCGCTGGCGACCCGACTGTTCGAACTCGTCGAGGAGCGCTTGTTTGGCGGACCATTCCTCGCGGCGGGCTTTCAGGAACTGTTCGTCCACGGTGGGCGAGGTTCGGCGACCGAGGATTGCCGTTTCGGCTTGGTGCTGGAGAATGAGAGCGCGTCCGAACTCCGCCCACCGCACGCTGTAGTCCCAGTCGTCCTGGCCTTTGTGGTCCAATTGTCCTGATTGCAGCGCGACGGCCAGACGGGCATTAGCTTCATGTAATGCACGAGGCGCCTCGTCCCGGTTGCCATGCCGATGGTGGGCCATCGCGACGATGGAGCCGGCGCAGGACGCGACCGCGCTGTCCGGATTCGGCAACAATGGCTGAAGGAGTTCAATGGCTTGCGCTGCGTCTCCGAAGCGGTGACGGGCCAGTCCTCCCACCAGCCTGCCCATTGTGGACGTGGCCATGTCGGCTTCCACAATCGGTAGTAGTCGGCGGAGGAGTTCGATTTCGGGGACCGTCAGGAGATGCGGCTCGACGGTGAGGAATGCCACGGCAACCTCGGCGGCGGTTTGTGGATCGTTCACCGCTTGAAAGCGATCCACCATCAACCCGCAGATCATTCGAAGCGTATCCTCATCTTCCGCGAGGGCAGCGGCCACCAAGCCGGCCGGCAGATGGAGCAGCCCCAATGGCCAAATGGAGTGACGCGCCGTGTCCAACGGAGCGAGTTCCCGGTAGATGTTCGCGATCTCCGGCCACTTACCCTGGGTTCCAAGGAACTTCACGACCTTCTCGCTGCTCAGGAATACCCGCTGCATCTGGGGTCCGTAGGCCTCAATCAAGCCGTTGAAGACCTGCTTTTGATAGTGCTCCGCCTCCTCGATCTTGCCTTGATGAAACAAGGCCCAGACCAGATAGCGTTGACTCCGGTGCTCCGCGATCGTCGCTTGGTGACCGAGGGCCTGGCGAATCGGGACTGAATGACGATGAATGGCCTCCGCCTCCTTGAAATCTCCGAACCAGCGCAGTATGCCTCCCAACATGTCTTGGGCGGACAAGGTTAGACCGTGGCGCTCACCGTGGCGGGCCCGGACCAGGTCGAGGATTTCCCGACGAGCGTGGATCGCCGTTCCCCATAGCCCCTTGTTCTGGTCGGCATAGCCCTGGTCAACGAGAAGAAAAACGGTCGTGGGATGATCCGGTCCCAGCACCCGGCGACACCGCTCGATCGCCTGCTCCCTCAGACGTTCGGCATCCTCGAATCTTCCTGGAACGCGCCTCAGATCATGGATGAGTTCCGCTTGCAGCCGCAGCGTGGTGGGATCATTGGCGCCGTATTCGCGCTCGGCGAATTTGGACAATTCCTCTTTCAGGCGAGCCGACTCATCCCAGTGTCCAAGCTCGTAGGCGATCTGACTCAGACCGCTCTTGGCCTCAAGCACGAGCGCGTGGTCCTCGCCGAGCGCTCTGGGGCTCTTCTCCATAACCTCTTGATAGAGGGCCGTGGCTTCGTCGAAATTGCTGGCGTTCGAGCTCAGGGAGGCCGCGAGGGCGTTGAGCGATTGGAGGACGGCAAGATCGTCGTCGCCCAGCAAATGACGGCGGAGGTCGAGCACGAGCCGGTGAGACGCAACGGCTTCTTCGTGCCGTCCCTGTTGGTGCAACAGGAGCCCCAGTTCATGGCGCACCTCCAAGGCTGCGAGGCTGCGCTCGCCGCTGGTTTCGGCCCGCAGGGCGAGGGCGCGACTCAAATGGCCGTGAGCCTCCGGCAATCGGTCGAGACGTAGGAGTGTCCGGCCGATGGTCAAACGAATATCCGCCTCGACTTCGGGTTGATGATCAAACCGGCCCTCCAACCTTTCGCCTGCGACCAGGATGGCTTGCGCCAGTGTGAGGTCGCGGTCCGGCTCGAGGTCGCCTCTCGGCAATGTTGGGTCGGCCAACTCCAGGACTTCGTGTCTCAGGAACGCCGTCACTGTTCTGGCTGTGGCAGCCTGTTCGACCGCCTGGCTTCGGGCTTCATTGATGCGATAGGCGGCGATGGGGGAGGCGATGCCGAGGACGAGGACGAGGACGAGGACGAGGAGGAGCGAGGCGGCGAGGGCGGGTTTGCGGCGGCACCAGCGCCAGGCGCGTTCGAGGCGGGTGACGGGGCGGGCGAGGATCGGTTCGTGGTTGAGGAAACGGTCGAGGTCGTCGGCCAGGGCTTGGGCGGTGGGATACCGCTTGGCCGGTTCTTTTTCGAGGCACTTGAGGCAGATGGTCTCGAGGTCAGCGATTTTTGATTTTTGATTTTTGATTTTGGATTGGGGCGGAGGAGGTTCCTGTTCCTGCACTTTTCTGAGGATGTCGGCGATGCTCGTGCCGGTGAAGGGGGGGTGACCGGCGAGGAGTTCGTAGAGAACGGCGCCGAGGCCGTAGATGTCGCTGGCGACGGTGGCTTGTGCGGCGCCGCCGCGGGCTATCTCGGGCGCGAGATACGCCGCGGTGCCGACAATCGCGTGACTTAGCGTCAGGTTGCTGTCGGCTTCGAGCATTCGGGCCAACCCGAAGTCGGCCACATACGGCTGGTCGGTGGAATCGAGCAGAATGTTCCCCGGTTTGAGGTCGCGGTGAAGGATGCCATGCTGGTGGGCATGGTGGACCGCCCGGGTGACCCGGCTCATGAGTTCGGCGGCGGTGCGGGTATCCACCGGGCCGGGCCGCAGTCGGTCAGCGAGGGTGCCGCCCTCGAGGAACTTCATGACCAGGTAATGGGCGCCGTCATGCGTGCCGAACTCGATCACCGGAACGATGTGCGGATGATCGAGTCGGGCGGCGGTCGAGGCCTCGGTGTGGAAACGATGCACGAAATCGCGTCCGGCAGCCGGACCGCCGAGGAGCAACTTGAGGGCGACGATGCGGTTTACCCCAAGCTGACGAGCCCGGTACACCACCCCGGTGGCCCCGCGACCGGCCTCGCCGAGCAGTTCGTAGTCGCCAAAGAACCGTAAGTCACCCGAGACACCCGCCACGGGCAGGTCGACCAGAGGCGAGCCGGAGCCTTCACCCTCGACCACCGCGAGGGCGAGGCAGACCGGGCAGAGTCCTTCGGGCGCGGCCGGCGGGATGGCGCGGCCGCAATCGGGGCACGGCGAAGTTGGGGTCAGGGTGATCATGACCGCATGCTGCCTTCATGGGGTTCCTTCGTGAATCAGAAAGAAGGGTAACAAGAATCTTTAGCTGGATTGAGATTCGATGGTTGACGGAGGGCAGGTGCCCGGCGATGGCGACCGGTTGCCACCGGTCTCGCGTTGAACGAGTGGCCGACCGACAAGGTGTTGGGCTGCAAGGCCTAATTCAACGGCAGTGGACCTTATCGCGCGAGGACGTCAACCGCGGAGGATGCGCAGGAAGGCGCGAAGTTCTTCTTCCAGTTCGGCGGCGGTCAGGACCGTTTGCGATAGTTCCTGTTGAACGAGGACACGGAACCGTTGACGCATCCGGGTGACGGTCATCTTGGCGGCGCCTTCGGTGATCCGCAGTTGGGCGGCCACCGACCGGTATCCCGCGGCGGGTTTGTCGCCGGTGAGGAATCCCTTCAGGGCATCGAACAGGACGGCGCGGCCCGCCAGATCGGACTCTTCGCGGAAGCGCCCGAGGGCTCGATCCAGGACGGACAGGGCCCAGGTGCGATCGTATTCGGCCTCGGGACTGACGGCAGCGACCGCCTCGATGCCGTAACGGGTCTCGGCCAGGGCAACGTCGAGGGGGACCAGTTCGTGGTCACCGCCCCGTTTGCGCGTTTGGGCCCGGCGTTGTTCGTCCACCAGGTAATGCTTGAGCGCGCCGAGCAGGAAGGACCGGAACCGGCCCTTGTCGCGGTCGGCGCGGGCGAACGAGTCGTCGGCGAGCAGAGCGGCGAAGAAGCCCTGGGTAAGATCGCGAGCGTCTTCGGCGTTGGATCCGGATCGCCGGATGAAGGCGTAGACCGGCTGCCAATAGGTGGCACAGAGGTGATTGAGGGCATCGCGCGCGGCGGCGCTGGAACCATCGCGAGCAGCCTGGATGACACTCCAGTGCGTGGTGGCGAAGGTCTTGGTGGCCGGGCCGTGTTGCACCCGTTCACCCATACACGGAAGCCGCCAGGAGACAAGCGCGGCGACGCTGCTCCGAGCGTGGTCTGGGTCGAGAGCGTATCCTCAAAGGGAATGTGGATTGGCCAAACCATCCGGGGGCCCCGCAGACCGCCCCACCAGACCACCATCGGGTCCAGACAGGGAGTCCGTGGATTGCGAGCCCGGCTTTGACGCAGAGCGCGCCCGAGGTTGTCGCGGCTGTCTCCGCACTTCTCTCTTCCCCGCCTATCCGTATCCTGTGGCGCGTGGATTGTCGTCCGTCAGTGGCCGGCTTCGCCACCACGTGTTGGACCGCGGTGCTCGCCGCGGGCGGAGATTCCTCGCCCACCGGTCGGGCGGCCCTGGATCGCCTCTGCCAGGCGTATTGGCCTCCCGTCTATGCCTATGCGCGCCGCGCGGGCCATGCTCCCGAGGACGCCCGTGATCTGACTCAGGGCTTCTTTGGTCACCTGCTCGAAACCGGCGCGCTCGCCCGCGCCGATCCGCAACGGGGCCGGTTCCGCTCGTTTCTCCTCGGCGCCTTTAAACATTTCCTGGCGCACGAGCGCGATCGGGCCCGAGCCCTCAAGCGCGGTGGCAACATCCCCTGGTTGAGAATTTCCATGCCGTCAATGCCGCGACTCGTCGGCTGGAGTGCGGAGTTGGACGCCTATGGTGTCGCCATAGGCAGCAACGAGGTCTATGTCGCAACCGGCGGCGAGGGCGTGATCATTCGAAGACAACTCCGTGGCCGCAAAATGAACATTGAACCTGCTGGTTCAACGGCGAACCGGGCCAACCACGAATGACACGAATGACACGAATGACACGAATCCCGAAATCCCGAGCCGCGACTTATTCGTTTGATTCGTGTGATTCGTGGTTGCTGTGTCCTCAACCTCTGAAATGTGAATCACTCACTCCCCATCTGTCGGGGAGAATTCGCATCCGCGTGATCCGCGAAACTCGTAGTCAGGAGAACCGGAGACTGTGCAAACCGCGGAGGATGCAGATGAGTTCGGAGGATCACCGGGGCCGCAGTTCAGCGCAGACTTCTCAGGTAGGCGAGGTCGTCCAGGTCCTTGGGCCGACCGGCAGCCTCCTTGTTTCGGATCAGTTGCTCGAGTCCCAGGAAGTGAAGCGGCACCGGACCGTCGGACACTTCGACGGGAACGGTCACCCGCGACGCCCACGCCTCGGCGAAGCTGACGCCGTCGATTCGGTTAAGCAGATCAATCCGGTTGGGCGGGCGGCCGAACTGGACGATCACTCCGTCCTCCAGGAGTTCACTTGCGGTGCTCAGGCCGGGGACGTTGTTGCTCCAGAACGCGAGCAGAACTTCGAAAAGCGCCACCGCATTTTCGGGGCTGTTGTCGTAGAAGAAATCGATATCGCCGGTCAGGCGGGCATGGCCGTAATGAATGACTGCCTCGCCTCCAACGACCACGTAACGCACGGCGTGCCGGTGCAGCAGCACGATGAACTCGCGGATATCCGATGAAAAATACGCCTGGTCTATTCGCTCCGGTGACATGCGCGGACGTCCTTCGGGTGAGGGCCGTAAACCCGCTGACGAAGCTGCACCGCCACAGCGCGGCGCTCGTTGGGCGTCATCTTTCGCTGTTGCTCGATATCCCATTTCGCCGCTTCCTGGAATCCTCGAGCCTTATGCACCGTACGTTCCATGGCCGAATCGTAGCGTCCTCCGCCCACGACGGGAAGCTCGATTCGCCGCGGCCTCTTGACGCGCGGCCTTGAAAGGGATGAATGAACCCTCATGAACTACTGGATCATCGCCGACGCGGAATATGGCCTGCCGATTCTCCAGACGTTCCGCAATGAATCGCAGTTGCGCCGGCCGTCAGCCACCTACGGATTCCTCGACGTGAACTCGGAAACGATCGATTCCGGCATCTTCGGCCTGCCGGGCCCGGCGGCGCGGACGGAAGAGGAATTGCGCCGTAATCTGCTCGAGTTGGACGTGACCCACTGGTTGCATTTGCCGGGTGAACGGCACGGGGGCGGGGCCAACCTGAGTTTCCTCGATGGGCACGTCGAGCACCGCGCCTGGAAGCATACCCCGAAGCGGCCGTTGTCGCCCACGGGCCATCGTCCGGTCAACGATGCGGATCTGGAAGACATGCGCTGGCTGGTTCAACGGGGCGCGGCCTGGCAGCGAATGTTTGAGTGAAAAACGCGCGCAGCCAGTGTGGCGGAGCATCACAACCCACCTCCCGTTCGCGACCGCTTTCCACCTGATCGGAAGGTGGACCGTGATCGCCGCTCCTCCGAGGATGCCGGCAGCGGGGGCGCCTGGGTGCGTGACAGGTTTCTGCCACCAGGTCAGAAGCTCTGGCATTGGGGGGCCCGATGCCTAGGAACCATGAAGGCAGCGCCGCCCCCTCCCTGAGCCCAACCGCCGCTTCCGCGTTCCTGGAGAACTCTGTCGTGCGCCCGGTGTGCCCGGGCCGCTCGGCCCAAGGTTGTCGACGGCCGATAGACCGCTACACTGCCCCCATGAGCAAACGTGTCCTTTGTCTGTTGTTCACGGGGTTCGAGGAGATCGAGGCGCTCACACCGGTGGACCTGCTCCGCCGGGCCGGCGCCGAGGTCGTCATCGCCTCGCTCACTTCTGAACTGCTGGTGACCGGGCGCTCCAACGTGACGGTCCGGGCTGACGCCACCCTGGCGGACGTGGTCGGGCAACCCTTCGACCTGCTGCTGCTGCCTGGAGGCCCGGGTGTCAAAGCGGTGCGGGCTGACGGCCGCGCCGCGACGCTGGCGCAACAGTTCGTGACTGCGGGAAGGACCGTGGCGGCCATTTGCGCGGCGCCGAGCGTGCTCGCCGACGCCGGGCTCCTGGCGGAACGCCGGTACACCGCTCATTTCTCCCTGAACGAAGAGCTGCCGATGGCGATGGCGGGGGAGCGCGTCGTCGAAGACGGGCCAATCATCACGTCCCGCGGAGCCGGCACCGCGCTGGATTTCGGACTGGCGCTCGTCCGACACCTCTTCGACGACGCCCGGGCCGCGGAAGTGTCGCGAGCGGTCATGGCTTAGGCGCGCGAGTTCTGGCGGGCAGAGCCTTCGGGCGCGTCGCGGGCGGCGAGTTTTGGGCTTGCGGGCAACCCACCGGGCGGCATAGTCCTGCCCGTCCGTTGGCGGACGACAGATTTCGTCGCCGCCGAGCAGGTGGTTTGGGGTCGTAGCTCAGTTGGCAGAGCGTCTCGTTCGCAATGAGAAGGTCAGGGGTTCGACTCCCCTCGGCTCCACCATCCTGCCGGTCGGATGGGGCGGGAACAGCACATGGGTTTACGGGGATCCAGGGTAACCCTCTATGGCCTGCCTGGGTGTTATTTCACCCGGCGGGTGCGTGATTGGCTGACCCAGCACCACGTCCCCTTCCGCGAAGTCAATCTCCTCACTCACCCCAAGGTTCTGGCCGGCCTGATGCTCGGCCTTCGGCGCATGCTGCCGCTGGTGTCCGTCGACGATCACCTGCTCGAAGGGTGGCCGCCCCAGCAACTCGCCGCCTGCTTGCGTCGCGCCCAGAAGATCAACGGGAAGCAACGGCATTTTCCAGACCCCACCCCGCCACAGCCCGATCATAGGGGAACGGCCGACCGTCCCACGGGCGAAGCGGCACTGCCTCCAGCAACTCCGGCACCAGTTCCTCGAGCCGTTCCGGGAGCTCTCCGTGCTGATCTCTGAACAGCCGCAGCGCCAGGTTCAACCGACACACTTCGAGGTAACCCAGCCAACTTTGCCGGCTCGCGAGTCCCGCCCGGGGATCGGGTAGCGCTTCCAGCGAACGCCAAGCCGCCGGCCGATCCCAGAATCGTCGCCACCCCGCACGGCGATTCCCGCTGCCGGGCACCCAGTCCACCCGGGCCCCCGCCGGTGGCAGCGTCCCGGCCCGCAGCGCCGCCAGAGTCAGGCTGATGCTGGCGTGGCGGAGCCGTTCGAAATCCGCCGGCCGCGCTGCCCACGTCTGCAGGGCCACGAGCAGATGCTCCAAGGGCCGCAACACATGCGCCGCCGCGTGGTAGTTCGGCTCGCCCCCAATCCGCCGGCCCACGATGCGCTCCAAAACATCGGTGACCAACCGCCCCACATCCTGCCGGATCAACATGCCCGCCATCCCGAAGGACCGGCCCACGCGACTCCAGTCCGGCTCCGCCAGCGTTCGGTGGAACTCAACGTCCCGCAGCATCTGCCGGGCAAACGTGTGATCGGGCGGCGCCAACCGGCCAGCCACCGCGGACAGCGCTCGCAGCAGCTCGCGACGTTCGTCCCACGCTCCCGACGGTCCGGCCCAAACGACTTGCTGAAACGGCACCACCACCGTTTGATCGAGATACGCCACCCCTCGCTCGTCGAAGAAAGCCGTGAACTCCGTGCTGGGCACGAGCGCTGCCTCGAACTCCCAGAGCGCCACGAACAGCCGCAGCGCACCCACCGTGTCACCCCCGCCACTCAGTCCAAGGGCCAGATCCCGCACTTCGATGGCCATGCCCCGCACAATGGTCACGTCCTGGGGCGCCAGGTCCGGCGGAGGACGACGGTCGGTCGCCGCCGCCGCCGCCGCAAAGTGCCGGAACACGCGCGCCCGCGCCGACTCGAGATCCGGCCTTGGATAGGTCGGCATCCCGTGCGCCGCCTGCACCGCACGCGCATCGTTTTGAGCCGCGCGCACGTGAAACCAGAAGCTGTTCGTCGGCAAGGCCAGCTCCGCCAGCACCAGCTCACGCTCCAAATCCGCATCGGGCGCCGGCTCCGGGAACGCGCTGAAACCGTACCGCCAACCGCAGAGCGTGAACGCCACAAACAACACAAGCATCATCCCCGCCCCGATCCCATAACGGCGCCACGACGACCGGCGTTTGGAGGCCGCCACCCGCGATGCCGCGGGCACCTCCGCTCCCGCCGCCCGGCGCAAGCTCTGAAAGACGCGATCCGGCAAACCGCAGTACTATGAACGCACCCGCCGCCGCGTCCAGCCGCCGGTCAAGCCAAGCGGTCGAGTGGCGACCGACCGTAGGAGCCGACGTCAGGAGGCTCTGCCTGGCTTGAGTCTCGTCACCTCGACTCCTACGGCGGGGAGGGTAGGCGCCGACGTCAGGAGGCTCTGCCCAGCTTGAGTCTCGTCACCTCGTCTCCTACGGGGGGTAGGCGCCGACGTCAGGAGGCTCTGCCCAGCTTGAACCCGGCGCGGCACCCTGGCTAGACTCGCCGCCATGAAGCCGCTCCGCTGTTTCGCCGGGCTCCCGTCCGCCATTGCCGGGGGCTGTTTGTGGTTGTCCTTGTTCGCCCCCGCCATGGGCCAGGCCGCGCCGGCGTGGCAGCCCGCCAAAGGCCCGCTGCTGACACGCTGGGCCCAGGACGTCTCGCCCGACAACGCCCACCCCGAGTACCCGCGCCCCCAAATGGTCCGGGAACAGTGGCAGAACCTCAACGGCCTCTGGGACTACGCGATCGTCGCCAAGGACGCCTCACGCCCGAACCAATGGGACGGGCAGATCCTGGTCCCCTTCCCGCTCGAGTCCGCTCTGTCCGGCGTCATGAAGCGGGTCAGCGAAGACCAGCGCTTGTGGTACCACCGGCGCTTCGAGATCCCCGCCGCCTGGCGGCAGCAACGGGTCCTGCTCCACTTCGGGGCCGTGGACTGGCAGACCACGGTGTGGGTCAACGGCCAGGAAGTGGGCGCACACACCGGCGGTTACGACGCCTTTCACTTCGACATCACCGCTGCCCTCAAGCCGTCCGGCGAACAGGAGGTGGTGCTGGCGGTTTGGGACCCGACCGATGCCGGTTACCAACCCCGCGGCAAGCAGGTCCGCAAGCCCGGCGGCATCTGGTACACCCCCACCAGCGGCATCTGGCAGACCGTCTGGCTCGAACCCGTCGGCGCGGCCTCCATCGAATCGCTCCGGATCACCCCGGATCTCGACAACGCGGCCGTCATCGTGCAACCCACCGTCGCCACCGCCGGCGGCCGGAACGTGGGCATCCAGGTGGAGGTCTTCGACGGCAGCCGGGTGGTGCACTCGGCGCGGATCACCCAGGAACTGGTGGCCAACCCCGAGCGGATCAGCCCGCGGCTGGGCCTCCAGGTGCCCGAACCCAAGCTCTGGTCGCCCGATTCCCCCTTCCTCTACGACCTCCGACTCACCCTGCTGCTGGACGGCCAGCCGACCGATAACGTCGCGTCCTACTTCGGCATGCGGAAGATCGCCCTCGCCAAGGACGCCGCCGGTATCAACCGCCTGTTCCTGAACCACCAACCCCTCTTCCAGTTCGGCCCGCTCGATCAAGGCTTTTGGCCCGACGGCTTGTACACCGCGCCCACGGACGCCGCCCTGCGCTATGACATCGAGATGACCCGCAAGCTCGGGTTCAACATGGCGCGCAAGCACGTCAAGATCGAGCCCGCCCGCTGGTACTACTGGGCCGACAAGCTCGGCCTCCTCGTCTGGCAGGACATGCCCAGCGGCGACAAATACATCGGCGGTCGTGACCCCGACATCACCCGTTCGCCCGAATCGGCCGCCAACTTCGAACGCGAGCTGCGCGCCATGGTGGACGGGTTCTACAGCCACCCCAGCATCGTGATCTGGGTCCCCTACAATGAAGGCTGGGGTCAATGGGACACCTGCCGGATCGTCGATCTTATCAAACACTGGGACCCCACCCGCCTCGTCATCAACGCCAGCGGCTGGACCGACCGCAACTGCGGCGACATCCTCGACATCCACTCCTACCCCGGTCCGGCGGTGCCCAAGCTTGAGCCGAACCGTGCCGTGGTGCTGGGCGAGTTCGGCGGCCTCGGCCTCCCCGTCAAAGGTCACACCTGGCAGGACGAACGGAACTGGGGTTATCGCAGCTTCACCTCGTCCGCCGAGCTCACCGACGCCTACGTCGGCCTAATCCGCAGGCTCCGGCCCATGACTGGCGAATCGGGTCTGGCCGCGGCCGTCTACACCCAGACGACCGATGTCGAAATCGAGGTCAACGGCCTCATGACCTACGACCGGGCGCTCATCAAGATGGACGCCGCCACCCTCACCGCCGCCAACCAGTCCGTCTACACCCCCCCGCCGCCCCGCCGCAGCGAGGGTTCCACCCTGGTGCCGCCCGCCACGCCGCTGGTCGCGCACGACCCCTATTTCAGCATCTGGTCCCAGGCCGACCGATTGACCGACGAAGACACCACGCATTGGACCGGACGCCCTCATCGGCTGACTGGCCTGGTGCGCATCGACGGTCAACCTTACCGGGTCATGGGCGCCAGCCCGGCCCACGTGCCCGCCCTCGAACAAACCTCCCTCGAGGTCCTGCCCACCCGCACCCTCTACCGCTTCCGCGGCGCCGGCGTCGAACTCACCCTCACGTTCATCACCCCGGCCCTGCCGCACGACCTCGACGTGTTGTCGCGGCCCGTCACCTACCTCGTCTGGGAGGCGAAAGCCACCGACGGCCGCCCCCACGACGTGGCCCTGTATTTCGACGCCGCCGCCGAGCTCGCCGTCAATGATCCGGGCCAGCAGGTGGTCTGGGCTGCCGAATCCTTTGGTGACCTCGTGGCCCTGAAGCTGGGTTGCAAGGACCAGCCCATCCTCGCCAAGAAAGGCGATGATCTCCGGATCGACTGGGGATACCTCTATCTGGCCGCCGACCGCAACCGCGCCCGCAACGCGACCGTCGGGGCGAGCCAAACCCTGCGCCAGGCCTTCCTCGCCAACGGCACCGTCCCGGCGGACCTGGACACTCGCCAACCGCGCGCCGCCAACGACGATACCCCCGTCGCCGCCGTGACCTTCGAACTCCGTCAAGTCGCCGCGGGCGGCAGCTCTGCGATGCTGATGCTCGCCTACGATGACCTGTATTCGATCCAGTACATGCGGCGCAACCTGCGCCCGTACTGGCGCCGCAACGGCTGGGAAGCCGCCGACCTCCTCCGCGTCGCCCACCGCGATTTCGAGGCGCTGTCCCGACGCTGCGCGGAGTTCGACCAGGAGCTCATGGCCGACCTCACCCGCGCCGGCGGCGAACGGTACGCGAAGCTCTGCGCCCTCGCCTACCGCCAATGCTTCGCTGCGGGCAAGTTCGTGGCCGACGACAACGGCCAGGCCCTGTCCTTCTGCAAGGAAAACCACTCCAACGGCTGCATCGGCACCTCGGACGTCTTCTACCCGATGTCGCCGCAGTTCCTCCTCTTCGGCCCCGCCGTCGCCAAGTCCTTCCTTGTCCCGTTCATGAACTACGCGGCCAGCGAGCGCTGGAAGTTCCCGTTTGCCCCGCACGACCTGGGCACCTACCCGCACGCCAACGGCCAGGTCTATGGCGGCGGCGAACGCAGCGAGGAAAACCAGATGCCCGTCGAGGAATCCGGCAACCTCCTCATCCTCATGGCCGCTGTCGCCCAGATGGAGGGCAGCGCCAACTTCGCCGGTCTCTGGTGGCCCACGCTCGAACGCTGGGCCGCTTACCTCAAAGACAAGGGCTACGATCCCGAAAACCAGCTCTGCACCGATGACTTCGCCGGGCACCTCGCCCATAACGTGAACCTCAGCGCCAAGGCCATCGCCGGCCTCGGCTCCTTCGCCAAGCTCTGCGCCCTGCGCGGCGACCAGGCCAAGGCCGACGAGTACGGCCGCCTCGCCCGCGAGTTCGCGGAACGCTGGGTCAAGGAAGCCGACGACGGCACCCATTTCCGGCTCGCCTTCGATCGGCCCGGCACCTGGAGCCAGAAGTACAACCTCATGTGGGACCGCATCCTCGGCTTGAACCTCTTCCCCGCCGAGGTCCTGCGCAAAGAGATGGACTACTACCGCCGCGTGCAAAACCGCTACGGCCTGCCCCTCGACAACCGCGAGACCTATACCAAGCTGGACTGGATCCTCTGGACCGCCACCCTCACACAGAACCGCGAGGACTTCACCGCCCTCGTCGACCCAGTCTTCCGGTTCCTCAACGAAACCCCCGACCGCTCGCCCATGACCGACTGGTACCAAACCAAGACCGGCCGGAAGGTCGGCTTCACCGCCCGCCCGGTCGTGGGCGGCGTCTTCGCCCAGATGCTCTACGACACCCCCGCCTGGCAGAAGTACGCGGGTCGCGACCAGACCAAAGCCGCCAACTGGGCCCCCATGCCCGTGCCGCCGGTGCTGTTGAACGTCCTGCCCACGGCCGAGGACGCGCGTGCCCAATGGCGCTACACGACACAGCGGCCCGGCAATGACTGGTTCAAGCCCGGGTTCGACGACGGCGGATGGAAGCAGGGCACGGCCGGCTTTGGTACCCGCGGCACCCCCGGCGCGATCGTCCGGACCGAGTGGAACACTCCCCGCATCTGGCTGCGCCGCGAGTTCACCATGCCCGAAGGCAAATGGTCCAACCTCCAGCTCCGCATCCACCACGACGAAGACGCCGAGGTGTACTTGAACGGCGTGCTCGCCGCCACCCTCACCGGCTACACCACGGAATACGACTCCGTTCCCCTGGCCCCCGACGCCCTGGCGACTCTGCGGCCCGGCGCGAACCTCATCGCCATCCAATGCCGGCAGACCGGTGGCGGCCAGTACATCGACGCCGGGTTCGTGGACGTCGTGCCGCGGTAACCGGCCGGGATACGCCGTATAGCAGCCGGGGACCGTCGCGCTCTACCCAGCATCGGCCTTCACCGGCGGGGCGAGACTGGCGCGCTACTTCGCGGCGGCCGCCTCGTAGCGCTTGAGCGCCTCGGTGAGCTGTTCGCGGACGGCGTCATTCTCGGCGAGCGCGACCGCCTTCTTCTGGTACTCGATGGCCTCGGCGACCTTGCCCATGTCGAACAGGGCGCGGGCGTAGGTGTCAACGATGGCGGCTTCGCGGCCTTCACACGCGTCGTAGGCGGCCTTGGCCAGCTTGGAGGCCAGCGGGAGATCCCGCTTCTTGATGCCTTCCTCGGTGAGGAGCGCCCAGGCCACTTCGTTCAGCAACCGAGGGTTCCTGGTCTCGATGCCCCCCAGTTCGCGGCCCAGCGTCGCCAGCTTGGCCTCGTCGGCATCGCCCGTGACCTCCTCGAGGTAGGCCTGGATGACCCGCTGGGCCAGCAGATCCATCTTGAGACCGGCCGGGTCGAAATTCGCCGGCGCCACGGCTTTCAACGCTTGCTCGAGCTCCGCCAGTTTGGCGGCGTCGGGCTGGTCTTCGAGCAGGGCACGCTGGTAGTCACGGAACAAGCGGCTGAACTGCACCTGCCGGCGCACCGCCGCCGGATCGAACTTCCGCCCCGCCTGGATGCCGCCCAGCTCCTGGTCCAGGGCCACCAGTTCTTTCTCGAGCTCTTCGCTGCGCGCCCCCTCACGCCCACCCAGCAGAAGCCGCTGGTATTCCTGGAGCAAGGTCTCGGCGCGGGAACGTTTGCGGGCCTTGTCCAGGTCCAGCGTCCCGGCGATGACCTCGTCCAGGGCCTTGTCGATCGAGGCCATGGGATGGCCCTGCCACACCACGCGGCCGGCCTTGTCCACGATGAAGGCGTGGGGAATGCCGCCCTGCTTGTACGCCTGCATGTACCCCGCCGAGGTCTGCCGGTCCTCGTCGATCGCCACGCTGTAATCCATCTGGTCCCCCATCTTCTTGACGAAGGGCTTCACCACCGCCGCAGCCTCGTCGGTCACCCCGATGAAGACGACGTCCTTGTCCCGGTACTTCTTCTGCAGCTCGGTGAGGTGCGGGATGCTCGTGCGGCACGGTCCACACCACGTGGCCCAGAACTCCACCACCAGGATCTTCTTGTCCTTGGCTTCGGCGAGCGTGATCGGACTGCCCTTGACCCATTCGGCGACGGCCAGCGGCGCGGCCGGGTCACCGATCTCGGCAGCGTGGGGGGACGGCACCAGCAGCGCCAGCGCCAGCCCGGCAGCGCTGAGGGAGAGGAAGGTTTTCATAAAGCTGTAGATCTACAAACCTGATGCTTGTTCAAGCTGGCGGCGAAGGTCGTCCATCCCCCCACCCCGTGCAAGTGGCAAAACCAGCTCCCTCCACCGTAGCAGTCGAGGTCACGAGACTCACGCCAGCCAGAGCCTCCTGACGTCGGCGCCTACCCTCCCCGCCGTAGGAGTCGAGGTCACGAGACTCACGCCAGTCAGAGCCTCCTGACGTCGGCGCCTACGGGTTATGGACCTTACGGAGCCGCCGGAACACCGCTGCCATTTCCAGCGCGGTCTGCGCCGCTTCCCGACCCCGGTTGAGCCGGCCCAGACACCGGGCCTGCGCCTGGGCCTCGTCTTCCAGCAGCAGGACCTCGTGGATCACCGGCACCCGACGCTCCAGTTGGAGACGCATGAGGGCCTCGGTCACCGCCCAGCCGATCAGGTCCGCATGGGCAGTTTCGCCGCGAATGATGACCCCCAGACACACCACCGCCTCGAAGGCCGGCGAGTCCTGCGCGACCAGCTCGGCCGCCACCACCGGAATCTCGAAGGCCCCCGGAACGCGAAAAACCTCGACCGCCCCGCCCGCCGCCGCGAACTCGGCCTTCGCGCTCCGGACGAGCGCGTCGGTGAACCGGGAATTGTAACGGGCGCCGACAATCGCGAACCGTCCACCGCGCGACCGGGCGCGCCGGGAAGTCATGGCCTTGAGCATGGGGGCTAGACAAGATGCCCCATCTTCTCCCGCTTGGTCTTGAGGTAGCCCGCGTTGTGCGGGTTGGCGGCGATGCGGATGGGGACCTGCTCGACGATCTCGAGTCCGTAGCCCTCGAGGCCGACGAGTTTCTTGGGGTTGTTCGTGAGCAGACGGATCGTGCGGAGGCCGAGGTCGGCGAGGATCTGGGCGCCCAGACCGTACTCGCGCAGGTCCATGGCATAGCCGAGCTGGAGGTTCGCCTCCACGGTGTCGAGGCCGCCTTCCTGGAGTTTGTAGGCCCGGATCTTGGCCGGCAGACCGATGCCGCGCCCTTCCTGACGCATGTACACGATCACCCCGCGACCCGCCTCGCTGACCTGCCGCATGGCCTGGTGAAGCTGCGGACCGCAGTCGCAACGCCGCGAGCCGAAGACGTCGCCGGTCAGGCATTCGCTGTGCACGCGGACCAGCACGTTCTCGTGACCCGCCACCTCGCCGCACACCAGGGCCAGGTGATTTTGCTGGTCGAGCTTCGATCGGTACAGGTGAAGGTCGAACTCGCCGAAGTCCGTCGGCAGCTTGACCGTCTCGACGCGTTCGACCAGCCGCTCGCGGGTGCGCCGATGACTGATGAGGGCCTCGATCGTGCCCAGCTTGAGGCGGTGTTTGCGGGCGAACCGACGCAACTCGGGCAGCCGGGCCATGTTGCCGTCGTCGCTCATGATCTCGCAGATGACGGCAATGGGGCGGCAGCCGGCCAGGGTGGCCAGGTCCACGGCAGCCTCGGTGTGGCCCGCGCGCTGCAGCACACCGCCGGCCTTGCTCCGCAAGGGAAAGACGTGGCCGGGCTGGACCAGGTCGCTCGGCGTCGCGGTGGGGTCGGCCATCACCATGATCGTCCGGGCGCGGTCGGTGGCACTGATGCCGGTGGTAATGCCCCGCGCGGCGTCGACGCTGACCTGGAAATCCGTTTTGAACGACTCCCGGTTCTGCGTGACCATCCGCTCGATGCCCAGTTGCTGGAGACGCTCCGAGCTGGTGGGCACGCAGATCAGGCCGCGACCGAACCGCGCCATAAAGTTGACATGCTCCGGGGAGACGTGCTCGGCGGCCATGATCAGGTCGCCTTCGTTCTCGCGGTCGGCATCGTCCACCAGAATGACCATGCGGCCCCGGCGGATTTCCGCCACGAGCGCCTCGATGGAATCGAACTCCGCTTTCATGTCCCGGGGGGAGGTTAGGGAACGGCCGGCCGGAGGCGAGCTTCAAATCGTCGACAGCAGGCGAGGCGGAGGTACGAAAAGCGCGGCCTTGCGTGCGACCGGGCTGGCGCCGTGTCCGGGACGCGATACACTGCCCGGCGATGCGCACCCGGCTGCTCCGCGTCCCGACCGCCCACACGGCCCGCAGTCTGGCCGGCCGGGTGCGGGACCGCGGCGGGCTCGTGCTGCTCGAAAGTGCGCAGCGTGTTCCCGAGCAGGGACGCTACTCGATGGTGGCGGTCGAGCCCCTGTTCACGTTCCGCGCAACCGGAGCGCGGCTTGAGCGCCGCTGCGGAACCCAACTCACCGTGGAGCCGGGCGATCCCTGGCCCTGGCTCGAGTCCTGGCTCGAGCCCTTCGAACTGGCAAGCGACGACGACCTGCCTTTCCCCGCCGGGGGATGCTTCGGCTATTGGGGCTACGAATTGCGGCAGTTTGTCGAACCGAAGCTGCGCCCTCACCCGGTGGCGGACCTGCCCCTGCCGGACTGCTGGCTCGGGTTCCACGACAGTCTCGTCGTCTTCGATCATGCTCGCGACGAGACGTGGATTGTCGCCACCGGCTTTGAACCGGACGGCCGACGCTCGGTGCGGCGGGCGGACGAGCGCGTGGCGTTCTGGCAGGAACTGCTGGCCACGCCACCGACCCCCGAGCCGTCACGAACCGCGGTGCCGCGGGTCAAATCAGACTCGTCGGCGATCCCCGGCATCGACTCTGACGATGCCAGGCGGGCGGCTTACCTCGAACAAGTGCGGCGGGCGCAGCAGTACATCCGCCAGGGGGACATCTACCAGGTCAACCTCGCGCAACGTTGGTTCGTCCCGGGCGTAACAGACGTGTGGGCGCTCCACGTGGCATTGGCCGCGCGCTCGCCCGCCCCGTTCGCCGCTTATCTCGAAGGCGAGGACTTCGCGATCACGAGCGCCTCCCCCGAGTTGTTCCTGAAGTTCGACAGTGACCGCGTCCTGACGCGTCCGATCAAGGGCACCCGCCCCCGCGGGGAAACTGCGGTTGAAGACGGAGAGTTGGCGGCTGCTTTGCAGGCGAGCCCGAAGGAACGGGCCGAACTGCTCATGATCACCGACCTCCTGCGCAACGATCTGGGCCGGGTTTGCCGGTACGGTTCCGTCCGAGTTCCCGAACTGCAACGGCTCGAGTCCTATGCGCAGGTGCAACACCTGGTCGCGACGGTGACCGGCGAACTGCAGCCCGGGATCAGCCAGGCGCGGGCTTTGGCAACGTGTTTCCCCGGCGGCAGCGTGACCGGCGCACCCAAGTTCCGGGCCATGCAGATCATCGACGAACTCGAACCCGTCGGGCGGGGCCCCTACACGGGGTGCCTCGGCTACTTGGGGTTCAACCGCCGCAGCCAGTTGAGCATCATCATTCGGGCGGCCTTCGGCGGGCCACCGGGGCTCTGGTACTACGCCGGGTCGGGGATTGTGGCCGACTCGGAGCCGGCGGCGGAGTACGCCGAGACGCTGGCCAAGGTGAGGGCTCTGCGCGAAATCCTTGACACAAACGCGGCCGCTTGAGCCCATTGGGGCGTCGCCGCCCCCCGGCGGGGCGGTCGGTCAGGGCGTAGGGATTAAACTCATGGTTGTCTATCTTAACGGCGAGTTCCTTCCGGAGGAGCAGGCGCACGTATCGGTATTCGATCGGGGCTTTCTCTACGGAGACAGCCTGTTTGAAACTATGCGGGTTTGTCATCGGCGGGTCTTCCGGTGGCACCAGCACATGGAGCGGTTTCTCCGCGGCTGCGAACACCTGGGGATCCGGTGTCCACTGCCCGTCAATGAGCTCCGCGACGTGAGCCGCAAGCTGATCGAGGCCAACCAGCTCCCGCACGCGCTCCTGCGGCTGACGCTGTCCCGTGGCGTGGGACCCCGCGGCTACTCGCCGGCCGGTGCCGACTCGCCGACCCTGGTCCTGGCCATGTACCCGGCGGAACCCCTCGATCCCACCCAGCCCACACGATGGCGCCTGGTCACCTCGTCCTTCCGCCTCCCCCCAGCCGACGGGCTCGCCTCGCACAAGAGCGGCAGCAAGCTCCTGCAAGTGATGGCCCGCCGGGAAGCCGAGGCGGCCGACGCCGATGAAGCCCTGCTCGTGAACACCCAGGGCGAGGTGGCGGAGGGCGCCAGCGCCAACCTCTTCTGGACACGCGGCCCCGTCGTCTACACGTCCCCGACCGCCGTGGGCGTCCTGCCCGGCGTCACCCGCGCGGTCGTCCTCGAGATCTGCGCCACCCAGGGGATCCCGGTCAAGAAACGGCTGACCAAAGTCGAGATGCTCCGCGGTTCCGACGCCCTGTTCCTGACCAACAGCGTCCAGGGGATCATCGACGTCGAGTCGCTCGATGGCCACGCCTTCCTCGGGAGTTCGCTGGTCCAGCGGCTGCGACAGGCCTTCGCCGATGCCTTCAACAAGGAATGCGGCGTGACCTCCGCCACGGCGACGCACCCCTCCCCGGCCACCGCCGAGTGACCCCTTGGTCGGGCCCTCCTCGAACCCCGTCCTCCCAGGCACCGTGTCGCCTTCCCTCCCTTCCGCTCCCCGGCTGCGCGACCTCAAGGCCGCCGCCCAGCGCCTCGAGCCCTGCCTCAAGATAGGCAAGGCCGGGGTCACCGACGCGTTCCTCGCCGCCCTCGGGCAGGCCCTGGACGATCACGAACTCGTCAAAGTGAAATTCGAGGCCTTTAAGGAGGAAAAGAAGGTCCTGGCCCCGGCCATCGCCGAGCGCACGGCCAGCCAGTTGGTCCAGCGCGTGGGCAACGTGGCCGTCTTCTACCGGCGACGTGCGGGCTGAGCCCCGGTCACCAGTACTCCTCCACGTGGAGCGTGCCGATCTCCCGGCCGTGGTCGGCCCGGAACCCCCGCGCCTCCAGCCAGGCCTTCGCCGACTTCACCATGTCCGGGTTGCCGCACAGGAAAACGTCGGCCCGCACCGGATCCAGCGGGACCCCGGTCTCCTTCTCGATGACCCCCGCCTCGAGCAACGCCTGGATCCGACCCGTGTGACCGAGAAACGTCGGGTCCGCTTCGGGCCGTGTGATGCTCGGCAGGTACGTGAAGTTGGGGCGAAGCCGCGCCAGGCTCTCGAGCTCACCCCGGTAGCCCAGGTCCCAACTGTACCGCGCGCCGTGCAACACCACGAAACGACGCTCGGTCTCCGTGATCAGCAAAGTGCGCAGCATCGACACGTAGGGCGCCAGGCCCGTGCCCGTGGCGATCAGGACCGCCGCCTTCCCGGGCGCCACCCGGTCCAGCGTGAACACCCCGCTGGCCTTCGGCCCCAGAAACAACCGCCCGCCATGCCCGAGCGCAAACAGCCGCGGCGTCAGTTGCCCGCTCGTGATGAGCGTCAGGTAGAACTCCAGGTAGCGACGCTCCACGCTCGACGACGCAATGCTGTAAGCCCGCCGGATCAGCTTGTCCGGCTCGGCCACCTCCTCCTCCGCCGCAGCTTCCGGCACCCGCGGTTCGTGCCCCAGCAGGCCGAGAACGGCAAACTGGCCGGGCTTGAAATCAAACAGCACCCCGTCGGGACGGACCCTCAAGATCAGCAGTTGCGGATGGATCTCCTCGCGGCCAATGACGGCGGCATTGTACGGGCTGGATTCGGTCTGGCTCATGCTATCGAGCCGGGGAGTTTATGGACCCGAAACCGCTTGGCCAGCCGGAAAGCAGCCGGAGAACGGCCGGGCGGTTTGGCCTACGCTGCCTCCCCGCGCTCGACATCGGGCCCGGGCGGGCGCACTGTCCCGTCATGGCGCTCACTCCCTCGAACATGCTGGCGCTGGGCACGCCGGCCCCCGATTTTGCCCTGCCCGACACCACCGGCCGGACCGTGCGGTTGGCGGACTTCGCTTCCGCGCCGGCGCTGGTGGTCATGTTTATCTGCAACCATTGCCCCTACGTGAAACACGTCCGGGCCGGCCTGGCCCAGTTCGGCCGGGACCTCCAGGGCCGGGGCGTGGCGGTCGTGGCCATCAGCGCAAATGACCCGGAGCAGTATCCGGAGGACAGTCCCGCGAAGATGGCCGAGGAAGTGCGGCAGGCCGGCTACGTCTTCCCGTACCTGCACGACGCCTCGCAAGCGGTGGCCAGGGCCTATCGCGCCGCGTGCACTCCGGACTTCTACCTCTTCGACGCCCAGCGCCGCCTGGTGTACCGCGGGCAGTTCGACGAAAGCCGGCCCGGCAACAACGTGCCCGTGACGGGGAAAGACCTGCGGGCGGCGGTGGAAGCGGTGCTGGCTGGACGACCGGTGGCCGGTGACCAGAAACCGAGCATCGGCTGCAACATCAAGTGGAAGACCGGCCGGGGCTGAGGGGTCGCAGTGGACTACCCGGCCGGGACGACTGACCATGGAATCGGTGGGATAGACGTTCGGGCAATGGCCCCGCAGATTCAGAGCGACCGCAGATGGGGCAGGAGGGCGAAGTGAACCGGGGACCGGCGCAGCGCAGGTTCCATCAGCGGGGGCTCTGAATCGGTGGGATGAACGTTCGGGCAATGGCCCCGCAGGTTCAGCTCAGGGGTCAGTCAATAGTATTGATAACTGTCGGAGGTACACCGAGCCGCAGCCGGGTGCAGAGCCAGAAAAAAGCACGATACTATGGACTGACCCCTGGGCGTGGTCGGCGGCGCAGACCGTTCTGGAACCAGAGCCGCCACACCATGCCCAGGGCCTCGAACACGATCTTGCGCGACATCTTCGAGGTGCCCTGGAAGCGGTCGGTGAAGATGATCGGCACCTCCGCCACGCGCAGACCCTGCCGCCAGAGCTTGTGCGTCATCTCGATCTGGAAGCTGTAGCCGTTCGAGTGGATCCGATCAAGATCCACGGCCTCGAGGGCGCGACGCCGGAAACACTTGAACCCGCCCGTCGGGTCCGAAAAGGGCATGCCGGTGACGAGCCGGACGTATTGGGCGGCGCCGAGGCTGAGCAGGAGCCGCGGCAACGGCCAGTTGATGACCCGAATGCCCTGGGCATAGCGCGACCCCAGCACAAGATCGGCATTCTGCGCCGCAGCGAGGAACCGCGGGATGTCGTTCGGATCGTGCGAAAAGTCGCCGTCCATCTCGAAGATAAACTCGTAGGTCCGGGCGAGTGCCCAGGCGAAGCCGGCGCAGTAAGCCCGCCCCAAGCCGGCCTTTTCCGGCCGGTGCAGCACATGCACGGCGGGTATCTGCGCCGCGAGTTCGTCGGCCAGAACGCCCGTGCCGTCCGGTGAGTTGTCGTCCACTATGAGCAAGTCGACCGGCGTGGGAAGCCCGACGACGCGCTGCACCAGCGCGCGCAGGTTGTCGCGCTCGTTATACGTCGGAACGATGACCAGGGTGTCGTGGGCCATGATCGGTTGGCGGGGAGGGTAGCCATTTGCGTGCCGGAGGCAACGACACAAGCGGACACCAGCGGGCTTGGCAAACCCGCCTGCGGACCTGAGGCTCCCCGGAGATGAGCTTGAAGCCTGCTTCCGCCCTGTCGTCCGTCTGCCTGACACTCGGGTTGGTCACTGCGGGCGTGCCGGTCACAGGGTTGGCCCAAGACCCAGCGCGCTTCGCGACGGAGATCGCTGCGTTTGAGCGGATGGACGCCACGAAGCCTCCGCCGGCCCGGCCGGTGCTGTTCGCGGGTTCTTCGAGTCTGCGGCTGTGGCCGGACCTGCCGGGCGTGTTCCCGGAGTGCCCGGTCTTGAATCGCGGGTTTGGCGGCTCCCAGATGAGCGATCTGCTCCACTACTTCGACCGCGTGGTAACGCGCTACGAACCGGCGGTGGTGGTGGTGTACGAGGGCGACAATGACCTGGCCGAGGGAAAGTCCGTTGAACAGGTGTACGCGGACTGCACGCGCTTCGTCGACCGCATGCGGCGCGAGTTGCCCGGTACGGAGATGATCTTCATTGCGGTCAAGCCCAGTCCCAGCCGGGCAAAGCATCTCGAGGCGCAGCGCGACTTGAACGACCGCCTGCAACGTTTGGCCGAGCAGCAAACCAGCGTGGCCTTCGTGGATGTGTTCACCCCCATGCTGGGCGCGGACGGGCAACCCCGACCCGAGCTGTTCCAGGAGGACCGGTTGCACCTCAACGCGGCCGGGTACGAACTGTGGCGCGAACGCGTAGGCGCGGCGCTGGCAGCCTGGTCGGCGCGTCAAGCCGGGCGCACCTCGGCGGCTGGCCACTGAATCGAAGGCCATTCGGGCGAAGTCCTCGCCTGGCTGTTCCATGCCCGCGGTGAGCGATGACGTGAGGAGGCGTTGTGGGCCAGAGCAGCCCCAACGCCTCCTCACGTCGTCGCCTACGTGGGTAGGGGATTTCAGGCTAGCCACCGTCATGCCGCCATCCACACCGAGGTTCTGGCCCGTGACAAAAGCCGCGGCGTCACTCGCCAGAAACGTCACGACCGCTCCCACGTCATCGGGCAACCCCCAGCGCCCGGCGGGGATGCGGGCCCGGTAGGCGTCCTTCTCCTCCTGCGGATCGTGGGCGTGGCGCTCGACGGGGATCCAGCCCGGCGAAACGGTGTTGGCGGTGATGCCGAACGGCGCGAGTTCCGTCGCCAGGCTGCGGGTCAGCCCGATCTGCCCGCCTTTGGCCGCGACGTAGGGGCTGAAGTGCGGGACGCCCAGATGGAAGACCTCGGAGCCGATGTTGATGAGGCGGCCCCAGCGCCGTTGTTTCATGGCGGGCACGCAGCCCTGGGCGAGGAGGAAGGGGCTCTTCACGAAGTAATCCAGCATGGTCTGGCAGAACGCCCAGTCGTAGTCCTCGAGCGGTTTGTGCGGCTGATCGCACGTCGCGTTGGGCACCAGAATATCCACCGCTCCCAATCGTTCGCGGATGGCCGTCAGCAGGCGCGTGATTTCGGCGACGTCTGTCACGTCGGCCTGCACCAGAATGCCGTCGTGACCCTGGCCGCGGAACGCCTCAAACGTCCGCTCGGCCCGCTCGCGGTTATGGCAGTAGTTGAAGGCGACGCGGGCGCCGGCTTGGCCGAGGGCAAAGGCGATGGCCTTGCCCAGGCCGGTCGAACTGCCGGTGACCAGGGCCACCCGACCCTCCAGGGAGCGGGCACCGGGACGGCTGACGGAAGCGGAAGAACTCATGGCACGTGCGTTCGAGGCTAGCCCGGGAAGGTCGGGTCGCAATGCGAATTTGCATTCGGGACCGCGCGTCCATAGGATCGTGCGCATGTTCATCCGTCACCGCCGTCATCGGAACACCATGAAAACCTCCTGCTTAACCGTGCTCGCTTTGGCCGCCGCCCTGACCGCGCCGGCCGCCTTCCCGGCGGAGGCCGAGGAAGGGTTTAAACCGCTGTTCAACGGGAAAGACCTGGCCGGCTGGAGCGGCAACCCAACGCTCTGGTCGGTTCAAGACGGCGTGATCACGGGCGTCACCAAGGACGACCCGAAGCTCACGCACAACACGTTCCTGGTCTGGACCAACGGTGTGCTCGACGACTTTGAGTTGCGGATGAGCTACCGGATGGTGGGCGGCAACTCCGGCATCCAGTACCGCAGCGCCGTGCGCGACCAGGGCAAGTTCGGCCCGATAGTCGGCGGCTACCAGGCGGACTTCGAGGCGGGCAAAACCTACAGCGGCATCCTGTACGAGGAAGGCGGGCGCGGCATCCTCGCCCAGCGCGGACAGAAGGTGCGGATCACGGCCGATCCCGCCGACGCCAACAAGCCCAAGATCGAGGTGACCGGTTCGGTCGGCGAGTCCGCGGCCATCCAGGCGAAAATCAAACACGAAGACTGGAACGACTACGTCATCATCGCGCGCGGCAACCACCTGCAGCACTTCATCAACGGCCAGCAGACCGTGGACGTGACCGACGAGCACGCCGCGAAGGCGAGCCGCTCGGGCGTGCTGGCGCTGCAGATCCACGTCGGGCCGCCCATGACGGTTCAGTTCAAGGACATCCGCCTCAAGCGGCTCAAGCTGACCGACAAGAAGAAGATCGTGCTCACGGCCGGCACCCCCAGCCACGGCCCCGGTGAACACGAGCACAACGCCGGCATCCAGCTCCTCAACCAATGCCTCCAGGGACATCCCGGCATTCTCACCACATATTACCTCAACGGCTGGCCCAAGGACCCGACCGCCTACGACAACGCCGACGCCATCCTGATCTACTGCGACGGCGGTGGCGGACATCCGTTCGTCCAGAGCGATCACCTCAAGATCATCGGCGAGAAGGTGAAGAACGGCGCGGGGGTCGGTTGCCTGCACTACGCGGTGGAAGTGCCCAAGGACAAAGGCGGCACCGAGTTCCTCGGCTGGATCGGCGGGTATTTCGAAACCCACTGGTCCGTGAACCCGCATTGGTACGCCGACTTCAAGCAGCTTCCGCAGCACCCGGTCACCCGCGGCGTCAAGCCGTTCGGGGCGCAGGATGAGTGGTACTACCACATGCGGTTCCAGGAAGGCATGCGCGGAGTCACGCCCATCCTGAGCGCCTTGCCGCCCGAGAGCACGCTGAGCCGGCCCGACGGCCCGCACAGCGGCAACCCGGACGTCCGCGCGGCGGTCAAGGAACGGAAGGAACCGCAGCACGTCATGTGGGTGTTCGAGCGGCCCGACGGCGGCCGCGGCTTCGGGTTCACCGGCGGCCATTTCCACAAGAACTGGGCCGGCGACGACTTCCGGAAAGTCGTGCTCAACGCGATCGTGTGGATGGCCCACGCGGAAGTCCCGGATGGCGGCGTGCAGTCCGCGGTCACGCCGGACGATCTCAAGGCGAACCTCGATCCGAAAGGCCGGTGAGCATCCCTCAGCTCAAAGATCTGCGCGAGCGGACGCCGTTCCGGCCGTTCCGCCTCCATTTGACCAGCGGGGCGACGGTACCGGTGGCCAGCAGCGATCATCTGCTGTTCTCGCCGAACCGCCGCCTGCTGGTGCCCTTCCGGCCGAGCGACGGGGTCTGGGTCATCGACCCGACGGAGGCCGCCGCCGCGGTGCTGGACACGCCTCGAAAGGCCGCCCGCAAGTAAAGGGCGGCCCCCACCCCGCTACCCTACCCTTCGCATGAGATTCTCCCTCTCGACGGCCACCGTCACCCTTGCGTGCACCATCCTGGCCTCCTTGTCGCTGGCGGCTGACAAGCACCTGGTATTGATCGCCGGCCCGGTGAGTCATCCGCCCCGGATGCATGAGTTCCGGGCGGGGTGCCTCCTGCTCGAGCGTTGCCTGGCCGACTATCCGGGGCTGCAGGTCCACGTGCACACCAATGGTTGGCCCGCCAGCGATCGCGCCTTCGACGGGGCTGCCGCGGTGGTGATCTACTCCGATGGCGGCGGCGGTCATCCGGCGATCCAGGGGGATCGGTTGCGACTACTAGACGGGTTGATCCGGAAGGGGGTTGGGTTCGGCGTCATGCATTACGCCTGCGAGGTTCCCAAGGACAAGGGCGGGCAAGAGTTCCTCGCGTGGGTGGGCGGACATTACGAGCATGAGTACTCGTGCAACCCGATCTGGACCGCCGACTACCAGGCCTTCCCGGACCACCCCGTCACCCGCGGCCTGCAGCCGTTTGCCATCAAGGACGAGTGGTACTTCAACCTGCGTTGGCGCGAGGGCATGCGCGGCATCACCCCGATCCTGGTCGCGAAGCCCTCCGACGCCGTGCGCGACGGCCCTTACGTGTGGCCGGCCGGCCCTTACCCGCACATCCAGGCGGCGAAGGGACGCGACGAAATCATGATGTGGGTGGCCGACGGCCCCGGGGGCGGACGCGCCTTCGGCTTCACCGGCGGGCATTTCCACGACAACTGGGGCGATGACCAGTTCCGCAAGGTGATCCTCAATGCGCTCGTGTGGGTGAGCGGCCTGGACGTTCCCGCCGGCGGAATCGCCTCGAAGCTCGCGCCCGGCCAGTTGGATCTGAACCTGGACATCAAGAAGCGGTGACGCCGGCGGATCCACGCGACGTCGTGAATTGAGAGCGCCGGCTGAGGGCAGCCGGCCTACAAGGGTGTTGCAGAGGAACTGGCGAGACACCCTGTCATCGATCGGCCGTGCGGGCAGGCTGATCCTCGTCCACCACAGTGGTGTCATACCGCACGCCGTCCGGAACCGGCACCGCCACCGGCACGGTCACTCCGTGTTCGCCTTCGGTGCGACGGGAGGCATCGACGGCGACGAAGGCAGTGAAGGCCGAGAGCAGACCGTAATCCAGCGCGAGTTGGCGGATTTCGCCTGCGTGATCATCGCGCGGGTCCAGAGCGGAAGCATCGGCCAACTCGGCGATCTTGAGACGCGCCCAGGCCCAGGGAAGCGCCGGGTAACGCGGGGCGGAAGTCTCCGCTGGAAACGGAACCATGAAGCCCATGAGCTCGCCGCCGCACCGGCCGCTCACCTTCACGGTGGCGGGCAACTTCCCGGTGAATCGCCCGGTCAATAGGACCGGCCGCCCCACGAACAAGTCCGGCGTGCGCTCCGGGAACACGTCGGTGACGCCCAGCTTTCCCCAATCGATTGTCAGGTCGGTCATGACGGGCTGGCTGGCCCGAGCAAAGAAGCGACTCATCACGTCGGCGCCGTCATCGTTCAAACCGAGGTAGGCCACGGCGCCGCGGCCGAGACGCGCCAGGTGCTCGAGCAGGTACCGGTTGACCGCCGACCCGACGCCGAAGCTGAAGATACGCGCAGCCCCGAGGCGCTGGCGCACCTCCGCCAGGATCTCGACTTCATTGCCGATGTAGCCGTCGGTGAGGAACACGACGAAACGCAAGCGTTCGGGGTCGGCGGGGAAATCGAGGGCGGCCCGGATGCCGTGCAGCATGAAGGTCCCGCCTTCGCTGCGCAGGCCGGCGAGGTGCTCCAGCCCGCGGCCGATGTGTTCCGGGGTGGCGGGCAGCGGCCGAGGTCCCAACTGCGAGGCGGTGTTCGAGAACCGGATGAGCTGGAACGTGTCGGCAGGACCCAGCGACCGGAGGCCTTCCCGGACCGCCGCCTTTGCCTGGTCGAGAGGACGGCCCGACATGCTGCCGGAGCAATCGAGCACGAACACCAGCTCAAGCGGCTGGCGTGGCAACCCTCCCGCGAGTTGGGGCGGAAAGAGCATGAGCGTGAAGAAGCCGCCGCGCTCGTCCCGGTGGGTCAGCGCTTGCGCCTTGGGACGCTCGCCCGCCACGCGGTAACGAAGGACAAAATCGCGGTTCGGGACGCCGTCTGCGGGGTCGAGGGTCACGGTGAGCCGGTCGGTGGCAGACGCCTCCCGGGCAATGGCGTGCGTGCGGCAGGCGACTTCTTCAATAGGAACGCCGGTCAGCTCCACACGGAGGGCGATGTCATGGCCGCTGCGTTCGCCCGGTCCCAGATAGGACACGTCGGTCGGTTGACCGGAGCTGCCAGAGGCACCGCGCGGCACCGCACCGATGCCCGAGCTCGAGCCCGGCGGGTTGAAGCGAGGGCCGACGACCATGGGGAACACAAACTCGTACCAGCCATCGTCGTAGGCCAGCGTGTGGAAGTAGGTGAGCTGGATGTCCACGCCGCGACCGGGCTCGAGGTTGGCCACCGCCTGGGTGAAGACGTTGGGCCGTTCCTGGGTGAGGAGCGACGCCACATACCCCTGGCTGCGGGCGTCGTGATAGAGCCGCTCCGCCTCGGCGCGCTCGCGAATGATGCCGCGGATCCGCCGTTCGCCGATGACCATGAGGAATTCGTGGACGGCCGCGTTGTGCGGCAGGGGGAAGACGTAAACGGCTTCGATCTTGCCGTCATACGGATTCGTGAACTGCTGGGTCACCCGGACGGTGGCGAGGTGGGCGCTGATGGACGCCTGCACGTCCGTGTGGCGGAGCGGCAGCGGCACTTCCTTCTCGCCCGGCGGCCGCGCCAGCAGGGTCCCGCTGCCCGGGGCGGCGGGTTCGCCCTCGGGCGCAGGCGAGTCCGCGCGGTCAATGACCCACAGCTCCTCGTCTGGCGCCGGGAGGGATCCAGGAAGGGTGGGTCCTGCCCCCGCGCGGCCGGGAATCGCGGTCAGGCTCCGGGGTGCCACACTCGAATAGCAGCCGGTCAACGCCAGCACCAACGCCGCCAGCCCGGCCCACCCAAGGACGGGTGCAGTGCCGGATCGCCGTCGCATCGCCGTGCCCGGTATTCCAACTTCGCTTTGGCTCATTTCGCAGTCCTCTCAGTCGCTGGGGTGATCGTCGCTTGGGCCGGAATCCGTGTGCCGGCGGCCGACGCCGCCACGTGCAGCCGGACGGCAAAGGAGGGCTCGGCGTCCCCGACGACCTGGAAGTGAACACTCGCCACGCGGCTGCGACCGGCGGGCAACCTGGCTTCGGGTGCCGTGCTAAACGCGGCGAGGATGACGCGTTCCGACTGCATGGCCAGCGGATCGTAGTGGGGCGGGTCACGGAACACCTCAGGGTCGCCGCCTTCGATGCCCACGATACGGACGGTGCCGGCGGGGGCGGTGAGCTCGACCTGGTAGGCGGCGAGGGGTTGCGCCTGCGTATCGATGAACACATCGACAACACGGAAGCGGTCCGCCTTCCCGGCCGTCGGGACCTGCTCCGCCTTCGAGAGCGCGAGGATGCAGGCGGCGCTGAGCAGAGCTCGAGCCAGGCGATTCATAGCGGACTCCTCCCGTCGAGCGAAACGGCCAGCGCCGCCACCCGGTCCACATCGCTCCGGTCGACGACGCCGTCGCCGTTCAGGTCGAACTGCGCGGTCCGCAATGTGCCCGCTTCGACGGCACGGGCCAGCGCCAGGGCATCGAGGATGTCGACGACCCCGTCGCGGTTGAAGTCCGCCGCCAATTCGGGGGTGCGGGGTGGCAGCAGAAGCGTTACCAGTGCGATCGCCAGCACCGCGAACACGGTGGCGGTCCCCCAGCGAAGCAGTGGACGCTGCAACCATGCGCGCACCTGCCGTCCCGCTTCGGCCAAGACGCGCACGGCTTGGCGCCAGGTCCCAGGCTCCGTTCGCAGTTGCCCGCGAGCCGCATTCAGCACGGCCTCGTCCACCTCCCTGGGGATGGCGATACGGTTCCGGTACAGCCCCGCCAGCGCGGCCTGGAGGGCGACGGGCGCGGACCCGTTGTCCGGGTCGTCGGCGTTATGGCTGTGGTGGTTCATCGCGTCTGACGAAGGTTAAGCACGCGGACAGGCGAGAAGGTTCAACCGGTGAAGAAGGTCCGTGTGCGCGGGTCGGCACGCAGCGCGGCCAGGGCGTGGTGGAGGCGGGACTTGACGGTGCCCAGAGGGACGGTCGTGGCCTGGGCAATCTCGGCGAGGCTGAAGCCGTCCACAAAACGGAGCAGCAAGACTTCGCGGTGATCCACCGACAGGCTGGCGAGTGCGGCCGCGAGGGGTTCGTCGGCAAATGCGACCGGGCCAGGGGCGGCGCTTTGCTCGAGGATGTTCCACGCCTCGGGATCATCTTGAAGGCGGGCAGCCTTGCGGCGGGCAGTCAAAGCGATGTGGCGAATGGCCGGGTAGAGGAATGTCCGGAGGTTGGCCGTGAGCCGGAAGCCCGGGAACTTGCCCAGCAAATAGAGGAACGTCTCCTGCAGCACGTCAAGGGCAAGGCCGTGATCGCCCGTAAAACGAAGGGCCAAGTCGGCGACCCAGGTGCGGTGACGGTGGTAGAGGGTGTCAAAGGCTTCCGCCTCGCCGTCGTTGAGGGCGGCGATGAGTTCGACGTCGCTGGGCGAGCAGGCGTCGTGCCTCTGGGGCTCCGGTGATTCCACGGCGATCGTGGCGTCCATGGTGGCGCGGCCCGCGGGCGGGTCCATCACTTAAGCACGCCGGAAGGCGAAAAGGTTCATGCACGCCCCTGTGCCCCACTCGCACACCGCTGTGCCCGCCTCGCACAGTACCGGCGCGAACCGGTCGGGGTTAAGAAGCACGCGTCTATGAACACGAAAGCAGCGCGAATGACGCGACACCGCTTCCGACCAGCCCCCATGCTGGCCGCTCTCGCCCTCGTCACTGTTGCCGGCACCCACGCCGGCACCCACGTGTGGAGCGGGGCCATCAACGATCAATGGAACCTGCCCGGCAACTGGTCCTCGGGCGGCGCGCCCTCCGCCAACGAAGCGGCCCCGGTCATCCTGATCTTCCCCTCGGACCCCGAGACCCGCTCGGCAACGCGGAACAACATCCCTGGCCTGACGGTGGACCGGCTGAGCATCCAGCGGGGCGGCTACCAGTTCAGCGCGAGCGGCAGCGTGCTGCGGTTGCGCGGCACCGGCGCGAAGATCGCCACCGTCAGCAGTCAGGTGGCCGCCACCACCACGTTCACGCCGAGTTTCAGCCTCTATCTGCTCGACGCGGCCGGGTTTGACATCGGCGTCCAGCACACGGTGGTGGTGCAGGGCCGCATCAGCGGTCCCGGCGCCCTGGTGAAGACCGGTGCCGGCTTCCTCGAACTGGCAGGCACCGCGGCAAACGCTTATCTGGGTCTCACCCGCGTCGAGGCCGGCCAACTCCGGCTGAACAAGCCGGCGGGCACCCTGGCGGTGCCGGGCGATCTTCACATCGGACTCGGAACGGCCGCGAACGAGGATGTGGTCCGCCTGCTGGCCTCCGACCAGTTGAACACCGCCCGGAAGGTGGTGGTCGGCGCCTCGGGCTGGCTGGACCTGAACCACCGAAACCAGGCGATCACCGGTCTGGAATTGAATGGCGGCCGCGTCTCGACCGGCACCGGCACGCTGACGCTGCTGGGCGATGTGGTCACCACCGCATCCAGTCGCACGGCGATGATCCAGGGGAAGCTGTCTCTCGGCGGCCAGACCCGGAAGTTCATCACTGCCCTGGGCACGGCGGGCGGCACAGATCTGCGGGTCACCGCGCAACTCAGCAGCGGCGGCCTCTTCCCCGGCTTGCGCAAGGAAGGTCCGGGCCGGCTTGAATTGGGCGGGAACAACACCTACGGCGGCACCACCACCATCGCCGAGGGCTGGGTTTCGGTGACGACCAACACCGGGCTGGGTGAGGCGAACGGCGCCTCGCTCCTGCCGAGCGGCACAGTCGTCCACAGCGGCGCCACGCTGTCACTGGTGGGCGTAAGCATCGGCGACGAAGACCTGGTGCTGAGCGGATCCGGCGTGCAGGGCACCGGCGCCCTCGTCGCTCAGTCCGTTCCGCAGTATGCCGGTCGGGTGGCGCTGCAGTCGGATGCGGTCATCCGTGTGGGCAACCTGCCCGCCAACACCAGCACCCTCACACGCCGCGTGTCCGGGGCGGGCGAACTCATTAAGACCGGCCCGGGTGCCCTCCGTCTGGCCGGCGCCGAGCCCAACACGTTCACCGGGGGTGCGGAAATCCGCGAGGGCAGCCTCGTGCTCGCCAAGCCCGCTGGCGTGGTGGCCGCGTCGGGCCCGGTCGTCATCGGCGATGGCCTCGGCGGCCTGGCGGCCGACGCATTGTGGCTCGAGACCGCGGGGCAACTGCCCGGCAACGCAGCCGTGCACCTGAACAGCTCGGGCCTGCTAACCATTCCGTCCGGCCGCAGCGAAGTCATCGGCCCCTTGAGCGGCGACGGGCGCCTGGTGCTGGAAGGGCGGCTGTCGCTCAACGTGCCCGCGGGGCAGGGGGTGTTCAATGGCCAGACCGCGGGTGGTGGCGAACTGCGGAAGAGCGGCACGGGCACGCTCGTTCTGGGTGGCAGCCTCCAGCACGACCGCACACGGATCACCGGCGGACGTGTGCTGGTGGATTCGCCCGTCAACAACAGCCGCTACATCGTCGCGGGCGGCATCCTGGGCGGCAACGGGCACACCGGGCGCATCGAGGGTCAGAGCGGGCGCGTGGCTCCGGGGACGAGCCCCGGCGTGTTGATCACCTCCGATCTCCAGTTTACGCCAAACCTCGAGGTTCAGTTTGAGCTCAACGGCCTCACCGGCGGGAGCCGGTACGACCAGGTGTTCACCCTCGGTGGGATCCACCTGGGCGCCGCCAGGCTCGACGTCCAACTGAACTTTGTCCCCCCCGTCGGCACCCAGTTCCTCCTGTTCCTCAACGACGGCACCGACCCCGTTGTCGGCACCTTCGCCGGGCTGCCGGAGGGAGCGACCTTCCAGGCGAACGGCGTGCCGCTTCGCATCACATATCGCGGCGGCAGCGGGGCCAACGACGTGCTCCTTGAAGTCGTGGAGGAACCCGCCTCGTCGCGCGGGCGGGGCCTTCGCCGGTTGGCCGACGGCGCGATGCAGCTCGACGGCCGCGGCGAGCCCTTCCAGCAGTACCGGGTGGACCGCAGCACCGATCTCACGACGAGGGAGCCTCGACACCTGGCATGTTCGCGACAGCGGAACCCTCGAAGCGGTTGAACGACGTGGCGTTTGGCCACGGCAAGTTCGTCGCCGTGGGCGAGGAGGGTACGATCCTGGTCCTCCGGACGGCGCCGCCTGGTCACCGGTGGATTCCGGAACCCCCGCGCGACTGGACGCCATCGCCTTCGGCAACGGCGTGTTTGTGGCCGTCGGTGGGCTCGGCAGCAAACCGATGTTCACCTCACCCGACGGCCTTCACTGGACGCCGCGCACCACGACCATCGGTGGCGGTTACCTCGATGTCACCTTCAACGGCGAGGTCTTCTTCACACTCGCAGGCAAGGGCGCCTTCGGCATCTCCACTGACGGCGTGGACTGGACGCCGGGGAAGATCCCGACGAGCCAGGACCCGGCCGCGGTCGCCTATGGCAACGGCACCTGGGTGGTGGCGGGTTACAAGCCAACCGGCGCCTCCCACGGGATGCTCTGGACCTCGCCCAATGCCCAGGACTGGACACCGCGCGAATCCGCCCTGGGCAATCACCTGTTCGCCGCCGGCAGTCTGGGTTCGCTGCTGGTGGTGGCTGGACAAACGGGTCTCCTGGCGAGTTCGCCCGACGGCGTCACCTGGACGCCCCGGAACAGCCAGACCACGGGCTTCATCTGGGACTTCGCCAGCAACGGCACCTACCTCGTGGCCGCCAGTCAGTACGGCCGGATGCTGTACTCGACCAACGGCACGGAGTGGACCCGCGCGGAAACCGGTCTCCCCTGGCACCTCACCGGGGTCACCTACGGAGCCGGGACTTTCGTCGCCGTGGGGTGGGAAGGGCAGATCGCACAGTCCGATCCCGTCGCGGACCCGGAGGATGGTCCGCGCCTGAGCATCCGACGCGAGGCCGGCAAGGTGATCGTGGCGTGGCCGAACAGCACCTCGGACTACTCGCTGCAGTCCAGGTCGCACGCCGCCGGAGACACCTGGCAACCGGTGAACGCACCGGTCGTCGAGGGGCCCACGCAACGCACCGTCACCCTCGATCCGGCAGACAGCGTGAAGGTCTTCCGCCTGTCGCAGTAACCCGGAACCCGAATCATGACCCGCAACGCCCCCCTCCTCCGGTCGCGACGATCCCTGCTCGGGCTCGGCGTCCTCGGCGCCACCCTCCTGGCGGGAATGCCGGACCCCCTCTCACTTCCCGTCGTCCAACCCGACACCCTCCAGCCGGCCAACGCCACCGCACCGACCGCGATGGGCTTCCCCGCTTCCGTCACGGCCACCAACCCGGCCCTGGCCGCCGCCCGCATCACCGTGCCCCCCAACGCGCTCTTCAGCGACGACGGAAGTCGCGGCGGCCGCATCGGCATGGCGCCAGTACCCCCGGCGCGGTTGCCCGGTCCGCTGCCCGAGGGCCTGGAATTGGCCATGGTCTTCACCGTCCAGACCGATGGCGCGGGCAACTTCGACCAACCCGCGACCGTATGCCTGCCGAACGATCCTGGGGTCGTCGCCGGTGCGCCCCTGTCGCCGGGAGCCAAACGCAGCCTCATCTCGTTCGACCACAAGAAGGGGGTCTGGGAAAGCGTCGGACTGATGACCGTCACCGCAGACCCAAGCTCGGTGACCACCGATTCGTTCCGGCTGTATGCCGCCGGGCCCGACGGTGCCTTGGGCACGGCCGATGATGAGCACGTGGCCGGTGGAACCGCCGGTTACCGCGCTGAAGCAGGGGCCGCCTGGCGGACCTTCCCCACCCCCTTCGGGGCCGGCCGTTATCGGGCCGTCCTGACGCGCGCCATCCGCGATCCCGCCGGCAACGCGTTGCCCACCGACCTGTTCTGGGAGTTCGAAGTCTTCGCGGCCGACCTCACGACCGGAGGCTCGGCGCTGGCCTCGGGTCAGATCGAACGTCCCGGCGCCCAAGATGTCCTGGCACCTGGTCCGTGGGACTTCACGATGTGCCCGCTCCCACCCGCTACCCGATCGCGATCGGCTCCGCGGTCGCCGACGGCGAACCGGCGGCCGGCGCCGGGCGCCTGGAGACACCAGGTGCATCGGAAGAGTACGCGGTCTCCAGCGTGGCCGGACAAGCGGTGTTCTTCGAAGAACCCCTGGGCGACTGTACCTCGGCCTTCCGATGGCTTTGCCTCACACCGGGCGGAGCGGTGCTGTTTGAAAGCCTCAGCGCTGCGCCAGCCCTGACCAGCGTGCGGTGGCGACTGGAAGACGAGGCGGGTGCCGTGCTTTTCGACGCGTGCCTGGGCTGTACGGATCCCGGCGCCATCACCCTGGCCCGGGCTGGCCGGTACACGCTGACGGTCGGCGGCGGAGTCGAGGCAGGCACGGGCACCTACCAACTGCGCATCCGGCCCGCACCCTGATTCGCTGTCCAGTTTCGAGCCGAGGGCAGCAGGGTTTCTCCTGCCTCGGCCCCGGCTTGCCTGCCCCCGCGCCCGGTCCTACTCTCCGCGGCATGCACACGCTGCGACGTCTTCTCCTTCTTGGCCTGCTTGCCCCGGCTCTCACCTCAGCGCACGCGGCCGAATCGACAGCGACCCTCGGTCTGCCGCTGACCGTGATGACCTACAACGTCCGGTACGCGAGCGACACGCCGCCCAACGCCTGGCCGCAGCGTCGGCCGCTGATGAAGCTCTGCATCGAGCAGGTCGCCCCGGATCTCATCGGCACCCAGGAGACCCTTTACCGCCAGGCCAAAGACCTCGCCACCGACCTCCCGGATTACGACTGGATCGGGACGGGGCGCGACGGCGGCAGCCGCGGTGAGTTCATGGCGATCTACTACCGCCGGGCCCGGTTCGAGCCGCTCGAGTATGACCATTTCTGGCTGTCGGACACCCCCGATGTCATCGGCTCGTCGACCTGGGGCAACACCAACCGGCGCATGGTGACGTGGGTGCGGTTCCGCGACCGCGCTTCCGGCATCGAGTTCTACTTCTGGAACACGCACCTCGATCATGCCCTACAACCTGCGCGCGAGAAGGCCGCCGCCCTTATCCGCGACCGTATCACCGCTCTGCCGCGCAAGCTGCCCCTGCTGTTGGTGGGTGACTTCAACGCCGTCGCAGGCCAGAACCCGGTGTACGATCTGCTCGTGCGCGACGGCGGTCTGCAGGACACCTGGACGCTGGCGCGCGAGCGGCGCAACGCCCAGTGGAACACCTTCAACAGCTTCAAGGTCGCGCAGCCCGAGGGCCGACGGATCGACTGGATCCTCCTGCGCGGATCGGCCGACGTAACCGCGAGTGAGATCGTCCTGTTCGAGCGCGACGGCCAGTATCCGAGCGATCACTTCCCGGTCGTGGCCTGGTTGACCTTGCGCCCGGACGCGCCCTGAGTTCGCCCCGGGTCAGCCCGGGACCGGCTGTGCATCTGGCTCGACTTCGACTTCGCGACTTCCGCAACTACGCGCGGCTGGACGTGACGTTTGCGCCGGGCTTCCACCTGCTGCTGGGGAACAACGCGCAGGGCAAGACCAACCTGCTCGAGGCCATCTACCTCCTGGCCACCCTGCGCTCGTTCCGCGGCGTGGGCAGCGCCCAGATGCTGCGCTACGGCAGCCCGCGCTACTTCGTGGGGGCCGAGGTCGTGGGCGACGGCGGCCACGAGATCCGCATGGCGTGGTCGGCCACCGAACGGCGGCTCTCGCTGGATGGCACACCGGTGCGCAAGCTGGCCGATTACCTCGGCGTGCTGCGCGTCGTCGTCTTCTGCACCGAGGATCTGCAACTGGTCAAAGGACCGGCCGGGCGGCGGCGCCGGTTTCTCGACCTGCTGCTCACCCAGACGCACCGGACCTACCTGCCCCTGCTCCAGCGGTACATGCAGGCCCTGCGCTCGCGCAACGCCCTGCTCAAGGCGCGCGAACCCGACGCGGCGGCCCTCGAGAGCTTTACCCGGGAACTGATCGCCGCCGGCGAACCGCTGGTCCGGCTGCGACGCGAACTGCTGCCCCGCATCTCGGCCCTCACGCGGCTGGCGTACCGGCAGATCGCCCACGACGCCGAGGAGGTCCGACTCGACTACGAACCCAGCGTCCGGGAGGACTTCGCGGCGGAACTCGCCCGCCAACGCGCCCGGGAACGGGTCTATCGCGCCACGTTGGTCGGACCGCATCGGGACGAAGTCCGCCTGCTGCTCGACGAACGCCCGGCGGCCCAGTTTGGCAGCGAAGGCCAGAAGCGATCGCTCGCCGTGGCGCTCAAGATGGCGCAGGCCGAGTACCTCACCGGCCTCCATGGCACGCCGCCCATCCTCTTGATCGACGACGTGATGGGCGAACTGGACGCGTCCCGGCGCGCGGGGCTCCTGCCCTTGCTCGAACGCTCCCACCAGGCCAGCGGCCAGGTCTTCATGACCTGCACCGAGGAGAACTGGCCGCGCGAACTCGGCCGCCGCCTCCAGCGCTGGCAAGTCCACCAAGGCGCCCTGCAGCCGCTTGAGCCGGCCAAAGGATGACCTTGCGCCCGTCTTCGGTCTCTTGGTTGACTAACGCACGGCCGCACCCGACCGATCCCAGCACCGCCTGCGGATCCAACGGAGGCCGGATCATGGCCGAACGCATTTTTGTCATTGGCAGCAACTCCTTCTCCGGTGCCAGCTTCGTTGCGCACGCCCTCGCAGCGGGGGCAAGTGTATTTGGGGCAAGCCGATCCCCCGAACCGGCAGCCGCCTTCCTGCCCTATCGCTGGAACCCCTCGGGCAGTCTCGACCGCTTCCAGTTCGCTCAGCTCGACCTGAACCACGACACCGACCGGATCGCCGCGGCCATCGAGACGTTCCGGCCGGACTACGTCGTCAACTTCGCCGCCCAAAGCATGGTGGCCGAGAGCTGGCTGTATCCCGAGCACTGGTACCAGACCAACGTCGTCGCCAACGTGCGACTGCACGAACGGCTGCGGCGATTCCCGTTTCTGCGCAAGTACGTCCACGTGTCCACGCCCGAGATCTACGGGAGTTGCGAGGGTTCGGTCACCGAGGACGCACCCTTCAACCCCACCACGCCGTACGCGGCTTCCCGTGCCGCCTGTGACCTCCATCTGCAGACCTTCTTCAAGCAATACGGGTTCCCGGTGGTGCTCACGCGGGCGGCGAACGTGTTCGGACCTGGCCAGCAGCTCTACCGGATCGTGCCGCGCACCATCATGTTCCATCGCCTGGGCCGCCGGCTGCCGCTGCACGGAGGCGGCCGATCCGTCCGCTCGTTCATCCACATTCGTGACGTGGCCGAAGGCACTCTGCGGGTGGCGCAGGACGGGGTGCCGGGCCAAGTCTATCACCTGTCCACCCGTGTGACTCACTCCATCCGGCAGGTGGTGGAGACCGTGTGCCGGAAACTCAACGCCGACTTTGACACGACCGTCGAGGTCGTGGGCGATCGCCCCGGCAAGGACGCCGCCTATCTCCTCGACAGCACCAAGGCCCGCGACACGCTCGGCTGGCACGACCAGATCTCTTTCGAGACGGGCGTGGATGAGACCATTGCCTGGGTCGAGGCCCACTGGGACACGCTGCGCCAGCAACCGCTCGATTACGTCCACAAACCGTGACGCTTACCTTCGAACTTCGTCCTTCGTCTTTCGAGCTTCTGACCTCTGACCTCTGACCTCTGACCTCTGACCTCTGACCTCTGACTTCTGCCCCATGCCTCCCCATCACATCCTGGTCACCGGCGGCTTCGGCTACGTCGGCAGCCGTCTCACGCCGCACCTGCTCGGGCTCGGCCATCGGGTCCGGGTTCTGGACCTCCTCCTGTACGGTCGGGCGGGTCTGGAAGCCCTCGAACGCGACCCGGCCTATGCGGATTGGCAGGGCCGTTTTGAGCTGGTCGAGGGCGATCTCCGGGATCCGGACACCGTCGCCCGCGCCGTCGCCGGCGTGGACAGCATCATCCACCTGGCGGCGATCTCGAACGACCCGACAGGCGACCTGGACGAGGTCCTGACGCGGCAGGTAAACTTCGACGCCATCGGGCTGCTCCTGGCGGAGGCGCGTGCGGCGGGGGTGCGGCGCTTCATCAACGCGTCTTCAAGCAGCGTGTTTGGGATCAAGGAAGTCCCGGATGTGACGGAGGCCCTCGAGCCGGAACCGATCACGTTCTACTCCAAGTACAAGATGCTCTCCGAGTGGCTGGTGGTGGCCGCCGCGGCGCCGGACTTTTGCACGGTCAACATCCGGCCGGCGACGATCTGCGGGTATTCGCCCCGCCAGCGGTTCGATCTCACGGTCAACAAGCTGACGGCCGACGCGCTGCGCAAGCGGGTGATCACGGTGCATGGCGGCGAACAGCGCCGGCCGAACGTCGGCATGACCGATGTGATCGAGCTCTATGCCCGGCTGCTGGACCTCGAGGCCGCCCGGCTCAACGGGCGCACCTTCAACTTCGGATTCGAGAACCTCAAGGTCATCGAGATCGCCCGGCTCATTCAATCCGAGTTACGGGACCTGAACGTGGAGATCCGGGTCACGGACACGCTGGACAAACGCGACTACCACATCTCCTCGGCCAAGATCGTGCACGAACTGGGTTACCAGCCGGTGAGTTCGATTCGGGAAGAAGTGGCCCGGCTCCGGCAGGCGTTGGATGGCGGAGCGTTCCCGGACATCGAAGCCCCGGAACACTACAACCTGCGCTGCATGAAACTCGGGCGGAACGCCGGGCCCTACCGCTACCTGTCCCGCTAGGTCGCCCGCCACCTATGCCTGAACCGGTCTCGCCGAAGCTGGTCCCGTTCGCGGGGGTCACCGCCCACGCCGCAGCACTCCGGGCGCAGGGCAAACGGCTGGTCCAGTCGCACGGGATCTTCGACCTGATTCACCCGGGGCATATCTGTCACCTCGAGGAAGCGCGCGCGTTGGGCGACGTGCTTTACGTTTCGCTCACGGCGGACTGCCACGTGCAGAAAGGCCCGGGCCGGCCGTACTTCAACGAACAGCTCCGGATCAAGAGCCTCGCCGCCCTCGCGTGTGTCGATTACGTCGTGCTGGTGCCGTTTCCAGGGGCCACGGAGGCCATCGAAGCGATCCGGCCGCATTTCTTTTGTCGGGGCAAGGAATACGAAGATCCGGCGCACGACCCGGCGGGCAGCGTCCCGGCCGAGCAGCGCGCGGTGGCGGGAGTTGGTGGCGAATTCCGGTTCATCGGCGGCATTCACTTCAGCTCGACGCGGCTGCTGAACCAGTACTTCGACCATCTGAGCGCCCCGGTGAAGGCGTTCTGTCATGCGCTGGCGGCCAGGTACACCCGGCAGCAGTTCACCGCCGCCGTCGAGCGGTTGGCGGACCTGCGGGTGCTGGTCGTGGGCGAGACGATCTTCGACCGTTATTCGTACGTGAAGGTCCAGGGGCTGACGTCCAAGAACCGCATCTTGTCCGGCCGCTTCCTCGAGCGCGAAACCCACTGTGGCGGCGCGCTGGCGGCCTTCCGGCACGTCCAGCAGTTCACTCCCAAGGCCCGGTTCCTGAGCGTGGTCGGTACTGAACCCTGGGTCGAAGCGCTGTTGGCCGAGCACGTCCCGCCGGCAGCGGATCTGGTCGAACGGGCCGCGGGCTACACGACGATTGTCAAGGAGCGCTTCGTCGAGCCGCGCCGGGAAGGGCAGGAGCTGAACAAGCTCTTTGCGGTGAACTACCTCGATGCCGGGCCGGCAAGCGCGGCGGTGGGTAACGAGATGGAGGCACGGCTCCGGGAGGCGTTGCCGTCGTGCGACGCTGTGCTGCTGCTCGACTTCGGCCACGGCCTGTTCTCGCCGGCGCTGCGCCGCCAGATCGAGGCGCAGGCTCCCTTCCTGGCCCTGAACTGCCAAACCAACAGCAACAACCACGGGTTCAACATCCTGTCACGCCGCTACGAGCGGGCCGACGCCTTCAGCTTGGACGAACAGGAACTCCTCCTGGTGGCCGGGCGCCGCGAGCTCGATCTGGCTGCGGAACTGGCGGCGCTGCAGCGACAGCTCCGCGCCCGTTACGCCTGGCTCACCCGCGGGCCGGTCCAGACACTCGGGCTGGCCGAGGGCGAGCCGCCGTGCGCGTGTCCGCCACTCGAGACCGAGGTGGTGGATGCCGTCGGGGCCGGCGACGCGTTCTTCTCGGTGGCATCGCTCGCGGCGCCCTGCCGGCTGCCGCTGGATCTTGGCACGTTCCTGGGCCAGTTGGCAGGCGCGCAGGCCGTGCGCATCGTCGGCAACGCGAGGCCAATCGCCAGAGAAACGCTGGTCCACAGCGGCCGTTCTCTGCTCAACTTCTAGCGAGGCGCCCTTCCGACCTTCCCTGCCATCCCCCTCTATGAAGACGCCCGCCGCCATCCTGGTCGAACAACGCCAGCCGCTCGTGCTGGACGAAGTCGAACTGCCGCCCCTCGGCTATGGCCAGGTGCTGGTCGAGATCCACGCCAGCCGCATCTGCGGCTCGCAGCTCGGCGAGATCGACGGCGTCAAGGGTCCCGATCGGTTCCTGCCCCACCTGCTCGGACACGAGGGCGGCGGCATCGTCCGCGAAGTGGGACCGGAAGTCCGCCACGTCCGGCCCGGGGACCGCGTGGTCTTGCACTGGCGGCCCGGACGCGGGATCGAGCCGCGACCGCCGATCTACCGGTGGAACGGACGCGACGTGAACGCGGGCTTTGTGACCACGTTCAACCGGCTGGGCGTGATCGCGGAGAACCGGCTCACGGTCGTGCCACCGGACACCGACTTCGAGGTCTGCTGTCTGCTGGCCGACACGCTCACGACCGGGTTCGGCGTCATCCACAACGACGCCCGCGTGCGCCTTGGCGAGGCCGTGGTCGTGATTGGCTGCGGCGGCATCGGGCTGGGGGTTGTGTTGGGCGCCCATCTGGCGGGCGCGCACCCGGTGATCGCCGTGGATCTGCACGATCACAAGCTCGCGAAGGCCGCGGCGTTCGGCGCCACCCACACGGTCAACACGCGCCAGCAACCGCTCACCGCAACCGTGCGCCAGATCCTCGAGGGCGCCGCACCGGACGTGGTCGTGGACGGCACCGGCAACCCGGCGGTCCTTGCCGAAGCCTTCGCGCTGGTGGGGCCGCAGGGTCGATGCATCGGCGTGGGGGTCATGTCTCATGAGCGGACGCTCTCCTTGAACACGCTGCCCCTGCATCTGGGCAAGGTCCTGACCGGCTCCCACGGCGGCGACAGCCGGCCGGCGGAAGACATCCCGCGCTACGTTCGGATGATGCGGGGCGGTCGGTTCGATCCGCGGGGCATGGTCTCGCACCGAGTGCCGCTCGAGCAGGTCAACGAGGCCATCGCGGCCATGCGTGCGGGCGAAGTCGTTCACGCCCTGATCCAATTCCCCCCGGCATGAGTCCTCCACCCTCCCCCACCCCTTCTCCCGGCTCCTCCCCGCCCGAGCGTGGTGGTGCAGGTCTCCAACCCGATGGCGGTGGTGCAGGCGCCCCGCCTGATCGTGGTGGTGCGGGCTTCCAGCCTGATCGTTGTGGTGCAGGCGCCCCGCCTGATCGTTGTGGTGCGGGCTTCCAGCCTGCACCTCCTCTACTCCCTGCGCTGCCGGATCTCCCGTCACTGGCCCGCCGCCTGCGCCTGCGGGTCATCGAAATGTCGCACCATGCCCGCACGCCGCATCTCGGCTCGGCCTTGTCGTGCCTGGACATCCTGGTCGCCGCGTATGGATCGGCCTTGCGGATCGATCCCCGCCAGCCCACCGAGCCGAACCGCGACCGGTTCATCCTGAGCAAGGGGCACGCGGCGAGCGCGCTGTACGCCGTGCTGGCCGAACGCGGCTTCTTCCCGGGCGAGTGGCTTGACCGTTTTGCCCGGCACGGCGCCGAACTGGCCGAGCAACCCGCACCGGGTTGCGCGCCGGGCGTCGAGTTGGCAACGGGTTCGCTCGGTCACGGTCTGCCGGTCGGGGTGGGACTCGCGATGGCGTCGCGGCTGCAGCGTCGGGACTTCCGGGTGTACGTCTGTGTGAGTGATGGCGAGTGCAACGAGGGCACGGTGTGGGAGGCAGCGTTGCTGGCGCCGGCGCACGGGCTTGAGCGTCTGGCGGTCATCGTGGACTACAACCGGTGGCAGGCCACAGGTCGCAGCGACGAAGTCATGGCGTTGGGCGGGCTGCGCGAGAAATGGGCGGCCTTTGGCTGGAGCGCCGTTGAGGTGGACGGCCATGACTTGCAGGCGCTGAGCCAGGCCTTGAGCCAGGTGCCGGACGGCAGCGGCAGGCCGGTGGCGATGGTGGCCCGCACCGTCAAAGGCAAGGGCATTTCGTTCATGGAAGACGACAACAACTGGCATTACCGCATCCCGACGGCAGCGGAAGTCCAGGAAGCCGCACGCCAGCTTGGGTTGGGAACGGCAGCCGCAACCGGAGGCGATCCGACGGGGACTCTGTGAACCAGCAGAACGTTCCGGCGTGCAACTCCGACTCGCACAGGTCATGGTCGTCAGTTAAAAGCAGCCCATGCCGGCCCTGTACCAAATCAGCCTGAGCGGCTTCAAGTCGATCCGCGATCTGCCCGATTTCAAACTCGGGCGTCTCAACGTCCTCGTCGGTCCCAACGGAGCCGGAAAGAGCAACCTGGTGGACTTCTTCCGCATGCTGCGGGCGATGGCCGACGGAGGCTTCCAGCGCTTCATCACCAACCAGGGCGGTGCCGACGGTTTCTTTTTCGAGGGGCCGAAGGAGACCAAGGAGATTGGGGCCCATCTGGTGTTCGGACGTAATGAGTTCCGGTTCACCCTGGAAGCAACCGTCGCCAGCGACATGACCATCAAAGAGGAGGCAACGCGCTTCCGGGGGAGCAAGGTTGGTCAGTACCCCGATTGGCGTGCCAGCAACTGGCACTCTCACGGCGTCGGCAAGAAGGAGTCCTCCCTGCCCACGTGGAAGGACGGCCGATCCCCAGATGGGAAGAGGACCATTGACTCGTACGTGTACGAAGCCGTCGCGAGTTGGACGGTCTATCACTTCCATGACACCAGCAGCTCCGCACCCATGCGACGGCCCTGGCCAGCGCGTGATTTCCGCGAACTCCTGCCGGATGCGGGCAATATCGCGCCTTTTCTCCTGCGGATGCGGGAGACGAACGCGGCGTCCTACCAACGGATCCGCGAGACCATCCAGCTCATCGCGCCCTTTTTCGATGACTTCCTCCTCGAACCCGAGACGAAAGGCGACGCCGAGCTGGTCCGGCTGGAATGGCGTCAGCGGGGAAGCCGGTTTGCCTTTCAGCCCTACCAGTTCTCGGACGGGACCATTCGCTTCATTTGTCTGGCGACTGCGCTTCTACAACCCTCCCCCCCGTCGACCGTCGTCATCGACGAGCCGGAACTGGGTCTGCATCCTGTAGCCCTGGCCACCCTCGCCGCCCTGTTGCACGAACGAGCCGGGCGGACCCAGTTGCTCGTCTCGACACAGTCCCCCGCCCTGCTTGACCACTTCGAACCGGAACACGTCGTCGTCGTCGAACGAGCCGAGGGCGCCTCCGTGTTCAAGCGTCTCGAAAGCGCCGAGTTGCAGCACTGGATCACAGACTATTCGCTGGGTGAATTGGTGCGGAAAGACATCATCCAGGCGGGGCCCCGACATGACTAGGACGACCGTGTTCTGCATCGTGGAGGGCCAGACGGAGAACGCCGTGTTGAAGCGTCTCCTGGCTCCGCATCTCGGCCAGCAGGGCATCGATCTTCATGCGCCAATCGTGCGGGTGGGTCGTGGTCGAGGCGGCGTCCGGTTCCTGCAGGCCGAAGACCTCTATCGTCAGATCCGACGCTGTCTCCAGGATCCACGGCTTCCTTACGTGACGACCTTCTTCGACTACTACGCGTTTCCCACCAGCCCCTCAAAGGGCTGGGAGTTTGTCGCCGAGCCGAAGGCCGAGGCGTTCTTCCGTGGTGCGGAGGCGGTCGCCGCGAGCATCGAACAGGAGATACACCGCCGCGCCATCGAGGGACTCGACCTGCCGGGCGTGCAATCCCGACTCATCCCATACATCCAGCTCCACGAACTCGAGGCCCTGCTGTTTGCCGAACCGGACAAGACGGCAGCGACCTTCGGAAGCGCCCGGTTGGCCACGCAGATCGCCGCAGTGGTCAAGCAATGTGGCGGATGTGAGAAGATCAATGACCGCCCAGAAAGGGCGCCCTCGAAGCGGATAGAAGCTCTCTTTCCTGGGTACCGTAAGGGTCGAAGTGACCTCGCCCACGCCCCCCGCGTCGCTGATCGGTTGGATCTGAATCAAGTCCGCCTGGCCTGTCCCCGTTTCTCGAACTGGTTGGCGAAGATCGAGAGCCTTGCCCCCCAGGTTCCTTGAACTGCATTCCGCCATGCGCAACGCCTTTGCCCAACAACTGACCGAACTGGCCCGACAGGACGAGCGCCTCGTGCTGTTGAGCGGCGACATCGGTAATCGGCTCTTCGACCGGCTCAAGGCCGAGTGCCCCGGCCGCTTCATCAACTGCGGCGTCGCCGAGGGAAACATGATCGGCGTCGCCACCGGTCTCGCGCTCGCCGGCTTGCGCCCGGTCTGCTACACCATCGCGCCCTTCCTCACCTACCGCTGCCTCGAGCAAATCCGCGTCGATCTCTGCTACCACCACGTGCCGGTTACGCTGGTGGGCACAGGCGCCGGACTCGCCTACGCCTCGCTGGGGGCCACGCATCATTCCTGCGAGGAGATGGGCATGCTGCGGCTCCTGCCCGGCCTGGCCGTCGTGGCGCCTGGTGACCCGTGGGAAGTCCGTGCCGCTCTGCGCGCCGCCGTCCAGCATCCCGGCCCGGTTTATCTCCGGATCGGAAAGAAAGGTGAGCCGGCGGTGCATGCCGCGGAACCCGCCTTCGCCATCGGTCGGGCCCTGCGTCTGCGCGAGGGCACGGACGTGTGTCTCCTGAACGCGGGCACGCTCCTGCCCATCGCGTTGCAGGCGGCCGAACTCCTCAGCGCGGACGGGCTTGGCGCCGGCGTCTACAGCTTTCACACGCTCAAGCCGCTGGACGAAACCGTGCTGGCAACCGAATTCACCCGCTGCCGCCTGGTCGTCACGCTCGAGGAACACAGCGTCCTCGGCGGCCTCGGTGGGAGCGTCGCCGAGTGGCTGGCGGATCAGCCGACGGCAAGCGTCCGCGCCCGGTTGATGCGGTGTGGTACCCGCGACGAATTCCTGCACCTGACCTGTGAACAGGGCGCGGCGCGCACCCACTTCGGCCTCACGCCCGAGGCCATCGCCAGCCGCGTTCGCCAGGCCTTGTCCGCATGAGCCAACCCGGCGAACGCCGTCCCGAAGCGAATCCCCGCACAACGGCCATGCGACTCGGCATCGACTTCGACAACACCATCGTCTGCTACGATGCGCTGTTCCATCGCGTCGCCTGTGAAGGCGGTTGGATCCCGGCTGACCTGCCGGCGAACAAGACCGACGTGCGCAACCACCTTCGCCAGACCGGTCGCGAGGCTGTCTGGACCCGGCTCCAGGGCGAGGTGTACGGCGCGCACATGGCCGAGACAGTGGCTTACCCCGGTGTCCTCGAGTTCCTGCTCGAGTGCCGCCGTGCCGCGGTCCCCGTGTGCATCATCAGCCACAAGACCCGTCGCCCCTTCCTGGGCGACCCGCACGACCTGCACCAGGCCGCCCGCGACTGGCTCGAGCAACACGGTGCCTTCGACCCGGACCGGCTGGGATTGGGTCGCGACCAGGTCTTCTTCGAGCTGACCAAAGCGGCGAAGCTCGAGCGCATCGGGCAGTGCGCCTGTACCCATTTCATCGATGACCTCCCCGAGTTTCTGGCCGAACCGGACTTCCCGCCCGACGTGCAGCGAATCCTGTTCGATCCAAACGACCAGTACCCTGCGGAAACACGGTTCGTTCGGCTGTCGGATTGGCGGAAAGCAGGAACCCTCTTGCTCCCTGCACGGTCGGAGGCAGGCGCTCCCCACGAACTGCCCGGTGAGGGCACCGGGCCTACAACAACCTGTAGGCTGGTCCCCGACCCGGCAGGGAGGGTTCAGGGCCCAGGCAGAGCCGCCCGACCGAGGAAGCTCCCATCGAACCTGTGCTCGCGGATTTCCCTCTTCGCCTGGGTCTGCCGCCGGATGCCGTTCTGGAACCGCTGCCGGGCGGCGCCAACAACCGCGTCTACTGCGTTCATTCGGGCGGCGAACGGCTCGTCCTCAAGCGGTACTTCCACGACCCCGCCGATCCCCGCGATCGCTTCGGCGCCGAGCGGGCCTTCTACACCCTGGCGTGGAATCGGGGCCTCCGCTGCCTTCCCGAACCCCTGGGCTGGGATCCGGTCCACCGCTTGGGGCTGTTCCGGTTCGTTTCCGGTCCGAAGCTGACGGCGGACCGGGTCGATGCCGGCCGGATCGCGGAAGCCCTGGCGTTCGTCGCGGCGCTCAACGCGGCCCGCCACACCCCCGACGCCCTGACCCTGCCTGTCGCTTCCGAAGCGTGCTTCAGTCTGGCCGAACACCTGGCCTGCCTTGAACGACGGGTCGAACGCTTGCGCAAACTGGATGTGCGATCCGCCGTCGAAGCCCAGGCCGCCGCGCTTGTGCGGGAGGAACTGGCGCCGGCCTGGCACCAGGTGCGGGACGCCATCGCCGCCGTGGGAGCCGAAGCCTTAACGGAGGTCCTGCCCCATTCGGCGCGATGCCTCTCCCCGTCTGACTTCGGCTTTCACAATGCCCGGCTGGGTCCCGAGGGGCGCCTCCGGTTCTTCGACTTCGAGTATGCCGGCTGGGATGATCCCGCGAAGCTGGCGTGCGACTTCTTCTGCCAGCCGCAGGTGCCCGTCCCGCCGCGTTACCTCGACTCGTTCGTGGCGGAACTCGACCACGCCCTCGGAGGCCACGGCGAACTGCCAACCCGCGTCCGCCAGTTGTTGCCCGTCTACCGGCTGAAGTGGTGCTGCATCCGCCTGAACGAGTTCCTGCCCGCGGACCGCGCCCGACGCGACTTCGCGGGGGTGGCGCCGACCGCGGCGGAGATCGAAGCACGCAAGGCAGCGCAGCTCGAGAAGGCCCGCCGTGCGTTGCGCGAGGTGGAGTCGGCTGCGGGCGGCTGAATTCCGGGGCTGGCAACGGGCCCGAAATCGGTTTCACTCGGGGGCGTGCGTTATGGCCTACGTTGATTTTGTTTCAGCCATTCACAAGAAGACGAAGCGGGATTACCTCGCGCGCGTGACCGAGTTTCCCAAGGCCGAGGCGGCCCGCCTGGCCCGGCAATGGGACAAGGATTACTGGGACGGCGACCGTCGGGTGGGCTACGGCGGGATGCGCTACGACGGCCGTTGGCGGGTGGTGGCCGACGCGCTGGCCAGGGCACTACGACCTGCGCGCAGGACAACGGGTTCTGGATGTCGGCTGCGGCAGGGCTTTCTCCTGTACGACCTCACGCAGGCGGTGCCCGGACTCGAGGTGCGCGGCCTGGACATCTCCCAGTACGCCCTCGACCACGCGAAGGAGGAGGTGCGGCCCTTCCTCGACGCCGGACACGCCAACGCGCTGCCCTACCCCGACGCGAGCTTCGACCTGGTGCTCTCGATCAACACGCTGCACAACCTCTACTGCTACGACCTCGACAAGGCCCTGCGCGAAATCCAGCGCGTAGGCCGTCAGCACCGCTACCTCTGCGTCGAGTCCTACCGGACGGAGGAGGAGAAGGTGAACCTGCTGTACTGGCAGCTCACCTGCGAGGGCTTCTACACGCCCACGGAGTGGGAATGGTGGTTCCGTACCTGCGGTTACACCGGCGACTGGTCCTTCATCTACTTCGAGTAAACGCCCATCCATGAGCGAACAGACCCGCGAAGCGCAGTACCAATTCCTGCTCGAACTCGAACGCGAAGGCCTCGAACGCCTCGGCCTGATGAGCAGTCAGGTCTGGCGCGATGATCCCCGCCGTCTGCTCTTCGTCCTCGCCCGGTACAAGTTCGTGGCCAAGATGTTCACCGGCCTGCGGCGCGTGCTCGAGGTCGGCTGTGCGGACGCGTTCGGCACGCGCCTGGTCCGGCAGGAGGTGCCCGCGGTGGTGGCGACGGATTTCGATCCGGTGTTCATCCAGCGCAACCAGGCCCAGCCCTCGCACCGCTGGCCGGTCGAGTTCCGCGTCCACGACTTTCTCGCCGGGCCGCTGGCCGAGGGGTTCGACGGCGTCTACGCGGTGGACGTGATCGAGCACATCCCGGCCGAGCAGGAGCACCGGTTCCTCGACCATCTCGCCGCCTCCCTTCATCCGCAGGGCGTCTGCCTGCTGGGCACACCGTCGCTGGAATCCCAGGTCTACGCCTCGCCACCAAGCAAGGCGGGGCACGTGAACTGCAAGGACGGCCCGGGACTGCGCCGGCTGATGTCCACCCGCTTTCACAACGTGTTCCTCTTCTCGATGAACGACGAGGTGGTGCATACCGGATTCACGCCCATGGCGCATTATTTGTGGGGTCTCGGGTGCCATCGGAAATCGCCGTGAGCCTGCCGCTCCTCATCATCGGCGGCGAGGGCTTGCTCGGGTCGGCGCTGCGTGCCCGAGCACGCCTCGAGGGCTGGCCCGTGCACACGACGCTGCAGCAACTCCCGGAGCGTTGTGGTGCAGGCTTCCAGCCTGCACTCCAGCCTCAAGGAGAGCTCCCTGGCCCTCCGCGGCCCTGCCCAGGGAGCATGACCCCAGGGAGTGCAGGCTGGAAGCCTGCACCACAGGTTCATGGGGGGAACCCCTCCTACCGTGCCGGGACGGTCCTCCCTGAGCCACCCCGGGAGTGCGTGGAACGGCTCGACCTGTCCGAGTCCCTCGAGGGCTGGTCACCTCCGCCCGCGTCCGCCGCCATCCTTTGCGCGGCACTCACGCGTCTCGAAGACTGCCGTCGTGACCCGTCCAGCACGCGACACATCAACGTGACCCAGACGCTGCGGTTGGCGGAGAAGCTGCGCGCCGCCGGGGTGTTTGTCGTGTTCCCGTCGTCGAACCTGGTCTTCGCCGGCCACCGTCCCTGCCAGCCGGCCGACGACCCGCTCTGTCCCCAGACCGAGTACGGCCGGCAAAAGGCCGCCGTTGAAGCCGAACTCGCCACGTTCGGATCCGGTGCCGCCATCGTGCGATTGACCAAGGTCGTGGGTCCGCAGTGGGCGCTGGCCTGCGATTGGGCACAAGCCTTGCGCACCGGCCGGCCCATCCGCGCCTTCAACGATCTCCGTTGCGCGCCGATCCCGCTTGAGCTGACCGTGCACGGCTTGCTTGAGGTCGCCCACCGCCGGTTGCCTGGCATCTGGCAGTTTTCCGCCCCGACAGACGTGTCCTACGCCGAGTTGGCGTCGCACTTGGCACGGCGGTTGGGAGCCGATCCCAGCCTGGTGAAGGTCGTGTCGGGTCAAGCCACCGGTGGTCTCGAACACATCCCTTGCCATACGACCCTCGATACGACCCGCGCCCGCGCGGAGTTAGGAATAGAGTTCCCAGCGCCGTTCGAGGCCATGGCGCGGCTTGCCTGCTTGTGAACGCGTTGACTCCTCCTCTTCCGTGCCACGGCTGCGGTGCCAACGACCTTGAAACGGCACCGGCGTTTGCCGCCTTCCACCGCGTCACGTCGGACTGCAAACCCTGGCCCCCGGGCGGCACGCTGGCCCGCTGTGCGACCTGCGGCCTGGTGCAGACGCTTGTCACACCCGCGTGGCAGGCGGAAGCCGACGCCATCTACCGGGACTACACGATCTACCACCAGAGCGCGGGCGCGGAACAGAACGTCTTCGACCGCAGCTCCGGCCAGGCCAGCCCGCGTTCCGAGCGCATCATCCAGGCCTTGCGGCAGGCCCTGGCGCTTCCTGAACACGGACGACTGCTGGACATCGGTTGTGGCAATGGCGCTTTCCTGGCTGCGTGGAGTCGTCTCGTTCCCGGCTGGTCGCTGTGCGGTTCCGAAGTCAGCGACACCCACCGCGCCCGTCTCGAGGGCCTCCCCGGCTTCGAACGGCTCTTCACCGAGGGACTCGAGGCCATTCCCGGGCCCTTCGATGTGATCTCGATGATCCACGTCCTCGAACATGTGCCGTCGCCGGTCCGTTATCTGGAGCAGGTACGGGCCCGGCTGCGCCCCGGCGGGTGGCTGCTGCTCGAAGTGCCCGACTGCGCCCGGAACCCGACCATGCTGTTGGTGGCCGATCACTGTTCCCATTTCTCACCGCCCCTGCTGGCTGGGGTCGCGGCGGCCGCCGGCTTCGAGGTCCTCGAGGCCAGCGGCGAGTGGGTCCCCAAGGAAGCCTCCGTGCTGGCGCGGGTACCATCGGTTCCACCGCCCGCCCCTTCCGCCCCCTCCCCCGTTGTGGTGCGGGCTTCCAGCCTGCACGCCGCCGACACCCCGGTGGTGCGGGCTTCCAGCCTGCACGCCGTCGACACCCCGGTGGTGCGGGCTTCCAGCCTGCACGGCGCCGACCACCCGGTGGTGCAGGCTTCCAGCCTGCACATCCCCCCTCCTTCGCCTCTTCCTTCCGACGCCTCGAAGCAAGTCTTCAACGGCTGGCGGCAGCTCGAGGCCATCCTCGCCAAGGTCGAACCGCTACGGCACCGCCCGAACTTTGGCCTGTTCGGCACGGCCATCGCCGCTACCTGGCTCGACGCCCAAACCAGCCGCACCGCCCGGTTCTTCGTGGATGAAGACCCCAACCGCGCCGGCCGCCACCACTTGGACCGACCCATCCTCGCTCCCGCGCAAGTGCCCCCGGATGCCACGGTGTTCATCAGCCTCCCCGAACCCCTGGCGACCCGCGTCGCCGCCCGCCTGCACGCCGCGAACCCGACCGTCGAGGTGGTGCTGCCATGAAAGCCGCGGTGTTCCTGGATCGCGACGGCGTCCTGGTCGAGGACTTGGGACTGCTTACCCGCCCCGAAGAACTCCGCGTCTTGCCCGGCGTCCCCGCGGCCCTGAGCCGTCTGAAGCAGGCCGGCTTCGCGCTGGTGGTGATCACGAACCAGCCTGTGGTCGCCCGCGGATTGGCCAAGGAAACGGATGTGCAGGCCGTTCATCGCTCCCTTGACACGTCCTTGTTGGCGGCGTGCGCTCCCCGGCTCGATGCCTGGCATTACTGCCCGCACCACCCGAAAGCCGAGGTGTTGGCGTACCGCGTGATCTGTGAATGCCGCAAGCCGCGTCCGGGCATGCTGCGTCAGGCCGCGCATGACCTGGGGCTTGACCTCGCTGCCAGTTTCATGGTCGGCGACCGGATCACCGATGTCGCGGCCGGGGCCAGCGCCGGCTGTCGCACCGTGCTCGTGGAAACCGGCAAGCACACCGCCGCGCCCATCACGCTCGTGGAACCGCTGGATCCAAACCTCGCGCCCAACCATGTGTGCGCCGACCTTACGGCGGCCACCGACTGGATCCTGGCACAGCGATGAAAGCCATGGTCCTCTGCGCCGGGTTGGGAACCCGAATGGGTGAACTGACCCACGACGTTCCCAAGCCGATGTTGCCCGTGGCCGGCCACCCCCTCCTGGCTTATGTGCTCGGGCACCTCAAGCGTCAGGGCGTCACGCGACTCGTCCTGAACCTCCATTTTCGCCCCGAGATCATCCGCGGGTATTTCCGCGACGGCGCCCGCTGGGGCCTCGAACTCACCTACTCGGAGGAACCCGCGCTGCTCGGCACAGCGGGCGGCGTCAAGCAGGTGGAGTCTGCCTTTCGCGATGAGCCGGAGTTCCTCGTGCACTACGGCGATGTCCTGACCGACCAGGATTTCGTGGCGCTGCAACGGTTCCATCGGGACCGCCGGGCCCTGGCGACCCTGCTCGTACATCCGCGAGCGCGCTCGAACAGCGTGGTCAAACTGGATGCCGCCGGGCGCATCGTGGCGTTCCTGGAACGTCCGGCTGAGGCGGAGCGGCAGGGGATCGAATCGCCGTGGGTCAATTCGGGGGTCTATGTGTTGAGCCCGGAGATTCTCGCGCACGTGCCGCCGAACACCGCTTGCGACTGGCCCCGGGACATCTTCACGAAGCTCGTGGGCGGAGGGCGACTATTTGGGTTTCCGCTAACCGGTTACCGCTGTGCCGTCGATTCGCCGACCCGCCTGGCCGAAGTCCGCACGGCGTTGAGCACCGGCCGATGCCAGATCGAGCCTCTCCGGTGAACAGGGCTTGTCGGCCCGGGGCCAACCATGGCTTACTGGGTCCCTATTGAATCGACGATCATGTACCTGACCGGCATTGGCGATGAAGCGGGCGCGTCACTCGACGCGCAGATCCGGGCCACCCAGGAACTGGGGTGGCGCAGCATTGAAATGCGCGGCGTGCTCGTGGGTGAAGGCCCCACCGCCAACCTGCACGACATTCCCGACGCCGCCTTCGACGTTGTCGTGGAACGGCTCGCCCAGGCCGGCCTGGGCGTCTGCTGCTTCGGCTCCACCATCATGAATTGGGCCAAGACCATCGAGACCCCGTTCGACGTGACCCTGGCCGAGGTGCACCGCGCCATCCCCCGCATGCAGCGGCTCGGGACGAAGTTCGTCCGGGTGATGAGCTTCAAGCCGGCGGACGATGCCGATACCCTGCCGCCTGTCGTCGGGGAACGCGTTCGCGAGGTGACGCGGATGTTTCTCGATGCCGGGCTGCAACCCGTGCACGAAAACTGCATGAACCATGGCGGCATGAGCTGGCGTCACGCCCTCGAACTCCTCGAGGCCGCCCCGGGTCTGCGCTGGGTCTGGGACACCGGCAACCCGCTGTTCAACCCCGATCGCAGCAAGCCGAAACCCTGGCCGCGACAGGACCCCTGGGAGTTCTACAGCCGGGTCAAGCCGTGGATTGTTCATGTGCACGTCAAGGACGTCATCTGGGACCCGGCCTCCAACCAGGAGACCTACACCTGGCCGGGCGAAGGCCAGGGGCAGGTGCGCCGCATCCTCAAGGACCTGCTCAAGGACGATTACACGGGCGGCGTCTCGATCGAGCCGCACATGGCGGCCGTCTTCCATGATCCCACCGCGAAGACCGCCACCGCCGAGGCCCAGTTCACCAACTACGTCGAGTACGGTCGGCGCCTGGGCCGGTTGGTGGAGGAAGTCCGAGCGGAGCTGACCGGCGCCCGGCCGGCGGCGCCGACGAGTTGAAGGTACGGAAGAACCCTCATCCGGGAGCGCTTATGTGTCTGGAATGCGGCTGTGGCAACGTGGAACGGTTCGGAGTGCAACCACTTCAACCGCCGCCCAAGCAACCGGTGCGCCTGGTGGACGGACCCGCCCCCACCGGCATGCTGCCTCCTCACGATCACGAGCACACGCACGCCGATGGCACCCGGCACGCCCACCCGCACACGCATGCGCCGGACCAGCCGGAAGACCATTCGCACCCCCACGAACCGGGCGGTCCCGCGGCTCCCCCCGAGCACCAGCATCCTCATACCCACGCCGACGGCACCACCCACAGCCACCCGCATCGCCACGGTCACGGCCAACCGCATGACCACCCCCAAGCCCACGAGCATGCGCACGAAGCCGGCAGCCGGATAACCCTGGACCTGCACCAGCCGATCCTGGCGCGCAACGATCGCCTGGCCGAACGCAATCGCGGGTTCCTCCAGGCCAAAGGGCTGCTCGCCGTGAACCTCCTCTCCTCGCCCGGCGCCGGCAAAACGACACTGATCGAGAAGACGGTGACCGCGCTCGCCACCGATTATCCGGCCGCCGTCATCGTCGGGGATCTCGCCACCGCCAACGACGCGCAGCGCATCCGGCAGGCAGGTGCCCCGGTCGTGCAGATCACCACCGGCACCGTGTGCCATCTGGACGCCGAAATGGTGGCGCGCGGCCTCGAGCAGTTGGACCTCGAGCAGCGGCGCGTGCTCATGGTCGAGAACGTCGGCAACCTGGTCTGCCCTGCCGATTTTGACCTGGGCGAAGCCGTCCGGGTTGTCCTGCTGTCCGTGACCGAGGGCGAGGACAAGCCGCTCAAGTACCCTCCGATCTTCCGATCGGCTCATGCGGTGGTGGTGACCAAGATAGATCTGGCGGCCGCCACGGGCGCGGATCTTGAGGTGTTGCGACGGAACCTCCAGGCCACCGCGCCCCAGGCGCGCATCTTCGAGCTCTCCGCGAGGACGGGGGACGGCATGACCGCCTGGCTGGACTGGCTGCGGGAGTTGCCGCCGAAGGGTCGTCCTTGATCCTCCCCCCCCCGTAGGAGCCGACGTCAGGAGGCTCTGCCAAGCTTGAGTCTCGTCACCTCGACTCCTACCTCGCCCCCGCAGGAGCCGACGTCAGGAGGTTCTGCCAAGCTTGAGTCTCGTCACCTCGACTCCTACCTCGCCCCCGTAGGAGCCGACGTCAGGAGGCTCTGCTACCCCCAGGTTGAGTCTCGTCACCTCGACTCCGACGCTCTGGACTTGCCGCAGCCCGCACCGTCGTTAGCCTGTCAACCATGACTGAGACTTCGGTTGACGTTGCCGCTCACGACCGGATTGCGACCTACGGACGGCGGGTGCTGGCCGGCGGCGAACTGACCCGCGAAGAGGTGCTGTGGCTGCTCGGCCTCGAGAACACGGCCGACCGGTTTGACCTCATGAGCTGGGCCAACCGGGTCCGCGAACGCTTCAAGGGCGACCGGGTGCATCTGTGCTCGATCGTCAATGCCAAGGCGGGTGGCTGTTCGGAGGACTGCAAGTTCTGCGCCCAATCGGCGTTCTATCAGACCGAATCGCCCCGGTACGCGTTCGTAGATCCTGAACCGGTCCAGGCGGCGGCGGAAGAAGCGGCGCGCAACGGCGTGACGGCCCTGGGTCTGGTGGCCGCGTGGAAGGGCCTCGACGAAGGCCCGATGCTCGACGAGGTCTGTGCGCGGTTCGAGGAACTCAAGCGATCGGGTCAGGTACGACCCGACGCCTCGCTGGGCATCCTCAAGAGCCAACGGGTGGCGGATCGGTTGGCGGCCGCGGGGGTCGAGTGCTATAACCACAACCTCGAGACGTCGCGACGCTTCTTTCCGCAACAATGCACGACGCACACCTACGACGATCGCCTGCGAACGATTGGCTTCCTGAAGCAAGCGGGCATCCGGATCTGCTCGGGCGGCATCCTGGGCCTGGGCGAGACGGTCGAGGACCGTTGCGACCTGATGTTTGCCCTCAAGGAGGTGGACCCGAGTTTCGTGCCGCTGAACGTGTTGAATCCGATCCCCGGCACGCCCTTCGAGAAGAACGCGCCGCTGGCTCCGCTGACCATTCTCCAGACGGTGGCCTGCTTCCGGCTGGTGCTGCCGCGCGCGGAGATCATGTTGGCGGGCGGTCGCACGGTGAACCTCCGGGACCTGCAGAGCCTGAGCTTTCTCGCGGGGGCGAGTGCCTTGATGGTGGGGAACTACCTGACGACCCTGAACCAACCGGTCGAGAAGGACCTGCAGATGCTCCGGGACCTGGGACTGCGGTGGGACGGCGGGGTCAGCCCTTGATGCAACGGCTGGGAAAGAACCACGGCGCCTACGCTGGTGAGGGAATCGACCTCCAAACCACCCTGGATGCGCAGCACGCCGCCGCCCAGCGCCATGGCTGGCAGACGGAATGGCTGGAGGCGGCACCGGCCATCCGCCTGTTGGCGCTGTGCCGTCCCCTGCCCCGTCCGCGGCGCCGCGTCTATCTGTCGGCTGGAATCCACGGGGACGAACCCGCTGGGCCGCTCACCCTTCGACAGTTGCTCGAGGAAGACGCGTGGCCGGCCGGCTGTGCCCTCTGGATGTGCCCGTGTTTGAACCCGACCGGATTCCCCATCAACCGCCGGGAAAGCGCCCTGGGCACGGACCTGAACCGGGACTATCGGCACCGCGAAACGCCGGAAGTCCGGGCCCACATCGCCTGGCTGGAGCGACAACCACGATTCGACCTCACGCTCTGTCTCCACGAAGACTGGGAGGCCCACGGATTCTACGTGTACGAACTCAATCCGGAACAGCGCCCTTCGCTCGCCGAACGCATCGTGTCTGCCGTGGCGCGGGTTTGCCCGATCGACCCTTCGCCCTTGATCGACGGGCGAGAGGCCAGCGGCGGCATCATCCGCCCTTCGCTGGATCCGGAGTCGCGCCCTCAATGGCCCGAGGCGTTCCATCTGATCCAGCACAAGACGACTCTGAGCTACACGCTCGAGGCGCCTTCGGACTTCCCGCTGCCGGTGCGGGTCGCCGCGCTCGCGGCCGCCGTTCGCGCCGCTCTGGAAGCGCTGTAGGCCGGGTGTTTCCTGTAGGCGCCGACGTGAGGAGGCGTCGGAGACCGGAGGCAACCCCACTTCGCCTCCTCACGTCGGCGCCTACAGGGGCTTCGTGGTTTCAGGGGACTGGCGGTTTCACGCGGCGTACGAAACCGCCAGGTCAGCTCCGGCTCACGGGTGCGCGGCAAGCCAGTCGTGGAGGCCGGCAAGTGCGCGGGCCCGGTGGCTAATCCGGTTCTTGGCTTCCTCACCCAACTCGGCGAACGAAAGCTCGAAGCCCTGCGGCAGGAACAAGGGGTCGTAGCCGAACCCACCTGTCCCGCGGGGCTGGTCCAGGACCGAGCCCTCGCAGACGCCCGTGAAAAGCTGCGTGACGGACGGCGCGGCGCCAGCGGCTGGAACCGGAGTCAGGGCCATCACACAACGGAATCGCGCGGTCCGGTCTGACGCCGGCACACCGTCCAATCGCCGCAGGAGCTTCTGGTTGTTCTCGGCATCCGTGGAGTTGCCGGGACGGCCCGTGTCAAAGGCAGCGAAGCGGGCGGAATGAACCCCGGGCGCACCATCCAAGGCATCCACCTCGAGCCCGGAGTCGTCGGCCAACACCCAGATTTCCCTGCCCGCCAGGGCCGATCCGTTCGCGGCAAGCCAGCCGGCGAGTGTCTCCGCCTTCTTACGGGCGTTGCCCGCAAAGGTCCCGGCGTCCTCCTCGACCTCGGGCGCGGCCGGAAGATCGGCGAGGGTGAGGTATTCAAACGCCGGACCGAGGACGGCCTGAATCTCACCCACCTTGTGGCGATTGCGCGTGGCCAGAACGAGTGTTCGCATCGGGCACAGGATCAGGCTGCAACTTCCATCGACCGGGGGAGGAATTCGCGGGACGAAGTCATCGGCGCCGTCGCCTCTGACCGTGGGGTGCCCCCTTGGCCGGGCGAGCACGCTCCGTGCGCTTGAACCCTCCTCGCCGGGTCGGCGACGAAGCCGGCGGGGAAGCCGCTTTCGCGGACCGCTCTGGTCGCCTCTGGGAACCGCGGGCAACCCCGCGATCATCCCCCCGTCGGCGCGGCCGGCTCACTCCGCGCGGGGACGACCCGTCGGCCAACCGGAAGTCCACCTGTTTCTTGAACGTATCCACGCGCGCCACCTGCACGGTCACGCGGTCACCCAGCCGGATTACCCGCCGGGTGCGACGCCCGACGAGTTGATGGCGGGCGGCATCGAACTCGTAGAAATCGTCTGTGGCCATCGAGAGCGGCACCAGGCCGCTCAGGGTGAGATCGGACACCTCGACGAAGAACCCGAAGTTGCGCGCGTCGGTCACGAGCGCCGGGTAGCGTTGGGGACGGCCGCTCTTCAACTGGGCGTTCAAGTAGGCAAAGAGCTTCGTGTCCTTGCTGTCGCGCTCGGCGTCGGCGGAGTTGCGCTCCGTCAGGGACAGGTGATCGGCGGTTTCCTCAAGGGCAAGGGCCGTGGCGGCGCCGTTGCCGAACATCGCCCGGTGAACGACCAGGTCAGCGTAGCGGCGGATCGGGGAAGTGAAGTGGGTATAGTCCCGCTTGGCCAGGCCGTAATGGCCGAGGGGCTGCGCCGCGTAACGGGCCCGCATGAGGGACTTGAGGAATCCGATCTTGAGCGCCGGGCCCAGCGGCGAGGTGTCCAGCCGCTGCAGCAGTCGCTGCACCTCCGACCGCTGGCGCAACGGACCGCACGGCACATTGTGACTGAGCACCTCCTCGCGGTATTCCTGCAGCCGCCGGGCTTCCGGCTCCTCATGGACGCGGTAGAGGGCCGCCCGGCCCAGCCCTTTCAGCCGAGTCGCCACGGCCTCGTTGGCCAGCAGCATGAACTCCTCGATGAGCTGGTGCGACACGTCGTTCTCGACCCGTTCGATGCGCGCGATCCGGCCCTGGTCGTCCAATCGAATCTTGCGCTCGGGGAAGTCCAGGGCGAGGGCGCCGTTCCGGAAACGCGCGCGGCGGAGGCGTTGGGCGACCTGATGGGCCTGATGCAGCATCTGTTCGATGGGGTCCTGCGACGGCGCGCGCTGGAGCACCGCGAACGCCTCGGCGTACGTGAACCGGCGGTGGGAGTGGATGACGGCCGAATGGAACCGCTCCGCCAGCACGCGCCCGTCGGCCCCGAGGTGGAACTCGACGCACTTGGTCAACCGGTCCACCCCCGGCTGGAGCGAACAAAGCTCGTTGCTCAGCGCCTCTGGCAGCATCGGGATGACCCGGTCCACGAGGTAGGTGGAATTGCCGCGCCGGCGCGCCTCGACATCGAGCGGGCCGCCAGGACGAACGTAATGCGACACATCCGCGATGTGTACCCAGAGCCGCCAGGTGTCCGAGCCCGCAACGCGCTCGAGGCAAAACGCGTCGTCGAAATCCCGGGCATCGTCCGGATCAATCGTAACCACCCGCTGCGCGCGGCAATCCAGCCGCCCTTTGAGATCGCGGGCTGCGATGGCCGTGCCGCAGGCGCGCGCCTCCTGCAGCACCGGCCGGGGAAAGTGCAACGGCAGATCGTAGTGACGCAGCACGGCGAGCATGTCGACGCCCTCGGCATCGGGTGGGCCGAGCACCTCGACGATCTCGCCTTCGGGATTGGTGTGGCGCGAGGTCCATTCGCTGAGGGCGACGACCACCTTGTCACCCGGACGGGCGGTTCGGCCCACGTCGCGTGGCGGCGGCACATAGACGTCGTGCGGCAGACGCGGGTCGTCCGGCACCACGTACAGAAACTGGCGGCTGCGCTGGAGGGTGCCGACGATCTGCGTCCGGCGCCGCTCCAGAACCCGCACCACCGTGCCCGTGTCGGGGGCGGGTGCTTCCGGCCGCAGGCCTTGGGGACGCACGTCCCGACGGACCAGGACCCGATCCTCGTGCAGCGCGGTACCGGTGGCACTCTCCGGGACGGCAATCTCGCGCAAGCCCGGATCATCCGGTTGCAGGAAGCCGCGGCCTTGCCGGTTCAAGCGGATCCGGCCGGGCACCAGGTCCGCTTCGAGAGGGCGGATGTATCGGTGGCCTTTGAGGCGGGCCACCCGGCCGGTGTGTTCGAGTTGGCGCAGGCAGCGGTCGAGATCGGTTCGGCGTGCCGGCGGCAACCGCAGGGCTCGAAGCAACTCCGGTGCAGCGAGTGGGACGTAGTCCTTGCGGGCCAGATGAGCCAGCAAGGCTTCGGTGAGGTCTTTGGTCATAAAGTCAGGGGAAGAAAAGGTTCCTGGCCGGGGGTCACCCTTGCGCGGTAGGCGCCGACGTGAGGAGGCGTTGGGGGCCGGCATCATCGCTGCTTCGCCTCCGCACGTCGGCGCCTACCACACTGCCTCCTCACGTCGGCACCTACCACATTGCCTCCTCACCTCGGCGCCTACCACACTGCCTCCTCACGTCGGCGGCTACAAAATGTCGCGGTTGCATGCGGAACAGGAACGCCGGGGCTAGCGGCCAGTGGCAAGCCCCGAGAGGTGTAGCCCGGGCCGGGGCGGCAAGGTGGCGAGGGCCACGTCCGGGTGGCGTTCGGCGAAGAACCCGCAGAGCCATTCCTCCGGAAACAGGATCACGTTCTGCCCGGCAACATCGGTGGCCAGGCGCGCCCCCGAGGGCAGCGTGAGCGGATCGACCGTTCCCCCGGTCACCCAACGCAGCAACTTCCAGGGGGCGGGTTCAAGGCGGGACTCGGCACCGTACTCGGTCTGCAGCCGATACTGGACGACCTCGAACTGGAGGGGGCCCACCGCCCCGAGCAGGGGCACCCGCTGGGTGGCGTCGCGCACCAGAAACGACTGCACCACGCCCTCCTGGAGGAGCTGGTCCAGGCCCTCGCGGAAGCGCTTGAACTGGGCGGTGCTCGCGCTGTGAATCCAGGCGAAGCTCTCCGGCGCAAACCGGGGGATTTCGTCGTACACCAGCTTCGGATCCTCTGCCAGCGTGTCGCCGATCCGGAAATCCGTGTGCCCCACGAGGCCCACCACATCGCCGGCGTAGGCTTCGTCGACCGTCTCGCGCTCGCGCCCGAACAGCTTGTGCGAGCTCGAGAGCCGGACGCGCTTCCCGGTGCGGGTGTGCACCACGGTCATGTCGCGCTCGAAGCGGCCGGAGCAGACGCGGACGAAGGCGAGCCGGTCCCGGTGGTTCGGGTCCATGTTGGCCTGGATCTTGAAGATGAACCCCGAAAAGCCGGGATCGTCCGGCTGAACGCGTGTGCCGTTGACGGACCACGCCTGGGGCGGCGGGGCCAGCTCGAGGAACGCATCGAGCAGGAGCTGCACGCCGAAGTTGTTGACGGCGCTGCCGAAGAAGACGGGCGTCAGCCGCCCCTCGAGCACGGCGCGATGGTCGAACGTGGCCCCGGCACCACTGAGCATCGCCAACTCCTCGACCACGCGGGTGTACACCTCCGGCGGCAGCGTCTCTCGCACCTGCGGATCGTCGAGGTCATGCACCGTGACCGGTGCCCGAAAGCTGCCGCCCGGCACGCGCTCGAAGAAGTGAACGTGGTGCGCGCGACGATCAAAGATCCCGCGGAAGCCCGGCCCATCGCCCAGCGGCCAGTTCACCGGATACGCGTGCAGGCCGAGAACGCGTTCAAGCTCATCCAGCAACGCCAGCGGATCGCGCGCCGGCCGGTCCAGCTTGTTCATGAACGTGAAGATGGGGATGCCGCGCTGCCGACACACCTCGAAGAGCTTGCGCGTCTGGCTTTCAATTCCCTTGCCGGCATCGATGACCATCACCGCCGCATCCACCGCCGTAAGCACCCGGTAGGTGTCCTCGGAAAAATCCTTGTGCCCCGGGGTGTCCAGCAAGTTCACGCAGCAGCCGCCGTAGTCGAACTGGAGCACGGTCGAGCTGACCGAGATGCCCCGTTTCCGCTCGAGCTCCATCCAGTCCGAGGTCGTGGCCCGCTGGTGCTTTCGCGCCGTGACCGACCCGGCCAGATGCACGGCACCGCCGTAGAGCAGCAGCTTCTCGGTCAGCGTGGTCTTGCCGGCGTCCGGATGCGAGATGATCGCAAAGGTTCGCCGGCGCTGGATCTCCGCGGCGGAACTCATTCGGCTGCCTTGACCATCCGCACACCAAAGACGCCCCCCGCCCACTTCTGCGGCCGGGCCTGGAACCGCACGGTGACGCGCGTCTTGCCCCGGGTCAGGTCGGCGGGCACCGGATACGCGACGTCGAAGAACGCGTCGGGCCGGTTCTGCTCCAACCGCTGCGTGGCGATGCGTGTGCCGTCGACGAGGATGTCGAACTCACGGTGACCGCCGCCATCGCTGCCCCAGTAGGTGCACAGCAACTCGACCGGCTCGTCAGGCAACACCCCCAGCTCAAAGGCAAACCAGCCGCCATCGGTCGCGTGCCGCCACTTCCGGCCAAACGCCTCGCCCGCCCCCGTGTTCTCGCCCGTCAGCTTGTGATCGCGCTCGGGCTGCATCTCGCCAATGCGCAGAACATCAACGGTGCGCGCGGCGAGCCGTGCCTCCCGCTCACGCTCTGCGCGGAGTTCGGCTTCGCGCTGCTCGAACTCGGCCGCCGTAAAGACGTCCAGGTACACCGTGTAACGACGGTCGTGCAGCCGGTAGAACGGCGTGAGCTCCACGTCCCGCGGGCGGCCCACCCCCTCGGTGCGGAAGGTCGAAGCCGCGGCCGACGCCGGTCGCACCCATTCGTCCACCGGTTTCCCATCCGTCAGGAACACCGGCACGAATCCCGGTTGACTGGCGGCTGGCTGTGCGACGGGACCGAGATCCGCCGCCAACAAGGTGGGGCCATGGAAGACCGCCAGGCGCTTCGGATTGTCCGGCATCGCTTCCGTACGCAGGCCCATCGGCAGGTGGACCTCGATGCGGTCGCCAGCCCGCCACAGCCGGTTGATCTCGAGATAGCCCGGAGCCATCTCGGGTCCGCGGGTGTAACCGACCGCAGTCCGCTGGCTCGACGTCACGCGGCCGTCGGCATCGCGCAGCTCGCTCTGATAGTGGACGCGGGCGGACATGCCGCGCCGGGCCCAGTGTGGGTGGCGCAGGCGAAGGGTGAACTCCTGCGGCGTGTCGCAGGTGAAGGTCAGGGTTGCGGTCTCGGCGGCCGGCCATTCCGTGTCGAGTCGGACCCGCAGGCCGCGCGCGCGCCAGTTCAGTTCGGAAGGGAGGTAGAGGTTGACCCAGAGGCCGGCGTCGTCGTGGAAATAGATGCCCTCGCCGTACCGGACATGGTTCTCCATGCCCGTGCCCATGCAGCAAGTCCAGCCGTCATACAACGCCTGATACTCCTTATGATGCCCCGGCAGCAGCGAGAGGTTGTAGATGACGCGGCTGTCCGGGTGTTGCGTAGCGCGGATGTGGTTCAACAGCGCGCGCTCGTAGAAATCCGCCACGCGCGCGTCCGGGTTCCAGCCGAAGACGTGGGTGGTGAGCTTGAGCATGTTGTACACGTTGCAGGTCTCGGTCGTCGCCGGGCTGAGCCGGTCATTCAGCCGGTCCGGCGCTCCGAAGTGCTCATGGTCGCAATGCCCGCCCGTGACGTAGGAATGGTGATACACGACGCGGTTCCAGAAGAAATCCGCCGCCGCCCGATCCTGCGCGTCCCCGGCCAGCTCGTAGCGCGCCGCCAGACCGATGAGTTTGGGGATCTGCGTGTTGGCGTGTTTGCCCGGCAGGATGTCCTCCCCCCGCGCGAGCGGGTCGAGGATCGCGCGGTGATGGAACCGACGGGAGAGGGCCAGATAACGGGCGTCACCCGTGTCGGCGTAGAGGTCGGCGAAGGTCTCATTGAGGCCGCCGTGCTCGGCGACCAGGATCTTCTGCATCTGCTCCTCGGAGAGCGGGGCGTGGGTGCGCTCGAACCAGTCGGCCAGCTTCCGTGCCACCTCGAGGGCGGTGGCGTTGCCGGCCAGCCGGTAGGCATCGCGCAGACCGGCGAACAGCTTGTGGATCGTGTAGTTCGGCACCCAGATGCCGTTGAGGTCGAAACCGGCAGAGCGGATGTTCCCGGCGGCGATCTCGGCGTAGGCCTTCCGTCCACCCGGAATCGCGGCCACGTAGCCGTCGCCCTGCGCCTCCTGACACTCGGCCAACTCGCGGACCATGTACTCGACGCGCCGCCGAAACTCCTCCTGGCCGGTCGCCGCCCAGGCCAACGTGCACGCGCTCAGATAGTGGCCCCCCGAGTGCCCCGACACCCCCTGCCGTTCCCAGCCGGGATAGTGTTCGGCCTTGGGCGCCAGCCCCGCTTCCTTGCGGAAGTTGGCGAGGAACCGGTCCGGCTCGAGGCTCAGCAGGTACTTCACCGCGATGTCCTGTCCTTCCTGGAAAGGACCGCCGGTCACCCGCACGTCGTGCAGGCTGAAGCGCTGGGCGCGGGGCGGCGCCGCCGGAACCGGGGCAGCATCGGCGGCGACCGCCGCGAGGAGCGTGGTCACCAGACCGCCCGCCGAACGAAGCCAGAACGCATGTGTCATGGGACGGCCAGTATGGCGGAAGGAGCTCGGCGGTCAAACCGTCGCTGGCGGGCCGGACCGGCTTGCGGCACTATTTTGAGTATTCGATGAACTCTCTGACCAAGACACACGCTCGCTCGCGGATCCTCTGGCGGCGCGCTGGCGCCCTTGCTCCGCTTCTCGGGTTGGGTCTCGCCGCGCTGCTCTTCCCCGCGGCCAGCACCGCGCCAAGCCCTGCCGCAAGCAGCCCTCGACGCGGTCTGCAGGACATCGTGCTCGACACGCCTCCGCTTCGGCTGGTCTTTCGGCCCGCGCGTTGGGAGATCGAGGTGTTCCACCAGCAACAAAGCGTCCTCGGCTACGCCATGTCGCCCTTCCTCCCCCGGCCGCATGTGCGCGGCCTGCACACCCTGGCCGGCGACTCCCTCCTGCCGGAGACACCGGCCGATTCCGCCCAACCTCGCGGTCTCACGTTCGGGTTCAGCGTCAACGGCACGAATTTCTGGGACGAGGTCCCCCCGGTGGGTGCGCAGTTCCCCTCCCCCCTCCCGGTCCGCTTTCTGGGCCGGACGCCGACCGGCCTGCCCTACGCCTTCTTCCGCCACAGCGTGCTCTGGCTGGACCCCACCAACCGCACCGCGCCCCAGCCCGTGCCGCTGGCACTCCTGACCGAAGAACGCGCCCTTACCCTGACCGTGGACAAGGCGGAGGGCGAATTGGCGTTGCACTGGCGGTCAGCCTTCGCGGTGGGCGACGCGGCGGGCGCGAAAGCCGTTCTCACAGGCGGACCGGACCACGGCCTCATCCTGCCTCTGCCCGAGGACCGCGCCGGGCGTGTCCGGCACGTCCGCGCCGGGACCTCCCCGCCACCAGGCGAACCCGGGCCGCACGAGTCGGACGCACGGTGGATCGCGACCCACCACGAACGCGATGGGCGCGCGTTCATGACCGTCGTCATGGTCGGACCACGGAATGCCGGCACCCCCCGCTTCGTGATCCGTTCGACCCCGCAACCCAGCGTGGCCGCGACGCAGAGTCTCGACCGCACGCCCCTCGAATACCGCGCCGGCCAGACGTTCCGTCTGGATTACCTGGTGCTGGCCTATGACCGCCCGCGCTCCCCCGCCGAACTCGAGGACCGTTACCGCCGCTGGACGGCTGAAATCCAGACCGCTGCGGACGGTCCGCGCTGAGCCCCCGCACGTGCCTCGGCAGCCCGCGGCCAGGACCAGATCTGCCAGGGAACCTCGCCCCGCCGGCCAGGATCCCGGTATCGCGAGCCGCCCGGAGTTGCTCCAGCGCAATCCGCGCCTACATTGCGCGCGCATGACACTGCTGCTTCGATTGCTCCGCTCCCGCTCCGCCGGCTTCGCGCCCCTTGTCTGCTCCCTCGCGCTGGCCGGACTTGCCCTGGGACCGGCCCACGCCACGCCGGACCACGAACAGGATTGGTCGCAGTTCCGCGGCCCGGGCAGCCTGGGTTACCGGCCGGCCGCCCAACCCCCTCTCCGCTGGAACGACACCGCCAACGTCCGGTGGAAGACCGTGTTGCCGGGCCCGGGAGCCTCCAGCCCGATCACTCACGGGAACCGCATCTTCCTCACGTGCTACACCGGTTACGGCGGGTCGCCGTCCGCATCCGGCTCACTCGAGAACCTGCAGCGCCACCTCCTCTGCCTGGACGCGGCCGACGGTCGGATCCTCTGGAACAAGGCGGTCCCCGCCGAAATGCCGGAGCAGGATCGGATTCGTGAGGACCACGGCTACGCCTCGAGCACCCCCACCGCGGACGCCGAACGCGTGTACACATTCTTCGGCCGATCGGGCGTGTTTGCGTTCAGCCCTGACGGCGACCAACTCTGGCGTGCCTCGGTCGGGACCACGCTGAACGGCTGGGGTTCGGCCGCTTCACCGGTGCTGGCCGGCGACCTCCTCCTGGTCAATGCCAGCGTGGAAAGCGAGTCGCTGGTCGCGCTGGACCGTCGCACCGGGCGCGAAGTGTGGCGCGCGACGGGCATCAAGGACTCGTGGCACGCGCCGGTGCTCGTCCAACCGTCAGACGGCCGGACCGAGGTGGTGGTGGCGATGTTCCGCAAGGTGGCGGCGTTCGACCTCGAAGGGGGCGAACCGCGGTGGCACTGCGACACCGGCATCAACTGGTACATGTGCCCCACCCCCGTCACGGAAGGTGCCCTGGTGTACGCAATCGGCGGACGCAACCCCAACGGCGGGCTGGCCATCCGCGCCGGCGGCCGCGGCGACGTGAGCGACACCCACGTGCTGTGGCGTCTGAGCCGCGGCTCGAATGTCCCCTCCCCCATCCTGCACGACGGGCATCTCTACTTCGCCCACGAGAACCTCGGCATCGTGTACTGCGTCAACGCCCGCACCGGCGAAGTCGTGTACGAAGAACGCCTCGACCCCTCGCCCGGCCAGATCTACGCGTCGCCCGTGTTGGGCAGCGACCGGATCTACTACGTCGGCCGCACCGGCCGGACAGTGGTCGTGGCTGCCCAGCCGAAATTTAGGGTCCTGGCCGTGAACACGCTCGAAGGCAACCGCGGCGTCTTTAACGCCAGTCCCGCCCTGTCCGGCAACCACCTGCTCCTCCGGTCCAACCACGCCCTCTACTGCCTGGCCGACAAGTGAAGCGCCCCCGGTTCCTCGCAGACCTGCTCGGGGACCATGAACCACGCAGGGTGCAGGCTGGAAGCCCGCACCACCGATTCATGAAGCGCACAGACCAATCCCCTATGTTCGTAATCGGCGGAGAAACCCCCACCCGTGAATCCTCCGCAGATTCCGAACATCGGGAATTGGGAGAAGGGGATCCTCAGCCTCCCGTAATCCCCTATGTTCGTAATCGGCGGAGAACCCCCCGCCCTCTGAATCCTCCGCAGATTGCGAACATCGGGAATTGGGAGAAGGGATCCTCAGCCTCCCGTAATCCCCTATGTTCGTAATCGGCGGAGAACCCCCGGATCCTCCGCAGATTGCGAACATCGGAATTGGGAGAAGGAATTCAGCCTCCCGCAATCCCCTATGTTCGTAATCGGCGGAGAAACCCCCGCCTCAAACTTCCGCAGATTGCGAACATCGGGAATTGGGAGAAGGGATCCTCAGCCCGTGATCCCTTTTGTTGCAATCGGCGGAGAATCCTCACCCGTGAATCCTCCGCAGATTCCGAACATCGAATTGGGAGAAGGGAACCAGCCCCCGCAATCCCTATGTTCGTAATCGGCGGAGAACCCCCCACCCCTCTGAATCCTCCGCAGATTGCGAACATCGGGAATTGGGAGAAGGGACTAGCTCCCCGCAATCCCCTATGTTCGTAATCGGCGGAGAATCCCCCACCCGTGAGTCCTCCGCAGATTTCGAACATCGGGAATTGGGAGAAGGGGATCCTCAGCCTCCCGCAATCCCCTATGTTCATAATCGGCGGAGAACCCCCCCGCCCTCTGGATCCTCCGCAGATTGCGAACATCGGGAATTGGGAGAAGGGGATCCTCAGCCTCCCGCAATCCCCTATGTTCGTAATCGGCGGAGAACCCTCCCGCCCGTGAATCCTCCGCAGATTGCGAACATCGCGAATTGGTGAGGTGAGGTGGCTTTCTTGAATCTGCTGACGTTTGGCGGGATCACGGCTCGATCGTCACGCCCGGCGGCACCTTGATCCGACTTTCCATCGAGCCGTCCGTCTTGCGTTCGTGGCGCACTTCGATCAGCCCGTGCGGTGTCGGATAAGCCCCCTCTGCCCATCGGAGCCGTCCCAGTTGCGGCGTGATCCGCACCTTGCGAAAGCCGGGCGCGACCGGTTGGATCCCGAGGACATGCTGGCTCAGCCAGGCGGTTGGCCCGCTGGCCCATCCATGGCAGAGGCTGTGGCGGAAGTTCTCGTAGCAATACGCGCCAAAATCGCCGTGCAGGTCCTTCACTCCCGCGGGCACCACCTCGTCGATCCGTCCCGAACCGTTCAGCCACTCGAGGTTGAAGTCTTCCCAGAACGTCGTGGCACCACGGTCCAGCATCGCCCCCCAGTAGCTCGAGATGATGTCCAGGGCGGCGTCCACTTCGCCGGCCTGGGCCAGCGCCTGCAGGACGTAGAAACCGTAGAAGGTCGACACGTCCTTCGCCCCGCCCACCTTCAGCAACTCGTTCGCGGTCTTCCGCGCCTCCAGCATGTCGGCCAGCACCAGCAAGGCGGCGCCCGACTTCGACCCGTTCACCGCCGGCACGACCTGTCGCGCCCGGACGGCGGTGTCGGCGCAGAGCCGCGCGGTGGCTTCGTCGCCCAGGAGCGTCATCAGGCGCTGACCACTCTCGAGGGTCATCACGACCAAGGCCTGCAGGCCGGCGGTGACACCTTGCGGGTTGGGTGAACTGGGCCAATCGAGGAACCGGGTCCCGTCGAGCCGCTCGCGTCCGTCCGGCCCCACCGTGGCGGCCAGGCGTTTCAGGAGCACTTCGAGGTAGGGCTGCTGGGCCCGCAGGTAGGCGGTGTCACCGTAGTGGAGATGCCATTGCTCGTGAATGAGCACCCACCACATCGAGTAGCTCGAGATGCCGTTCATCCATTCGGTCGGAGGCGTGACCTCGCGCGTCAGATCCAGGCTGCGCGGCACCACGTCGCTGAAGCCGAACACGGCCGCGATCGTGCTCGTCTCCGGATGCATGTCGCCGATCCAGACCAACCGGTCGCGCTTGATCCCGTCCCACAGGTAATCCTGCATGTTCAGGTGGACGGTCCAGGCGCCCGTGGCCCAGATGCGGTTGAGCCGCTCGTCGTCGCACGCAAAACGCCCCAGGTACGGCAGGTCGCGCAACGTCAGAAGGGCCCGCACCTCGCTGAGCGTCACCGGCCGGTCCGGATCGGCCGCCTCGATCAGGCAGAAGCGGAAGCCGCTTTGCCCGACCACGATGCTGCCGAGCCAGGGCAACGCCACCACCTGGTCGCGCATCGCGTGGTCGTTCCCCGCGCCCCGGGTGCCGGCCGGCGTGAGGCATTCCATGACCGACTCCCCAAAGCGCAGGCGGACCGGAGGATTGTTCTTCTCCGGCGTGATGGGGGTGAAGAGTTCGATCGAGCCGTGCAATTCGGCGCCGAAATCGAGCACCACGCCTGCCGGCTGTTCCGGCGTGCTTCGGAGCACGCACGGCGCCACCGGATCGCTCAACACCGACTGCCCCCGCGGAGCCCGCAGCAGGTTCGTCGCGTGCTGCACGCCGCTTGGGCTCTGCCACACGATCCGCGTGGGCGCCACGTGGTATTGGCGCATCGGGGAGGGTGTTGCCCGGAGCGTGGCAGGCAGTTGCGTGGCGGCCGCCAGCGTCCCGCTGGCAAGGCTCAAAACAAGGATGGTGCGGAACATGGCGACGCGATGGGATTTCGGACAGTGTGCCGGGTTGGGAGCCGGCGGCAAGCCCGGCCTGCCCACCGGTGTCCAAGACAGCCTCCCTCCGACGATTGAGTCAAGGCACCACCGGGGCGGGTGCGGCCAGGCCGGGCGGAAGCTTCGGCGGCAGGGGCTTGGGCACCTCCGGCAGCGGCGTGGCCGCCGGCGCACCCGTGGGCGGACCCGTCTCGGGCGGGGGCGGGGGCGGGGTGAGCTTGCCGGTCTTGATAATCTCGGCGACCTGCTGACCGTCGAGCGTCTCGAATTCGAGGAGGGCGCGGGCGACCATCTCGAGGCGGTCGCGATGATCGAGAAGGAGTTGACGGGCGCGGTCGTAGTTCTCGGTGATGATCCGCTTGACCTCGCGATCGATCTCTTCGGCGGTCTGCTCGCTGTAATCCTTCGAACGGATCATGTCGCGACCCAGGAACACGTATTCCTGGTTGTCGCCGTACTGGACCATGCCGAGTTTGTCGCTCATGCCCCAGTGCATGACCATCGCCTTGGCCATGCCGGTGGCCTGCTGGATGTCGCCCGCCGCCCCTGAGGAGATGTCCTGCGTGTAGAGCTCCTCCGCGATGCGGCCGGCCATGGTGACCGCGATGAGGTCATTCAGCTCCTTGCGCTTGCGGCTGAGGAGGTCCTTCTCGGGCAACCACATGGTCGAGCCCAAGGCCTGCCCGCGCGGGATGATGGTGACCTTGTGCAGCGGGTGGGTGTGCTCAAGCAGGACGTTCACCACGGCATGCCCGGCTTCGTGCCAGGCAGTCGCGCGCTTCTCGTCCTCGGTCATGGCCAGGCTGCGCCGCTCGCGGCCCCAGCGGACCTTGTCGCGCGCCTCCTCGAGCTCGGCCATCGTGATGCCCTTCTTGTTCATCCGGGCCGCCAGCAGCGCGGCTTCGTTCAGGAGATTGGCGAGCTCGGCGCCCGAGAAGCCCGGTGTGCCGCGGGCAATCACGCCCAGGTCCACTCCCGGCGCCAGCTTCACGTTGCGCGAGTGCACCTTGAGAATCGCCTCCCGCCCGCGCACGTCGGGGAGATTGACCGTGATCTGGCGGTCAAACCGGCCGGGCCGCAGCAGGGCCGGATCCAGGACGTCCGGCCGGTTGGTGGCCGCGATGATGATGATTCCGTCCTGGGTGTCGAAGCCGTCCATCTCGACCAGCAACGCGTTGAGCGTCTGCTCGCGCTCGTCGTTGCCGCCGCCGAGCCCGTGGCCGCGGCTCCGGCCGACCGCGTCGATCTCGTCGATGAACACCAGGCAGGGCGTGTTCTTCCGGGCCTGCTCGAACATGTCCCGCACGCGACTGGCCCCCACGCCCACGAACATCTCCACGAAATCCGAACCGCTGATGCTGTAGAACGCGGCGTCGGCCTCACCCGCAATCGCCTTGGCCAGCAGGGTCTTGCCCGTCCCCGGCGGCCCGACCATCAGGATGCCCTTCGGAATCCGCCCGCCCAGGCGCTGGAACTTCTTCGGGTCCTTCAGAAACTCGACCAGCTCCACCACCTCGTCTTTGGCTTCCTCAACCCCCGCCACGTCCTTGAAGGTGGTGCGGTTCTTCTCCTTGTTGAGCATCCGGGCCCGGCTCTTGCCGAAGCTGAGCGCGCCCTTGCCCGCCATCTTGATCTGGCGAATCAGGAAGAAATAGATCAACCCCGCCAGCAGCAGGAACGGCAGCAGGGTGTACATCAGGTTCATGAGCATCGTGCTCGGCTCCGCCACCTTGAACCGGCCGGAAAGAAGCAGTTGCTCCTCGAGCGCCTCGTTCACCCGCGTCTCGATGCGGAACGGCAACGGGCTGGACCCGCCTCCCTCGACCGGGGTGAGCCGGCCGGTGATCTCGCGCAGCGGCGACTGCGGGTTGTAGTGGATCGTCCCCTCCTCGATCTGGCTCTTCTGGAACAACTCCACAAACTCCGTGTGTGTGAGAATGCGCGACCGCCCTTCGGTGCGGTCCTTGAAGAAGACCAGCAACGGGATCAGGCTCAGGATGGCCAGCCACAGCAGCCAGGCGCGCGGGGGCACCCGCGTCTCCGTGGGTCGGCGCTCGGGCCGGCCGCCGTTCTTGGTGTTACGTTCTTCAGACATCGAAGCTTAAGACCGGGCCGAAATTACCATCCTGCCCGGGCCCCCGCAACCCTGCTGAAACGCGGAAAGCACGACCGCTTGCGCGACCCCGGAAGGCCGGTAAGCTGCCGCCATGAACCTCGAAGATCATCTGGGTGATGTGTTGATGAAGGGCCGCTTGCACGCCGGCGTGTCCGCGGCAGCCGCGGCCCAAGCCGCGAAGCTGACCGAAGCCGCGCTGAAAACCCTCGAGGAGACCGGCCAACCGCCCGGGGCCGTCGATTTCCCCGCCCTGGGCAAGCTGCTGGGCCTGGCGCCGGCCAAGCTCGAAGCCCTCGCCGGCGGTTGGCAACCGGCCCCGGTCAGCCTCGACCGCTGGCGTGAACTGCGCCAGATCACCACCCAGGGCGGGTCCTTCAGCGTGAACTGTTACCTCCTCTGGGACGAAGCCACCCGGGACGCCGCCCTCTTCGATACCGGGTTCGCCGCCTCCCCCATCTTCACCCTGCTGGACGAAAACGGCCTTCACCTGCGCCACGTCTTCATCACCCACAGCCACGGCGATCATGTCGCCGCCCTGGGCGAAATCCGGGCGCGCTACCCCAAGGCCCGGCTCCACAGCGGCGCGCCGGACGCCCCCGTGGACCAACGCAACCGCCCCAACGAGTTCCTCCACCTGGGCAGCCTCCGCATCACCAACCGCGCCACGCCCGGCCATGCCGATGACGGATCCACCTACCTCATCGGTAACTGGCCCGAGGATGCCCCGCACGTCGCCATCATTGGCGACACCCTGTTCGCCGGGTCTATGGGGAAAGTGACCGGGGACGCGGCCGCGGCCCGCGAGGTGATCCGCACGCAGATCCTCTCGCTGCCGCCCCCCACCCTGCTCTGCCCAGGCCACGGCCCCCTGACCACCGTCGCCGAGGAACGCGACCACAACCCGTTCTTCTGAGGGCTGAGTCTCGTTACCTCGACTCCTACGGGGGGGAGAAAAAGATCACGGCAGCCGCGTGGCCTCGACCTTGCGGAAGTGGATCTGGCCGCCCTCGGATTGCAGCGCGATGGGGCCGCTGGCCATTTCGCAGTCGAACGCCTCATTGACGAACATCCCGTTGACCCAGGCCTTGAGTGAGCCGTCCTTGAGCTCGATCTCGTAGAGGTTCCACTCGCCGGGCGGGTTCTCGGCACCCGTCATCTTCTTGACGATGGTGATATCCCCGGCCACCGCGTGACCAAGGATCTTGTTCAGGCGGGCCGGGTCTCCGTTGATACCCATGGCCTGCAGGCCCAGCAAATCACCGGCGTTCCCGCTCTGGAGCTGCGCCTCGAGACAGCGCGGCAGCGGGCGCGGCTCGCCATTGATCCGCAGGAGCACGCCGCTGTTGCCCGGCTTGGTGCCCGGGGCCCATCGCCACTCGACCGTCAGCCGCACGTTGGTGAACGATTCCTGCGTGGCGATGTAACCCAGCGGTTCCCCCTGACAAACCAGCAGGCCGTCCTGCACGCTCCACACATCGGTCATCTTGACCTCCGGCTTGGCCAGGAAATACGTCCAGCCGGTGAGATCCACACCATTGAACAGGGCCTTCGGTTCGCTGGCCGATTTCGACGAGGAACAGCCCGTGACGAGGAGGATGCCGGCGAGGAGACCGGCCGAGGTGAGTTGGGGAATGGGGTTCATGCGTGTCATGTTCGGCGCTCTTCTAGCGAGTCCCCTGCACCGCGGCGAGCGAAAACAACGGTCCGTCCGCTCAGCGGGTCATGGGCGCCCGCGGCCGCGGCTTCTGCGGGTGTTCCCCGTCTGTCTGGTGCCGGTTACCCCAACGGCTCCGCTGCGCCGCTGAGTGACGGAACACCGGACTGTCAAGCCGGCTGGAAGGCTGGCCGGAGCGGATCTCCTCGGTGAGGTCCGCCACGCTCTGCAGGACGCGCGTGGGCTGGTAGACATACTCACCCACGCTCTCGAGCTGGGTCGAGCCCGTCAGGACCAGATAGGCGTGCAGGCCCGACTCGATCGCACCCCGGATGTCGGTCTCCATCGTGTCCCCGATCATCACGATCGGCTCGGGCGTGCCCGCGGCCATGTCGGCAAGTTGCCGGCGGGCGCGGTGGAACATGTAACCGTTGGGCTTGCCGAGGTAGTAGGCCCGACGGCCGGTGCTGGCTTCCAGAAAAGCGGCGGTGGCGCCGGCGCCCGGCCGGGTTTCAACGCTCGAGACCGGACACCAGTTGTCCGGGTTGGTCGCCAACAAACGCGCCCCCCGTTCGATGCAGGCATGGGCCTTGGCCAGCTTCTCCATCGAGGCCGCGCCTTCCCCCACCACGACGTAGCTGGGCTGGAGGGCGTCATTGGCGATCTTGTGCTCATGCAGCGCAGCCAGGAGCCCGCCTTCGCCGATGACAAACACCGTGCAACCCGGATGCGTTTCACTCAGAAAATCCGCGGTGTTCAGCGCCGAGGTGTAGAAATGGCGCGCCGAAAGCCCCGGCAACCCCAGGTGGCGCAGCCGAACCGAGAGGTCCTCCGGGGTCGGGGCGGAATTGTTGGTGAGGAAGATGAACGGAGTCCCGCTGGCAATCAGGGCTTCCACGAACTCGACCGCGCCCGCCACGAGCTGGTTCTCGCGGTAGATCACCCCGTCCATGTCGATCAGGTAACCGGTTTTCATGTTGCGAGGCGAGGGCTGCCGGAACGGACGGAGAGAGGACACGGGGCCCACCCTCGGCTGTCCTCCGGGTGGTGCGGATCGCCTCGACCGATGTATAGCATGAGCCTTGCCGATCTCACTCCGACGATCGGGTGACGATTACATGGCCGGCGAACCGGGCCCCAGAGCGGCTTTCGGAGGCGGCAATTCAGCCAGTGTGGCCAAGAACCAACACCCCCCCGGACGGTTCTCGCCAGACCGACCCGTGTGGCGGGCCACGCTGACGGGTGGGAGGCGGGGTTCCCCCCGCCGTCCCCTCACACCAACAAAAAACGGCGCGACCTCGCGGTCGCGCCGTCGGCGAAAACCTGGGTGGGCTTACTTGCCCACCAACCACTCGAACCGGATCGTGATGTCGTCGCCGGTCTTGATGCGGTCCATGCCCGGGATTTCCGGCGAGGGCGGGGCGATGCCGAAGTCGGTCATCTTGAGTTTCTGGGAGCCGATGAACTTGACCCGGCCGCCGGCCACGCGCTCGAGCGCCACTTCCATTTCGCACGGCTTGGTGGTGCCGGCCACGGTCAGGTCGCCCTTGACGTCAAACTTGGCGGCGCCCGAGGCGGGGACGTCGCCTTTGACCACCATCTCGTTCAACTTGAAAACGATGGCTTTGTGTTCCGACGACTTGAGGGCATCCAGCATGATCTCGTCCATCTTCTGTTTGCCGCTCTTGAGGGAACGCACGGGGATGCTGAGCTCGGACTTGGGGTTGACGTCCTTGGTCATGAGGCTCTTGACCGATTTGAGCGAGAGGTCGGTGAGGAACTCCGGTTCGACCTCGAACGCGCCGCTGATGATCGCGCCCTCGACGGTCCAGTCGTGGATGCTCGAGGTGCCGTCCATGAAGACCTTCGAGCCGGGTTTCGAGCTCAGCCTTACCGTGTTGTCCGCCGCTTGGGCGTTGACCGCCAGCGCGAGGGCCGCCGCGGTGCCGAGGGTCCAGTGAATCAGGTTCAGTTTCATAGTCATTGCCGAATTGGATGATCTGGGTTCCGCCAAAATTCAACGGGAGCCGCCGGGTTCAGCCGAGGGTGAAGAGGTCCGGGGGCAAATCGATCCGCTGGTCGGTGACCACGGCGCGGTTGGCCTCGAGCGCGGCGACGGTGGCCTGGTAGCCATCGAGCCACGAGGCGGCCGGCTGGCGGTTCTTCTCCTGTTCCTTGAGGAATTCGCGCAGGTCGTCGTCGCTGCCTTCACCGTAGGCCTCGGCGAATTCGGCCACCCCGATGGCCAGGTTGTGGGAGTTGTCCAGGAACGACTCCAGGGAGTACTGGAGGGCGGAGATCGGGTCCACGACATCGGCGTCGGCGCCGGTCTTCTGGGCGTCCTGCTTGGACGCACCGGCGCGGAGGGAGATGCCACTCTCCTTGTAGAACGCATCTTTTCGGGCGAAGACCTCCCAGCCCAGCAGGGGGGCGTCGGCTTCCTTGAACATCCAGGCCCGGCGCTCGCGGACCATGATGGCGCAGTCGGTGCCGAAGAACATGGCGAGGTCGCCATCGAAGGAGTTGCCGATGGTGGCGGAGTAGCTGTAGTGCAGGCCGTTGGGGTAGCGGAGCAGGGCCTGCACGTTGTCGAACACGTCGCGCTCATCCTTGTAGTAGGTGAGGGCGCCCATGCCCATGGCTTCGGTGGGAAGGCCGTTGAGGAACCAGTTGGCGAGGTCGAGTTGGTGGACCCCGAGTTCCGCGATCAAGCCGCCCGAGGTGGCGTTGTCGAGGCGCCAGTTGAGGACCTTCTCCCGCTCGGGCGTGGCGGAGGCGATGCGCCAGCTCATCTTCTTGTGGAACTGGGCGCTGCCCTTGAGGGCGGTGCCCATCACGCCGGTGCGGATGAACTTGACCAGGTTGACCATCTGCTTGTCGGAGCGCGCCTGCAGACCGGCCTGGAAGTTGAGGCGCAGGTGCTTCTGGGCGGCGGCGGCGATGGCGCGGGCGTCTTCGAGCGAGGCGGCCAACGGGGCTTCGCAGTACACGTGTTTGCCGGCCTGCAGGGCGGCGAGCACGAGGTCCTTGTGCAGGTGGCTGGGGGTGGCGACGACGACGGCCTGGATGTCTGCGTTGGCGAGGAGTTCGGCAGGATCGGCGTAGCGTTTCGCCTCCGGGGCCAGGTTGCCTCCGCGCTTGAGATAGGCCGGGAACGTGTCGCAGATACCCACCACCGGGCCGAAAGGAATGGTGGAAAGCGTCTTCAGAATCTCGCGCCCCCAGGTGCCGCACCCGATGACCCCGACCTTCACCGGGGGGGTTTCGGCCTTGTAGTCCGTGGCGCCGGTGTCCGCCGCAGCGTCAGCGGCCCGGATCGGCACGCCCCCCAACAGGGCGAAGAAGGCGGCGGCGGAGCCGCCGCGCAGGAAGTTGCGTCGGTTCAGTTCGGATGCGTTGTCGTTCGTCATAGCGCTGCTTTCCCACCCAGCTTCGGATCACCCGCGGGCCGCGGTTGGACCGCTCCTGGCCGGTTGGCCGGGCGAACTCTGCTGCGTGAAAACGGATTTGCAAACGTAATTTTGCTGTCGGGCCGACCGGGGGCCTGTCTGATGAGCGAAGCTCGGTTTTTCCGTGCCCGAACCGCCTCCACCGACCCGACGCGCTTTGGACGCAAACCCGCTGACGGACATTCGTTGGCTGCGATCAGATGGCGGCGCGGCGAATCACTCCGGGTGCAGATCCAGGCTGAAGCCGCTGGCCGCCGCGATCTCGCCCAGGTTGCCCCGGTGAAACTGGTCGCGGTATTCCGGCGTGGCCAGCAGGTGGTTGTCGATGGGCCGTTGTTCGCGCCGGAGGAGGTACTTCAACTCGTCCAGGTTTGACGACCACGTGAAACCGTTGAAGAACTCGATGCCCTCGAACTGGGTCTTGTACAGCGCGCGTTCCGAATAGCAGGTGCCCAGGTACAGATGCTGCAGACCGGTCCGCGCGAAGTGGTCCACCGTCCAGGTCATCATGAACATGCCCAGGCTGCGGCTCAGCCAGTTCAGGTCGTAGAAGGCGTAGTAGTAAAAGGCCATGGCCGGCCCCTCCAGGTAGAGCAGCGCGTCACCCACCTCGGCGCCGTTCGAGTCGCGGAAGCGGAGGAGGTGCGACACGACCTTCCCGGCGAGCAGGCCGTCCAACCGCTGCGCGCTCATGATCCCCTGACCCCACCGGACCTCGGCGTAGGCGCACCAACGCTGGCGATGCGCCGGGGTGTAGTCGAACTCCCCTCGTGGCACCAGATGGCCTGTGAGTGCGGGGCCTTTGCGCAGAATACGGCGGTTCTCCGAGGACGGCTGGAATCTCCGCAGGTCCACCCGCAGATGGCGGCAGAGGTAGAAGCGCTCGAGGTTGGGCGTGCCGGGCAGGAAGCCGCGGGCGAAAAACCGGGCCGGGGTTTCGCCTGGCTCCGGGACGGCCCAGATGGCGTACGGATAGACGTAGTGCGTGTAGTCGGACTTGTACTCGGAGAACAGGAGCTTCATTCGGTCACACGCACGCGCGGCAGCCTGGCCCGCCAGCCGGTCAATACGTCGTAAGAGACGCTGTTCTTGAGTTGCGCGACGTCCTGGACGGTGATTTCGGCGTCGCCCTGCCGGCCCAGGAGCACGGCTTCGTCCCACAACCCGGCCTCGGGGATGTCCGTGATGTCCACCATCAAAGCGTCCATCGCCACGCCGCCCACGAGGGGCGCGCAGCGGCCGTGGATGAGGGCGCCGCCCTGGTTGCGGACGCGGGGAAAGCCATCCCCGTAGCCCACTGGCAGGACGGCAATGCGCCGGTGGTTCGGTGCGGTATAGCGCAGGCCGTAGCCGACCGTCTCGCCCGGGCCGATTTCCTGAATGGAAGCGATCCGCGCTTTGACCGTCATCACGGTTTCGAGCCCGGGCAGGCGGCGGCAGACCCGGGAGGGATACACGCCCAGGGGCAGGAGCCCGATGCGTACCATGTCGAAATGGGCTTGCGGCAAGTCCAGCAGTCCGCCGCTGTTACAGAGGTGGCGGTACTTCACGTGAATCCCCCGGGCCGCGAGTTGGGCGAGGACGCTTTGAAAGCGCTCAAGCTGGAGCAGGGCAAAGGACTTGTCGGCTTCGTCCGACATGGCGAAGTGGCTGAACACGCCCTGCAGCTCGAGCGACGGCTGCGCGAGGATCAGTTCGACCAGCGACAGGGCCTCGGTCCAGCGGATGCCGTAACGGTTCATGCCGGTGTTGAGCTTGAGATGGACGGGCACGCGCTGGCGGGCGCGGGCCGCGGCGTGGGCCAGTGCCTTCACCTGGGCGGCGTCCTGAACCGCGCAGGTGAGCGCGTGCCGGACGCACCAGGGCAACTCCGCCTGCTGTTGTGGGCCGAGCACGAGGATGGGGGCGTCCAGGCCGTTTTCCCGCAAGGCCAGCGCCTCGTCCAACGTGGCGACGCCAAGACAGGCAGCCCCGGCATCCAAGGCGGCCCGCCCCACGGTCAGCGCCCCGTGCCCGTAACCTTCGTCCTTGACCACGGCCAGCACCTGCACGTGGCGCGGCTTGAAGGCGTTCACGATCTCGAAATTCCGCCGCAGGTGCCGGATGTTGATCTCGATCCACGCCGGGCGCAACGGCCGGCGGGGCGGCGCCGGTTCGACGGGCTCGGCCGCGGCGTCGTACCGTTCCATCACGGACAGCGAGGCATCCGTCGGCTTCATTCCATCAAGGTTCGCCGGGAGGCCAGAGGCTCTGGCCCACGTCGGTGCGATAGTAGCTCCCCAACACCCGGATCCTCCGGATGTTCCGGTAGGCGGTGGCAATGGCGGCGTCGAGCGAACCGGCCAGCGCGACCACGTCCGCGATGCGATGGCCCGTGGCCAGGAGGCGGCCGTGGGCGTCGCGGGCCGCCTCGTTCCACCAGACATCGCAGTCGAACGGCCCGGCCACGTCCACCGGCAGATGCGGACCGTCGAGTTTCACGTAGGGATAGCCGTAGCCGGCCAGCGTGAGGGAGCAGCCAAACCTCAGGTTCTGGCGAAAGACCGGGGACGCTCTGCGGTCATGCGCCACGTTCCAGAGAGTTTCCAGGGGATTCTCCAACAGGCGCAGCATCATGTTCCCTGACGTGATGCCCAGGCGGATGTTGTACTCGATGACCGACCATCGGCCGCGGTGCCGGACCGCCGTGACCTGGAGCGGGCCGTGGTAGTGCGTTTCCCGGAGCCAAGGCCGCAGCGGATGGATCAACTCGCGCGCCAGGCCGTACTTGTCGTCCGGGTCTGTCTCGACCAACCCTCCCAGCGGGGCTCCGGCGACGATGCCGAGGTTGCCGTTGAAGGCGCGCTTGTATTCCTGGTTGGTGACCAGTGAGTGGATTTCGCCGTGGCTCACGAGAACAATGTGTCCGGCCTCGCGCGGGCCCAGGTATTCCTGCAGGAAGACGCCCTCCGCGTAATCCACGTGCCGGAGCCAGGCGCGGGTGTCTTCCGGGGTCTCGCAGACGATCGTATGAATCGGGCTCGCCGGCCCGCAGAGCGGGTTCTTCAGGACGAAGGCGTGGGGGTGCTGGTCCAGAAACGCCTCGGCCTCCAGCCGGTTGGGCGCAACATGGGTGACCGGGAAAGGAATCTTAAAGTCGCGGCACAGCTTGCGCGCGAAATCCCGCTCGCGCTCGATGCGCATGGCTTCGCCCGTCGGGCAGAGGATGGGCACCCTGGCCGCGAGCAAGTCGGCCGCCCACGGGGCTTGCGCCCAGTCGATGGACATCGGCACCACGAGATCCACCTGCCGCTCGCGCAGCAACGGAAGCGGACTGGGGAATTGGTCGTGGCTGAACGTCGGCCCCACCAGGCTCGGCGGGAAATGCGCGTAGGACCGCGTCAGGTACGCCGCCACTTCGGCGCCGGCGTCCTTCAGGATTTGCAGCGTCCCGTGAGCGAAGGAGCCGACGCCCAGCGCCATCACCGAGAAAGAACCGGAGGCAGGGCTTGCTCTCCTCATGCTCAGCTCAGTTGAGGATCACGACGAGACGCGGGAAGGGTGGAATCACGAGCGCGGAAGCCGGGCGCAGCCCGCCGGCCTTGCCTGCCTGGCTGGCTAGCCTGCCTGGCGACCCAACGGGGTGCGCGTGCGTCCGAGGACCCAATTGGTGGCTCGTGCGTGTCTTGCGTGCATGGCGTGATTCATCTGAGTGGCGACGTCCGAAGCCGGGCCGGCCCCACCCGCGTCGGGCCGTTGGCTGCCGATGTGGCTGCGCGCCGTCGCGCCGGCATCTTGCGGCGTGCGCCCGCTTCTGCCAAGCGCCGTTCGCATCCTCCGGCAAGCCAGCCGGGTGCCAGACAAGGCCGCCTCCTCCGCCCCGGAGCGCCCCTTGAGCTGCTGGACCGCGGCAGTAATCGTCGCCAGATCATCCGTGTTGCCCGGATACAGCGGGTTCGAGAGCGGCTAACGCCCGCGCAGCGTGCGCACGATCCTGATCCCGACAACCTTGGTGCTACCGCGCTCGGAGGAGAGTTCGCCGGCGAGTCTTGCGTCCGCCAACCGGCCCGCGAACTTGGACGCAAACGTGCGGTCTCCGAACGTCCAGTTGAGGTCGAAGTTCACCTGATCGCCTTCGAAGCGGATCTTCTCGACGGGCGTGGAGCCGTACAGACCCGACAGGTCGGGATGGACCCGGAGCCGTTGCTGGCGGGTGCCGCGGTCGGTGGTGAGCTCGAGGGTCCAATCGCCGATCAGGGCGGCCCCAAAGCGCTTGCCTTCGGCGGTGGCCTCGCCGCGGTCTGACTTGAAGGTGCCGGTCAGGGTGTCGCGCTCGAGCGTGCCCTCGAAGGTGGAGGTCCACTCGCGATCCTGGATCTTGCTGGTCCGCTTGAAGCGGAGCGTGCCGCGGTCCAGTTCCACGTCGCTGATCTGGTGCTCGCCCCACTGGCTCTGCCACTGGGCGGTCAGGGTGTTCTGCGGGCCGGGCCGGATAATGAGTTTGGCGGAGAACTCGCGGTCCCCCATTTTCACGGTCATGTCCCAGTCACCCACGGCGCGGGACAGGCGGGGGCGCCGCTCGCCCGAGAGGGTGAATTCCCCGCGATCGCTCGACAGGGTGCCGGTGAGCTGGCGGTTGGCGACGGTCCCTTTGAATTGGGAGGTCATGGGGTCGCCGCTGGCCGGGCGGAAGACCTGGGTGAACGAGAGCTGGCCGTCCTCGAAGCGGACGTCTTGGAGTTCGCTGAGTCCCCAGAAGCTGATCCATTGACCCTTCAAGGCGCCCTGTTCACCCCGGGAAAAGGCGAAGATGGATTCCATGGGTCGGCCGTTGATGTCGGCTTTGACAAGCCACTCGCCGTAGGGTCCGGCCGCGCGCGGGGCCTGCGCCCACAACGGGACGGTGAACGCGGCGAGGACCAGAAACGACACGGGGCGTATCATGTTGGCAAGGAATGGGTTCTTCATAGGCCTGAGGCATTGTGGTGCTTGCGGAAACGCAGGCAGCCTAGGCCCCGAGCCGGCGGCGGACAAGCGGCAATTGCCATCGGGACCAGGGCAGGGCGGGTGCGGCCAGAATCCCCATGAACCGCCCGGTGAGGGCACCGGGCCGACAGCCTGTAGGCCGGGTCCCCCGACCCGGCGGGGAGGGTTCATGGCCCCGGAGCGGGGCCGGCAGGAACAAGCTGCTTCCCTGGCGTGGCCACGGGCTTGCCCTGGGAGATCGACGGCGCATGATGGCGCTACGATGAACCCACGACGAAGCCGGGCGGGCACGCCCTTCGCTTGCGCCGGTCTGTTGCTTTGGACTGGCGTCGCTGCCACTCCCACCCTCGAACCGTTGGAGCCGCCGCAGACCTGGTCCCGGCTTGAGTTCCGTCTCGACGCAATTCCGCGCGCCACGAATCCGTTGGATCCGGACGCGATCCAGGTGGAGGGCCGGTTCAGCGCGCCGGACGGCCAGACGTTGACGGTGCCGGCGTTCTGGTACCAGGGCTATACGCGGCGACTCGAGGGTCGGAACGAGGTGTTGACCCCGGACGGTGAGCCGGGCTGGCGTCTGCGCTTCCTGCCGACGGTGCCCGGCTGGCACACGGTCACGTTAAGCGTACAGACGAACGGCGTGCTGGCGGGCGAGAGTGCGCCGTACCGCTTCGAGGTGGCGGTGCCGCGGACGCCGCGGTCGCGCCAGGGCTATGTCCGGGTGGCGGCGAACGGTCGGTACTTCGAGACCGGCGACGGTCAGGCTTTGCCCCTGATCGGCCATTGCGCGTGTTGGCACCACAGTCGGGGCACGTACGACTACGACGACTGGCTGGCGGCCATGGCGGAGGCGGGCGAGAACTACACGCGGCTTTGGATGGCGCCCTGGGCGTTTGGGATCGAGACCGAGCCGGGGGCGCGGCTGAACTACCGGCTGGACCGGGCCTGGCAACTGGACCACGTCTTCGAGCAGGCGGCGGCGCACGGGATCTACCTGATGCTGTGCTTCGATTACCACGGGATGTTCGAGACACGACCCGACTACTGGGGCAGCAACGACAACTGGAAGAACCACCCGTACAACGCCGTCCACGGCGGCCCCTGCGCCAGCCAGAATGAGTTCTTCACGGAGCCCGCGGCGCGGAGGCTCTACGAGAAGCGGCTGCGTTACCTGATTGCGCGGTACGGTTACAGCGCGCACCTGCTGGCCTGGCAGTTCTTCAACGAGATCGACAACGTCTACCGGTACTTGAAGCCGGCGGATGTGACGGCCTGGCACGCGGCGATGGGGGACTGGCTCAAGACACAGGATCCCTGGAAACACCTGGTCACCACCAGCCTCACCGGCAGCAGCGAACGGCCGGAGATCTGGCGGTTGCCGCAGATGGAGTTCGCCATGTACCACTCCTACGCGCAGGCGGACCCGGCGGCCGCCCTGCCGGGGATCGCACACCGGTTTCTCGAGCGCTATGCCAAGCCGATGATGATTGGTGAGTTTGGGACCGACTGGCGGGGATGGCGGCGGGAGCAGGATCCGCATCTGCGGGGCTGGCGACAGGGCCTGTGGGCCGGCGCGCTGAGCGGTTCGGTGGGGACGTCGATGTCCTGGTGGTGGGAGAGCATTCACGGCGAGCAGCTCTACCCGACGTTTCGGGCGATGCACGACTTCCTCACGCCCACGGGCTGGGGGCAGGGCCGGTGGGAGGTCCTCGAGTTCGCCCCGCGCGGAAAGGCGCCGGCCGAGGTGGGTGAGCCACGGGCCGGGGAAGGGCCGTTTGCGGTGACGTTGCCGCTCGACGCGGCGTGGGGGGCTCGGCTGGACGGGTCGCTGGCCGTGGCAGACGCCGATGCCGCGAGTCAGTCCACGGCCCGTCTCAGCCGGTTTGTGCACGGTACCGCGCATGCGGACTTGCGGATTCCGTTCCGGCTGAGCGCCTGGTTGACGAACGACGCGCGGCTGGTGATGCGGCTGAATTCGGTGTCGGGCGGGGCGGTGCTGACCGTGCGGGTGGATGGGGAGGAGATGTTTCGGCGAAGCCTGCCCAACAAGGACGGGGGATCGGAAGTGAACCAGGAGTACAACGAGGACGTCGTGGTGGGCTTGCCCGGCGGACGCCGTTCCATCGAGGTCCACAACGCGGGGGCGGACTGGTTCAATCTCGATTGGGTGCGGCTCGAGAACGTGCTGCCGGCGGCCTACCCGGACGGCTGGAAGCCCTCGCCGATCGCCGTGGGGTTGCGCCGGGAACAGCAGGCGTTGGTGTACGTGGTCAATCCGCGGGCCAGTTTCCCCGCCAACGCCACCAACACGGTCGTTGCGCCCTGGCGCGATGCGGCGCTGGAGATCCAGGGCTTTCCGGCGGGGCGGCATCAGGCGGCATGGTTCGACCCCGCTTCGGCCAGGCGGTTGGGGGAGACGGTGGGTGATGCGAGGGACGGGCGGCTCACACTGCCCTTGCCGGAGTTTGCGGAGGATCTGGCGGGCAGGATCGAACCGATCCCCTGAACCGCAAACCGCGCTCTGCGTACGCTGAATTGGGGCATTGAGTTTTCGGCGTGACAGGGGCCCAATGCTGACGTGGCCGGAGTCGGGACCGGCAGGGGCACGGGGCGGATGCGGTTGGGCCCGCGACGTCAGGGATGAGAGCCGGTGCGACGCGGCGCACGGCCGCGGATGAAGCAGCGTATCGAGCGATACCGGTGGCAGGCCCTGCCGCCGCGGGGTGGGGGCGGCGAGCTGCGTTGGGCGCAGGGGACGACCGGGGAGGTGGTGCGTTCAAGGGGGGTGCCGTTGTGCGATGCGAAGCGATTTCAGGATTGTCTGCGTCACGAGCTGAGCGTGCGGTTGCGCCGGCTCTTTGCCGAGCTCACCGGCGTTCCTTTGAAGGTGATCTGGCAGTGTCTGCCGGCCTTCCCCCGGGGGACCTCCGGGCCGCCGTGTCCGCAGGCGCAAAGTCTGGCCGCGCGCGACGGGCGTTTGCCGGAGGCATGCGAGGGTTGTCTGGCACGGCATTGGCAAACCGGCGTTCGGGTGGCGAGGCGAGAGCATCGGTTTGTGGGTCCCTGCGGGCTTGAAACACTGTGGGTCGTGGTCCGGGGACCGGGACTGTGTCCGGCGAAGCTGGTGATCCAGGCGCCCCGTAACGCGGCGGTGCGGGGAGTGATCCGTGGGTCGAAGCCAGGGCGGGTGCCGCGAGGCGGTTTCGAGCGGGCCGCAGCGCTGCTGCGTTTTGCCCGCCGCGAGCTTGAGTTGGCTCTGGAGACCGAGGCACTGAAGCACGCCCTGCTGGATGACGCGCGGATTCGCCGGGCGCTCGAGGCCGATGACCGCCGGCTGCGTCGCCGGCTGCAAACGCGCCTGCCCGGGCTGGTGGCCGCCGCGCCGTTGCCGGTGGCGGGGGAACGGTCGGCTTGCCTGGTCGAACACATGGTGGACTACGTCCGGCGCCACCATCACCGGCCGCTGAGCCTCCGGCAGGTGGCGGGAGAGCTGGGCATGAACGCGTCGTATCTTTCTGGCGTGTTCTCGCGCGCCACCGGGATGACGTTCCATCATTACCTCGATGAGGTGCGACTCCAGGAGGCGTGCGGGCTGCTGCGGGATCCGCAGAACCGGGTGGGCGAAGTGGCGGAGCGAGTGGGATATGCCAGCGGCGACTGGTTCCGCCATGCGTTCAAGCAGTACACGGGTCTGGCGCCATCCGCCTGGCGCGGCCGGAAAGGGGAGAAGCGAAAGCCCGGTCGGAATCCAAAGAAACCGCCGGTAATCTGACATTTCTCCGGCTGGCGCGGGGAGGGCGGTTGTGCGATTCATGCATTGGTCTTCCGGTGGACGATGGTCCGCGGCACGCCTCCACCGCTCGAACGCACGGTAGGGTGCGGGAGAGCTCGCGGGCGGTGTCGAGACGGTGAAGGAGGAGCCGCCGCGCGGAAGAAGCGGAACCAGCCCGACGCCCGGCACCATGGCCGGGGTCGGGCTGGGTGGTATCAGGGGAAAACCTCATACCGGCACCTCATACCGGCCGTAGGCGCCGACGTGAGGAGGCGTTGCGAGCGTAGGCGCCGACGTGAGGAGGCAAGGGTATGGCCCCTGGCCCCCAACGCCTCCTCACGTCGGCGCCTACAGCCGGTCGTGGCTTCGTGCCGAGCCTGGAAGACCCGGGCTAGATCCGCCAGGGCGCCCGTGGGGTTCGTGATCGGAGGCGGTTGGCGGCGGCGCAATCCAGGAAGGTCTCCCGTTCCGGATCCCAGCGGAGCGACTGACCGGTCCAGTAGGCGATGTTCGTGAGGATTCCGAGCGAGGACGTGCGGTGGCCGAGTTCCTCGGAGCAGTAGGTCTGTTCGCGGCTCCGGACGCACTTGAGCCAGTTGGCGTGGTGATCGTTGGCGCCGATGTTCACCTCGCGGGAGGTGAGTTTCATCTCGTCGAACAGGCTCGCCGGGCCCGCCTCGATGGGCCCGCCGGTCGAAAGGGCGGTGACCCAGCCGCGTTCGCCCGCGAAGATGCCTCCGAACATGCCGGCCAGACGTGCGTCCGGCGGCAGGATGCCCGGGTACAACCTGGGGACCTGGTGCCAGTCGTTCACGAAATGCAGCAGCGTCCCGGTCGCGTAACGGAACGTCAGCGTGGGGAAGGTCCCCGATCGCGGGTGGAAGAGTTCGACTGGTCCGCTGGTCTCGACGCCCAGGGCGTACTGGATCACGTCGGCGGCATGTGACAGGAACCAGGTGCTCGAGGTGACGCCGAAGGCCTCGGCGAATGCCCAGGGCACGACGCCGGGGGAGGGGTTCTCGTGGTAGAGCCGGTTGTAGGGACGCCACGGGGCGGGGCCGACCCAGAGATCCCAATCCAGGCCCTCAGGTACGGGCTCGGCCGGCAGGGCGAAATCCACGGGCACGTAGGAAGCGCCGAGCACCTCCGGGTTCAGGATGTCGCGGTACGGCTGGCAACGGGCGCCGCCAATCCAGCCCGCCAGCGTGTGGAGCTGGGTGAAGACGTGCTTTACGGTGCCCAGTCCTCCGCCGCGCACAAAGCGGCACACCTGACGGATGGTCGGGCTCGAGCGGTACTGGGTGCCGGTCTGAAAGATGCGTCCGTAACGGCGCACGGCTTCCACGACCCGCCGGCCTTCCTCGATCGTGACGGAGATGGGCTTTTCGCAATAGACGTCCTTGCCTGCCTTGGCCGCATCGATCGACTGGAGTGAATGCCAGTGATCCGGCGAGGCGATCACGACCGCGTCGATGTCCGGGCGCGCCAGGATTTCGCGATAGTCATTGTACGCCCGGCAGCCATGGTACGCGCCGCTCGTCGTGTTGGCGGCGTACATCTGTTCGGTGGTGGATTGCGCGGCCTCGCGCCGGACGCGGTCCGGATCGCACACCGCCAGCAACTGGAAGCCCGGATCACCGGCGAGCCGGCGGAGGTGACCGCGTCCCATGGCGCCCACGCCGATCAGCCCGACGTTGATGCGCTGGCTGGGCGGCACCGAACCTTCGGCGCCTCGGGCCGAGGACGGGATCCACGCTGGGATGCTCAGCAGGCCGGCGGTGGCGGCGGTGGACTGGAGGAATCGTCGCCGATTGAGGGAGGCTGTGACCGGCGGGCGGTGGGAAGCGGGCGGTTCTACGCGGAGCTGCTCCGGGGCCATGGACCGGGGAAAGTGCAGGCTGGAAGCCCGCACCACAGGGTCACGGGAGGGTGAAGACGCAAAGTGCATTGGCTGGGGCATAGCCGTAAGGCCGTCTTCGCACGCGGTCAAGCCAAGTTCCCCGTTGACGCCCTGCGTCCGACCGGCGAAAAGGCGGCATGCCGACTGTTCGCCGCGCTCTCCTGTCTGTGTTCGACAAAACCGGCCTCGTCCCTTTCGCGCAAGCCCTGGCCAGCCGGCCCATCGAATTGCTCTCGACGGGCGGCACGGCGCGGACCCTGCGCGAGGCCGGCTTGGAGGTGATGGAGCTCAGCGAGTTCACCGGGTTTCCCGAGATGCTCGATGGCCGGGTCAAGACGCTGCACCCGCGAGTTCATGGCGGGTTGCTCTATGTCCGCGGAAACGCGGCCCATGAGGCGGCGGTGGCCCAGCACGGGCTCCGGCCCATCGACCTGGTGGTGGTGAATCTGTACCCGTTCGAGCAGACCGTCGCGCGGCCGCAGGTGACGCTGAGCGAGGTGATCGAGAACATTGACATCGGGGGCCCGGCCATGCTGCGGAGCGCGGCCAAGAACCATGAGTTCGTCACGGTGGTCACCGACCCGGCCGACTACGCCGAGGTGGCCGATCAGATTGTGGCGAACGGCGAGACCACGCTCGACCTGCGGCAGCGCCTCGCGGCCAAGGTTTATGCGCGGACCTCCGCCTACGATGCCGCCATTGCCGCGCACCTGCCGCGTCACCTGGGCTTGCGGGAGGACCCGTCGGAGTCGGATCGGGTGCCGGGCGTCCTGGCGTTGCAGGCGCCGTGGGTGCAGACGTTGCGCTACGGGGAGAACCCGCACCAGGCCGCCGCCCTTTACGGCCGCTTTGGTGAGTACTTCCGGCAACTCCATGGTCGGGAACTCTCCTACAACAACATCCTCGATCTCACCGCCGCGGCGGCGTTAATCGCCGAGTTCGATCCGGCCACCCCGACGCTCGCGATCCTGAAGCACACCAACCCCTGCGGCGTCGGCCAGGGCCACAGCCTCCGGGAGGCATGGGAGAAGGCGCTGGCGACGGACCGGCAGGCGCCTTTTGGCGGCATCATTGCCGTGAACCAGCCGCTGGACGGTCCGGCGGCGGAGGCGATCGCCGGGATCTTCAGCGAAGTCATCATCGCCCCTGGCTTCGCCGAGGCCGCCCTCACGATCTTGCAGGCCAAGAAGAATCTGCGGCTGATGCAGGTCCTGCGCGACCCTCGCGAGGCCGCCGGGTGGGAGGCGCGCAGCGTGGGCGCCGATTCGGTTCTGTGGCAGCAACGCGACACGCGCATGGTCAGCGTCGCGGACCTCGAAATCGTGACGCAGCGCGCGCCCACCGAGGCCGAGTTGCGCGCCATGCTCTTCGGCTGGCGCGTCGTGAAGCACCTGAAATCCAACGCCATCGTCTACGCGGGTCCGGATCGCACGCTCGGCGTGGGGGCCGGCCAGATGAGTCGGGTGGACGCCAGCCGGTTGGCGGTCTGGAAGGCTGGGGAAGCGGGGCTGAACCTTGCGGGCAGCGCGGTGTGCAGCGATGCGTTCTTCCCGTTCGCGGATGGCCTGGTTGCCGCCGCAGAGGCCGGCGCCACGGCCGCGATACAGCCCGGAGGTTCGGTGCGGGACGCCGAGGTGATTGCCGCCGCCAACGCGCGCAACGTGGCCATGGCCTTCACGCGCGTGCGCCACTTCCGACACTGACCCCTCCGGGGTCTCAGCGCGCCGGCAGTTCGATCCGCTCGCCCGAACGCCACGGGTGCTCCTGCCCGTTCAGAATGAGCGTGCGCGGCAGCAACTCGATCTCGTGCCCGAACAGGTCGAAGGTGACCGTGCCGGGCAGGAAGGTGGTATCGAAGAACTTCACGCGGCCGAACGGGACTTCGGTCTGCCGCTCCGGCCGGTCAAAGCGCACCGTGGCGGGCTTCGCGGCCGGCGGAACGGGCGCGCCGGGGAAGGCCAGGACAACCCCGTCGAGTCCGAAGCGTGGTTGGCGGATGATGAGCAGGGGCGTGCCGTTGGTCTCGCTACGGAAGCTGACCTCCCAGGGGCCGCGCCGCACCCGCAGATGTTCCAGCAGCCAGAAACCGCCGAAGTACAGGGCGACGCACGCCAGGAAGACCGTCAAGGCGTGTCGCCAGAAACGTTCGGGTTTGCCGTCCATGCCGTTTGCCGGCGGCACGGTGCGACGACCGGCCCGCAAGTCAAGCCGGCGCTGCCGGCGAGGCCCGGCCACGAACGGCGGTTGCCCCCGGCCGTCGCGGCGACTATGTTCCGGCCGACGCAGAAAGCACTGATTGAAAGCCCTCATTTCCACCAACCGCGAACGTCGCACCAGCCGCGTACTGCTGGTCGGCGTTGAACTCAAGTCGGGTCAGGACTTCGCCGTGCGGGATGCTCTCGATGAGCTCGGCCAGCTCGCCACCACCGCGGGCGCGCAGGTGGTGGGCGATGCCGTCCAGCGGTTGGACCGGCCGCACCCCGCCACCTTCATCGGCTCGGGCAAGGCCGAGGCCCTCGCGAACACCTGCCGCGAGCAGAAGGTGGATACGGTGATCTTCGACGACGAACTCTCCGCTGCCCAGGCTCGCAACCTCGAACGGATTCTCGGCTGCAAGATTCTGGACCGCACCGAAGTCATTCTCGACATCTTCGCCCGCCGCGCCCACACCCGCGAGGGCAAGCTGCAGGTGGAGTTGGCCCAGCTCCAGCATCTGCTGCCGCGCCTGACCCGCTACTGGACCCACCTGTCGCGGCAACGCGGCGGCCTGGGCGCCATCGGCGGCGAGGGCGAGAGCCAGCTCGAGGCCGACCGGCGTCGGGTTCAGGAACGCATCGACAAGCTGCGGGTCGAGCTCGAGGAGGTCCGTCGCCAGCGCACCACCCGGCGGCAGGGGCGGCAGCGGAGCCAGTGGCCGCTCGCCTCCATCGTCGGCTACACGAACGCCGGCAAGTCCACCTTGTTCAATGCGCTGACCCGGGCGGGGGTGCTGGAGGAAGACAAGCTGTTCGCGACGCTCGATCCCACGACGCGCCGGCTGCGCTTGCCGACGAACCAGAATGTGCTGCTCTCGGACACGGTTGGTTTCATCCGCAAGCTCCCGCATCAGCTCGTCGAGGCGTTCAAAGCCACGCTCGAGGAAGTCCGCAACGCCGATCTGCTCCTCCACGTGGTGGACCTCAGTCATCCGCAGGCCGCGGAACAGATCGCCGCGGTGAGCCGCGTGCTGGACGAGCTCGGGGCCGGCGGCAAACCGGTCCTGATGGTCTTCAACAAGATCGACCGGCTCGAGAACGGCGAAGGCGTCCACGGGTGGCGCGAGCTCCATCCGGATGCCGTGTTCGTCTCCGCCAAGACGCAAGCGGGCTTTCCTGACCTGCGCGTGGCGCTCGGGAATGCGCTCCGTCCGATCCGCGAGTTTGTCGAGCTGGTCATCCCGCACCGCGAAGCGGTTGCCGTGGCCCGGCTTCACGAAGTGGGTCAGGTGGTCGAGCGCGAATACACGGGCCAGGCGGCGCGCTTCAAGGCCCGGATTCCGCCGCATCTCCGCGCCGAGTTCGCCCCCTTCCTGGCGGAGGAATCCCCGGATTCGTGACCATTCCCACTGTTCGTAATCTGCGGAGAATCCGGGGCAAGGGAGTTTCTCCACCGATTTCGAACATGGGAGATCAGGGAAGCGACGGGTTCCGCTTGGACCTGCTGAGGGGCCACGAACAGCAGGCGAGACACCTGCATCACAGATCCCCGGAAGCAGCGACCCGGGTCACCCGCTCGGGTCGCCGGGACCCAGCGATGGCTCCACAATGGCTTCCCGGCCGCTGTGCCCCACGATCCGCACCCGCGTCCCCTTCTCGATCAGATCCCCCTGCGTCATCACGTCGAGAATCTCGTCGTCGAACTGGGCCTTCCCGCCCGGCCGCAACGTCGAGACCGCCACGCCTTCCCGCCCCACCCGGCGTTGTTGTTCGGCCGCCTGCGCCGCCACGCTTTCCGTGGCACTGGCCTTCTGCGAAACCAGCACCCCGTAGATCGAGGTCTTCGGCAGGAACCGCGCCAGGATCGTGATCACCACCACCGACCCAAGCGCCGCATACAGCAGGTCCGCCAACGGCGCCCGGAGCTGAGGCAGCGTGGGGATCGCCGGCATGCCCGGATACCGGTCCACCATCGCCATCACCACCGTGATCAACATCAGCAGCCCGCCGGTCATCCCCAAGACAATCGTCCCGGGAAACACAAACAGCTCGAGCACCACCAGCAGCAGCCCCAACACAAACAGCATCGGCCACTCGAGCCCCGACAGCCCGGCGATGTAGCTGCCCAGGAAGTACACCGCAAAGGCCGACAGGCCCACGATGCCCGGCAGCCCGAAGCCCGGCGTCTTGAACTCGAGATAGATGCCCGCCACGCCGAGGATCAGCCAGAGCCAGTTCAGCGCGTTCAACCAGAACGCCAACTGCTCGGCCCCCGTCGGCTGGACGTCCACGCGTTGCGCGTTGGCAAAACCGAGCCGCGCCAGGAGCGCGTCCAGGCTCTCGATCGTCCCGGCTGACAAGAGCGGCTTGGGCGGATCCCCATACTCCCGCGCGGCCTCCGTGTCCGTGAGCGTCAGGATGTCACCCTTGCGGTTGATCGTCTTGCCATCGATGATCAGCTCGCGGTTCTTGTCGATCATGGCCTCGATCACCTCGACGTTGTGGCCGTGACGCTCCGCCTGACTCCGCACCAGGGCGCGCACCGCCGAGTTCATCTTGGCCTCCATCGTGTCCGGCATCTCCTGCGCCCCGCCACCCGGGATCATCATGATCGGGGCCGCGGCCCCGATCACGCTCTGCGGGGCCATGTAGATCTCCTGGGTGGCCACGGCGATGAATGCTCCCGCCGAAAACGCGCGGTCGTTCACATAAGTCGCCGTCCGGCCGCGGAACTGGCCAATGATCTTGATGATCTCCTCGGTCACATCCACCCGCCCGCCGTCCGTCTTCATGTCCAGGATCAGCGCGTCCGCCCGCGCGTCCATGGCCTGCTTGACCCCGCGCCGCACCAGGTAGGTCAGCGGCGGCATGATGTTCTCGCGGATGGGGAGGACGAAGACGCGGGGTGGCGGAGCGGTCAGCTCCGCGGCCGCCTTTGCCGGCACCACCGCCACGCCCGTCAGCGCCAGCAGCAGCCACCCAAACAGGGACCCTCGCACGTTCATGGAGCGACCTTACGACCTGGCCCCGCGAGGAGCAAGCCACCGCCGCGCCACCGCCGCGCCAGCACCCCGCTTGACAGCCGGGGCACCCCCCTGTTACCCCTCCGATGTTCCCTGAGTCACCAGAAACCCGGATCGTCGCCCCCCCGGCGACCTCCACCATCCCAGAAACCAATGAAAACTCCGTGGCCTCGGCAGATCACCCTCGCGATCGTCGTGGCGGGACTATGGCCCGCCACCACCCAAAGCGGGGTGATCATGATCAGCACCCGCAAGAACCAGGACAGCGCCTTTTCGCAGGAACACCTCACCGAGGCCCGCGGGCCCGGTCTTGCCACGCCCGGCGACGTCGCCATGGCCGCCCTGTTGGGCGATCACGGTTACTCCTGTCGCCTCCTCCTCGACGCCCAGCTCAACGCCGCCCTCGGCGGTGATCCGGTCGCTTACTTCAACCCCGAGGACCCGAACCTGGCCATCGACCTTGTCATCTGGTCGGGCAGCAGCGCCTCCGCCGACGTGCCGGAACCCCCCGCCGAGATCCCCTTGATGATGGGGGAACACGTCACCCTCGGAAACCGCACCGACCGGCCCGGCAGCATCTTCATGTACGCCGGCCAGGCCAGCAGCGATCCCAACGAGTCCAGCAGCCCGCCGGCTTCGCAGTACCTGAAGGTGGTGGCGCCCGATCATCCGATCCTTCAAGGCATCCCCCGGGACGCTGCCGACCGCATCAAGATCTTCCGCGACCCCTATCCCCACGAGGAACAACATGTCCCCACCGGGGGGAAGAAGAACTACGAGTATCGCTGGTGCACCCAGGTGGTGGCGGATAAAGCCCCCGGCACCACCATCCTCGGGGTGCTGGATGGCGCCGAGGAACGCGCCTGCTTCGCCGTCGTCGAACAGGGCGCTGCCCTCGCCGACGGCCGCGTGGCCTCGGCCCGCATGGTCCATCTCTTCACCAACGAAAACGGCTCGGGCGGTTCGCGGCGCGTGTTTCTGGCGCTCACCGGCTGGGGGCGACTGCTGTTCGTGCGCGCCGCGCAGTGGGCCCTGGGCGAGGAACTCGAACCCTATGAGGCCCTGCGCATCACTGACGTCACGCCCGCAGAAGGGCGCAAGGTCACCCTCTCCTGGCAGGGCAGCGCCAGCAGCAGCTACCGGATCGACGCCAGCCCCGACGCCCAGTCCTGGCAGACCGTGGTCGAGGATGTCCCCGGCGTGGACGGCATCGTGACGCGCACCCTCGATCTCTCCGCCGCCCCACAGGCGGTCTTCTTCCAGATCGCCGCGGTGCCTTGAACCCACCGGCGTGTCGGCAGTCGACCGCCCGACACGCCGCTCGCTGGCAAAGGATGCCCAGAGTTCGCCAATTCCCGGCAAGCCCCCCGGCCGGGGCGTGGTAGGCTGCCCGCGGTTGGGACGCCTCGGGCCATACCCGCGCGAGGCAGCCTCCCCACCACCTTTGCATGAGCAACGTTGCCGTGTCGCCGCCCGCCTCCAAATCCCGCGCGCCGCTCGCCCACCCGAGCGGTGACAAGCGCTTCAAGATGCTCGAGGTGTTCATCAAGCGCCAGCAGCAGCGCCACGACGCGCTCATCGAGGTGCTGCACAAGGCGCAGGAGCTCTTCGGCTTTCTCGACACCGACCTGCTGCTCTTCGTGGCGCACGGCCTCCGCCTCCCGCCCAGCCGCGTCTACGGCGTCGCCACCTTCTACCACTTCTTCAAACTCAAACCCCAAGGCGCCCACACCTGTGTGGTGTGCATGGGCACCGCCTGCTACGTGAAGGGCGCCCAACAGGTCGTCGAAGCCCTCGAACAGGCGGCGCACATCCGGGCGGGCGAGACGACGCCGGACGGCCGCTTCTCCCTCATGACCGCCCGCTGCATCGGCGCCTGCGGCATCGCGCCCGCCGTCGTCTACGATGCAGCGGTCGCCGCCCGCCAAACCCCGGCCAGCGCCGTCGAACGCGTGAAAGGATGGCTCGACCATGGTCCTCGCTGAACTCATCGCCATCAAGGAGCGGGAACTCGCCGCGCGCAAGCCGGTGGTGATCACCTGTTGCCTGGCCGCCGGCTGCTTGTCCTCCGCCGGCCAGGCCGTCAAAGAAGCCCTCGACCAGGCCGTCAAGACCGCCAGCCTCGACGCCGAGGTCGAGGTCCGCGGCGTGGGCTGCATGCGCCTCTGTTGCGAAGGCCCCCTGGTCTTCATCGACCCGCCCGGCACCCTCTACCAACAGGTGAAGCCGGAGGACGCCGCCTCGCTGGTCGGCACCGTCCGGGGCGGCACCACCCACGTCGCCCGCGGCGAGCCGAACCACCCGTTCTTTGCCCGGCAGATGTCCATCGTCCTCGAGAACAGCGGCTTCATGGACCCCGAGCGCATCGAGGCCTACATCGCCCGCGACGGCTACCTGGCCGTGCGCAATGTCCTGCGCGAGATGACCCCCGCCGAGGTCGTCAGCGAGATCACCCGCAGCGGCCTCCGCGGCCGCGGCGGCGCGGGCTACCCGACCGGTCTCAAATGGTCCACCGTGGCCAAGACGTCGAGCGCGAAGAAGTACGTCATCTGCAACGCCGACGAAGGCGACCCCGGCGCCTTCATGGACCGCAGCGTGCTGGAGAGCGACCCGCACCGCGTCCTCGAAGGCATGATCATTGCCGCCTACGCCGTGGGCGCCGACCAGGGTTACATCTACGTGCGCGCCGAGTATCCCCTGGCCATCAGCCGGCTGCAGACCGCCATCCGGCAGGCCAAACAGCTCGGACTCCTCGGCAGCGGCGTCTTCGAGTCCCCGTTCAACTTCAACCTCGACATCCGCATCGGCGCCGGCGCGTTCGTGTGCGGCGAGGAAACCGCCCTCATGGCCTCGGTGGAAGGCCGGCGCGGCCAGCCCCGTCCCCGCCCGCCGTTCCCCGCCGAGAGCGGCTTGTTCGGTCAGCCCACCCTGATCAACAACGTCGAGACCTTCGCCTGCGTGCCCCCCATCCTCCGGCGCGGCGCGGAATGGTTCGCCGCTATCGGCACCGAGCGGAGCAAGGGCACGAAAGTGTTCGCCCTCGCCGGCAAGGTGAAACACACCGGCCTGATCGAGGTGCCCATGGGCATGACGCTCCGCGAGATCGTCCAGGACATGGGCGGCGGCGTGCCCGACGGCGGCCAGATCAAGGCCGTCCAGACCGGCGGCCCCTCGGGCGGCTGCATCCCGGCCGCGCACCTCGACACCCCGGTGGATTACGAGTCTCTGGGCCGGCTCGGTTCCATCATGGGCTCCGGCGGCATGATCGTCATGGACCAGCAGGACAACATGGTGGACGTCGCCCGGTTCTTCATGGAGTTCTGCAAGGACGAATCCTGCGGCAAATGCGTGCCCTGCCGCGCCGGCACAGTCCAAATGCACGCCCTGCTCTGCCGGTTGCTCGCCCGCCAGGCCACCGCCCGCGACCTCGCCAAGCTCGAGGAGCTCTGCGACCTGGTCCGCAACACCAGCCTCTGCGGCCTGGGCATCACCGCCCCCAACCCCGTCCTCAGCACCCTGCGGTTCTTCCGCCAGGAATACCTGGACCTCCTTGCCCCCGAGCCGTGGAAGCCGGCCACCCCGCCCGCCCCCCTCCCCGGCCTCGGCTGAAACCCCGCCGCACCACCTACACCCCGCGTCGCCATGGCTGCCAAAGTCTTCACCATCGACGGTCAGGAAATCAGCGCCACCGAAGGACAGAGCGTCCTCGAGGCTGCCCACGAGGCAGGCATCCGCATCCCCACCCTCTGCCATCTCGAAGGCGTCATGGACGTCGGCGCCTGCCGCCTCTGCCTGGTCGAAATCGCCGGCAGCAACAAGCTCGTCCCGGCCTGCACCACGCAGGTCGCCGACGGCATGGTGGTCGCCACCACCAGCGAGCGGCTCCAGCGCTACCGCCGCCTCCTGCTCGAACTCCTCTTCGCCGAACGCAACCACGTCTGCGCCGTCTGCGTCTCCAACGGCCACTGCGAGCTCCAGTCCCTGGCCATGCACCTCGGCATGGACCACGTGAGCTTCCCCTACACGTTCCCCAAGCTCGAGGTGGACCTCACCCACCGCCTCTTCGGCATGGACCACAACCGCTGCGTCCTCTGCGGCCGCTGCGTCCGCGTCTGCTGGTACGTCGAAGGCGCTGCCACCAAGAACTTCTCGGGCCGGGGCGCCAGCTCACGCATCATCAGCGACCTCAACCAGCCCTGGGGCGAATCCCGCACCTGCACCGCCTGCGGCAAGTGCGTCCACGCCTGCCCCACCGGCGCTTTGTTCGAGAAGGGCACGACCGTGGGCGAAATGCAGAAGGACCGCGGCAAACTCGAGTACATCGTCACCGCCCGGGAGAAGAAGCAATGGATCGTCTGAAAATCGCGACCGTCTGGCTCGGCGGCTGTTCGGGCTGCCACATGTCCCTGCTCGATCTCGACGAGTGGTTGTTCGAGCTGGCCAAGGTGGCCGACGTCGTCTACGGCCCTCTCGTCGACACCAAGGAATACCCCGCGGCCGTGGATGTCTGCCTCGTCGAGGGCGCCGTGGCCAACACGGAGCACGTCGAGTTGATGCATCAGATCCGGCAACGCACCCGCGTGCTCGTGGCCTTCGGCGACTGCGCCGTCACCGGTAACGTCACCGCGCTCCGCAACCCCCTCGGCAGCGCCGCCCCGGTCCTCGAACGCGCCTACCTCGACCCCGCCAACCTCCGCCCCGCCCTGCCCCACGAACCCGGCGTCGTGCCCCCGCTCCTCGACCGCGTCCTGCCTCTGCAGGAGGCCGTGCCCGTGGACTTTTTCCTGCCGGGCTGCCCCCCGCCCGCCGACCGTATCAAGGCCTTCCTGCAGGAATTGCTCGCCGGCAAGGCCCCGCATCTCACCGGCGCCAACCTCCGCTTCGGCTAGGAAGGATTCCCATGCCCCAATGGATCAAGATTGACCCGGTTACCCGCATCGAAGGGCACGCGAAGATCACGCTGCAGCTCGATGACAACGGTCACGTCTCCGACGCCCGCTTCCACGTCGTCGAGTTCCGCGGCTTCGAGAAGTTCTGCGAAGGCCGGCCCTTCACCGAGATGCCCGGCATCACCCCGCGCGTCTGCGGCATCTGCCCCGTCAGCCACGTGCTCGCCTCCGCCAAGGCCGGCGATGCCCTCCTCGCCGTCGACATCCCGCCCGCCGCCCGCAAGCTGCGCCGGCTGATGAACCTCGGCCAGATCCTCCAGTCCCACGCCCTCAGCTTCTTCCACCTCAGCGCCCCCGACCTTCTCCTCGGCTGGGATACCCCCGCCGCCCAACGCAATGTCTTCGGCCTCATGGCCGCCGATCCCGACCTCGCCCGCCGCGGCATCCGCCTCCGCCAGTTCGGCCAGGAGGTCATCGAGATCCTCGGCGGCCGCAAAATCCACCCCGCCTGGGCTGTCCCCGGCGGCGTGCGCGAGCCCCTGACCGAGGCCGGCCGTACCCGGATCCGCACCGCCATTCCCGAGGCCAAGGCCACCGCCAGCCATGCCCTCGACAAGTTCCGCGCCCTGCTCGACACGTTCGAAACCGAGACGCAGGTGTTCGGCAACTTCCCCAGCCTCTTCCTCGGCCTCATTGCCCCGGACGGTTCCTGGGAACATTACGAGGGCCACCTCCGCGTCATGGACGCCGGGGGCAACATCCTCGCCGACCGCGTGGACCCGGCCCGCTACCTCGACATCATCGGGGAAGCCGTCGAAACCTCCTCCTACCTCAAGTCCCCCTATTACCGGCCCATGGGCTATCCCGCCGGGCTCTATCGGGTCGGACCGCTGGCGCGCCTGAACCTCTGCCGGCGCATGGGCACGCCCCTCGCCGATGCCGAGCTCGAGCGGTTCAAGTCCCTGGGCTGGGGCGCCGTTACCTCGTCGTTCCTCTACCACTACGCGCGGTTGATCGAGATCCTCGCCTGCGTTGAGCTCATCGAGCGGCTCCTGGACGAACCGGACATCCTCTCCGACCACCTGCGCGCCGATGCCGGCATCAACCAGCGCCGCGGCGTGGGCGCCAGCGAAGCCCCGCGCGGGACCTTGTTCCACGACTACGAAGTGGACCGCAACGGCCTCATCACCCGGGTGAACCTCATCATCGCCACCGGCCAGAACAACCTGGCCATGAACCGCACCATCGCCCAGATCGCACGGCACTACATCCAGGGACCCACCATCCCCGAACCCCTCCTCAATCGCGTCGAGGCCGGCATCCGCGCCTACGACCCCTGCCTGAGCTGCTCGACCCACGCCGCCGGCGTCCCTGCCCTTCACATCCAACTGCTGGCCCCCGACGGCCGCGTCCTGGACGAACGCCGCCGCGAGTAGTCCGGCGCGCTGGAGCTTCCCATGCATCTGTGGTGCGGGCTTCCAGCCTGCACCCTCCCTGGTTCATGGCCCCTGAGCCGGTCCGCAGGGAGCAGGACGCCTCCCATGCATCTGTGGTGCGGGCGTCCCGCCTGCACTCCCCAGGCTCATGGTCCCGAGGCATGGCCGCGCAGGCCAAGGGATCTCTATGAACCGGAAAGCAGCAAGGGCATCCATCCAGGTCCGTGCATGGCCCCTCAGCCGGTCCGAGAGGAACACCTCACTCCCCCAATCCCCTATGTTCGCAATCGGCGGAGAAACCCTCCGGCTTCGATTCTCCACAGATTGCGGACATAGGGGATTGGGCTGAGGGAGCAATTCCTGAACTGGGGCGAGGCAAACCCACGCCGGTGGCGTGCCAGACGGTAGCCGGGGTCGAGCGAGTGCGGAGCTGAGACCCCCGGCGGTCGTTGCCGGCGATCGCATCCCGGAGGGATGAGACGCCGCGACCCGGACCTCTGGCACCCTCCAGGGTGCCTCCGACTTGGCCCACCGAACCGGAGGTCGCCGCCCCGCGGAACCGGAGCTCGCCGTCCCACCGAACCGGAGCTCGCCACCCCACCGAACCGGAGGTCGCCGCGGGGCGGCGACCTCCGGCTACCGTCTGGGACGCCTCCGGCGTGAATCGGGACGTCCCTCCCTGAACCTGTGGTGCAGGCGTCCCGCCCACGACCGCAGCCTCCGCACCGCTCGTCCTGCCGCCGAGGCGCGGACCGGCTGTGCACCTTGCGATCCTGGAACTTCCCTTGAGCTTTGAACTTTGAACTTTGAGCTTCGGGCGGTTTCCTCCGGAGCCGGAGACGCCCGGGCTCACCGCGCAACGGTCATCCCACGCCCGACCCACTGCCCGCCCGCGCCATCCGCCCCGCCCGCGCCTCACGCATCGCGGCGACATAGCGGCCGGCCAACTCCGTGAGTCCCACCCAGTCCGCCCGCTCCAGTCGCTCCGCGGAAATCAGCGACGAACCCACCCCCACCGCCGGACATCCTGCGCGCACAAAGTCCGCCAGCGTCGTCAGATCCACCCCGCCCGTTGGGACCAATCGCAAATGAGGCAACGGCCCGCGGATCGCCTTCAGATACCGCGCCCCCAAACCGTCGGCGGGGAAGATCTTCACGAAATCCGCTCCGGCCTCGTGCGCGGCCTGCGCCTCCGTCGGCGTGTACGCGCCCAGCATGACCGGTCGTCCGGCCCCATGCGCGAGGGGCACCAGTTCCGGGCGCAGAATCGGGCTCACGAGGAACTCTGCTCCCGCCGCCAGCGCCGCCTTGCCCTGCGCCGCATTCACCACGCTCCCCGCGCCCATCAAGGCCCGTGGGGCGAACCCGCGAACGGCCACCGCCAGCGCCTCCAAAGCGCCCGGCGTCGTCAGGGTGATCTCGATCGCCACCACGCCGCCGGCCAGCAGGGCCTCGACCAGCGGTTCCACCGCGAGGGGACGGCCGGCGCGAACCACCGCGACGATTCCCGGCTCGGTCAGCGCCTGGATGATGGTTTCGCGGTCGCGCATGGTCTTCAGATGCTGTCCACGTACCGCTGCATCGCTTCCTCCTGGTCCATGATGGACTGCACCAGCTTGAACTGCGTGCGGCACCGATCAAGGTTGTGCTGCGGACGATGGACGCGGAAGTAAACGTCCCCGCTCAGATAGTCCGTCAGAAACCGGATGCCAATCGTGTACGTGATGAGCCGCCCCGCAAACGCCAGCAGCGACTTCTCCGCCGGCTTGAGGAAGCCCCGGGTCGCCTCGACGTAGCCCCGGGCCAGCGCCTCGAACATCGGCATCTGCATCGAGACCTTCGACAGGTCCTCCTCGTCCTCCAGCGTCGGGCTCGTCGTCGTGCGCACCATGTCGCCGAAGTCGTAGTGCACGAGCCCTGGCATGACCGTGTCGAGGTCCACCACGCACATGGCGCGGCCCGTCTCCCAGTCGAGCATGACGTTGTTGAACTTCGTGTCGTTGTGGGTGACGCGCTCGGGAATCTCCCCGCGCGCCTGCGCATCCAGCAACGTGCCGATCCAGGATTCCTGGGCCAGGGCGAACTCGATCTCCTTCCGGGCGCTGGCAGCCCGCAGGTGATGGTCCTCGTCGAGCGCCTGCCGGAGGGCGGCGAAGCGCTTCCGGGTGTTGTGAAATTCCGGAATAGTCTCGTGCAGGCGCTCTCCTGGCAGATCGGCCAGCAGGCTCTGGAATTCGCCGAAGGCCCGTCCCGCCTCCTGGGCCTGGGTCGTATTCTGCACCGCCTCGAACGACTGAACCTTCTCCACGAACACAAACGTGCGCCAGACATCGCCGTTGCCATCCGAGTAGAACGACCGGCCGTCGTGCGTGGGAACGACCGTCAGAGCCCGCCGGGTGCGCTGGCGCGCGCCGCTCTCGGCCAACTTCTTCTGCAGGTGGCTCGTCACCCGCATGGCGTTCTCCATCACCTTCTCCGGCTCTCGGAACACGCCCTGGTTGATCTTCTGGTGGATGTACCGCACCAGCACCCCGCCCTGATCGTACGTGGCCGTGTAGGTCTCGTTGATGTGACCAATCTTGCAGGGCTCCGCATGCAGGATCTGACCGTAGATGCGGAACTGCTGCGAGATGTGCTGCAGGTGTTGTTCGCGGTAGAGCGGCATGCGTTTCCAGGGCCCCGGGTTGTTGGCAGCCAAGCCCGACCCCCGTCGGTTGGCCGCGGCTCGTGCCGTGCCAGTTGAACCGGCTTCCCTCCGGCAACTCAAGCCCTTTTTCCGCTCGCCCGCCCGCCCGGCGCATCGTCTTACGCAGCGGCACGCATTTCCAACGCCGCGCCCCCACCACGCCCTGAGAGCACTCGCGAAGCGTCGGGAGTGCGCCGTCTTCCAGCGGCGCTTTTCGTTCTCCGCGCCCCCGCCGCTCCCTCAACCCGCCGCTCGCAGCCGCGCCCGGCCGATCTCCCGCAGTTGCGCGACGAACGGTTCAGGGATCAAACCGCCCTTCTGGATCGGTACATCCCACGTGATCACGCCCCCCTTCGCCATCAGGTCCCGGACATAGCCCACGATCACTTCATCCGACTTCTGCGGCCGCTCGCCGCCGCACCAGGTCTGACCGAGAAAACTGAGGATCTGAAACTGCACCCGGCGCCCCTCCCGCTCCAGCCAGCGGCCCGGACAGGCCCGGATCGCGTCGGCCACCTGGTCCAGGTTGACCTCGCCTGCCGTGTAGTCCTCCACCGGCGTGTGGCACACCACGGGCACTTTGATCCCGGGATTGAACGCCACCAGCGCATCGGGATTCCCGGCCTTCAGCGCGCGCGCGAAGCTCGCGAAGTTCGGCTCGTCGGCATGGCGATACATCTCGTCGGCGAAGTAGCAGCCATCGATCCACCAGCCGACCACCCGTCGGCCCCAGCGCTGCGACCAATCGCGGCAGACCGCCTCCCAGTTCCGCTGGAACTCGACCAGTCGCCCGCCCACCGCCTCCCCGGGCAGTTGCCAGCCACCCGTTGAACCCCAGCGCCACTGGAGCTTGCGGCGCGCCACCGGGTCTGCCGCCGGGGCGCCGCTGGGCAGATAAGCCAGCAGGCGGATACCGTGGGGTTCGAGGTCCCGCGCCAGCTCGTCGATCAGGTCGCGCCGCGAGCACTTGCTGGGCTGAATGCCCACGAGCCGATCGTAGGTCGCGTTCGGGGCGCAGTAGTGACCGGAGTTCTGGCCGAGGGTGAACAGCAGGTACTTCGCCCCCGTGGACGCCAGTTGCCGGACCAGGCCCGCCACATCGAAGGCGTCCACCTGCGCGTTCCACGCTTCCGCCGTGAGCTCCGCCCCGCCGTCGGAGCTGGGGGGCGCACCCAGATAATGCGTCATCACCCCCCAACCCGCCTGATGGAACCAGTCGGCGGGGTGCGACTCGGCGGCGCGCAAGCGACCCACCGCCGCGTGGCTCGCGGCCATGGCGGCGGTGACCGCGGCCTGTCCGAGGAAACGACGGCGCGTGAGCGCCGAATGGGATCGGTGTGGATTCATGGGTTGTGGTTCCAGGTTCGGATGCTTCATGGATGGGCCGCGGCCTCGCGCAAGAACTGATCCAGCTCGCGGTGTTGCAGCCACAGTTTCTGGTTCAGCGAGCTGAGTTCGCCCAGCTCCCCGCGCGAGCGTACCCGCCGGGCGAAGGTACGGAACAGCTCCTCGATGGGCGCCGTCTCGAACTGGGCCCGCGCCGCCTGAGCCTGCTCGCGTAACGCCGTGCCGAACATCTCCCCTCGCAGGTACTGTTCCTTCAGGGTGTAGGCTGCCTCGATCTTTCGCCCCACCTCGTCCAGCAGTAGCGAGCCGCGAAAGTTGTCGGCCAGCCAACCAAGGTTCTGCCGGTGGACGGGAGACCCGGCCCCCGATTCCAGCCGTTCGATCAGCGCGATCGCCGCACGGAGTGGATCCTCCAGCCCCGGCGGCAGGCGTCCCCAGGCCGGGCTGTAAGGGAAGTACTCGGGCGAACTGAGCGTGCCGAGCTGGTTCTCCTGCTCGAAGCGCAGCAGCAGCGGCGCCAGGGTGTCGGCCGCTTCCGCCCCGTACCGCTCGGTGCAATGCCGCCGGTACAACGCTTCGCCGGAGGGTGCCTGCTCCGGATCACGCGCCGTCAGGGCAAAGGCCTCGAGGTTCATCCGGATCTCCTCCGTCCGCCAATGAATGCCGATCACACCGGACAGCCGGTCCGCGTGCGCGGCCTTCACTTGATCGCGAATCGAGGCGGCACGCGGTTGCAGATGCCAGAGCCAGGCGTCGCCTTCGAACCACGGGATGGCCCACGTCGGCCGATGCGCCGCGACCTCCGCCAGGACCGGCGCGTGGCCGCTGCCCCCCATGCCCGGATTGAGGCAACTGAACACGATGTCGCGCGGCAACGCCCGGTCCAGGCCGCGCAGCACGGGCGGCAGTTGCGGACCGCCACCCCAGCCGCCAATCGCCAGCCGCGTCCGGGGCGCGTGCCGGCTCAGGTACTCGTGCACCTGCCGGATCTGGACTAGCGACCACACGCCCGTGAACACGTCGTGCTCGCGGGGCGCCCCGCTGAAGTGCCCCTTCTCCCGTTGATAAAACTCGGCGAACCGTCCGGCCAATTCCGGCGGCGCGACGAACATCGAGTGTTCGTGCAGCCAGAGCCACACCCAGTCCAGCCCGGGATAGGTCGTCAGCAAGTCCCGCAGCGTGGCGTGGAGGATCTCGATGTTCGCCGGGTGCGTCGGGTCCGGCAGCAGCGCCCCGCCAATCCGGGACTCGGGCGGCACAATCGAGGCCAGTTCCGGCGGGTGCACCCCGAACTCGAACCCGATCGCCACCTGGATCCCGCGGGCGTGCGCCATCGCGATCACCTCGCCCATCAGCCCCTGCGCCCGGCGGTAACGTTCTTCGTGGGAGCGGGCCGTCACCGCGCCGTCGCCTCCGAACGCCTCCGCTCCCGGCGGCAGCGGAAACAGGTTGCCGGTCTCAAAGGCAAAGTCCCGGACCGCCAGCGGCCGATAGCCCCACCGCGCCGTCATCGAGGTGTCAAAGCCCGCCACGGGCACGACATCCCGATACTGGATCCGGATCAGCGGTTCCACGTACGGCGCGTACCGCTCCGCCCCGCCCGTGTAACAGTGGAACCCCACGAAGTTCAACCCGCGCGCCGCCAGGTCATCCAGATACACGCGGTAATCGCTCGCGTTCCACGCCGTGGGCCCCGACAGGAAATTGTGCCAGGGCAACGTGCCGCGGATCGCGAACGCCGGCGGGGCGTCGTCGGCACTTGCCATTGCCCGCAGCCCGCAGCCCGGGAGGAGCAGGGCAAACATGGCGGCGTAGACAGACGCCTCGACGAGAACCGAGCGCCGGGGGCTCGAACGCGGGAAGGACCTTACCATTGGAGCGCCTTTCTCAATGCCGGCTCCAGGCCATTTGCGTTGAAGTAGAAGCCCAGCGAGTTGCAGTGCACCCCGTCCACCAGGCCCACCGCCTGCGCCGGGCCCAGCATCTTCAGACCGTCCACCCACCGGATCCGGCGATCACCCGCCTGGCGTCGCTGCTGCACGAACCGCCGGGCCGTTTCGCGCTTCGACTGCTGCGCCTGCGCGATCTCCGCGCTGACCGCTTCCGCGGGAAAGTAGAACGGGCTCGTCACCAGAATCGGCACCTGCGGCAGCTTCCCCCGCAGAACTTCCACAAACACCGGCAACGCCGCGGCGTACTGCTCAGCCGAGGGATTGGCCCAGAAATCCAGCACGATGCACGACGGCTCCAGCTCGGCGATCGCCTCGGCCACCGCGGGCTCACCCAGCCCGTTCCCGCTGAAGCCCAGATTCACGAAGTCCGCGTCGAGCCGACGTTCCAGCAACGCCTGGCACGTCCCGCCCGCGTTCGAGGCGCACCCCCCCTGGGTGATGCTCGAACCATAGTAAACGACCGGCCGGCGCGTCGCGTAGGGCGCGGCGGCTTCCAGCCGGGCCCCCGCGTCCAGGTTCAGTTCACTCACCGACACCGCCTTGTAGAGTGGCAGGTAAAGCGTGATCTCGCGCATCTCCCCAGCCGATCCGAGACGCCACTCCTTCGCGATCCGCCCATTGCCGTCCGGCCAGGCGCTGCCGAGATACGCGCGGTTCACGTACAGGTCGAAGCCGTTCTCCCCCACGCTCGGCATGTGGTGCATGTTCGAGAATCGCGGGTTTTGCGCGACCAACCCCACCGTCGTCGAGTCGGTCCGGAAACGAATACGACCGCCGCTCGGCTGTTGCGCCAGCTCCCACACGGCCGGGCGAAACTGCGACTGTAACCGGGCCGGCAACCGGCGCAGGACCGGCTTGTCATCCTCGAACCATGGCAAGCCATGGACCGCCAGCCGGTCATCCGGGAACGAAACGCGCTGCCGATCCGGCGCGGTCTCCGCGGCCGCTGCGGGCAGACTCCACGAGAGCAGGAAGAACATTGAGCCTGTCCAGGCGCGGAAGGCGGAAGCGGGCATCGATTGCATGTGTGTCGGGCAAGAGCCTGCGCCACTCCGGACCGACCAGCAAGCTCGCGGATGGCTCGGACATCGCATACTCGGCAAGGAACCGCGAACGACCGTAGGCGCCGACGTGAGGAGGCGAAGTCATGTTGCGCCCGGCCCCCAACGCCTCCTCACGTCGGCGCGCCGTGAGGAATCCCGCCCGGCACCTGTAGGCCGGCTGCCCCCAGCCGGCGCCCCGTGAGGAATCCCGCCCGGCTCTGTCAGAAGCCCAGAAGCTCGTCGCCACGACACACTTCAACGTCACTTAAGCCATGCATCCCCACTTCCCGTCCCGTCGCACCCTGACCACGACCGCCACGCTCGGTCTCGCACTCGCCGTCGCCTCTCCCCTCCTCGAAGCGCAAACACCGGCGACGCCGGCACCCGACACCCCCACCGCGGCGCAAGTCATCGAACGTCACCTGGCCGCCGTTGGCGGATCCACCGTCCTGAACTCCACCACGTGTCTGGTGATGAAAGGCACCGGCCGGGAACGCGAGGCGGAGATCCAATTCACCCTCACCGCCGCACCGCCCGGACGCTGCCTCCTGGCCGGTGAAGTCGGCGCCATCCGTGTCCGCACCGGTTGCGATGCCGACGGCGTCTTTTGGCGACAGGACCCCGGCGGTGTCCGGGAACTCACAGCCGCCGAATCGCGGGCTGACGTCGTGGAAATGCTCTTCAGTCTGAATCCCTTCGCCCTGGCCCATTGGCATGAGCTGGGTTTCACCCTCGAACCCGCCGGCCGCCGGGACCTCGAAGGACGTCCCGTCTTCACCCTCACGGCCAGGCACCCACAGGGCGCCGCCGTCCCGCTCTGTTTCGACGACGCCTCCGGCCTTCTCGTCGCCGTGGGCGACAGCCGGCTGTCGGATTACCGCGAGGTGGCAGGTTGGAAGCTTCCCCACCGGCTCCGGTCCGGAGGCGCCCTGGAAATCACGTTCACCGACGTCCGCCGCAACGAACCGCTCGCGCCCGGGACCTTCGCCAAACCGTCCGGCCCCACCGCGGAACCGGCCCATCGCTACGAAACCCGCCTGTCTCCGGACACCACCTTGACCATCGTCCGCCGGCCGGCAGTGGCCAACTTCAACTTCGGCCCCCTCCGCGAGCTCCCCCGGTTTCAGCCCGACTCGACCCAGCCCTTCCAAGTCGATCTCCGCAGTCGCGACGTCTCCACACTCGACCTCCGCGATCGCGCGGCCGACCTGCGGCAGGCGGACTTCGACGATCAGACCCGGTGGCCGGCCGTCCTTCCCGCCGGCTTCGAGCCGGGCAAACTCATGGACCTCGGACGAAACCCCGGCCTCCGCGTCCGCCAACTCCATCGCCGGGGCATCACCGGCAAGGGCATCGGCATCGGCATCATCGATCAACCGTTGCTTGTGGATCACGTCGAGTATCGCGATCGCGTGCGGCTCTACGAAGAAATCCACATCCTCGCCGCCGAAGCCCAGGCCGCGATGCACGGCGCTGCGGTGACCTCGATCGCCGCCGGCCAGTCCGTGGGCGTGGCGCCGGAAGCCGAGCTGTATTTCATTGCCGAGATGCATGGGGAGATCAAAGCCGGCCGGTTTGAATGGGACTTCAAACCCCTGGCGCAATCCATCGAGCGCCTCCTCGATCTCAATCGCCAGTTGCCTCCCGCCCGGCGCATTCGGGTGATCTCGATTTCCGTGGGCTGGTCACCCGGCCAGGCCGGGTGCACCGAGGCCGATGCCGCCGTCGAACGCGCCACCCGGGAAGGCGTGTTTGTGATCTCGACCGCTCTGGAACGGACCCACCGCCTGGCGTTCCATGGGCTGGGCCGGTTGCCGGAAGCGGATCCTGACGACTTCAATTCGTACGGCCTGGGTTCGTGGTGGGCCAAGTCCTTCCTGGACGGCCAGCGTCGTTTCGCGCCCGGGGTTCGGTTGCTTGTCCCGATGGATGCCCGCAGCACGGCCAGTCCCACGGGGGTCCAAGACTACGTGCACTACGCGGGGGGCGGCTGGAGTTGGTCCGTGCCCTATCTGGCGGGGCTCTACGCCCTGGCCTGCCAGGTGAAGGAAGACATCACCCCGCAACGGTTCTGGGCGGCGGCGCTCCAGACCGGCCGCACGGTCAAGCTCGCGCCGCCCCACGACTCTCTGGAACTCGGCACCCTCGCCGACCCCGTCGCCCTCATCGAGGCACTGGAGAAGCCTTAGAGGTTCTGGGAAGCCGCGGCCGGCCGATTTCTGCGGCGCTGGCAACCTCACCAAGCGCCGCAGGGCATCGTGCGCCCGCGTCAACGACCGATCTTGAGTCAGTTGCTGGTAGACAGGGCGGCACGGGGTGCGGCGAGGCGCGTTCCTGCGGGCTGAGCTTCGGTTCCGTCCGATCGCTCAGCGCGCAATCCCCCAACCCTCAGAGGCGGTGGTCGGTGCACCACTCCAAGAAGCGCGCCGGCCGCAGGATGGGGATGCCGAATGGCTTCCCCAACACCAACAGATCGTCGTCGTAGCTCACGATCGCCTGGGCCTTCGCCGCCAGTGCCGCGCCGAGGACGCAGTCGTCGTTGGCGTCGCGCGAGCGACGTTTCCCCAGCGGGGTGGGGACCACTTGCCAGGCTTTGTCGCGAATCCAGCTCAACGGACCAGCCACGTTGGCATGCGGCGCCTCCACCGCCAGGATGCCAGGGACCCGCTGTTCGTACTCGCGGAGCACCTCCCCCGTCACCACCAAACGGCACCGATGACGAGCGACCAGCGCCAAGCAGCGATGTGCCGGCCCCCGCCAACCGATGGCGCTGACGATGACGCTTGTGTCGAAGACGACCGGGATCACTTGGAACGGCCTTTCTTGAGGGCGCGATTGATCCGCTCAATGTCTGACTCGGTCTCCGGACGGTTGTGGGCACCGGCGAACAGGCGGTTGAACTCATCAATGTCCCGTTGCGCCGCTTCGCTCTCCAACCGGCGCAGTCCGTCGCGCATGACTTCGCTGATGTTGTTGTACCGGCCCAACCGGACTTGTTGCTCGACGAACCAGCCCTGCGCCTCCGTCACCGACACGTTGTACGTCTTGGTCGCCATGCCGGCCAGTCTAGGCACTCAGCATTAGATGTCAAACTTTGCTGCCGCGCAGCCGGTAAGGGGGTGGGCCCCCGGCGCAACCACACCGGCGTGATTGTGCTGAACGGCGAGGTGACCGTGGACTCCGCGAACTTCGCCGGCGCCCGGGTTCAGGTCCGGGCCCAATTGCTCATTGGGGAGAACTCCCTGTGCTCCGCCGGCACGCTCACGCTCACGCCGGGCGGCGCGGACTGAGTCATCCGCGCGGTATGAACGCCGTTGTCATACGTCCCCTGGTATGACATGGCGGCATGCGAACCAAAGGAGGCTTTGTCACCACCACGGGGAACCCGGTCCGACGGCTGACCGAGCCTGGCAGAGTTGCTCCTGACGGAACTCGAACACGAGTCGGATCCGGATGTGATCCGCTTGGTCCCATGCCAATCCCCGAGCGCCAGGTAGTCGAACTGCGAGTCGTCGAGGCACCCCAGGTCGAGAAAGTTCGCCGGGCCACCGTTTGCCTCATCCTCATCGGCCCCGGCGCCGAAATCCTGGACGCTGCCGTGCGCCAGGACGATGCGGGTCTTGTCGCCAAAACGAGCGTCGAGACCCTCAACGGAGCGAAGCCAGGCGGTCGGGTCCACCGTCTCGTGCCGATGTCGGAGTGGACAGGGGAAAAGCACGGCGGTGCCGAGTTCGACCGGTCCCGGGGTCAGCAGCACGGTGAGGTTCGGCGCCAGGGCCTCACGCTCGCTCCGGAAGAAGTCCTGCTCCCACAGGCTGCCCGGGCCCCCGTGGTCATGGTTGCCCGGGATGGCGTACACGGGCACGCCCATCGCTCCGATGGCGCGGCACGCGGCCGCTACCACGGGCCGGGTGGCACTGGGCGAATCGAAGAGGTCGCCGGCCACCAGCACAAACTCGGCATGGTGGGTCCGAGCCGCTTCCCCGATGCGCCTGAGCACCTCCAACCGTTGGTTGCGGAGCAAGGCCCGGTTGTCACCGTCCTCGACCCCGGCAAAGGGCTTGCCGAGTTGCCAGTCAGCCGTGTGGATGAAGCGAGTGCTCATCGCTGGTGGTCAAGGGTCAGCGCCGGCGACGCGTTTGAACCGTGCCACGGGCGGTTGCGCGAACAACGCACGCAACGGGCAAGATCCGTAGCGCCCGCCGCCCTCCCAGCCGGTGAGTTCCTCCAGCAGAAGAGTGATCCGGAGCCGGCCCACCCGAAACCCCGCCAGCGCCTGCTTCAGCTCGCCCACCAGCGGCGGGACAGACGTGGCCGTGGCCGAGGTGCAGCCGTCCGACGCAAGCCAGTCTTGCCGTGTGCGCAACTTCCCAGGCCCGCGTTTCTGGCCGCCGTCCTGCGCCTCAGTTTTCACGCCAGGGCTCAAGCTACGAACAATTGTCCGTGGGCTACGGACAATTGTTCGTAGGCCGCTCTTTGTCACAATGCAGTTCGCCGAAGGCCTTCAGTTCCTTGCTCCCTGGGCCGGGGAGGGTGTCACCGATGGAATCCCGGCTTCTCATGCTTTCAGCTCGTCCGCCAGGCGGCCCAACCTCTCGACCAGATGCAGAATGGACACGACTTCGACCTTCGGCCCAAGGTCGTAGGATTCCCGGCCCGGCACGACCACCAACAGCCGTTCCAGCTTCAGGTCCGTCATCGCCACATGCATCGACTTGGTGATGCCCGGCGCGTCGGCAAACTTGAATTCAAACCCGATCCGTCGGCCCCGCCAGAACACCAGCAGATCCAGTTCCGCGCCCCCGTGCGTCGCCCAGAAGTAGGCGTCGCGCTCGCCCGTGATCTGCAGCACCTGCTCCAGAGCAAAACCCTCCCACGACGCCCCCAGCTTGGGATGCTCCTCCAGCCGCTGCGGAGTGGCCAGATGCAGCAGCCCGTGCAGCATGCCCGAATCGCGGATGTACACCTTCGGCGCCTTGACTTGGCGCTTGGCCAGATTCTCGAACCACGGCGGCAATTGCCGCACCAGAAAGGTCGCCGTCAGCGCGTCCAGATACCGCCGCGCCGTCTTCTCCGTGACTCCCAACGAACGCCCGATTTCCGTGCTGTTCCAGGTCTGCCCGTGATAGTGCGCCACCATTGCCCAGAACCGCCGCATCACGCCGGGCGACTCGCTCACGCCGAACTGCGCCAGGTCACGCTCGATGACGGTGCGCTCCATGTCCTCCTGCCACTGCCGCGCCTGTTCGTCCGTCCCAGCCAGATAGGGCACCGGGAAACCGCCCCGCCACCACAACCGCCGATGCTCCTCCGCCCCCACTTCACCCACCCCCAGTCCCCCCACGTCCACGAACGACCCCCGGCCCGCCAGCGACTCCGTCACTCCTTTCATCAGCCAGGGCGACACGCTGCCCAGGATCAGAAACCGCGCCGGCAATGGACGCCGGTCCGCCCAGACCCGGAGCAACGGAAACAGCTCCGGCATCCGCTGCGCCTCGTCAATCACCACTAACCCCGTCAGCGGTTCGAGCACCGCCGCCGGCCGCTGCAGCAGGTCCTGCGTCGCGGCGCTTTCCAGATCGAAATAGCGCGCCGCCCGGCCCGCCATGAACTGCTGCGCGAGGGTCGTCTTGCCGATCTGGCGGGGCCCGAGCAACGCCACGACCGGATAGTCCTCAAGCCGCGTCGTTAGCCGATCGAGATACTTCGTCCGCTTGATCACGGCAGAAGAATAACCGTGAAAATCCGGAGTGTCATTCCGATATTTCGAGTTTGATTGCTAAAAAGTTCGGAAGCAATCTGTTGTGAATACAGTCTCGCGCAGATACGGAAGCTGAGCCTGCCATCCTTGAAAAGCCGGAACGAAACGTTCGCTTTTCAAGGAAGCCAATCCAATCATTGATCACCAACGAGTTGTATCCTGGAACACGCCGAAAAACCACGCCTTACCGGACGTGAAGTATCACGACCCCATCGGCCGGGAGCGTGAGCTCGACGCCGGCACCCAGCAGCCGCGGGAGGTCAAGCTTCGCCGGTTCGGTTGCCGGCGCGCCGGAACCCGAGGTCGGCTCCGCCCCCAGCACCACGGCCGCGGTGGGCGAAATCAGAGGATGCGGGAACTTCGCGGGATCCATGGCACAACGGACGGTCTGCGGCTCCGGCTGCAGGTTGCCGAGGAGCAGATAGGCTTCGCCCGGCCGGCTGTAGACAGCGGCGCCACATCGCGTGCCCTCGAGCCGCACCGCCGTGTTGCGCCAGTCAGCGAACCGGTAGGTCGTCAGGTCCCCCAAGGGCTTCAGGAGCGACACGAACTCGAAGGCTTCCGGACTCGCCGGCCAGGGGGTGACGCCGCTCAGCAATGCCTCGAGAGCGAACACCCGGTGCAGTCGCCGGGGCGATTGCGCGTTCAACTGGCCGTAGCTGATGACGCCCCGGGCCCGCGCGCCCACCAGCGACCATTCCAGCGGCAGTTCCTCAAGCGCCGGCCCCTGGTCCTTCCACGCCCCGTACCCCCACTCGTTCGCCACCACGTAGTCGGCGAAGTTCTCGGCCGCCAACACCGGCGTCGTGGTGTTGTGCACGATCACGATCCCGTCCGGCCCCACGCGGCGGCGGGTCCATTCCATCAGGTCAAGCAACTCGTCCATGTCCCAGTGACCGACCGCGGTGGCGTCCGCCGGCTTTCCTTCGTGGCGCGGGTTGCGGCAGTGGAGCGCGACATTCCAGTCGAAGTACACGCCGTCGAGTTGGTGGTGATCCAGCACCCGGTCGATGGAGAACTTGAGGAACTCGAGCCAGCCCGAACGCAGGCACATCTGGGCGCCAAACTCATTTGTGCCCCGATAGATGTTGTGCTGCAGCCGCCCCTGACGATCCATCCGACCCCACGCCTGCCCCTGCTGCTGGAACTCTTCCGTGCTGGGGTGCAGTTCCTTGTTTGAGAAGTACGTCGCGACCCGGATGCCCGCCCGATGACAGTCCGCGATGACGCGGTCGTACTTGTCCATGTCCGGGTACGGCGGGTAGGAGCCGTCGCGCCAGAACAGGCCGTCGTCGTAGTAGTCGCCGTCGTTGTGGCAGTGCACCGTCTGGATGCCGCGCTCGGCCCAGCGCCGGATCTCGTCGCTGGAAACCCAGTCGCCCCGGTTGCGATTGAAGGACGTGTGCAGCCAGGGCCGCGACGCCCGGCCTTCGAGCAGCGGCCAGCCGAGATAGCTCTCGAGCGTGAGGATCTCCGGCAAAGCCGACGCATTCGTGGGGCTGTGATGAGAGGCGAGCGTGAGGGCAACGCCGGGTGGATCCTGGGTCGCCTCGAGGACGCATCGCCCCTGGCCCCGACGTCCCTCGAGCGAGTGCTCCCAAGGTCCAAGGTCGGAGCCCGCGAACCACTCCAAGCCCTCCACGCCGGGATCCGCCAGGAGCACCGAACGTGGCAGGTACGTCATCGCCACCGGCGGATCCGACGGATGACCGCGCCGGAGCTTGCCCCAACGGTTGCTCCCGAACGCGAACGGTGCCGCGCCTTCTTCCTCGATCAGCCCTTCGCGATAGCCGTATTCCGAGAGGTTGGGCGTCAGCACGGTGAAGAGCGGACACACCTCGCGCACACGCACCGCGTCGCTCGAAGCCCGGAATTCCCGGCGCACCTTCACGTAGCCCCACCGGTACTCGAACACTGTCCGGAGCGACACGTTCGCGTCCCGCCCTCGTTCGTCCCGCAGCCGGCTCTCGACCGTGACGATCTCCTTCGCGCCTTCGCGGCGGTGCGACACGCGGGCCTGCGGATCGTTCAAGTCCGTGAAACCCGCGCCGGTATCGTCCGTGATTCGCGCGGCCACGGGCTGCACGAGCAGGTTGGTCGCCCGGCCGTGGGTGAGCCGGAATGAGGCGATCGCCCCGCCCCGTTTCAAGTCATGCTGGACGGTGTAGTAGGGCGTGCTCAACGTCAGCCGACCGGCGGCATCGTCCCGTTGAACCGTGTATTCCTGGGGCCACGTGCTGTTGGTGCTGGCGGACGGTTGGGCCGCAAGCACGGGGGATGGAAGGGTCGTCAGGAGGCAGAGCAAAGCCGCGCCCGGCCCCATGGCAATCGAGTTCGTGGGCATGGCCCCTTGGTACACGATCGCTGGGTGGGCGCCAGACCAAAGTCGCCGCTGCATGCTCCGCGCGAAGCCGCGTCAGAGGCGGTTCATGGCCCCTGGATCCTCCGCAGATTTCGAACATCGGGAATTGGGAGGAGGGGATCTCCGGCTCCCCGTAATCCCCTATGTTCGTAATCGGCGGAGAAACTCCCTCCTCTGAATCCTCCGCAGATTTCGAACATCGGGAATTGGGCCGAGGGGATCTCCGCCTCCCCGCAATCCCCTATGTTCGCAATCGGCGGAGAACCTCCCCGCCCCTGGATCCTCCGCAGATTTCGAACATCGGGATTGGGCCGAGGGATCTCCGGTTCCCGTAATCCCTATGTTCGTAATCGGCGGAGACCCCCGCCCTCCGAATCCTCCGCAGATTTCGAACATCGGGAATTGGGCCGAGGGAATCTCCGCCCCGTAATCCCCTATGTTCGTAATCGGAGAACCCGCCCTCTGAATCCTCCGCAGATTTCGAACATCGGGAATTGGACTGAGGAATCGCCGCCTCCCGTAATCCCCTATGTTCGCAATCGGCGGAGAAACCCTCCTCTGAATCCTCCGCAGATTTCGAACATCGAATTGGGCCGAGGGGATCTCCGGTCCCCGCAATCCTATGTTCGCAACGGCGGAGAAACCTCCCTCTGAATCCTCCGCAGATTTCGAACATCGAATTGGGCCGAGGATCTTCGGCTTCCCGTAATCCCCTATGTTCGCAATCGTATGGAGAACCCCCACCCCCTGGATCCTCCGCAGATTTCCGAACATCGGGATTGGGCCGAGGGGATCTCCGGCTCCCCGCAATCCCCTATGTTCGCAATCGGCGGAACCCCTGCCCTCTGGATCCTCCGCTGATTTCGAACATCGGAATTGGGCGGGGATTCCGGCTCCCCGTAATCCCCATGTTCGTAATCGCGGAGAACCCACCCTGGATCCTCCGCAGATTTCGAACATCGGGAATTGGGAGAAGGGTCTCCGGCTTCCCGCAATCCCCATGTATCGGCGGAGAAACCGCCCCTGGATCTCCGCAGATTTCGAACATCGGGCTGACGAGGATCTTTCGGCTTCCCGTAATCCCTATGTTCGCAATCGAGGAGAAACCCCACCCCTGGATCCTCCGCAGATTTCGAACATCGGAATTGGGAGGAGGGAATTTCCGCCTTCCCCTAATCCCCTATGTTCGTAATCGGCGGAGAAACTCCCCCCTGGATCCTCCGCAGATTTCGAACATCGGGAATTGGGCTGAGGGAACCGCTCCAGGAACCTGTGGTGCGGGCGTCCCGCCTGTACTGCCAACGCCCATGGTCGCTGGGCAGGGCCGCGGAGACCAAAGGAGCTCTCCACCTTCGGCCGGTAATCGAAAGGGGTGGTCAACTCCGAGCGCACCGTCCATTCTCTCCCCGTCGTATGGACCCCGAGAACGCGCCCGAGTCGACCTATGAGCCGTCTCCAGAACTCGTCCGCGCCCTGGCGGCGGCCAACGAACCCGCCACCCGGGAGAACGCGAAGCAACATGAGGCCGCGGCCCTGACGGTATTGCTGGAAGCCGCCCGGATGATGGAGGAACACCCTTCACCGGACCGCCACCTCGAGGAGGAACTCACCAGACAACTGGAAGCGCACCAGTGGGCCGAGGCGATAACCTCTTACGAGCAGCTCATCACGGCCACGACGACGCGCGGTGAGCATGCCCAAGTGGCGAACCACCAACTGTACCTGAGTTCTCTGCTGACCGCATTGGGCCGTCACGAGGCCGCGTTGGAGGCCACCCGAGCGGCGACCGCGGCAGCGCGGCAGACCCCGCATTTCACCGCCCTGGTCAGCATGGCGTTGCAGAACGAGGCAGGGTGCCTGCTGGACTGCCAGGATCCTGCCGCTGCCCTCGCCTGCACCCAAGAGGCCCTCCAGCTCGTCGGATCCGAGCCCATCGCCCAAACCTCGCGCGCCCGTCTCCTGGTTGTGCGAAGCCATTGCTGTCTGGCGCTGGATGACCTGACGACCGTCGAGTCGGACCTGGCCGAGGCGTGGCCGCTCCTGGAACCGTTGAGTGACAGCCTGCTGCTGGCGGGTGTCCAAGCAGGCCTGGCCAGTTGGCACGAAGTCCGCGCTCAATGGCACCGCGTCCGCGGCGAACTCCCGGCGGCCCTCCAACACCAGCGGCTGGCCTTGACCCGGCGAAGGGTTGTGCACGCCGCCCCTCAGCTCAACCGCCACGTGAGCGCGCCTCCTCTGGTCCGGACCCTGAACTCTCTCGCGCAGCTCCTGGAGGAAACCGGGGAACCCGGCGAAGCCGCCGAAGCCCGACGCGAAGGTGAAAGGCTTCTGCGCGAACTGGACCTGCCTGCGTAGCAGTCTCTGCACCGTGGCGCCGAACGCCCCGTCAGTCGTAACGGCTTAGAGCGTTCGGGATTCGAGCTCCCGCAGGAACGCGGCGACCGGGAGCGCCTCGATCCCGTCGTCGGTGCGAAAAGGGCGGGCGCCCAAGAACACCACTAACCGGCGCTGGATTCCCTTCAGGGAGGCGATCGCTTTGAGTCCCTTGAAATCTGAGGAGGACAAGTGCTCCTTGGCCTTGACTTCAAGGGCGGTGAACTCGCGGCCGCGTTGGATCAGGAAGTCCACCTCGGTGTCTCCCTCGGTCGGCGCCCAGTGGAAAAGCCCGTCGTGTCCCAACCCCAGGGCGCTCCCGGCCTCGCCGTAAGCCCGCAGCAAGGTTCCCACCCAGCCCTCGAACAACGGCCCGCGTTCCGCCTCGGTCGGCGGATGGAACTCGCGTCGGGCCGCCCGCACCACGCCCGGGTCCACCCAATAGAGTTTGGGGTGCTTCCGTTCCTTGACGCGCAGCCGGCCCTCGTAGGCCGGGAGCAGCCAGGCGAGGTAGGTGTCCGCCAGAATCTCGAGATAGCCGGAGATGGTGGTGCGCGCCACACCGGCATCGCGAGAAAGTCCGGCCGCACTGAGCACCTGCCCGTGAAACAGGGCGGCGACCGGCAGGAACCGCGCGAATCCCGGGAGATTGCGCACCAGCGCCTCTGCCTGAATCTCCTCCTTCAGATACAACTGAACGTAAGCCTCCAGACTCTCCGCCTTCGCCGAAGATTGCCAGACGACCGGCAAGCTACCGAACCTCAACACCTCCGTCAGGTCGAAGTCCCTTCCCAGTTCCTCCGGCAGCAGGGGGAACATGACCCGTCGGAGTGCACGCCCCGCCAGAAGGTTCGTGCCGGCCTGCTTCAGCTTGCGCGCGCTCGATCCCAGCAGGACAAAATGCAGCCCCTGGTTCTCAATGAACCGGTGGACCTCGTTGAGCAGCGAGGGCAGCCGCTGGATTCCGTCCACCACGACTGACGCGCCGGCGGGAAGCCCGAGCAACTCCCGGCCAAAAAGCGCGGGATCGCGCAGATAACTCTGGAACAGGCCCTCGTCCAGGAGATCCACACGGCGGGCTGTTGGGAAGGCGAGTCGGGACCACGTGCTCTTGCCGACGTCGCGCATGCCGAAGAGGAAAAAGCTCTGGGCGGGCGCCTGGAGGCGACGTGGATACGGGTGCGGTGCAACCATGGCGTCGCTTTTACCGGAAATATGACGCCGTGACAACACCCCGTCCCCAAGCTCCGTCGCGGAACCGGCCTCAGCCTTGCCGCAAAGAAGCGCAAAAGCCGCAAGCGATCCCGATCTTGAGCCTTCTGCGCCTTGTCGCGGCTCCAGGGTCCAGCGTCTTCATTGCGCTGCAGTCAGGATAGGGAATCGCATTGACGCCCGGGAGCCCCCGACGGAGCCTCGCGCACGCCTATGAAAATCCGATCTCTGTCCCTGCTCGCCTTGACGGTCGCGGTGTCCGCTTGGGGGGCGCAGGCACCCAGGCAGCTCAAGGTGGGCGAACAGCCCGAGAGCGTCTGTCGCGGCTTCGACGGGAAGCTCTACGTCACCATCATCGGCGGCAACGTACCCGGGGACGGCGCCATCCACGTCGTCGACGGCGACCGTGTGTCCGTGTTCGCGAAGGGATTGAACGCACCCAAAGGCATCGCCTTCGTGGGCGGCTTCCTGGTCACGGCCGACGAGACAGACGTGTGCAAGATCGACGCCAAAGGCCAGGTCACCCGCCTGGCCGGAGCGAAGGACTTCCCCCAACCAGTCGAGTTCCTCAACGACGTCGCCGCCAGCCTCGACGGCCGCGCGGTCTATGTCACCGACATGAGCCTTCCGGGCCCGATGCTGGATCCGTCCAAAGAACGCACCCTGTGGGCCCTCGATAGTCCGCAGGCCCGGGCGTTGCCGGCCAAGGGCTGCGTCTATCGCGTGGGCCTCGATGGCAAGGTGAGCCTCGTGGTGCCCCCGGGCGACGCGCGCCTTCGCTTTCCCAACGGCGTCACGGTCACCGGCACAAAGGCGCAGGAGACCCTCGTCCTGGGCGACTTCTTCACCGGCAACATCGTGTCCTGGCGCAACGGCACGCTCGAAGTCCTGACCACCGGACTGCGCGGCGCGGACGCCGTGGAGGTGGATGGCGACGTCATCTACGTCTCGAGCTGGACCCTCGGCAAGGTCTGGGCCCACGACCGAACCACGGGACGGACCCGGGTGCTGCTCGAAGGCCTCACCACCGCGGCCGACTTCTTTCACGACCGCGAGCACCGCCAACTGATCATCCCGGACATGATCGCCGGCACCCTGACCTTCCTGCCGCTCGAGTGAATTGTAGGAGCCGCTAACCGTGGTGCAGGACGCGGCGTGCTTTGCAGAAGGCAGGGAGTGGAATCGAGACCGGGACCCAGCCGCTTAACGGGCACCGCGTCGGCGCCACAGACCGAACCCGAGGGCCACCGCCCCCATCACGCTGGCCGAGTGCCACGGTTCGGGCACCAGGGCGACGCGGAAGCCGAAGTCATCGCCCTCCTGGCCTTCCTGGGGGAGATTGGCGTGCCGGAAGGACGAGGCCATCATGTCCTCGTTGTACCACCAGTTGCCGCCGCGCAGCGCCCGATACTCAGCCGGGTCGTCATTCCCTTCGTCCAGGGCGCTCTCCAACCACTCCCAAACGTTACCTCCCTGACCCATCGTCCCGTAGGGACTCAAGCCGCCGGCAGTGGTGATGTCCGCTGGTCCACCCTCGAAGGTGAAGTACACCGCGGTACCCGGATCAGTTCCGTAGGCCACCGGCGTGGGCGGCGTGTCGCTGCCAGTCGAGTAATCGTAATAGACGCCAGCCGATGCGTCATAAAATGCCGCTTTGTACCACTCGTGGTCGTTGGGCAGGACAAAGTACGCGTCCTTGTGCCGGTAGAGGTTCTCGCCACCCGACTGCCAGGCCTCAGCGGAGGACCAGAGCTGGAAGTTCCCATTGACATCAAAGCTGTAAGCGGGTTGGTGCCCGGTGCTGGTGTTTAGCCAGTTCACGAGCCGCGCCGCTTCGACCCAACTCATGCCGGTGGCGGGCTTGTTCGGGCCGCGTGTCGGGGACATCGAGACGCCGGTCAGTCCTCCGGCAATCGCTTTGTTGATCATGTCCTCGGAAACCTCATACTTCCCCATCCAGAACCTGTAGGGCACCGCTCCCGCCGGATTCGGCGCCCCGGTGGTATCCGGCAGGTTTCCTTCATCCCCGATCCGCACGAAGGCCATGCTGAACTCGTTGGCTCCGGTACCAAAGGTGTAGGTGGCCTGGGCGTGAGCCGGCCAGGCAGTCGCCACGACGAGGGGAATCAGGCCGGTGAGGGAACGAAGGCAGCGAGGAGATAGCTTCATGCGGTTCGGAGTTGAGTCGCTTTGGACCGGGCATGGTGTCCATCGCAGCCAAGCGGCGACTCCCTTGTCGGCCAAGGCACTCGAGGTCCCCCACACCTTTTCATCACGCAGGAGGTTAATCGGCGGCTTTGTTGGTCAAGAGATACGAACACGAACATTATGCATACGAAAGCATACTAATGTACAACTCCCGCACCCCGCACCCGGGGTAACACGCCGCGCCAGTTGTTGAACCGCGCCGGAGTGCCGGTAGAGTCGGCCTATGGCGCCAACCGATGGCCCGTCGCGGCCGCGTGGAGCTACCGGCCGGAAGGTGGTCGAAGCGCTCACGTTTGCCGAGGCGGAAGCCGACGATCACTGCTATTGGCGAGGCCGCTCTCCTCGGGAACGCATCCAGCACTTGGAGCGGCTTCGCGTGAAGAACTATGGATCCGAGGTCATTGACCAGGGACTTCAGCGAGTTCTTGCAGTTGCTGAACGATCACGGCGTTGAGTACCTGGTGATCGGAGGTCATGCCGTCGCGTTTCACGGGTATCCGCGGGCGACCGCGCACCTGGATGTCTGGGTGTCGCTGGATCGCGAGAATGCGAACCGCCTCCCAACCGAATCGAAATTCAGACCGGCATCGACGGGGTGAGCTTTGACGAGTGCAGCCCTCGTGGGATCGTGGCGGAACTCGATGGAGTACAAGCTCGTCAAAGGACCGTTCGGGTCGGCGAGTTGGGAGCAACCTCCTCCAGATAACGGCAGGCTGAAGCCGGGGCACCGGCCGGCGACGGGTCCGCTGCAGCGGGACATTCGCCCTCGGCCCCCGTCACAAGCCGCGTGCTCGCCCCGGCTCAAACGCGATCCAACGAGGATCGAAGTTGACATCGGTTCGCAATCAGGCTTAAACGAACACATTCAAACATCACACCGAACAGTTCTGCGACGCATGAAGGCGATCCAACCTCACCCGATGCAAACTTCTCCTCGTCCACCCGCGACCTGTCACCCCACGAACTGCGCCGGCGTACTGACCCGGTGCATGGCTTGCGGATGGCTGGTAACCCTGCCGCTCGGGCTGTCCGCCGTCGAACCTGCCTACCCCGCCGCCGTGCTCGCCGACAGCCCGGCCGCGTACTGGCGCCTGAACGAGACCCGCGCGATCACGGGCGAACTCGTCGCCGCCGATGCCTCCGGCCACGACCATGCCTTCGCCTACCAGCCCACCCCCACGCGGACAGGCACCAGCCCGGATGAAGGACCGCGTCCGCCGGAGTTTCCGGGGTTCACCAGCGACAACCGCGCTCCCACGCTGGTCGGCGGACCGCTTGTGGCCAACGATGGTTATGTCGGCCGGCCCACCGGCGTGCTCCCGGACCGGAACGATTACACGGTGGAACTGTGGTTCCGACGCGGCCCGGTCGCGGCGCTGGGTGCTTATTTGTATCACCGCAGTGACTTTGATGCGCCCAGCAACACCGGCGATTACCTGGGCCTCGTGCAGAATGGGGACTTTGTCTACCTGTTCATCTACGACGGCACGCCGGGCACGGGCGTCAACGGCTTCGGGTACACCGACATCTGGGCCGACGCCTGGAACCATGTCGTCCTCGTGCGCGAGGGAGAGAACGTGACAGTCTACCTGAACGGTCAGGTTGAGATCCCCGCCACGTACATGCCGTCGCGGGAAGGCACCAAGTGGACGGATGGCTCTTGGGCGTTCGGCGGCCGGTCGGACGTCCCCGCACTGGACCAGCGGTTCAACGGCAACCTCGACGAAATCGCGGTCTACCCCGACGCCCTCAGCGCCACCGCCGTCGAAGCCAATTTCAGCGCCGCAACCCGGGCCGGCGGGCGTTATCACGAAGCGGTCCTCGCCCGAAATCCCGAAGCTTATTGGCGCCTCAACGAAACGGCCACCGTCGTGGGCACCGATACCGCGGCCGACGCGACACCCGGCGACCATGATTTCCCCTACCAGACCAACTCCCGTTCCGGCACCGGGACGGAGGTCGGACCGCGCCCGCCGGTGTACGCCGGATTCGAGGGAACCAACAACGCCCCCACGATGCCGGGCAGCGGCTACCTTGGCGTGGCCAGCGGGGTGTTGCCGGACGCGAACGATTACACCGCGGAGCTGTGGTTCCGGCGGGGACCCGTCGGCAGCATCGGCGCCTACCTCTACCATCGCAGCGACCTCGATGCACTCACCAACACCGGCGACTACCTCGGGCTTTGGCCCACCGGTCGCAACGTCACGCTCTTCGTGTACGACGGGGGCGCCGACATCATCGCGGCGGGCCGGACCGAGATCGTCACCAACCGGTGGTACCACGTGGCCATGGTGCGCCAGGGCGAGGACGTGACCGTCTATCTCGACGGGCAGGTGGAAATCGCCGCGGCCCGCATGCCCCTCCGGGAAGGCACTAAATGGACCGACGGCACCTGGGCGTTCGGCGGGCGCACGGACCAACCGGCGTTGGCCCAGCATTTCGCCGGCGAGATCGACGAGATCGCGATCTACCCCCAGGTCCTCGACCGCACGACCGTTCTGCGGCATTTCAACACCGCCTTCGCCACGCCCACCTACGCCAACGCGCTGCTCGTCGATGCCCCAGTGGCGTATTGGAAGCTCGACGAGACCCGACCGGCCGGCGCCACGAACGCCGTCGATGCGTCGGGTCACGGGCACGGTTTCGCCTACCACGCCACGCCCACCCGCACGGGGACGGGCACGGACGTCGGGCCACGACCGCCGGAGTTCCCTGGCTTCGAAGCCAGCAACAGCGCGCCGACGCTCTACGGGGGTCCGTTGACAGCCACCGATGGCTACCTTGGCTTCGCGGCGGGAGTTCTGAACGACGTGTACGACTACACCATCGAGATGTGGTTGCGGCGGGGCGCGGTTGGCAGCATCGGCGCCTACCTCTATCATCGCAGCGACCTCGACGCCCTGGACCACACCGGGGATTACGTGGGCATCTGGCCAGCAGGCGACGGCGCCAGTCTCTTCCTGTACGACGGAGGTGCCGACGTGATCGCCACCGGCCCGACCATCCTGGGAACCACGGCGTGGTACCATGTCGCGGTCCAGCGCGAGGGCGACTTTGTGACGGTGTATCTGAACGGCGAGACTGAAATCCCGGCCACCTACATGCCGCTGCGGGAAGGCACCAAGTGGTCGGACGGAACCTGGGCGTTTGCCGGCCGGACAGACATGCCCCAGCTCGCCCAGCGGTTGGCGGGCAACCTCGACGAAATCGCGATCTACAATCGCGTACTCAGTCCCACCGTCCTGCAGGCGCACTACGCGGCAGCCACCGGATCCGCCGGCAACTACGCCGCGACGGTCCTGGCGGATCAGCCCGAGGCGTACTGGCGCCTGGATGAACCCCAGGCCATGGGGGGCGAAGTGGCCCTGGACACCTCTGGCAACGGCAACGACTTCACCTATCACAAGGCCCCCTCCCGCACCGGTGAGGGAGACGACGTCGGCCCGCGCCTGCCCCTGTTTGCCGGCTTCCCGGACGACAACCGCAGCCCGACCCTGACCGGGGGCCCGCTGATCGCCACGGACGGTTACCTGGGCATCCCTACGGGCGTGTCGCCGGGCACCAATGACTACACCATCGAGCTGTGGTTCCGCCCCACCGCCCTGGGCGATCTGGGTGCCTACCTGTATCACCGTCGGGACCCGGCCGCGCCGAGCAACACCGGCGATTACCTTGGCCTGACGCGCGACGGAGGCGTCATCAAGCTGTTCGTGTACGACGGTGGCGCGGCGGCCAACGCCCTTGGCGCCAGCCCCATCAAGCTCGGCCAATGGCATCACGTGGCCCTGGCACGCGCGGGCAACAGCGTCACCGTCTACCTCGACGGCGCCGTGGACATCCCCGCCACCTCCATGCCGCCCCTCCCGGGCACGCAATGGACCGCCGGAACCTGGGCGTTCGGAGGCCGCAACGACCAGCCCACGCTGCCCCAGCGCTTCACCGGCAACCTGGACGAGATCGTGATCTTCGACGTCCCGCTGAGCCAGGAGCAGATCCTGGCGCACTACCGCGCCGCGGCGGTCCAGACCGCCGGCACGCAGGTGGCGATCGAACTCAGTGCGGGCAACGTCGTGATCTCCTGGCCCGCCACACCGGACGACTTCGTCCTGGAATCCAGTCCCGGACTGGCGCCCCCGAATTGGGCGCCGGTAAGCGCGACGGTGGTCGAGGAAGACGGCCTCCGCAAGGTCACCTTCCCGCCCAGCGCCATCCACGAATTCTTCCGACTGCGCCGTTGAGATGAAGACAAACGTTTGCCTTCCGCCTGGACCATGTCGTGCAGGCACCCCGTATCGCGGTGAACCACCCGGTGAGGGCACCGGGCCTACAGGTTATACGCCCGGTGAGGGCACCGGACCACCAACCTGTAGGCCGGGACCCCCGACCCGGCGCGGGGGCGAGCCTCCTTCGCACCGGTCACCCTTCCCGTCACATCGCTGGAAGCACGCCCGGGGATTCACCTTGATCGAACTGCTGGTGGTCATCGCGATCATCGCGATCCTGGCCGGGATGCTCCTCCCCGCCCTGGGCCTGGCCAAGGAGAAGGCCAAACGCTCGAGCTGCGTGGGCAACCTGCGCCAGCTCTACATCGCCAATGCGATCTACATGGATGACTTCCGCGACCGCTTCGTCACCCTCAACGCGCCGGGCGCGCCCGGCGACCCCAACGCGGGCGCCGTCGAGACGTATCACCGCTGGGCCGGCAAGCGGGGCATCGACGATTTTGATTTTACCGACCGGCCGCTCAACCCGTATGTGTTTGCCCGGCAGATGGTCAACACCAACGACAACGAAGGCATCTACCGGCTGTTTCGTTGCCCCAGCGACACCGGCTCGAAGAAGGGTCGCTGGCCCTACGATGAACTGCCGACGCTCTTCCACACCCAGGGCATCAGCTACCGCTACAACAGCAGCGCCATCGACAACGACGGCACCAAGGGACTCTGGAACAAGCGGTCCAGCGATGTCCGGAACCCGAGCCGGGTCATCGTGATCCACGGCGAACCCTTCATTGTCTACGGCTTCAAATGGATGGGCGCGTGGCCCCTCCCCGCCACCTACGCCTACTGGCACCACAAGAAACAACTCGGCTGGGCCAACATCATGTTTGTGGACGGCCATGCCCAGTACCTGCAGGCCACGCACAACAAACCCGACTTCCAGCACGGACCCAACTGGACGGTTGTGTATAGCGATTAGCCAGGCCTGACATCCGTCACTCCCCAGCCTCCACCCACATGAACGAACCCATCGCTCCAGCCACGACCAACGCTCACTCCCCTTCGATCCCCCGGTGGTCGTGGCGCTGCCTGGCCATCGCCTTACTCCTCCTTCCTCGGCCCACCGCCCTGGCCGCCGACCGGGTCTTCCGCGCCGGCGCCTTCGCCGTGGACATAACGCCTACGAACTTCCCGGTCATCGTCAACGGCGGTTTCCTGGCCTCCACCGCCACCCAGGTCCGGGAACCGCTCCACGTGCGCTGCCTCGTGCTCGATGACGGCGATACCCGCGTGGGACTGGGCATCATCGATACCTGTCTCATCCCGCGCGATCTCGCCGACCAGGCCAAGGCCCTGATTCATGACGCCACCGGCCTCCCGCCCGAACGCGTCTTGCTGGCCGCCACCCACACCCACTATGCGCCTTCCCTCATGCAGGCGCTCGGCACGCCCCCGGATCCGCACTACCCGGCCTTCTTGTTGCCGCGCCTGGTCGAAGCCTTCCGCGGGGCGGTCGATCGCCTGACCCCGGCGCGCATTGGCTGGGGACAGGCCCAGGCTCCCGACCACACCCACACCCGCACCTGGATCCGACGACCGGACCGGGTGGACACAGATCCCTTCGGCGAACGGACCGTCCGCGCCAACATGCACCCCGGCCACCGCAACCCGGACGCCATCGGCCCTTCCGGACCCCCGGATCCCGACCTGTCGGTGATTGCCATCCAGACGCGGGACGGACGGCCCCTGGCGCTCCTGGCGAACTACGCCATGCATTACCACGGCGGTAGCGGCCCGGTGTCGTCTGACTACTTCGGCCTGTTCGCCGAAAAGATCCAGCGGCTTGTGGATCCCGCCGGGTCGGCCCCGGGCTTCGTGGGCATCATGTCGCAGGGGTTCAGCGGCGATCAGCACTGGATGGACTACAGCAAGCCTGCCCGGGCGATCAGCATGGATCGGTATGCCGAGGACCTCGCACAACGCGCCCACGAAATCTGCCAGACCATCGCCTACCAGGACTGGGTACCGCTCGCGATGCGTGACCGGGACCTGCCCCTGCCTGTACGGATGCCGGGCCCCGAGCGCCTGGCATGGGCTCGCGAGAAAGTGGCTTCGATCGGTGACCGTCTCCCGCAGAACATCCCCGAGGTGTACGCGCGCGAGCAGCTCTGGCTCGAGGAGAACCCCATCGTGAACGTCAAGCTGCAGGCCCTCCGTCTCGGAGAACTCGGCTTCACCGCCGTCTCCGGCGAGGTATTCGCGATCACCAGCCTGAAGCTGAAGGCGCAAAGTCCGCTGCCCATGCTGGTCAACTTCGAGTTGGCCAACGGCGAGGAGGGCTACGTCCCGCCGCCGGAAGTGCACAAGCTTGGCGGCTACAACACCTGGGCCTGCCGGACCGCCTGCCTCGAAGAACAGGCCGAACCCAAGATCGTCGAGGCCCTGCTCGGGATGCTGGAAGATGTCGCCGGCCAGCCCCGTCGCCCGCTCCAACTCTCGCACGGCCTCTACGCGCAATCCGTCCTCCTGGCCGAACCGCTGGCGTACTGGCGCATGGAGGAACTCGTGGCTCCCGTGGCGCGGGACGCTACGCGCCACCAACGGACCGCCCGCTACGAGGATGGCGTGGTGTTCTACCTGGACGGGCCGGCCTCCCCGGCGTTCTCGGGGCCGCAGGCTGACAACCGCGCGCCGCACTTTGCCGGCGGCCGGATGGTGGCGCCGCTTCCACACCCGGGCGAACAGGTCAGCGTCGAGTTGTGGTTCTGGAACGGCCTGCCGGCGCGGATCCGCGGAGTCACCGGGCACCTCTTCGACTGGGGCGACCGGTTGGCGATCGGGGGCACAAACGAAGCGCCCGGTTGTCTTGTGCTGTCGAGCGCGGGCCACGACCGGACCCTCACGGGCACCACGTCGCTGCCGCTGAAGGCGTGGACCCACGTAGCCTTCACCCGCGACCGGTCCGAGGTGGTCGTGTATGTGAACGGTCAGCCGGAGATCATCGGCGAGCTGCCCCCGCCGCGCGCGGCCGATGCTGCGTCCCTGTTCATCGGCGGTTCGGGCGAGCCAGCCAACAGCTTCGAAGGGAAGCTGGACGAAGTCGCCGTGTTTGACCGCGCCCTGGGGGCTGCCGAAGTGCTTCGTCGCGCGCAACTGGCCGCGCTGGAAGTGTCGGGGACTGTGCTGGTCAAGGTCGCGCCCGATCCGTTGGGAGCCTACTCGCAGGCCCTGCTGGGTACGCGACCACAAGCCTACTGGCGGCTCGGTGAGAATGGATTCGGCGGACGCCAGGCCCTGGACAGCACTCCCGCCGCCCGGCACGCGACCTACGAGGAAGACATCGAGTTGTACGACCTTGGGATGCCGGCACCCGCCTTCACCTCGGGGCAGGCCACCAACCACGCCGCGCGATTCGCCGGGGGACGGCTGCGCGCGACGGTGAAAGGCCTCGGTTCGACCTACGCGGTTTCGTTCTGGTTCTGCAATGACCGCCCCAACAACGTCGCCCCGGTCACCGGCTACCTGTTCTCGCGCGGGCCGGATGCCGCGGAGGGGGCGCCGGGAGACCACCTCGGCATTGGTGGCACTCACATGGATCACCTGGGCCGGCTCATCCTCTACAATGGCAACGCGCTCGGCCAGGTGCTCGTGGGCCGGACGGTCGTGCGCCCCGGCACCTGGAACCATGTGGTCCTGGTGCGCGAGGGACGGAACGTGCAGGTCTATCTCAACGGGCAACTCGACTTCGCTGGCGAGATCGACATCAGCCCCGCCGCCGCGGCCGAGGAACTCTTCCTGGGCGGTCGCAACGACAACTTCGCCAACTTCAGTGGACGGATCGACGAGGCGGCCGTCTACGATCGCGCCTTGTCCGCCGAGGACGTTCGCCGGCTGCACGCGACCGCCACGAATCCACCCGCCTCTGCCGGCGCTTCGAACACCTCCACCCAATAGAGCCCCCATGAAGACCGCCATCCCCGATCCCCGACCTTCCCATGAACCGCCCGGTGAGGGCACCGGGCCTACAACCTGTAGGCCGGGTCCCCCGACCCGGCGGGGAGGGCTCATTGCCCCTGAACCGATCCAAGAGAACCACCTCACTTCGCCCATCCCCGATGTTCGTAATCGGTGGAGGGACGCTTCGTCTTGGATTCTCCGCCGATTACGAACATCGGGAATGGGGCTGAAGGAGGCGCTCCATGAACCCGTGGTGCGGGCTTCCAGCCTGCTCCCTCCGTGGTTCACGGTCCCTGGGCCTGAACTTCAGACCAGGGGAACTTCCCCCACCACGGCCTTGTCCCGTCGTCAGTTCCTGAGGCACACCGCCATCGCCGCCACGGCCCTGGGCCTGCCCTCGGTGGTTCCGGCGTCAGCGCTGGGGGCGGACGGGACCGTCGCGCCCAGTGGCCGCATCACGCTGGGCTTTGTCGGCGTGGGCGGTCGCGGGGAAGGTCTGCTGCGCGCCTTCGTGGGCAATCCCCAGGCCCACGTGCTGGCAGTCTGTGACGCCTACGCCGACCGGCAAATCAGGTGCAAGCAGATCGTCGATGACCACTACGGCAACGACGCCTGCGCGAGATCCGGCGACTACCGCGAGTTGCTGGCTCGCGCGGACATCGACGCCGTGGTCATCGCCGCCCAGGACCATTGGCATGCGCTCATCGCCACCGCCGCCGCGAAGGCCGGCAAACACCTGTATTGCGAGAAACCCCTCGGCGTCACCTACGAAGAAAGCCGGGCCATCCGCGATGCCGTGCGGCAGGCGGGAATCGTGTTCCAGACCGGCACCCAGCAACGCTCCGAAGGCAGTTTCCGCCGCGCCTGCGAACTGGTTCGCAACGGCTACGTCGGCAAGCTCCACCGCGTCGAGGTCGGCGCGCCCGGCCCTTCCTATCGGCCCAGCTATCGCGGCTCGCTTGATCCCCAGCCAGTGCCTGCCGGTTTCGACTGGGAAGGCTGGCGCGGCCCCGCCCCCCGGAAGCCCTACAACCCCGGTCGCGTCGCCTGGCCGGATTGGTATTTGATCTGGGACTACTGCGCCGGGTTCATCGTGAACTGGGGCGTCCACCACCTCGACATCGCCCTGTGGGGTTGTCCCGAGCTCGCGCAGGCGCCGTTCGAACTGGAGTGCCGTGCGAACTACCGCACGGAAGGATTCACCGACAACGCCAGCGGCTGGCGGGGCACCTTCAGCTACGCCAGCGGCCTGCAGTTGCTCTATACCGACGACGGCAAGCAGGAAAGCGGTTGCCGCTTCGTCGGCGACGAAGGTTGGATCCGCGTCGATCGCCCCGGCATCTGGGCAGAGCCCGAGGGCCTCCTCGAAATCCAGCTCAAACCGGACGATCGCCCGCTCCACCGCTCGACCAACCACGGCGCAGATTTCCTGACCGCGGTCCGTCGGCGGACGGCCCCGGTCTCCGATGTCGAGACCGGTCACCAGGCCACGTACTTCGGCCAACTCGCCGACGTTGCCGCCCGGTTGCGACGCCCCATCAAATGGGATCCCCGGACGGAAACACTGACGGAAAGCGACGACGCTGCCCGTCTCCTGCTCCGCCGCCCCGTGCAGCCGCCCTGGCGACTCTGACCGGGCACCCCGGCGCTTCCGCATCGGATCCACACATGACGCTGGAACGTCGTCGCATGATCGAGGCCCTGCTCGCCTCCCGGGGCGGCTGCACCGTCGAGAACCTCGCCCGCACGTGCGGGGTGAGCGACATGACCATCCGGCGCGACCTCGAAGCGCTCTCGGCCGCCGGGAAGGTCGTGCGGACCCACGGCGGCGCCGTGCCCCGCGACCGGGTACTGTTCGAGTTCGAGTTCCTCAACCGGTCCAAGATCAACGACGTCGCCAAGTGCCAGATCGCGCAGACCGCCGACAAGCTGATCCCGGACGGCAGCACGTTGCTCATGGACTCCGGCACCACCACGCTCGCCCTGGCCCGGGCCCTGCAGGACCGGAAGAACCTCACCGTCATCACCACCTCCCTCCCGGTGGCCGCGACCCTGCAACACGCCCCGTCCATCCGCACCATCCTGCTGGGCGGCGTCTTGCAGCAGGACTCCCCGGACCTGCTCGGGGCCATCACCGAAACCAACCTCGAATCGCTCCGCAGCGATCTCGCGTTCATCGGCGCCGACGCCATCGCCCTGAACGGCGACGTCTACCATCGCTCTCCCGACGTGGCGCGGATGCTCGCGAAGATGGCCGCCGCCGCCGCCGCGGTCTATGTCCTCGCCGACCATTCGAAGATCGGCAAGACGGCCCTCATGCGCTGCGGCCACCTCGGCCAGTGGCGCGGCCTGATCACCAACCGCGACCTGCCGTCGACGTCGCAGAACAGCCTCGCCAAAGCCGGGGTGAACGTCATCCTCGCCGACGCATCCGTCACCACCACCTCCTTTGCCGATGAGAACGACTCGTGTGACTCGCCGTAGGTTCCTGGCCCGATCGCTCGCTGCCGCGGGTGCCCTCGGCGGTGTTCCCCTGCCCGCCCGCCCTTTGCTGGCCGCGGACAACACCGTGCCACCCTCGAACCGCGTCACCCTCGGTTGCATCGGGCTTGGCATCCAGGGCACCCAGAACATGCGCACCTTCCTGGGCCATCCCGAAGTGCGCGTCCTGGCCGTCTGCGATGTCCACGAAACGCAGCGCCACCAGGCGCGCGACCTGGTGAACACGTTCTACGAGAATTCGGATTGCACCGCGCACCGCGACTTCCGGGAACTGCTCGCCCGCCCGGACATCGATGCTGTTCTCATCGCGACCCCGGATCACTGGCATGCTTTGATCGGCGCGGCCGCGGCCCGGCAGCGCAAGCACATGTACATGGAGAAGCCGGTCGGATGGAGTTTCACGGCCGCCCACGCGCTCGAGAAGGCGGTCCGGGAAGCGGGGGTGGCCTTCCAGTTCGGCACACAACAGCGTTCGAGCAGCAACTTCCGGTTTGCGTGCGAGCTCGTGCGCAACGGCCGGGTCGGCCAGCTCCAGCGGATCCTGGTCGGCGTGCCGGGCAGCGTTTGCTCCTGCCCACCCCAGCCCGTGGAACCGGTGCCGAAAGAGCTGGATTACGACCTCTGGCTCGGCCCCGCCCCCCTGGCCCCCTACTGCCACCAACGCTGTCGTCCGTACTCGCAGAAGGAGGGCTGGAGCGTCTGGTACGGCATCCTCGATTACTGCCTCGGCATGATCGCCAACTGGGGCGTGCACCACCTCGACATCGCCCAGTGGGGCAACAACACCGAGCTCAGCGGTCCCGTCGAAATCGAGGGCCGCGGCGTGTTCCCCCCGAACCTCCTCACCGACGCGGCCATCCGCTGGCAGGTCGAAAACCGCTATGCCAACGGCGTCACCCTGACGCACATGGACGACGCCACCAGTCAGGGCCACGCCCGGCAGGTGGCCGGCCACGGCCACGGCGTCATGTTCCAAGGCACCGAGGGCTGGGTCCATGTCGACCGGCAGAAACTCGAGACCCACCCCGCCGCGCTCCTCAAGAGCACGATCCGCGACGACGAGGTGCGGCTGTTCAAGAGCGACAATCACCACCACAACTTCATCAGTGCGGTAAAGGGCCAGACCCGCACGGCGGCACCCATCGACGTCGCCGTCCGCACCGACACCCTCTGCAATCTCCAGCACATCGCCGTCCGGCTGCAGCGGAAATTGCGCTGGGATCCCGTGAACGAGCGCTTCCTCCAGGACGACGAAGCGAACGCCCTGCTCGATCGACCCATGCGCGCACCGTGGAAGTTGTGAACCTCCTCATGAACCTCTGGGGCCGGCTTCCCACTGGCTGCTTCCTCCTCCAAAGCGACGCCGGAAACCCGCGTGCTGCATGCGCGGCGCGCACCGCAACGCAGACCGGCCATGGCTGGACCAGTTGCGCCCACGTGAATCCTGGAACTTCCCTCGAGCTTTGAACTTCCCTTGAGCTTTGAACTTCCCTCGAACTTTGAACTTCCCTCGAGCTTTGAACTTCCCTTGAGCTTTGAACTTCCCTCGAACTTTGAACTTCCTTGAGCTTTGAACTTCCCTCGAACTTTGAACTTCCCTTGAGCTTTGAACTTTGAACTTTGAACTTCCTCCCCCTTCGTCCTTCCCCCCCCCAGGCTCCTGCTCCCTCGGCCTGGCCACCCGACCAAGGACACTTCCCGCCCTCGCGGCCTCCCTGCTGCTGCTTCCGCTGCTCGCGTCCGCCCACGCTGCCGAGGCGCCTCCCCCCCGTTCCCTCGACGAGGTGCGGGCGGTCCTGGCCCGCGCCCCCGCGCCTCCTGACGCCGACCAACTGCGGGAGCTCCGGATCGTGCTCCTCGCCGATGCCAAGGACCATGGCGCTGAGGAACACGATTATCCGCTCTGGCAGCAGCGGTGGCGTGTCTTGCTCGGGGGCAGCCAGGGAAGCGACGCCAGCACGCCCCTCAACCTTTACGGCCCGCCGGCTGTTCCGGGACTCGACGACCGGAGCGGGGCTCCGCGGCTGAAGGTCGAAACCGCCTGGCATTGGCCCTCGCGACAGCAGTGGGAATCGGCAGACGCCGTGGTGGCTTTCTGTTACCTCCCGTGGAACGAGGCGCGTTTCCAGGAAGTCGCGGCCTATCTGGCGCGGGGCGGCGGCCTGGTCCTGGTGCACTCCGCCACGTGGACCATGCCGGGGCCTTCGGAACGGGTGGCGGCCCTGACGGGTGTCGGCGGCTTCACCCGCTACCGGCACGGTCCGGTCGAGCTTGAGATCGCTACGGACCATCCCCTCGGCCTGGGCCTGCCGCCGCGCCTGAGCTTCCTGGACGAGACCTACTGGCCGCCGACGCCTGCGGAACACGCGGCTCGGATCCAGGTATTGGCCAGCTCGAAGGAAAGCCTCGGCAGCACACCGGACCGCGGGGCGCCTCAACCGGTGTTCTGGTTGTGTGAACCGGACCCGGGCCGGGTCTTCGGCTGCGTGCTCGGGCACTACACCTGGACCTTCGACGACCCGTACTTTCGCCTGCTGCTGTTGCGCGGGATTGCCTGGTCTGCGCGCGAATCGCCCTATCGCCTCGACGCCCTGGCACTGCCTGGCGCCCGAGCCAATGGGGTCATCAACGCAGGCGTTTGGTCAGGAAGGCGAACACCCCGTGCGCCGTGTAATCCGCTGCCCCGGCCGCCGTCGGCTCCTCATAGAGGAAGAAGCCGTACTGCAGGCTGACCGAGAGATTGCCCTTGAACTGCCGCTTGAGCCCGGCCACCAGCGCATGGCGGTCGTACCGGATGCCCAGGGGCAAACCCTCGGCCCAGTGGTCCTGGGCGTAATCCGCACGCGAAAAGGCGTAGCTGGCCGTGAAGTCGGTGCGCGCATCCAACGTGTAACCCGCCGTCGTGATCACGGTGTAGATCCCGCCCTCGTAGGGCACCACCGCCGCCGACCCGGCCCCCGTGCTGGTGTGGGCGTCGCTGTACGAAAAGGTCCCGTTGAGGAACAGTCGCCGATAGGGCTGAACACTCGCGTTGAAGCTGTAAACGTGGGCGTGGTGTTGCCCGGACCGGAGCCAGCCCCCGCCCAGGGGCGATTCCGTGACCGGATCCGTCGCCTCAGCAGTGCGCGTCGCAATCTCCGAAGCCACCCACTGGTACTTGAAGGTGGTCTTCAGCCAACGGGCGGCCCGCCACACGAGCTTGGCGCCCAGTTCGTCCGACACCACCTCCCGGCCCAGCACAAAGCCCGGATAGCCGTTGCCCGGCAACGTCGAGCCGTCGATATCCCGCAGCGTGTCGTAAGCCGTGTCGTTCTCCCGATGCCGGTACGCGGCATCCAGCGAAATCCGCGCCCACGGCGAGACGGTGAAGCCTGTCCGGACGTCCCATAGATTCGCTTCGGCATCGGTGTCACGGAGGAAGTCGCGCGCATCGGAGAAGCCGTCGTCCAAGGTCTGCGCCTCATACTGCCCCACCGCCTCCTGCTGCAGTTGGGCGTCGGCGTACACGACCGTGTACGGCAGGCCCGTGTAGCGCAGCGTCAGGTGTTCCCCCAGTGCAAAACGGTCGAGGTTCGCGTCCAGCGGCGACGGGAAGCCGCTCACGGTGGCGGTCCCGAACCCCTCCTGACGGCTCCAGTCGGCCTGGACGCCGGCCGCGAGGGTGAAATCTTCCCAGGGGCCGAGCTGGGAGTTCGCGTTGAAGACATACGCCTCCCGTCGCAGCACCAGGTCGTTGGCCACCGTCCCCACAAACGGACCCAGGCTGGGATCACCCGGGATGAACGTGGCGCTGCTGAAGCTGCCGTCCCCATCAAGATTGGAGTACAGGAACCCGCCGCTGAACCGGAGCCAGTCCCGGACCGGCTTCTCGATGCGAAACGTGTTGGCGCCATGGAAGGAACGGAAACCCTCGTCGTAGCGCGTCACCACGTCCGGCTGCGCCGCCCCCAGCGTGTAGCTGTCCACGTTGGCCCGGATCGTCGCGCGGTCGGCGAACTCGGCGCGGAACCGGTTCTCGAGCTCGAACCCCGCCACCGTGTGCTCGACGTCGAAGCGGATCCGATGCTCCCGCTCATCAACCGACTTTGCGGCTGGGTAGATGGCGCGGAACACCCCCGTCGCCGGGTCCCCGACCAGACCCCACTGCAGCGTCGAACGGTTGCCGTCCCGGAAGGCATAGGCATAACCGAGCGTGAGTCGCGGCACATCCGGCTTGGCCAACCCCGCCTCGAACCAGGCCTGGCCCGCGTCCAGCCCCAGATCCTCCCCGGCCCGCAGAGGCGGCACCCCAAACGGCGCGTAGTACCCGCCAGCGTCATCAAACCACCGCCGGTACTGGGAATACCCGCCGCGGATGAATCCGACGTCGCGCTGGTCATAGCTCAGCTTGACCTCGTGGTCGTCCGCCCCAAACCACGCCCGGCTCCGGGCCGTGAACCGACCGTCGGACCCCACCGGCTCCTCCCACTCGATCTCCTCCCAGCCTCCGGCCGCACCGTCCGAAAGCCACGTGTGCTCGCGGAACCGCGCCGCGTTTCCCTCGACCCCAATCCACCGAAAGCCCGACGTGACCGTCAGGCGTGGCTCCGCCTTCGCCACCGCGGCAGCGTCCGGATAGACGGCACCTTGATCAATCCACGCCCGCAACCGGCCCACTTCCGCCGCCGTCAGCGCCTCGCCCTGACCCACCGGCGGCATCTCCAGATCCTCGACCAACCGCGCCACGTAGTGGATCAACGGGCTCGCCGCACTGTCGCCCACGACGATGGCCGGGCCGATCGCCCCGCCCCGGATCGCCGCGTCGCGGTCCGTCAGCCGGTACCGGCTCCTGGGTCGCTCGCCGGCGTGACAGCGGATACAGGCCGCCTCGAACAGGGGCTGGATGTCCCGCGTGAAGTCCACGGTCCCCGCGACCGGCGGTGGAAGCTGCGTCACATCCACCTCAGCGGCGACCGCACCGCTCAGGTCCGCACCGAGCAGCAAGCCCAGCCCAACACCGGCCACCACCCCCACCCCAGCGAACCGCCCGCCCACGCACACCGGGGCACCGCGCAGCCCCGGGTCGCTCGGCCTGAGCAACGTCGGGTCACCGAACCCTCGAGACTGCGGCGCGAGCCGGCTCATATCAGTACAGCAGCTTGGGGTGGACGCTGGACCCGTGCACGGCCGTGTGGCAGCCGGCGCTCCAGCAGGAACCCAGCCGCAACAACTGGGTGTGATCGACCTTCCCGATCCAGACGCCGTTGCCCTGGGGAGTCTGGGCGTGGCACTTCAGGCACAGGTTCGCGTCCCGCTGCACCAGCAGCTTGCTGCTGATCGAGCCGTGCGGCTGGTGACAGGACGTGCAACCCTCGCGCATCGCCTCATGCTCGAACACGAACGGCCGCGTCTGCTCCCGATGGCATCCCGCGCAGGTCTCGTTCAGACGCGCCATCGCCAGCCCGCCCGCCGGCTGCGCGATGTCCGGTCCGTGCGGGTCGTGGCACTGGCTGCAGTGCATCCGGCCCTCCAGCACCGGATGCCGCTGGGGCAAATGGAACTCCGCCTGGATCTCCAGGTGGCACGCAAAACACGCCGTCGGATCCTTGCCCGGGTTGACGATGAACTCCCGCGCCCCGGCGGCCGCGATGTGCTTGCTGCCCGGCCCGTGACAGGATTCGCAGCCCGTGGCGCCGGCGAAACGCAGATCGTCCCGATGATACCGGCCATGCGCGCTCGCCGGAAACACACTCGTGAGATTGGTGTGGCAGTCGGCACAGGCGGCGTTGCCCACGAACGTGGCGCCCTCGACGTGCGGGGGCGCCGCCACGGTGCCATCGAACGAAGCGCAGGCGCTCAGCAGGGCCACCACCGCGCCTGCGCCCGCGAGCACCAGTGCCACCTGGCCCGGAGTCAACCAGCTCGGTCTCATGGGTTGCGGTTCAGGCATAGATTATGGATCCCATTAAGACATGGCAAGACCAGCAGCCGCCTTTTTTGCCGCGCCGCCGAGGCGCGAGTCCGCGGACGAAAGGGAGCGACAAGCTGCCGCCGATCGGGTACGACGTCCCGGACGCCGGACGGCCACGGTACGCCACCCTCGGGCGCGCGGTGGCCGGAACCCGGCAGTGCCGAAAGCCATGCTCAACATCGACCAGTCCGTCCTCGTCCTCATCGACCTCCAGGGCCGGCTCGCCCAGCTCATGCACGGGCGCGAAGCCTTGTTCGACCACGTCCAGCGCCTCATCCGCGGCGCCCAGGCGCTGCGGCTGCCCATCCTCTGGCTCGAGCAATACCCCCAGGGTCTCGGCCCCACGATCCCCGAGGTGGCCGACTTGCTGACCGGGTTGTCCCCGATCCCCAAGACCAGCTTCAGCGCCTGCGGCAACGAGACCTTCCTCGCCCAGCTCACCAGCCTCGAACGTTCCCAGGTCCTCCTCGCCGGCATCGAGGCCCACGTCTGCGTCTACCAGACCGCCGTCGATCTCCTGGCCGGTAACTACGCGGTCGAAGTGGTCGCCGACGCCGTGTCGTCCCGGACCGCCGCCAATGCCGAGTTGGGGCGACAGCGGATGCGCGACGCCGGAGCGCGGCTGACCAGCGTGGAAATGGCCCTCTTTGAACTGCTCCGCACAGCCGACGCACCCGCCTTCAAGGAGGTGGCCCGGATCGTGAAGTAGCCGCCTTCTGTCCCGGCCAACTACGGCCAGCCTACTCGACCCGACTGCCGAACTCACCGTCGCGCACCCGCGTCCGGAGTAGCTGACCGGGCCGGAGCGTGTGCACCGACCGGATGATGCGGCCGTCCGTGGGATCAACGGTGATGGAATAGCCGCGGGCCAGCGTGTGCTCGGGAGACAGCAAACGCAGGCGCTCGAGGCAGGTGAGGTACGCCTGCCGGTGGGAGGTGAACCGGTACTGCGCCAGCTCGGCCAACCGCCCCACGTCGCGGGCAAGTTGCTCGCTGTGACGGGCAAGCCGCTGGGATGGAGACAGACGTTGCCACGCGGCGCGGAGCGTCTCCCATCGGCTCTGCGCCTGCCGCAATTGAAAGCGACCGGCGCGCACCGCCGCGGCCCGGAGATCATCCAGGCGCTGCCAAGCCTCATTGATCCGGCGACGCGGGTGCGCCCGGAGCAGGCGGGCCTCGAGCTGGGCGGCGTCGCTCTGGTGGCGGTGCCACTGGTCCCGCGCCAGCCGCGGCAGGCGCTCGAGCGACTCGAGGACAAACTGGCGGGCGGCCACCGCGTCCTGCGTGATGATCTCCGCGGCCGCGCTGGGCGTGGCGGCGCGACAGTCCGCCACGAAATCGCTGATCGTGAAGTCGATCTCGTGACCCACGGCCGACACCACGGGCAAGGTCGATTCAAAGACGGCGCGGGCCACCGCCTCCTCGTTGAACGCCCACAGGTCCTCGAGGCTGCCGCCGCCGCGCGTCACGAGCACCAACGCCAGGCGATCGGCCGGAGCGCACTGCTCCTGGTATCGGTTGAGAAGGCGAATGGCCTCCGCAATCTCTTCAGCCGCCCCCTGCCCCTGCACCCGGCAGGGCGCCAGCAGGATCCGGAGCGACGGCTGACGGCGGGTCAGGACATGCAGCACGTCCCGCAACGCGGCCCCCGTCGGCGACGTCACCACGCCGATCCGTTCCGGGAAGGGCGGCAGCGGACGCTTGCGCTCGGGCGCGAACAAACCCTCCGCTTGCAGCTTCTGCTTCAGACGCTCGAAAGCGAGCTGCAGAGCCCCCACCCCCTGAAGCTCGACGGTCTGAACCACGAGCTGGTACTGCCCCCGCGGCTCGTAGACCGTGAGCGTTCCCTGGAGAAGCACCTTCCGGCCGTCCTCCAGCAGCTCCCGACTCGACCGCGCGCCGCTGCGGAAGAGCACACAGGCGAGCTGGGCCCCAGCGTCTTTCAGCGTGAAGTAGCAGTGACCCGAGGCCTGGAGCCGCAGGTTCGAGACCTCACCAGAAACCCAGACGGACCCGACCTGCGTCTCGAGCAGACGCTTCACCTGCAGGGTCAGCTCGGAGACCGTGAGGGTGCGGCGCGTCTGTTCCGGCGGAAACAGCTCGCCAAAGTCCCAGGAGGATGTCGTCTTGCGGGGCATGGGCGGGGATGGACTCAGGCCGTTTCGGGCGGCAACGGCAGGGAGACTCGCTGCACCGCGAGGGCGCGTCCGGAGCGGTCTTCGACCTCGACGAGCACGCCCTGAAGCCGCACCGAGTTTTCGGCGACCGTGAACTTCTGGGGCAGGTTCGTCAGGAAGCGCTTGATGACCGGTTCGATGTCCCGGCCCAGCACGCTCTCGTGGGCACCGGTGAAGCCGGCGTCCGTGAGATAGGCGGTACCGCCGGGGAAAATCTGTTCATCGGCCGTCTGCACGTGGGTGTGGGTGCCCACCACAGCACTCACCTGCCCATCGAGCAAGCGCCCGAAGGCAATCTTCTCGGAGGTCGCTTCGGCGTGGAAATCCACGAAGATAATCGGCGTGCTCTCCCGCAGCCGGGCCACCTCGGCCGGCACGCAGTGAAAGGGGTTGTCGAGATCGCCCATGAACGTTCGGCCCTGCGCGTTGAGGACCGCCACCGTGGGCTGGCCTGGCCGCTCAAACACCCGACTGCCCTGGCCGGGGGCCCCGGGCGGGTAGTTGAGCGGGCACAAAATGCGCGGCTCCATCGGCAGGTGCGCGAGGAGCTCCTTGATGTCCCAGACATGGTCGCCACTGGTGATGACGTCCACGCCCGCGGAGAAAATCTCGTCGGCGGTTCGCGGCGTGATGCCCGAGCCACCGGCCATGTTTTCGCCGTTCGCGATCACGAAGTCGGCAGGTAACTCCGCGCGGAGCCGGGGGACGAGCTGCCGGATCGCCCGACGGCCCGGCTCGCCCACGATGTCACCAAGGAAGAGAATACGCACACCCCGACCCTACGCCCCGGCGCGTGACAGGGGAAGGGCCTGTTCCCTCTTGGATCTGCGCAGGGACCAGGAGCCGATCTGGCCGGCTGCCCCTTCTGCATGCTGCGTTCTCCCTTCTGCATTCCCGTTCATGGGGGGCGTCTCTGACGGCTTCTGCCCGGTTTTCGCGGCAGAGTGCCGGCCTCGCCGCCCTCTCCCCGGAAATCCCGAGCTCTCCCGTTGTCGCCGCGACGCGCGGGCTTTATGTCAGGCGGCGCAGTCGGTTAACCACATCCAACAGAAAGGCAGAATGATGAACCGCAACATCCTCACCACCCTTGGCCTCGCCCTCGCGTTCAGTGTCGGCGCCCTCGCCCAGGGCAGCTCCAACCCTGCTGCGCCACCGCCCGGCGGGACTGGTTCCAAGGCCGAAGCGAAGGCCGAGACCAAGGCGGAGGGCAAGGCCGAGACCCGCCCCGCGCGGAACGCCGGCTATCCGTTCCGCGGAAAACTCAAGGCGGTGGATCTCACGGCGAAGACCCTGACGCTGGCGGGCCGGGAGAAGGACCGGGTGTTTCACGTCACCGCGGAAACCAAGTTCACGAAGGACGGCAAGCCCGCGACGCTGGCGGACGGCGCCAAAGTCGAGGAAGTGGCTGGCTATGCCCGCACGGGGAAGGACGGTCGCGCGGAGGCGGTCACGGTGCGCCTCGGTCCCGCCCCCAAGGACGTCAAGCCTACGGACGAAGCCGAAGCCCGGGCGTCAACGGTGCCGCCGGCCGGGCGTGCCCGCTGAGCGGACTCCGGTCTCACGACCGGCGGAACCAGCTCTTGATCCCGCCGGTCTTCGCGCCCGCAGCCGGGACGGTGCGGTGGACGAACCGACCCACCAGGTACTGGCTGCGGGCCGCCTCGAGGGCCATGACGAACTCGTCATAGCTCTGGAAACGGTCCGCCGGTTTCTTGGCCATCGCTCGCGCGATGGCTTCACTGGTGGGGAGGGTCACGTCCGCGACGACCTGGTGCGGCGGGGTGAGGGGGGTGTGAACGTGGGCGGCCACGACATCCTCGACGGTCGGGGCCTCAAACGGGACATGCTGGGTGATGGCGTGGTAGAGGGTCCCCGCCAGGCTGTACATGTCCGACAGGAAATCCTCCCGTTCGCGGCGCACCTTCTCGGGGGCGATGTAGTAGGGGGTGCCCCACACCGTGCCATCGGCGTCCTCCTCTGCGTCCGTGCGCCGGGCGAGTCCGAAATCGACCAATTTGGGTTCACCGTCGGCGTTGAACAGGATGTTGCCCGGTTTGATGTCCCGGTGCAGCAGCCCGTGTCTCAGCGCGGTGTTCAGCGCCGAGGCGACCTTGATGCCGATGTCCAGGACGTCCAGTTCGGCCACCCGGCCCCGCTCGATCCGGCCGTCCAGGCTGCCGCGATCGGCCAGCTCCATGACGAGGTAGAGCTGGCCGTCCCACTCATCGAAGGTGTAGAGGTGGATGATGTTCGTGTGGTTCAGTTGGGCGCATGCGCGCGCCTCGCGGAAGAATCCCTCCATGGCCTGCTCGTCGTTCATCAGCTCCCGCTTGACGAGCTTCACCGCCACCTCCCGCTCGAGGGTCGTGTCGAAGGCGCGATACACGGTCCCCATCCCGCCCGAAGCGATCGGTGCCCGCAGCTCAAACTGCCGCAGCCGCATCGGCATCATCACCGGCGTGCCGCATTTCGTGCAGGGGACGAAACTCAACGGTGCCGCGTCGCCCGGCAGAAAGAGTGCGGCGCCGCAGCCGCTACAAGGGACCATCCGCAACTGCTTCCGGGCCCCATGATCTTCGGCAGGCACACGGGCATCATGATACCCGTTGGGCCCTCTCGCAAGCGCTGAAACCGGCTCGCCGTGACCCCGTCGTATCCGCAGCGCCGTTCGGCCGGTCTCAACCCCGGTCGCGACGCCAGTCGGAGCGGTTAACTCTGTACTCATAGCGGTCCCTTCCAAGCAGGTAAGTAAGCAAGTTCACCGCCAGATCGGGCCTGTGCGCCCAGAAGTTTGCCTCCGGCCTGCGCGCCACCCGGCAGGCGGGCCATGGTTGGGCCGGATTCACCCCCGGAATTCTGGAGCTTCCCATGAGCTTTGAGCTTTGAGCTTTGAGCTTTGAGCTTTGAGCTTTGACATTTCCCCCATCCCCGATGTCCGTAATCGGTGGAGGAACTTCCCGTCTTGGATTCTCCACCGACTACGCACATCGGGGATGGGGCTGAGGGAGGCGCTCCCTGCACCTGTGGTAGAGGCGTCCCGCACGCTGGTTCCTCCCGCCACGTTTGAACCGCATCTTCCCCTGGGAATCCTGTCCCTCTGCCTCTCCCCTTGAGGGCTAAGCGTTGAACGTTGAACGTTGAACGTTGAACGTTGAACGTTGAACGTTGAACGTTGAACGTTTCGAAGGCCAAGGAAACCGCCCCAGACAAATCGTGCCGGTTGTGGTAATCTGGCGGTGCAACTCCCGGGCCGTGCCCGGGGCGTGACAGACATCACCCAACCCCCAGCAAAGGAGCACAAGCCATGAACCTCATTGTCGAAGCGGAAACCGTCTGGGCGGCCGGTCTCGAGGACCGGCCGGGAGCGCTCGCAGGCAAGCTGGCCGAACTGAGCGAGGCCGGCGCGGATCTGGACTTCATCATCGCCCGGCGGGCCGCGGACCGGCCGGGGACCGGCGTGGTTTTCGTCACCCCTCTCCGCGGGGACCGCGAAGTCGAGGCCGCCGGCGAGCTGGGTTTCTCAGCCACGAACCGCCTCCACTCCGTGCGGGTGGAGGGACGCAACGAACCCGGCGTGGCGGCTCGGATCACCCAGCGCATCGCCCAGGCCGGGCTTAACCTCCGTGGTTTCTCGGGCGCCATCATCGGCACCCAGTTCGTCCTGCACCTGGCGTTCGACTCGGATGAGGACTCGCGCCGGGCCGTGACCCTGCTCCAGACCCCGGCCTGACCGCCCCGCCGCCACCGGCGGACCAGTCGACGCTTGCATCGGCCGCAGCGGGTTCTGAACATGGGCCCGCATGAACCGCATCGTCGAGCGCTTCGCGCGGCTGCGCGAGCGGGAACAGAAAGGGCTGGTCATCTACATCGGCGCCGGGGACCCGGAGCTCGAGGCGACCCGGCAACTGGCGCTGGCGTTCGACGCGGCGGGGGTGGATATCCTCGAACTCGGGGTCCCCTTCAGCGATCCGCTGGCCGACGGGCTGGTCAACCAGCTCGCCGCCCAGCGCGGCCTCGAGTCGGGCACCACCCCCGCCCGGGTGCTCGAAACTGTGGCCGCCGTCCGGCGTGAGTCGGCCCTCCCCATCGTCCTCTACATCTACTACAACCTCCTGCATCGGCGCGGCGTGCGGGAGTTCATTACCGAGGCCGCCCGCGCCGGGGTGGACGGCTTGCTGGTGCTGGATCTCCCCCCGGAAGAGGCGGACGACTACGCCGGCTGGATGGGGGAGGCGGGGCTGTGCCCGATCTGGCTCGTGGCCCCCACCACGCCGGAGGAACGCATCGCCCAAATCGCCCGCCGGGCCAGCGGCTTCCTCTATTATGTGTCCCGCGAAGGCGTCACCGGCATGCAGTCGACCGTGAGCAGCAGCATCGGAACCATGACCGCCCGCATGCGCGCCCACACCGACGTCCCCATCGCCGTGGGCTTCGGGATCTCCAACGCCGACCAGGCCCGCGCCGTGGCCCGGCACGCCGATGCCATCGTCGTCGGCAGCGCGGTGGTCGACCGGATCGCGCGCCTCGGCAAATCCCCCGCGCTGGTGCCGGAGGTGAGCGGATTCGTGCGCTCCCTGGCCGAGGCCTTGCGCCCGGCGTGAGGAGGTCAGGGACGGCCGAGCGATCCGGCGGCGCGGGCGACCTTCCCTATCGCTTCGGCGAGCGCCTCGATCTGGGCCTCGTCCGCCAGAAGCACGTTCTGTGGCAGCCAGACCGCGTCCCGGCAGACCTGCTCGCAAACCGGACAGCTCACCTCCGCGTACGACACCCCGGCGTGCGCCAGTGGGGCGCGGATCCCATGCGGCGGACCGACGTGCGCCTCCCGGAAGACGCGGTTCGCGTAAAGTGGCCGGTACCACCCCTTGGAAGCCGGCACGCCTTCCGCATTCAACGCCTCCACAAACCGGTCGCGCGAGGTCCCCAGTGCCTCGTCTTCCACCCGGAAGATGTAGAAGTGGTAGCTGCGCCGGGTGATGCGCGGGTCGGGCGTGAGCAGGCGCAGACCCGGCAACCCCGCCAGCGCCCGGTCCAGCCACACGGCGCTGGCCTGGCGCCGCTCCCGCTGCGCCTCAGCCCGCGCCGTCTGGGCCAGCAGGACCGCGGCCTGGAATTCGGTGAGGCGCAGGTTGCTCCCCAGGAAATCGTGGTCGTACCACGCCGCGCCCTTCCGCCGGCCGCAGTGGGTGAAGCTCCGACAGAGTTCAGCGAGTTCTTCGTCGTCGGTGACCAAGGCGCCGCCCTCCCCCGCCGTCAGGTTCTTGCTCACCTGGAAACTGAAGGTGCCCGCCGCGCCCAGCGTGCCCGCACCCCGCCCCCGCCACTGGCTGCCCCAGGCGTGGGCGGCGTCCTCCAACACCGCCAACCGATGCCGGTTGGCCAAGGCGGTGAGACGGTCCATGTCCGCCACACGACCGGCCACGTGAACCGGAATCAGGGCCCGCGTCCGCGACGTGATCTTCCGCTCGACGTCCTGCGGATCCAGAGCGAGCGAATCGGGCTCGATATCGGCAAAGACCGGGAGGGCCCCCACGGTCACCACCGCACTCGCGGTGGCAATGAAGGAATACGGCGGGACGATCACCTCGTCGCCGGGCAGGACGCCCAGGGCCCGCAGGCCCATCTCGAGGGCGGTGGTGCCATTCGTGCAGGACACCGCGAAGCGGGCGCCCTGGAAGCGCGCAAAGGCCGCCTCGAACTCGCGCACGCGCTCGCCGAACCACCACTGGCCGCTTTCGAGCACGTCGTTCAACAGGCGGCGCTCGGTGTCGTCGAACACGGGCCAGGCGGGCCAGGCAAAGGCACAGGCCGGAGCACCGCCGCGCACCGCGAGACGGGAGGGATCATGGACGCCGGACGTCATGGCGGGTTCGGTTAACATCCCCCATGGCCGGAGGCAAGCGCGGCTTGGCCGAAGGGAGGCGTGGTTCGTTCCGCTCTCAGTCCCTCATCGCCGATGGGCCCGCTTCCCTTGGTGCTCGTACCATTCTCCCTGGCGAGCGCCAGGTGAGCGCGCCCATTCCCAAACCAGCGGACCCGCCGCAACCAGCGGGTGGTTGCGGAGCAAGCACTTCGCCCCGGGCACGGAGCGTTTGACCCCGGGCGACACGACAAACCGCACTGGCTTTGAATAACGTACTAACACGATGAGCACATACATTTCTAATCCACCCAGACCCGTCCGTCGACGTGTTCCCCGCCCGGGGCTGGTCCCGTTGGCCCTGCTCGCCCTCGGCCTGGCCGCCAGTGCGCCCGCCCAAGCCCAAGGCTGTGTCGCCGCCCGCGGCGGCGTCTGCGTGCTGCCCAACCAGCTCGGCATCCTGGGCAGCGGTGAGGCGGCGCCGCCCGGGTCGGGGTTCCAGGTGTTCTTCGGCTATCGCTGGCTCCATTCCGACCGCCATTTCGTGGGCGATCACGAGGAGAAGCACCGACAGGAGGAAGGCAGTGAAGTCATCAACGACTCGCACTTCCTGGACCCGGGCGTCAGCTACGCGTTCAGCCCGCGCTTCAGCGCGTCGCTGACCGTGCCGTTTTCGGTGCATGACCGCTCGCAGGTCGTGCGGTCCAACGACGTGTCGCGGACCATCCTCCAGCGGTTCTCAACACAGTCCCTCGGGCTGGGCGACCTCCGGCTGATGGCCAACGCCTGGGTGCTGGACCCGCACAAGCACATGCGGGGAAATGTGCTGCTGGGCGTGGGGGTGGACATGCCGACCGGGGAAAAGGACGCCACCGACACCTTCCAGATGTTCGATCCGGCCACGGGACAGATTGTGGCGCGGGAGCGGACGGTCGATCAGTCCATCCAGCCGGGCGACGGCGGGTGGGGATTGTTGACCGAGCTCTACGCCTATTATCAACTGGCGCCGACCTTCAATGTCTTTGTCAACGGCAGCTACGCCCTGACGCCCGAGGAATTGAACGGCGTGCCCACCTACCGCACGAACCCCTATGAAGCAGTGATGTCCATTGCCGACAGCTACATGGGACGCGGCGGGTTCCAGTATGTGTTGTGGCCCAAGTACGGCCTGACCCTCAGCCTGGCCGGCCGCATCGACGGCGTGCCCGTCGAGGACGCCATCGGCGGCAGCAACGGCTTTCGCCGGCCGGGGTACTCGGTCAGCCTCGAGCCGGGGATCAGCGCCACCGTGGGCACGTGGTCGTTCGGGGTCAACGCGCCCGTGGCCCTCTACCGCAACCGCGAACGCAGCGTGGCGGACCGGCAGTGGACCGAAGCCACCGGCATTTACCGGCACGGCGACGCGGCCTTTGCTGATTACCTCGTGATGTTCACCATGAGCAAGTCGCTCTGACCCACCCCAGCCGCCTGGCCGGCTCCGCCCTGGCCTTCCGCACCGTTCAAGCCGGGCAATGCTGGCGGACCGCCGCCGCGACCTCGGCCAGCCACGCAGCCCGTTGGTCGGGCGTGCTCACGATCATCGGGCTGAAGTTGCGCCGGAACACCGTGGGCACTCCGCACAAGGGGAAGACCACCTTGCGCCAGTGCACCTCGAGCGGGTCGCCGAAGAGTGCTTCTTCCTTCTCCTGGGGCGTGTTGGCCGTGTTGAACACCAGCCCCACGCGCGCCTTCAGCATGCCCACCGGCTTCGCGCCGCCCTGGCCGTCCGGGACGAACTGATAGGCCCGGCCGGCACGCAAGACCCGGTCCTCCCACCCGCAGACGATGGCGGGGGGCCGGCTCCAGTAGTTCGGGTGGACGATGATCAGCCCGTCGGCCGCGCACACCTCGTCGATGTGCCGGGCGAGCGCGGGCGGGAGGGCGGCATCGCGTTCGAGTTCGGCGGCGGTGAACACGGGGTCGAACGGCTCGGCGTACAGATCGTGGTACCCGACCTGGTGTCCGAGGGTGCGGAGCGTCTCGGCGGCGGTGCGCGCAATGGCATGGTTGAAACTCTCCGGCTTGGGGCTGCCGAGGATGAGCGAAACGTTCATGATGATGCGGAAGCGTTAGGACCCGGCCCGACCTGCGGACCGGGCGGGAATCCTACGGGGTCGGGAATGAGAATCCAAGCTCCGGCGCGACAGCTCCGGCCGCGTCGGGGGCACGCCTGCGGGCGGCGTTGCGACCGGCAAGCGGGACGAACATGCGGGGCGAGAATGCGTTGGCGCGCGCCCGGTCGGCTGCTACGTTGCGCCATGGTTCAAGCAACCCGAATGGCCGACCGGCACCGGCCTTCCGCGGCCGCCGAGGCGAACCCGGTGCGGCTGCATGACAAGCAGAACGAGCGGGATTACCGGGAACTGCGCATCGACAAGGTGGGGGTACGCGGTCTGCGCTTTCCGATCCAGGTCCGGGACAAGGCGCACGCGGTGCAGAACACCGTGGCGACCATCGGCCTCTACGTCGATCTGCCCAAGGAATTCAAAGGGACGCACATGAGCCGCTTCATCGAGGTGCTCAACGCCCACGGGGCCATGGTGCACGTCGAGAACATCCCCGACATCCTCCACGCCATGCAGCGGAAGCTCCATGCCGCGACCGCCCACCTCGAGATGGAGTTCCCGTACTTCATTGAGAAGCACGCACCGGTCAGCGGCCTGATGGGGGTCATGGACTACACAGCACGGTTCGAGGCCGCGGCTTGCGGCGACGAAATCGACTTCGTGCTCGGGGTGGTCGTGGCGGTCACCACCCTGTGCCCCTGCTCGAAAGCCATCAGTCGTCACGGCGCCCACAATCAGCGGGGGCACGTGACCGTGCGGCTGCGTTCCCGCGAGACGGTGTGGATCGAAGACGTGGTGGCGATGGTCGAGCGCTCGGCGAGCTGCGAGCTGTACTCGCTGCTCAAGCGCCAGGACGAAAAGGCCGTCACCGAGCGCGCGTACGAGAATCCCGTGTTCGTCGAGGACCTGGTCCGCAACGTGGCCCTCGAGCTCAACGCCAACCCCGTGGTGACGTGGTATCAGGTCGAGGCCGAGAACTTCGAGAGCATCCACAACCACAACGCCTACGCCTGCATCGCCAAGCACTGAAGCCCCGTCCCCGCGTGGCCGATACTAAATCCCCCTAACCAACGGACTTATTGAGTCCACCCCTGGCAGCCTGCTAAAAGGCGGCCATGAACGGTGGAATGGGCGACGTCGGCCGGGGGCCGGACGAGGGGCGGGAAGGGAACCCGCCACACGGGCGATGCCCGTAGGAGGGAGGGGATCATGAGGGCCTCCAGGGGATACTTCTTTTCGTGCCAGCCACGCAAGGCAGCGGCGCGGATCTCCGCTCTCCCTGCGCCCCGCCTCTCGCTGCGTGGCAAAGCGCGCCCCTCCCCCGCCAGACGACCCGAAACCGAGCCGTTCCGCGTCGTCATGGTGGCCATCGCCGGCGGCAGCGGGGCGGGCAAGTCCTGGCTGGCCCGACAGCTCAAGACGCGGTTGGGCACCGCGGCGGGCGTCGTGGCGCTGGACGATTTCTATCGCGATCTCCGGGACCTGCCCCGTCGCGCCCGCGCGGCGCGGAACTTCGACGTGCCGGAGGCCATCGACTGGCCATTGTTCGAGGCGCAGCTCGCGGCCCTGGCCGCCGGCGAACCCACGCAACTGCCGCGCTACGACTTCGTCACCCACACCCGCCGGCCCCGGGGCCGCTCTTGGCGCCCCCGCCGGGTGGTCCTCATCGAAGGGCTCTGGCCCTGGTGGCGCCCCGAACTGCGCCGCTACTACACCCTCAAGATCTACAAGGTGGGTTCAGACACGCTCCGGCTCGCCCGCCGCCTCGACCGGGATACCCGGCGTCGCGGCCGGCATCCCGACTCGGTCCGCACCCAGTGGCGGCGTCAGGTCCAGCCGATGCACGCGCGCTTCGTCCATCCCCAGGCACAAAGCGCCGATGTCACATTGCCTCCCGAAACCCCGGCCTGGCAGATCGACCGGCTCGTCCGCCGGATCCGCGAACTGGCCGGCCTTGAACCATGACAACCATGCGTCGTCACTACGTCTCGGCTCGTCGCTCCCGGTCGGCGGTGTGTGCGCTCGCCCGCCGAGGCCAACCCGCCCGCCCGCTCCTGGCGGCAGCCCCTCCGCGGCAGGCGCCCCGCCGGTCTCTGCGCGTGCGGTTGGGACCCGACGTGGAGCACGTCGCGCGGGCCTGCGACCGGGTGCGAACCTTCCTGAGCGCCAACGGCCTGGCCGAGCGCGAGGTGAACGCATGGGAATGCGTGCTCGTCGAGGCCCTCAACAATGCCCTCGAACACGGCGCCGCCACCGGACGCTCCCGCGGCGCGGGCCTGTCGGTGGTCGTCCGTCCCGCCCGCGTGGTGGCTGAGGTGACGGACCGCGGGCCCGGCTTCGAATGGCCGCAGGCGGTGGCGCTGCCGCCGGCCCACTCCGAGCGTGGCCGGGGACTCTTCATCATCCGCAGCCTGACCGACCGCGCCCGTTATGTCCGTGAGGGCACCCGGAACCGCCTGGTGCTGGAACGTCATCTCCCGCCCGCCCTCCACGCGGGCAAACCTGTCCGGTCATGAATGCCTTCCCTGCTCCCCGGGTGCTCGTTGCCGACAACGAAGCGTTCACACTGCGTCTGCTCGAAGCCACCTTCCGCAAGGGCGCCTTCGAGGTCGTCGCCTGCCGCAACGGCGCCGAAGCCCTGCGGGCCGCCGGCCAGACCGCCCCGCAACTGATCGTCATGGATGGGCTGATGACCGCCCCGGACAGCCTGTCGGCCATCCGCCAGCTCAAGCAGAACCCCCGTACCCAGCACATCCCCGTCATCGTGCTGTCATCCAACGGCCAGGTCCTCACCCAGGCCGAGGCCATCGAGGCGGGGGCGGATCTCTTTTTGACCAAACCGTTCAGCCCAACCCGGCTTCTGGCCGAAGCCCGCCGTATCCTCGCTGAACCGCTCGAACTCGCGGCGTCTGCCCGCCCGAGTCGAGCCGGTGTCGGCTGAGGACGGCCCGGGACGGGCACGACACGGTCCACCAATCCCGAGGAGGCGCGCGGACGGCCTTGTCCGCTGGTCTCGCCAACTCAATCCCCCCGCGCGGACCCGGCCGTCCGCGCTCTGCCCTGATCCGGCAAATTCCGGCAAATCCCGGCAAGATCGGGAAAGGTCTTGCGTCTCCGGCCGCCGCCGTTAGCAAGGCAGGCAAGGTGTGTCACAGCCCACCCGTTGCCTATGCCATGAAGCCTATTGTCGCCGGCCTGCTCGCTTGCCTCCCCCCCGCCACCCCGCTCCTCGCCCAGGTCGCCTGGGACACCGGTTCCCCCTCCACCTCCCTCCCCGCCACCGCCATCGGCACCGTCACCGACTTCCAGCAAGGCCCCGGTATCTTGGGGGGAGAGAGGGATACAGTGGTGGTAACGACCCAAACTTCTGGTCCAGTTGAGGTCTTCGCGTACGCCTTTCCAGGCCGCTCCGCCCCCCTCTCGGTCTTGCTTGGCACGGTCCAAGGGTCTGGGGAAAAGGCCACGTGCACCTGGATCTGGGACGGCCAAGATGCATCAGAAACCATCAACTTCAGTGGCCTGGGAGGCGTCGATCTCGCTGCCAACTACAGTGGCGTTGAGTTTGACCTCAATGCGGACAGCGTGCCGCTCGCTTGGACCCTCCAATTCTATACGAGCGCATCTGACTTCTCGACCTACACGGTAGTGTCAGACTCCGGTAGTGCCGTTTCAGGACAGCACTTTCGGATCCCTTTCTCCGACTTCCTCGCCACCGGTGTGGGCGCGGACTTCAGTCGGATAGGCGCGATCGTGATCACCAGCGAGGGAGGCGCGGGGATGGACACGGAACTCGACAACCTCCGGTTCACGCCGGTTCCAGAGCCGTCGCGGTCAGCGTGGGCGACCGGGCTGGCACTGGTGGCCTGGCGCACCGCCCGTCGCCGGCGCCCGGCCGGCTCCGCTTGAAACACGGCCACCTCGCACCCTCCCGTCCAGACGCCCGATGCTCCACTCCCCGCTCCCGCGCGCTCCTCGTCAGCGGTCGGCTCACGGTTCGGTCTTCCGCAGGGAACGCGTTCAAACGCGCCTTGCCGCCTCGTCACCACCGGGTATCGTGCCGCCATGAACTTGGAAGACGTCAAGACCGCGGTTGCGGGCATGCCGCAGGAGGACCAGGATGAACTGGCGGCTTACCTCGTGTATTTGCGTCACCGCCGCGATCCAGGCATCGCGGCGGAGTCCCGGGCCAGGATGGACGATGCGGATGGGAGGAACTGGCTTACCTTGAACGAGTTGCGGGAAAGGTGGAAGGATTGAAGTCGTGTGGAGCCGTACCGGGTCTTGGTATGCCTCGATGTCCTCCGGCTCGAGAAGCCGTCGCGTCGGGATCGCGACTTGATTCTGGCCTTTTTGGAGCGCCTGGCGGGGAATCCGCACGCGCAGGGCGACTACGAGGAACAGGATGAGGTGGGGCGAACGGTGCAGATCAAGGTGCTCGGCGGCTACGCCCTCAGCTACTGGGCCGACCACGCGGTCCGGGAAGTGAAGGTGGTCAAGGTGGAACTGGCAGACCGGAGATGAGACCGTCGGCGAGGAGTCGATGACGGTCGGACGGACCGCGCAGCCACCTGTGCCAGGAGGGTGGACCGGCACCGCCACATGGCCTCATCCGTGAGATCCGCGAAATCCGCGGTCAAGGTTCCAAGCGTTGGCGGACCACGGATGGCACGGATTTCACGGATGGAGGGACTGATAGGATGGGGGTCACGGGATGCCGCAGCCGAACCGGTCAGCCGAGGCGAACCGCCGCCCCGCGGCTCCCCGTTTGTGGTAGTGCTGGGCAGGGGTTCGGATCACCTTTCTCCGCGCAGTCGTCCATACGGGCTATGTCCGCCATTCGCAAGGTCGGGGCCAGGACGAAGAAGCGTGTGCTCCTGCGGGCCATGGTCGCCGGGATGCTCGTGATCGGCGCCGTGAGCGGGTGCGTCCTCCTCTGGCGCTCCAGTCCGTCTCCAGCCCTCGACCCGGAGGTAGCCAAAGCAATCGCGGAGCTGGAACCGGGCTTGACACCCATCCAGCGCACCGTGCTACGGACCTGCCCTTCGCTGGAGAGCTACTTCCCCCGGCTGTTTCGCCGTCGGGCTTCCCGGCCGTACCCCGTGGATGGTCGGTTTACCGCCCTGGGCGATCGCGCAAGACCTGCCGTGCCAATCCTGCTGAGGATGCTGGCTTCCCACCACCACGATACTCGCTGGAGAGCCTTCACCGCCTTGCTGGTCATTCAAGCCGATCCCGCGGCAGTCGCTGCCGTGCTCCAAAGTCGCCCGGCATCACGCGACGAGTTCGTGCTGGGCGTCGCTTGGAGCTTAGGGCAAGGAGCAAACTTCACTCCTCCGCGTCGTTGCGAATGGGGCTGGCAGCTCCTGGCTGCGCTCGGTCCTGCCGGGACGAACGCGATACCGGCCTTGGTCGACAATCTGCGCCTGAGGCAGCGAGTCGAGCACAGCCTCGCGGCCCTGGGCGGGATGGGGACGAATGCCGCTTCCGCTCTCCCCGTCATCCTCGCTCTCCTGAACGATCCCGCCGGCGACTACCAGCATCAGGCCAAAGCCGCGGCCGCGATCGGCCAGATCGGCGTGGCGACGGAACCCGTCATGAGCTCTCTGCGGTTGGCATCGGCGAACGCGCCGTCCCTGGTCCGCGCCCGGGCCGCGGGCGCGTTGGGGCGATTGGGCGCGCCGACTGAAGAGGTGCTGCGCGTCCTGAACCAGACGGCAACGCACAAGCTGGCCACCGTGCGCGCGGCGGCACTTGAGGAGCTGGCAGCCCTGGGCCCCGCAGGTCGTCTCCTGCCGGACCCGACGACGAATCACACACCCTCGGCGACCGGCTCCGGTCGCTGACCTCCTAGTCTCGACCACTAAAGAAGTGCCGATCGGTCCTCCGTCATTGGGCCACCGGCCGGGTGGCAGCCGCAGCCATCTCACAGCCCGGGCTCGGTCTCGACGGGACCGCGGCACACCACATCCACCGCGACTTCGAGGGTGTGCTCGCCGCCGCCGGCCAGAACCCCGTGGATCGGGACGACGTCGGCATAGTCGCGTCCCCACCCGAGCGTGATGTGCTGGAGCGAGGGCAGCAGGTTGTTGGTGGGATCGACGTCCACCCAGCCCAACCCCGGACAGAAACAGGCGATCCATGCGTGCGAGGCATCGGCGCCCAGCAGCTTGGCCTGGCCCGGCGGCGGCACCGTCTCGAGATAGCCGCTGACATACCGCGCCGGCAACCCGAGCGCCCGCAAGCACGCGATCTCGACATGGGCAAAATCCTGGCAGACCCCGCGTCGCAGCTCGAGGACGCGGGCGGGCGGGGTGGCGATCGTCGTGGCCTGGGTGTCGAACTGGAAGTCGCGATGAATCTGCGCCGTCAGGTCGAGCACCGCCGCGAGGAGCGGGCGGCCGGGCGGGAAACACGGAGCGGCGTAGCGGGCAAAAGCGGGATCAATCGCCACCAGCGGGGAGCCGAACCGGAACTCGGCGGCTTCGAGCGTCGCCAGCGAGTGGTCGCTGATGCATGCCTGGGCGACGGCTTCCCAGGCCGGCGTCTCGGCCGGGTCCGGCAGGTAGGCGGGCCCGACGGCGACCTCGCTGCGGGCGGTGACTCGCAGTTGCCGGTGCGCTCCCTCGAGCGTGACAAACTGCACCTCGTTGCCGAAGTAATCGAAGTGGCGGCTGGTGTCAGCGGGAGGTGGGTCCAATTCGATGGCATGTTCGAGCCGAAGCTGGCGCGGCAACCGGCGCGGGGTGAGCCGCAACAGGTGATGGCCCACCGCCACCGTCGAGCGATAGCGGTAGGTGGTGGTGTGCGAAACGTGGAAGCGCTGAGCCTTCATGTCAGTCCGTCCGCGGCCCGACATGGCTGAAGAACAGGCGCGTCAGGAGATCAGAGAATTCGGCCAGCGCCCGCCCTATCGCCGCGAGGTGGTCCGGTAACTGCGGATCACTGGCCTGGGCGTCGTGCCACTCGGCGGAGCACGCCGGGCGCAGCGAGGGAAGCTGTCCCGACAGGGCCACCGCCTTTTCCTGCACGTGTCGCAGCCCGGCGGGGTTGGCCGCGGCGGGCAACGCGTGGCTGTGCGTCGCGATCGCGGCGAGTTGGAAGGCCAGCGAACGGGGATTGCCCGGCTCGCGCAAGAGGAGCTGGAGCACGCCCGCCAGGGCCGGCTCGAAGGCGTACTGCTGGCGGTAGGTGAGCGTGCTGTCGGCAATCTCGAGCAGCGGATCGAGCAGGAGCTCGAACGGGGCCCCGAAGCGCAGGAGGGTCTCGAGCTGGCGGGCCACGGCCAGGGCGCGCTCGGTGCGGCGGCCCAGGCTGAAGAAGCGCCAGCCGTGACCGCGCGTCATGTTCTCGTTTTCCATCCCGCTGAGCGCCGCCAGACCGAGCACCAGCCGGTTCAACACCACGCCAGCGCGAACGAGCGGCAACGGACCGGCGCCAGGCCGGGCGTCCGTCTCAAGGCCGTTCAACAGCCGCCAGGTATCGGCCGAGAGGCGGTCGCGGGCGGCAAAGGCCGTGCGGTGGATTCGGTCCAGCAGATCGCGCACCCCCGCCGGGCGCTCACGCTGGTAAAGGACCTGGAAGACGTCGCGTCCGAGTGAGTCCGCCGACCCGACGGCCCCCGGGGCGTCCGGCAACACCCCAAGCTGCCGCAGGAACCCGGCGAGCGAAGCCAGCCGTCGCCGGCCGGCCCCGCTGGGATCCCCCGCCAGTTGATGAACGAGGCTGCGGAGCAGGCGCACCAGTTGTTCGAGCCGCTCGGCATAACGTCCCAGCCAAAACAACGCGTCGGCAGTGCGGCTGGGCAGATCGGAGCTCGCCGGCGGTTGCCCGGCCCGCGACGGAGCCACCGTGACCGGCGAGTCCCAAGCCGCGGAATCCGACAGCACCCAAACGTCCTTGGTGCCCACCGCCAACGGGAGACGGACGGTGCTGAGCCGGGGGGCATCCACCACCCGCGCCAGACCGCCGGGCATGACGCGGTATTCCTGGCCGTCGAAAACCACGAACACACGCAGGACGACCGGGCGTGAGGCCCAGCCGGTGGGAGTCCGGACGGGCAGGTGCGACAGGGTGACCCGCTCCTGGCCAACCCATGCGTGCGGCGTCGCCTCGACTGACTCGATCTGCCCGGCGTGGACGGCGCCGGCGTCAGATTCACTTCCCGTCCCGGTGACGGGGACGAACGCCGGTCTGAGCGCCACGTCGTGGAGATGATCGAGGACATGCCGACGTTCCCGCGCCTGGCCGCACCACCACGTGGCCACCGAAGGCAGGCGCAACTCCTCACCGAGCACATGGCGACACAGCCCCGGCAGGAAGGCGAGGAAGGCCGGTCCTTCGAGCAACCCCGTCCCCAGCGCGTTGGCCAGGGCTATATGGCCCGCCCGGGCCGCCTCGACCAACCCCGGCACGCCGGTGGGTGAATCGGGCTTCAACTCGAGCGGATCGCAAAGCTCATCGTCGACCTGGCGAAGCAGGACGTCCAAGCCGCGCAACCCCTCCAGGGTCTTGAGCAGGACCCGCCGGCCGCGCACCGTGAGATCCCCGCCCTCGACCAGCGTATAACCTTGGAGCCGGGCGAGGTAGGCATGCTCGAAATAGGCCTCGTCCTCCGGGCCCGGTGTGAGCAGGGCGATGGCCGGGGGTCGGTCCGAAGGCGGCGCCAGGCGCTCGAGCGCGGTCCGGTGGGCGCGCAGCACGGTCGTGAGGGGGCGAGGTTGAGCGGCCGCCAACGCCTCGGGCAAAACCCGCGACAGGACGGACCGGTTCTCGAGCGCGAATCCCAGTCCTCCGGGGGCCTGGGTGAGATCGGCGAGCACCCACCAGCGGCCATCCGGCGAGCGGCCCAGATCGGCGGCATAGAATTGCAGCCGCTGGTCGAACGGCACCCGCACAGCCTGACAAGCCCGCAGGTAAGCCGGGTTGGCCTGGACCAGGGGCGCCGGGATCAGGCCGTCGCGGATCAGGCGCTGGCGTCCGTACAGGTCGCTGAGCAACCGGTTGAACAGCCCGGCGCGTTGGAGGAGACCGGCCTCGATTGCCGTCCATTCGGCAGCAGAAAGCACCAGGGGCAGGAGATCCAGTTCCCAGGGCTGATCTTCGTCGCTGCGTGGACCGTGGGGACGCGCGCAGGTCACGCCGTGCTCGCGCAGGATCCGCCGTACGTCATTCGCGCGCACGTCCAGTTCGGCATCGCCCAGATCGGCGAGAAAACCCACCACCGTCCCGTACGTCTCGCGCGGAACGCCCGGCGCAGCGAAGGCTTCGTCAAAGACTTCGGCCGGCGAACGCGGATCGCCCGGGAACGAACGATGGACTCCGGAAACCGGCGTGGCAGCGACCTCGTGCATCAGCGGGGCGGACGCTACCGCCGGCGGCCGGAACAGGCAAATGAGGCGTGGCCGCGAAGGGCGGCAGGCATTCAAACGACCCGGCCTTGGCGTGACGCGGCGTTGGTCTCTGGGACGCGCCACGCGAAGAAGCTGCCGGCCAGGGCGCTGCCCACGCGGTTGACCCGGGTCTGGAGGTCATCGAGGTATTCGTGCAGCCCGGCCTGGATGACCTCATCGACGCCCGTATAGGTGAGCTCGGAGCAGAGCCGGCCCAGCAAGCGCTCCGCCGGATGGCGCGCGGTGCCCAGCGGCGTCCCGGTGATGCTGTGCAACGAGGACCGCGCCTGGTTCAGACAATGAAGCACCGCCCGCGGGAAGGCCGGGTTCAACAGCAGGAAGTTCACGATGGTGCCCGGCGCAATGCGCCCGTGCTGTTTGCGGTACATCTCGAAGGCGCTGGCCGAACGCAGCACCGCCGCCCACTGGATCTCATCCAGCGGCGTGCCCACCTCGGCGGCCGACCGCAGCAGCAGGAAGTACTTCACGTCGAGAATGCGGGAGGTCTTGTCGGCGCGCTCGAGCATCCGCCCCAAGTGAATGAAGTGCCAGGCCTCGTTGTGTGTCAGCGTGGCGTCCGTCACCCCGCAGAACAGATGACCGGCTTCCTTGACCCGACGATAGAACTCCTGCGGCTGGGAGCGCATCCGCGGGTCATGCGCTGCGTCGCGCACGGACAGGTACGCCGTGTTGAGCTGCTCCCACATCTCCGACGAGATGATCTCGCGCACCGACCGCGCGTTCTCCCGCGCCGCCCGCAGCGACGCCAGGATCGAGTTGGGATTCCCCGGGTCAAACGTGAGGAACTCCATGACGTGGGACCGGGTCGCCGGCAGCCCCCGCGCAGCAAAGGCCGCCTCGTCGCCGCTGATGCTGATGAGCGGCTCCCATTGATGCGGGACGCCCGGCGGCGCATCCAGCATGAGGTTCAGATTGACGTGCACAAACCGCGCCACGTTCTCGGCGCGCTCCACGTAGCGGCTCATCCAGTGCACGGAATCGGCGACACGGCTAAGCATGGGACGAATCGGACGCGGGCACGGCGGACGGCGCTGCGACCTGGACCTGACTTGCCCCGGGACGGAGGGTCGCAGCTTCAGGAGCCAGGCCAGGGCCGGCCGGCGCGGTGCCGGCAGGTTCACTGGCGGCCAGCACCCAGGTGTCCTTGGTGCCCCCACCTTGCGAGGAGTTCACCACGAGCGAGCCTTTCCGCAACGCCACCCGGGTCAGGCCCCCCGGCAACACGAAGATCTCCCGGCCGTACAGGATGTAGGGCCGCAGATCCACGTGGCGGCCCTCGAGGCGGTCGCCGCAGATCGTCGGCACCCGGGACAACGCCAGCGTGGGCTGCGCGATGTAGTTGCGCGGGTTCGCCTGCACCCGCTCGCGGAAGTCGTCGATCTGCTCGCGCGTCGCGGCCGGGCCGACGAGCATCCCGTACCCGCCCGCCTCGTTGGCCGCCTTGACCACGAGCTCCGGCAGGTGCTCCAAGGTGTAGGCCAGGCCGGTCGGTTCCGCGCAGATGTAGGTGGGCACGTTGGGAATCACCGGGTCCTCGCCGGTGAAGTAGCGGATCACCCGCGGCATGTAGGCGTAAACCACCTTGTCGTCCGCCACGCCCGATCCCGGGGCGTTGACCAGCGACACCCGCCCGGCGTGGAACACCTTCATCAGGCCGGGCACCCCCAGCAGGGATTCGGGCCGGAAGACGTCGGGATCCAGGAAGTCGTCGTCAATGCGCCGGTAGATGACGTCCACCCGCTCGAACCCCTGGGTCGTCCGCATCCACACCGTTTCATCCTGCACCACCAGGTCCCGTCCCTCGACCAGTTCGATCCCCATCTGCTGCGCCAGGAACGAATGTTCGAAGTAGGCCGAGTTAAACGGGCCCGGCGTGAGCAGCACCACCCGCGGCGGATCGGCGCTCCCCGGCGCCACGTGCTCGAGCAGATCCCGCAGCCGGTTCGGATAGTCCGACACCGGTCGCACTCGCGAGGCCGCAAATGCCTCGGGAAAGAGGCTCTTCATCAGGCGCCGGTTCTCGAGCACATACGACACGCCGGACGGGCACCGCAGATTGTCCTCCAGCACGTACACGGTCCCATCCCGGTCGCGCACCAGGTCGGTCCCGGTGATGTGACACCAGATGCCCCGCGGCGGCTGAAACCCCACGCACCGCGACCGGAACCCCTTCGACGTCGCCACCACCTCGCGCGGCACCACCCCGTCCCGGATCACCTTCTGTTCGTGATACAGATCGTCGATGAAGGCATTGAGGGCGAAGATCCGCTGCTTCAAGCCCCGCTCGAGCCGTTCCCATTCGGGCGCGGCCACAATGCGCGGAACCAGGTCAAACGGCAGCGTCTTCTCGACCCCTTGGTCGTCGCTATAGACATGGAACGTGATGCCCGCCTCGACCAGCGCCCGCTCCGCCGCCTGCTGGCGAATCTGCAGCTCTTTCGGCGGCAACGACCGGATGTCCTTCACCAACGGGCCAGCCCACGGACGGGGTTGCCCGTCCTCCGCCACCAGCTCGTCGTAGAACCCGACGCTGTCGTAGTGCTCAAACTCCATGCGACCTCTCACCCGGCCACGCCCCGACTCGGAACATGCTTACCCCCGCCGCAGGAAGAATGCCAGCCGCCGTTGCGCCGGTGCTGCGCTCCGTGGATTCCTTCCCATGACCCTGTGGTGCGGGCTTCCAGCCTGCACCTTCTGCGGTCCATAGCCCCTGAGCAGACCCAAGTGAACGACGTCACCTCCCCAATCCCCGATGTTCGTAATCGGTGGAGGGACTCCCCGTCTCGGATTCTCCGCCGATTACGAACATCGGGGATTGAGCTGAGCGAGGTGCTCCATGAACCTGTGGTGCGGGCTTCCAGCCTGCACCTTCTGCGGTCCATAGCCCCTGAGCAGGTCCGGCAGGAACAGCCCGCTTCCCCTGAGCGTTGA
>JABTUJ010000013.1 GCA_015075445.1 Verrucomicrobiales bacterium
ACCGGCTGTAGGCGCCGACGTGCGGAGGCTTTGGGGGCGTGCGACAACGCCACTTCGCCTCCTCACGTCGGCGCCTACACCCGGTCGCGGTCTCGTGCGGGGCGAGGAACATCCGGGCCAAGCCCCTTGGGAACCGGCGGAAATTCGCGTGACCCATGCCTTTCGGGCTGCAAGACTCGCACCCAACATGGACCGCGGAATGCTCGAGACATGGTGCGAACGCGCCATTCTCCTGGTGGTCATCGCCACGTTGTTGCTGGGCCCGCTGGCCTTCGGCGGCGTCCGCCCGCGCGAGTTCGCCATCCTCCAGGCCCTGATCGCGCTCGGCGCCGGGCTGTGGGCGCTGCGGGTCTGGCTGAATCCGGGCTACCGGCTGCAATGGCCGCCGGTTTGCTGGTTCGTCACGGCCTTCCTGCTCTATGCGGTCGTTCGCTACTTCCAGGCGGAGGTCGAGTACGTGGCCCGGCTCGAACTCATCCGTATCCTGGTCTACGGCTGGCTGTTCTTCCTGGTGCTCAACAACCTGCATCGGCAACAGGCGGTGCAGGCGCTGCTCGCTACCCTGCTCGCCGTGGGTACTGTGATCTCGCTGTACGCCCTGTACCAGTTTCTCACCGGCTCGCCCACCGTGTTGGGTCTCCCCAAGCCGGAGGTGTTCCGGGGCCGGAGTTCAGGGACGTTCATTTGTCCGAACCATCTGGCCGGTTATCTCGAGATGATTCTGCCCCTGGCGCTGGCGTACCTCATCCTGAGCCGCGGGAGCGCCGTGGCGCGCATCTTCACCGGCTACGCCGCCGCCATGATGTTCGTCGGGATTGGCGTCTCCGTGTCGCGCGGCGGTTATCTGGCGACGGCGCTGTCCCTGGTGCTGTTCATCGGCGTCCTGCTTCGCTACCGCGGCTTCCGACGCTATGCGCTGGCCGGCCTGGGGATCATGGTGGTCGCGGCAGCGGTCTTCCTCATGAAGGCCAAGGAGCCGCAGAAGCGGTTTCGGCTGATGTTTGCCGACCACCAAACCCACAACGCACTCGTCCGGGTCGACCTGTGGGGGCCGACCTACCGCATGTGGCGCGACCACCTGTGGACGGGGGTGGGACCCGCCCATTTTGATCTGCGGTTCCCGAAGTACCGGCCCGCGTCGCTGCAGTCCCGTCCGTTCTGGTCTCATAACGATTATCTGAATGCGCTGGCCGACTGGGGGTTGGTGGGAGGACTCCTGCTGGCCGGCGCGTGTGTCAGCCTGGCCTGGGGCGGCGTCCAGACGTGGCGCTTTGTCCGGCGGGACAAGCCCGGGTTGACCGCCAAACCCAGCGATCGGGCGGCGGCGGTGCTGGGACTGGGTACCGGGTTGCTGGCGATCGCCCTGCATTCGTTCGTGGATTTCAACCTCCAGATTCCCTCGAACGCCATGCTGGCGGTCACGCTGGCCGGACTCCTCTCAGGCCACCTGCGGTTCGCTTCGAGCCGGTTCTGGCTCAACCCGCAGCTTGGCGGACGCGTGCTTCTCAGCCTGCTGGCGGCCATCACCCTCGTCTGGCTGGGGCAGCAGGCCTGGGTGCGATGGCACGAAGCCCGGCATATCCTCGCGGCCGAAGCCACCCGCGATCCGGCCGCGCAAGTGGTTGCGCTGGAACGGGCCGTCCGCGTCGAACCGGCCAACGCCGACACCCGCGGTCGCCTCGGCGAGATCTTCCGCCAACGAAGCTGGATTGGGGACGCCGACTGGCGCCCGGCGGCCGAGACGGCGTGGGAATGGTTCCGCAGCGCCATCGACCGGAACCCCTGGGACACCTTCCCGCTGTTGCACGGCGGCATGACGCTGGACTGGCTGGGCCGACACGAAGAAGCCGCCAAACTGTTCGCGCGGGTGGTCGAGCTGGACCCGAACAACCACTACGTCGCCCTGGTCCGCGGCTGGCACGAGATGCAGTCGGGCAACTGGCTGGCGGCGAAGGAGTGGTTGGAACGATCGCTCACCATCCTTCCGTGGGGCAACTGGCTGGCACACCGCTACTTGAACGCGGTGAAGCGGCAGCTCGCCAATCCGTAGCAAGGCGCGGCCCGCCGGAGCGGGGGGGGGTGGCTGGCCTCGCCCTCGCGAATGGCTGGTTGACGTGATTCGTCATCCGAATACTGTTCACCAGAACCTCGGATGAACACGCCGCGGGCATTGTTCGCCTGGAGGGTCACGGTTTGCTCGAGCCGCTATGACTACCTCATCACCGCTTCGGCCGGTCGCTGCCGGCGTCGCCTGCCTCTTCGCCGGACTGACTGCGCTGGCCCAACCTCGCCTGGCGGTGTTGATCGACGAGGGCCAGTCGATTCGACTGTCCTGGGAGGATCCCGGCGGTGGATTTGCGCTCGAATCGAGCTCCGCGCTGGGGCCAGGCGCCTCCTGGCAGGCCGTGGACGTGACCCCGGTGGTTGAAGGCACCTCGCGCCGCGTGAACCTCGGTGTGACAGCGCAGACGGGGTACTTCCGGCTGCGCGGGCCCGCTTCGAGCGCGCCGCTGACCATCGTGGAGTCCTCGCCGGCCGCGGGCGAGGGGGGGGTCGCTGTCACGCGCGAGACGGTCTTCCGTTTCTCAGGGCCCCTGGCGGCGGACACGACGGTGACGCGGGATCACCTGTACGCAGAGTTCGCCGGGCGCGCGCTGCTCACCCGGGTCGAGATCTCGGCGGACCGGCGCTCCGCGAGCCTGTTCTACCTCGAGAATCTGCCCGGTCGCGCGCGGATCCGTGTCTCGCTGGTCGGTGACGGAATCCGCGGGGCCAATGGGGCCGACGTGGACGCGGACGGCGACGGGACCCCCGGCGGCGTGCGGCGACTGGAGTTCGACACCTCCGCTGTTCTTGGCGTGCCGGGGACCGCGGTGATGGGGCATGTCTATGCTGCGGAACCGGGCCCCAACGCCGAGGACGTTCCCCTGGCCAACGTGATCATCACGGTCGATGGCGCCGAGGAGACCTTGCGGACGACCACGGACGAAACCGGGTTCTTCCGGCTGCAACCGACCCCGACGGGACGGTTCTTTGTGCATGTGGACGGACGGACAGCCCAAGGCAGCCAATGGCCCGCCGGGGCGTACTATCCTCTGGTCGGCAAGGCGTGGGAGTCGATCCCGGGTGTGACCAACAATCTGGCGAGTGGGACGGGCGAGATTTTCCTGCCGCTGGTGCCGGCGGATGCCTTGCAGCCGGTCAGCGCCCTCGAGGAGACGCGGATTGCCTTCAGCCCCGCGGTCGTTGCGGAGAATCCCGCGCTGGCCGGTGTCGAAGTTCGCGTGCCGCCCAATGCGCTGTTCCATGAAGACGGCACTCGCGGCGGCCGGGTGGGGATTGCGGCCGTCCCGCCGGATCGGCTGCCGGAACCGCTTCCGCCCGGCCTGCAAGACATGCCGCTGGTCATCACGATTCAGACGGACGGCCCATTGAACTTCGACCAGCCGGTTCCGGTGCGGTTCCCCAATCTGCCGGATCCGGCGACCGGCGTCCGGCTGCCCCCGGGGGCGAAGACGGTTCTGTGGAGTTTCAACCACGACACCGGGCATTGGGAGGCGCAGGGGACGGCGACCGTCAGCGCGGACGGCCTGTATGCGGATACCGATGCGGGCGTGGGGGTGAGGCAGCCGGGGTGGCACGGCGTCCGGCCGGACACCCCACCTGGCGGCCCGGACGAGAACGACCCCGACAACGACGAAGATGATTACGACGATGACAACAACAACGACAAGCACGACGACGACTGTCACAAGATAGTGATCTGCCAGGCGCCGGGCGTGCCGAAGTCGGGCGGGCACTGCATCCTCGAGTGCTCGGAAGATGCGATCAGCGATCTCCTCTGCCGGCTAAACCCGTTCTGCGACGAGGATGAGGCGACCAAGCCCGAGCGAAGCCCGGTCGAGCTCGGCCTGTGCGCCGGGAATGCGATCATCTGCCAGGGCCAGGAACAGTCGGTCCAGGGAGTCTTCGAGACGGATCGGTATGACGACATGCTGATTCAGCGGGACAAGGATTGCATGGACGAGTGCATGCATCCGCCCAGCACGCCCTTCCCCTTGGTCGTGCCGTGTGACGTGTTCGATCCGTGCCCGGACCTGCTGCCGTTTGGGCCGGTTGCCCTGGGTGCTGCCAGGGGGCGGGTGCTGGCGCAGCCACCGCTGACTCCGGAGGAACTCGCGGCGTCCATTCCCCTGGACTGGCTGCGCGAGCAGCGGGCGCTGTGGAACGTCGAGGGCGACTACTATTCGCTGGTGTTGGGCAATGCCCGCATCCTCGAGACGGCGCCTGCCGAGCTGAAGCACTGGCGCCGGTTCTTCCGGGCAGCGAAAGCCGCCAGCGGATCAGCCACCGAAGCGGGGTCCCGGTTCAGCCCGGCGGAGAAGGCGGCGCTGGTGGCGCTGCCGCGGGCCTCGCAGATGAGCGAGGCGGAGATGGTGGCGCTGGTGGATCGCCTCGACCTGCTGTTGGGCAACGCGGTGCCGGCGGCGCAGTGGGATGCCGCCGCGATTCAGGCCGCCGCGGAACGCGTGGTGGCGGTGCGCCAGGAATTGCTCAACCGCGGCTGGCAATACCGCCTCGACGGGCTGATTCGGGGTTTGCTCCTGGCGTCTCAGGAGCTCTCGGTGGTGCCCGGGTCACCGGAGTTCCCCGTCCGCGCGCACTACTACCGTCTGGTCAATCTGGCGAACGGGTTCGAGATTCGGGGGCGTCTGTCACCCCAGGGCCGTCTGGAGAACATCGCGCTGGCGCCGAACGCAATCTACTCCGTCGGTTACCTCGATCCGGAGACCGGACGCGTCGCTGCCGCGTTGTTCGAAACCGGGGCGGTCGGGGTCCGGACCGTGGTGCCCACCGCGCCGTTCGAAGCCGGGCCGGACACGGACACGGACGGCGATGGGTTGACCGATCTTGCGGAGACCATCGTGGGCACCTTCCCGGACCAGTTCGACAGCGACGGGGACGGGGAGGGGGACGGCGATGAAGTGAGGGCCGGGGGGAATCCGCTGGACGGTGTGGCGCGGCCGCTGGGCGTGGTGGCGTCCGCGAGCGGCGGGGGTGAAACCCACGATCTTGCCGTCCAGGCGGAGGTGGCGGTGACCATTGGGACGGGGGTGGGCCTGACCTGGTACGACGTGAGCCAGCCGGAGACACCGGTACTGCTGAATCGCTTTGTGGGTGCGGGCGATTTCGACGCGATGGCGGTGGATTGGCCCCTGGTCTTGGTCGTCTCCCGCGGAAGGACCGCCCTCCTTTATTCCATTTCCCAAGCGGCTCAGCCGCCCGAGCTGCGCTGGCAGATGGAGGTGACTTCACTTCGCGGTGTCACGATGGGACACGGGTACGCCTACCTGGGCGGGAGCACGCTCAAGGTCGTCGAGCTTGAAACGGGCACTCTGGTTCACGAAGTGGCGACCGCGGGCTATGGCCAGTTGCGGGTGGCGGGTGGCCACCTGTGGGGTCTGCGGCAAACCGGCTCGCTGTGGAGTATGGACACCTACGCCTTGCAGGAGGGGGGGCGTTCGCTGGCGTTGCGCGGACAGGTCGAGGTTCCCGGGAGGCTCGCCCCGCAGGAACGGGCGCTGCCCTTTTTCGTCGCCGAAGGGCGGGCGTACGTGGGGACGTTCACCGGCTACGTGTCCTTCGATGTAACCGACCCCGCCGATCTCATCCTGGTGGGCGGCGGCGGCGTCTTGACGGCCGCCAATCATGCGGTGGCGCCGGACGGCAGCGGCCTGTTGGCCACGACGACCAGCTTCGCCGGTCCGGACACGCTGCGGGTGAGTCTTTACTCCGACGCGGACCCGAGGGTGACCACCAACCTGGTCATCTCGTTCGATACTCCGGGAGATCCGCGGAAGCTCACGCCCTACCAGGGGCGGCTCTATATCGCGGATTCGCAAGCGGGGCTGAGCGTCGCCAATTACCGCCCACTGGATCGCGGGGCGATTCCGCCCGCCGTCGGACTGGTGGCTTATCCACGCACCCAGGCGGGCGGCCTGGGCGTCCATGAATCGGGCCAGTTGCTCCGGGTCGAAGCCCGGGCCACCGACGACGTCGCGGTCAGCCAGGTGGAGTTCTTCCTCGACGATGAATTCCGCGCCCGGGCGGGCAGCTACCCTTTCGCCGCCGACCTGCGTGCTCCCGCCTTGACGGCAACCAAGACGGTCTTCTCCCTGCGCGCGCGGGCGTGGGACACCGCCGGTCATTCGAGCTGGAGCGAGGTGATCTTTCTGGGACTCACCAACGAACTTCGCCGGCCCTATCTCGTGAGCCACTCACCGGTCGCGGGGCTTCGCCAACTGACCAACTCGCTCGTCGAGATCCACGCGACGTTCAATGAGCCGATGGATCTGGCATCGCTGCAGACGGGATGGATCCTGATCGCGGCGGGTGCGGACGACCGGTTTGGGACCGCGGATGACACCCCGCTCACCAGCGAGCCTGTGATGATGGGGGGGAACGCCTATGCCTTGATGACACCCCAGCCGTTGCCCGTCGGGTTGTATCAGGTGACGGCGACGACCAATGTCACCGATGTGTTTGGCAACCGTCTGCTGACCCCGGCGGTGTGGGACTTTGGCATCCGGCCACTCCTGACGCTGGCGGGATCAGGGGCCCTGTGGAGCGCCGATTCACGCACAGCCACCAACTGGTCATCGGGGGCCATCCCCACCCGGAACGACATCCTGGACCTGAGTTTGCCGGGAGGCGTCACCATCGCGTCACGGTGCGATGTCGAGGCGTACAGCCTGATCGCGCGCAACCCGATGCATTTCGACGGCATTATCCGGCAGGGCTGTGACAGCCAGCTCATGCTGGTGGGACGAGGCGTTTTCGAGAGGGCCGTGCTCATGGAGGGGCAAGCCACGTGGCTGGGCGGAGAATCCGACATCCTCGAGTCACTCACCATCGCCGGGCCGAACAACGCCGCGCTTTACGAGCACAGGCTGTACAACCACGGTCAAGTGGTCTTGGACAAGGGCCCGAGCACGGGGTTGCTCCTGCGCAATCAGGGGTCGGAACCGGTGGGTATTTGGAACCGTCCCGGCGCGGTTTTCGAGCACATCGGCGGGGGGCTGGTGGTCGGGACGGGGCTTGGACCTTGCGTCTTCGTCAACGAGGGGTTGTATCTCAAGACCGGGCCAGAAGAGGGGCGGGTGCGGTTGAGTCGGTTCCAGAACCTCGCCGAGGTCGAGGTGCGTGAAGGGACGCTCGAGTTCCAGGGAGACACCGCGGCCTTCGGTGGTGAGGAGCACCTGGGATCGTATCGCGTGCACGCCGGTGCCCGGCTGAATCTCCTGTCGCGGTTCAGCTCCTTTGGCCGATCGACACGGATGGATGGCGGCGGGAGCCTGGAGTTGGTCGGCGGAACCGAAAGCACCCTCTTTCCCGGTCGGGTCGAGGTGCAGGGAGGCGTCCGCTTGCGCTCCGGCCGGATGCGGTTCTCCGGCCTGATCGCGTCCGCGGGTGGCTGGGCGCTCGCCGGGACGGCGCAATTCGCCGGGCTGGCGCAACGCCTTCAAGGGCCAATGGTGATCGAGCGCAACGGGGCGCTGATCGTGGAGCCGGGATCGCCCCTCGCGCTCGACAGTCTCTTGAGCAGCAATCAGGTGGTCGTGAATACCGCCCTGCGGGTCGAGGGCCCGGCTGAGTTCCAAGGCGGCTCGCTCGCGGGTTCGGGCCGGCTCACGCTGGCGGGCTCGACCACCTTTGCCGGCACGGTTGGATCCGTGGGTACGGCAGCCACGGGCGTCCTGGAGATCGGCGGCGCCGCCACCTGCGCCCCCGCTGCGTTGGTGCGGCCCGTGAACTTCCAGCTCCGGATTCTGTCCGCGGGCTCGTTCGAGCTCGGCGAGGCGACCGAGGTGAGGTTTGGGGGCGTTTCGATCCTCAACGATGGCCTCGTCGAGAAGTCGCTGCCGGGGCTCACGCGGACGGTCAACGGCCTCGAGAACCGGGGAACGCTGCGGGTTCGTGACGGCGGTCTTTCGTTCGAGGGGGGGCCGCTGCTCCAGATGCAGGGGTTGATCTCGCTGAGCACCACCGGACTGGTCGTGCATGCGTCGTCGAATCGCGGGGCCAACGGTATCGTGGACCTCCGCGGTGGCCGCTTCGAGGGCGGGCCACAGGTCTATTGTGGGAGGTTCACCAATGCGGCCGTGGTGGCGCCCGGGCTGCCGATCGGGCTGCTCGACCTTCGGGTGGGAACCCACCCGACCCTCTCGGTCTATCACCAGACCGGCTCAGGCCGGCTGGAAATCGAGATCGCCGGCAGCGAACCCGGGCTGTCCCATGACCAGCTCCAGGTCACCGGTCGCGCGGTGTTGGGCGGGACGCTGCAACTCGTTCCCGCCCCGGCGTACGATCCACCCTTGGGAGCCGAGTTGACGATCCTGACGGCCCAGAGAATCGAGGGCGAGTTCGCCGAGGTCCTCGGCAATGGCTTGCCCGGCGGCAAGCGCTTCGAGCCGGATTACAGCCTCACGGACGTCACCCTCCGTGTTGTGACGGGGCCTTGAGCAGGGCCTTTGCGGCCGGGCGGCCTCGTCCGGGTCGCGAACACCGGGCTAAAAGCTGGCCCGCAAACCGAAGACGAGCTCGATGGCCTTGCCAAACTCGACCGTGGCTTCCTTCCCGCCCGTGCCGAACGAGACGTCCCCCACGTACTGGTACTGGCCGCCCAGATAAACACTCAGGAACTCGGTCATCGCGTACGAGCCCGCAGCCTGCACGTAGGCGCCCCCCACGATCTGCGTCTCCGAAGTGGAGTCCTCCCGACTCAGTGCGCCCGCGGGCAAACCCGGAACACTGACGGACTCGGTGAAGCTGAAGTCGCTGATCGCGGCCAACAGCACCCCGCCACCGCTCAGATGGAAATGGACCCGCCGCGTGATCGGAATGTCGAGGAACGGCCCCACCTTCAGCCCCACGAGCAGGGTCTCGATCTGGGTGTCCACCCGGGAGACGGCCGGGACCTCCCTCGTACTCTGGGTGAAAGACGAGGATTCAATGAGGGGACCGGGCCCCTCGAACGTGCCGAGGTAAGGCGCTCCGGGCGGTACGATTCCCCCCAGCCGGTAGCTGTCCGTCAGCACCCGCACGTTGCCCTCGTAAGTGTCGGAGGTCTCGAGCAGCGTGTTCAGCGATGTCACCCCGCCCTCGACGCCCCAAATCGCGCGGCGCTTCCCGAGTTGAAGCCGGCCCAGCTCACGGGCATACAGCACCTCGAAGCCGCCCTGGAAACCATCATCCGACTCACCAAACTGCCCGTCGCTCGGCGCCTCGAGGGCGCTGCTGAGGTTCAGAACATCCCCGGCAATCTGATCACCCGTCTCGTAACCCCAATACCAGGTCTTGCCATCCGCGTTCCCGCTGATGTCCGGGCGGACGAACCCATTGTGATAATCGGGGGCGGTGGGCGCGCCGGTGGAGAAGTTGCTCACCTTGGCGCTGACACCGAAAGAGAACCGTGCACCCACGCTGAGGCGGTTGCGGTCCAGCGCCAGTTCCGATTCGTCAATCTGGGCGAGGGCGCTGAACGCGCCCGCCAGACACGCGGCGGCTTGCGTCGTGCGAAGTGGCCAGGAGGCTTTCATGGTGCAGGCTCGATGGGGGGGCAGAACGTCAGGGCATCAACATGCCCCGGTAGAAGCGACTCCCTTCACTCGTGGGGCGACTGGTCGTCTTGGGTGGGCCGTCGTCAATCCACTGCACCCGGGCGCCCGTACCCCGGATCTCGGGCTGGGCGGTCTTCCAGGCGATCGACCCAAACGCGTCCACGTATTGGATGAAATACCGCCGGCCAGCCAGCGAAAGGAACTCCAGGATCGCCCGCCCCTCCACCAGGCGGACGCTCGTGATGGTAAACACCAGCCCCCCGGTGGCCATGAACTCCTGCGCCGGCACGCTCCGCACCTCGAACTCCGGCATCGGCGGGCTGCGCCGGTCCGCCACGTAGTACCCGAGGTTGAGCTCGACTTCCTGCCCGGGCCAGAGCGGGCCGTAATACACGTAAGGGACCCCGTTCGTGGCGCCGCTCGCGTTGGCCAACCGCCGCGCCATGCCCAACGAGTCCTCGCCCAGCCCACGGACCAGAACCTGCAGACCCGAGATCGGGTAGGCACTGGCATTCGCGAGCGTCAACCGCTGCTCGAAGAGACCCGACTGGGCATCGGGCACTTCCGCCAAGGCCCCCGGCTTCACGAACGGGTCGATCCAATCGAGTACCGGCAGGCCACCGCCCTCGCCGTCCGCGGCTCCCAGCGGGGTTGGGGAACTGCCAAAAGCCAGCTCGGCCTCCCGCCACGCGGGGTTCGCCAGGGTAAAGGCCGCCTCCGCCAACCGGAACGTCTGGGCAGGCATCCGTTGACCAGGCGGCAGGGCCACGGACCAACCCACCCGCCCTTCCGCGGCGTCGAGATCGTTCACCTCGACAGTCGCCCCGGGCAACAGGGCAGCGGCCTCTGCCGTGAGCGTAAGGGTCGGGTCCTGCAGCACCGCCGGGTTGAAGTGGAGGGAGAAGCCCAACCGGGCCTCGTCGCCCTGCGCGGCGAGCGTGATCGGGAGGCGGACGCGCGTGGGGTCGGGTTGCTCCCAATCCACGACCCGCAATTGCCGGGGGGTGTTGGGCTTGACGGCCAGGAAGAAGGGTTCGCTGGTGGCGGTGCCCACGGCATTGCTGACCGTCACCTGATACACACCGGCGTTGTTGGTCGAGACGGGGACAAACACCAGCGCGCTGGTGCTCAGCGTGATCAGGTTGGAACCGTCCTGCGACCAGTAAAAGGTGAGGGGAGTGCTACCCTGCGCTCCGACGCTCAACGCCACCGTGCTCCCCTCGATGACGATCTGGCTCTGCGGCGGCTGCGTGATCGCGGGGTTGGGCAGCAGGGTCAGTGTCGCGGGCTCGCTCGTGACCGAACCCGCGGCGTTGCTCACGGTCACCCGGTACGCGCCGGCGTCGTTCGTCGTGAACGGCGAGAAGCTCAAGCGGGTGTTGGTCACCACGACGAGGTTGGTCGTGCTCACCAGGTTTGTGCCGTCCTTGGACCAGGCATAACTCAAGGGGGCGTCGCCGGTGGCGACCACCTCGAGGGTGGCGGGAAGGTTGACGACCAAGGACTGACTCCGCGGCGGCGCCGTGATCGCCGGAGCCGTCGCGGTCGAAAGCAGTTGCACCCCCGCGCTGCTCACGGACGCCGGTGCCGCCGCCGAGGCCGCGAGCAAGTGGCCAGAGCCGAGCGCCCCTGCTCCAACGGCACTCAAGAACAGGATCCAACGCTTCGGGTGGCGCCCGACCGGCAATTGACGGCTTCTCATGGGATTCTCGCTTCGCCGTCGTCCCCCGGCGTCTGGACCCGGTTGCAGCGCGCGGAACCGGAGGGCGATGGGACCTCAGCGAAAGCGGGAGGAGTTCTTGCGGACCGCCCGGGGAAAGTCAAAGCAAAGTTGCCAAGCGAGAAGCAAGGTTTAGCATCACGCCATGAGCGATGGCCCCACCCTCGAGCTGGGTCGCGATTGCGCGGCTGTTCAGATCCCCGCTGGAAACACCGTCATGCTGCCCGCCGGCACCGAGGTCGAGATCACCCAGCAGCTCGGCGGCGGCTTCACCGTCCGCGCCTTGGGCGCCCTGTTCAGCCTCGACGGCAAGGACGCCGACGCCCTCGGGATCGAGCCCTGGGACCCGGCCGCCGAGCAGGCGGCTCGCAGCGCCGCCGGGCCGGTGACTGAGGAGAAGGTGTGGAGCGCGCTCAAGCAGTGCTACGACCCGGAGATCCCGGTCAACATCGTCGATCTGGGCCTCATCTACGACGTCACCCTCGCGCCCCTGTCCGAGGGCGACGCCAACGTCCAGGTCAAGATGACCCTCACCGCCCCCGGCTGCGGCATGGGTCCCATGATCGCCCGCGACGCCCAGCAGAAGATCAAGACCATCCCCGGCGTCCAGGAAGCCCGCGTCGAACTGGTCTGGGATCCGCCCTGGCACCAGTCCATGATCACCGCGGAAGGCCGGCGCGCTTTGGGCCTGGAATGACCCCCGCCCACCCTGCCTATGCTCAAAGCCGGAATCGTCGGCCTGCCCAACGTCGGCAAATCCACCCTCTTTAACGCCGTCACCCGCTCCCACAAGGCGCCGGCTGAGAACTACCCGTTCTGCACCATCGAGCCGAACCTGGGTGTCGTGACCGTCCCCGATCCCCGACTCGACGCCCTGGCGCGGGTCGTGGGCGTGGCCCAGCGCATCCCCACCACCATCGAATTCGTGGACATCGCCGGTCTGGTCAAAGGCGCCTCGCAGGGTGAAGGCCTGGGTAACAAGTTCCTCAGCCACATCCGCGAGGTCGACGCGCTCGTTCACGTGGTCCGCTGCTTTGAGGATCCCGACGTCCACCACGTGACCGGAGCCATCGATCCCGTGCGCGACCTCGAAATCGTGACCACCGAACTCGTGTTGGCCGATCTGGAGGCCGTCCGCAAACGACACGAACGCGTGGCCAAGGATGCCAAGCGCGGCGACAAACACGCGCTTCTGGAAGTGGCCTGCCTCGAACGCCTCGATCCTCACCTCAATGCCGGGCACCCCGCGAACCTCCTCAGCTTCACGGGCGAGGAGGCTGCCGCCGTCCGCGGCTTCTTCCTCCTCACCACCCACCCCGTGGTGTTCGCCGCCAACATCAAGGAGGCCGATCTCGCACAGCCTGACGCCCACCCCCATGTCGTTCGCGTCCGCGAGTACGCCCGGACCCACCAGGGCTGCGACACCGTCGTGGTTTGCGCCCAACTCGAGAGCGATCTGGCCGACCTTTCGCCGGAGGAGGGGGCGCAGTACCTCGCCGAGCTGGGTGTGAAGGAAACCGGCGGCGCCGCTCTCATTCGAGCCGCCTACGCGCTCCTCGGCCTGCGCACCTTCTTCACCTTCAACGAAAACGAAGTCCGCGCCTGGACCGTCCCGGCCGGAACCACCGCGGTCAAGGCCGCCGGCCGCATCCACACCGACTTCGAACGCGGCTTCATCAAGGCCGAGCGCGTCTTCTGGGAGAACCTGGTCCGCTGCGGGTCAGTGGGGCACGCCCGCGAGCTGGGTCTCTACGCCCAGGAGGGTCGCGACTACGCGGTGCGCGACGGCGATGTGCTGCTCTTCAAGGTCCAATAACCCCGCCCCGCCGCCCGCGCCGGCTGTGCGGGCAAAAACACAGGTTCGCCCGGCCCGGGAGCGGCAACTCGCGCTTGAATTCCGGCTGGCGCAACCTCATGGTTCCCGACACCAATCAAAAGCGACCATGAAACGGACCCTCAACCACCGTGGGGCGCGCGGCTTCACGCTGATCGAATTGCTGGTGGTCATCGCCATCATCGCCATCCTTGCCGGCATGCTCCTGCCCGCCCTGGCCCGGGCCAAGTCTAAAGCCCAGGGCATCGCCTGCATCAGCAACAACAAACAGCTCATGCTGGCGGTCCAGTTGTATGTCGGCGATTTCCAAGACCGCTACCCGAACAACTTCACCATCCCGGGCACCGAGGACGCCATCAACACGGGCCGATTCAACAACTGGGTCAACAACATCATGACCTGGGGCGCGGGCACCAGCGTGGGCGACCGCAGCAACACCAATGTCCTCTGGGTGCAGAACGGCGTGCTGGCCAATTACACCGCCAATGCCCTCGGCATCTACAAGTGCCCGGCCGACAAGTACGTCAGCCCCACCCAGAAGGCCCGCGGCTGGACCCAGCGGCTCCGCAGCAATTCCATGAACCGGCTCTTCGGCCGTTCGAACAACGATCCCAACGACAACACCGCCCGCGGAATTAGCTGGAACGACGGACTCTACCGCCAGTTCATCCGCACCACGGACGTTCCTCAGCCCACCATGACCTGGGTTACCGTCGATGAACACCCCGACTCGATCAACGACGGTTTCTTCGTCTGTGATAACGCCGCCCAATGGGGTGACTTGCCCGCCTCTTACCACAACGGCGCGTGTGGCTTTTCCTTCGCCGATGGCCACGCCGAGATCAAGAAGTGGCTCAGCCGCCGCACCTCGGTCTATCCTGTGCGCTTCAGCTTCAGCACCCTCCCCTTCGACGCCCAAGGCCGCCTCGATTACGCGTGGTACCGCGAGCGCACCGGTTACGTGCTCCTGCGGTAGAACCGCCCGGCTCCTTCATCGCAGTTTGTAGCCGCCGCAGTTCGTAGCCGCCGCGGTTCGTAGCCGCCGCGGTTCGTAGGCGACGACGTGAGGAGGCGAAGTGGTTTTCGACCTCACCCGCAACGCCTCCTCACGCCGGCGCCTACAGGGCCCGGTTCAACGGCCTTCGCGGGCCGCCGGTTTCACCCCGACTTGCTCCAGCAACCGGCCCAGCGCGGCAAAGATGGTCTCCTCCACCGCCGGTGTGAATGGCCCCGGTTGGCCGTAGTAGATCATGCTGGTGTCCGGTTCATACCCGCCTTCCTCAAGCACCCGTCGCGTCGGGATGTAGCACATCACGTCGTGGCAGTACCCGGCCACCACGAGGTTCGCGTCGGGATAGGTCTGCTTCGCACGCAGCCCATACCCGACCACCACTTCTCCCCCCAACCCCAGCACGGTCAGGTCTTCCCCGAACCGCACGGCCTGCAACGGGAAAGCCACCTGCCGCACGGGCTCGCCCTTGTCATACGCCTCGAGCATCAGCCGCGCGCGGCGCTGGCGATACACGTCGGTGTGGGCCGCCTCGGCCTCGAACAGCGCCCGCGTATGCGCCGCAAACTCGAGCGGCACCGTCTGGCTGGCCAGGCGCAACGGCGGCCGCACCGGCTTCAGCGGCGTCGCCAACACCCGGCGGACCTCGGCCGCCAGATCGGCCCCGTGTTGCTTCGCCAGCTCGACCGTCCCCCGCGGGTGCGGGTTCTGATCGCCGCCGCAGAGCATCAGGAAGAGGCCCGTGACGCCCGGATGCGCCTGTTCGAACTCGGCTTGGGCAAAGCCGGCGTAATCGCCGTTGAGATGGTAGAAATCGCCGCCCAGCGTGGTGTTGTGGCAGGCATAGCCGAACAGCACAGCGCGCAACCGCCCGTCCGGTGTCTGGATCCGCACCACCGGCACGTCATGATCCACCGGTCCTCCGGAGTTCACGCCGATGCGCACCCCCTGCGGCGTCGGTTGCCGGCGGTTGATGGCAAACCCGACCTCGCCATGCCCCACCGCCACCTCGGCCGGGGCGAGATCCCGCAACGCATCCCCCACCAGCGCCACGAGCTTCGCGGTCAAGTCGTCCGCATAGGCGTGCACCCGCGCCGTCTCCGCGGCGTCAAAGTCGAACAACACGCTGAGGTTGCGGCCCACCGTGGGACCACAATGCGTGTGCGAGGAGTTCAGCAGCAGTTGGGCGTGCCCCAGCCCGAACTTCTCCTGCGCCCGCGCCACCACCGCGTCCGAGACGTGGCGGGGCAGGCCGATCAAGTCGGTGGTCACCAGCACCACCCGCTGACCTTGCGGATCGCGAAACGCCAGCGCTTTGGCCCACAGCTCCGCCAATACCCCCTCCGAAGGGTGGGTGCGCGCCGCGTACCCCGACATCCAGAACGGCGTCGGCGGGGTGATGCTCACCCGCGCCACCCCCACCTCGAAGCCCGCCCCCCGGACCGGCAGGACCAGGAGGGCGCAGAGCAGGAACAGCCAGCCGCCCGAAGGACGGCGCCGTGGCAGCGAAGAAACGTTCGACATGGCGAAAGTCGGTGGATGGCGGAAAACGGACGTTCAGGACTTGGCGGCGCCGGTGAAGAATCCCCGGATGACCGCCACGATGTGGTCGTTGATCCGCGGCGTGTAGCGGGGGCCGATGCGAATCTGCACGAACCGGTCGAAGATCTCGATCGTCTGCGGACAGCACTCGGGCCCGTAGCGGATCGCCCGTCCCTCGGGGGACGTGAACGAGGGCCAGGCAGCATGCCGCGTCCGCTTCGCCACCACCGCTTCGTCAAGCGGCAACAGCACCGAACCCGTGAGCGTCGCGGCCGGCACGTGTTGTTGCTGGAGCGCCCGGATGCAGCGGTCGCGCTCCGCCCGACTCGCCACTTCGAAGAACACCCCGGTGCCGATGTCGCCCGCCGGGTCGGGCTGCGTGCGCAGGCGCAAACCGGGGAGACCTTCGATGCCCTTCCGGATGGTTTCCGCGCTGGTCCGGAGGGCCGCGAGCATCTGGTCAAGCTTCGTCAACTGCGCGCCCAGCACCGCCCCCGTGAACTCGCTCATCCGGAAGTTCTCACCGGCAAACACCGGCGCGCGCGCGCCCCCGGTCCGTTCGGCGAACAGCGAGCGGAAGCTGCCCATGTCATGAAAACGGACGGCCCGCTCGTACAGCAACGGATCGTTGCTCACCACGGCCCCGCCTTCGCCGGAAGTGATCGTCTTGTTGATCTGGAAACTGTAAATGCCGAGGTCGCCCAGACTGCCCAGCCGCCGGCCCCGGTACGACCCGCCCACGCACTGCGCACAGTCCTCGATCACCGCCACGCGGCGTTCGCGCGCAACCTGCAGGATCGGGTCCATCGCGCAGGGCCCGCCCAGCAGATGCACCGGGATCACCGCCTTCGTGCGCGGGGTGATCCGGCGGGCAAAATCCTCCGGATCCAGGTTCAGCGTGCGGTCGATTTCCGCAAAGACCGGCAACGCGCCGGCGTGCACCACACAGGTGTAGTCCGACCACCACGTGTAGGCGGGCACAATCACTTCATCTCCCGGCCCGACCCCCAGCGCGGCCACCGCGCAGTCCAGCGCCGCCGTCCCCGAGGTCACCCCCAGGGCAAACCGCGTGCCCATCTGCTTCGCGAACGCCTCCTCAAATTCCCGCACCTTCACGGGCTGGCCGGGCCCCCAGTAGCGGAAGGGCGACCGGGATTCCCACACCTCGAGCAGGGCTTCGCGCTCGCGGGCGTCAAAGAAGGCCGGGCCCACGTAGCCGGGATCGATGGGCGGCAGGGGATCGGCGTTCGCCGCGGACGTCCCCTCGGCGGCGCGGGACGTGACGGTGCTTGCCGCCCCGAGCAGGGCCGTCGAGGCAGCGAGGAATTGGCGGCGGCTCACGCGATCCGCCGTTGGGCGGGACACCACTTCCTTGAGTGTCTTCATGGGTGCGGACGGCTAGAGTTTGAGGCCTTCGGTGCGGAACTCCCAGCGCTCCGCCCGTCGCATCATCTCATCCCAGGTCACCACGCGCTGCTCGTACGCCGCCAGGCGCCCGAGGATGGTGGTGAGGTTGCTGCGCACGCTTGGCGCGACGGTCGCGTTGCGGTGGTCCCCCTTCACGATGTGATCGTGGAACAGGGCGATGTTCGCGACGGTGCCCGTCTCATAGAGGTTGGCCGAGTTGCCGTTGAAACCATCGTCGATGGCGCTGAGGCTCACCTTCCCGGCGTAATGCGTGTCCACGGTGCCCTGGGTGCCGTACATCCGGCACAGGATGTCGTCGTGGCCGTGCCCCATCTGCTTGGAGTTGAAACTCACCAGCAGGTCGCCCGGGAACCAGAAGATCACGGCGAAATGGTCCCAGCAGGTGCCGAAGCCCCGGGCCAACCCGCCCGTGCCCGTGGCCCGCAGCGGGTCCGAGTCCGTGAACCACGTGGCCACGTCCAGTGCGTGGATGTTCTGCTCCGTGATCACATCGCCGGACAACACGCGGTCAATCCCCCACGCCCGCAGGCGCGCCTCGGGATCGTTCTCGCGTCCTTTCAGGGCGTCCTTGAGCTGCGGGAAGGTCGGACCGCAGTGATAGGTGGCTTCGCCCAGCACGAGCTTGCCGATCTGACCTTCGCGCACGCGCCGCACGACCTCCTGGTACGCCGGGTTGGCGCGCGTCTGGAAATCGACCAGAAACACCAGCCGCTTAGCCGTCGCCTGGGCCCCGCTGGCGCCGATGCTCTGACAACCCGGCACGTCGACAGCGATGGGCTTGGCCAGGTACACGTGCTTGCCGGCGGCCACCGCGTCCTGCGCCTGCTCGGGGTGGAAGAACGGCGGACTTTGGATGACCACGGCGTCGAGCCCCGGTTGCTCGAGCAGCTTCCGGTAGCCGTACAGGCCGGTGTAGCGCGCGGCGGCCGGCACCTTGAACTGGTCGCCCGCCTGGTTCGCGCGGTCGGAAAAGTAGTCGAAGACCCCCACCACCTCGTAGCCGCCGTGGCGGGCGAAGAGGTTGGTGATCCAGCGCCCGCGGCCCCCGCAGCCGACGAGGCCGATCTTGATCCGGTGGCCCGCCTCCGCCGACCGCACGGCCGCGCTCGGCAGCAACGTGAGACCGGCCGTGACCGTGCCGGCGGTGGTCAGAAAGCGACGGCGGTTCAGTGCGAGCAAGGCCTCATGTTCCGTGGGCAAGCGCGGGGTAGGATTCATGGCGGCATCAAATCCCGGTCGCGCCGGCGAGGCAAACACAAACTACCCGCCCCAGGGGTCAGTCAATAGTATTGTAAACTCCGCCCCCGGTTTTCAGGTTTCAGGGACTGACCCCACTGAACGCCTTCCGCAACGCCGCCAGCGTCGCCGCACACGCCGGGTCATTGTCGAGGGCGTTCAACGCCTGGTTGAACGGCTCCGCCCGGACCGGCCCCGCATACCCGATCCGCACCAGCGCCCGCAGGAACGTGGCCACATCGATGACGCCGGTCGCCGCCGGGAGCTCCCGTTTGCCGTCCTGCTGCTGGTCCTTGGCCACGCCCGCCGGCGCGTCGTTCAGATCCACCGACACGATGTCGTCCGGCCTTAATGCAAGCAGATCCACCTCGGTATCGCCCGCCTGCCACCAGTGCCAGCTATCGAGCACCACCCCCGTGTTCTCCCCGCCGATCGCCGCGATGAGCTCCCGGGTCTCCGCCAGATTGTGAACGAACGGGAACCGTTGGCGCGCGCGCGACGTGAAGGTCCCCACATACTCGAGACCCAGCCGCAGCCCGTGGTCCGCCAGCACCCGGCTCACCTCGCGCAAGCGACGGGCGTGTTGGTCGAAGTTCTGCCGGTAGGTCAACGAGCCGTGACCGGGCGAAAGCCAGGTGCCCACGCGCGAGGCCCCGGCCCGTTGCAGCGCCGCGGCGAGGGAGGGGAGTCGGCTCAAGCCCTCGTTGAACGTCCCGTCGTCACGGCGGAATTCGACCGGCAAGCCGGCGGCTCCCCACACCAGCCGCTTCGCTTCCAGCTCGGCCCGCAGTTCTGTCATCTGTTCCGAGGACAAACCCGCGAGGAAATCCGGAAACGGCTCCACCGCGGTGAAGCCGTGCCGGTGCGCCAGCGCGATGGTCTCGGTCTGGTTTGCCCGCACGCCGATGCTGCCCGGCGCGAGGCAGAGCTTCATGGCGTGAACGCCCGCCTCGGCCGTCCGGCCTGCGGGCGATAAGGACGCACCTGCCACCCCAATGCCGGCCAGGGTGAGTTGCGCGAGGAAGCCGCGGCGATCCGTCACAGCGAGTGGGTTCATGATGGCGCCAGTAGTGGCCGAGATCCCCGTGTGGCGCAAGCCTGAACCCGTCAGGCTGGCGAAGGCGCTTGACGAGCCCGCCGCTTCAACACCCAAACCAGCAGGCACAGGAGCGCCGCGACGAAGAGGGCCAGCAATGCCACCGGCAGCAGGAGGGCCAGCAGCGTGGTCACCAGCGACCCGCCCAGTTCAAACGTGGCGAAGAGCGGGTTCGCCAGACCTCCCGTTGTGGTGGTGGAAACACCCCGGGCGGCGGTGGTCAAACCCTGGAACAAACCTGCGGTGCCGCCACCCGCCACGAGCGCCATTGCCCACTTCAGCAGGGGATCCAGTTCGGTGAGCTGTGCTGCCGTGAGGACTGTGCCCGCGGCTACCGCAGCCGGCGCCGCCAACCCATCGAGGGCGTTGTCCAGCCACGGAACGTAATAGGCCCCCACCTCGAGCACGGTCGCGATCACCAGGGCGGTCAATGCCGGCCCGCTCCCCAGCCAGGCGAAACCCTCGCCCAAAGGCAGCCAGCCGATCCGGTGCGCCAGCGCGGCCAGCAACAGCGGCACGAATACACGGAAGCCGCAGGCCGCACTCAAGCCCACGCCCAGTCCGAGGCCGAGAAGCAGTTCGCTCGAGGTCATGCTGAAATCCTTAACCCACCAAGGTCGCCGCCAGTTTCAAGATCCGTGGCGGCTGCGGACGTCAAGGCGCCTCGGAACTCGACTCCGCGCCGTTCACGAGCCGGTACCAGTTGTCGCGCTGGTGCGGTTCGTAGCCGAGATCCAGGATCAGGCGGTGCATGTCCGCCACCGTCATCCGAAACGTCGCCCCGGCCTGCGAAACCACGTTCTCTTCAATCATGATACTCCCGAGATCATTCGCGCCGAACTTCAGGGCAAGCTGCCCGATGTCCGGTCCTTGCGTGACCCACGAGCTCTGGACGTTGGCGAAGTTGTCCAGGTAGATCCGGGCCAGCGCCTGCGTCCGCAGGTATTCGTGAGCCCCGGCCGCCGGTGCTTTCAGTCGCGTGTTCTCCGACTGGAAGGTCCAGGCGATGAAGGCCGTGAAATGGCCCGGACCCGCTCCTCCCGGCTCAGGCACCCACCGCTTCGGGTCGCCCGCCCGCCACGAGCCGGACCGCTCGGCAGTCTCTCCCGCGCGGTCTTCGCCGGTCCGCGGGGACCCACCGTAGGCGAGCGACCGGTCTTGTTGGACTCGCAACCGGTCGAGGTGTTCGATGCGATCTTCCACGGTCTCAACATGGCCGAACATCATGGTGGCACTTGAGTAGAGCCCGAGCCGGTGCGCCACGTCCATCACCTCGAGCCACTCGTCACTGGTAGCCTTCAGCGGCGAGATGCGCTGCCGCACCCGGTCCACCAGGATCTCACCTCCACCGCCCGGGATCGAGCCCAGGCCCGCTGCCCGGAACTCGCGCAGCAGCGAATCGAGCGGCTCCCGGAACAGGTTGCGGAAGTGAATGAACTCGCTGGGGCTGAACCCATGCAGGTTCACTTGGGGGAACTTCGCCTTCACATGGCTGAGCAGATCGAGATACCACTGCTTGCTCAACTTCGGGTGATGACCGCCCTGGAGCAACACCTGGGTGCCGCCCAGCGCGAGGGTCTCCTCGATCTTCCGATCCAGCTCCTCCAGGGTGATCACGTAGGCATCCGCGTCGCGCTCCGTGCGATAGAAGGCGCAAAACTTGCAGTAAACGTTGCAGACGTTCGTGTAGTTGACGTTGCGATCCACGTTGTAGGTCACGATCCCATTGCCCCGCCCTCCGTACGCGTCCGCTTTGGCCAGTTGACGCCGCCGATCCGCCAGGGCGCCCAGTTCTTCGAGCGGCAAGCCATAGAGGCGCCGGGCCTCCGCGCAGTCGATCCGTTTGCCATCCCAGGTCTTCTGCAGCAAGGCATCGAGTGACGGGTCGTAAACCATGCCGCCACCATAGCGGGCGCTGGCCATCAAGGCAAAGCCACAGCCCTCCTCCGTCGGCCTGCCCGGTCAACCACGGGCGGTCCCGGGCGCGGCGCCCACCGGGGAACTACGGCGCAGCCACCCAGCGCCACTGGTGCGCCGGCAGTTCCAGTTCTGCGCCGTCCAGCCGTACTCGTGCCGTGGCTTCTCCGAAGTTATAGAGACAGCGTTCTTTGCCGAAGAGATACAGTCCGACACCCGCCGGTGCCTCGAGGGCCACGCCCAGCGGGGAGAGAAAAGCCGTGCGCACTTCGTTGGCAAGAGGTTCCGGCAGCTCGGTCAGCCCGCGTGGCTTCGGAGCCAACAGCCACTCGCCGCTCTCGAGGAAGTCCGCTTCCGAAAACGTGCGGACGTTCAACACCCAGACCCGGCCGGCCCCGAGGTGGCGTTCTGTGAGAAACGGAACCGGACGCCCACCACAGATCACCTCGAGCCGGACGCGACTCTCCGTGACACGCAGACCCCCATCCACGTCCAGCGGCCGGCTGAATAATTCCGGGGTCTCCCCCGAGCGATAGGCCTCTGCCACCATCGGTTGAGCGGCAGCTCCAACCTCGACTCCTGCCCACTGCGCCGCTTTGGCGCCCACCGCCCGCACAAAGGCGGGCGTGACCACGACCGCGCCCCCGCGTTGAACCTGCCCCTGCGCCCGGCGCAGCGCCTCCGCATCGGCAGCGGCTTGCACTCCCAAAAACACAACGCGCGCCTCCGTCGGATAGGAGGACACGGGCACCACCGGCAGCCCGATCATCCCGAGATAGTCCGCCAAATACAGGTTCTCTTCGCTTTCGCTTCCCGGCGGTTTATAGAAGGCCACGCCGCTGGGCATCTGCCCCCGCGCCCGCCCGGCCAGTGCCTCGAGGTCTGGCAATCGCGCCGCCAACAGCGCATCCCCAGGATGGCTGTCCATCAGATCGCCCAAACGGAACAAGGTGAGGTCCCGCGCACCGGCCAGCACGCTTTGATACGCCTGGTCGACAAAATGTTGGGCGGAACATTCGATGTGATCGAACCACGCGCCCATCACCTTCGGGCCGGCGACCGACTGCAGCCAGCGGAAGTTCATGTAGCCCTCGGTAGGCTGGACGAATCCCATCCGCCGGGTTTGCGGGTTGCGCACTTCCGTTCCCACCCAGATCGCATCGAAGGGCGGTGACATCCGCGCCGGATCGTAGCCAAACAGATGGAACCGGTCGTACCACTGCGGGTATTTCAGGATCAAACGCACGCCGGGATGCGCGTCCCTGGCCGGACGCAGGATCATCGGCTCGATCAGCGACACCAGCAGGTCCCGACGGTACTCACCCCAGGAACGGCTCCCGCGCGCGGCTTCGGACTCGGCGGAGGTGTCGGCCGTGCAGTAGAAGTCATCGACGATCAACTCGTCGAACAGGGGAGCGTTCTCGCGGAAGAACTGCGCGACGTCGTGCTGTGTCTTCGCGCTCTGCCAGTTCAGCCAGCCCAACGCCGAGTCCTGGCGGGTCCCAAACCGGCTGCCCGGCACGGTGGCGATCCCGCCCGCACAACGCACGCCCCGGGCCTGGAAATCGTCCCGGACTTCGCGAAGCAGGTCCGGCGGCACGTACTCGTCCCCCCGCCGTCCTTCCAGAAAGAGCCGCTCCACCCGCAACGGCGCAACAACCGCGGCAGTCCGGGCGCGTTGCTCGGCCGTCGCCAGATGTTGGAGAACGTCGCCGGCCGTCGCATAAACGCTCACCGTGAAAGACTCGCCGGCACGCAGAGATGCGGCCAGCACCAGGGTAAGAAGGAGCCGAATCATCACAGGGGTCAGTCAATAGTATTGTGCTTTTTCTCGATGCCATCCCGCCGATCCCAGTACAGCAGGTGCGCCAGGTGCGTGCGGGTCCCCATCCGCAATCGCTCGGCAATCCAGGCGAGCGTCATGGTGGTCTCGCGCCGCAGCCGATTCGCGATGGCCACCTTGACCGGATCACCTTTGCGCCTGCTCAGCAAGTCGTTCGGTTCCCATCCCTGGCTGGCCAACTCTTCGGTCACAATCCGTTCCGCCTTCGCCTGGGCGGCCTCCGCCAACTCCGGTCCGTAATGTTGCGCACCGGCGCGTGCCGACACCCGTTCGAGCAATTCCTGGCGGAACTGCTCGTCCCCCAGGCACCAACCGCGCCGAATCCGCGGGTAATGCTCCACAGCTTCAGCACTGCGCCGCACTTCCACCAGACGCTCGAATTCGCGCCGCCCGGCCGTGCTGTCCTTGGGGATGCCATACTCTCCCAACAACCGGTCCACCCGCAGCCACGCCGGCCGCTGGGGCGGAGACTTGAGATACTCCGGAAAGCTGCTCCACGCGTAGCTGCGCAGCGGATGCTCCGGGCCGAGCAACCCTGCCCGGGCGGGATTCAGGTGGACATACTCGCCCACGGTCCGGAGATAGCCTCCTTGCCCGCTGACTAACAAGGATTTGTAACGCCCGCTGAACAGGTGGCCACACACCCTGTGCCGGTGGTTGAAGCGGGACGTATAGGTGCCCATCAGCCAGGCCATGCCTGCCACGAGATTGGGTTGAGGTGTCTCGATCACCAGATGAAAATGGTTGGGCATCAAGCAATAAGCTTGGACTTCCCACGCTGTTTTCGAGCACGCCTCGGCGAGTGATTCCAGGAAACGTCCGCGATCCTGGTCATCGCGGAAGATCGCCTCCCGCCGATCGCCGCGGTTCAGCACATGGTAGATCGCTCCGGGGAACTCAACCCGCAACTTGCGTGGCATGGGTCGGACCGTGGTAGCGGGCAGAAAAGTTGTCAATACTATTGACTGACCCCTTCGGGTAAGCAGCGTCACTTAGGATTTTCTCTTGCCAACCTCCGAGAACGTAGTAAGCGTTCCTGCGTAGGTGGCGCTGCTAAGGCGCCCGAACAAGGAGACGGAACCCGCAGTAGACAAAAGGAGAGATTCGTATGGAGGGGAACAAGCAAGGCAATGACGTTCGACCACGCCACAGTTGCGCCCGCACGTGGCGAGGGTGTCTGGCACTCATGCTGGGCGGCCTCATGACGGCCGAGGCGCAGGTGGCCATCACACTCACGGAAACCCAAGGCATCGTTACCTCATCGGGATTCAAATCGTTCTCGATCAAGTCTTCGTTCGAAGACCTGGGAGTGAGTCAGAGCTTCCGCTGGAAGTTCACGTATGAAGTGGAGGTGACTCAGGCTAGGGGCACCCCGTGGGACATCAGCCACTTGATCCTCCAGGTGTCGGACAACTTCACGTCGTCCGACTTGAAGGAGTCCCCATTGTGGGAGGGCCCGAAGACGTACGGAGCAACTCCCTCGAACCCGGGGATCCCGGGCAAGGTCTTCGGCATCAAGCTCGACACGGGTGCGAGTGACGGCGGGAAGTACGTCATCACCCTGCACTCGACCCGGATTCCCATGTTGGGCGACTTCTACGCCAAGCAAGGCAGCCGAGACTTCGCGTACAACGCCGGATTCGGCCTGGATCCGGCACTGCATCCGGAGTACAAGATCTGGGTGCCGGACACCCGCGTGGATGTGCCCGAACCCCACGAGTACGCGCTCATCGTCGGCTTGGGGTTGGTCGGGTTTGCGATCCATCGGCGCCGACGCGCTTAGTCCGGAAAGAACTGTCGCTGTACTGGATCCAGTCGGGGCCGGCTTTCGAGCCGGCCTTTGCGTGCCTTGGATTTGGCTGCGACAGCCGCCGGCCTGGGTGCAGCAGGAGGCGCCGTCGATGCCCACCGACACCGCGGCGCGGGTGCGGACCTCTCAACGACCTTCCTGCAGTTGCTCGATGCCGAGGACGTACTTCGAACAGCGCGCCATCCGGAACGGCAGGTGGTTGGTGACGGCCGCAACAGCGACAGCATGTTCCGGGGCATACTTCAACTCGATGATGATGTCGTGGGGTCGGCCGGGAACAGGTTGCCACACCGGGCTGCCCGCGCGGTTGGGAGCGAGGAACTCCAGGTCCAAGTCCACGGTGAGCCGGAAGCGGTGGTCGGCGCTCTCGTAGTAACGGCGCTGGTAACGATTCACCAGCGTGGGTTCGATTTGCCGCAAACCGGCGCGCAACCGGTCCGGCAATCCCGCACCGTCCAGCGTGGCGTCGAGCACGGGGCGCGGCAGACCGCCGTTGACGTGGAGAGCAGGCAGTGACTGGCTCACCTTGCGGCTGACCTGGCCGCGCTTGATCTTCTGCTCGAGCGTCGGTCGGAGAATGTGCCCGTGCAGGGGACCGTACCACCGGATCCGGGTCTTCAGCCGGTTGGCAGTGCCGCCGACGTGGTCGTGGTAGTCCTTCAGGCCCGGTGAGTCGAGGTAGAGGTTGTTGATGGCGCGCGGTGGGTAGGCCTCGCGGAAAAGGGCGGGATGCCGCCGGACCATGGCCAACACTTCGGCCAGCGAGACGCCGCGGGCGATGAACTTGCGCTCGTAACGGTAATGGGCGGGCAAGGGAGCAGGTGTCATGGGGGGCTCCACGAGAGGAGCGAGCGTCGAGAACCGTTCAAGCCACCAAACCCTGGTCGTCCAGGCAGCTCACGCGGACACCGGCGCTGAGCGCCCGCAGGCGCTGGCTGAACTTCTCGAGCTTGCCCACGTCCTGGAAATCCACGTGGAAGGCCGCCTCGAGGCATTCCGGGGTTTCGTCCAGGCGGCGAAGGCGGGCCCGGGCGCCGGCGGCCGAAAGGGCTTCGAGGATCTGGCCGGCACTCAGCTTGTCGGGCGCGGGACAGGTCACGGTCAGATGGTAATTCGGCTGATCAGGCACGCGGTGGAAGCGGCTGCGCAGCGCCACCAGCAGGAGGATCACGACGAGCGCCACGCCGGTCACCAGGGGTTGTCCGGCGCCGAGTCCGAGCCCGATGCCGATGGCCAGGAAGAGGAAGGCGAGTTCCTCCGGTTCCTTGATGGCGGCCCGGAACCGGACAATCGAGAGGGCGCCCACCAGCCCGAGGGACAGCGCCAGCGACGACTTGACGATACTGATGATGAGGGTGGTCGTAACGGTGAGCAGGAGGAAATTCCGGGCGAACACGCGGCGGTTCGAGAGGGACTGGCCAAAGTGGATGTACGCCTGGCCGAGGACGAGGGCCAGCAGGGCGGCCAGGACCAGGCTAAGGACAAAACCGGGCAGCGAACTGAGCACGGCGGGGTTGTAGAAGAGTTCGCGCAGCGAGGGATCAATGTGCATGGGCAGCAAGGGCTCTGAGTGCAGGGTTCAAGGTTGGTAGTTGACGAAAACCAGGTGAAACGCGGGAGATGCTCCGTCGGCCGCGGTCATGGACGTAATGCCGGCAGAGCCGCGGGGCTGGCGGTCGGCTCGATGCCCGGCATCGACTCCGCGGCAGGTCCAGGCGGGGGCCCAAAGCCACCCGGAGGAAAGCCGAAGCCGCCGGGCGGTCGACCCCGGAAGGGCGCAAGCTCCCGGTCGATGCCGGCGCGGAGTTGCGGTTCGGAGAGGCTCCCGCTCTGGTCGGTGTTCCAGGTCTCGAACCACCGTCGGAAGACGTTTCCGAACTCCTCGCGCGTGAGCGAACCACTCTTGTCGGCGTCCAGAGCGGTCAAGAAAGCGGGCCCCAGGAACGTGCCCGGGCCGAAACCTCCTGGTCCGCCGGGCCCTCTGGCTCCTCCCTCTCCGCCGGGCCCACCGGGCCCCCCAAAACCGGGGCCCGAAAGCACCGCGCCTTCCGCGCGTCCAGCGAGTTGATCGGTCACCGACTTGGCACGTGCTGTCACGAACCCCTTGATGGGCTTAGGCGAGCCGAACCCGCCCGGAAACCCGAACGGCGGGGACGGATTGGCGCCCCGGTCGCCTCCGCGCGGTCCGCCGAAACCCACAGGTCCGAACAGGCTGCGGGCCGCGGGTTCCCCGGCGACGACGCGGTCAAACTGCGCGAGCTTCTCCTCGGACTCGGCCTGCACTGCCGGACGCAGCACGGCAGCCAACTCGTCCACCTGCCGGTGCAGTCGGTCCGGCTGGAACACCGTCTCATTGAACTCGCGGAGGCGCGCCAGGTAGCGTCGATGAAAGGTGGGCACGCGAAAGACGCGTTCGAGGAACCGGTTCTCGCCCTGCCACGGTTGCCGGATGCTCAGCGTCTCCCGTTGCTCCTGGGTGCCGACCATCGGGAACTGGCCGAACGAATGGTCCAGATCCCAGGGAATGAAATGGAACTGCCGCGTCACCGGGTGCAGATAGACGAGGTAGTTCTGCCCCACCCCCAGGATGCTGTCGAGCGTGCTCAGCCACACCGTGACCGCCATGAACCGGGCGAAAGCGTCGAGGTCAAGATACCCGGCCAGACGGGCGGCGAACTCGCTGTCCGAGGCGTGCGACACCAGGCGGGCGAACTCGATCACGCGCTGCGTCTCCGCAGTCGACACCGGGGTCTTCGCGTCGTAGCTCTGCCGGTACGCCGCCCAGTCGGGCCCGCGGTCCTCGAACAACTGGCGGGTCACCGGCTTGAAGAGCGCGCCTTTCTTGGTCCCGAACCGGTCCGACGCAAAGCTGTTGTCCACATTCTCGACGAGCGAATACAGGCCGACATACCGGCGCTCATGGTGGTCGGGGACGGTCAGGAAGACCTGGGCGTAGGCCGTCCGGGGGGCGGGCACGCCCGCGTCCCGGAACAAGCGATGTGAAAGCACCTCGTTCATGCGGCTCGGGTCGGTCACGCAGTTGTGAAGATTCAGCTTGGTGACACCCCCCAGCTTGCGCCCCGGGAACCCGTCGTTCAGGTCGACTTTCAACGAGCGCTTCAGCGAGCCGCGCGACTCCATGAAAGTCCCGTTGCCCTTGTACCGCACGGACACGTCCGGGAAACCGATCCCGGCGAAATCAAGGTCGGCGCGGACGGTCGGGAAATCCAAACCCAACATGGCGGCGAGGCCGTTGCGCTTGCCTTCGGGCCCCTGGAGGACCATGCCCGGTGGACCGCCACCCGGACCCTCGAGACGACCCGGTCCCCGCGGGGTGCCCGCCTCGCCCATGCCCGGCGGAGTCAGGATCGCGTTCAATCCCGCCCGCAGCTTGTCGGCGTCCAGTTCGCCGGTCCGGTTCGTATCCCACCCTGTGAACCACTTGTCTCCCAGCCCGGCAAACTCGACGGCTGACAACCGGCCGTCGCCGTCGGTATCCCCCTGGCTCAGAAACACGGGCGCCAGAAACAGGGAAGGTCCAAACATGCCCTGACCCGGAGCCCCCGGACCGGGAGCGCCTGGACCCGGAGCGCCTGGACCCGGAGCGCCTGGACCGAATCCGAACGGTCCCCCGCCCGGTCGGCCGAAGGATCCGAAACCTCCGGCCGGCTCCATGGCTGTCCACTGTTCCGGGGCAAACTTCAGGTGCACTTGCCACACGTTGGTTACCTCGAACAGCCGGACGGTGCTGCCCGCCCGCGCGGATGTCGCACGGGCACGGACGTCGGTCGCCACCAGGTCTGCGCTCTGAGCCAGACTGGCGCTGTGAAGCGCCATCACGGCCGCAAGGCCAAAGGCATAACAGCCGGCAAGCTCTCGCCCGCCTCCTCCTGTTGAGAGGTTCCTTCGACACGCTCGCAGCCCCACGAACATCTCCCGTAGTGACGCTTGCGGTGCCGCGTTCGTTACAGAGTCGTAACCTCCGGCGGTCGCGAAGGGGCTGCGATGGGGCTTTCGGCCTCCGGATTGACCCGTTAGTCTGGAGGCCGTTCAGCCATGACAACGCAGACACCCTGGCCTCTCAGCCGACGCGACTTCCTGGGGTTGCTCGGGGTCGGCAGCAGCGCAGCGCTCCTTCCCGGCGCCAGCGCCGACGGGGCTGCTTCACCGGCAGCCTGGGAAGCCCCGGCGGCGGCCACCGATCCGCCCCGGGCGCGGTTCTCCTTGCGCATCGGCATTGGGTTGTGGAGCCACCCGCAGCGGCTGGGGGAGTTGCTTGACTGGTGCCGTGACTACCGGGCGGTGCTGGATGAGGTGGCGCTGTTCACTTCGGCAACGCACGCACCGCTTCCTCTGCCGGAGCTGGAACGTCGGGCCCAAGCCTTGGGGGAGGTGCTGCCCCGCTTCCGTGCCCTTGGCCTCCAGGCCGGCATCAACCACCTCGCGACCTTGGGACACGCCGACGAAGACGTTGAACGGGCCCTGCGCGAGCCCTGGCAGCGGTTCACCGGACACGATGGTCTGACCGCGCAAGCCTGCTACTGCGCGTCGGATCCGCGCGTGATGGCGTACGTGGGCCGGTGTTACGAACGGCTGGCCGCCGCCGGCCCGGACTTCCTCTGGGTGGATGATGATCTGCGGCTCGAAAGCCGCGGACCGGTTCGGTTCGGCTGCTTCTGCGAGCGGTGCCTGCAGAGCTTCAGCGAGCCCACCGGCCGATCCTGGACGCGCGCGGACCTCGTGGCGGCTCTGGACGCAGCCCCGCTCGAAGAACGCCTCCGGTGGCGAAAACGTTGGCTGGCCCACAACCGCGGGTACGTCGCCGGCGTGCTCCGCACCGTCCGCGCCGCCGTGGACCGGGCCAACCCCCGCCTCCCACTGGGCTACATGTCCGCCGAGCTCACCTACTCGGGCTACGGCTGGACCGAGTGGCCCGCCGCACTCGCCGGGCCCAGCCAACTCCCGGTCAAGTGGCGTCCCGGTGGCGGATTCTACACCGACGAGACCCCGACCGCGCTGCTGGGCAAGGCGCACAGCGTGGGGCGCCAATTGGGCGGCTTGTCCGACACGGTCATTGATCGGCCGTATGAGCATGAGAATTACCCCTACCAGCCGCTGAAGAAGAGCGTCACGCTGGCGATGGCCGAGGTGGCCGCCGCACTCGGGGCCGGTTGCACAGGCACCACCTGGAATGGCCTGGGACTCGGGTCGGATCCGTTCTCGGAGTTCCGGCCCTACTTCGACGCGATGCGGGCGCAGCGCCCCTTTTTCGATCGCTTGGTCGCCGCTTTTGGCAGTTCGCGTTGCGAAGGCGTCTGGCCGGCCCTGAGCGAGGATCACTTTGCCACGGTGAACGCCGCGGAGTCATGGTTCACCGCACCTGTCTTTGGCCGGGAACTGCACGGCCTCAACGAACTGGCAGAACTGGGCTTGCCGTTGGCTTACCACCCCGCTGGCGCGCGGTTGACGGTGCTCGCCGGCGATGCGGTGCGCCAGTTCTCCGAGGCCACCCTCGAAGGCTGGTTCAAGGGAGGTGTGCTGCTCGATGGGCCGGCCTTGCGGATCTTGCAGGGTCTGGGGCTGCGCGAATGGGTCGGCTTCCGTCTGCGGGGCCTGCGGCCGGCGGAAAGCCTCGAGCTTCTCACCGACCACCCACTCAATCGCGGCCACGCCGGTTGGCAGCGAGACTGCCGCTCGTTCATCACGCCGGAGACGACCTGGCTCATCGAACCGGCCGAACCGGGCGCGCAGGTCCTGGCCGAGATCGTGGATCTCGGCGGGCAACGTTTCGGACCAGCATCCGGTGTATTCGAAAACCCCTCCGGCGGACGCGTGGCGGTGGCGGGCTATTACCCCTGGCGTCACCTTCAGTCGCTGGCCAAGACCCGGCAAATGCGGGCGCTCTGCCGCTGGCTCAGCCGCGACACGCTCCCGGCCTGTGTCGACAGCCACGCCCGGGTGGCGCTGTGGTGCCGGCGGACACCGGGAGGCGAACCGGCGATCCTGCTGCTCAACGCGTCGGTGGATCCCGCGATCGACCTGGCCGTGTTGGTCCGCGACGCGCCCCGGCTGCAGGTGATTCGGTCCAACGGACAGACCAGCCGCCTGAGCCCGGTGAGCGTCGACCTCCCTTACCGGCGGTTCACCCTCCCTTCCCTGGGACCCTGGGAACCGGCCCTGCTGGTCGCCGCGGCGGCGGTCTGAACTTCCCTGCCGATCCTCCCGACAGACGGCTGGACGCGTTAAGTATTAAATTAAGGGCTGACCCCGAAGGACGTTGACTGCCCGCCCAAATCGTGGCTTCCCTGCCCCCATGCAAGTCGTGATCCTCTGCGGCGGACAAGGCACCCGCCTCCGCGAAGAGACCGAGTTCCGCCCCAAACCCATGGTGCCCATCGGCGACCGGCCGATCCTCTGGCACATCATGAAGTACTACGCCACCTTCGGCCACAAGGACTTCATCCTCTGCCTCGGCTACAAGGGCGAGATGATCAAGGATTACTTCCGCAATTATCAGTGGAACACCAGCGACGTCACCCTCCAGTTGGGCCCCACGCCGCGCATCACCTACCACACCGCCCACGACGAAACCGACTGGACCGTCACCCTCCTCGACACCGGCCAGAACACCCAGACCGGCGGACGGCTCAAGCGCTCCCTCGCGTACGTCCAGGGCGACACCTTCCTGTTCACCTACGGCGATGGCTTGATCAACAGCGACCTCAACGCCTCGATCACCTTCCACCGCCAACACGGCAAGATCGCCACCGTCACCGCCGTCCGGCCCCCGGGTCGCTTCGGCGACCTCACCCTCGACGGCACCTCGGTCGTCGGGTTCAAGGAGAAGCCCCTGCGCCAACTCAGCTACATCAACGGCGGCTTCTTCGTTCTCAACCGGCGGATCGGCGACTACATCGCCGACGACGCCACCCCGCTCGAGCGCGAACCGCTCATCCGCCTCGCGGCCGAAGCGCAGGTGGCCGCCTTCCGGCACGACGACTTCTGGCAGTGCATGGATACCTACCGCGAGTGGCAGGACCTGAACACCGTCTGGGCCGGCGGACAGGCCCCGTGGAAGCGGTGGTAGCCGGGAGGCAACCTCGCCCCGCCAGGTTCGGGACTCCGAACTTCAAACTTCGCACCTCGCACTTCGCACTTCGCACTTTGAACTTTGAATCTTGAATTCAGCGTCTCCCCCAGACTCGACAGTCCCGCTGAACCCGTCCACGCTCCCGCGCCAGTCATGAACACATCCACCCCGACGCCTGCCGGTTTCCCCGTGCCGCTGAACCCGTCCCTCACCAGTCTCCCTGTCTACCAGCCGGGGCGTCCCATCGAGGAGGTCGCCCGCGAACTCGGCCTGCCCGCCGCCGACATCATCAAGCTCGCCTCGAATGAGAACCCGCTCGGGCCTTCACCCAAGGCGCTCGAGGCGATGCGCGCGGCGCTGCCCCAGCTCCAGCTTTATCCCGATGGCAACGCGTTCTACCTCAAACGCCGCCTGGCCGAGACGCTGGGGCTCAGCGCGGACCACCTGATCCTTGGCAACGGCTCGAATGAGGTCCTCGAGTTCATCGGCCACGCGGTCATCGCCCCCGGCGCGGAGGCGGTCGTTTCGCAGTACTGCTTCGCCGTCTACCCGATTGTCACCCACCTCTTCGGCGGCCAACTCGTCGTGGTGCCGGCCCGCGACCATGGCCACGACCTGCCCGCCATGGCCCGTGCGCTCACGCCTCGCACCCGCGTCGTGTTCGTGGCCAACCCGAACAACCCCACTGGCACGCTAGCGCCCGCAGACGCCGTCCTAGCCCTCATCGAAGCCGTCCCGGCGCATGTTCTGCTCGTGATCGACGAAGCCTATCTCGAATACCTCGAACAGCCTCTCGACCTGCTTCCCTTGATCCGCTCGGGCATCCGCCCCAACCTGGTGCTCACCCGGACCTTCTCGAAGATTCATGGCCTGGCCGGTCTCCGCATCGGCTACGGCATTGGCCATCCGGATTTCGTCGCCGCGCTCGAGAAGATCCGCGAACCGTTCAACACGAACACGGTCGCCCAGGTCGGTGCCCTGGCGGCCCTCGATGACGCCGAGCACCTGCGTCGCACCCGCGAGAACAACACCGTCGGGTTGCGCGAGTATGCCGGGGCCTTCCGCCGGATGGGACTCCAGTTTCTGCCCTCCGCGGCGAACTTCATTCTCGTGCGTGTAGGCGATGGCCAGCGGGTGTTCACGGCCCTGCAGCAACGCGGCGTGATCGTGCGGCCGATGGGCGGCTACCAATTGCCGGAGTGGATTCGCATCTCGGTGGGCACACCGGCCGAGAACCAGAAGTGCCTCGCCGCCGTGTCCGCCGTGCTCTGAACGTCTCACGTTGAACGTTGAACGTTGAAAGTTGGACGTTGAGCGTTGGACGTTGAGCGTTGGACGTTGACCCTTGGACGTTGACCCTTGGACGTTGACCCTTGGACGTTGACCCTTGGACGTTGAGCGTTGGATGTTGAGCGTTGGACGTTGAGCGTTGGACGTTGAGCGTTGGACGTTTCACGTTGGACGTTTCACGTTGGACGTTGACCCTTGGACTTCGTCCCTTGAGCTTTGAGCTTTGAGCTTTGAGCTTTTCCCCGACAGCGGCCCATCCCATGATCCCGCGCGCCATGAGCACGCCGAGTTCGTTCCTTGTCGCGCCGCGCATTACTCCGGTTCTTGACCCTGCGTTCCGCCCGCCCGCGCTGGCCACGCGCGCCTTTCGCGCGGCCGTCCGGGCTTCGGGGCGGCCGGTGCCTGTGGCGGTGGCCCTGGAGCAAGCCGACGGTTCGGTTCTTCGGTTCTGCACGGAACTGCTGCCGGCCGAACATCCGCAAGCGGGCGCCAACCTGCGTTTCCTGGAACGTTGGCTGAAGTTCCTGCTGTGGTCGCGCGGGGGCTACCGCGTTCACTTCGCCGGCCCGCCCGAGCTTCTAGCCGGGTTGCAGCAGCATTACCGCGAACACCCTGCGGGCCGGTTCGACGCCGAGATCATGGGCGAGCGGATCTATGAGCGTCTGTTCGAGACCAGGGCTTGCGCCGCCGAAGATCTCCCGGCCGAACGCGCCTCCACCCAGCCGCTGGGCCGGCACCTCGACGGCTGCCGCATCGGTTTCGACCTTGGAGGCAGCGACCGCAAGGTGGCTGCGGTGCTCCATGGCGAGGTCGTCTTCAGCGAGGAGGCCGTCTGGGATCCCGTCCAGCAAGCCGATCCCCAGTACCATTTCGATGGCATCATGGATTCGCTGAAGCGCGCTTCCACCCACCTGCCGCGCGTGGATGCCATCGGGGGCAGCGCCGCCGGCGTCTACGTCAACAATCGGGTCAAGGTGGCTTCCCTGTTCCGCGGGGTTCCCACCGAGCTGTTTCAGAAGCGCGCCAAGGATCTCTTCCTGGAAATCCGCCGCGCCTGGAACGGCGTGCCGTTCGAGGTGGTCAACGACGGCGAGGTGACCGCCCTCGCGGGCTCGATGGCGCTGGGGGACAACGCGGTGCTCGGTCTTGCCCTGGGCACCAGCACCGCCGGCGGGTACGTCACTCCGGACGGCCACATCACGTCCTGGCTCAACGAGCTGGCGTTTGTCCCGGTCGACTTCAACCCCGCCGCCCCCGTGGATGAATGGTCGAAGGACGCTGGGACCGGCGCCAAGTATTTCTCGCAGCAGGCCGTGGGCCGCCTCACCGCGGTGGCCGGCTTCGAGCTGCCGCCCCAACTGGGGCTCCCGGACGTCCTCAAGCGCGTCCAGGACGCCATGGCCGCGGGCGATTACCGGGCTCGCAAGATCTACGAGACTATCGGTGCGTACCTCGGCTACACCATCGCCCACCTGGCCGACTTTTATGAATTCCGGCACCTCCTCATCCTGGGGCGCGTCACCTCAGGCGCCGGGGGGAGCGTGATTCTGGATGTGGCTCAAGCCGTCCTGCTGGCCGAGTTTCCCGAGCTGCCGCGCCGCATTGCCCTGCACACCCCGGACGAAAAGGAGAAACGCCATGGCCAGGCCATCGCTGCTGCCAGCCTTCCCGCGCTGCCCTCGGCTTGACCTCGCGCTCCTCCTGATCGCCAGCGTCTTTCCGGCCGTGGCCCAGCCGCCGGTCGTCGAGCACCTCTTCCCCGCCGGCGGGCAACGCGGCACGGTGCTCAACGTCAGCATCGGTGGGTCCCTCGGCACCACCCCGCTTCGACCCTGGTCGGATTCTCCGGGGCTCCACTTCGAAGCCGGCGAAAGCCCCGGCCAGTTCCGGCTCGCCCTCGCCCCCACGGTCCCGGTCGGCCCGCACCTTGTTCGGTTCTTCAACGCCGAAGGCTGCACCGCGCCCCGGTTGTTCGTCGTGGGCGAGCTGCCCGAGACCATCGAACTTGGTTCCCCCGAGTTCAGTGGCATCGGCGAGGAGTTGCGCACCCTCCCGGTCACCGTCAACGGCCGCCTCCGACAACCCGGCGAAGTCGACACGTACCGGCTCCGCCTCGAACCCTCCCAGACCTTCCGCGCCGAACTCACGGCCCTCGGCTTTGATTCCCCCCTCGCCGCCCGCCTGACGCTATTGGCTCCGGACGGTACGTCGGTCGGCGAATCCACAAACGCCCCCGCACAGGATCCCGTGTTGGTCACCGCCATCCACCAGGCCGGCGTCCACCGGCTCCGGGTGGAATCCGCGGCGCGATCGCCGGCGACGGCACGACTCGAGTCGGCCGGCGAGGCCAGCATCTACCGCCTGGCGTGCACGCTGGTCTCCCCTCCGCCCGCCCCCGGCGGGACCCCTGAAGCCACCGGCTTCGAGATTCCTGGCCTGCCCGACACGGGAACCTCCGTCGTGGTCCGGCCGCCCCCGGAAGCGGCGGAACGACTTCACCCCGAGATGCTGTCGCCCACGGCCGCGCTCCCGGGCATGTTCACGGGCTTCATCAGTCCGACCGGTGACGAGGACCGCTTCGGCTTTCTGGCCACACGCGAGGAGGTCTATCGCTTCGCGGCCCGCGCCGGCAGCCTCGAGTCTCCGCTCGCTCCCGTCCTGCGCGTCCTCGATGGGGCAGGGAATATCCTCGCCGCCTCCGCGCCCAGTCCGGACCCCACCCTCGAATGGGTCGCTCCGGCGGACGGCGCCTATACCCTCGTGATTGCTGACGCCCGCGGCGAAGGCGGTCCGGACTTCCGCTACGAGCTGGAGACCTTTGCCCCCGAACCCCGCCTGCTGGCTGAGGTGGACGAGCACACCTTCCGGTTGCGGCCGGGCGAAAGCGTATCGTTCGAAGTTCGCCTGCAGCGGCCGGAAACGCATCGGGGGGTGGTGACGGTGATGGCCACCGGATTGCCGGGGGACGTGACCGGCGCGGGCGGCGTGATCGCCCCGGACGGAGCCACCGTTCGGTTGCACCTGACCGCCGCGCCCAACGCCCGCCCGTCCAACCAACCTTTCCGGGTGGTGTTGGTCGATCCCGCCGTTGTCCCGCCGCGCGTGCTGATCGCCCAGGCGCCTTTGCGGGGCCGGTTTGCCCCGCCCGGTACATTGTTGCGCAACGAAACCGACGCCCTCTGGCTCACCGTCCTGCCTCGCCCGTGAAGGGGAATGCAGAAGGAAGAAGGGAGAATGCAGAATCCGGAAGAGGCATCCAGCCTGGTCGGTTCATGGCTGCTGAGCAGATCCCCTCAGCCCAATTCCCGATGTTCGTAATCTGCGGAGAATTCAGGGAAGGGTGGTTTCTCCGCCGATTACGAACATGGGGGATTAGGGGAAAGCCGGAGATCCCCTCAGCCCAATTCCCGATATTCGCAATCTGCGGAAGATCCAGGGGCGCGGGTTTCTCCGCCGATTACGAACATAGGGGATTGGGGAAGCCGAAAACCCCGTCATCCGAATTCCCGATGTTCGCAATCTGCGGAGGATTCAGGGGAAGGGTGGTTTCTCCGCCGATTACGAACATGGGGGATGGGGCTGTGGGATGCCGGACGACGCGACCCCGGACCTCTGGCACCTCCTCCGGGGTGCCGTCGAAATGGCCCGCGGGGCCGGAGGTCGCCGTTCCGGGGCGACCTCCGGCTACCGTCTGGGACGCCTCCGGCGTCGACGGCGGACCGACCCGGCGTCGGCTGCGGACCGACCCGGCGTCGACAGCGGGTTGACGCGGGAGGTGACTGGCGTTTTCACCGGCGAGCAGGCATAGTCTGGGCCCGATTCGGTTTACCGGAATATGAGCGTGACCCTGTCTTTCCGTCCGACCGCGTGCCTCCGCTGGGGCGCCGCCGTCCTGGCTTTCTCCCTGGTCTTGCGGGCGGCCGGCCCCGAGCCTGCCGCGCTCGATGCCGTGCAGCCGTATCTCCGGACGCAGCGCGGCACCAACGGAACCGCCGCCCTCGAAGTGGCCCTGCGCCGGCTCGTGCCCACCCGGGGCGAAGGACCCGAACTCTGGCTCGTGGCCGTGACGCACCTCGGCACGCGCGAATACTACGCCGAACTCCAACGCTTCCTGGAAGCGCGGTCGCTGGTCTTCTACGAGGCCGTGCAGTCTCCCGACAGCGGCCCGCCCGTCCGCGACGGCAGCTACTCGCTGCAGGCCGACCTCGCCCGGGCCTTGGGGCTGGCGTTTCAACTCGACGAAATCGATTACCACCGCGGCCATTTCCGCAACAGCGACCTCAGCCTCGAACAGCTCACCCGCCTCTTCGCCGCGCGACCCGACGCTGCGGCTGCGCCCGCGGCCGACCGCCCTCCCGCCGAGGGCACCGTCGAGTTCGATGCCCTCCTCCAGGCCATGACCGGGGAAGGGTTGCTGGGAGGACTGGCCCGGCTCAGCGTGTCCGTGCTTGCTGCCAGCACGCGTCTCCAGGCGGCCACCAAGGTCGCCATGATCGAGGTCCTGGGCCAGTTGCCGAATGACATGGCCGGCATGGCGGGACTTCCCGCCGGCATGCAACGCCTCTTGCGCGTCCTGATCGAGGAGCGGAACCAGGCCGTCGTGCGCGACGTCCGCGCGGCCCTGCACACCCGTCCGCCGCCGGCTTCCGTGGGCGTCTTTTACGGCGCTGGCCACATGGCCGACCTCGAGCTTCGCCTCTGCCAGGAGCTCGGTTACCAGCCCGTCGAAGATCGCTGGCTGACCGCCTTCGACGTCAACCCCCGCCAGATGGGCGTCTCGGAGATCGAGCTCGCCCTGATGAGCCGGTTGGTCCGCGCCCAGCTCAAAGGCCTCGAGCGCAGCGAACCGGTCGCGGAGCCGACGCGTGATTGACTTGGCCGCCGGCGATTGCGAGTTTGGCCCCGGCGGACCTCCAAGACCGCTCCCTATGCAGATCCAGTTGCTCAAGTCCAAGATCCATCGCGCCCAAGTCACCGGCGGCAACGTGGCCTACGAGGGCAGCCTCACCATCGCCGAAGACCTGATGGAACGGGTGGCCCTGCGTCCGTATGAACGGATCCTCTGCGGCAATCAGGCCAACGGCCAGCGCTTCGAGACGTACGCCATCCCCGGTGGGCGCGGGTCCGGGGAGATCATCCTCAATGGCGCCGTCGCCCACCTCGGTCAACCCGGCGACCTCCTTACCATCATGAGCTTCGCGCTCGTCGAAGAGGTGGACGCGCGCGGCTGGGAGCCGCAGGTCATCGTCCTGGGCGAGGGCAACCGCATCGTGTCCGAGCGCGGCCTCTGATCCAGCGCCCCTTCCCGGTGCCCACCGGCCGCCCCCATGCCTCAGTTCACCGCCGCTGAAATCGCCGAACGGCTCGACGGGCAGGTGCTCGGCGACCCCCACGTGGTCCTTACCGGTTTTGCCCCGGCCGACACTGCACAACCCGGCGACCTGACCTTTGCCGAGAACGCCGAATTTCTTGCCCGCGCCACCGCCGGTGCGGCCAGCGCCATCCTCACCAGCCTGGAGATCGAATCCTCGAAGACGCGGATCTTCGTGCGCAATGCCCGCCTTGCCTGCGCGCGGGTCCTGCCGCTCTTCTTCCCGGAACCGACCTTCGCACCCGGGCTTCACCCAACGGCCGTGGTGGACTCTGCGGCGCGGATCGCGCCCACCGCCCACGTCGGACCTCACTGTGTGATCGGGCCGGACGTCCAGATCGGGGCAGGCACCGTGATTGAGGCCGGTACCGTCTTGGGCGCGGGCTGCCGGATCGGCGAGGACAGCCGTCTGTTCCCCAACGTTACCCTTTATCCCCGCACGCAGGTGGGGAACCGAGTCCGCATCCACGCCGGCGCGGTCATCGGCGCGGACGGTTACGCTTACGTTTTCGAGGGCGGCGCGCACCAGAAGATCCCCCAGGTGGGCCACGTAATCCTCCACGATGACGTCGAGGTGGGCGCGAACGTCACTATCGATCGCGGCGCCCTCGGCGCCACGGTTGTGGGGCGGGGCAGCAAACTCGACAACCTGGTCCACCTCGGCCACAACGTGGTGGTGGGCGAACACTGCCTGCTCGTCGCCCAGGTCGGCATCGCCGGCAGTACCCGGGTCGGCAACTACGTCACCCTCGCCGGCCAGGTCGGCATCGCCGATCACCTCCGGATCGGCGATCGGGTGGTCGTCGGCGCCCAATCCGGCGTCATGCACTCCATTCCCGACGGCGAGAAATGGCTGGGCGCGCCGGCGCGCTCGGCCGCGCAGATGAAACGGCAATTTGTGGCGCTGGCCCAGCTCCCGGGCCTGCTGCGGCGCCTGGCGGAACTCGAACGGCGGGTGGCCGCGGGAGCTCCGTCACCGTCCGTGACGGATCACTGACCGGTGGGACTGGGCGGCAACGGCGGCAGCGCTTTGGTGGCGTCCTGCACCGCCTTGTTCGCCGCGTCGCCCACCTTCTTCGAGGCGTCCTGCAACACCTTGCTGGCGGCGTCGCCGGCGGACTTGGCGGCGTTGGTCGCCACCTTCGAGGCTTGGTCGATCGCCTGTTTGGCGGCGTCACCCAGCTTGGTCTGCACCTGGGTCAGCAACCCCTGCAGCGCCTGTTTCTGTTCGGAGGTCACCTGGGCGTTGGCGGCCAGGGACTGCAGCTTGTTCGCTGCGCCCGCGTAATCCCCCGCCTTCACCGCCGCCACCGCGGCGTCCAGATCTGTCTTGATCGCGCTCTCCGAGCTCGCGAACGCCTGGGTGACCGGGCGGGTATCGATCGCGTCCGGCTTGGAGCAGCCAGCGAAGACGAGCACACCGGCGGTCGCCAAGCCGAGGAGGCCCAGGCGCAAGTTTGTCAGGTTCATGAGATCCACTTTCGGTTTCTGCGGTTCGGGGCGTGCCTCCCTTTGGTGGGTGTACCTCGGGATCAACCCCGGCCCAGCATCGTCGGTCTTTGGCGGAAATCAAGGCGCGACCCCTCCGCCTGGGAACCTCCAACTTCCAACTTCGCCCTTCGCCCTTCGCCCTTCGGACTTCGACCTTCGCCCCTTTCAAAGCCAGCCCCGCCACCGGTACACCCAGTACCCCACCACTTCGTGGACGTAGCGATCCAAGTGATCGAAGCCGGAGGTGCCGGGGATCAGGTACAAGCCCCGCCGTCCTGCCAGCGAACTGAGCGCGTCGAAGTCGCACGCCCACGGCGTCACCTCCAGCCCCAGCCGCCGAAACGTCGCTTCCGCCCGTCGCATGTGGGCCGCGGAGGTCACGAGCAGGATCCGTTTCCAGCCGTGCAACTCCGCCAGCGCCCGGGTCCGCTCGGCCTCGTCCCGGGTGTCTCGGCAGACCCCCAGCAGGAACACCGGCGCCCGGGGGACATTCCAGGTCTCCACCCAGCGACGCAGCAATTCGCCCTCGCCAGGATTCGGCGTCTGCGGGAACTGCCCGCCGCCGAGCACCAGCACCCGCCCTTTGCGCTGCCGCACCAACTCGATCGCCGTCATCACCCGGTCGGCATCCCCGCCAAAATGAAAGCCGAACAAGTCGTGTTCCGACGGCGTCGTCATCCCGCCCAGCATCACGACGGCGTCGGCCGGCGGCCCGGTTGCCGTGTCTACGACCGCGTAGGGCCGCTCGAGCGACGCCAGCCAGGTGGCGGGAAGCGGGGTGGCGCCGATCCCCCATACCAGCGCCGCGATCAGTGCAGGACACACCGCCAGGCGCCATTGGCGCTGTCCCAATCGCCACAGCGTCAGCAGCACCAGCCCCAGCCACATCGCCGCCAGGGGTTGCAGGAAATCGCTCAGCAACTTCGCCATAACACCGCGCTATCCTAGGTGCTTTCGCCCCGGCGTCGCGAAAAAACGCGGTTCGCATCGGAAATCAGGTGGACCTGGCCCCGCCCGCTCGCCACCTTCACCGTGTGGAACGGATCGGACCCAATCCCTTCGCCCGCGATGCCCAGGGGCGCCTTGCCACCGGCATTGGCACCCTGTTTCCGCGACGTCACGTGCTTGTCACCGAGGACCGCATGCACTTCATCCAGCGCGGCCGCTTCCGCGACTGGTTGCGCGGACAAGCCCAGCCTCCCGACCAGCCTCCGCCCACCGAGCGTCACCTCGATTGGGAATGCGGCGAGAGCGTCGATCTGATTTTCACGGCGGATGACCTGGTCCTGATCCGGCCCGAACTGGACCGCCTCGACCTGGCCTTCGAAGCCGACGGTCAGTTGCAGGAGGACTGGGGAGTTCCCGAGTATCATGTCCGCTTCCTCTTTGCCCATAACCCGCGTGTCCGCCAGGCCCTCCGGGAACGCGGCGAACTCTGGCGCCTGGCCACCCCCGCCGTCGATCGGGAAGCCTGGGCACGCAGCATCCGGCAGATCCGCACCGCGATCCACGAGGTCCCCATCTACTACTACAACCCCCACACCGGCACGCGCTGGGTGACCTGCGCGGAGTTCCAGGGACTCGCCGCGCTCGCGGACGCCGCGCTCGCCCGTCAGCTCGACGAAATCGCCTTGCACAGCGCCACCCGGAACCGCCATCGCCATCCCGAGATCGCCTTCTTCGGCGTCGATCCCCTCAAGTTCGGTGCGCCGAGCTTCCTCGGCCCTGCGTTCACCGGTCTCGCGCCGGAGGTTCTCCGCACCCGTCACACCGAGCTGGCCCGCCAGTTCCAGGAAGCCACGGAACCGCTCCTGCGCCACGACGATCCCCAGCTTGCGGCCTGGCGCGATGCCCTCCTGGCGACGCTCTCCGGCGGCGACCAGGACCACGCGCATGACGAGTCGCCGTTTGGCTGGAGCTCCGACGTCTTCTTGAAGACCCGCTGGCTGCCGGGGGGACGCATCGAGGATGGCGAGTTCCTCCTCGCGCGGGTGCTCGAGACCCCCCTCGAAGCCGCCACGGACCCCGCCCTGCGCGCCCTTCACGATCCCCTGGCCCGGGGTTTCACCGCCAACCTCATCCGCGAATACGGCAACCTCGAATACCTCAACCTCGGCCGCATCGAATCCCGTGGCCCCGCTCCCACGGGTCTCCGCGGCCGCCGCGGCGTTTACCTCGCCGAAATCAAGGTGCGTGGCGAGCAGGACCCGCGGGTGCTCTTTCTGCGCGTCCAACGCTGGGGCATCCGCGAGCGGCTCGAGGAGCTCGATGGGCGGGGTCGACCCAAGGACATCGTCCGGGCCATGCTGGACACCGACGAGTACACGGACTACACGCTCGACCGGCGACTGGGCTGCCTCCAGTTCGGCATGCGCCTCCCGCCTCGTGTCACCATGCGGCGCGTGTCCGAGCCTTACACCGGCTCCCGCGCCGAGTTCCGCGGCCGCCTCTTTCCCGTGGTTTACTTCGAGCGCGATTATCTTCCCGGCATCCCCACCAACCAGATCGCGCCGCGGAAACTGGGGGACCCTCACTACGCGCTCGCCCTCGCCCGCTTGCTCGGCAAAGCCGCCGCGCCGAACTTGATCGTCGGTCGCAGCATCCACCCCGAGTCCCACGACGTCCCCGGCGAGGTGCTCTTCGATGACGGCGACGAAATCGTCGTCGAAGGATCCGACGGGCTTCCGGGCGAGCTCGTGCTGACCGATCACGGTGGAGCGTTCGCCGACTGGCGCACGCCCTCACTGCTGGCCTATGCCCGGGCCTACGCCAAACCTGCCAACGACCGGCACGCCGACCTCCAGGATCCCTGGGCCTTCGCCGAGGCCTACCTCACCGCGTTGGGCGCCGAGTTCCGCCGGATCCAGACCGATTACCGCCGCCGCAAACGCGCGTTCGACGCCCTGTTCAAACATCTGCCGTTCAATGAAGACGGCAGCTTCGCCTGTCGTTGGGTTCGGGTCCTGGCCCGCCTCGACGGGACCGAAGCCGCGCAGTTGACCGCCGAGATCCGCCGGCACGTCGTGGCGCTCGCCCCCGGGGTCAGCTCTTAGAAGGTCCCGGTAGGCGCCGACGTGAGGAGGCGCTGGGGGTCCTGAAGTGGCGCCACTTCGCCTCCTCACGTCGGCGCCTACAGTGGGTGAAAACCCGGATCGCACCTACGCTACGCCAGCCCCACGTGGGCACGGCCGGCGGGCGTCATCATCGCCGGGTTCCATGGCGGATCCCACACCACGTCCACCGCGACCTCACGCACGCCCGCCAGCTCCAACAGCACCGCGCGGACCCCCGCCACCAGGCTTTCGTGCATCGGACACCCCTGCGTGGTGAGCGTCATCGTGACCCGCACCGTTTCGCTGGTGATTTCCGTGCCGTAAATGAGGCCGAGGTCCACCAGGTTGCAGCCCAGCTCCGGGTCCACCACCTGACGGAGCGCGTCTTCGACTTGTCGGGGATCGATCGAGGTCATGCGTTCACAGGATTCACGACGGGGCGCGGGCCGAACGGCACCACGCGGGGACGCACCCCATGAGCCAGCATCCGACCCAGGTTCCAGCCCAACCCCGCCAGACTCAGCAAAAGGATCACGGCTCCCGCCCGGGCCAGCGGTGCGTGTCCCGCCGCGGCCCCTGCCGCGGCAACCAGCAGGCCCGCCAGGTAGCTCCAGTACCCCGCCACCTGCACCTTCTCCGAATACAGGTCGGCCAGTGCCGGCACACGCGCCCGGCCCACGGCGCGACTGTAGCTGTGGTACCAGACCAGAAAGGGCACGATCTTGTACAGGAACCCCAGGACCGTGAACGACACGACGCCCGCGATGCCCAGCCAGCCGTAGACCGTCTCGAGCTGCGCGGTGAACATCGTGACCCGCAACCCGGGCCAGCCCAACACCAGCCCCAGCACCGCCACAAGGCCCAGCAGCCCCTGCGCCGTCACATGGTGTCGCAAGCCCCAGTCGATCATCCGCCGCCGCCGCGCCCGCAGGATCGCCACCACTTCGGCGAAGTAGAGACCCAGGCCGGCGATCAGGACCAGTGCCGCCACCGGTTGCCACGTCCGTCGCCAGGCCAGCGCGACGAACAGCCCCGCCAGCCCCCCGTTCAGCAAGCGCACCGACCACCTCGCCCGCCATTCACTCTGCACCTCGCTCAGCAGAAACATGGGCAGCAGCTTGTACGACACCGCCACGATCATCATCACGAAGAACCCCACGACGCCGAGATGCGCATGCGCATGCATCACCCCCAGCGGGTCGAACTGATTCACCCACGCCGCTACCGCCGCCAACGCCTGCAGCATCTCGCGGAGCGGGTTGGTTGCCGTCAGCTCTTCCACCGAGTCATACGTGCACTTCCCGGTCACGACCACTAGGCCCACCCCCACCGTCAGGCTCAGCCAGGCCAGCGCCGACGCGACCCCGGCGGCCACGACGTTCCAGCGCGGCACCCGCCGCAGCGTCCGGCCCAGGTTGTAGACGAACAACCCCACGCCCACGGCGAAGGCCGAGCCGAAATGCCCGACCTGCTTGAGGTCCCAACGCCAGAACATCGCCACCATTCCCACCCAGCCCACCAGGTGGAACACAAACTGCCACTTCGCCAATCGTTCGCTGTGCAGCCGGACCTCCAACGCCACCGGGACCAGTTGGTACATGGCCCCCATCACCACCGAGCTCAGGAAGCCCAGCACCCAGAGGTGCGTCGCGGCCACGACATACTGGTTGTAGTGGTAGGTCGCCAGAATGTCCGGTCGCGCCACCAGCAACGCCACTCCCGCCAGCCACGCCGCGAAGCCCGTCGCCACAAACCGCAGCGGCAATCCCACCGACGGCGCCAGCCCGCTGGCCGGACCCGACGGAGTGGCCGCGGTCGGCGGTGCGGTCTTGGAGCTGGCGCTAGGCATGACGGATGGAGGTAACGTAGCTGCCCTCTGCTTCGGGTTGAGTTTCCGCCACCCACCCCCGTTCCTCGATCAGGGGATACAGGTGCAGCGGTCGCCGATCGGTTCGCGCCCGCAGGGTTGCGCCCGCGGGGAGAACCGCCAGCGCTTCGAGGATGCGCACCATCGGTTGCGGTGGTTCCAGTCCGCGCGTGTCCACTTCGACGACTTCGGCGTTCATCGTGACGCCCAGTCTCCTCCCGGAGGCTCCGTGCCGTCCTTGATAGAGGTCAACCGAACCCTCCCAATGAACCGGAATGCAGAAGGCAGAATGGCGATTGCCGAAGGGGCATCCATCCAGGTCGGCTTACGGCCCCTGTGCAGATCAGGAGAACCACGTCACTTCCCCAATCCCCGATGTTCGTAATCGGTGGAGGGTCTTCCCGTCTTGGATTCTCCGCCGATTACGAACATCGGGAATTGGGCTGAGGGAGGTGCTCTCTGAACCTGTGGTGCGGGCGTCCCGCCTGCACCCTCCCCGGTTCATGGTCCCCGAGCAGGTCCGCAAGGAACAGGACGCTTCCCATGAACCTCCGGTGGAGGCGTCCAGACCACGCTCGCTGATTCCCGCCACAAGACGGTGCGGTTCGTTCAGCCCCCTCCCCGCTTACGGAAAGCGGCGGTGAACCGCACGCACTCCAGACGCTTCGCGAGCCCCGCACCGTGCGTCTGGCGCGACGCGTTTGGAGTGCGCCGACTTCCAGCGGCGCTTTGCGTTCGCCACGGGCGCGCTTGACTTCAGGTGGGGACGGATCGAGCCTGCCGACCGGGAATCCCCGGCGGAGGCAGTACGCGCGGGACGGTTTCTTCGCCCGGGCGGGGACGGCCAGCAATTCCCAGTGGATCCTCCTATGAAGACAACGAAGCGAACCGTTGCGGCCTTGGCGGGGGACGGGATTGGTCCCGAGGTCATGCGCGAGGCGATCAAGGTGCTGCGCGCGGTGGAGAAGGCGCACGGGTTGCGCCTGGACATCCAGGAAGCCCCGGTGGGCTGGGACGCCATCGACAAGGAGGGCAAGGCCTTGCCGGACCGAACCCTGGCGCTCTGCAAAGCGGCCGATGCCATCTTGTTCGGCGCCGTCGGCCTGCAGTATCGCGACTCTGAAGTAGCGAAGGAGAAGCGCCCCGAACGGGCCGCGTCGCTGCGTCTGCGCCGGCAGTTCGGGCTCTATGCCAACCTGCGCCCGATCAAGCTGCCGGCGGAGTTGGCGTACGCCTCCCCGCTGCGCCCGGAGCGCCTGGGTGACGGGATCGATTTGCTGGTGGTGCGTCAGGCGACCGGTGGGCTTTACAACACGGCGCGTAAGAAGACCGAGGCAGTGCTCGAGGTCCAGGGCGAGGCCGTGCCGACCCAGCAGGTTCTGCGGGCGGTGGACACGCTGTCGCTGTCGGCTTCCGAGATCGAGCGCGTGGCCCAGATGGCCTTCCTGGCGGCGACGCTCCGGCGGCGGAAGGTCACCAGCGTGGACAAGGCCAACATTTTGGAGACCAGTATCCTCTGGCGGCAGGTGGTAACGGAGGTCAGCCGGCGGTTCCCGGACGTCACGCTCGAGCACATGCTGGTGGACACCGCCGCGATGCAGTTGGTGCTGCGACCGGATCAGTTCGACGTGGTGCTCTGCGAGGGCATCTTCGGTGACATCCTGGCGGATGAAGCGGCGGCGCTGGTGGGCTCGCTCGGCATGCTCCCAAGCGCTTCCCTCGGTGCGCGCTACCAAGGCCAGGTGTTTGGCCTGTACGAACCCGCGGGTGGCACCGCGCCGGACATCGCGGGAAAGAACGTCGCCAACCCGATCGCCCAGATCCTCGCGGCGGCCTTGATGCTGCGGTACAGCTTCGGGTGGCAGCCGGCGGCGCAAGCCATCGAAGACGCCGTCCGGAAGGTGCTCGGCGCCGGCTATCGCACGCCGGATCTGCGTGGCCCCAGCACGGCCGGTTTCCGCATGGTCAGCACGTCGGAGATGGGGAGTGCCATCGCCGAGGCGCTTTAGTCGTGAACAAGCGGCGGCGTGCCGCCGCCGAGAGACTGAAGCGCCCGCGGAGCAGCCGACGGGCTCGTCACGGAAGGAATCAAGTCCAGGTGCGCCAGCCGATGACGCCCCAGTACAGGAGGTACAGGGCCACCACCGTGTGGAGCAGGGAGGCAAACAGCGCATGCCACCGCACCAGCCGGCGGGTGGAGACCGGCGGCCGGCGCAGCGCGGCCAGCACCCCCACGACCGCGGCCAGCAGGAACAGCACCGTCAGGCCGCAGAACGCGATCGACCACAGCGTCGGTTCCCCATACCGGGCGAACAGCAGCGAGGTGTTCCGGGTCGTCGCCATGAACATCCCGGCGGCCACGGCGCAGGCGAGGGCGGCCACGAGCGGGCAGCTTCGCAGAAAAAGGCCGCTGTCGGGCTCGAGGCGGCCGCGCAGCCAGCGGGGCACCCAGACCAGGCCGAACAGCAGGGTGCTGAGGCTCAGACCCAGCCACAGCCCGCCGACCACCCGAGGTGTCCACACGGTCCAGGGAGGGACTTGCTCGAACGTCGCCATCCCCGCCCAGTACAGGCGGCGTCCGTCGACCTCGGTGAAACCGCGCGTGGCGGCCGGGCCTTCCGGCGATCGGAACGTGCGGGGGCTTACGGCGGGTAGAAGGCGCGCCGGGCCCAGGAGCGGGTCGGCCACAAGATGTGACGGGTGGAACGACAGATGCGCTTCGCTCAGGACCCAGTCGAGGAACCGCAGGCTGGCGTTGCGCGACGAGGCCAGCTTGTAGAAGCCGCTGAACTGGGGCGGCAGTTCCGGATCCACAGGGGCCGGAGGCGGCAAGGGCGGCTTGGGAAGTTCCCGGGTCAGGAACGCGGCGAGAAGGTCGGCAATCTGCTCGAAGCCGGCGCCGTTCTCGGAGTTGATCATGAAGGCGTAGCCCACGCCCAGGTCGGGGGAGTAGGCCATCTCGGTGAGCCCGCCATTGACCCCGCCGTTGTGTCCGTGCCAGAGCACGCCGCCCCGTTCGGAGGTGTAGTTGCAGAGGCCGTAGCCGGTGGTCAAACCGAGGCCCGCGCCGAGGCCGGTGCCGGGACGCTCCATGCGTTCGAGGGATTCGGGTTGAAGCAGGGCACGCGAGTCAACCTCGCCGCGGTTGAGGAAGAAGCGGAGATACGCCGCCATGTCCCGGGCCGAGGCGTTGATGGCGCCGGAGGGCCGGACGAGGATGTGCCAGTAGGGTTGCGGGGTGACACCGTCTTTGGCGTAAAGCCGCGCCAACTGTTCCGGATTGTCGGCAGGGTAGAAGTACGTGGCGGTGTGCAGGCCGATCGGCTCGAAGAACTGGCGGGCGACATACTCCTCGAAAGGGATTCCGGTCACCTGCTGCACGATGTACGCGGCCATGGGGGGGCCGGCGTTGCAGTAGGACATCAGGGTGCCGGGGCGCCACCGGGACACGCAACTGGTGGCGCAGTGGGCCAGACCGTCGGCGAGCGGGATCGGGTCCGGATCGTTGTGGGCGTAGTCCTTGAGGTGGAGATCATCGAACCCGGCCGTGTGTTCGAGGAGGTGGACGATGCGCACGGGATCGGATGCCTCCCAGGGATTGCTGAAGGTCAGGCCCGGCGCGCGGGTTCGCACCGGGTCGTTCAGGTTCAGGCGACCTTCCTCCTGGAGCTTGAGGACGGCCAGGGCGACGAAGGTCTTGGAGGTTGAGCCGATGCGGAAGAGGGTGTCGGGGGTGGCGTCGCGGTCGGCGGTGAGGTGGGCCTTGCCGAGTCCGGCGATCCAGACGTCCTGGGTACGGGTGACGAGGGCGACGCCGCAGCCGGGGATGCGGTGTTCGGCGAGGAGTCGCCGGAGGGCCTGTTCGAGTTCGGCGGTGTTCTGGGTTGGCGGGAGGGTGTCGGGGGCGGCGGCGGCCAGGACGGGCAGCAGGCACGCCAGCACAAGCAGTCTCATGGGGTCAGTCCCTGAATTCTGAATCTTGAACACCGGCTTAAGGGGAGCTGCGATCCGGCCGGGAGGACTAGTTGGCGCCCGGCGTTGTGGCCTTGCCGCCGTTGATGAGGTAGAGCGCGGCCATGCGGATGGCGAGGCCGTTGGTCACCTGTTCGAGGATCACGGAGCGTTCGCCGTCGGCGACGTCGCTGTCCACCTCGACGCCGCGGTTGATCGGGCCCGGGTGCATGATGAGGACGTCGGGCTTGGTGTCGGCGAGGCGGCTGCGCGTGATGCCGAAGAGGTGGGTGTATTCGCCCAGGCCGGGGAAGGCGCTCTTGCGTTGCCGCTCGTGCTGGATGCGGAGGAGGTTGATGACGTCGGCGTCGGCGATGGCCTGATGGAGGTCGTGGACGACGCGGCAGCCCATGGCCTCAAAGGTGCGGGGCACGAGGGTGGGGGGTCCGCAGAGCGTCACCTCCGCGCCGAGTTTGCGGAGGCCCCAGATGTTTGAGCGGGCGACGCGGCTGTAGAGGATGTCGCCGAGGATGGTGACCTGCAGCCCGGCGAGGCGTCCCTTCTTCTCGCGCATGGTGAAGAGGTCGAGGAGCCCCTGGGTGGGGTGTTCGTGGGCACCGTCACCGGCGTTGACCACGTGGGCGCCGAGCACCCGCGAGAGGAAGTGCGGCGCGCCGGCGGCGCTGTGGCGGATGACGATGAAGTCGGCGTTGAGGGCCTCGAGATTCCGGGCGGTGTCCTTGAGGGTCTCGCCCTTGCGCAGGGAGGAGACTTCGGCATTGAAATTGATGACGTCGGCGCTGAGGCGGTGGGCGGCGAGTTCGAAGCTGATGCGGGTGCGGGTGGAGGGTTCGACGAAGAGAGTGACGACGGTTTTGCCGCGGAGGGCGGGGACTTTCTTGATGTGGCGTTCGCCGACGGCTTTGAATTCGCGGGCGGTGTCGAGCACGGTCTGGATCTCTTCGACGCTGAGCGACTGGAGGTCCAGGAGGTCCTTGCGGTGCCATTTCATGGGGAGCGGGGGGAGGGGGATTCGATGAACACCTGGCTGGCGCCGTTGCCCTCGGTCAACTGGACGTCCACCCGGTCGCCCGGCTCGGTGGCCACGTGTTCGCCGATGAAGTCGGCCTGGATCGGGAGCTCGCGATGGGGGCGGTCGATGAGGACGGCGAGTTCGACGCGTTGGGGACGTCCCAGGTCGTTCAAGGCATCGAGGGCGGCGCGCGAGGTGCGTCCGCTGCAGAGGACGTCGTCGACGAGAATGACGTGCTTGCCGGAGATGTCGAAGGGGACCGAGGTGGGGTGGACCTTGGGCGCGAGCTGTTGATCCAGGTCGTCGCGGTGCATGGCGACATCCAGTTGACCCACCGGGACCTCGCTCTGCCAGGCACGGGCAAGGTGGCCCGCCAACTGGCGGGCGAGGTGGATGCCGCCGGTTTGGATACCGATCAGGACCACTCGGGAGCCTTCGGCGTAGCGTTGGACGATCCCATCGGATAGGCGGGCGATGGCGGCTTCGACCGAGGCGCCGGACATCAGGACACGGCGGGAAGGCGAGGAGGACATGAAGGGAAGCGCAACAGGTGCCGGGCGACGAGGCCAGCGGAAGGGCGGCGGCGGGCGATCAGGTGCAGTCGAGGGTACCGCCGCCGTATGCGGCAGGGAGCGGTTCGCGGAGGCTGCGCCGCCACCGTCGCCAGGCGGCGCTGTGGTTCACCAGCCAGTCGAGCAAGGCGCGTTCGAACCCGATGTCATAGCCGGCCTTCTCCGACTCAATCCACTTGTGTTTGAGGATTTCATCGCGCTCAGCCAGAAACTCCTGGTAGAGCGTGCTGTGCTTCAAGAGATCGTCCATCGAGATACTCGCGAGCGTCATAAGCCGCGTCGCCGTCAGGCTACCCCCGCTGGCCGTTGGGCGGCGCCGGCGGCGACGCCGAACCATAGCAGGGCATGGACGCCTGACAACCGGATTCCCGTGGCCCTGGGTTCCCAGGGTCCTGGGGGCAGGGGTTCGGGGTCTCCGGCGGGCGGCGACTGGTCGGCCCAGCACGCTCAACGCGGGGCGGCGACACGACGCAATTCGTTTGCCCGACGGGGGCCACCGTCTAGCATCGCGGCCACTGCTCATGAAGCTGCTGTTTGTTCACGCGCACTACGACGATTTCGAGTTCACGGCGGCGGGGACCTTTGAGCTCTGGCGGCGCCAGGGCGGCGAGGCGGTCCGTCGGAAGGTGATCATATGCACCGACGGCCGGGCGGGGCACCATGCGCGGACGCGGGAGGAACTTGGGGCGATCCGGCAGGCCGAACAGGAAGCTTCGGCGCGGCGGGGGGGCTATGAGTTTGCCCTGCTGCGGCTGCCGGACGGAACGGTGCCGCGGGAGGGTTGCCTGGAGTTGGGCGCTCCCTTGTTGGCCGCGCTGTGGCACGCCATCCGGGAGTTCGAGCCGGACTACCTCTTTTGCCCGCCGCTGCCGGCAGATCCGCTGGCGGGGGTACATGTGGATCACCTCGTGATCGCTCAAGCCGTGCGACAGGTGGCGTACCTGATCAACGTTCCGCATGCCTTCACGCCGGAGTATCCGGCCGACGAGACGCGGTCCCGGCCGTGCAAAGTGCCGGTGATTCTGGCGGTTTACGACGGTTACCAATCGGGAGAGAACACGCACGACCTGGCCGTCGAGGTCGAGCCGGTGTTTGACTTGATTGCGGAGTTGACCTGGTGCCACCAGTCGCAAGTCTGCGAGTGGTTGCCCTGGGTGGGACGGCATCGCATGGACGCGCCCCGCGATCTGGGGGAGTGGCGGAGCACGCTGCGGGCGAGGTTCGACCGGAAGAACCGGGAACTCGGGCTCGCCTGGACGCGCGCCCTGGAGGTCTTCACCGTGACGGCGTGGGGGGAGGTGCCGGACTTCGACGCCTTGGTGGCGGACATCCCGGGATTGGTTCCCGAGGCGAGTCACCTGGACCGACTGCGGGCGCGGCTCCACCGTTGGCGAGCCTAGCCGTCTCGTTCCCGACACGCTCTGCGCGCGCGCTCCCTCCCTTCCCGTCATGTCACGAAGCCTTCGACTCGAATACGCCGGCGCGTGCTATCACATCACCGCGCGCGGAGACCGCAGTGAGGCGATTGTCCGGGACGAGGAAGATCGTCAGCGGTTCGTGACCACGTTGGGAGAAGCCTGCGCCAAGGCAGGTTGGCAGGTGCACGCCTATGGCCTCTTGGCCGGGCACTTCCACCTTGTGATCGAGACGCCCCAGCCGGTGATGGTGGTGGGCATGAAGTGGTTGCTGGCCACGTACACCACCCGCTTCAACCGCCGACACCGTCTGACAGGACACGTGTTCGGTGGGCGGTATCGGGCCCTGCCGATCGCCCGCGAGGGAGACTACCTCCGCTGGGCTGGTGAACACGTGCATTTGAACCCCGTGCGGGCTGGCTTGGTGCGGGAAGACCAACCCTTGGAGACGTTCCCGTGGAGCAGCTACCCGGACTACCTGCGGCCGCCCCCCGAACGTCCCGGTTGGCTGCGTGTGGACCGTCTGCTGGCGGCAGCAGGGCTCGAAGACGATCCGCGGGGGAGAAGGGAGTTCGCACGCACGATGGAGGCGCAGCGGGCGGTGTCGCGAACCGACGAATGGGCGGACCTGCGCCAAGGGTGGTGTTACGGCGACGAGCGGTTTCGCCTCGACTTGCTGGATCGCTTGACGTCGGCCAACGATATCGTGCGGTACGGCGCCAAGCCACCTCACTTCGCCGTCAGCCAGGGCGAGCGGATTCTGCGGGAGGAACTGGACCGGTTGGGCTGGACCGAGGCTTCGCTGACGAGCGGCGACCGGACCTCCGTTGGGAAACTCGCCGTCGCCCGCCGGCTGCAGCGCGAGGCCGGCTTGTCCCTGCGGTGGATTGCCCGCCGGCTGTCTGCGGGCAGCGCGAACACGTTGCAGCGAGCGCTCCGGAAAGCGGAGGCGGGTCCGACGCCGCCGCGGGCGGTCAGGGCCGGTGGCCGGAGGGAGTCTGACGAGTTCAGTGTTGCCTGGGACTGAACCCATCTGGCGCATACTGCGTACTGACCCCTGATGTGTAACACATGATGAACCGACCCCTTTGGATCGCGGTCGGTCTGTTCGCGCTCGTGATGGGGGGGTGCCGCGATTCGGCTCCGCGCGGGCGAGACGGCAGGGGGGACGGCGCGGGTGCAGAGATCGGGTCGCTGGTGGTTACCCCCACGGTGGCCGCCGGGCTACAGGATCAGTTCGAGGATGTCACCGCGGCGGCGGGACTCGATTTCGTCCACCAGTTCTGCGACGAGCGCATTGCCAATATCCTGATGTCCAATGGCGCCGGAGCCGCCGTGCTGGACTTCGACCAAGATGGCTGGATGGACCTGTACTTCGTGAACTCCGGCCCGCTCGAGGGGGTGACCGGCCACGCCCCGGGCACCCTGCGGGAACCCAACCGGCTGTACCGCAACCGTGGCGACGGCACGTTCGTGGACGTGACCGAACCGGCCGGGGTAGGGGGCACGGGCTACGGCTCGGCCGTGGCCGTCGCCGACTACGACCGCGACGGGTGGCCGGATTTGTACGTGGTCAACGTCGGACCCAACCACCTGTATCGGAACCTGGGCGACGGCACCTTTGCCGAGGTCAGCGTGGCCGCCGGCGTGGGGGACGCCGGCACCGGCATCGGCGCGGCCTGGGCGGACGTGGACAACGATGGCTGGCTGGATCTGCTGGTGGCCAACTACCTCGCCTATGACCCGAGCTCAACCCTGTATTTCAACCCGGACGCCTACCCGGGACCGCTCTCCTACGCCGCCGAGTCCAACGTGCTTTACCGGAACCGGGGAGACGGGACCTTCGAGGACTGGAGCGAGCGCGCAGGCATCCGCGTGTCCGGCCACCGCGCGATGTCGGTCTGCGCCTTTGACTATGAACTGGACGGCGACAGCGATTTCTACCTCTGCAATGACTCGACGCCGAACACGCTTTTCGTGAACGACGGCGAGGGCCGGTTCACCGAGCAGGCCGTGCCGGCGGGCGTGGCTTACAATGCGCTGGGCGAAGCCGCCGGTTCCATGACCGCCGCGGTGGGAGACGTCAACGGCGATGGACTGCCGGATCTGTTCGTGTCGCGACTCGGCTACGGCTCGCTCTACCTCGCGACGTCGGCGCAGCGTTTCCGCGACCAGATGATGGCCAGCGGGCTGGGCCAGATCACGGCTCGGTACGTCGGTTGGGGGGTGAACTTCCTGGACTTTGACAACGACGGTGACCTCGACATCTTCCTGGCCAACGGAGATGCGCACCGGCTGGTCGGGCGCGAGAGCCTGCTGCTGGCGAACAATGGAGCGGGTCGGTTCACCGATGCCCGGCAACTGGGCGGGGCGGTCTTCGGGGCGCGCCTCAAGGCCCGGGGCAGCGTGGTGCTGGACTTCGACAACGACGGCGCGCTTGACGTGCTGGTGACGGTGATGGGCGACCGCAGCTTTCTGCTGCGCAACCGCCGGCTCGCGGGCGCCTGGCTGCGGCTCCGGCTCGAGGGCGTCCGGTCCAACCCGCATGGCTGGGGGGCACACGTGCGCGTGACGGCCGGCGGACGGACCCAGTTCGCCGAGGCGCGTTGTCCCTCCGGGTTCCTGGGGCAATCGGACCCGCGCCTGCACTTCGGCCTGGGTTCCGCGTCGATCGTGGAGCGCCTCGAGATCCGCTGGCCCAGCGGCGCCCAGCAGGTCCTGGAGCAGGTGCCGGTCAACCAGGAACTGCGGGTGCGCGAGCCGTGACGGTATCGCCTCCTCACGTCGGCGCCTACAGCCCGAGCAAGTAGGAGTCGAGGTGACGAGACTCAGCAACCGCCTCCTCACGTCGGCGCCTACGGCAGGTCGGCGCCTACTGCGGGAGGGTGACCTCCGGGCCGGCATGGCGGGGTTCGACGCCGAGGAGGTGGCGCACGAAGAAGTCCATGCGCCGGCGGCTGGCGTACGGGGTTTCGGCGGCGCCGTGGTTGGTGCTGGTCATGATGAGCAGATCAAAGTCCTTGTCGGCCCGGATGAGGGCGTCGGCCACCTGGAGGGTGGAGGCCGGGTCGACGTTGGTGTCGACCTCTCCCACGATGAGCAGGAGCTTGCCCTGGAGTTTGTGGGCGTCGGCCACGTTCGAGCTGCGCACATAGCCGTCGTTGATTGGCCAGCCCAGCCAGGCCTCGTTCCACCAGATCTTGTCCATGCGGTTGTCGTGACAACCACAGTCGGCGACGGCCACGTGGTAGAAATCGCCGTGGTCCAGCAAGGCGCGCAACGCGTTCTGCCCGCCGGCCGAGCCGCCGTAGATGCCGACGCGGGAAAGGTCCATCCAGGCGCGGGTGCGGGCGGCAGCACGGAGCCAGGCGACGCGGTCGGGGAAGCCGGCGTCGGCCAGGTTCTGCCAGCAGACGTCGTGGAATTGCTTGCCGCGATGGTTGGTGCCCTGTCCGTCGATCTGGACGATGACGAAGCCGAGTTCGGCCAGCGCATGTTGGCGGACGAGGCGACCGAATTCCTTGGGCACATGTGCGCCGTGGGGCCCGGCGTAGATCTCCTCGATGACGGGATAACGGCGGGCAGGGTCGAAGCGGGACGGCCGGATGAGGATCCCGTGGATTTCGGTCCGCCCGTCGCGGCCCGGCGCGACCAGGCGCTCGGGCACAGTCCAGCCCTCGGCCAGCAGGGCCGACCAATCGGCGCGCTCGAGTTCGCAAACGCGGCGGCCATCCGCGCTGCGGCGCAGTTCAATGACGGGGTTGGTCCACGCGCGACCAGGTGTCGATGAACCAGCGGCGGTCGGGGAGAACTCGACCAGTGGGTGCCGTCGCCCCGGTCAAAACGGTGAGGTTCGCCGTCGAAGTCCACCCGGTACAGTGCAGTGATAGGGTCCTGTTGGGTCGCGATGCCGTTGACGAAGACCACACCCGGCAACCGGCGGTTTCCTGTCGACGCGTCCGACCCGGCGCACCACCCACGGGCCGCGGGTGGCAGGCGCGGCTGGCCGGTGGCCGCGTCGTAAAGCCAGAGGTGCGCCCAGCCGTCGCGTTCGGACATCCAGAGCAGCTCGCCAGTGGTGGGGAGCCAATGGCGCCAGGTCTTGTTCGAATAGTCGACGAAGGTGGCGCTCGACTCCTCGACCACGACCCGGACGCTGCCGGTGGTGCTGTTTACGCCAGGGGATGCGATAGAGCTGGTGGCTGCGCTGGTTGTAGTCGAAGAAGAACTCGCTTCCGTCCGCCGCCCAGCGGATCTCGAGCTCACCACCTCGGTGAACGGGTTCGGGAACAGGGCGTCGTCGACCGGGAGGCAGCGGCGGTCGGCCACGGTGAACAGGACCGGGCGGGGACGAGGCAGGACGTCGCCGGGCTTGAGGTAGTCGCGGTGGAGTTTGGGTTGAGTTGGTCGCGGTGCGGCTTCGACGAAGTGGACCTTGTGGTCCCGGCCTTGCGGACGCGCAGGGCGACGGAAGCGGAGGAGTCCGGCGACCAGGTGAGGGCGGGGCGTAGGCCGTCGGCTCGGCGCCGTCGCGGCTCAGGGTCCAGGACTCACCCGAGCGCGTGTCGCGGAGGTGCACATTGTAATCGCGGAGGAACACCAGCCAGCGCCCGTCCGGGAAGGGGCCTTCCGGGGGGCGGCGGCGGGCGGCGCGGCGTTCCGGTTCGGCGGCGCGGCCGTCGATCTCGGCTTCGAGGCCGGCTTCCGTCCGCTTCGAAGACCGCCAGGGGTTGGCCGAGCGCATCGGTGACCAGCCAGACATGGCTGGCGGCGTGTTGCTCGCGGCGGGCGCCGGCATGGACGCGGCCGTAGCTGCGCCGTTCGCCTTCGCTGTTGATCCAGAACACCTCGACCGGGTCGGCCAGACGGCTGATAAACGTGATCGTGGTTTCGTCGCCCGTGCGGCGGCTGGGTCGGATGTCGAGGGAACCTCGACTGCTGCGCCGGTGGTGGGTTCGGCCGGATCCTGCGTCAGCGTCTGGGCGCGGCGGTCCCAGCGCCAGAGCCGGCCGGCATGACGGAAGCGGACGGAACCCAGGTCCGGCGCGAACTCGAGTTGGTCCGCGGCGAGGCGATCGGGCCGGAGCGGTTGCTCGGTGGCCTCGCTCAAGGCCTGGCGAGGGCGGCGTGGTCAGGCGGGAGCCCGAACGGCGTTCTCGGCATCGACGAGCACGAACTCGTGGGCGTCCGGGCCGGTGGCCACCCGGTACCAGAAGGCGGTCTGGTCCGGCAGCCAGTTGGCTTTGACCGCGGCGCGGAAGACCTTGTTCTCGGTGCGTTTGGCCAGGGAAGGGCGCGGTCGTAGTCGGCCCGGCTGCCTTGCGCATGGGCGGGCATCAGACCGCTGAACGCGAGGAGGAGGCCCAGGCAACGTCAAGCCGCAGCACGGACGCGGCGGAGGAGGGACCGGATTGCATCGGCTGAGCCTACCGGGCAAAGCCGCGCCGCGTCCAGCGCGCGGGCGGACGTGCGGTGAGCGTGCCGCGTTCAGAGGCGGTCGTGGGCGAGCCCGTTTGTCACCCCGCCGTAGGCGCCGACGTGGAGGCGATGGGTATTGCCCCCGGGCCCACTTCGCCTCCTCACGTCGGCGCCTACGGACGGGGGCAAGGTGAGCGCGAACGCGGCCGCTTTCGGGGCGGAGTTTCGTCTTTCCGGCGCGCCGAGGGCCGACTAGTTTGGCGCCGTGCGCGTGATTCGGATTGCTCACCTGTTCATTTCGCCAGGCCATAACTATTTCGGGCATCACGGCCGCCCGCCCGGCGATCACGCGATGCTGGAGGTCGAGCAGATCGAGTGTGTGGCGGGCCGCGGCATTCGCGGGGATCGGTTCTTCGATTCCCGGAATGACTACAAGGGCCAGATCACGTTCTTCTCGCTCGAGGTGCTGGAGGCGGTGGTCTTCGAGCTCGAGCTGGGCGAGGTGCGGCCGGAGGCCACCCGGCGGAACGTGTTCACGGTGAGGGCGAACCTGGACCGGTTGATCGGGGCCGAGTTCGAGGTGCAGGGGGTTCGGTTTCTCGGGACTGAAGAATGCCGGCCCTGCTACTGGATGAACCGTGCCTTTCGCGACGACCGGGTCGAGCGGCGATTGCAGGGGCGGGGCGGGTTGCGGGCGCGGATCCTGACCGACGGCGTCTTGCGGCGGGAGGTCATTGAAAGCCGGTACTGAACGACCCTGGCCATGCGCGTTCTGTTCTTCGCCCAATTGAAGGAGGCCGTCGGCCGGTCCGAGATCGAGCTCGAGACCGGCGAGGTGGATGCCGAGGGCTTGTGGCGCCGCCTCCTCCAGGCGTATCCGGTCCTGGAACGGTACCGCGGCTCGGTGCGCCTGGCCAGAAACGCGGAGTACGTCGGGGCCGACGCCCGGTTTACCGACGCCGATGAGGTGGCCTTGATCCCCCCGGTCTCCGGCGGCTGAACCCAGCCTATGACCCGGTCCGCCACCTTCTCTCATCTTGACCCCGCCGGTGCCGCGCGGATGGTGAACGTCGGGGAGAAGCCGGTGCAGCGGCGGCGGGCGGTGGCGGTGGGCCGGTTGGTCTGCCAGCCCGCCACGATCCGGGCCCTCAAGCGTCAGGCCTTGCCCAAAGGTGACGTCCTGACGGTGGCGCAGATTGCCGGCATCCAGGCGGCGAAGCGGACGGCGGAGCTCATCCCGCTCTGCCACCCCCTGCCGCTGGGGCATGTCGAAGTGACCTTCCGGGTGCGGCGCGACGCGGTCGAGATCACGTGCGCCGCCGAGACCGCCGCGCAGACCGGGGTCGAGATGGAGGCGCTGACGGGCGTGAGCGTGACGGCCCTGACGCTGTACGACATGTGCAAAGCGGTGGACAAGACGATGCGCATCGAGGATGTCCGGGTCCTCGAAAAGACGCGCCAGTGAACGCGTTGGTGCGTGGGCGTCGGCCCGGCGGCTGGCGGCCAAACGACACTCGACTTCGCCCGCGCCCCCGGGAACGATGTGCGCGCCATGCGGTTGCTCGACCGCTATCTGCTGCGCGAACTGTTGCTGCCGCTGGGCTATTGCCTCGGCGGCTTCCTGGTTTTCTGGCTCGCCTTCGATCTGCTGAGTGAGCTCGAGGATTTCCAGGAGGCCCGGCTGGGCGCCGTGGAGGTGGCGGAGTACTACGCCGTCACGTTGCCGGAGTTCCTCGTCACCGTGCTTCCGCTCGCCCTGCTGCTGGCGCTCCTGTACGCCCTGACCCAGCACGCGCGGCACCACGAGTTGACGGCCATCCGCGCGGCGGGGATCGGTTTGGGGCGCCTGTGCCTGCCGTACTTCGCGGTCGGGCTGCTCTTCAGCGTGGGCGTGTTTGCGCTCAACGAGCTGTGGGTGCCGCGCAGCCAGGAATTGGGCCAGCGAATCCTGTCGCGCCATACCGCTGGGACCGACACCGGCAGCAAGGGCCGGTGGGTTCGCAACCTCGCCTTCCACAACGAGCGGCATCGGCGGCTCTGGAACATCGGCCTCTACGACCGCGAGCGCGGTGGGCTCTGGAACGTGAACCTGGACTGGGAACTCGAAAACGGCATGCGCCGGCGCATCGCCGCCCAACAGGGGGTCTTCACCAACGGTGCGTGGACCTTCTTCGGCGTGCGCCAGATCTTCTTCACCCCTTTCCCGGAACCGACCTGGGAATCCGGCGAGACCAACCGGCTCGAACTGCTCGAGCTCAGCGAAACCCCCTCCCAGATCAACAGCGAGATCCGCTTCGCCTCGCTCAGCGGCACCCGCGCGGCCAAGCGCGCCCGGCTCTCGCTGCGGGAGATCCGCGAGTACCAGGACCTGCACCCGAACCTTCCGGGCCTGGCCCGCTCCAAGCTCGAGACCCAGTTTCACGGGCGGTTGGCCGAGCCATGGACCAGCTTGGTGGTGGTGCTGGTGGCCCTGCCGTTCGGGGCGCCCTCGGGGCGGAGGAACCTCTTCGCGGGCGTCGCGGCGAGCATCTTCATTGCGTTCGGCTTCTTCTTCGCCCAATGGCTGTCGCTGGCCCTGGGGACGGGCGGTTACGTCCCGCCCTGGGTGGCAGCCTGGGCCCCGAACGCCGTGTTCGCGCTGTTTGGATTGCTGCTGACGCTCCGGGTGCGGTGAGAGGCCGCGCCGGAACGCCGCGGTTTTGCGGTGCGCGCCGCCCTCGGCCGGCTATCGTGCGCCCGTGCCGGACGCATCTCCCGCCTTGCGCGACCTCGAGGCCCGCTACCAGCGGGTGGCGCAGCTCTACCAGGTCAGCCAGATCCTGCACTCCACGCTCGAGCCGCAGGAGGCTTTGCGCCTGATTGTGCGCGAGACCGTGCGCCTGGTGGGGGCCAGCAGCGGCTCGGTGGTGCTCGTCAATCCCACCACCGGATTCCTCGAAATCCAGGCCGCCCACGGCCTGCCGCCCCATGCCCTGCAGCTCCGGCTCCGCGTCGGGGAAGGCCTCACCGGATGGGTCGCCCGCCACGGCCGCCCCGCGCGCGTGGGCGATGTGGCGCGTGATTCGCGCTACATCCGCGTGCACCCGGAGGTCCGTTCGGAGCTCGCCGTGCCGCTCGAGGTCGGCGGAGAGGTGCGGGGGGTGTTGAACGTCGACGCCCACCGCCTCGACGCCTTCAGTCCCGACGACCAGACACTGCTCGAGGAAGTGGCCGTCCAGGCGGCCCGGGTGATTCACCACACCTGGCTCTATGAGCAACTCCGCCTCAAGGCGCGCCTGTTCGAAGGCCTCGTCAGCGTGGGGCAGAGCATCAACTCGACCGTCAATCTCGATGACGCCCTCCAGACCATCACCCGCGAGGCCGCCCAGCTCATGAGCGCCAAGCTCTGCGCCCTCCTCCTCCTCGACGAAGGCCGGGAATGGCTGGACCTCCGCGCCTCCTACGGCGCCGGCGAAGCCTACCTCCGCAAACCCCGCCTGGCCGTGGCCGACAGCCTCCTCGGCACGGTCGTCCGCCGCCGCAAACCCCTCCAGCTCGAAAACGTTCAAACCTCAAACCGCTACCAGCACGTGGACATCGCCCGGCGGGAAGGCCTGGTGTCGCTCCTCAGCGTCCCCCTCCTCTTTCGCGGCGAGGCCCTCGGCACCCTCAACGTCTATTCCGCCACCCCCCACAGCTTCTCGAACGAAGAGATCGCCATCCTCTCGGCCCTCGCCGATCTCTCCGCCATCGCCATCGAAAAGGCCCGCCTCTACGAGCGCGTCGTGGACCTCGAAGAGCTCCTGCGCCAGAACGAGAAGCTCTCCGCCCTCGGCCTCCTCGCCGCCGAGATCGCCCACGAAATCCGCAACCCGCTCACCGTCATGAAGCTCCTCTACCACTCGCTGGACCTCCAGTTTCCCGCCGGCGATCCCCGGGCAAGAGATACCGCCGTCATCAGCGAGAAGATGGACCATCTGAACCGGATCGTCGGCCAGGTGCTGGACTTGGCCCGACATAACGAACCCAAACGCGCCGTCGTGGATGTCAACCCGTTGGTGGCTGACCTCGCCCTCCTCACCCGCCACAAGCTCCGCCAGCAGGGCGTGACGCTCGTCCAGCGCCTGGCCTCGGATCTCCCCCCCTTGAGCGCGGACGCCACGCAACTCGAACAGGTCTTCCTCAACCTCGCTCTCAACGCCGCCGAGGCCATGCCGCAGGGCGGCCTGCTCGAAATCGCCACCCGTGCCGTCCGCCTGCCTCGCGCCCGGCCGCAACCCACCCACGTGGCCGTCAGTTTCCGCGATACCGGCACCGGGATGAGCCCCGAGCAGCGCCGCCGCGCGTTCGGCTCGCTTCTCAGTTCCGGTAAAACCGGTGGCACCGGGCTTGGACTCCGACTCGTCGCCCGCGTCATCGAGGCGCACCACGGCAAGGTCAAGATCGCGTCCCGCCGCGGCGAAGGCACCACCATCACCCTCCTCCTGCCGGTCTGATTGGCGCCCCGCCCTCCCTTGTGCCAGAATACAGTCCTCCGCCTCCGGGCCCGTCTCCCGCGACCCTGGCTGGTTCGCGCCGGGGCCGGCGGGGATCCCTGCACGCTGAATCAATTATGAAGTCACTGACTGAACCCGCGATGCGCCGGCCGTGGTTGCCGGTACTGCTTTGCTCCGCCCTCACGCTCACCACCGCTGGCGCTGGACTCGCCGAGGATGCCGAACCCGCGCACTGGCCCAATTGGCGGGGACCTTCCGTCACGGGTAGCACTTCGAAAGGTGATTACCCGGTGCGCTGGACGCTCGATTCGGTCACGTGGAAGCTGCGCCTCCCCGGCAAGGGCTCCTCCAGCCCCGTCGTCTGGCAGGACCGCATCTTCCTGACCACCCCCGCCGACGGCGAGGATGCCGTGATGGCCCTCGACTTGGCGGGCAAGGTGCTCTGGCAGACCAAGCTCGGCCCCGAGAGCCGACCCAAACACCGCACGCTGGGTTCGAGCTGCAATGGCTCGCCCGTCACCGACGGCCGCGGCGTGTTCGTGTACTTCCGGAGCGGGCATTTCGCCGCGCTGGAACCGGACGGCAAAATCCGCTGGCAGCACAACCTCACCGAGCGATTTGGCGCCGAACAGCTCTTCTGGGACACCGGCACCTCCCCCGTGCTCACCGATACTCACGTGGTCCTCGCCCGCATGCACCAGGGCGAATCCTGGATCGCCGGCTTCGACAAGGCCACGGGTGAGCTCCGCTGGCAACAGGCGCGCAATTACCGGACCCCCACCGAGAACGACAACGCCTACACCACCCCCGTGCTCTATCGCGAGGGGGCGCAACCCGCCCTGCTCGTCTGGGGCGCGGACCATCTCACCGCCCACGACGCCGCCGACGGACGACTGCTCTGGTCCTGCGGCGGGTTCAACCCCGACGGCACGGGCTTCTGGCCCGCCATCGCCTCTCCCGTGATTCACGCCGATCTGGCCATCGTCCCGGTGGGCCGGGATGATCGCGCCGGCCAATCCCGCGTCCACGCCGTTCGGTTGGGCGGACGTGGCGACGTGACCGAAACCCACCGGGTCTGGAAGCGCGAGGACGTCGGCGTCTTTGTCGCCAGTCCAGCCGTGGACGCCGGCCGCGCTTATCTCCTGCGCCATCAAGGCGAAATCGTCTGTCTGGATCCGGCCACAGGCCAGACGCTCTGGAGCCACGCCCTGCCGCAGCACCGGACGCCCTATTACGCCTCTCCCACCATCGCCAACGGCCTGCTCTACGCTGCCCGGGAGGACGGCACCGTGTTTGTCGGGCGCGTGACCGACCGGTTCGAGCTGCTGGCGGAAAACGCCATGGGAGAACGCATCCTCGCCTCGCCGATTCCAGCCGCCAATCGGCTCTTCCTCCGCGGGGATGCGCACCTGTTCTGCATCGCCGCGAAATAGCCGCTCCCCTCCCCGCTCCTGCGCCAGGTTCGACAACAGGGTACGATGGCGTCCGGCGGGTGGCCGCAGAAGGCAACGAGGGGAACGAAGGCAGGAGGCTACCGGTCGACTTGGGCCGACGTAGGAGAGTCGCCAATCTACTGCTCAGGATGACGATTCAGATTTCAGGGACTGACCCCTTGGGAAAGGAGAAGGTCGGTCGGGCTGCTGGACGTGTCACCGGGACGAATCATCAGCCTGCAGGCCATAAGCCAACTTGACACCTTGGGGGCGTTCGCTACGCTGCCGGGGTGTCCGCGCGGTCGGAAGGGCACCACCCGATACCCCTCCGCGCCGGCTTCCGTACCACGACCATGGCGCTCATCGTTCAGAAATACGGCGGCACTTCGGTGGCCAATCCCGATCGGATCAAGAACGTCGCCGCCCGCGTCGCCGGCTACCGCGAACGCGGCGACCGGTTGGTCGTGGTGGTGTCCGCCATGAGCGGGGTCACCGACAGCCTGCTCAAACTGGCCAAGGAGATCCTCCCGCTCCCGCCCGAACGGGAAATGGACATGCTCCTGGCCACCGGCGAGCAGACGACGATCGCGCTCACCGCCATGGCCCTCCACGCCCGCGACGTGCCGGCCGTCTCCCTTACCGGCGCCCAGGCCGGCATCGTCACCGACCGCGTCCACACCAAGGCCAAGATCCAGAACATCACCCCGCGGCAGATCCACGCCCTGCTGGACAGCGGGCAGGTCGTGATTGTGGCCGGGTTCCAGGGCCAGACGCAGGAAGGACAGATCACCACCCTGGGCCGGGGCGGTTCGGATCTCACCGCCATCGCGCTGGCGGCTGCTTTGAAGGCCGATCTTTGCCAGATCTTCACCGACGTGGACGGCGTGTACACCGCCGACCCGCGCCTGGTGCCGAGTGCGCGCAAGCTCGACGAGGTGGCCTACGACGAGCTGCTCGAGCTCGCCGGCGCGGGCGCCAAGGTCATGCAGCTCCGGTCGGTCGAGTTCGCCAAGAAATTCGGCGTCGTCTTCGAAGTCCGCTCCAGCCTGAATGACAACCCAGGAACGATCGTGAAAGAGGAAACCAAGAGCATGGAAGGCATCGTCGTCCGCGGCGTGTCGCTCGACAAGAACCAGGCCAAGATCACCGTCGTCGCCGCGCCCGACCGCCCCGGGGTGTCGTCCCGGATCTTCCACGCCCTGGCGGACGCCGCCATCAACGTGGACATGATCGTGCAGAACGTCAGCCACGGCAGCGCCCGGCCCATCACCGACCTGTCGTTCACCATCGACAAGCCGGACCTCCTCAAGGCGCGGAAGGTCATGGACGCGCTCAAGCCGGAGATCGGCTTCCGGGAAGTCATCGCCAACGAAGGCGTGGCCAAGCTCTCGATTGTGGGCGTCGGCATGCGCAGCCACTCCGGGGTCGCCGCCAAGATGTTCGAGACCCTCGCCCGCGAGGACATCAACATCGACATGATCTCGACCAGCGAGATCAAGATCTCAGTGGTGGTCGACCTCGCCAAGGGCGAGGCCGCCACCCGCGCCGTCCACGAGGCGTTCTTGGGCTGACCTCAGGCGGCTTTCACGCCGGTCTGCTTCGTCGGCACCAGCTTCTGGCTGGGATACCCCTCCACAGTTTCGCCCCGGACGCGGAGGCTGTGGGCGAGGGCGTACTTGAAGGCTTCCGGGGCGCCGGCCATGGCCTGCTTCAGCGCCCGGGTGGCGGCCGGGCCGGGGATCCGCTCGAGGGCGCAGCGCGCGTCTTCCTTGACCGCGCTGTCGGCCAGCAGCGCCGCCATGGGTCCGACGGCGGCGTCATCGCCGATTTCCGACAGCATCCAGGCGGCGTGCGAGCGGACGGGGGCGGCGGCGTGGGTGAGGAGCTTCACGAGCTCCGTCTGGACGGCCTTGCGGTCGGCATCCGCGCCGGGACGGCCGGCGTGCCGGACGATGCGTTCGATGGCCCGTTTGGCAGAGCGGGCGATCTCGAAGTCGGCGTCGGTCATTACTTGACCCAGTGGGACCACAGCGGGGGCGCCCACAGGGCCAGCGCCCTGCCAGGCGGGGCCGCGAACGGCGTCGTCGGTGCTCTTGATCTTGGCGATGAGCTCGTTGACGTCGGCGGCTTGGGCCGCGCGGGCGGAGACGCCGAGGGCGGTCGCGGTGGCCACCGCGGCGGTGACCGTGGGAATGAGAGGCGAGGGCTTCATGGTCGGATCGGGGACGGAGTGCGCAGGTTTCGGGTTGAGTGGATTCGGACTAGAGGGTGTACGGGTAGCGTTGCGGGCGGCTCATCAACCGGCGGGCGGCTTCGTCGCCCACGATGTCGCGTTTGACGGGGTCCCAGTGGAGCTTGCGGCCCACGATCAGCGAGAGGTTGCCCAGGACACAGAGGTTGGCGGTGGCGACCCCGCCCTCGATGTTCATGATGGTCTTGCGGCCGGTCTTGATCCCTTCGAACCAGTCTTCGTGATGGTCGAAGCGCGGGCTCTTGGGCACGTCCACGCCGCCCGCCGGCTTCTGGAACTCGAGGGCCTTGGTCTCGGTGTAGACCTGGCCGTCGCCGACCCAGACCACGAGCTTGTCCTTGTCCCCGTAATACACCGCGCCGTAGCCCTCGCGGATGCCTTCCCGCTTCAGCCGGTCGCGGTCGAAGTAGGGCACCATCTCGCCCGGCTGCGCCCAGATGAGGGTCCAGTCGGGGTTCTTGAACTGGTAGGTGACCTCCATTTCGATGGCCGAATCCCAAAGCCCACGGGTGGGGACCCGGCCCTTGGTCTCGATGGTGACCGGGCCGGTGTGGTCGGCGTTCATGAAGTGCAGCGCGTTGCTCATGACGTGGGCGCCGCGGTCGCGGATCTGGCCGCCGCCGGATTCGAGGAGCCAGCGGAAGACGCCGTGGAGATAGCGCTGGTTGAAGGGCCGCCAGGGAAGCGGGCCGAGCCAGAGGTCCCAGTCCAGGTCGGCGGGAGGTTCGCTGTCGGGCACGGGCCTGTCATCGGACGGGGTGGCGTAATGCCAGCACTTGACGGTGTGGACCTTCCCGAGCATGCCGTTGGCGATGTACTGGTGGGCGTAGAAGGCCTCGCGCTGGGACCGGCCCTGGGACCCGACCTGCACGCAGATCTTGTTGTCGCGCGCGGCCCGGATCATCGCCTTGCCTTCCTCGATGGTGCCGCAGGCGGGCTTCTCGACATACACGTGCTTGCCGGTCTGGCAGGCGTGCACGGTCTGGCAGGCGTGCCAGTGGTCGGGGGTGGAGATGACGACGGCGTCGACGTCCTTTCGCTCGAGGACGTAGCGGTAATCGCGGTACGGGGTGGCCTTGCCGCCCGTGCTTTTCACCGCGCCGGCCAGCCGTCCCTCATCCACGTCGCACACGGCGACCACATTGATATCGCCCCGGGACTGGCGGGCGAGCATGTAACCGAGATGGCCGTTGCCCATGCCGCCGACGCCGATGTGGGCGATGTTGAGCCGGTCTTTGGCGGTGGGCGTGGTGTAGCCCGCGCCGAGGACGCGGGCAGGGAGGATCTGCGGGACGCCGAAGGCGGTCAGACCCAGCACGGCGGTGCCAGAACGTTGGAGGAAGCTGCGACGGGGGATGGCGGGATGTGGCATAGCGTTGGGGGACGAGGTTGCCGGCCGACGGCGCATCAGACAAGTCCCTTGAGGTAGTCGCGGGATTTCGTGAGGGCGGCGGCCATTGCGTCGGGTTCGACGTGGCCGTGCATGAAGGGATTCACGTGACCGCGGTATTTCGCGGCGGCGAGGGCTTGGATCCAGGGGTGGAAATCGGTGGAGCCGTGCCCCGGCAACTGCTTCATCCCTTCCTGGTTCTGCCAGGCGTAGAAGAAGAACAGTTGGGGGCCCGAGATGCGGATGGCCTCGACGACCGACGCCCCGAGCGCCTGCAAGTGGTAAGGGGCGAGGGCGATGCCGAGGCGGGGCGAGGTGTTGAGGTCGGTGAACGCCTTGAACGAGTCGAGCCCATTCAGCAGGGCGTGACCGTGGTTCTCGATGGCCAGGTAGGAATGGTGCTTTTCGGCCAGTTCAACGAGCGGCTTCACGCTTTCGAGGAAGTCCTTCATCCGTCGCGTAAGTTCTTCGGGTGGACACGGGCCGGCACTGCCCTGGACGGCCACCCCACCGCCTGCACCGCCCAGCAGTTCGGCGTACTTGGCATAGCCGCCGACGTAGGTCGAGAAAGCGAAAAGCGCGAGCCGATGCTGGGCGAGCAGGTCACGTAACCGCTCGGGGCCGAGCCGGTTGAGGGCGTCGTCGAGGTGCGGGCAATTCTCGTAGGCCGACCAGATGTCCACGCCCTCGAAGCCGAGGGCGGCGATGCGGGCGCAGGCGGCTTCGAGGGGCAGGTCCTTGAAGTGGATTGAGGACGTGGACAGGCGAAGGCGCCACGGTGAGGCGGGGTTGGCCGCGGCGGCGGCGGGGTGGAGGGGGAGCCACGGGCTGGCGGCGGCGGCGACCAAGGGGGTGCGTTGGAGGAATTGGCGGCGGTTCATGCGGATGGCCATAACACGGCGCGGTCGGGGTGGGGAGGAAAAAGTGGAGCAATCGAGGGAGCGCGCAGTGGGCGCAAAATGTTCAAAAAAAAGTTGACAGAGGGGCATTGAATCGAGAATTTCGCCCTGCACACGGATAAACAACTGCAAAACCATGAGAACAAAAACACTGCTCCTCACGGCTGCACTGGGTGCAGCAGGGGTCGCCTCGGCGATTGCTCAGGTGTACTCCGTCAACGCGGTCGGCTACGTCAACTTGACGGCCAAGGCCGGGTTTAACCTCTGGAACAACCCTTTGGATGCCAAGGCTGATGGCACGGTCATCAAGCTGCTGCCTGGTCTTCCTGAAGGTTCCATCGTTTACACGTACGATGGTGCGAACTTCAAGTTGAATACTTGGGAGTTGGGCGAGTGGACGTTCCCGAACGACACGCTGGTTCCCGGCCAGGGCTTCTTCCTGCGGGTGCCTGCAGGTTCTGCCGACACCACCATTACCTTCGTCGGTGAAGTGATGCAGGGGACGCTGTCCACGCCGCTCATCGCCGGTTTTAACTTGGTTGGCTCGAAGGTCCCGCAAGCAGGCTTGATCCAAACCGACTTGGGCTTTGTCCCCGCTGAAGGCGACACGGTTTACAAGTTTGACACGGCGACCGGCAACTATGCGCTGTCCACGTTCGAGTTCGGCGCGTGGGATCCGGCTCAGCCGACCCTCTCTGTTGGTGAAGGCATCTGGGTGCGCAAGCTGGCGGCCGGGGCCTGGAATCGCACCTTCTCGGTGAATCCTTAACGGTTGTTTTGCAGGAACCGCACAACAAATAACTGACCAAAGTCCACACAGCACAGTACACATATGAAAAAGCTAATCGTAGCAGCAGTAGTCGGGCTGACCGCCTATGCGGCGCTGGCTCAGGGGCAGTTCACCTTCGGCAACCGCGTCACGGCCGACAACATCGACGCCAAAGTGTTTGCGCCCGGTGGCGCAACGCCGCTGGACGGGGCTGCCTATCTGGCGCAGGCATATATCGGAACGGACCCCGGCAGTTTGAACCCGGTCGGCACGGCTCTGCCTTTCCGGACTGGCGCTGCTGCGGGTTACATCACCTCGACGGGGATCACCACAGGGATCGCTGCGGGGACCTCCGTGAAGGTCGTGATGCGCGAGTGGGAAGCCGCCAAGGGCGCGACCTACGAAGCCGCAGTGGCGGGCGGTGGCGTTTACGGGAGCAGCAATCCCGTGACGCTCACCTTGAGCGGTCCTCCGGCCACCCCTGTTAACATGGTGGGTCTGCAGAGCTTCAGCCTGATCCCCGAGCCCTCGACCATGGCTCTCGGCGTGCTGGGCATTGCCGCGCTGTTGCTGCGCCGCCGCCAATAGACGGAACGTCTGAGATACTTCGCAAGCGCCGCCCCTCGGGGCGGCGCTCTTTTACAGTGGCGCCTGCGAGTTGACACGTTAGGCGCCGGACCGATGAGACAAACCGGGTCCGTGCGGCGCGTTCGTCTATCGGATTAGGTTGCAGCCCTCTCGGGCCCAAAGATGGGTTCGATTCCCATACGCGCTACCAACCCGCGTGGCGGTCGCTTCGCAGCCGAGCCTTGAGCATCTTCCAGATTATCTTCAATCCGACCAGCGCCGCTGAGCTGGCGGGCATGCCCAAGGATCTCCAGTTGCAGATCCTGGGTGAGTTTCGGGGTGTGCCCTCCGAAGTGCTGAGCAACGAGCTGGATCGGTTCGGCAAACTGCGCCGGGGAGGCAAGACCCTGCACCGGTTTCGGATTGGCGACTTCCGGGTCTACTTCGAGCGCCACGAACTCGGGCTGGTAATCCATCGCATCCTGCACCGAAACACGCTCAAGGATTTTCGGTTTCGGTCGAACCTGCCGATGGCCGAGGACGAGGCGTTGCAGGAGAACCCGCGGTTCTGGGAGTTGATCGACGCGGCGACGCGGTCGTCGAGTTGAAATCGCGAGCGCCGGCTGAGGGCAGCCGGCCTACAAGGCTACAGGGCCGAGCCAGGAACGCCTTGGGCTTTGCCGGCAGGTTCCGCTCCGCGCTCAGCGGACGTCTTCGCCGAGTTCGACGTTCCAGTAGGCGAGGTCGAGGAAGTGCTTCCAGCTATCGTGGTAGGGGAGTTCGAAGCTGACCTGGACGAACGGCCGCCACTTCGGTCGCTTGGGCCGGCGAACCAAGTGCATGCCGGCCTCGGTGGGCGTGCGGTTGGCCTTGCGCGTGTTGCAGGGGATGCACGAGCAGACGATGTTTTCCCACGAAGTAGGACCGCCGCGATCGCGCGGGATGACGTGGTCGAGGTTGAGGTCCCGTCGCTCGAAGGTGTGGCCGCAATACTGGCAGGTGTTCTTGTCGCGCTCGAAGATGTTGTGGCGGGTGAACTTGACTTCTTTCTTGGGCAGCCGGTCGAAGAACAGCAGCAGGATCACGCGGGGGACGCGGATCTTGAACGAGATGGTGGCGACGGTCTCGGGGTGCGGCTGGGCCTGCGACAGATCGCGCCAGGCATGGAAGTTGAAGGTCTGAAAGGCGCCGTCCTGATCGGACAGCACGACGTGGGCGTGGCCTTCGAAGACGAGCGTGAGCGCCCGGCGGACCGAGCAGACGTTGACGGCCTGCCACAGCCGGTTGAGCACCAGAACCTGCTGATTGAGGAAGGAGTTCATGCCCACACCAACGCGAGCGGACGCTAGCACGAAGCCGAAAAGCGTGTCAATTCACCGGCCGCGTCGGCAAACCCATTGCCAACCCCCACGACCGGGCCTTACCATCCGGGCATGAAGCGAGTGGTATGGCTGCTGACGTTCGGCCTGCTCATTTGTCTGATGCCGGCCGGGGCGGTGGGCCCCGATGACCGGTTCCTCGGCATCTACACCCTGATCCAGCAGGGCGACGACCTGATGGCGGCCAGCCGGCCAGGAGCCGCGCGCGAACGCTACCGGGACGCCCTCAACCGGCTCCTCGAATTCGAGAAGGAGTACCCGCGGTGGAACGAGTCCATCGTGCGCTTTCGGAAGCAGTACCTGCAGGATCGGGTCGGCACCGCGCCCGCCGCCCCCGTCGCGCCAACGCCCTCCACCGGCGTGGCGGCGGACGCGGTGGGTGATCCGCGGGTGAACGCCCTTGGCGAGCAGGTCAACCATCTCCGCGCCGAGCGGGACCTGCTCCAGGCCAAACTGCGCGAGGCGCTGTCGGCGCAGCCGGCCGCGGTGGATGCGCGGGAGCTCGCGCAAGCCACGGAACGGATTGCGTCGCTCGAGCGCGAAGTGCAGACGTTGCGCCAGGCGGCGGTCGGACGCCCCGAGGAACCGGCGCCGACCGTCTCGCTCGAACGGTGGGAGGAAGCGCAGCGCTCGCTCGAGACGGTGCGGAACGACCTGGCGCGGCAGACTGACTTGCTGGCCAACCTGACCCGGGAGAACGCCACGCTGCGCGAGCAACTCCGGACGGCGAGCGAACCCAGGGAGGTTCCGGCGACGCCGGCGCAGCTCGAGCAACGGGAACAGCAACTGGCAGCGGCCCAGGTTCAGCTCGGGGAGCTGCGGGATCGGATGAGCAAGCTCGAGCAGGAGCTCGTCGGGGAGCAGGCCCGTGCCCGCACGTTCGCGGCGGAGAAGGCGACGCTTGAGCAACGCGTGGCGGATTGGACCGCCGCCGCGGCCCGGGCGGCGCAGGCCCCCACGCCCGCTCCGGCACCGACTCCCAGCCCCACTCCACCCACGCCGGCACCGACGCCGGTTCCCGTGCCAGCCCCGGCGCCGGAGGTGGCAGTGAAAGAGACTGAAGACACCCGTCAGGCCAAGGCGATGGCCAAGTACCAGCGCGAGGTGGACCGCGTGAAGATTCGTCAGCTCGAGCGCGAGCGCGACGATCTCACCCGCCGGACGCGCCTCCTGACGCGGCAGCTTGAGGATGTGCGGCGCCAGACGGGTGTCACCAATGTGTCGGCGGGCGCTGACCAGTTGGCGATTCTGCGGGCCCGGCTCGAAGCGTACGAGGCGCGGGCGGTGCCCTTCACGCCCGAAGAGAACGCCCTGATGCAGAAGACGGCGGCGGTGACCCTGCAGTCGGAGACCCCGCGCGCGCAGCGGCAACTGCGGCAGATCCCGGCGGGCGCGGCGACGCTCCTGTCGGAAGCCCAGCGCGCGTTTGTGCTGCGGCGCTATCCGGAAGCCGAGGCGAAGCTGCAGCAGGCGCTGCAGCTCGACGAGCGCAACGCAGACATGCTGACGTACCTGGCCGCGAGCCAGCTCGAGCAGGACCGGCTGGATCAGGCGGAGACCAACCTGCAGCGGGCGCTGGCGGTGGATCCCCAGAACGCGGACGGCGTCTCCCTCATGGGGCTTCTGCGGTTCCGGCAGGAGAAGTACGAGGAAGCCTTCGACCTGCTGAGCCGCGCCGCGCAACTGAATCCGGACAATCCTTATACGCAGAATTATCTTGGCGTGACCCTCAGCCAGCGCGGGCAGCGCAAGGCCGCGGAGACGGCCCTCCGCCGGGCCATCGCGCTGGAACCGAACTACGCGGAGGCCCACGCGAATCTCGCGGCGGTGTACGCGGCGCAACAGCCACCGTTCCTCGAGCTGGCCCGCTGGCATTACGACAAGGCCCTGGCGCTGGGCGCGGGACGGAGTCCCTCCCTCGAGCAGCGGCTGGGGGCGGCCGCCGCCGGGACGGGAAGCGGGGTGCCGGGTGAGTAGGCCGGGCGGAGGGTGGAGCGAAGGGAGGGTGGCATGAAGAAGAACTTGCGACGGCGATCACGCCGGGCTGTGAGCGGGGTGATCCTGACTGCGCTGGTGGGGGTGGCGGGATGGAGCGGGCTGGCCCAGGCGTCCGGAGCGCAGCGGTTCGGATTCGGGGGGCCCGAGATCTTCCCGATCGACAACCTGATCAGCCATCTGCGGCACGCCGATCTGGACGGCGATGGCTGGGAGGACTTGATCGTGGTGAACAACGCCCGTTCCAAGATCAACCTCTTGTTGAACCAGTCCGGGCGTCCGGATCGCCGCGAGGATCCGCCGGTGAAGCTGCGGCTCAACGAGCTCCCGTCCGATGCCCGGTTCCGTATCGAGTCGGTGGCCTCCGAGAAGCGCATTGCCTCGCTGGTGGTGGCCGATCTCAACAGCGACGGGCGTCCGGACCTGGCGTACTTCGGCGAGCCCAAGGAGCTGGTGGTGCAGTACGGCGAGGGGAAGCAGGGCTGGAGCGCGCCCAAGCGCTGGTCGTTGGACGACGGCTTGCTGGACATGAACGCGCTGGCCGAGGGGGATCTGAACGGGGACGGTCGCACGGACTTGGTGTTGGTGGGGGAGACCGCGTTGTACTTCCTGGCGCAGGATGCCGATCACACGCTGGCGGAGCCGGAGCGGATTCCGTACAGCGGCACGGTCAAGGCAGCCCAGATCCTCGACATCGACGGCGATGGCCGGCAGGACCTGCTGCTCGTCAACTGGGACCAGGCGAATCCGTTCCGGTTCCGGCTGCAAAGCCAGGCAGGCCAGCTCGGGCCGGAGATCCACTTCGCCCTGCCCGCCATCCGGTCGTATTGGCCGGATGACCTGGACGGGGATGGCAAGACCGAGGTCGTGACGATCGCACAGAAATCGGGGCGAGCGCAGATTTCGACGTTCCGGCTGGCGCCGGCCGAGGGGTTGGCGGGCGACTACCTGCAGGGGCAATTCCAGCTCCAGCCGTTGGGCCGGACAACGAAGAGCCGGCGCGGGACGATCTGGGCGGACGTGAGCGGCGACGGCCTGGCGGATTTGCTGGTGGCGGATCCTGACGGCGGCCAATTGAGCCTTTTCCTGCAACAGCCCGAGGGCACTCTGGGGGCGCCGCGGACCTTCCCGGCGTTCACGGGTGTGGCCGAGCTGGCGGTGGCCGACTGGGACGGCGACGGACGGCCCGAGATCTTTCTGCTGAGTGCCGATGAGCGGCTCGTGGGCGTGACACGCTACGAGGCGAACGGGCGGGTGCCCTTTCCGACGCCGCTCAACTTCGAAGGGCGGCCGCTGGTCTTGGCGGTGGGGTCGCTGACGGCGGACAGTGCCCCGGTGCTGGCGGTGGTGGTCGAACCGGAGAGCGGGCCGCGGGAGTTGGTGTGGCGGGGGGCGGACGGGGAGGTGAAGCGCCAGGCGTTGAATGCGGCCTTCAAATCGAATCCGAGCGCGCTGGTGGCGCACGACCTGGATCAGGATGGCCGGCTGGATTTCGTGGTGCTTGTGCCTTATGAGAAGATCAAGGTGCTCCGCCAGACGGAGAATGGCGCCTTCGAGGAACAGGACGTCGCGCCGCCCGGAGGCAGTGCTGACCAGCCGTGGGTGAGCCGGGCGGACGTGGACGGCGATGGACGGCCCGAGCTGTTGATGGCGCAGCGGAACTTCCTGCGCGCCGTGGTGCTCGGGATCGAGACCCCGGCGGCCGGCGGAGCGGCGCGGGCGGCGTGGGGTTTCCGGGTGAAGGAACAGATCAACGGGGCTTCGACGCGTTCGCGGATCGTCGGCGCGACGCCCCTCGCGGCGGAGGATGGGAAGGTGGTCGGGTTGTTCCTGCTCGATGCCGAGCTGAAGCGGTTGACCTTCACGCAGCGCGACGAGGCGGGGGTGTGGCAGGTGGTGCGCAATGTGGCGTTGCCCGTGAGCGATTTCCAGGCCGTGGAGACCCTCGCCCTGGGCGGGAAACGACCCAATGCCGTGGCGTTGGTTGGATTGACCGGGGTGGCCTGGCTGCCCCTGTTCGGGGAGGTTTGGGAATTCCAGGAGCTCGACGACTACGAGACGCCCATCCGGGATGGCTTCCTGCACGACGTGGTGTCAGGCGATCTCAACAACGACGGGCGCAAAGACCTGGTGTTCCTGGAGACCGCCAAGAACCACCTTGACATCGTGGCTTTCGAGCCGCCGCACCGGCTGGTGCCGGCGAACCGGTGGCAGGTGTTCGAGGAGCGCAGCTTCCGGGGCCGCACCGCGGTCCTGCCCGAGCCGCGCGAGGCGCTGATTGCGGACTTCACCGGCGACGGTCGCACCGACCTCGTGGTGCTGGTGCACGACCGGATCCTGCTGTACCCGCAGGAGTGAACGGGGGCGGCGGGGGAGTTTGGTGGGCGAAAAGCTCCAAGCTCAAAGTTCAAAGCTCAAGGGAAGCTCCAGGATTCCAAGCCGCATCCCACGCAAAGCGGCGTTTTGCGTAGCCTCGGTTTGAGACAGGCCGGCCGGGCCCTTTCCAGCCACGCGCCCGGGGCGGTGGACGACGGTCATTCTCGGTCGTCTCGCGTCGGGGCCGCACGGTGGCGTTGCTTCAGCAGCACGACCAGCAACGCGGCGGCGAACAACAGGCCCGCGAGGCTGGTGAGGAACGGGAGGGGGGAGACGCGGAAAGTGAACTCGAGGGTATGCTCTCCCGCCGGCAGCGCCACGGCGCGCATGAGGTAGTTCGCGCGTAGCAGCGGTTGGGGGCTGCCATTCCAAGTGACGCGCCAACCCGGGTCGTGCTTGTCGTTGAGCAGAAGGATTGCCGGCGTGCTGGTTCGGGCCCGCAGGGTCAGGTGTTTGGGGGTGTAGCTGAGGAACTCGACCGGTTCGAGACTGGCGGCGGTATTGGTTGCGCCAGGCGGCGCGGGGACGTCGGCTCCGGGTGCCAGCAACAGGGTCTGAGCGGGGTCAAAGCCGGGGTCGGCCAATCGAGCCAGGGAATGGGGATCGTCAAGGATCTCCCAGTGGGTGTAGAGCCGGGCGCGGGGCAGCGCGGAGGTGAATTCGATCAGGGCGAAGGGGCCGGGCACATTGGTGACCACGCGGATGGCGCCTCCGGTGCGGTCCTGGGCGAGGCCGAAGGGGAGGACCTCGCGGAAGGGCTTGCGGGTGGGGTCCGCCTGCTGGTTCAGGCCCTCGGCCAGGCCGCTGAGTCCGAGGAGATAACGGGTGTTCGTGAGTTCCCACAGCCGCAGCAGGCCGGTGAGGTTGCGCCCGAGGAAGGCGGTGCGGTAGGCGACTTTGTCGGCGGGCGGGCGCGGGTCCTGGACGTCATCGAGGGACTGGATGTTGTAGTAGCGGAAGCCGTGTTGCAGCCATTCGGCGCGGTAGAGCTGTTGGAGCAGGGCGTGTTCACGACCGAGTTCGAAGGGGAGGATCGCGAGGCGATGTTCGTGGGCCTTTTCCCGCAGGCGTTCGGACACGGCTTGGGGGGCGTACTTGTCAGCGAAGTTCCAGTACTGCACCCAGGGCTGGTTGGCCCGGACGAGGTCGAGGGCCAGCAGCAGGCCGAGCGTCCAGCCGGCCCAGTGCGCCTTTTCGCCTCCGAGCAACCCGGCCAGACCGAGCGTCAGGAAGGCGAGGCTCAGGGCGAGGAAGAGCACGGACCAGCCGAACTCGAGGATGCTGAAGCGGGCGATGGCCGGAGCCAGCTCCGGAACATGGACGCGGGTCAGGTGCGCCATGAGTTCACTGCGGGAGGAGGCGTACACCAGCCAGGCCAGCGCGGCGGCGCCGAGCAGCATGGCCCCGCCACGGACCGAGCGACGCTCGAAGAGCGACGCGTCTCTCCACCACGCCTGGAAGCGTTCCCAGGCCGAGCCGATCGCCGCGGCGGTGGTGCGGGCGCGACTTCGCCACCAGGCCTCGGCGCCGTAAGCGAAGAGGATCACCAGCGACAGGCTGAAAGGGTGCAGGAACTTGACGGGGTTCCGGATCGTCGAGGCGTAGGGCAGGGCGTAGAAGAGCTGGTAGAAGGGCGCGTGTCGCCCCCACGCCAGCAGCAGCGACACCGCCGCCGCCGCCGTCCAGAACCACACCGCGCGACGCTCGTTCGGGAGCAGGACGGCACTTGTGGCGGGGCGGAGCGACTGGAGGAATCCCCAGAAAGCCAGCAGGACGACCAGCACGCCCGCGTAGTGGCCGGCACCGGAATGGCGGGTGCCGGGCATGCCGGGTGTTTCTCCCACCCGACCCCAGTAATCGCTGCCGTCCATCGCGTACATGCGGTAGCCGAACAGGCCGGGAATGGCGGTGCGGAGGGATTCGATTTTCGGCAGGCTCCAGGTGGTGGCTTCGTCCCAGCGTTGCTGGCGGGTCTGGGTGTCCTGCTCCATGCCGGCGACGCCCTGGATCTGGGTGCCGATCAGCGTGGTGAGCGCCTGCGCGGCGACGAAGGCCGCGGCGCCTGCCACCAACGCGGTGTGGAGGATCCCCGCGCCGAGCCGCTGCCCCGCGGGCCCGGGTTGTCCCCACCACGAGAACACGACGAAGGCGGCGACGTACAGGCTGAGAATGGCGCCGCTGTCGTACCCTTCCATCACCCCGAGACCGACGCACGCGCCGGCCAGGAGCGCCTTGAGCCAGGCGTGTCGGGGAGTGGGGGTGACCAGGGCGGCGAGGGCCAGGAACGTCCCGGCGATGCTGAGGGTGTGCATGCCCAATCCCCAGCAGGCGTAGGAAAAGAAATCGGTGTTGAGCGCGGCGGCCAGACCGCCGAGGAGGCAGACGACCGGGCGGAAACCCAGTTGGCGGAAGAAGAGCCAGGCGCAGAGGCCGAGGAGGCCGAGGGTCAGGGGGGCGTAGAACTTGGCGAACAACAGCGGGCCGAGCAGCCAGAGCAGCAGGAAGGTGGTGCTCGGAAAGGCGCTCCCACTGTAGCCCCCGACCCAGTTCAGGTCCTGCCACATGCCGAAGAAGCCGGCGGGGAGGGCGGAGCAGGCCGCGGCGTTGGCGCCGAGCGGGCCGTCGCTCGAGAAGAGGATTTGACCGGGTTGGAAGCTGCGGTGAAAGCAGACCAGGAGCACGGCCAGCAGGGCGAGTACGATGCCCGGCCAGGCGCGGGCGGCGGCAGGAGGGGAGGGGACCTGGTGGGGCTTGGGCTTCATGGCGAGGGAGCGGAACCGGCCGCGGGGGTGGGCTTTTCGAGCTCGAAATAGACGCCGTCGTAGAGGTTGAAAAGGAAATAGCGCAGCACGGACTTGAAGGGGATCAGGTTGCGCAGTCTCTGGCGCAGGTTGCGCGCGTCGCCGAAGAGGCGGGCCTCGATCAGCCGGAAGCGGAACGGCACGTAGTAACTGTACGGCCAGCCCTCGCAGAAGTAGTGCATGGTCTGCTCGGTGAAGAAGTGGCGGTGGGTGGGATCCTGGAAGGCCCAGTCGCTCTTGGCGTACGGCACGAAGATCCGCACGCGTCCGCCCGGTTGCAGGAGACGATGGATCTCACCCAGCACGCGCCCGACGTCCTCGAGGTGCTCGAGCACATTGTCCAGGAGCACCTCCTCGACCGAGTCGGCCGGAAACGGATAGGGGACGCGGTCGAGATCGAAGTGCCGGTCGGCGCGGACATGCGGGAGCACGTCGCAGTTGACGTAACCGGGCAGGTACTTCTGCCCGCAGCCGAGGTTGAGCTTCAAGCCCATGGTGGTTCGGGGCGCGCGGGGCCGGGACGGAGCTTAGTGGGGTTCTGGCCCAAGAGGGAACCGCGAAACACGGGAAATACGCGCGGCTTTTCAGTTGTCTTTAGGGCGGGCTCCCGTTGAGATGCGGGGCGCGCGTATGGCGGAAACAGCGAACCAGAACGGCACGGTGTTGGACGGCATTCGGGAAGAACTGCCGGGGGTGTGGCGCGCCCTGCCGGACAAAGGCCTGTTCTTCGGCCTGTTGGGCGCTTGGATGCTCCTGTTCCATTTCGTCGGCAACTCGACCTTCGGCTACATCGACACGCCGTCGCTGTTCGGGTGGTTGAACATGGCGTACAACGCGCCGGGCTCCGAAGACGGGCATGGGAACTTGATCCCGTTGCTGGTGCTGGGGCTGATGTGGTGGAAGCGCGAACGGTGGCTGAACCTGCCGAAGGCCGTGTGGTGGCCCGGGCTGTTGGGCCTGGCGGCGGCGGTCGTGCTGCACATCCTGGGCTACGTGGTCCAGCAACCCAAGGTGTCGGTGGTCGCATTCTTCGGCGGGGTGTATGCGTTGACGGCGACGGTCTGGGGCTGGCGGTTCGCGCGCGAGATCATTTTCCCGTTCGTTCTGTTCGTGTTCTCGGTGCCGCTGACGGGGCACACGGATGCCCTGACGGTGCCGCTGCGGCATGTGTCGACGGACATCACCGTGGGACTGGTCCGGCATGGCCTGGGTATTCCGGTCCTGCGCGAGGGGGTCCAGTTGATGGATCCGCGCGGGACCTACCAGAACGAGGTGGCGGCGGCGTGCAGCGGCATCAACAGCCTGATCACCCTGCTGCTGCTCACCTCGGTGTATGGGTGCATTACCTTCACGCGCAACTGGAAGCGCCTGCTCATCTTCTCGCTGGCGCTGCCGCTGGCGCTGGTGGGGAATGTCATCCGCCTGACCAGCATCATTGTGGCCGCGGAGGCTTTCGGCCGCGGCGCGGGGGATTTCGTGCACGAGTGGTTCGGGTTCGTGACGTTCGGCCTGGCGATGGCGGCGCTGCTCGCGGTGGGGCACTGGCTGCGCGAGCCTGCGGAACCGAGCGTGCCGAACGGGTTGAGCCCGCGCACCGCATGAGGGACCCGGCATGAAGTTACCCCACCTGCTCGTCGCGGCGTCGGCCCTGACCCTCATGGCGGCGGGGGCCGCCGTGTTACTCCACCTCAAGGCGATCCAGCGGCTGGGTGAGCCCGGGGTGAAATGGAGCCCGCGGACGACCGACCTGCGGCTGGACATTCCGCTGCCCGAGCGCGTGCTCGACTACGACTCCAAGGCCATCGATCCCGACGCCCAGGAGCTTGAGATGTTGCCCCAGGACACCAGCCTGGCGCGGCGCCTGTACGAGGCGCCGGACGGGTTCAAGATCCTCGTCGGGGTGGTGTTGATGGGAACCGACCGCACGAGCATCCACAAGCCGGAGTTCTGTCTGCCGGCCCAGGGCTGGCAGATCGTGGCGAAGGAAACCCGGACGCTGTCGATGGACCGGCCCGAGCCTTACGAGTTGCCCCTCGGGAAGTTCGTGACCCGACGGCTGGCGCCGTTGCCCGGTGGAGGGCACGCGACGCTGGAAGGGGTGTACCTCTACTGGTTCGTCTCCGGGGACCGGATTACGGCCAGCCACTGGGGGCGCATGGGATGGATCACCTGGGACCTCCTCCAGCGGGGCGTGTTGCCGCGCTGGGCCTACCTGAGTGTGTTTGCCGAGTGCCCCCTCGGGCGGGAAGCGGAGGCGACGGAACGTGTCGAGAAGTTCCTCGCCGCGGCCGTGCCGGAGTTTCAGGTCACGACCGGGCAGCCCACCGTGCCGGTGACGGCGGGCGACGGGCGGCGGTGAGGAGAACCGCGAATTCAAGATTGCTGGCGTGGGGTAGGCACTGCCACCATGCGCGGAAGGCATTAAGTCATTACGTAACGGCACATGCTGCGTCAACGCCGAGAAGTCCGGCAACGGATTCAGATGATCGTGGACGCCGGGTTGTTCATGTTGAGCTTCTACCTGGCGCACGCGGTCCGGACGCGTTGGCAGTTCGAGATCTTCGGGGGCGCGCGCGAGATCTATGAATGGGCGGAGTACGAGTGGCTGCTGCTGTTGATCCTGCCGTTGGCGCCGTTGACGCTGCGGATGTGCGGGTTTTACCGGCGGCCCTGGATCCCGATGCGGGTGCAGACCGCGTGGAGTTTGCTCCGGGCGTGTGTGGCGCTGGTGGTGGGGCTGATCCTGTTGCTCTGGTTCTTCCGCGAGACGCAGTTGATTGCGCGATCGGTGCTGGTCTTTTTCGGGCTGATCAGCTTCGGGCTGGTGCTGGTGAAGGAGGAGATGCTGCTGCGCTGGCGGCGGAGCCGGGTGGGGGATGCCAAGGCCAAGCCGCGGATCATCCTGGCGGGTCCGCCGCAGGAGACGGAGCAGTTGGCGGAGGACATGGAGGAGGACGCCGGCGGAGGGTTTGAGGTGGTGGCCCGGCTGGACCTGAACACGGCGCCGGTGGAGCGGTTGGTCGACCTGATGCACCAGCATTCGCCCAACGGGGTGTTGCTGGCCGCGCAGCACACGCTCTTCGGGCAGATCGAGCAGGCGATCGCCGTGTGCGAGCGCGAAGGCGTCGAGGTGTGGCTGCTGGCGGATTTCTTCAAGCCGCAGATCTCCAAGACATCGATCGCGCTGTTTCTGGGCCGGCCGGTGCTGGTCTTCCGGTCGGTGCCGACCAGTGCGTGGCCCTTGTTCGCCAAGCAGGCCATCGATTTTCTGGGGGCGCTGGTGCTTCTGGTGCTGTTCTCGCCCGTCCTCCTGACGGTGGCTGCTGCCATCCGCCTGACGTCGCCCGGGCCGGTGCTGTTCCGCCAGCAGCGGAGCGGCCTGAACGGGCATCCGTTCACGATGCTGAAGTTCCGCTCGATGGTGAGCGATGCCGAGCAACTGCGGCATGAGCTCGAGGCGCTGAACGAGATGAGCGGGCCGGTGTTCAAGGTGACCCGGGACCCGCGCATCACGCCGCTGGGGCGGTTTCTGCGGAAATACAGCATTGATGAACTACCCCAGTTGTTCAATGTCCTCGCCGGCGACATGAGCCTGGTGGGGCCGCGCCCGCTGCCGGTGCACGAGGTGCAGCGGTTCGATGACCCCGCCCACCGGCGGCGCCTGAGCGTCAAGCCGGGATTGACCTGCCTGTGGCAGATCTCCGGTCGCAACCAAGTCAAAGACTTGCGGGAATGGGTCAAATTGGACCTGCACTACATCGACAACTGGTCCCTCTGGCTGGACCTGAGCATCCTGCTGCGCACCGTGCCGGTGGTGCTGGCGGGCACGGGAGCCAAATGACGCGTGCCTGACCGGGTGAATCCCTCTCTTATGCCTGCCGCTCCCCCTGCTCGCCGCCGAACCCGGACGTCCCGATTGCCGGTGTCGGTGGTCACGGGAGGGGCGGGGTTCCTGGGATCGCACCTGGTGGATCTGCTCCTGGAGCGGGGTCACCGGGTGATCGTGCTGGACAACCTTGTCACCGGGAACACGGACAACCTGGCACATCACGCCGGCCAGGCGGACTTCCGCTTCATCCACCAGGACGTCACTGAGTACCTGTACCTCCCCGGTCCGGTGGATTACGTCTGGCACTTCGCGTCCCCGGCAAGTCCCGTGGACTACCTCGAGTTGCCGATCCAGACGCTGAAAGTCGGTTCGCTGGGCACGCACAAGGCCCTGGGCCTGGCCAAGCACAAGGGGGCCCGATTCCTGCTGGCCTCGACCTCGGAGGTGTACGGGGACCCACAGGTGCACCCCCAGCCGGAAAGCTACTGGGGGCACGTCAACGCGGTCGGACCCCGGGGCTGCTACGATGAAGCCAAGCGCTTCGCCGAGGCGTTGGCGCTGGCCTATTGGCGCGAGCACCGCCTGCCCGTTCGCATCGCCCGCATTTTCAACACCTACGGACCGCGGATGCGGATGCAGGACGGCCGGGTGGTGCCCTCGTTCCTGTCCGCGGCGTTGCGGGGTCGACCTCTGACGGTGTATGGGGAAGGCAAGCAGACGCGTAGTTTCTGTTACTGCACGGATTTGATCGAGGGGATCTACCGGCTGATGATGAGCGGGTCAACCTGGCCCACGAACCTGGGTAACCCGGTGGAGATGACGGTGCTGGAGTTTGCGCGGGAGGTGCTGCGGGTGACGGGTTCGCGGAGCCGGATCGTGTTCCGGCCCCTGCCGCAGGACGACCCGCGTCAGCGGCAGCCGGACATTGCGCGAGCACGGAAACTGCTTAGATGGGAACCTGAAGTCTCGTTGGCGGAAGGTTTGAAAAGAACCGTTGCCTGGTTCCGGAAAAGTCTGGACGGCGCCGTGGATGCGGCAACTGAATGAACCTATTCAGGAGACTTTTCTGTTTGACCGTCGGATTCATTTCCAGTAACCAGCAACAGAATTCTCGCCCTTGCCTGGGGCCGTGGTAGGCTGATGGCGAATCCGGCACCAAGCAGAGCGGGTTGAAGCAATGCTGAACACGTCGAAATCCTTTCTATGCATCGACTTCGGCGCCGGGACGCTGAAGCTGGCGGAGTTTGACGCCACGGAAGCCGGTGCCCTGCGGTTGCTGCGTTATGCCGTCAAGCCGCTGGGCCTGGCCGGAGGACAGGACGCAGCGCGCGAAGGGGTGCTGCTCCGGGGTTTGCAGGAGCTGATGGGGGGCAAGACCTTCAGCGCGAAGAACTGCAATGTCTGCGCGCCTGGGTTCCAGGCCTTTTCGAAGTTCATCAAGCTGCCCCCGGTGGACGCCTCGAAGGCGACCCAGATCATCCAGTACGAGGCCCAGCAGAACGTCCCCTTCCCCCTGGATGAGGTCGTCTGGGACTATCAGATCCTGGGCAACCTGCCCTCCGGCGAGATGGAAGTCCTGCTGGTGGCCATCAAAACCACCCTGGTCGAGGGCATGTTCAAGTCGGCCGAGAGCCAGGGGTTGCGGTTGGACGTGGTGGACGTGGCGCCGGCCGCCCTGGCCAACGCCTTCCGCTACAACTATGGCGACCAGGAGGGCTGCTCGATGCTCCTGGATATTGGGGCCAAGACCAGCAACGTCCTGTTCTTCGAGAAGAACAAGATTTACTGCCGCACGATCAACATCGGGGCCAACTCGATCACCCAGGAATTCGCCGCCGAATCCAAGCTCCCGTTCAGCGAGGCGGAGAAGATCAAGATCGCCGAGGGCTTCGTGAGCCTGGGGGGTGCTTACGAGGAACCGGACAACCCCCGGCAGGCCGCCATCTCGAAGATTGCCCGGCAGGTGATGACCCGGCTGCACATCCAGGTCAACCAGACCATCCAGTTCTATCGGAGCCAGCAGGGGGGGGCGGCGCCCCAGCGGGTGTTCCTGGCCGGGGGCGCCTCGATCATGGCCTATACCGCCCAGTTCTTCGCCGAGAAACTCAACGTCTCCGTCGACTACTTCAACCCCTTCCGGAACGTCGAGATCGATCCCTCGGTCAACATCGAGGAACTCGCCAAGGTGGCCCACGCCTTCGGCGAGGTCGTTGGCCTGGGCCTCCGCAACCCCACCCGCTGCCCCGTCGAGCTGAACCTGATCCCGAAGGCCATCCTCAAGCGGCAGCAACTGAACCAGAAGAAACCGTATTTCATCGCCGCCGCCATCAGCTTGGTCGCGTCCATCTTCGCCCTCGGACTCTTCTTTGACCGGGTTGCCTACGCCAAGCAGGAGGAGTTCAAGAAACGCGACCCCAAGGTCACGCAGTTGGATATGCGGGCGCGGTCGTTTCGCGAGGCGATGAACAAGCGGAACGAGATCCAGCGCACCGTCGATCAATACACGGAATGGCTCGACACCCGGTTTGCGTGGGCCGACCTGCTGACCGCCCTGCGGGACGCGCTGGTCGAGGCGGAGCGCAACACGAGCCAGCCCGGCATGCCGACGGCGGTCTGGGTCGAGCGCATGTTCGCCGACAACCTGCAGGCGCTCCCCGAGGAGGAGCAGACGCAGGAGTCCTCCCCGCGGCCGATGATGGACATCCGCATGATGATGCGCTATGGACTGATTCCCAAGGGCATGAAGATCGTCCAGTCCGAGCCGGACGCGGACGCCGCGGCGACCGACGACACCGCGTCCGATGGTTCGACGGACGCCCCCGCCGATCCCTACGCCGTTTCCTCCGCGCCCAGCCAGACGCGCAACACGAACGAGGTGTCCTCGATCAAGGTGACCTGTCGGGCCATCAGTTGGGCCCGGGTCCGGCCAGCCGTCGACACCCAACTGCAGATCAACCTCCGCGACGCCCTCCTGCGGAGTCCCCTGTTCCTCTCCGGGACCAACGGCACGCAGCTCTCGGGAGAAGTGCGGCCAGATGAGGGCACCAACACCTTCCGGTTCGACGTGCTGCTGAAGCTCGCCAAGCCCATCAAGCTGTAACTATGGACTGGATCAAGAAGAACCTCGGGCTGGTCATCAGCGGGGTGGTGGCGTTGGTGCTGCTCGGGCTCGCCGGCTACTATCTCTACTCGAAGTACACCCTCTCGACCACCCACTCGGCCCAGCTCGAGGAGCAGGAATCCAAACTCCAGGGACTGATCAACCTCCGGCCCAACCCCGGCCGGGGCAAGGTCGACAACATCGCGGCGGCCCGGGAGCAGGAGCAACGGTTGCGGGAGTTCGCCGAGAAGGCGCGCAGCCTGTTCGTGAACGTGCCCTATCCCACCAACCTGGATAGCGGCTCCTTCCGCCTCCTGCTCGACGAGACCCTGGAGGACCTGCAGCGCACCGCCCGCAATTCCGGGACCAAGCTTCCCGACAACTTCGCGTTCACCTTCTCGGTTCAGAAATCGCTGGCCGCCATCAAGGCCAGCACCATCGTCCCCCTGGCGCGGACCCTGAAGGAGGTCCAGGCCATCGCGGAGGTGCTGTTCGACGCCAAGGTCATCGAGGTGGACCGCATCCGGCGCGTGTCCGTACCGGACGAGGACACACCCGTGTCCATGATGATCGGTGGCAGCACGGAGTACTGGACGCGCAAGCCCACGACGAACGAGCTGGCCATCGTGATGCCGTATGAGTTCACCTTCCGGTGCTTCAGCAGCGAGCTGCAGCCCGTCCTCGAAGGCTTGGCCCGCAGCCCACACAACTTCTTGGTGAAGAACCTCACGATCGACACGGGCGAGACGAACACCTTCGACATGTACGACCCGAACGCGGGTGGGGGAGGCGATATGAACATGCCGCGGATGGACCCCCGCATGATGATGATGATGCGCTACGGCATGCGGCCGGGCATGGGCCGCATGATGATGCCCCCGCCGACCGATCTGACCGACCCTTCCCAAGCGCCCACCGACCCGACCCGCATCGTGGGTGAAAAGCCCTTCCGCGTCACAGCCTGGATCGACGTGGTCCGGCTGCGCAGTCCCGAGGAAGCCCCGGCCGGCCGGGGAGGACGTCCTGTTCGCGGACCTGGTGCCGTCCCGGGGGAAGCCCCTGGCGACGCCGCGGGGGACGATCCAACCGCCGCCAACGGAACCGCGGGAACCAACTGACGCATGGAATTGCTGAAGAATCACTACGAGAAGGTCATCTTGGGGGTGGTCCTCCTGCTCTTGGCCGTGGTGGCCGGATACCTGCCGTTCGAGGTCGCCAACGTCCGCTCCCGCCTCGATGAGGGGACCAGCGGGATTGAACGGGGTCGCGTCGATCCCATCCCCGATCTGAGCCTGTCCACGAACGAGATCGTGGTCGCCCGCCTGAACCGCGAGATCCGGTTCGGTTTTGGCACCGGCGTCCACGGCCTGTTCAACCCGGCGGGCACCTGGCGGAAGCTGCCCAGCGGGGAAGTGGTGCCGCCGCCGCCGGCGGGGATCGAGGGGCTGCTGGTGACCAAGATCAGCCCGTTGATGCTGCAGATTGACTACCAGGGCCTGTCCACGGGCGGCGGGTCGCAGCAGCGCTACCGCTTTTACATCAAAGACGAGAGCTCGACGAACCGCGCGCTCGAACGGGGCCGGATCGTCATCCAGGGACCGGGCGCAAGGCCAGAGGGATTTCTCATCAAGGAGATCATAGGTCCTAAGGAGGATCCCGAGCAGTTCCGGCTCGAGCTGACCGACTCCCGGCAGGTGGTCACGGTGACCAAAGAGCAGGGCCACAGCGAGGTGGCCGGGTACGCGGCGGACCTGCGGCACGAGCGCGAAACGCGCAGTTTTCCGCGGCAAAAGAAGGGCAGCAAGATCACGGTCGGCGGCACGACCTACAATATCGTTGCCGTGAGTGAGACCGACGTTACAATCGAGGACGACAAGACCAAACGCCGCACCGTGGTGCCACTCAAGTCCGCGCCGTAATCTGCATTGCTTTATGTCTTCCGTTTCGAGAAAACCAAGCCCCATGATTCGTTTCGTCTTCACCGCCGCCGCCGCGGCGGTCTTGTTGGTGGCCGTGCCCTCGGTGCAGGCGCAGGCCAGCGCGGCTCAGATCGCGGCGGAGGAAGCCGTCCGGCGTCAGGACATGACGATCTCGCTCCGCAAAACCCTGCAGGATGCGCAGGCGGCGCGGACCAAGGGCGATCTGGCGCTGGCCGCCCGGCTCTATGAAGAGGCGTGGATCCTCGTCCAGCGGATCGGGGATGCCAGCATCGAGAAGGAACGACAAGCCACCGTGGCCGGGTTTTCCGACACCTACCTGATCCTCGCCCGCCGCTCCTACGCCAGCGCGGACTACGAGGAGGCCAGTCGCCAGGTCGCCCGGGTCCTGCGCATCAACCCGCGCAACCCCGATGCCCAGGCGCTCAAGGTGAAGGTGGACGCCGCGCTCAAGGAACTCGAGGGCATGCGCCCCAGCAAGGAGATCGTCGCCCTGCTGCCGGAGGCCGCGAAGCAGAAGACCGACGCCGGGACGCTCGTGCAGGATGGCAAGCTGCTCTATGAGATGGGCAAACTCGATCAGGCCGAGGCCAAGCTCCGCGAGGCCGCCAAGCTGGATCCCAACAACCGCGCGGCCGGCTATTACCTGACGCTCGTCCAGGAGTCGCGCTATGCCCAGGACGCCGTGAAGCGAGAGATCATGGCCCGGGACAAAATTGTCGAGGTCGAGGAAGCCTGGAACCCGCCGGTGGCCCGCGAGAAGCTGCCTTCCGCCAATCCCTTTGCGCGCACGAACACGGTGAACACGGGTCCGGGACGGCGGATGATCTACTCGAAACTCGAGAAGATCCGTCTGGACAAGGTGGAGTTCCCGAACCTGCCCCTCAGCGAGGTGGTGAACTACCTGGACGAGGAGACCCGTTTGCGGGATCCCGATCGCCGCGGCATCAACTTCATCATTGCCCCCAACATTGATGGCGGGGTGGCGCCTTCCACGACGGGATTCGGTCCCGGGGCGTTTCCGGGGGGACCCGGCGCGGTGGATCCGTTCACGGGCCAACCGACGTTCACGACGCAGCAGCAGGAGCAGTTTGAGTTGAGCGAGGTGCTGATCAAGATCGAGCCCGCGCTGCGCGATGTGCGCCTGGCGGATGTGTTGGATGCCATCGTCAAGGTGGCGGAGCGGCAGATCAAGTTCTCGGTTGAGGAGTACGCGATTGTGTTCAGCAAGAAGACGATCGAGGCCGAACAGCTTTTCACCCGGACCTTCCGCGTCAACCCGAATACCTTCGTGCAGGGCTTGGAAGGCGTGTATGCCATTGACTACTCCAGCGTCCTGGGCGGTGGCGGCATTGGCGGTGGTGGCGGGTTGGGCGGTGGCGGCGGGTTGGGCGGTGGTGGCGGTGGCTTCGGGGGCGGGGGCGGTGGATTCGGCGGCGGCGGCGGGTTCGGAGGACAGGGTGGGGGTGGCTTCGGCGGCGGCGGGGGTGGCTTTGGCGGCGGCGGCGGCGGGTTCGGGGGACAGGGCGGGGGTGGCTTCGGCGGTGGCGGTGGGCTGGGCAGTGGCGGTAGTCCTAGCGGCGTGGCCGGTTCGACGCTCATGTCCTATGTGAACGACTTGGTGCGCGCCTACTTCACCGCGGCCGGCGTGGATCTGGGCGGCGCGAATCTCCTCCAAGGCGGCGCGGGCGGTCTGGGTGGCGGCGGTGGCTTCGGGGGTGCAACCGTCGGAGGCGGCTTCCAGAACGCTGCCGGCAAAGCCGTGTTCTTCAACGACCGTACGGGCATTCTGCTGGTGCGGGCGACCTTGCAGGATCTCGACATCATCGAGCAGGCCATCCAGGCGCTGAACTTCACACCGGACCAGGTCACGATTGAGGTCAAGTTCGTGGAGATCGGTCAGGACGACGCGAAGGCACTGGGCTTCGACTGGTATCTGGGCAACGTGAACACGGCGAACGGGCGGATCGGTTTCTCGGGAGGCACAGCACCCTCGTATGCCGGAGCACCGTCGGGAGCCAATCCTTACGGCGTGTTCCCCGGGAACTTCGGGGTGCCGGCGGTGGCGGCCAATCCCACCACAGACCAACTGCTGACGGGCGGGTTGCGGGGCACGGAGATCGGCGGCACTGCCATCCCCAGTCTGGCGACCGTGACCGGCATCATGACCGACCCGCAGTTCCGGGTGGTGATCCGCGCCCTCGAACAACGGGGCGGGGTGGATGTGCTTTCGGCGCCGAAGGTCACCACGGTGAGCGGGCGCCAGGCGCAAATCCAGATCATCGACCTGCAGACCGTCATCACCTTCAACCAGGCCGGTGGCATTGGCGGGGGCACGACGACGGGCGTCGGTGGCGTGGGTGGTGTGACCGGCGGCGGCGGTGTCACGGGAGTCGGGGTGGTGCAATAGCCAGGTTTTGGAATTCGTTTAGAACCCTTCGATCATGAATACTCGAGTTCGCATACTGCTCGCGACCGGCGGCGCGATTCTGGCCTGGAGCGGGCCGACGGCGCTGGCGCAGGTCGTCAACCAGGCGGCGGCCACCCCGGTCATTCAGCCGACGACGGTGCCGGTTCCCGTGGGGCCGACCCTCGACGTGATCCCGCACGTGTCCTCGGACGGGTACACGATCGAGCTGAACCTGCTGCCGACGGTGACGGAGTTTCTGGGTTACGACGATCCGGGTCAGTTCCGGGCGGTGGTGGGGAGTCTGGCGGCGCCGGTGCCGTTGCCGCGCTTCCGGATTCGCCAGGTGGTGACTAGCTCGATTGTGTGGGATGGCCAGACGGTGGTGCTGGGCGGTCTGATTTCCGAGGCGGTTTCCAAGCGGAAAGACAAGGTGCCGGTGCTGGGCGACCTGCCGCTGCTGGGGCGGTTGTTCCGCAGCGAGGCGAAGTCCAGTTCGAAGAAGAACCTGGTCATCTTTGTCACACCGACGATTGTGGATCCTGCGGGCAATCGGGTCCACGACGACGACCACCTGCCTTACGACCCCAACAAGCTGCCGGCCCAGTCGGCGAATTTCGTGCCGCCCCAGTGAGCCGTGGGCCCGCTCTGAACGTGTCCCGGCGAGGATTCATGGCAAGAGGTTTGCTATTGAATCACGGAAGAGCAACGGACGACGGTGAGCGACCCGCGCCGGGCGAGCAGGCCGGCGCACGATGATGAACCTGAGCGTTTCCTTACATGCGCGGAAGAATGCATAGCCAACCGTCCCCGGCGCTCATACAGCGCCTCACGCCAACCGCCCGGTGCCCGGGCGCCGGTGGAGCCCTGGCCCTGGCCCTCGGGGTGGCGGGCACCGTGGCGCTCGCCGCCGCCGAGCCTGCGGTCTCGCGGGAGGGAGGCGAGTATGCTCTGAGCCGGCTGCTCCCGGGGGACCAGACCGCGCCGCGTCTCAGCCTGACGCCCCAGGGGGGGTACGTCGTCTGGCAGGACAACGGCATCGACGGCGACGGTTTTGGCATTGGGGCTGTGCAGGTGAATGGTTCGCTCTCACCGATTCCCACCCGGCTGTTCCGCGTCAACGAACAGGTGGCCGGTGACCAGGAGAATCCGGTCGTGCAAATGCTGGACGGCGGTGGCGCCGTGGTCGTCTGGCAGGGCGGGAAGCTGGGCCAACAGGACATCTGGGCGAGGTTCCTCAGCCCGGCCGGCACCTTTGCGACCGGTGACGTGCGGGTGAATTCCCACGTCGCGGGGCAGCAGATGGATCCGGCCGTGACGCGGTTGGCCGATGGATCGGTCGTGGTGGTGTGGAGCAGTCTCGAGCAGGACGGGCACATGCAGGGGGTGTTCGGCCAGCGGCTTTCCCCAGCCGGGGAGAAGCTGGGTTCGGAATTCCAGGTGAACCAGTTTGTGGCCTTCAACCAGAGGACGCCTGCCATCAGCGCCCTGGAGGATGGGCGATTTGTGGTGGCCTGGGTGAGCGAGCAGCAGCGCTTCGAGAACAGCGTGGACATCTATGCGCGGCTTTACGACGCCGCGGCGGCTCCGGTGGCGGGCGAGTTCCGGTTGAACGCCACCCCAAACGTCTGCGCCACTCCGGACCTGGCACCGGGTTGGGGCGGCGGTTTTGTGGCCGTCTGGAGCGAGCGCGCCCTCGCCAATCTCACGAACATGTGGGACGTGGTGGTGGGCAAGTTTGACGCGAACGGCCAGTCCGCCCCGGCTCAGCCCCGGCTGAACGTCTACGAACCGCACAACCAGTTCGCGCCGCGCGTCGCGGCGTTGGGCGGCTCCCGGCTCGTGGTGTGGACCAGTCTGTGGCAGGACGGCTCGCGGGAAGGTGTCTATGGGCGGTTGCTGTCGGAGAACGGCGCGGCCGGTGATGAGTTCCTGATTCCCACGGCGACCGCCAGCCAGCAAATCCAGCCCGCCGTGGCTTCCGACGGTGCGGGACGCTTTCTGGTGGCCTGGGCGGGTTTCCTGGGTGGCAGCGCGAGCTTCGAGATCCTGGGACAACGGTATTCGGGTGAGCAGGCCATCCATCCGCCGCCGGCGCCTGTGCTCTCGGCGCTGGATTCCTACTCCCTGATGGTGAGCTGGGCGCCGTTGGCCGGGTACACGGATGTTGCGGGGTACCGGGTCTATGTGGACGGATCGGCCACGCCGGTGGTGACGACCGGGAGCTTCCACGTCCTGTCCGATCTGGACCCGGCGAGCACCCACTCGGTGCGCCTGGCCTACGAGTTGGCAGACGGCCGGGTATCGCCCCTCTCGGAGCCCGTGACGGCGCGGACGTGGGGACGGGACCGGAACCACGACGGCCTGCCGGACGACTGGCAGACGACGTATTGGGGGCCGGACGCGAAGGCTTGGCCGCCCGCACAGACGGACTCGGACGGGGACGGTGCTTCGAACCTGGCCGAGTTTCTCGCGGGCACAGATCCCACGGACCCTGCCAGCGCTTTGCGGATCAGCATCCAGCCCACGGCGGCGGGTCTCCTGCTCCAATGGAATGCGGTGGCCGGCTCCATCTATCAGCTCCAGATTTCCGGTGATTTGGCGAATTGGAGCGATGCGGCGGGTCCGGCGTTCGCGCCGGGCAATTTGGCCTCCTCCGTGATCGCCGGGAACGGCTCCACGGCGTATTATCGTGTCATCCGTGTTCGGTAATTTTATGCGCTCTCTACTTGCTCGAGTTCTGCTGCTGATCGCGCTGGCAGTCGCCTTGCCCACGGGGCGCACTTTCTCGCTCATGGGCGCGTTCGACACTTGGCAGACTGTCGAACTGGGGTACCAGTTGGGGAGCGACTTGGGCGGCCCTATGAACCTGGGAGAGGAGTACCGGTTGAACCTGCCGATGCTCACCTATGGCTTTGACGAGTCATTCCTGAACTACTTCGGGACCAAAGGCGTGGAGGAGATCGAGAAGGCTCTGCAGACGTTCAACGACCTGCCTGAGTTCTCGAAGATGAGCGCGGGATTGTCCGAGTACCCGCTGGATACGCGCCGCATCAACCATCGCGCATCCGCGCTGTACCTGTACGACCTGCGCTCTTACGTGACGGCCGTGATGCTGGAGTTTTTGGGTTTGGCGCCGCCGGAACGGTACGTGTGGACACTGCGCTCCCGCGTGGTGATTGGGGACATCCCCTTCTACTCGGTGATCAAGCGCAATTTCGACCCGGTGACTTGGGAGCCGAGTTCGTATGTCAACGGCACGCTCTACACTTATCTGATCCTCCAGACCTACACCGACCCGGTGTATGAGGCGGTCGAGTTCGAGGTGGATCCCAGCCAGCCCAGCGTCAGCTCGGTGGCAGGTTTCAACATCAATGCAGGCACCGTGGCCGCTTCCGGCTATTTCGCCAGCATTAGCCCGGGGCTCTTCTACACCGGCCTGACCCGGGACGACGTCGCGGGTCTGCGCTACATGTATCGGCCGGACAACTACAACATCGAGTCGATCGCTACCAACGCCGTGCTGGCGCCAGTGGCGGCGTCGAGCGGCAACTACATCATCGGGCCCGGTGGTTCGGGCGGCGGGAGTGGTGGGGGGTGGGGCGATCCGGGCGGCGGCACGAATGTGATCGGTGCGACGAACCTGGCGGTGAATGTGGCCCTGCGGCCCGGGGTGGACAAGATCACGTTTGTGCGAGCCAACTATGACTCGTTGCTTGGCAACTGGACGGTGATCACCAACCGGTTTGTGGATCGGTACATCACGAACTTCGCGCTGCGCAGCCAGCAACTCGAGAGGACGCTTGCGCAGCCTGACATTCTCTTCACAGCCGCCGACCTTGGCCCCACGCCGGACGGCGATCAGTTCCTTTTTCTGCGGACGATCCCCTGGGTCAATTTGGATCCCCTAAACGGCACGACCACGCTCGGCGGGCCGGGGTTGGTGGATGTGCCTCTGGTTATGACCTTTTCCAAAGTCGGTCAGTACCTGCTGAATATCGGTGATGGCGGGGAGGTGGACGGGTTGCCGAATATCTGGTGGGGCACGTACGACGGGACGCCCACCGAGCCGATCGTCTATCCGCAGGGGGCGAGCATCCAGACGCTCGAGCGGTTGATCCTCGAGGGAGCGATCCGCGATTCGACCCAAAACCCCTGGCTGGTGCCGCCCATCCTCACCACCACCACGACGGGCACCACGACCGGGACTGGCACGGGGGGGGCGGGTGCTTCTTTCGATGGCAGCACGAGCCCTTGACCCCCCGCGCAGGCCGACATGAAGACCACGCTATGAAGTCGTTTTTGAAGTTCCTGATTGTCCTGGGGTGTGTCAGTGCCGGGGGTTGGGCGGCCTCGACCCCGGATGCCATCTACGAGAACCGAGGCTCTTCTGCGTACGCGCGGCCCCTGCCCTCGTTCCCGGTCAGTGGCACTTGGGCAGCGCGACCGGGCGCGATTTGGGTCACGGAAGTTCCGCCGATCTTCGTCAACCCGGGCAACACCCAGACCACCAACCCGCCGCAGATCAATGCTACGGCCTTCCTGAACCTGGGTACGTTCACGGTGGTGTCGCCGTTGTCCTACGACTTCCAGAACACGCGTTTCTTCACGAATCGCGGCACGATGCTGGCTTCGCCGGGTTTCCGCTTCGATTACACTGACGACCTGGGGTTTCGCCGCCCGGCCTACAACTTCATCAACGAAGGCCCGGGTCTGATTAGCGGATTGGACGCGAACTTCAACCAGTACCAGGGGTATAGCAACCTGTTCTTCCAGACGATGATGCATGTGCGGGCGACGAACCTCGTCAATGCCGGCTACATGAGTGTGGGGAACAACGGCACCCTGCGGCTCGAGGGGCAGAACGTCAACCTCACCCGCGGCGGACTCGAAGTGGAGTCGATTCGGGGATCGCTCCTCGCGAACGTTTACGTCGAGTTGACCGACAGCGAACCTACTCCGGACGCCTTCTATCCCGACAACGCGATTTACGATCAGTACTGGGGCGCGGGCATCCAGGAGATACCCATACCCGGCCCCATCAATACGATGAACATCTTCCGGTTTGCGGGGAGCGACCTCATTGCCGTGGCTCCCACCCACCGGGTATTGACGGATTCACCGGGCGGGTGGATCGAGGGCTTTGCCTCCTTCAGTACCGCCGTCTCGGGCAGCTACTTCACGGCCTTCGGGAACACCGGCGTGGTGGGCGCGACAAGTCTGGTCCTGACCAACGCGGATGGATCGATCTCGAACCTGTTTTTCGTGCCCACGAACATCTTCCGCCAAGCCATCGCCGTGGGCGTGCGCGACACCAACTTTACGGTGCGGGCGCGCTTCGGACCGCCCTCTCCGATCAGTGGCTTGGGCTTCGGCATCACGGCCGTCGAAATCGCCTCTGGGACCACCAATGTCGCGCTGGGGGATCCGGAGCGGAGCACGCTGTATTTCGTCGACTACCTCGGATACGACACCAACACGCTGATCGTGACGAACATCGGCGTGTGGATCCCGACGGGCCGGCCGTACGCTTACGAGATCTACCGGGACGACCCGGGCTTCACGAGCCTGGGAGCCAACGGCAACACGCCGCTGTTTCCCGGGTTCCTTCACAACAACACGTTCTCGAATGTGCTGGCCACCAACTTCTACGCCGGTTACCGGGCGTCCATCGACAGCCTGCAGTCCCGACCCGCGGTGGTCCCGGGGGCGACCGTGACCAACACGCCGGGCCGCATTGAGATTGTGGGCGACACCGTGGATCTCACCCGGTCGCGCATCCGCGGCATGACCACCGTCGAGATCAAGGCGGGCCATTTGAAGAGCAGTTCCGGGGCGGTGATCGATGTCGAGAATCTGATCTACGACCTCTCGTCAACCAACGGGTTGCTCACGGTGCAGTCCATGGCCAAGACCGCGACGCACCAAGTGCGGGGCGACATCCGGGCCTGGACAGGAATCTGGTCCAACCAGTTTGCCCTGGTGTTCTCGAATTGGTTCATCGACGCGAACACGAACTACTTCAATCCGGTCACCAACCCCGTCGATATCAATCTCTACTGCCTGATCCTCAGCGCGGACCTCCTCACCCGCACCCAGCAGGTTCGTACCCACACACTGGCGCTGACGAGTACGAACGTGGTGATCGACGATCCGTTCGTGCTCAACAACAAGGCGGCGATCCGGGCAGACGGCCTGACCGTGAACGGGGTCGTCACTCTGGTGAACCCGTTGCGGGACTGGACCCAGGCGCTCACACCGGGCCTGCGGTACTTCACCAACACGGGCACCATCAACGTCCCGAACGTGGCGTACCTCGGGGCCGACTACCCGGCCGGTTCGCGGCTCGAACGATTCATCAACCGCGGCACCCTCACCGCGGCCGCGCACGAGATCGTCGTCGGACAGTACGAAGACTCGGGGACCGTGGAGACCGGGAACGATCTGCGTCTGGTTGCCGACACGGCAATCCTGGACGGCGCCGTGCACAACGTGTCGGGAAGCGCGCATTACGCCGGCCGCGATTACAAGCTCTCGAATATGCGGCTGGTGGCGGGACAGAGCCTGTTCATCAACGCCACGAACAGCTTCACCGACAGTGGGGAACAAGCGGCCAATTACCTGGACGTCCAGGACGGCTTCCATCTGATCCGGAAACCTGCCTTTGGCGACCTGCTCGGAACCACCCTGATCACGACGGCTCCACGCTTTGCGAGCGTGGCGCATACTTGGGCCGCCGAGGACCGGGGTGCCGCGACGGGTGGTTTCCAGGACAACCTGGCCATCGGACATCTGACCCTCGCCAGCCAGCAGGAGGGCGAGCTGCGTTTGGGGCCGCCGACCGACGGCATGGGCTTCCCGCTGCCCGGCAGCTACGGCTTGTACGTGGACTACCTCGAGTTTTCGACCAACCGGCCCAGCGGGGCGCCGAGCGTGGCGGATGATCCGGAAGGACGGGTGGTGATCGAGCCCGGTCTGACGGTGTACTTCGGCTTCTCGAACCTCAATCCGGAAGACTTGGACGGGCGGTTCGAGGGGCGGTTGCGCTGGGTGAGGGATTACGCCGGACCGGCCAGCGGGGTCGACGTGGCCTTGCGGGACGGGCGAATCCTCCGGGTGAACCTCGGCCTGGTGCAGAGCCAGGAGATTGACTCCGACGGCGATGGGTTGGTCAACGGCTTCGATGTCTTCCCGTTCGACGACTTGCTGATCACCGATTTCCGGATTGTGAGTGTGAACCCGTACATCACGGAACTGTCGTGGCGGGCGGCCGCGAACACGGCCTACGAGGTTGCCTACAGCACCGATTTGCTGGCGGCCAACTGGCAGGTGTTCGCCACGGCCACCAACCCGCAGTCGTCGGTCCAGATCCTGAGCGTGCGGGACAACGTCCCTGCTGGGAGTCCCGCGGCGGGCGGGTCCGGACGGTTTTACCGTGTGAGCTATGAGCCTTGAGATTCTTCCAGTTGGGTGGAACCGCTTTCTGACCGCCGGGGCGCAGCGACTTGCCCGGGCCGCGCGGGGGATCTGTCGTGGTGGGTTGCCGCTCGTGCTCGGATGGCTGGCTCCCATCGCGTTGTCGCAACCGGAGACTGTCACGCTGGACGGCCACAAGGCTCACCCAACACGGGTGTTGGCGAAGTTTGCCGAGCCGGTGACGCGTGCGGGCATTGCGCCAGCGTCAGTGAGCGCTCTCGGGGTGAGGGTTGAGCGGCGGTACGAGTTGGTGCCGGGGCTGGTCCTGCTCGAGGACACCAGCGCCCGTGCCCCGGCCAGTTTGGCGAACCCGGATGAAGACTGGAAGCGCGAGCGGCTGTTGGATCGTATCCAGACCCTCAAGGCCTCCGGGCTTTTTGAGTACGTGGAGCCGGATTATTACGTTCAGTCTTACCTGACACCGACGGACGCGGCGTTCGTGGATGGGAGGCTTTGGGGGTTGCAGAACCTGGGTCAGAACGGTGGTGTGCCGGGGGCTGACATCGCGGCCCCCGCGGCCTGGGATTTGACCACCGGCTCGACGAACGTGATCGTGGCCGTCATTGACTCTGGCATCCGCTACACGCACCAGGAGCTCGTCACCCAGATGTGGCGGAACCCGGACGAGATCCCTGACAACGGCATCGACGACGACAACAACGGCTACATCGACGACGTGTTCGGGGTCAATGCGGTGATGAACACCGGTGACCCCATGGATGACAACGACCACGGCACCCACGTGGCCGGCACGATCGGCGCCGCCGCCAACGACCGCCACCCCCACGTGGGCGTGGCCTGGCACGTCCGCTTGATGGCGTGCAAATTCCTCGACCAAGACGGCTTCGGGGCAACCGCAGACGCGATCATCTGCATCGAGTATGCAGTCAGCAAAGGTGCCAAGATCCTGAACAACAGTTGGGGGGGCGGTAGCTTCTCGCAGGCGTTGTTCGACTCGATCCGCCGGGCGCGTGACCGGGGCGTGCTGTTCGTGGCGGCGGCTGGAAATGAGCGGAGCAACAACGATCGAACCCCGGCGTTCCCGGCCAACTACCAACTGGACAACATCCTCTCCGTAGCCGCGGTGGATCGGGCGGACAACCTGGCTTCCTTCTCGAACTGGGGTGAGCGAACCGTCCACCTCGGCGCACCCGGCGTGAGCATCTTCTCGTGCGTCGCGGGCTTCGATGCCGATTACGACGTCTACAACGGCACAAGCATGGCAGCCCCTCACGTGTGCGGCGTGGCGGCCTTGATCTTGAGCCACTACCCGGGTGCGGACCTTGATGAAGTGCGGACCCGCATCCTGTCCAGCACGGTTCCAATCACCTCCCTCTCCCGACGCACGATCACCGGGGGGCGGTTGAATGCTTACAACGCGCTGACACTGTCAGGCGATGGACTCCTGCAAGTCAGCATCGATCCCCCCTCCGGGTCGGTCTTGCTCAACGGCTCTTCCCAGCCGGTGGTGGTGCGGGTGCGTGACCGCTTCGCGGTGAGAGACGCGGCCGTAACGGGTCAGGTGGTGGGCGGGGGTACGCTGGCCTTCATGAACGACGGTCAGGACCCGGACGTCACCGCGGGTGATGCGTATTACTCGGCCACCTTGCCGGTTCCACTGGCGGGGGACGCCCTCTCCATGGTGTTGACCGTGACCTCACCGGGGAAGGTGGGGGTCACGAACACGATCACCTTCAGCCTTGCGCCGATGCCGCTGAACGACCCCTTCGCCTCGCCGATCAAGGCACCGGTCCAGGGAGGGCTCTACGTCTCGAACAACCGCTTTGCCACGCTTGAACCTGGGGAACCTCGGCACGCAGGCGATACCAACGCGGTGGCTTCGCTCTGGTGGACCTATACAGGATCCAGCACGACGAACGTCCTGGTGGATGCCACCGGCACGGCTTTCAACAGTGTCTTGGCGGTGTACACCGGCAACAACCTCACCAACCTGCAGCTCGTGGCGAGTTCGACAAACACCACCGACCAGCGGACCCACGTCCTGTTCAACGCGCAGGCAGCCCGGATCTACTCCATCGCGCTGGCGGGCGCCAACAGCAACGCACTGGGTTCAGTGCGGCTCCGGATCGCGCCCGGCGGAAAACTCCAGACCGAGCCACCCGTTGTGGCCATCACAAACCCCCGCAGCGGCACGGGGACGACGAGCCCCCTCCTCACGGTGACTGGTACGGCAGCGGACAGCGGCCCCAATGCGGCCGGCGTGACCGAGGTCCTGGTCAGCGTGAACGACGCCATCGCCTCGCCCGCGAACGGCACAACCACATGGGATCGTTCGGTTTTGCTCCGGCCGGGCCTCAACCGGATTCGTGTCCAGTCCGTGAATGCGGCCGGCCTCTTCTCGGAAACCAAGATGGTGGATGTGCATTACCTCGTGCCCCGTCCGGCCAACGACGACTTTGTCAATGCGATGTGGCTTACCGGCACCGAGGGGACGTCCGAGGGCGAAAGCAGCGGTGCCACCGTACAGTTGGGCGAACCTCGTCACGCCGGCAATGCCGGTGGGCGGTCGATTTGGTGGCGCTGGACCGCGCCGGCCGACGGTTCGTTGCTGTTGAGCACGGAGGGCAGTTCGTTCGATACGTTGTTGGGCCTGTACACGGGTAATCTCGTCAACAACCTGACCACCGTGGCCTCGAACGACGACGCCTTTGCCGCGTCGGGCTTCAGCAAGATTCAGCAGGCGGTGCGCAGCCAGAACGTCTATCAAATCGCGGTGGACGGTTACAACGGCGCGACCGGCGTGGTGAAGATCGCCTACACCTTCGTGCCCGCCACGGTATACAGCGTTGCCCTGAGCCACACCGACGGCGGCGTGACGGTGCCACCCGCGGGACAGGTCGATGTGGAGGCGCAATCGGCAGTTCAGCTTCTGGCGATCCCCAACCCGGGCTTCGAGTTTGTGCAATGGGACGGCGATGTGAACACGTCGGAGAACCCGGTCTCCGTTACTGTTCCCCGGAACCTTCAGGTGCGGGCGGTGTTCCGGGCCCTGCCGGTGGCGGACGACTTCGAGACGGGCAACTTCTCGCGTCTGCCGTGGCAGACCTCGGGCGCGATGCCGTGGGAGGTCACAAGCCAGAGCGCGGCGGGCGGCACCTACAGCGCGCGTTCGGGTGGCATCAGTGACAACCAGAACAGCGTGCTGCGCCTCACGCGCAATTTCCGCGCCGGGGCCGCGGCTTTCGACTACCGCGTGAGTTCGGAAGCCTCCTGGGACGTGCTCGAGTTCTATGTCGACGGCGTGCGCCGAGCGCGTTGGTCTGGCGAGGTTGATTGGACGCGGTACAACTTTGAGCTCACCGCGGGCCAACACACCCTCGAGTGGCGCTACACGAAGGACGCCGCGAACAGCCAGGGCCTGGATGCGGCCTTTGTGGACAACGTGATTCTGCCCCTGGAAGTGCCGAGCGATGGTCGGCCATCCACCCTGAGTGTGGGGCGGGCCTTTTCGGGGGGTGTCGAGGTCCGGCTCAAGGGACAGACCAATCAGATCTATCAGATTCAGGCAGCGGAAGGCGTGCCCCCGCGCTGGCGCACCATCCACACGGGCGAGGCCCGCGGCGGCGAGCTCCGTTACATCGATCCCGAATCGGTGACGTTGCCGCAGCGCTTCTATCGCGCCGTCGGACCTTGAACGGCTGACCGCTGAGTGGATCCCGGAGCGGAGGACGTAGCGGGCGGCCGCGAAGAGGCGCAGAAGGCCTAGAAAAGGATCCTCTTGCGATTCTTGCGCCTTTTGGCGGCGATGGGTTCGTCGTCGATCTCACGCGCCTTTCACGAGAGCAGTGGACAGGCGATGGCTGGGTGGCCGTTCTCCGTTACCTTGGTTGCCTTCTGTAAAGCGTTCTCTCATGGATGGCTTGCAGCCAGCTCGGGTGCCCGGTGAGGGCCAGGCCATGAAACTTCTGGGTCTCACGGGTGGCGTGGGTATGGGCAAGTCCGTGGCTGCTGCCTGTCTCGCCGAGTGGGGGCTGCCCGTCGCAGACACCGACGAACTGGCTCGCCAACTCGTGGCCCCCGGCCAGCCGGCCAATGCCGAGATCCGCTCGGCCTTCGGCGACCCGTTCTTCGACCCCGCCGGCGGGCTTCGACGGGAGGCACTCGCCCGGCTGGTATTTGCCGACGAACCGGCGCGGCGTCAGCTCGAAGCGATTCTCCATCCCCGGATCCGGGACGCCTGGCAGGAGCGGGTCGCGGTTTGGCACTCGGAAGGCCGTGCGGGCGGGGTAGTGGTGATTCCGCTGTTGTTCGAGACCCAGGCGGCGGACGCGTTTGACGCGACGATTTGCGTCGCGTGCCCGGCCGCGAGCCAGCGCGAACGGTTGGCCGCCCGCGGGTGGTCGCCGGAGGCAAGCGCGCAACGGATCCGGGCGCTATGGCCGATCGAGGAAAAACTGGTGGCGGCGGATTTCGTGGTTTGGGCCGAGGGTGGGGTCGAGCGCACGGCGGAGCAACTGCGCTGTATTCTCCGGGATCTGGGGCTGGCGCCGACGGCCGCTCAATGAGCGGCGATTGCGGAGGAGTCTGGCTCGGGTTCTGCTAACCAAGCGTCGTCTGATGCTCGGCCTGAATGCCCTTGCGACCACGTCGCCCGCCGCCTTAGAGTCGCCGCACCTGAAATCGCCATGAAAGCTGTCAAGTGGTCCCTTGCCGGGTTAGCCGTTTTCTTTGTCTGCCTTTCCTTCTGGCCGACCGGCGGGAAATCCTCGGCGCCGGTGCGGGTGGCGACACGGCCGGGCGAGGTCACGGCGACGCCGGTGGTTCCGGGCCCGGCTTTGCTCTCCTACAAAGCGGCCGAAGCCAACGCCTTGAGTGTGCCGCAAACCGTGACAGCAACGAGCCCGGAGGCACAGGCGCCGCAACAGAGGTCGGCGGGTGGACCGGCCTCGCCGCAAACCGCCTTTGCGGGCTGGGTGGAGCGGTACCTTGAGCAGGCGTGGGGCGGTGACCAAGCGGCGCTGCTGGAGGAGGGTGAGGCGCTGGCCATCGCGCGGCGCACCGCCCTTGAGGAGACGATCCAGGCGAACCCCCGGGCGGCCCTCGAACAGGCGGTGCCCTATCGATGGCGACAGCTCTTGCCAGAAACCATCACGCGGCATTTCGAGGAAACGGTGAGCGGCCTGGCGCGGTACGATGTCTTCATGGCCTGTCCGCTCCCCGGGGCCGACTATCACCTGTTCAAGCACACCACCTACCGGTATGCGACGCTCGCGGGGCGCCAGTACCGGGCCTATGTTTATGGCGGTCGCACGGCGCAGATGTCGCATCCCAGCCTGCCGCTGCACGGCATCGCGGTGGGCGATGTGCTGGCGGTGCACGAGGAACCGGCGCGGGTCGTCGAGAGCGAAGAGGCCCAGGTGCGGGTGCAGGCGGGCGGACTGGCCGGGAAGCCGGCGTGCCTCGTCTGCGGCGGGAGTTCGACCTCGCCGAAGCATCTCGACGTCGCGGGCAGCCTGGTCGAGGTCTGTTCCGGGTCCCACGCCGATGCCGTCAACCGGGCGTTGATGGGACCGGAAGTGGCTTCGGCCGCCTTGTTTGCCGGCTTGCCGACCTGGACGACGCCTCCGCCGGAACCGCCGGTGGGCACGTACGGCGTGCGCCGCGCGCTCTACATGCGGCTGGTGTTCCGGGACGACACCACGATTCCGATCAGCGAAGCGCAGGCGCTGGCCGAGATGGACGAGGTCAACAACTTCTACATCGAGAATTCCTACAGCAAGACCGCGGTCATCACCACCGTCACACCGGTGCTGACCCTGCCGCATCCGAAGGCGTGGTATTCCAAGAACGGTCCGGGCAGCCTGATGGCGGACGCGACGGCGGAGGCGGCCAAGGCCGGGTATGCGCAGGAGAACTTCGAACTGGTGCTCGCGCGGTTCACGCCCGTGCCCGGCTACAACTGGGGTGGGTTGGGCGGCGGCAAGAACGCCTGGCTGCAGTACAATGGCGCCGGCCTGGCTATCCATGAGATCGGGCACTGCTACGGCCTGGGACACGCGAATTTCTGGGACACACGGCGCGCCGCCCTGCCGAACCCGCCGCCGGACCGCTTCGACGTCGATTCGGTCATCGGGCACGACAGCATCATCGGTGCCGGCGATGACATCGAGTACGGCGACCCGTTTGATGTGATGGGTGGAGGCGGCGGCGAGTACCAAGGGGCAGGCACGGGCACGGGAGAGCTCAGCGGCTTTTCCGGGCACTTCAACCCGATTGGAAAACGGAACCTGCAGTGGCTGCCGGCGTCCGGGGTGCTCGAGGTGAGCGCCAGCGGCACCAACCGCATCCATGTGTTTGACACGCCCGTGCTGGGTGAGAATCGGGCCTATGCGCTCACGGTGCAGAAGGACGCCCAGCGCACCTACTGGGTGAGCGCGCGGCACAAGATCCACTCCAACCCGCGGTTGACGAACGGCGTGTCGTTGCACTGGAGCGCTTGGCCGCAGATGCAGGGCAGCTACAGCACGCTGCTGGACACCACGCCGGGTACGGCCGAGGGCAAGGACGACTCGCCCATCGCCGTCGGGCGCACGTATGCCGACGACGAGAGCCGGCTGTACATCACGCCGTTTGCCCGCGGCGGAGCGGAGGGCGAGACGTGGTACGATATCGTCGTCCACTTCGGCCCGGTCGAAGGCAACGCGCCGCCGCAGGCGACGTTGACCGCGACGACGAACCGGGTGGCACGGAATCGACCCGTCACCTTCACGGTCAACGCGGTCGATCCAAACGACGACCCCCTCTCGTACTATTGGGATGTCAGCGACGGGTCCTTCGGGGCGAATGGTCCCACGCTGACCCGGACCTGGGCGATCGACGGCGACTACCGGGTGCGCGTCGAGGTCAGCGACATGAAGGGAGGCAAGGTGAGCCGGCACATGGTGGTTCGCGTGGGCACGCCCACCAACAGCTTCCGGATCAGCGGTGTGGTGGTGGATGACAAGGGTGAACCCCTGGCCGACGTGCGGGTGGCCAACGGCGCCATCACGAACAACACCGAGCTGGATGTGGATTTCCAGTCCACGTTCACGGACAGCGACGGACGCTTCACGCTGATCAACCAGACGCCGGGCGACAAGGAAGTCACGGCGTTCCTGCACGGCTATGTGACCACGGCGCAGAACTTCAACCAGATCGTCACCGTCGACCAGCAGCACGTTGAGGGGCTCGAATTCCTGGCCCTGGCCCAGCGGCGGGTCACGGTCGAAGTGCTCCAGCACGCCAACCTCGGCGCGAAAACCCCGGGCACCTTCCGCTTCACCCGCACCGGCGACACGAACACCGATCTGCGGGTGGTCTATGCCCTGGGCGGGACCGCCACCACGAACGACTTCATTGCCCCCACCAACCGGACGACCCACACCAATGCGCTCCAGCGGTTGCTGGGCGACGCGAGCGTGCCGGTGCCGTTCTACCTGCTCTACTTCCCCACGGGCGTGCTGCAGACCAACCTCACCATCATGCCGGCCCCGAGCGCCACGGGAGCGGAGGAGAAGACCTTGCGTGCCTCGGTCATGTACGCGCTCCAGAAGGAGTTCACGTACATGACCAATGTGGATGACGGCGAAGGCGGTCAGGTCGAGGCGCTCGCCACGAACTACATCTTTCTGACCGGGTGGGAGGTGCTCCCGGTCAACGGCCAGGACACCTGGGTGCAGACCTACGGCGAGTACGTGGTCGGCTCGCCCGGCGACGCCACCATGCGTCTCCAAGGGGTGCCCGCCTCCACGCCCACCATTTCGCTCGTGGCCGTGGACCCGGCGGCGAGCGAGAACCGCGGCGACTCCGCGCTCTTCCTCCTGCTGCGGACAGGTCGGACGAACGTCCCGGTGGACGTGCGCCTCGGTTTTGGCGGCACGGCCACGTATGACGCAGACTACGTTCCGCTCCCTGTGTTCGTCACCATCCCAGCCGGGGTCACGGTCGTTCGCCTGCCGCTCTACGTGCGGCCAGACCTCTACCTGGAGGGCAATGAGACGGTCGAAATCACCATCCAGCCGGACCCGGCCTACCGGATCGGGACCGCCTCCGCCAGCGTGGTCATCGGGGACAACGACCTCCCCACCCTCACCGTCGTGGCCAGCGACGCGGTGGCTTCCGAGTTGGGGAACGACCGGGGCGCCGTGACTTTCACCCGCCTGGGCGATCTGCACCGGGCCCTGACGGTCAACTACCTCGCGGGCGGGACGGCCGTAAGCGGGCGCGATTACCGCTCGCTGCCGGGGACCCTCACCATCCCCGCAGGGCAACCGTCCGTCACGCTGACCATCGAGGCCCGCAACAACAATCTTCAGGATGGCGGCAACACGCTCGACATCATCCTCTCCGACAGCCCCACCTACAACGTCGGCTCGCCCGGCGTGGCGACGGTCTTCATCCAGGACGGCGCTTTGCCGACGGTGTTCATCCGGGCCATCGACGATACGGCGGCTGAGCCGAACGATCCCGGCGAGTTTCTCATCTTCCGCGCCGGCAGCATGCAGTCCGAACTTGTGGTCGAGCTGGCGGTGGGCGGCACCGCCCGCCCGGTGGCGGATTACGGCCCGATCACCTCTTTGGGACGGATTCCGGCCGGCGCCACCTCCGTCGTAGTGCGGGTCTCGCCGGTCAACGACCAGATTCGCGAGGATCCGGAGACCGTCATCTGCGAGATCCTGCCGAGCCCGAACTACAACCGGTCAGTCATCGTGACGAACATGCAGGCGACGATCACGATCAACGACGACGACGGCAGCGGTCCGCTGGGGGTGGGCTTCACCTTCCTCAACTCGTCGGTGGTCGAGGGCTCGCTCACGGGCCTGGTGGCTGTGTCGGTGAGTGCCAACCCGCCCGAAGGCCAGGATGTGACCGTGGACTGGAAAGTGACCGGCGGCACGGCAATCCCCGGGGTGGACTACATTGCCACGAACACCTCGGGCCGGCTCCTGTTCACGAACGTGCCGGACCCCGCCATCAGCAACCGGGTCCTGCTCATCCCCTTCCCGGTCTTGGACGACACCGTGCCCGAGCCGAGCCGGACCGTGGTGTTCACGCTCGTCGAGCCCGCCCCGCTGCTCAGCAACGAATTCGTCACCAACGAGATTACGCTGACCAACGAACTGGGGGAAACCATCGGTACGACGAACGTCATCGAAACCAATGTTCTGGTCATCCCCATCCCGATGAACGCGGTGATGGATGTGTACCGCGCCCACACGTTGACGATCCTGGATGATGACGTGGCGGAGGTGAGCCTCGAGGTCGTCGAACCGCTCGCCTACGAGGAAGGCCGGCGCGAGGGCTTGATTCGGATCCGACGGGTCGGTTCGCTGGCCCAGGATCTGGAGGTCAAGATCGGGGTGGCCGGGACCGCCAGCAACGGCAGCGACTACGAGACCGTGCCCGGGAGGGTCGTGATCCGCGCCGGCGAGGACGCGTACGAGCTCCGGATCATTCCCGTGGACGATCCCATGCAGGAATTCATGGAGTCGGTGGTGATCACGTTGATCGAAGCCCCGGGGGCCCGGCTCGGCTCCAATGTCACCGGGGTGGTGAACATCGTGGACAACGACGGCACGGTCGAGTTCTCGAGCCCTTCGTACACGGCGTTCGAGAGCTCGGGTCGGGCCGAGATCACGCTCCGGCGCACCAGCGCCACCAACAGCGCCGCCAGCGTCGCCTACACCGCCGTGGCGGGCACCGCGACCGCCGGGGATTTCTACCCCACCAACGGCATCGTCGCCTTCGCCCCCGGCGAGACCCTGAAGTCCTTCTTCGTGGACTTGATCGATGATCGGATTGTCGAGTTGCCGAAGACCGTTGAGCTCACGCTGCGGAATCTGAGCGACGGGGTGCCGCTCGGCGGCCAGAACACCGCCACGCTGACCATCCTGGATGACGACACGTTGGTCGAGTTGCGCGCGACAAGGATCAACGCGATCGAGAACGATCCCATCGCCGAGGTCACCGTGTACCGCTTCGGCATCATCACGAACTTGCTGCGGGTCGAGTTGGTGGCCACCACCAACGGGACGGCGATCGACGGCGTCGATTTCACGGCCGCGAACTACGCGCTCGTCTTCCAGCCGGGCCAGACCAGTGTGGTGGCCCCGGTCGCCCTGCTCGACGACGTCGAGTTCGACGGCGAGAAGATCTTGCCTGTCGTCCTGACAAACCTGGATCTGGCGGCCACCTATGGCACGAACATCCAGGGTGAAATCGTCATCCGCGACGATGAATGCGCCCTGCAGTTGACCGCCACCGAATACTCCGTGGACGAGTACGCCCGGACGCTGACCGTCCAGGTCGAACGGACGGGCAGTACCGTCCACCCTGTCCAGGTGCGGATCGACACCCAGGACGGCACGGCCACGGTCGGCCGCGACTACGCGGGCCTCCATCAGGTGCTCACGTTCGCCGGTGATGCGCTGACGCGGGCGCAAGATGGCACCGGAGTACTGGTGCTGCAGCCCGGTGAGGCGCTCCAGTCCGTGGACATCCGGATCCTCGATGACCGGATCGGTGAGGGCAACGAGGTCTTCTACGTGCAGCTCCGGGATGTGCGGACCGTTGGGGGTGTGGGCCAGCCCGGCACGGTCGTGCTCGGCACCAATGTCCTGGCCACGGTGACCATTGTGGACAACGAAACGCCCGGCAGCGTGGACTTCGAGTTCAACCCCGGCACGGGCGCCAACGACACCGTCCTCACCCTCGCCCTCCAGGTCGATGCCAAGGTCGTGCTCGGCGGCCGCTTCACCGAACTGGATCAGGTCTCCCTCAACCGCATCGCCCGCCTGCACGACGACGGTTATCTCGACACCTTCCTCAACCCCGGTGAGGGTTTTGACGACGAGACCTACGCCCTGGCGCTCCAGCCGGACGGCCGCATCCTCGTGGGCGGCCGCTTCACCCGCTTCGACACCACCACGGTGAACCGCCTGGCCCGCCTCAACGCCGATGGGGCGCTCGATCCCGATTTCGCGATCGGCAGCGGCGCCAGTGCACCGGTTCGCGCCCTGGCGGTCGAGAGCGAAGGCACGCTGCTCGTGGGCGGTGAATTCAGCACGCTCAGCGGCCAGAGCCGCCAGCGCCTGGCGCGCCTGCGTCCGACCGGCGCCCTGGACCCGGATTTCCGCCCGCTCTTCGACGGCACCGTGCGTGCCCTGGCGGTGCAGACCGACGGCCAGATCCTCGTCGGCGGCAGCTTCCGGAACGTCAGCAGTGCCAGCCGGCCGTATCTGGTGCGCTTGAACCCCGACGGCACCGTCCAGACCGGCTTCGCCTCAGGCAACAGCCCGGATGGCGATGTGCACGCGATTGCCCTCGAACCGAATGGGCGCATCCTCATCGCCGGCGCCTTCCGCAATCTGGGCAGCGTGCCGCGACGCGGCGTCGCACGGCTCAATGCCGACGGGTCGCTGGACACCAGCTTCAGTCCCGGCTCCGGCATCAACGGCACGGCCTACGCCATCGGCGTGGCGGGCGATGGCAAGGTGTTGTTGGGTGGCGAATTCACCACCTACAACGAGATCAGCCGGAACCGGATCGTGCGCCTGAACCCGAACGGCACGGTCGACACCGGGTTCGACGTCGGTAGCGGCGCCAACGGCACGATCTACACGCTCGTGGTCCAGCCGGATACCGCCGTACTGATTGGCGGCGACTTCACCGTGGTGAAGGGGCTTCCGCGCCACCGCATCGCCCGGCTGCACGGCGACGAGAAGTTCACCGTCAACGTCTTCGAATTCTCCGCGTCGCTTTACCGGGTGAAGGAAGACGAAGGTCCGGCGGTCATCACCGTCCTCCGCAGCGGCGATCTGACCGTGCCGGCCCAGGTGGACTACTTCACCTCCGACGGCACCGCGACCGCCGGCCTGGACTATGAGACGGCCCGCGGCACGCTCGCTTTCGCGGCGGGCGTCACGGAACGGACCTTCGAGGTGCCCATCCTCAATGATCAGGTGGGTGAGGGCGACGAAACCGTCTTTCTCACGCTCACCAACCTGCCGCCGGGCTTCACCACCGTGGCCCGGTTGCGGGCGACGCTGGTCATCGAGGACGACGAGAGCGCGGTGGCCTTCGCCCTGGCCAACTACACGGTCAAGGAGGATGAAGGTCAGGCCAGCATCTCCGTCCGCCGCACCGGTCCCACTGACACCGTGGTGACAGTGGACTATGCGACTCGCGACGGTACGGCCATCGCCGGCCAGGACTACGTGGCGGCCGCCGGCACCCTCACGTTCGATGCCGGCGTCGTCGAGCGCTCCTTCACCGTGGCCGTCGTGGACAATCCGGTGGTCGAACCAGACAAGACCGTGCGGCTCGAGTTGAGCAACCCGCAGGGTGGCGCGGTGCTGGGGAGCCTGGCAACCGCGACCCTGACCATCACCGACAACGATCGGGTCGAGAGCTACGCCCTGAACATCACCCCGCCCATCGGAGGGACCGTCACCCCGCCTTCGGGGTCGTACCCGGCGGGTTCGTCGCAGGTGGTGACCGCCGTGGCCGAACGCGGTTTTCGCTTCCGGGCCTGGGAGGGTACGGTCAGCTCGACCGTCAACCCGCTGGTGCTCACCATGGACCGGGACTACCTGCTCACGGCGGACTTCGTGCCGACGCAGTACACGTACACGTTTGAGCCACCCTTCAAAGCGAGCGATCTGGCGCAACCCCCGTGGATCAGCAGTTCGACGCGTCCGTGGCTCCTCCAGTCGGGTGTGGCCAGCGCGGGCAGCTTCGCGGTTCGCTCGGGCGTGATCGGAGATGGCCAGGAGAGCACTCTGCAACTGCTGGTGAACTCGCGGGGCGGCTCGGCGGCCTTCGATGTCCGCGTCAGCTCCGAGGCCAACTGGGATTTCGCCGAGTTCTACGTGAACGGAGTTCGCCTCCAGCGCTGGAGCGGCAACGTGCCCTGGCGCACCTACCGCTTCAGCCTCACGCCCGGAACGCACGCCCTGGCCTGGCGCTATGTGAAGGACAACAACTACGCCAGCGGTCTGGACGCCATGTTCGTCGACAACCTCTACGTCCCGGACGCCAGCCCGGATCCGACCGATCCGGCGGCGCAACTGCGCGTGGTGGTTGTGCCGGGTGCTCTGCAGCTCTGGATCACCGGCAAAGCAGGGCTGACCTATACCCTGGAACAAAGCCCCGACCTCGCCGTCTGGACCCCCGTCGGAGACTACCCGAATCCGACCGGCACCGTCGTGGTTCCCCAGACCGTGGACCCCAGCAAGGGCGCCGTGTTCTATCGCGCCGTCACCACGCCTTAACCCGGAAATCTCATACCCGCTGTAGGCGCCACGTGAGGAGGCGTTTGGAGCGTAGGTGCCGACGTGAGGAGGCGTTTGGAGCGTAGGCGCCGACGTGAGGAGGCTTTTGGAGCGTAGGCTGCCATTTCCGTGACGGAACCGACCGGGGGCGTTCGTGGCTGGCGTTGCGGCGGTTGACCTGGGACGCGGAGGGTTGGCCTACGTTGTCCGCGGGCGCGAGTTTGGCGGTGCCGTCTCCCCGGGATCGGCCGGTTCCTCCTGAACCGTTGCCGGGACGGTGAACTTGATGGGGCGAAGGGCGACGAGGGTCGAAGGTCGAAGGTCGAAGGTCGAAGGTCGAAGGGCGAAGGGCGAAGGGCGAAGGGCGAAGGGCCAGGGAGGCTGCGGGATGCAGACGGGCACGACCGAATTGACTGGGGCCTCCACGCAAAGCGGCGGTCAACCGCACGCACTCCAGACGCTGGCGCGAGGTCCGCACGGTCTTGGGACGTGACGTCTTTCCGCGTCTTTTTCCTGTTCAAATGGCTGGATCCATGAAAAGGAAGCACTTGGGGCGCGGCCAGAAGACCGTGACCCCTCCACGAATGCGCACCGCACGATCGCTGGTTCGACGTTTGGATGTCCGCCCGCTGCTGGCGCGGGGAGAGGAGCCCTTTTCAACCATTCGCCGGGCCGTGGATGCCTTGCGTCCCGGGGAGGGTCTGGCCGTAACGGCGCCTTTTCTGCCGTCGCCGCTGATCGAGAAGCTCGGGAGCGAAGGGTTCGAGTCCGAGGTCGAGCACGTGGGAGGCGGCGCCTGGACGGTGGTGTTCCGGCGCGCGCGTGATTGATACGCTCTCCATGACTCCGTCGCAATTCGCCGAGCTGAAACAGATCGCCGTGGTCAGTGCCTTGCAGGCCTGCCAGCTCTTTTCCGGACTTGCCAGCGCTGATCTGCGCAACGTGGCGGCGATCACCGTGCTGAAGCCGTTGCGGAAAGGGGACTATCTGTTTCGCGAAGGGGAGCCGTCGCGCGGCTTCTATGTGGTGCAACAGGGCGCCATCAACGTGCATCGCGTGGGGGCTTCGGGCAAAGAGCAGGTGATCCACGTGTTTCGGGCAGGGGAATCGTTTGCGGAAGCGACCCTCGCGACCGAGACCGGGTACCCGGCCGACGCGCGGGCACTGGAGCCGAGCCAGGTGTTGCTCGTGCAGAAGCAGGAGTTCATCGGCCTGCTGCGGCAACACCCGGGACTGGCCCTGCGCATGTTGGGAGCCATGAGCCAGCACCTGCGGGTGCTCGTGGGCCTGCTGGACGACCTCACGCTCAAGGACGTCGAGACCCGCCTGGCCAACTGGCTGATCAAGCGGTGTCCGGATCGGGAAGGCACGCGGCCGGTGGTGATCGAGCTGCCCATGACCAAGCGGGTGCTGGCGGCCGAGTTGGGCACCGTGAGCGAGACGTTCTCCCGGACGCTGGCCAAGTTCCGCGAGCAGGAACTGGTGGCGGTGAAGGGCCGTCGCCTGACGGTACTGTCGCCGGCACGGCTGACGGCCCTGCTGCGAAAGCACTTGGGCGAGTGACCCGCCGTGCCCGGAGGATCCCGCCGCTTGCCGGAGAGGCGCGGGTCGGGGAAACTTTTGGTGGAACGCGGTTTTGTACTTCCAACTTTGCGGTATGCCGAAATTCGCCTACAAGGCCCGACGCCGTTCCGGCGAGATGGTGCAGGATGAGATTGACGCGGCGGACCGGCCGGCGGCGGTGCTCAAGCTGCAGCAGACCGGACTCTTTCCACTGATGGTCGAGATGGCGCGCGGGGCGGCGGTGGCGGCGCGGCGGGAGCGGGTGGCGCGGGGCGGCAGCACGGCGAGTTTGTTGCCCGAGGCGTTGCGCCGGGTGCTGCAGCGGCAGCGCAAGCCGCGCCTGGCCGAGCTGGCCACGTACGCGCAGCAGCTCACCAACCTGCTCAAGGCGGGGATGCCGCTGACATTGGCGCTGAACAGCATGTCGCACCTGGGCTCGAAAGGCATCCCGGCCGACGTCAGCCGGCAGCTCAAACAGGATGTCATGGAGGGAAAGAGCCTGTCCGAGGCGATGTCGCGTCAGCCGCGGGTGTTTTCGGATCTGTTCGTCAACATGGTCCGGGCGGGCGAGCAGAGCGGGGCCATGGTGGATGTGCTCGAGCGGTTGGCCCACCATTTCGAGCGCTTCTCCGAGGTGCGACAGAAGCTGATCTCGGCGATGATCTACCCGGCCGTGGTCTGCTGCGTGGGGGTGGTGATCATCTTCTTCTTCATGACCGTCATGCTGCCGAAGTTCCTGGTGATCTTCGAGGGCATGAAGGGCGTGACGTTGCCGGCCTCGACGCGGCTCCTGATCGGGCTGAGCGACCTTTTCAAGGGCTACTGGTGGCTGTTCCCGGCGGTGGGGCTGGTGGCCGTGATCCTGTACAACCGGTACAAGGCGACCGAACCCGGCGCGCTGGCGATTGACCGGCTCTACATGCGCGCGCCGGTGTTGGGTCGGGTGGTGCGGCTGACCCTGTTCAGCCAGTTCGCCCGGACCCTCGGGACCCTGCTGCAGAATGGGGTCCCGGTGCTGACCGCGCTGCGCATCACGGAGCAGGTAATCGGCAACCGCGTGATTCGCGCGGCGATCGCCGGCACGCGGGAGGCGGTGACCGATGGCAAGAGCCTGGCGCAGCCCCTGGCGCGCAGCGAGGTGTTCCCGCAGTTGATGATCGACCTGGTGCGCATCGGCGAGGAAACCGGAGACGTCGCCGGCGCGCTGCGGAACGTGGCCGAGACCTACGAGAACGAACTCACCATCGCGCTCCGCGTGATGACCAACCTGATCGAACCCGCGATGATCATCCTCATGGCCGTGGGCGTGGGCTTCCTGCTGTTCAGCGTCCTGTCCGCCATGTTCCAGATCACCGCCAACCTGGGGCGCTGATGCGAGCCCGCCGACTCCCAACCTGCCGGCCACGCGCGGCCCCCGGCCGTCGGGCCCGGGGCTTCACGTTGTTCGAGATCATGATGGTCCTCGCGATCCTTGTGATCATCGTCGGCGTCGGTCTGCCGGCGATGATCTCCACGGTCCGCAAAGGGCCGATGCGCCAGGCGTTGGCGGACCTCGAGGAAGGCTTCTTGCGCGCGCGCATGCGGGCGATCCTGACCGGTCAGCCGGCCGAGCTGGTCATCCACGCCGCGGACGGAACGCTCACGTTGCGTTCGGTGAGCGAAGGGCCGGCTCCGTCGGTGGAACCGGGCGTGTCCTTCCCGCCGGTGGATCTGGGCGAAGAGTTTCGCGAGACGGCGGGACCTCCGAAACGTGCCACGACGGGTGACTTGCCCGACTTCTCGGCCAAGCTCGACCCGAGCGTGGCCTTCAAGCAGCTCACGGTGAGTCTGCGCGATGTGATGGACGAGACGGAGGCGGCGGTGCGGTTCTACCCGAACGGGACCTGCGACGCGTTGACGGCGTTGCTGGTATCGGAAGCGGGGCAGGAGCGCGCCTTGACGCTGGAGATCACGACCGGCCGGATGGGGCTCGAGGTGATCCGATGAAGATCGAACGTCCGACAACCGGGCACGATGGCGTTCGCCCGATGGGCACCGAAGGCTACGAAGCGCACGAGGCCACCCGTCGACTCGGCCCTTCGTTTCCTTCGTTCCCTTCGAAGGCCTTCACGTTACTCGAGGTGATGATTGCCATGGCGATCTTCTTCATGGCGGTGTTCGCCATCCTCGGGCTGGTGGCGCAGAACCTGCGGATCGCGCGGAACCTGAGTCTGGGGGAGATCGATGTCAGCACGGTGGCTGTGGAACTGACGCTGCAGACGCTGACGAACCGGGAGATGAGCGAAGGATTTGTGAGCGGGGATTTCGGCGAGACCTACCCGGGGGCAAGCTGGACGGCCAGCCTGTACCTGGTGTCGTCGAACGCCGGGGGGCTGCGCACGCGCTCGTCGGGAGGGGGGCTGTACCAGGCGGACATCACGATCAATTGGCCGCAGAACAACCTGCTGAAGGAGAAGAAGGCCAGCCTGCTGCTTTACCGCCCGAATCTCGGCGGCGGGCCCGGGAGATAACATGGACGCGGTCAGACAGCTTCGAGTCGGACCGGACCGCGGTCAGGGGGCCGTGAGGGGTTGGCCAGTGTCCCCGCGAGTGGCCGGCTTTTCGCTGCTCGAGTTGATGCTGGCCCTGGCGATCTTCGGGATGGTGATCACCGCCATCTACTCGACCTGGACCGCCGTGTTGCGCACGACGCGGGTGGGCAATGACGTGACGGCCGCGGCCCAGCGCACGCGGATTGCGACACGCACCCTGGAGGATGCCCTGCTTTCGGCGGTGATGTTCCAGGCGAACGGACGCCTCTACGCGTTTGAAGCGGACACCAGTGGCGACTACGCGCTGTTGAGCTTCGTTTCGCGGCTGCCGCGGTCCTTCCCGGGGAGCGGTTACTTCGGTGATCTGGTCGTGCGTCGGGTCGAGTTGGTCGTGGAAGGGGCTCGCGACGGGACCAACGATTTGGTGCTGCGGCAGCTCCCGATTCTGCAGGAGGACCGGGACGCGGAGGATCTGCATCGGATTGTGCTGGCGCGAGACGTCACGCGGTTCACGGTGGAGTTCCTGGGCCAGCCGGGGACGCCGGCGGCTTCGCGGACCGGAGAGTGGCTGACCGAATGGCCCTTCACGAACGCGATGCCGTGGCTGGTTCGTTTCCAGCTCGCGTTCGGTCGGTCCGTGGACCGGGACGGACGTCCGCACCAACTGGCCGTACGCACCGTCCACCTGCCGAGCATCACCGTGCCGGCAGCCTCTTCGGCGGGGGCGGCCCCGCCGCCGCAGCAACCCCCGGGGGCAGTACCCGGGGCGCCACCGGGGGTGTTGCCCCCGGGCCAGCAAGCGCCGCCGGGGCAAGTCCTCCCGCCTGGCGCGGTTTCGCTGGGACCGTCGGGATAGAGGAGACGACCATGCGAGTTCCGACGGCTCATCCGCGCGGGTTTGCGTTGATTCTGGTGATGACCATCATCTTTGTGCTGGCCATCCTGGCGGGGGGCTTTGCGTTCTCGATGAAAGTGGAGAGCCGGTTGGCTGCCAACGCGAACGACGAGTCCGAGCTGGAATGGATGGGGCGTTCCGGGGTGGAGCTGGCCAAGTACGTGTTGGATCAATCCGCGCGGCTGGGTGCCCGCTACACGTCGCTGAATCAGCTCTGGGCCGGAGGGCCGGGCGATGGCCAGGAGACCAACAGCCCGCTGATGGGGGTGAACCTCGCCCACTACGAACTGGGTCTGGGCCATCTGTCGGTGCGGATCATCGACCTCGAACGCAAGCTGAACATCAACCGGTTGGCGGCGCTCGGCCCGGCGCAGTCCGGCGGCCAGGACTTGCTGCAGCGGGCGATGATGGTGATGCAGGTGGATGCCAGCGAGTCCGCCGTGATCGTGGACTCGATCCGTGACTGGTGGGATCCGGATGATCGCACCGGGTTGAGCGGCGCGGAGAGCGACTTCTACCTGGCCCGGGAACATGCGCACTTCGCCAAGAACGGACCGATTGACGATCTGGCCGAGCTGCTGTTGGTGAACGGGATCACGCCCGAGCTCTACTGGGGTCCGCGGTGGGGGGCGCACCAGCGCCAGTTCATCGAGTCCCGGCGGGGGCGTCGGGCGCGGGAGGAAGGGCTGATGGCGACTTACCCGGTCGGTCTGGTCGATTTGTTCACGGCTTTGTCCAGCGGCGCCGTGAACATCAACACGGCACCCGTCCCCGTGTTGCAGGTGGCCCTCGGGGTGACGGACGACATCGCCGCCGACATCATCCGTTTCCGAGCGGGATTGGACGGGCAGGAAGGGACGGACGACGACACGCCCTTCCAGAACACGGCGATGCTGGCGGTGCCGGGGATGGAGGCCCAACCGCCCAATGCCCGCGCGCCGTTGACCGTGGTCAGCACGCACTTCGAGGTCACCGTGGATGTGTATCTGGGACGGACGCACCGGCAATGCGTGGCGATTCTGGGGCGCAACGTTCCGGGGGCGGCGGGCGCGCTGGCAGGCGAGGGTGGGGTGCGGGTGTTGCAGTTCAGTTGGCGCTAGCCCGGGGAGGTCAGATGCCGCCTGAAACCGCGACCGCTCGTAGGCGCCGACGTGAGGAGGCGAAGCGGTGCGGGCCTCGGCCCACGACGCCTCCTGACGTCGGCGCCTGCGAGCAGCGGGGGATCTGCGCACCAGCCACGTTTCCGTCTCTGCAGGTTCCGATTTTCATCACCGGCACGGACACGGGCGTGGGCAAGACGGTGTTGACGGCTTTGTTGCTCGCGCGCTGGCGTGGCCGCGGCTGGGACGTGCGGGCCATCAAGCCTTTTGCCACGGGCGTACCCACCGATGCGCGGTTGCTTTATCGTCTCCAAGCGGGGCTGGTTCCCCTCAAGCGCCTGTGCCCGTTTCGGTTTCGGGAGCCGCTGGCGCCGCTGGTGGCGGCCCGGCGGGAGGGACGTTCGGTGGAGTTACGAGAGGCCGTGGCGGCGATCCAAAGCGCCTGGCGTGCGGACCAGCCGTTACTGGTGGAGGGTTGTGGTGGGCTGCTCACCCCGCTGGGTCCGGGTTACAGCCTCCGGGAACTGCTCTTGGCGATGGAGGGGCGGGCGGTGGTGGTGGCGCCAAACCGGCTGGGGGTGTTGAACCAGGTGCGGCTGGTGCTGGAGGCTATCGACACTATCCGTATTCCGACCGTCGCCGTGGTGTTGATGGGCGCGCGCCAGCCGCCACCTTCGGCCCCCAGCAACGTGCGCACCTTGCAGGAGTTGGCCGCGCCCGTGCCGGTGTTCGAGCTGCCCTGGCTGGGGCCACGGGCCGACACGCCCGAGCGGATCCGTCGCCTGGCGGAGCGCCAACGGGCACGGTTGGATCGACTCACGCTGCGGCTGCTGCCGGTGCCGCCAAAAAAGGGAGCGCATTCGACAATTCCAGCGAAGTGAGGGACGGATGGCCTCGCTAGGCTGGCGGCGTGGCGGCGTCAGGTCGATTCCCCTTCCCGCGCCTCGAGGCCTGGCGGTGACGCATGTCCGGGCCAGGGCCGGGGGGGAGGAGGCCGCAGCAACGGGCGCCCACCGTGGTTTGTGAACACCGACTCCTATGCTTGAGACACTGCTTTATCCGCGGACCGTGGCCGTGATCGGGGCCTCGCGTAATCCGGAGAAGGTCGGCTACGCGTTCATGCACAACCTGACGCGCACCGGCTTCGAGGGAACGATTGTGCCGATCAACCTCGAGGCGCCGGACATCCTCGGGGTGAAGTGCTACAAGAGCCTCGAGGAGTTCGGCGGCAAGATCGACCTCAGCGTCATCGTGGTAGGCGGGAAGTACGTCAAGCAGTCGGTGCAGGATTCGATCCGGGCGGGTGCCAAGACGATCATCGTCATCACGGCCGGGTTCAAGGAAGTCGGGGCCAAGGGAGCGGAGGCGGAGCAGGAGTTGGTGGCGCTGTGCCGGGCGGCCGGGGTGCGGATGATGGGGCCCAACTGTCTGGGCGTCCTCAACACGCACCACAAGATGAACGCCACGTTCGCGCCATCCGTTCCGCCGGCCGGCCAGATCTCGGTGATCTCGCAGTCGGGCGCGTTGTGCGTGGCGATCCTGGACTGGGCGGCAAGCCAGAAGCTCGGCCTCGGCAAGGTCATCAGCTTCGGCAACAAGGCGGACCTGAACGAGGTCGACTTCCTGCAGGCGCTGGCCGCCGATGCGCAGACCAAGGTGATCGCGGGCTACCTCGAGAGCATCAAGGAAGGCGACAAGTTCCTGCGCGTGGCGCAGGAGGCGGCGTCGGTCAAGCCCGTCGTGATCCTCAAGGTCGGCATCACCTCCGCCGGTGCCAAGGCGGCGTCCTCCCACACCGGGAGCCTCGCGGGCGCCGACATCGCGTACGGGGCGGCCTTCAAGCGGTCCGGCGTGATCCGGGCCGAGAACTTCGAGGCCTTGTTTGACTATGCGCTGGCCCTGGCGACCCAACCCCTGCCCGCCGGTGACCGGGTGGCTGTGATCACCAACGCCGGCGGCCCGGGAATCATGGCGGCGGATGCGGCGGAGGGCATGGGACTGCGGATGGTCAGCCCGAGCGAGGCGACCAAGGCGAAGCTGCGCGAGGTGTTGCCGCCGACCGCCGCGTTCGGCAACCCCGTCGACGTGATCGGCGACGCCGAACCGGACCGTTACATCAAGGCCTTTGAGCTGTTGCAGCAGGACGAGAACGTCGACTCGATCATCGTCGTCGCGACGCCGCAGAACATGACCCGGCCGCTGGAGCTCGCCGAGAAGTTGGCGGCCGCGAATCTGGGCAAGAAGCCGCTGCTGACGGCGTTCATGGGCGGCGAGGAGGTTCTGGCGGGCAAGGCGCGTCTGATGGAGCTGGGGATTCCCAACTACCCGGCGCCGGACCGGGCGGTGTCGGCGCTCAAGGCGATGGTGGATTACGCGGCCTGGCGCCGGCGACCCCCGCGGATTGTGAGCCGTTACCCGGTGAACCGTCGGCGAGTGGACCGGGTGCTGCAATGGCACATCCGCAGCGGAACCCAGCAGGTGGGGGAAGTTGAGGCCAAGGAGATTCTCAAGGCCTACGACTTCAACATCCTGGCCGGCAACCTGGCGACGAACGCGGACCAGGCGGTCGAGACTGCCAACCGCATCGGGTATCCGGTGGTCCTGAAGATCAGTTCGCCGGAGATCGTGCACAAATCAGACTTTGGCGGCGTCCGCATCAACCTGGCCAACAGCGAACAGGTGCGGGACGCCTTTGACCTGATGATGCTGCGGGTGCAGCGCCGCGCGCCGAATGCGTACATCCGGGGCGCGTACGTGGAGAAGATGGGCAACCGGGGGCGCGAGGTCATCCTGGGCATGACGCGCGATCCGCAGTTTGGGCCGCTCCTCATGTTTGGGTTGGGCGGCATCTTCGTGGAGGTGATGAAGGACGTGACCTTCCACCTGGCGCCGATCACGGCCGAGGAGGCCATGCAGATGCTGAAGGGGACGCGCTCCTACGCCCTGCTCAAGGGCGCCCGCGGCCAGGCCCCGGTGGACCTCAATGCCATCGCCAGCGCCCTCCAGCGCATCAGCCAACTCGCCACCGACTATCCGGAAATCAAGGAACTCGACATCAACCCCTTCATCGTCGGGGAAGTCGGCGCGGATGCCTATGTGGCGGACGCCCGCATGACCCTCGAGTTGCCCAGCACCCAGTAGCCGCCATGAGCACCCACGCGATCAGTTACGACCCCGACTGGCAGGCCAAGTACCAGTCGTCCATCGCCAGCCCGGAAGACGCCGTCAAGCGCATCCGGCCCGGCCAGCGCATCTTCATCGGCACCGGTTGCGCCGAACCGCTCCGGCTCGTCACCGCCCTCACCCAGCGGGCCACGGAACTGCCCGACACCGAGATCGTGCACCTGCTCACGTTCGGGGAGGCCCCCTATGCCCACAAGGAGATGACGCAGTTCTTCCGGGTGAACAGTTTCTTCATCGCGGAGAACGTCCGGGGCATCATCCAGGAAGGCATGGGAGATTACACCCCCATCCATCTCTCGGACATCCCGGGCCTGTTCAATTCCGGCCAGTTGCCCCTGGATGTGGCGCTCATCCACGTGACTCCGCCCGACGCGCGCGGCATGTGCAGCCTCGGCGTGTCCGTGGACGTCGTCAAGAGCGCCACCGAGAACGCCGGCCTGGTCATCGCCCAGGTCAACCCGAACATGCCCCGCACGCTCGGGGACTCCTTCATTCATGTCTACGACATCGACGTGCTCGTGCCCGTGGACGATCCGCTCATCGAGGTCCCGTCCTTGCCGCTGACCGACGAGACCAAACAGATTGGCGAGCACATCGCGTCGCTGATCGACGACGGGGCGACCATTGAGGTGGGCATCGGTCGCATCCCGCAGGCGCTCCTGGGTTTCCTCAAGGACAAGCGCGACCTGGGCATTCACACCGAGATGATCTCGGACCGGATCATCGAGCTGGTCGAGTCGGGCGTCATCACCGGGGCCCGGAAGAGCGTGGACCGTGGCAAGATCGTGACCAGTTTCTGCCTGGGCACGCGGCGGCTGTACGACTTGATCGACAACAACCCGGTGTTCGCCTTCCACCCCACCGGTACGTCAACAGCCCGTACGTGATCAGCCAGCAGGAGAAGATGGTGGCCGTGAACGTCGCCCTCGAGATCGACCTCACCGGCCAGGTTTGCGCCGATTCGCTGGGGTCCAAGTTCTTCTCCGGCGTGGGCGGGCAGGTCGACTTCAACCGCGGCGCGGCCAAGGCGCACGGGGGCAAGGCGATCATCGCGCTGCCCTCAACGGCGCGCGACGGCAAGGTCTCCCGGATCGTCACGCGGCTCAGCCCCGGGGCGGGCGTCGTCACCACCCGCGCGGGCTTGAACTACGTCGTGACCGAGTACGGCGTGGCGTATCTGCACGGCAAGAGCATCCAGGAACGCGCCCTGGCGCTGATCTGCATCGCGCACCCGAATTACCGGGCGCAGCTTCTGCGGGAGGCCATCGAGGTAAAGTACATCTCGGCCTCGATGGCGGACATGGAAGGCAAGATCCTGGTGGGTCCCAAGGAACTGCGGACGACGTATCTGCTCGAGAACGGCACGCAGATCAACTTCCGCGCCATCCACCCGACCGACGAGCCGCGGATGCGCGATCTCTTTTACGCGCTCTCGCAGCAAACGATCTACTACCGCTTCATGAGCTTCACGAAGATCATCCCGCGGCGGCAGATCCAGGACTTCGTCTACATCGATCACCGCAACGATGTGACCATCGTGGCCACCGTCCCCGAGGCGCACGGCGAGGACATCATCGCGGTCGGCAGCTACTATCTCGATGCCAAGACGAACATGGCCGAGGTGGCCTTCGTGGTCCGGGACGACTGGCACAACCGCGGCATCGGGACCTTCCTGCTGCGTTTCCTGATCCGCATCGCGCGGCGCAACGGCATCCGCGGCTTCACCGCCGAGGTGCTGAACGACAACAAGCCGATGCAGGCCGTGTTCAACAAGAGCAACTGCAAGATCACGACGAAGTTCACCGGCAACGTCGTCAGCTACCAGATGGCCTTCGAGTAAGCGCTGCTGGACCAGGCCTGCACCACGGGACGGTACGACCACCTCGACTACCGTCAGGCCCTCGACCCGCCCTTGTCGGCCGATGATGCGGCGTGGGCCGAAGCGCTGCTGCACGCGGCGGGCAGGCGTTGAACCGCAGCGGCGGGAATCCCGGTGCGCGCCGCTGGAAGACGGCGCACTCCAAACGCGTTGCGCGGGCCGGACGCGCGGGGTCGCGAAGCGTCTGGAGAGTGCGCGCGGTTCACCGCCGCTTATCGTCCGCGGCGTTCGGCCTGCCGGCCACGGTGGCTCTCTGATCCCACCCGCCGGCTTGAGCCGCGTGGGGAGACTGGTACTGTGAACGCGATGTGGCGCATGTGTTGGGTGTTGCTTTCGTTGCTGGCTTCGAACCCTCTCCAGGCGGCGGAGCGTGTCTTTGATTTCGGCGCGACGCCGACCGCGGGTCCCCCGCCGGGCTGGCGTTCGGCGCTGGCCGGCGAGGGCTTGCCGGGCGAGTGGCGCGTTGTGCTGGATCAGGCGCCGGAAGCCGTGGAGGTGCCTGCGCCCGGCGCTGCGGCGGTGGCCCAGCGCACAGTGATCGCGCAGACGTCTTCGGATCCGACCGATGAACGCTATCCCCTTCTCATCTATGAGGGCGAGCGGCTGGGGGATTTCCAGTTGCGCCTGCGATTCAAGACCGTGGCCGGCACCGTGGAGCGCATGGCTGGCGTGGCCTTCCGTTTGCAGGACGAGAAGAACTTCTATGTCGTGCGCGCCAGCTCGCTCGGGAACTCATTCCGGTTCTACCGGGTGCACAACGGGGTGCGCGACGCGCCGATCGGTCCCAGCCTGCCGATTCCTTCGGGTATCTGGCATGAGCTCGTGGTGACCGCGACGGGCAATCGTTTCCGGTTTGAGCTGAACGGGCAGGAACCGATCCCCGAGTTGACGGACAACACGTTCGCCGAGGGGCAGATCGCCCTCTGGACCAAATCGGATTCGGTCAGCCATTTCGCCGATCTGCGGCTGACCTACACGCCGCGGGAGCCGCTGGCGAAGGAGTTGGTGCGCGACACCCTCGAGCGTTACCCCCGTCTGGTGGATTTGCGGGTTTATGCGACCAGCCGCCAGCGGTCCGAGTTGCACGTCGTGGCGGCCAAGCATGCGGCGGACGTGGGTCTGCCCGGGGGAACCGCCGAGCAGGAGGTTTTGGCCCAGAACGTGCCCTTCGCAGGCAAAGGCCGGCGGAGCTACCTCGTCACCCTGCCGCTCCACGACGTCAACGGAGACCCGATTGCGGCCGTGCGCGTCGAGCTGGACACGTTCTTCGGTCAGACGGAGCAGAACGCTGTGGCGCGCGCCCAGGCCGTGGTGCGACGGATGGCACGCCGGGTGACGACGCTGGAGGAACTGACGCGCTAGGGTTGTGAGCCACGCTTGTCCGCTGGAGCGGGGGAGGGTGGCGGGAGAGTCGGGAGTTCGACGGGCGGGAGCGGGTCGGCGGTGGCGGGCGGGGCGGGGGATTCCAGGGTCTCCTCCGGCGGCGGCGGTGGGATGTCGTGGGCGGACTTGACCCGGTAACCGCCCATCACCTTGATCTGGCCGCCCTGGCTGGAGGCCAAGCGGGGCCGGGAGTCGGTGATCTGGTACATCTGGCGGACGAGCACTTCGCCGTCGTATTGAATGACGTAGTAAGCGAACTGCCGGGCGCCGGTCTGGAAGAGCACGTGCAGCCGGCCGTCCCGGTCCACCTGGGCTTCCGGCCGGCCAAAGGAGATCACGTTGCCGAGGGGGAACACCCGGTGAACGCGGGTCTCGCTCTCGTCGGTGATCCGCAGGTAGAGCGCGAGGCGCTTGCGATTGTTCGTTTGGAGGAGGGCGTAGCGGCGGACGTCGAACGGTTGCCCCGCCGTCTTCGAAGGGACGCCGAAGTTCTGGGCCCAGAGCTCGACGCCGGCCATGATATGGAAGACCGCGGGAATACTGCTGATATCCGCGTTCAACGCGGGGATGCGCACCAGGGCGGTGACGTGATAGCGCCCGGGCCGGCTCAGCTCGAAGCAGGGGGCCAGGTCCACGCGCCACTTGCCCCGGGCGGCTGAGGGCACTTCGAGGACCTCGCCCGCGGGCAGTTCCTGGAGCTTGGCCACGAAGTAGCCTTCGTTGGATTCCACGGCGAGGTCCAGCCATTCGGAGCCGGGGCCGAAGCGGAGGGGGCGCCCGGAGAAGTTGGTGATGCGCACCTCGGCGACGCAGCGTTCGTGGGCGAGATAATAATCCTGTTCCAGGGCGACTTCGACGGTGATCTGGGCATGGGTCGCGGTGGCGGCGAGGGCGAGGGCGAGGGCGAAGGGAGCAGAGGATTTCACGGCAGGGAAGGGAAGAAGGCGTGGCGCCGTCGTTCGCCGGTGGGGCGGCAGGAGGCGCGGGGTTTCAGCGGCCGACGGCGAGACGGTCCGCCAGGCGCGGGGGCAGGCCGGCGGCGATGATTTTGGCCTGGGTGGCAGGCATGTCGTAATCGAGCCGTCGCAGCTCGATGGTCTGGCTGTCCAGATCGTAGAGGGCGTACGTGGCCTTCGGCACACCGTCCCGGGACTGGCCCACGCTGCCCACGTTGACGAAGTACTTCTTGCCGGGCTCGACGCGGAACTTCGAATAGCTGCCGCCGCGGACCAGGCTGTCGCGCACGAACGCGACGGGCACGTGGGTGTGCCCGAAGAAGCAGACCGAGGTGTTCTGGTAAGTGAAGCTGGCGGCGGCGGCGAGCTTGTCGAACACGTAGCCCCAGCGCTGGGGGTCATCGAGCGTGGCGTGGACGATGGAGAAGCTGGTCACCAACCGCATGTACTTGAGGTCGCGCAACCACTGGCGGTCTTCCGGGGTGAGCTGATTGCGGGTCCACTGGACCGCCAGGGCGGCGGCGGGGTTGAACCCGTCCAGGTTGCCTTCCGAGGAGCAGTATTCGTCGTGATTGCCCTTCACGCAGGGCATGCCCATGTCCCGGACGATGTCCAGGCATTCCTTCGGGTTGGCGTTGTAGCCGACGACGTCGCCGAGGCAGGCGTAATGGGTGACCTTCTCGTTCCTGGCATCGGCCAGCACGACCTGCAACGCCTCCCAATTGGCGTGGATGTCGGCAATGATCGCGAACTTCATCGGTGCGCTGCTCTCTCACTCAGGATCTCGAAACCGCTCAGGTTGCCCTGGGCGTCGGACCACGACACGCTTTCGTGCCGAATGCACGGGGCGAGACCGGACTCGCGAACGGCTTCGCGAAAAGCCTCCAACTCGTCGCGGTCCCCTTCGGCGACCAACTCCACGCCTCCCTCGGGCAGGTTGCGCACCCACCCGGTCACTTCGAAACCGCGGGCGACCTGCCGGGTGGTATAGCGAAAGCCCACGCCCTGAACGGTTCCCGACTAGAGCACCTGCATCCGGCGGCGGTTCGTTCCTGGGCGGTCATCAGGCCGCCATCCCCGGGGTCGGTGGGGTCGCGTCACCGGTGAACTCGGCGTGTCGGTTTCCGTCAGGATCAAGCCACAAGGGTGCCGGCGCACGCAATGATTTTGTGCCTCCACCGGGCCGTGCGTTCAGGGCGCACCTTGAACGATTCATCGCGCGGCGCGACCACGCGAAGGCGGCCAGCAATGGCGGGATGAGCTCCAGATCCTTGGCTCACCAGCTCGACGGGCGAATGCATGTAGCGGTTGGGCAGGCTCACCAGGCCGCTCGGAATCCCGCCGCGCGTCCAGAAGATGACATCCGTGTCCGTGCCGCTGGTGGAGGACATCGCTTCGTGTTGGAGAGGGATGTCGGCCTTGGCGGCCACCGCCTCGAGTCGGGCCACGACCTCGGGATGGTTGCAGCCGCCGTGGGTGAGGGTCGGGCCTTTGCCCAGCCGGATGTCGCCGTGCAACGCCTGGCTGACCGTCGGGTAGTCGGTGGCGTGGGTCACGTCCACGACCAGCGCGACGTCCGGTTTCAACGAATAGGCGATCTGCCGGGCGCCCAGCAGGCCGACCTCCTCCTGGATGTTCGACACGGCGCAGACCTCGGCCGCGAGCTTTCGGTTGCCCCCGTGCAGCAGGCGCAAGGCCTCCGCGACGGCGAACGTGCCCACCCGGTTGTCGAACGCCCGCGCCACCGCCACGTCCCCGTCCAGCAGGTCAAACTCGTCGGTCAGCGTGATCGGATCGCCAATCCGCACCCGTTTCTCCGCGGCCCGGCGACTGCCGGCGCCAATATCGATGAACAGATCGCTGATCTCGGGCAGCTTGCGGTCGGGCTCGGTCTTCGTCAGGTGCGGCGCGACATTGCCGATCACGCCCTTGACGGGGCCGTTCCGGGTGTGGATGACCACCCGCTGGGCCTTGGCGACGACCGGGTCCATGCCGCCGAGTTTGCGCACATAGAGGAAGCCGTCCTTGTCCACGTAGTTTACCGTGAGGGCAATCTCGTCGGCGTGCGCGGCCAGCATCAGGCGGGGGGAGCCGCCTTTGTTGAGGACGGCCACGCAGTTGCCGTAGGCGTCCGAGAAGGTCTCGTCGGCGTAGGTGCGGACGTAGTCGAGCCACACGCGTTGGCCCCGGGTCTCGGCCCCGGACGGGCTGGGCGTGTTGACGAGCGTCTTGAGGAATTCGAGCGACTTGTCGCGCATGGGTGGAGTGTGGGGGTTGGGCGAGGGAAGGAAAGCCGCAAGGCGGGGAGCTTGAAATGCCCCCGTGCAGCCCAGGCAAACGGCTCCGACTCTTGGGAGCTCCTTGCTTGCGTGCGTTCACCGCAACCTCAGGGGCACTCATGGACGCACCTGATAGGATCCCTCTGACTTGGGTCGGGCGGAAACCCGTGCGCGGTCAACGGACGGTGTCGGCGGTCATACGCTCGGAACCGGCGATGCGGCCGCGCCGACTCTCCCGGTGCGTGCACCTCACCGAGTCCCTCGCGGCACCCTTTCACCCGCCACCGCGACCGCCCTTCCCGGCCCCGCCGTTTTCTGCCTATCCGGTCGATCATCGCCGCACGAGACCGATTATCAATTCTGAGGCAGGTCGGATGTCTGCCTACACATCGACCACGGGCTCAGCGGATGGAAGCCAGACTCGATGAGCCAGAGAACACCTCCACTTTCGAGGCGCGCCCGACGGCGTCGGTTGCCACTGGCCCCTCCGAGAGCCGATCTCTGTGTCCATCGGGTCTCAGTGGTGGCGGCGTGGGATTCTTTACCGCAGAGACACGAAAGACGCAGAGGGACCACGGCATGAGACCGCGAGCCTGCGGCCACAACTCGACGTGGCGGTGTCCGCCTGCCGGGCGGCATGGGGACTGGGGTTCACCGGCGAGCACGGAGGGGAATCCTGGGTCGAACCATCCGGTCGAGGCAGAACCGCCGCCCCACTGCTCCGCCGAAGGCTGGTTCGCCGTCCGGAGGGTCCTCCTGCTCCCGACGACGTTGTCCCCGGCGGCGGTCGCTTCACCATCGTTGGGGCAAGACGTAGCCGCATATGGCAGCATCCAACTCCGCCATCCGATCGGAGGGCGCCGAGCTTCTCGTTCAGGCCATCCTGATGCTCGAATACGGCGTCATCACTTCACGAGCCAGCCGGAACATGCCGGGATCGACATCATCGCGCACAATCTGAAGAACAGAACCGACTGCAGACTATCGGTCAAGTACCGCAAGGCTGCGAATTGCGACTGATTTCGATTCACGCGAATTGACGACTTCGACTTCTTTGTCGGGATCATAGGGCACAGAGGCACAGTTGGAGCGAAGAGCACGGCTCAGGATGCTCTCGCGGATATGCTTTCGCAGACATTCATTCTGAGTCGCGACGAGGTTCAGGCTTCCGTTCGCGTGAAGGGCAAGAAGAGCTTGTTCCCAGGAAGTGTGTACAGGCTTGATGAACGGAAAGCCGCTTGGAAGAAGATACTCGACTTTCTCAAGGTGTGTGACCCGATGCCCGTACCATCCGGTCCAGCGAACGGGAGCCAGCCGAGTCGCCGGGACGGAGTCGAGCGTCCGCGGCGGCTGGCTCCCGTCGCTGACCTTGGCGTTGGGCGCGGGATGATGAACAACTGGAAGGATGACACGCGACTACAGCGGGCAGATCGCCGACTACTGGCTGACCATCATGCAGGCCTGGGACGAGCACGGTGACCAATGGCCGGTGATTGAGTGCGACATCGTCGCCAGGCAGGTTCTGGCCTACCCCGCGAGGACTACATCGACGGACTGACGCCCCGCACTCGGGCGGCAACGCGACGCCAGTACCGACAGGCCTGTGCGGCCGGCGGTATCATGATCTTCATCCGGGACAGCAAGCGGCTCGGATTCTGCAGTCGCAGGTTTACCCCCGACGAAGGACCGGAACAAAGGCCCAGCCATCCAGCCCACCGAACCGCCGTCGGCCCTGCGCTTCGGACGTGGGTTCCGCCACCGCTCTTCGGCCCCGTTTGCGGCGGCGGTCGGTGACTTGAGCGTTCGGCCTCCATCGTTGGTTGGGCTGTCGTTCATCGGCTTGACTTTGGGGCGTATCTGGACAGGATCCTGTTCTATATGAAGGCCATGACGTACACGGCGGCACGCGAGGGCTTGGCCTCGGCGATGGATCAAGTCTGCCGAGATCGGGCTCCAGTGGTCATCACGCGAAATCGCGATCAGGCGGTCGTGATGATGTCACTTGACGATTACGAAGAACTGGATAGAGACGGCGCACCTGGCGCGGAGCCCCACGAACGCTCAGCGGCTGCTGGCGCGCCATCCAATCCCTCGAAACCGGGAAGGGCAAAGCACGCAAGGTCGGTTGGAGCCATGAGACTGATCTTCGCCGAGCGGGCCTGGCGGGACTACCTGTTCTGGCAGCAGACGGCGCCCAAGATCACTCGGCGCATTCACGAACTGATCCGGGACACGATGCGACATCCATTCGAGGGCATCGGCAAACCGGAGCCGCTGCGTCATGCTTTGTCGGGGTGGGGTCGTGGGCCCCGGTATGAGCACCGCGCGGTGCGATTTCAGCCGCATCCAGGCCGATCTGAAAGATCGCTCAGCTGCGCTATCACTACTGATGTCCATGCCGAACCACTCGGTCGAGGCGAACCGCCGCCCCGCTGCTCCGCTCGAGGCTGGGAGCCCGTTCGGATCGCCTTTCTCCGCTCCACCCGACTTCCCGGCGGCGGTCGCTCACCTGTGTCGTTCGACATGATGGGTAATCGGATGTTGGCAGGTTCTCACAGAAGGCAACGAAGGCAACGAAGACCGGCGGGAGCCGGTGACCCCAAGGCTTCGTTGCCTTCGTTCGGTCGGTTTCCCGATTCGGGAAGACGTCCCCCCGGCAGCGCCGGAGGCCGAGCTCCGCCGGGGCTCTGGCGGGTCACCAGTTCGGTTGATCGGAACGTCCCGCGGGCAGGATGGCCTGGGCGGCTGCGGTCATGCGTCCGGCTTGGTCAAGCAACGGACGAGCGGCCATCAGGCGTCCGGCCTGAGGGGATGCATGCAGCGGACGACGCGGTCGGCGGCGTCCGGTGCGTGTTCAGGGGGTTGCGCAGTCGGACCCCATCCGTCGAACCACGCGGTCGCTTCACCTCATCGTTCGGCATCTCGATCAAGCGCCTGAGGTGAACGCAGCGCACCCGCAGGGTTGCTCGCCCGGTGCCCGGGTGAGCGCACCGCGCCGACCCCCGGTCTGGACTGCCGCTGACATGGAGTACCACTCACGACCCATGATGCGTAGATCCGGGGTGGCGGGATCGAGCGATCCGCTCTCGTGCCGCACGCTCGGGCGATGATCTGGCGGCGGCCCACGCCGGGGGCGGCACCTGACTGGCATCGCCGTCGCCGTCGCGTGATCTGTGCGAGCTCTGGGACTGGCGTAGCGCGGGCCGGCAGACTCAAAGACGAGAGCCGCCACGCGTTCGGGCGCCTGCGCTGGCCCGGGTGTGCTTCGTGCTTCCGGCCGGCGGACCCGCTCGGCAGCGAGCGCGTGGCCGGTGCGAAGGCCTCAGCTCCGGCTGTCCGCACGCCGGGACGCGGCACATGCCCAGCGATCTGGCTTCCGTGCGGGTATGGACGATGGAACTGGTCGGGCCCTCGCGTTGCGCGTGCGTAGGCGCTGGCTGGCCCAGTATCAGTCCGTATCGGGTTTCAGGGCGCGGTCGGGAAGATCAGTCTGCCACGGGGCTGCTTTCGCCGGGTGCGCTAAGCCCGACCAAGATCGATTGGCAGGGCGGTTCCCGGAAAGGCTTCCACTGGCTGGTGGTGGCGCCGGTGGGCGATGGCACCATGATGGACGCTCGTACTACCGGCAGCCTCGGCGTCGGCCAGGTCAGGTCTGGGATCAGCACCCGTCCGGCAGCGGTGCCCGCGCGGCTGGTGGCCATGCCCAGCCGGTGGCTCTTGGCCAGGCCTCCGGTTTGCGGCACCACTCGCAGCGAGGTCTGCGGAAGCGGTGCCGTGGCGCGGCTGACCAAGCGACCCTCCTGTCCCTGGACCGGGCGACCCTGCTACGCGCAACTGGCCGATAAACGATCGTTTTCCACGGCGACCGCTGGCGCCGCGGGTATCAAACGATGGTCGGCACCGCCGCCGCCTGATCGGCGCTCAGAACGCGACCCACTTTCGCTTCTGGGCAGAATGATCCAACCTCCAGGCACACCCGGAAGGTCCAGAGGTCCGAGGCACGGCGTCTGGCATCCCTCCGGGATGCATCGCCCGGACGCGGCATCGGGGTCTCGCTCGCCCGGGCCGATCGGCCTCATGCGCAAATACGCAAGACGACCCCGGCTGCCTCTTCTGGCACGCCGCGGGCGTAGGCTCCAGATTCCACAGGACAGCCTCGGCGATGTCCAACGAAGGCCGGCCTTGCGGCGACAGGGGTGCCATGGCTCACGTTGTCATAACCGCGCATGCGGCGTCCGTCATGTTCGCCCGCGTACCCTTGCAGGGGACGGAACCATGAGCGGCCTGTTCTACAGAATCGGTCGGAGCCTCGGCCAGGCGGCCTTGGCGGCGTCATCCGCCGCGCGCAGTGGAGCTGGCAGACGGTGGCCGGTTCCGAGGAGGAGCCGCCTGCGGGCCGAACAGGGCGGGCAGCACCCTGGCGGTCCGGGTGCGCGAGGGAACTCAAGAAGGGATGCGCCCGCGGACGTGGCGCGGGTCCGGGCGCTCGGCGAGCAACTGAACCACCCACGCGCAGATCGCCGGGCCGCCGGGTCGCCAACACGGTTGCCTCCCCACTTGACGGCGCTGGCGCCGCAGGGCTTTGTGTTTCTCAGCCTGGCGCTGCTGGACCTGTGCCAGCGGTACGAGGATGAGCTGGCGTTTGTGATCGGACACGAGATGGCGCATGGTCCGCGGCCACGCGGTCGCGATCGGATGGCGAGTCAGGCGCTCAAGGTCGGTGCGGGGCCTGCTCCGGCGGGCAGGCGCCAACCTCTGCGGCCGGCTGGTGAAGAACGGGCGCTTGGCCGCCTGCGCTGGAGGCGAGTTCGAGGCGGACGAGATGCGTGCAGGCGGCGCGGCGGCGGCACACCATCCGCTGGCGGCGAAACCTGTTCGGCGCTGAAGAAAGCGCGGGCAGTGGTCGCCGCTCGACGGGCCCAATGCGCTTGCGTCGCGGCGACCACACCCCAAGCCCGGCGGGCCGGGCTCCGACCGCGGAAGAGTCTGGGCTGGTCGGCAGCGATGCCCAGGCGCCTTCGTAGCTCGGCACCTCCGGAGCAGATCGCGCAGGCTCCGCAGGACCGTGATGAGCAGGTAGGAACTCAGGCTGATCGCCTCCCAGACCATCGCCACGCAATTTGCGTCGGCTCGCCACGCGCCGCTGCGCCCGCCATCGTGGATGGTATCGCCCGGAAACCGACCCCGGCGCGCGAAATGGGTGGACGACATCGCCTGGCTGCGCGTCCCCACGCAGCTCGATCAGTTGATCGCGCGTTCGCGGACCGCGGCCTCCGACCGGTGCGTCATGCATCCAGCGATCGCCCAGATTTTCGTCGATCGCGCCCGGATTTCCGCCCACGGACTTCCGACACGGAAGAACGCCGACGCTCTTCGCGCGCGCCGACGCCGGCCACGAGAGGCCGTCGGTTGATCCGCCGGCCCTGAGAAAGCGCAGCGCCAGGCCAAAGACCATGCGGCTGGGCCGCAGTCCGTCCCGGAAGCGCGCCGGCGTCGATTACGGCGCCGCGCGGAGACCGAAGCCCAGCAGCGTCAATCGGCCAGCGATCAATGAGGTGAAACAGGGGCGCACCCAGACCGTGAGGGGTTTGAAGGCACCGACGAGATCCTGACCCGCGGCGGTCGCCGATGGTCGAGGCGGCGCGGCGCCGTCGCACTCAAGGTGGCCACCAGCCAGACCTTGCAGCGCGTTCCCGATTGGCGCGACCACTCTTCCGAAACGTAGGCCGCCAGCGTGTGGGCGTGCTTGCGGAAGCCGCTGACCGCACGCATCCGTGCCGGACGCGATCAGGTCGAGGCCCTGCTCGCGCGCCGCCGTGTCACCCTGACCACGGTGGGCCAGCCAGCTGCGGACCGGGCGGTCTGCCAAACGACGCTGGCGCCCACGGCGGCGGGGGATGGCGACCAAGCGCCGACGCGCAGCTACTCGCCGGGCACCGGATCGTCGACCTTGGGGAACTCATACCGGGCCTTCTCCCGGCCCGAGCATGGATGGGCAACCCGAACTGACGAGTTGGCCATCCAGCCGTCCGTCGCGCCCGCAGTCAGCGTCGCCTGTGTCGTACTGGCCGCTCGTACTCGAGCACCGGTTCACCACGCGTGACGCGGTGGAGGCCTGGCGGCTGCCGAAAGCCTCGACCTCGTGGGTGACCGTCTGATCACCGTGGTAGGTCTGGGGACGAGCGGAAGGTTGCGTGATGCCGTGACCATGAACTCGTTCGCGACCACGTGGGTGCGCGGCAGGTGCAGTTGGAAGGCCGTGGACCGCTTGAAGTCTGCACGAGTTGCCGCCGAGCACGCGCAGGGCGCGCTGGAGGACCGAAAGTCCTGCGTCGCGTCGACGCCCTCCCAACCCAAGTGCGCCGTGGACCGCCTCCATCGCTGTCCGGCACGCCGCCCGCGAGTCGACCTGGTTGCGCTCGAAACGGGACTCATCGCGGAGGACGTAGCCGGTGAACCGCCAGGGTGCCTTCGGATTCCGAACTCGCGATCGACTTCTCATGCCGGTCGTAGTCGCCACGGCCAGCCGCTCGACGCGTCACATGTCCGCGGTGCCACCACGCGCTCCTCGCCCAGCCACGATGGTCATGCCGTCGAGACGCTGGCCGCCCAACAATGCCGGCGCACCGCCCCACCCAGGCTGACCGACCGGCGATGGCGCCGGCCAAGCGCAGCCGATCCGGCCACAGACGCGAACCGGCGGGCCTGACCAACGAGCGCCGGCAACGGCACTGGCCCGCTCATGACGGTTGACAGACGAGCGGCGAAGTGCTTTCGCAGCACGCAATACGCGCCGCGCGCCCCCGTGGCAGGCGATCCGCCGTGAGGCGGCGTGGCCGTACTTGAAGCGATCGGCCTCCTCATGCCGAGCGGCGCCATCCATCGGTCGGTAGGCGGCCGCATAAATCGCCAGACCGGGCGGGCGGTCGCCGCGATCGTCAGGACCTTCTTCTGGGGCGGGCTCTTCGCTGGCGGCGCCTTCCTCGGGCAAGCCGAGCCGCTGGCGCGCCTTGGCCGCCGGCTCGGTTCCGGGGCACTCGGTCACAATCCGGTTGAGGAGCGCCTCGGCCTCGTCGGTCTTCCCGTGGCGGTTGTAAAGGTTGACCAGGTGGATGGCGGCCCAGCCCCAGCGCTGCCGCTCGAGCCGGTGCCCGAGGATCACTTCGTACTCGAGCGCCGCCGCCAACGGGTTGCCCAGGTCATTCTCATAGATCTCCGCGATCCGAAACGCCGCGTGCAACTTGTTCGGTTTGTGTTTGAGAAACTCCCGCAGCAGCCGCACCGCTTCGAGATGCTCACCGTCGGCCCACACCCGCTCGGCCTCGTCGTACTCCGGATCGCCCACCGGTTCGCTGGCCTCGCCGTAGAGTTCGCGCTGCACATGGTGGCCGACATACTGCGACACCTCGCGGCCCACCATGAGGCCCAGGCCCAGCACCGAGAACAACGCCAGCGCCCCATACAGACCCTTGCGCGAACGCGCCGGCTCGACCGCCACCGGCGCCGTGCGCCCGGGTGTCCCAGCCACTTCCCCGGCGTTCGTCATCCCCGCCTGACCCACCGCCCCCGCCCCGCCATCCACGTCGCCGGCCGCCTCGTTGGTCGCAGTCACCTCCCCCACGGCAGCGCCCGCGTCCTCGTCGGCTTCGGTGTAGCGGGCACTCACGCGCTCACGGTCGCGTTCAACGGCAGCAAAAAACCGCTGGGTGAAGAACACCGCACCCAGCGTCAGCACCACGTAAAGGGCGATGCGCCACGGCAAGTTCATGGTTGCGACGCGCCCAAGCTAGGCGGAAGTGGCCCGGAGGAAAAGCGATTTCCCCCCGAGATCGGTTGACCCGGGCCGAACGTCTCTTGTTTTTGGGCTTTCTTTGGTCCGGAGGCGGACGATGATCGCGCTGCGTTGTGGATACGGTGGTGCGGTCGTTCGTGGAGACTTTGCAGCAACGATTGGAGCGGTTCGCCGGCCGGCAGCCCCGGTTGGGCCAGCGCGTCTATCTGGCCCGCGGCGCCGTGGTGGTCGGCGACGTCGAATTGGGCGACTACGCGAGCGTCTGGCACAACGCCGTCCTGCGGGGCGACCTCAACCGCATTGTGGTCGGGCACCATTCGAACATCCAGGACAACGCCGTCCTGCACCTCGCCGACGACTGGCCCTGCCTCGTGGGCAACTGGGTCACCGTGGGCCACGCCGCCATCGTCCATGCGTGCGCCGTGGGTGACGAAGTGCTCGTGGGCATGGGCGCCACAATCCTCGACGGCGCGGTGATCGGTTCCCAGTCCATCATCGGGGCCAACGCGCTCGTTTCCCAGGGTTTCGAAGTGCCCCCGGGTTCGCTCGTCCTGGGCCTCCCCGCCCGGGTGGTCCGCCCCCTCACCCTCGCGGAACGGGGCCGGATCCGGCTTTGGGCCGAGAAGTACGTGGCCACGGCCGGGTACTGGCTCGAACGCGAACGCTCTGCCGCGACGCCCTGACCATGGCCTCTACGCCTGAACAGAGGGAGGTGCTGCCTGGGAGTCCTTCCCCCCCGACTCGGCCGCCCGGTCTGTGGCGCCGTTGGGGCCGGGCTTTCCGGGACCAGACCGTGTTCCTGCCCGCGCTGTGGCGATCCCCACAGACGGTCGGCGCCGTGTGTCCCAGTTCGCGAGCCCTCGCCCGGGCGATGCTCACCGGCCACAACCTGCGCCAAGCCGGCCTGGTGGTCGAACTGGGCCCCGGCACGGGGGCGTTCACGCGCGTCATCCTCGAGGCCTTGGGCCCGACCACCCGCTTCTTTGCCCTCGAGGTGGACGCGGGCGCCGTCCGCCATCTGCACCGGGTGCTCCCCCACGTGGAGGTGTTTCACGACTCGGCCGAGCGCCTCGACGAATACGTGGTGCGCTCCGGTCGCCCGCAGGTGGACGCCATCGTCAGCGGCCTGCCCTGGGCGGTCTTGCCGGAGGATCTCCAGCGACGCATCATGACGCAGGTGGCGGGGTGCCTCCGACCCGGCGGTGGCTTCAGCACCTTTGCCTATCAGCATGCCCGGCATTCGACGGCCGGTCGGCGTTACTGGCGTCTGCTGTCCACGCTGTTCGCGCAAGTCACCGTCAGTCCCACCGTGTGGTGGAACCTCCCGCCCGCCGTCGTGTACCACGGTGTCAAGTAGTCCCTCCGCAGAACCCTCGTAACCCCCGCTGGGGTGGGCCCCAGAGCGCTACCGGACCACGCGGAGTTTCAGGTGGCGAGGATGCCATGGCACAGGGGAACCGCCCGCTGTCCTGCCGCTTCGGCTGGGGGAGCACCACGACCCCGACCCGGCGCGCGGAAGCGCGCCGGCGACGGCGCTGTGTCCCGTGGAAATCACCTTGCGTTCTCCTAATGTCACAAGGCACCAAGAAAAGGTGACTCTTTACCAAATCGCGGTTAGCTCGCCCCGTCGGGATGGCCTATCAACCTACGGGCAGCGCTCCAGCACCCCCGGATGAACCCGCCGGCCGGATCGGATCCGGCGGCGACCGGACCGCGACGCGAGGCCCCACGGAAGCGGCGCAGGCCGCGAGGCGCTATGGACATTAAACGCACGATCAAATACGAGGCCGACCGGGTGTCCGGGTTCGGACGCGAGGTGATGGCGGTGCCGGGCTGCGAAGCCCTCGAGCACTGCATCCAATGCGGCACCTGCTCCGGCGTGTGCCCCCTGAGCATCTACATGGACTACACGCCGCGACAGGTGATGGAGCTGGTCCGCTCGGACTTCAAGAACGAGGTGCTCCAGAGCCACACCATCTGGCTCTGCGCCTCCTGCTACGCCTGCACCACGGAGTGCCCCCGCCAGATCCGCATCACCGACATCATGTACGAGCTCAAACAGCGGGCCATCAAGGAGAAGGTCTATCCCAAGCGCTTCCCGATCCCCGTCCTGGCCGAGGAATTCACCAAGATGGTCCACGATTACGGCCGCATCTCCGAGACCTGGCTGGTCAGCAAGATGTACCTCCGCACCAACCCCGTCGCCGCCCTGGGCATGGCGGGCCTCGGCATGAACCTCATGAAGACCGGCCGGTTCTCCCTCAAACAGGACAAGATCGAGCGCCGCTCCGAACTCGCGCGCATCATGGAGTCCGTCGACCAGCAGAACCAGAAGGCTCAGGCATGAAATACGCATACTTCCCCGGCTGTTCCCTCAAAGGCACCGGCAAGGCCTACGAAGAGTCCCTCCTGCCGGTGATGAAGCATCTCGGCGTCGAGATGCAGGAACTGGACGACTGGAACTGCTGCGGCGCCACCGCCTACATGGCCGTCGATGAAGGCAAGGCCTGCGCCGCCGCCGCCCGGAACCTCGCCATCGCGGAGAAAAGCGGCCTCCAGCAGGTCCTCGCGCCCTGCAGCGCGTGCTACCTCGTCCTCAACAAGACGCAGCACTACCTCCACGAGTACCCGGGTATGCGCCAGACCGTCGCCCGCGCCCTCGAAACCGTCGGGCTCCGCTGCGAAGGCACGTCCGCCGTCCGCCATCCCCTCGACATCCTGCTCAACGACATCGGGCTCGAGGCCGTCAAACAGAAGGTCACCCGGCCGCTCAAAGGCCTGAAGGTCGCCCCCTACTACGGCTGCCAGATCGTCCGCCCCTACGCCACCTTCGACGACCAGACCAACCCCACCACCATGGACCGGCTGCTCGAGGCCCTCGGCGCCACCGTCGTCAAGTGGCCGCTCAAGACCAAGTGCTGTGGCGGCAGCCTCACCGGCACCCTCCCCGAGGCCGGCCTGCGCCTCAGCTACATCCTCCTCAAGGAAGCCATCAAGCGCGGCGCCGACGTCATCGCCACCGTCTGCCCGCTCTGCCAGTTCAACCTCGACGCGTACCATCCCAAGATCTCCGCCCGCTGGGAACCGGTGCCGATTCCGACGGTGTACTTCAGCCAGCTCATGGGGCTGGCGTTCGGCCTGCCGGACAACCAGGTGGTGCTGCACCGCGGCATGATCCCCATGAAACCGCTCGCCGCTCCGGCCCCCGCGGCCGCCGCCGCCCGCTGAACCCGCGCAACCCGCTTTCCCCCGCAAGAAGGGCGCAACCATGAGTGCAAAAAAGGAAGAACTCCGGATCGGATTCTATGTCTGTCATTGCGGCCACAACATCGCCTCCATGGTCGATTGCGTCGCGGTGGCCAGAAGCGTCGAGAAACTGCCCGGCGTGGCCCTCGCGCGCGATTACAAGTACATGTGCTCCGACCCCGGCCAGGTCCTGATCCAGCAGGACATCCGCGAGCACAAACTCAACCGCATCGTCGTCGCCTCGTGCTCGCCCCTCCTGCACGAGCACACCTTCCGCGGCGCCACCGAGGCCGGCGGACTCAACCCCTTCTACTTCCACATGGTCAACATCCGCGAGCATGACTCGTGGGTGCACACCGACCGGCAGGAAGCCACCGAGAAGGCCAAGGCCCTCGCCGAGGCCGCCATCCGCCGCGTCGCCCACCACAAGGCGCTCGAGATCAAGAAGGTCCCCATCCACCCCGACGTCCTCGTCGTCGGCGGCGGCATCGCCGGCATCCACGCCGCCATGACCCTCGCCAACGCCGGCAAGAAGGTCTACCTCGTCGAGCGCGAACCCTCCATCGGCGGGCACATGGCCAAGTTCGACAAGACCTTCCCCACCCTCGACTGCGCCGCCTGCATCCTCACCCCCAAGATGTCCGAGGTCGGGTCCCACCCGAACATCACCCTCTGGACCTACTCGGACGTGACCAAGGTCGACGGCTACGTCGGCAACTACACCGTCCAGGTCAAACGCAAAGCCCGCTACATCATCGAGGACCTCTGCACCGGCTGCCAGGATTGCATCCCCAACTGCGTCTTCAAGGAGCCCAAGTTCACCGACGACTTCAACGAGGGCCTCGGCAAGCGCAAGCCCGTCTACATCCCCTTCCCCCAGGCCACCCCCCAGGTCGTTGTCATCGACCCCGAAGTCTGCCTCAACTTCAAGCGCGGCAAGAACCCCGACGGCTCCCCCATCGTCAGCGACAAGTGCAAGAAGACCTGCGTCGAGGCGTGCGGGGAGAAGAACGCCATCGATTTCACCCAGAAGGACGAGCTCAAGGAAATCAAGGTCGGCAACATCATCGTCTGCACCGGGTTCAAGACCTTCGACGCCGGGCGCGTCCCCGCCTACGGCTACGGCACCTACAAGAACGTTTACACCTCCCTTGAGATCGAGCGGCTCGTCAACGCCTCCGGCCCTACCGGCGGCGAAGTGATCCTCCGCGAGGGCAAGAACCCGGATGGCTCGCCCAAGACCCCGAAGTCCATCGGCATCATCCACTGCGTGGGATCGCGCGACAAGAAGACCAACATCTGGTGCTCGCGCGTCTGCTGCATGTACTCGATGAAGCTCGCGCATCTCCTCAAGGAGCACACCGACGCCGAGCTCTACAACTTCTACATCGACATGCGGACCCCGGGCAAAGGCTACGAGGAGTTCTACAACAAGCTCCTCGAGGAGGGCACTCACTTCATCCGCGGCCGCGTGGGCGAGGTCACCGACTGGGCCATGACCCCCGAGGAGGAGGGCAAGCTCGTCATCCGCGTCGAGGACACCCTGGCCGGCGTCGTCCGCCGCATCCCCGTCGACATGGTCGTGCTGGCCACCGGCCTCGAGCCGCAAGCTGATGCCGGCGATGTCCGGCGCCTCTTCAACATGAGCTGCGGTGGCGACGGCTGGTTCCTCGAACGCCATCCCAAGCTCGCCCCGGTCAACACCTTCACCGATGGCGTGTTCCTCGCCGGCTGCTGTCAGGGGCCGAAGGACATCCCCGACACCGTGGCCCAGGCGGGCGCCGCCGCGGCCGAGGCCATGGTCCTCATCGACCGCGGCTACGTCGAACAGGAACCCAACACGGCCTTCATCCTCGACCAGGAATGCTCGGGCTGTAAGTCCTGCATCCCGCTCTGCCCCTACACGGCCATCCTCTTCGATGAGGAGCGCAAGAAGGCCTACATCAACGAGGCCCTCTGCAAAGGCTGCGGCACGTGTGTCGGCGCCTGCCCGTCCAGCTCGATCGTCCAAAACCTGTTCGAGGACTCGGAAATCTTCAGCGAAATCGAGGGAGTGCTGTCCTATGACTAAACCGTGGACGCCACGCATCGTGGCCTTCTTCTGCAACTGGTGCACGTACACCGCGGCCGACCTGGCCGGCGTCTCGCGCCTCAAATACGCCTCGAATGTGCGCGTCATCCGCCTCATGTGCTCGGGCCGCGTTGATCCCCAGTTCATCCTCGACGCCCTCGCGCGTGGGGCCGACGGCGTCCTCATCGGCGGCTGCCACCCGGGCGACTGCCACTACGTCGAGGGGAACTACAAGATGCTCCGCCGCTTCGAGCTCCTGAAACGAATGCTCGTCGACTTCGGCATCGAACCCCAGCGCGTCCGCCTCGAGTGGATCTCCGCCGCCGAAGGCGAGAAGGTCAAGACCGTCATCAACGAGATGACCCAGCAGCTCCAGGCGCTCGGGCCGCTCGGCATGCCCCAGAAGTTCACCGCCTGGGACCAGGAACTCGAACACCTCGCCCAGGCCGTCCAGGCCCGCGATGCGGCCGCCGGCCCCTGCCCGACCCACGCCGCGCCATCCCCCACCCCGGAGGTCGTCCATGTCTAAACCCAAAGTAGCCTTTTACTGGTGCGCCTCGTGCGGCGGTTGTGAGGAAACCGTCGTCGACCTCGCCGAGGATATCCTCGGGGTCGTCGAGAAGGTGGACATCGTCCTCTGGCCCGTGGCGATGGACTTCAAGTACAAGGACGTCGCCGCCCTGCCGGACAAGTCCATCTTCGCCACCCTGCTCAACGGCGCCATCCGCATGTCCGAACAGGAAGAGCTCGCTGTCCTCCTGCGCCGCAAGAGCCAGTACCTCATCGCCTACGGCGCCTGCGCCCAGCTCGGCGGCATCCCCGCCCTCGCCAACCAGTTCTCCCGCGAGCAGGTCCTCAAGTTCAACTACGAGGACTGCCCGGCCCTCGCCAATGAGGCCAAGACCCGGCCCCAGGCCCAGTTCACGGAGGCCGGCCGGACGCCCCACCTGTCCCAGCTCCACCACGTGGTCCGCACCCTCGACCAGGTCGTGGACGTGGACTTCTACATCCCCGGCTGCCCGCCCACGCCGAACCTGACCAAGGCCGCCTTCGAGGCGCTGCTCAGCGGCAAGCTGCCCCCCAAGGGCGCCGTCCTGGCTCCGGACATCGCCCTTTGCGACGAGTGCGAGCGCAAGGCGACCAAGCCGACCGACGTCGCCTTCACCGAGTTCAAACGCCCCCACCAGGGCCTGTGGGACTCCGGCAAGTGTTTCCTGGCCCAGGGCGTGGTCTGCATGGGCCCGGCCACCCGCAGCGGTTGCGGCGCCGCCTGCACCAGCGGCAACATGCCCTGCACCGGCTGCTTCGGCCCCACCTCGCGCGTCCGGGATCAGGGCGCCAAGATGCTCTCGTCGCTCTGCTCGAACGTCGCGGCCAAGGACGTCGCGGGCATCCAGCAAGCGCTGGCGGGCATCCCGGACCCGGTGGGCACGTTCTACCGGTACGGACTGGCCAAGAGCCTGCTGCGGCGGCGGGTGGACCTGCCGGCTTGACCTCTGCGCCAATTGAGACTACCCATAGTCTCAAATGAATGCCTCGAAGTCAGCGCGTCCGAAACCGACTCCGGCCGCCCGGCCCTTTCCCTGGGCCGGCATCATCGGCTCCCATGTGCACGGCGCCCGGACCAAGGCCGCCGAGCAGCTCCGCACCACCAACGTTGTGGTGCAGGCCGTGCAACACGGCCTGCCCTTCGCCGAGCTCGAGGCGCTCCAGACCGCCCTCGATCTCCCGCTCGAGAAGCTGGCCCCCAAGCTCGGCATGTCCCGCGCCACCCTCCACCGGCGTAAACAGGAAGGCCGGCTGACCCCCATCGAGTCCGACCGTCTCATGCGCTACGCCCGGCTGATGGGGCACGCTGTCACCGTGTTCGGCGACGAAACGAGCGCGCGTGAATGGCTCCGACATCCCCAATACGGCCTGGGGTGGGCCGTGCCGCTGGACTACGCGGAAACCGAGGCCGGCACCCGGGAGGTCGAGTATCTGCTCGGGCGCATTGATTACGGAGAGTATTCGTGAAGGTGCACGCCTGGCGTCTGGTACCTGAGCATCGCGGGGACGCGGCCTTCACCGGGGAGGGGGCCCGGCGGTACGGTGCCCGTTGGAACTCTCCCGGACGCCCGGTGGTTTATCTCAGTGAACATCGCTCGTTGGCCGCACTCGAAGTGATGGTTCAGCGGCGCAGCGTTCGGGAACTGGCGCAGCGATTCCTCCTTTTTGAGGCGACCTGGGACGAGGATCTCGTGGAGCGCCTCCCTCTCGACGCCCTGCCCGGTGACTGGCGTTCGCAGCCCCCCGCGCATGCCACCGTCGGGCTGGGCGACGCTTGGCTCCGGGCCGGCCGCTCGGCCGTCCTCGCCGTGCCCAGTGCCCTCATCCCGGAGGAGCTCAACTACCTCCTGAACCCGGTCCATCGTGATTTCGCCCGGATCCCCCTGGCCAAACCCAACCCGTTCACTTTTGACCCGCGTCTCCTGAACTGACGTCACCGCTCCTTGCGACACCCCGTACCGATGCCTATGAATTCCGCGATCCAGAAGACCTTCAACGAGGGCAACCTGCGCGCCAACGCCGCCTACCAGGCCGCCAAGCGCAACATCACCATCGATCCCATCACCCGCCTCGAAGGCCACGGCAAGATCGACATCTACCTGGACGACAAAGGCGACGTCGAGCGCGCCTACATGCAGGTCCCCGAACTCCGCGGCTTCGAGGTCTTCAGCCTCGGGCGCCCCGCCGAGGACATGCCCCAGATCACCAGCCGCATCTGCGGCGTGTGCCCGACCGCCCATCACATGGCGGCCACCAAGACCCTGGACGATCTGTACCAGATCGAGCCCACCTCCGCCGGGCGGAAGATCCGCGAGTTGGTTTACAACACCTTCGTCCTCGAGGACCACGCCCTGCACGTGTTCGTGCTGGGGGGACCCGACTTCATCGTGGGCCCGGATGCCCCGCCGGCCGAGCGCAATATCGTTGGTGTCATCGGTAAGGTCGGTCTCGAAGCTGGAAAAAAGGTCATCGGCACCCGCAAGCGCCTCCGGGAGCTCATCGCCTACTTCGGCGGCAAGGTCGTCCATCCGGTGTTGGGCCTGCCCGGCGGCGTCAGCAAGGCCCTCAAGCCGGAGGACCTGCCGAAGTTCAAGCAGCTCGCCAAGGACGGCGTGGAGTTCGCCGAGTGGACCAACACCGTCTTCAAGCAGATCGTCCTCGGCAACCCCGACTATGTGAAGATGATCACGTCGGACGCCTACACCCACAAGACCTGCTACATGGGGATGGTGGACGACCAGAACCAACTGAACTTCTACGACGGCAAGCTCCGCGTCGTGGACTGCCAGGGCAAGGAGGTCTGCAAGTTCACCGCCCGGCAGTACCGCGAGTTCGTGGCCGAACATGTCGAGCCCTGGAGTTACATGAAGTTCACCTTCCTCAAGCAGCGGGGATGGAAGGACTTTGTCGAGGGCCCCGACACCAGCATCTACGCCGTCGGCCCGCTGGCCCGCTTGAACGCCTCCGACCGCCTGGCCACGCCCAAGGCCCAGGCCGCGTACGAGGAGTTCTACAAGACGCTGGGCGGCAAACCGGCGCACCACACCCTCGCCACGCACTGGGCGCGCGTCATCGAGATGATCTATGCCGCCGAACGCATCGAGCAGTTGATCAACGATCCCGAGATCACCAGTCCCGACGTCCGGCGCGTGCCGACTACCGTGCCCGCCGAGGGCATGGGGGTGGTCGAAGCCCCGCGCGGCACCTTGTTCCACCACTACCAGACCGATGCGCGTGGCGTCATCACCATGGCCAACATGATCGTCGCCACCGGCAACAACGCGGCCCGCATTGCCATGAGCGTGGAACGGGCGGCCAAGGGTTTGATCCAGGGCATGAAGGATGCCACGAAGATCCCCGAAGGCCTGCTCAACAAGGTTGAGATGGCCTTCCGCGCCTACGACCCTTGCCTGGGCTGTGCCACGCATACTCTGCCCGGCAGCACACCCCTCATCGTCAACGTCTACGACCATCAGCGCCAACTCGCCCACCGGCTGGTCCAGGGCTGAACCGCAGGACCTTGCTGTCCTCCGTAATCCTGGAACTTCCCTTGAGCTTTGAGCTTTGAGCTTTGAGCTTGCCAAGTACCGGTCATGAGCGCGTTGACCTCCACGTCAGGTACCGCCGCCGTGCGACCGACGAACGACGCGGGCGTGGACGCGCCTCCTTCGCGTTCCGCCGACGTCCTGGTCTTGGGTCTGGGCAACGCCATCCTGAGCGACGACGCCATCGGACTGCGCGTGGTTCGCGCCTTGCAGCAGCGGCTCGAACCGGGTGACCCGGTGGTGGCGGAGGAGAGCGAGGAGATGGGGCTGGCTTTGCTGGACTCCATCGTCGGCTACCGCGAGCTCGTCCTCGTCGATGCCATCCAGACCGGGACACAGGCGCCGGGGTATCTCCACGAGTTCGACGGGGACAGCCTCCCGACGCGGCGGTCCGGGGCCCCGCATTTCCTCGGGGTGGGGGATACGCTGGCGTTGGGCCGCCTCCTCGGACTGCCCATGCCCGAACGGGTGACCATCTTCGCGGTTGAAGTCGCCGATCCCTTCACGCTGGGCACGGACCTCACGCCGGCCGTCCAGGAGGCTCTGCTCCCCGCCCTCGAGCGCGTGTGGGCTCGTCTGCGTTCCTTCCGCCACGCGGACGGTTGCCTCGACCGGTCTTCTCGGTAATCTTCCGCCATGACTTGGCAGGAAGTCTGCGAGGACCGCAGCCTGCGGAACCTCCCCTACAAGGTGGAGTTGGACCGCGGGGGAAGGATCGTGATGAGCCCGCACCGCAAGGAACACAGCGCCTACCAGGGCGAGATCGGCGCGCTCCTCAGCCGACTCCTGCCAGGAGGCCGGGTCATGTCGGAGTGCGCCATTGACACCGCCGACGGGGTGAAGGTCGCGGACGTGGCCTGGGCATCCCGACGGCGCTGGCTCGAAATGAGCGATGCGCCCAGTTGTTCGGTTGCGCCGGAAATCTGCGTCGAGGTCACCTCCCTCTCCAACACCGACACCGAGATCGAGGCGAAGCGGCGGCTCTACCTCGAGGCGGGTGCCGCCGAGGTCTGGGTATGCGACGCGGACGGCTGCCTCTGGTTCTTCGACGCGTCCGGTGCGCTCTCCCGTTCGCGCCGTTGCCCGAGGTTCCCCAAACGCGTGCGCCTTTGATCCGAGGTATTCCTGAGCCGTGGCTCGGCACGAGCGCCGCCCCACCAAGAAGGACAGGTCCATGATGCAGCGGAACAGGCGAATCAATCCCTGACCTCCCATTCGCCTGTCCCCATTCGTCTGTCTCCCTTCTTCTGTTCCCCTGTCCCCATTCGCCTGTAAACCCCGCCCGACAGATCGCGACCTTGCTGATGCGCCCTGCGCTTGCGCGCCGGCTCGCCGTGTCCAATGCTGCCGGCGAAGTGTAATGGGCTGACGCATTGAACCGTGCGAATCCCACCGCCATGGAAACACGACTGCTAGATCCGTCCCGCCGTGTGCCGGTGGCCTTCGGCTGGGCCCCGCTGGCCCTTGCCGCCGTGTTGCTGTTGCCCCTGGCCAGCCGCACGGCTGAGGGCTCCAACGAACCCCGTTCCGTGCCGAACGGCACGGCCGTCGTCCAGGCCTGGCAACCCCACCAACGCCTCTACGTCAAAGGCGACCTCGGCATCAGTCCCGCCCAGCTCGCTGGCCTCGAGCAGTGGCTGGACACGCGCGCCACCAACTGGGTCGTCGTCCTGCTCGAAAGCGCCGCCGGCGAGACCTATACCGATCCCGAAGGCCAGACCTGGTCCGGCATCGAGGCCGTCAACCACGCCCTTGGCAAGGGTCTGATGAACCGGACCGACTTCGGCCAGTCGGTCGACCCCCGCACCGGGGAGCGCAACGCCTGCTTCCTCGCCCTGTTCCTCAAGGACCGACGCTTCTCCTACTACGGCTCCGATGCCCAGGACCGGCGCGGTCTCGGCGAAGAGCAATGGATCGGCAATCTCGATGGCCCGGCCATCAACGCCATGCGCAACGGCGGCCGCATCCTGGATGCCGTCAAGGACACCATCACCACCATCGAAGGCCGCCTCACCGCCCGCATCGAGTCGGAGCGTGAAGCCGCCGCCCCGCAGGCCGCCGAACGCGAGTTGGCTCGCACCCGAGCCGCCGCCCAGGCGCAGGCAGATGTCGCCGCCGCCCGCGGCGCGCTCCAGCAGTTGACCCGCCGCCTGGCGTCCTTCCCCCAATCGCCCGCCGAGGCCGGCGGCGATTTGATCCGACCCGACCTCGCCGCGGTGAAGGCGGATTTGGCCGCGGCCGAACAGGCCCTGGCGGCCGGCCAGGCCGCGGACGCGTCCCGTTTTGCCAACGCCGTTCGTCGGCGCGTGGACCCCGTGTTGGAGGGACTCGATCGGCACGCCCAGGCCAGCGGACGTTTCGAGGAGGTCGCCGCCCGCTACCAGCAGCAGGCACAACATCCCCGGGCCGATGCCGCTTCCGGCCCCCTGGGCGAAGCGGCTGACCGTCTCCAGATCGCCCGCCGCGAACACGCCCGCGGCGATTCGAGCTACGAGGCCCACCTGGCCGCCGCCACAGCGGCCCTGCAGACCGCTCAGGCCTCCCTCGAGGCCGCCGACCGCGCCGCCCAGACACGCCGCCTGTTCCTGGGTTTCGCCGGTAGCTCCGGCACCCTCGTCGTGCTCCTCCTCGGCGTGTTCCTCAATCGACGTCGGGTGGGCCCGCGCCGCGAGGCCCAGCATCTGCACGAGGTCTGGCGCCAGGGCATGCGCGACAAGACCGACGGCCTGTTCGCCTTGCTCGACCGCCGGGCCACCGTGGTGGGCACCTCGACCCTCGACGCCGAACGACGTTACGCGGGGCAAACCCTCGAACTCAGCCGCCGCGCCATCCAGGACGTCGACGAGCTCTTCATCATGTCCGCTTCCGTGGATCGTATCCTCGCCCAGGCCCACCGCCTCCTCGAACCGGGCACCGGCTTCGGCAAGGCCCGGAACTTCTTCCTGCGCCGCGCCTACCTGCGCGCCCTGCGCCTGCTCAAGGACGAACCCATCCGCTTCCAACCCGGCGACCGCGTGGAGCTCATCGTCCGCGGACCCCGCACGGAACGCGACCGGCTGCTGGGGGATCTGGCCAGTTACCAGCCCTTCGCATTGACCTTCCAGGAACTCATCGAGGCTTTCAACCAACGCGCCGCCCGCGCCCTCGCCGCCCTGGACCGGATCGAGTCCGACACGCTCGAATGCACCCGCGTGATTGCGGCGATCGAGGCCGACCTCGACGCCGCGCGGACCGAGGCCGAACCCCTCGCCGCCGCGGCGGTCGAGGACGGGTTGCTAAGCCTGGAGACCCTGCGCCTGCAGCTCCTCCCGGCCGTCACTGAGACGCTGGCCCAGGCCTTGCGCCAGGCGGCGGCTGATCCCGTGGGCGCCCTGGCCGGACCCGCGGCGCGTGCGCAGCAGCACGCCAGCGACGCGCGCGCCCTCGTCGCCGCCGTGGCTCACGTACGACGGGAACGGTTCCCCCGCTTCCAGGAGCACCGGCAGAGCCTGCAGACCGCCGGCCTGGCCGTGGGTTGGGTCGACGACGCCATCGAGACCCTGTCCGCTTCCACCGACAACATCGCTTCCACAGCCCGGGAAGCCTCCGCTGCCACAGCCATTCAGGACTTTGCTCGCACCGGCCAGACGTTGTCCGAACGCCTCGAGCAGACCGTCGCGCTTCACCAGCGTCGCGAAGACCAGACCAGCCCGGCGGTCGCCGCCGCCCGCGCCCGCCTCACGGAGGTCCGCCGTCAATTGGGCACCGCCCTCAGCCTCGACCCGGCACGCACGCTCGTCGAACAGGGCCTCAGTCCGGAGGAACGCCTGGCCGGTGCCGACGCTCAGTTGACGGCCGCGCGCGCCTCCCTCGACCGGGGCGATGTCCCCGCGGCGCAGGGTGCCCTCGATGCGGCTGAAGCCCTGGTGCGCGAAGCGGGCGAGCTGATCGACACCACCCTCGAGGTGTTGGAACGGCGCGAGCGCGAGGTCGAATCCTTGCGCGCCGAACTTCAACGTCTCGATTCTCTGCTACCCGAGCGGCGCGCCACCCTGACCAGCCTCGCTGCCACGTACGCGTCCGACACCCTGCTGCTCGGCGCGGGTGACCCGGCCCATCCCCAGGCCAACGGCACGGTGGTTGACAACCTCGAAGAAGCGCAGGGCAACCTGTCGGCGGCGCGCGCCCGCGTCCAACGGGCCGAAGCCATCTTCACCACCGGCCGTCTGCTCGAAGCGGCCGATTTCTGGAGCCACGCCCGTGCCGACCTGGAGATCGCCGCCGTGCGGTTGCAGGAGATCGACGAAAAGCGTGCCCGCCTGGAGACCACGGAGGCCGCGAACGCCCGCTGCCTCGCGGACCTGGAGAGCCGCGCCGCCGCGCTCGATTCCCGCCTGGCTACGCCCGCCACGATGCGTCCCACGCTGGCCCGGCTGGCGGCCGCCCGACAGCGCCTTCCCGACGTGCGGTCTCGCCTCACCGTTCCCGGCCGCAACCCCTTCACGCTCGCCGCCGAACTCGACGCCGCCAGCGTTGAGTTCGATCAGGTCGAAGACCAGGCGCGCTGCGACCGCGACGTCTTCGAGGAGGCCCGGCGCAGCCTCAAAGCCGCGTTCGCCCAGGCACAGCAGGCCGAAACCGTAGCTGCGGAAACCGCGCAGAGCGGTCTGACCCCCAGCCCCGCTATGGTCGCTGCCCGCGGCGAAGTGCCTCGCCTGGCCCCCGCGCTCGACGCCCTGGAGAACCAGCTCCGCCGCGCGCACGAGGATTGGAACCAAGTTGACGCCGAAGCCGACCGCCTCACCGCCCACGCGGCCCAGCTCACCGCCACGCTCAAGGGTGAGCTCGAACGGGCCCGCAGCGTCGTCGAGGCCATCTCGAACGCCGCGACCACCGTTCGTTCCGCGAGTTCCTGGACCGGCGGCTGGAAGGTCCTGATCCAGGGTGCCCCGGGCAGCGACGCGTTGGAGGAGGCCCGGCGCCTGCTGCAACGCGGCGCCTACGATCACGCCCTGGCGCAGGCGGAAACCGCGCGGCGCATGGCCGCCACCGCGATCGCGGAAGCCGAGGCCGAGATGCGGCGCCGGGAAGCCGCTGAACGCGCGCGTCGGGAGCACGAGCGGGCCCTCCGCCGGGCTGCCGAGATGGCCCGACAGACCCGCCGGTCAAGTTCCTGGAGCACGGGCGGTCTGGGCGGGTCGTTCGGTGGTGGGTCGTCGCATGGCGGTTTCGGCGGTCGTTCCTCGTGGGGCGGCTCCGGCTCGGGCGCCCGCTCTTCCGGCTTCCGTTCAGGCTCCGGCGCTCGCACCTCGGGGTGGTGAGACGCCCTGACCCTTTCTTGTCCTTTCACTAAGCAAAAGACCCGTTGACACCCCATCGGGTATTACGTTGACTTCGCGTTCCGCAAAGGCTGGCCCAGCGGAACTGACAACGAAAAAGACACCGATTATGGCGAAAGCTGCGAAATACGTTTACCGGTTTGGCAACAAGAAGGCCGATGGCGACGGCTCGATGAAACCTCTCCTGGGCGGCAAGGGCGCCAACCTGGCCGAGATGTCCCGCATCGGCCTCCCTGTGCCTCCGGGATTCACCATCACCACCGAGGTCTGCACCTACTATTACCAGAACAAGAAGACCTACCCGAAGGTCCTCGATCCTGAGGTCAAGGAAGGGGTGGCCTTCATCGAGAAGATCATGGGCACCAAGTTCGGCGACAAATCCGCCATGCCCCTGCTCGTCTCCGTCCGCTCGGGCGCGCGGGACTCGATGCCCGGCATGATGGACACCATCCTCAACCTCGGTCTCAACGACCAGACCGTGGTGGCCCTGGTCAATGCCACCAAGAACGAGCGCTTTGCCTGGGACTGCTACCGTCGCTTCGTCCAGATGTACGGCGACGTCGTCATGGGCGTCCAGAAGCGGCCGGACGAAGACCACGAGCCCTTCGAAGTCGTCATCCACGAACTCAAACACGAGCGTTACCACGCCGACATCGAGGACACCAAGCTCACCGTGGAGGATCTCCAGGAGCTCGTGAAACGTTTCCAGGGGCTCATCAAGGAACGCACCGGCGGGAAGGAGTTCCCCCAGGATCCCTGGAAGCAGCTCTGGGGCGCCGTCGGCGCTGTCTTCGGCTCGTGGATGAACGACCGCGCCATCGTCTATCGCCGCAAGTACAACATCCCCTCCGAGTGGGGAACGGCCGTCAACGTCCAGGCCATGGTCTACGGCAACACCGGCGAAAACTCCGGCTCCGGCGTCGCCTTCACCCGCAACCCTGCCAACGGCGTCAAGGAGTTCTACGGTGAATTCCTGATCAACGCCCAGGGCGAGGACGTCGTCGCCGGCGTGCGCACCCCCGAGCCCGTCGCCCAGCTCGCCAAGGAGATGCCCGCCGCCTACAAGGAGCTCGACAACATCCGCACCACCCTCGAGAAACACTTCAAGGACGTGCAGGATTTCGAGTTCACCATCCAGGACGGCAAGGTCTTCATGCTCCAGACCCGCAACGGCAAACGCACCGCGTTCGCCGCCCTCAAGTTCTCGATGGACATGGTCAAGGAGAAGCTCATCGACTGGAAGACCGCCATCCGCCGGAACCCGGCCGATCAGCTCGACCAGTTGCTCGCCCCCATCTTCGACCAGAAATCCGAGAAGGCCGCCCCCGTCATCGCCACCGGCCTCCCCGCCGGCCCCGGCGCCGCCTCCGGCAAGATGTATCTGAACGCCGATCGCGCCGATGCCGCCGCTGCCAAGGGCGAGAAGGTCCTGCTCGTCCGCAACGAGACGACGCCCGAAGACCTGCGCGGCATGATCGCTTCCGAAGGCATCCTCACCGCCAAGGGCGGCGTCAGCTCCCACGCGGCGCTGGTGGCCCGGCAGATGGGCAAGGTGTGCGTCTGCGGCGCCGGCGCCCTGCAGATTGATTACGCGGCCAAGACCCTCACGGTGAACGGCCAGACCTGGAAGGAAGGGGATTACCTGTCCATCAACGGAACCCTCGGCAACGTGTACGGCGGTGAGATCAAGACCGCCGCCTCCGAGATCGTCCAGGTGCTCGTCGAGAAATCCCTCGACGGCAAGTCCAGCACGACCTACGGCCTGTTCAAGACCCTCATGGATTGGTGCTCGAAGGTCACCCGCCTCCAGGTCCGCACCAACGCCGACACCCCCGACCAGACCGAGAACGCCATCGCCTTCGGCGCCACCGGCATCGGCCTCACCCGCACCGAACACATGTTCTTCGAGGGGAACCGCATCGACGCGATGCGCGAGATGATCCTCGCGGACAATGTGGCCGACCGGAAGAAGGCCCTCGCCAAGCTCCTCCCCTATCAGAAGGAGGATTTCGTCGGCATCTTCAAGGCCCTCAAGGGCTATCCCGCCACCATCCGGTTCCTGGATCCGCCGCTGCACGAATTCCTCCCGCACGAGGAACCCGCCCAGAAGGATCTCGCCGCCAAGATGGGTGTGCCCGTCGAGAAGATCCAGCAACGGGTGAAGGAACTCCACGAGTTCAACCCCATGCTCGGCTTCCGCGGTTGCCGCCTGGGCATCGTCTATCCCGAGATCTCCGAGATGCAGGCCCGCGCCGTGTTCGAAGCGGCCGCCGAAGTCCAGAAGGCCGGCATCAAGGTGAAGCCCGAGGTCATGATCCCGCTGGTCGGGTTCAAGCGGGAACTCGATCTCCAGGTCGACGTCGTCCATCGCGTCGCCAAGGAAGTCATGGCCGAACACAAGGTGAAGCTGAACTACCTGGTCGGCACCATGATCGAAGTCCCACGCGGCGCGCTCACGGCCGACGAGATCGCCCAGACCGCCGAGTTCTTCAGCTTCGGGACCAACGACCTCACCCAGACCGCGCTGGGCATGAGCCGCGACGACTCGGGCTCGTTCATCCCGGCGTACACCGAGGCCGAGATCATCAAGAAGAATCCGTTCGCCTCCATTGACCAGACCGGCGTGGGCCAGCTCATGAAGATCGCGGTCGAGAAGGGCCGCAGCACGCGCCCGGACATCAAGCTGGGCATCTGCGGCGAACACGGCGGCGACCCCGACAGCGTGAAGTTCTGTCACAAGGTCGGGCTCAGCTATGTGAGCTGCTCGCCGTTCCGCGTCCCGGTGGCGCGTCTGGCGGCGGCGCAGGCCGCCCTGGAGGAAGAAGCCGCAGCCAAACCCAGACCCGCGGCCTTCTCCGCTTCCGCCCGCTCCGCCGCCAAGAAACCGGCGAAGAAGAAGTAGGGGACCGCACGCGCCACGCGTGCCCGCCCCGGCACCTCGCCGGGGCGAATCCAGCAGCGAAGTCTGTCCCAGCCGCCCCGGCCCACCGGGGCGGCTTTTGCATGCTGCCGGTTGCCTTGGATGTCGTAATACACTCGGGTCTTGTCCACGCGCAGGGGGCATTGCGGTTGACGCAGGCCTCGCAGCCGTTTGGTGCGGCTCTTGCCTATGGCGAGACGATCTTCACGAGTTCCACCGATGCTCGGCTTCCGCGGCAGTGCGCCATGGCTTGGAAAGCGTGTCGCAGGGAGCGGGTCCGGCCGTCGCGGTATGCCACTAACGGCATCGCCGGGCACACCGCGGGACGCCCGGCGACCTCGATGCGTTCACGTCCGCGCCCACCGCACAAACTCGCCCCACGGTGCCAGGATCGCTTCAAGTGCCGGGGGCAATCCCACCGGCGGTGCTGCGGGGTTGAGCCGAGCGACAACTTGCCCGAGTTGGAACGGGTCCATCCGATCCTCGTGAGGGAGCGAGGCGCCGTTACGGGCTTGCCAACGCTTGTAGCCGCGCGCGAAGGCCGCGTGGTCCTTGTCCTCGGGGATGATGACGACTTGGCAGCGCCGCGGCACGCAGGTCCTCGGTTGGTCAGTTCCCGGCCGCGCCAGCCGGTGCGGGAGTCTGCACCCATCCACGGGCCACCAGTTCCGACAAGGGGATGGCCGAGTCGGACACGCTTTCAATCCGAGTGGACACGCGTCGACAACGCGTCGTGCCCAAGGCCGTCCGTTCCAGCCAGCGACCCGCTTGCTCGGCGTACAGGTCGAGCGACACCGGATGATGGCTGGTGATCACAGCCTGGAGCTGTCCGTCTGCGGCAGCATCGTGGATCCGATGCAGGAGAGGCTGGATCTCGGAAAGACCCAAGAAGTTCGCAGGCTCGTCAATGACGATCAGGCTGCGCCAGGCCCTTGCGACGGCCAAGGCGTGTTCGAGGATGATCATGGCTCGCTGTCCCGCCGACAGTTCGTCGAGCCGCAACTTCATCTCGACGCCTTGGGCTTTGAACACCCCGATTGCAGTCTTCAAAGCGCCTTCGGGTGGCAATTGGAACAGGGCCAACTCCGGCAGCATTCCATCCACGAGTGAGCGCTCAGCCTCGCGGCACGCCAGACCCTCTGCACCCAAAAGGTGAAGAAGCCATCCTGCGAAATTGCTACCGTTGAAACTGATCATCGGTTGCTCGGTACGCGTTTCCGCAGAAACGCTATCCGGATTGATGCCGAGAACCACCGCGTGCTCGAAGAAACGGCGGAAACGCTGGAGAAGCCGGTTCTCCGCTCGCGGTGGGATCTTGGGTATCCCCGAGTAAAGCCAATCGCCCAACATCTGGGGCCCGGCCGATCCATTGTCTCTGTAGAGCTGCGCCTTGAACGTTGGAGCTCCGCTCGGAGAAAGATCGTTCGTGTCGAGCCGCCCCAGATAGAGCGGCCTGCCTTCAAAAGTGAGCTTCTCCTCAACAATACGGTTCTTTTCCCTGAGGCGATCGTGGCTGACCCGCAGCCGGTAGCTGTAAAGACCGGCCGCGATCAGTTCCTGACCGGTGCCCGCCTGCGGGAACCGGACATCAAGCTCAAAGAGCTGTTCCGTCCGGGTATCCCAACGCGTCAGGCCGGTCGTCGGGAAGAGATTGTCAACCGTGTTCCTTTGGGCAAGCAAGTCGGTCAGACACCTGATCGCCTCCAGTACCGTCGTCTTGCCGGACCCGTTAGGGCCCACGAGCAGCGTGAAGGCATCGAACTCCAAGGTGAAGCTCTGGAGGCACTTGAAGTTCTCGGCGTAGAACCGCGTCAGCCTGGCGGCAGGAATAGCGCCTGGACCACCCCACAGCAAGCCCGCAATCCTGTCCGGGCACCTCCACACGCCCTGCTGCCAACTCCGTTTGAGGCGACACGGCGGCGGAGACGCCTCGGGGAAACCTCCAATCGCGTGACATGCACGAGATGGATGAAGTGCGCCGATCCATCACCCTCAGCCACCGCGATGGACGTACCACCGGGCAGCAGCCAGACCCATGCGGGATGCGGGACGTCCAGGGCCTTCTGTTCGGCAAGCTGAACGCGAAAGGGCACGAAGGGCGTTGCGGTCAGCGATTGCCGCAGATGCGCCAGCATCATGCGCGGAAGGTGGCGGGACCATGGCCAGTTGTCAACGGCGCCGCGACACGGCGCCGCGACAGAACAACCCCCGCGCCTCGACCGACCCGACCGGCGCGGGCCGGTTCGCGAAGATCCCGCGCCATTGCCTTCGACCGGGCTGACGCCGGCGCGACTCGCGGATGCAACCGCAGGCTCGCGGGCTGGATCGCTTGGCTGGGCTTCAGGATCACCGCGCGCTCGATGACGTTCCGCAGTTCACAGTCGTTCTCCGGCCAGCCATGGCCCAACCACTCGGGCTGCGCGGCCTCGAGAACCTCCGCGATCGGCTTGTTCATGCCGAGCGCCTTCACCCTAGGAAAGGGTCGGGACATGCGGGTAAGGCAACGCTGGGCCAAGGTCCGTTCGTGGCTGAGTTTGAACCTGGGCGTGTGTTGACAGCCCTGGCGAGGCTGGCCATCTTGACTCACGAATGAAGCAGACCGAGCTGCGGGCCCAGGAGTTGTTCCGCGAGCAATGCCGGCGCCAGATGGATCGGCCGCTCGCCACCCGCATCAAGTACGGTTTCTGTCGCACCTACAAGCCGGTGCTTGACGATGCTCCGTGGCGCGTCTTCAACTCGATGGCGGAATACCGCGCCTGGTGTGAGGCGAACCTGCCGGACTACCTCGGGTTCAAGCGCGCCCCATGACCCCGCGTCCGGACTTCCACCCGCTGCAGGCGGAGGAGATCGCCCGCGCTTTCCTGGCCGCCGGTGTGGATTACCTCTTCATTGGCAAGAGTGGCGCCATCCTGTTGGGCTACCCTGGCACGACCCAGGACGTCGACCTCTTCCCGGCCCGTTCCGCCGAGAACGGGCGTCGCATGGTGGCCGCTTTGCGCACGATCGGTTTTGAGGTTGGACCCCAACTCGAGGGGGAGATCCTTGCGGGAAAGGACTTCGTACAAATCAAGACCGGTCCCTTCGACGTGGACTTGGTATTCGCACCTGACGGGATCCCCAGCTTCGCCGAAGCCAAAGCCCGCAGTCGGACGGAGGGCATCTTCCCGGTGGCCAACTTGCGCGACATCATCGCCAGCAAGCGGGCGAGCGGACGTCAGAAGGACCGGATCGAACTCGCGCTTCTGGAGTGCTTCCGACAGGAGTATGAAAGCCGCCACGCGCCTCCGTTGCGCTCCGCCGCGGAGATCGCAACCGAGCCGGGCGGTAAGGTCTGAGCCGAATCCCGCTCCTTCGACCCCGGCGCGCGCTTCTGGATTTCCGCGACGCTGAACTGGGAAATCGCCACCTGCTCTTGCTGCTGACTTGAGGTGAGCCAGGCGTACGCCGCCGCGTCGCGGGGCGAGTCCTCGTTGCAGGCGTGGAGGAGGAGGTTGGTGTCGATGCAGACTCCTGACCTCACGCCGGCCAGCCTGGACCTGCGCCCCGACGACTCGGGCCGTCGCCATCATCTTGTGGCGCATCGAAAGGCAGATGCCCGAAAGGCGAGTTGAGTCCAACCCAGGACTGGATGCGCGGTCCCGGCGTTGGAGCGGTGGCGACTGGGACGTTGGGGCGGTGGCTTTGGTCTCGCCAGCATGCTCACGGGAAGCCGACGGCCTGTAAGTCTCCGGCGCGGGGAAGCGGAGGACCCGCAGGTGGTGTTTGCGCATGAGCTGGAAGAAGACCCGCCGGTTCTTCTGGCCTTGCAGAGCTTGCCGCCTGCCAGGGGGCGGTCGTGCTTGTCCTGGAGGAAGCGAAGCAGCTTGACCTGGGCCGAGAGGGGGAGGGCGTCCACTTCGTCCGGGAAGAGCGAACCTCCGTCCGCCTCCCGAATGACGCCGCCCTGGGAGCCGTTCGCGCTGGTGAAAGCCCCGGCGGCGTGCCCGAACAGCTCGTTCTCGAGGAGGTCGACCGGGACGGCGCCGCAGTTCAGCGGGACAAAGGGACAACTGGCCCGAGGGCTCGAATAATGGACTGCCCGCGCGCAGAGTTCCCTGCCGGTTCCGGTCTCGCCCGCGATCAGGACGCAGGCGTCGCTGAGGGCGATCCGGAGGATCTTTCGAGTCTGTTCCAGAAACGCCGGCGATTCCCCGATGAACTCGCCGAGGTCTGGGCCGCCGTTGGCCGTCTCGGCGGCGGACCACGCCGGCCCGCGCCGAGGCGCCAGAAGTCGTCGCAGGCGAGGCTGCACGTCCGACGGCCGGAAAGGCGGCAGCAGATAATCGCTGGCGCCTCGATCCACCAACGCGCTGATGACGTCGGGATCCTCCGCGCACGGCACCCACGACCGGGGGTGCGCACTTCCGCGCCAGCAGGCAGTCAAACAAATCCTGCCCAGCCGCGAGCGTCGGCGGTTGACTGGCACGCGGACTTATCGGATGGATCCATCGCACAGATTCCTCCCAGGTCAACCGGGCGTTCGCAAGGGGCCGGGGAGTCCGGCTGTCCCGGGCGTCATTCGCGGTTTCGCGCGGCGTGGACACTGTCCGGGACGATGTCGAAGGTGAGCCGGCCGGCCGACCAGAACAGGGTTGACACGCATGGCCGACGTCCCACCCTCGCACGCCATGTCGCACCAGTTGGTCCTGACCGCACGCGGGCGACTGCTCCTCGAGGAAGTCGCCGCGGACGGGGCGCCGGCGTTCTCGGCAGAGGCGAGCTGGGGTGAAGCGTTTGCCGCCAGTTCGGCCCGGGGACTGCTGGCGCTGGCGAGGCGGCGGGAAGCGTCGGACACATGGCCGGCGGAGTTCGCCTTCTGGCGCGAGTTCGCTGACACCTTCCTCACCGCCCTGGCCCACGCGCCCGCCGGGGCGGAAGGGCAGCCGGCCGCGGCCACCGTTCCGCCCGCCGACCAGTTTTTCGCGCTGACGCTGCGCATTCCCGCGATGCGCGGGGCGGAGTACGCCTCGCCGGAGGTCTTCGCGAACCTGTGGCGCGAGCTCGAAGAGGAGGCGCGCGAGTTGGCCGAAGCGGCGGGAGGGATCAAGCCGTGGCTGGCGCAAATCAATCCTGCGCTGCACCTGGTGGGGAAGGTCACCTTCCATCTGGCGGAGAACAAGCGCTCGCCGGAGACGCCGTTTGCGTTCATGGCCACGTACACGCACCGGTTGTCGGCACAAGAAAAGCCGGTGCACCTGCCGCTGGCCCGCGCGCTTCAGGAATACGCCGGCGCGAGGAACCAGGCCGCGCTGCGGTCGTTGCTCGAGCCTGTCCAAGCGGCGGCCGAACGCAGCACCTGGGTGCGCAAGCAGCTCGACAGCCGTCGGCTCTTTCAACCGCAGGCCTGGACGCCCGCACAAGCCTACATTTTCCTCCGCGAGGTGCCCGCACTCGAAGCCGGCGGCATCATCACGCGCATCCCCAACTGGTGGAAGCACGGGCGCGGCAACCGGCCACAGGTCAGCGTGCGCGTGGGCGAACAGCGCCACGGCGGGTTGGGCGTCGACAGTCTCCTGAGCTTCTCGGTCGAGTCCACGCTCGACGGCGAAACGCTGACGGAGGAGGAATGGCGCACCCTGATGGCGGCGGATGCCGGTCTGGTTTCCCTGCGCGGGCAATGGGTCGAGGTGGATCGGGAGAAGCTCGACCATGTGCTCGAGCATTGGCGGCGGGTGGCGGGGCAGGGGGCGGGCGATGGCGTTTCTTTTCTTGAGGCGATGCGGTTGCTGGCCGGGGTGAAGCTGGACGCGGCGGCGGCCGAGGACGCCGCGAGCGCGACGGCGGACTGGAGCGAGGTGGTTGCCAGCGGCTGGTTGCGCGAGACCCTCGAGCGGCTGCGCCAGCCGGAGACGGCGGCGGATGGTCATCTCCCCACCCACCTCGAGGCCACGCTGCGCCCCTATCAGGCCGTGGGCGTGCAGTGGCTCTGGTTCCTCCAAAGCCTCGGTCTGGGAGCCTGTCTTGCCGATGACATGGGTTTGGGAAAGACCATCCAGGTCCTCGCGCTGCTGCTGCGCTTGAAATACGGCGACCCGGCCGCTCGACAACCCTCGCCCCCGCCGTCCCTCATCGTCGCGCCCGCCTCGCTGCTGGCCAACTGGAAGCACGAGATCGCCCGGTTCGCTCCCTCCCTGGGCGTGGGTTTCGCCCATCCCTCCGAATCTCCCGGCGGCGCATGGCGTGCCGCGGAGACCGCCGACGCTTTCCTGGCCGGCAAGGACGTGATTCTCACGACGTACGGCCAGGTCGCACGCCTGGACTGGTTGGCCCGGCGCGAGTGGCGGTTGGTGGTGCTCGACGAGGCGCAGGCCATCAAGAACCCCGGCGCCCGCCAGACGCGCGCCGTGAAACGCCTGCGCGCCCGCTCGCGCATCGCCCTGAGCGGCACCCCGGTCGAGAACCGCCTCGGCGATCTCTGGTCTCTTTACGATTTCCTCAACCCCGGACTGCTGGGCACCGCGACTGACTTCTCGCAGTATGCGAAGAGCCTGCAGTCCGCTGAATCACCAAACTTCGCGCCGCTGCGCCAGCTCGTCCGCCCGTACCTGCTGCGCCGCCTCAAAACCGACCGCCGCATCATCTCGGATCTGCCGGACAAGACCGAGTTGACTGCCTGGTGCGCTCTCACCAAACGCCAGGCCGCTCTCTACGACCAGAGCGTCCGCGAGCTCGGTCAGAAACTGGACACCCTGACCGACGGCATCCAGCGGCGCGGACTGGTGCTCGCCTTCCTGATGCGCTTCAAGCAGATCTGCAACCACCCCAGCCACTGGCTGGGCGACGGCGCCTTTGGCCCGGCCGACAGCGGCAAGTTCCTCCGCCTTGAGGAGCTGTGTGAGGAGATCGCTTCCCGGCAGGAGAAGGCGCTGGTCTTCACCCAGTTCCGCGAGATGACCGAGCCGCTGGCCGCCCGGCTGCGCGAGGTCTTCGGGCGCGCCGGCCTCGTCCTGCACGGCTCGACGGCCGTCAAGCAACGCCAGCAGTTGGTGGCCGAGTTCCAACGGGACGCGGGCCCACCCTTCTTCGTCCTCTCGCTCAAGGCCGGCGGCACCGGCCTCAACCTGACCGCCGCCAGCCACGTCATTCACTTCGACCGCTGGTGGAATCCCGCCGTCGAGAACCAGGCCACCGACCGCGCCTTCCGCATCGGCCAGCGAAAGAACGTCCTGGTCCACAAGTTCGTCTGCCGCGGCACCGTCGAGGAGCGCATCGACGCGCTGATCACCGGGAAACAATCGCTCGCCGAATCCGTCCTCGGCGCGGACGCTGTCGCTGAGAAACTGCTTACCGAAATGTCCAACGACGAGCTGTTGGGTTTCGTCGCGCTCGATCTGAAAACCGCCCGCGGCGATTGACCCGGAACGACCCGGCCCGCCGAGTGTTCAAGCTCATCCACCGCCCTGCACTTCGCTTCCCACCACACCAGCCAACCTCCCCAACCCGTCTCCCGTCCCATGTCCTGGTATTCCTTCCGACCCTACGTATCCGTCGCCGAACGCCGCCGTAAAGCCGAGGCGGCGGCGAAGAAACTGGCCGCCAAGTCCGGCCGGGCCCTCGCTCCGGTGCGTCTCACCGGCCGGCCGATCGCCGTGACCTTCTGGGGCAAGGCGTGGTGCGACAACCTCGAGGCCTACAGCGATTACGCCAATCGCCTGCCGCGCGGCCGCACCTATGTGCGCAACGGCTCGGTCATCGACCTCCAGATCTCCCGCGGCCGGGTCGAGGCGCTGGTCCAAGGCTCGGAGTTGTACAAGATCGCCATCGGCTTCCGCCCGCTCGCGGCACGGCGCTGGAGCGAGTTCAAGACCCGCAGCGCGGGCAAGGTCACCAACCTGCTCGACCTGCTCCAAGGCCGGCTGTCCAAAGACATCCTCGCCGACCTCACCGCCCGCGACACCGGTCTGTTCCCCTCGCCGAAGGAAATCGATCTCGACTGTTCGTGTCCGGACTGGGCGGACATGTGCAAGCACGTCGCCGCCGTGCTCTACGGCGTCGGCGCCCGCCTCGATGACCAACCGGAATTGTTCTTCACCTTGCGCGGCGTGGACGTGCAGGAACTGCTCACCGCCGCCAGCGTCACGGCCACCGCGCCGGTGATCGACGCCTCCAGCACCGGTCCGGCGCTCGCCGGTGCGGATTTGTCCGAGATCTTCGGCGTCGAACTCGAGTCCGCACCTGCGCCTGCACCTGCGCCCGGGGTGGCACGCGCTCCCAAGGCCGTGCGGTCCACGAAACAGCCTCGCCGAAGACGTACCCCCGCCCCCAAACAAGCTCGCCGCGGAAAGCCTCCCCGGGTCGACCCGACCTGACATCGGCGGACGCCCCGGGCAGGGTACCGCGGCGCCGTGGATCGCCTCACGAACCGGGCGGACCGACGCGAGGCGCTTCTTGATCATCACACAGCCGAGGGTTCCCCCTGACCCTGACTGTGTCACCGATTTGTAACCGTTCAGTCGCCCGTTTGTTAAACGGGAAGCCCACCCTATGCCGCATCTATGGACGGTTGGCGACAGTGGGCGCTGGTGGCGTCTGCCGCACTGGCCTGCGCTGCCTGGGCGGCGGGGACAGGGGAGTCGGCTTTGGGCGAGACGCGCACGACGCTCGAACAATGGGTGCAGACTCACCAGTTGCTCTCGCGCACCCGCGCGGACTGGGCAAAGGACCAAGACCTGCTCGAGCAGACCCGCGCCCTCTTCCAGCGGGAGTTGAAAAGCCTGGATGAGCAGGTCGCCCGCCTCGAGACGAACCAGGTGGCCATGGCGGGCGAGCGGACCGCTGCCGAGGCACAGGACACCCTTTTCCGCGCGGCACTCGATGGCGTGCGCGGGCCGCTGGCCCAGGTCGAGACGCGGATCAAGACCCTCGAACCCATCTTCCCCCCCGTCCTGCGGTCCACCCTTCAGCCGCTTCTCAACCGCCTTCCCACCACACCCCAGCCCACCAACGTGACGGTGGCGGCGCGGCTGCAGGCGGTGCTGACGCTGCTCAGCGAGATCGACAAGTTCAACGGCACCCTCACGCTGGTCGAGGAAACCCGCCCGGGCCCCCAGGGCAAGGCGGTGGCCGTGGACGTGTTGTACGCGGGGCTCGCGCAGGCCTGGTTCGTGGACAAGACGGCCACCTTCGCCGGGGTGGGTATTCCCGGCCCCACGGGTTGGAACTGGACCTCGCGCCCCGAGGTCGCCAACGCCGTCGCTCGCGCCATTCGTGTGTACCGCAACGAACTCCCGGCCGCGTTCGTCGCCCTCCCGCTCGAACTCCCGTGAGCCGCTTCTCCATGCAGCGCCGTTCCTCATTTCTCCTCGGCCTGGCGCTGGCGGTGAGTGGCCTGGCGGCCTCGCCTGCCCCGACACCGGACGCCCTCGCCGTCGACGCCAGGCAGGACCTGCAGGCGGCGCTGACCGAACTCAGCACGCTCCGCGCCCAGATCGAGTCGGAACGGCTCCCGCTCGCCCGAGAGGTCAGCGATCTCGAGCGCCAGTTGGTGGCCCGCCGCGCGGCGTGGCAGCAGCAGCAGCGCGAAGAGGGCAACCAACTGGTCCTGCTCAACCTGCTCAAAGCCGAGGTCAATGCCCGCAGCAACGAAGTCCGGTTCCTGGAAGCGTTCCTGAACGAATACCGCCGCGCCTTCGAAACCCGCCTCCACGTCAGCGAGCGGCAGCGTTACGAACCCCGCCTGGCGGCCACCCGCGCGGCCGCGGATTCGGTTGAAGCCGCGGTCGCCGAGCGCCTGGCAGCGCAACTGGGCTTCCTCGAGACCGCGCTCGAGCGGATCGAGCGCGGCGTGGGCGGCGACACCTTCGAAGGGCAGGCCCTCACCAGTGACGGGCAACTCGAACGCGGCCGGTTCGTGCTGGCAGGTCCGGCCGCCTATTTCAGCAGCGCCGCGAGCCCCGCCGTCGGGGTCGTCGAGGAACGGCTCAACTCGGCCGAGCCGAACGTGGTGCCGATCCCCGCCGAATTCTCGGCGGGGCTCCGCGAATTCGCGGCCGCCTCCCGCGGCTCGCTGCCGCTCGACCCCACCCTGGGCAATGCGGTGCGGCTGCGCGCCACCCAGGACAGCCTGGCCGAGCACATCGCAAAGGGAGGACCCGTCATGGTCCCGATCCTCCTGGTGGGCGTGGTGGCGCTGGGCATCTTCACGGCCAAGTGGCTCCAGGTGGGTCGCGTGCGGGTAGCCACCCCGGCGGACCTGCATCTCATCCTGGCCTCGCTGATCGCCGGTCACCGCGAGAAAGCCGCCCGGCATGCCCAATCCCTGGCGGGTCCCGTGGGCGAGATGCTCGGGATGGCCGTGCAGCATGCGGACGAGCGCAAGGAATACATCGAGGAGGTGATGTACGAGAAGATGCTGGCCACCCGGCCCCGGCTCGAACGCTGGGTGCCCTTCCTGGCGCTGGCCGCGGCGGCGGCGCCCTTGCTCGGGCTGCTCGGCACCGTCACCGGCATGATCAACACCTTCAACATGATCACCGTGTTCGGCACGGGGGATCCGAAGACGCTGGCGGGAGGCATCTCCGAGGCGCTCATCACCACCGAGTTTGGCCTCGTCGTGGCCATTCCCGCGCTGCTGCTCCACGCGGTGATTTCCCGCAAAGTCAAAGGGGTGCTGGGCAGCATGGAACAGATCACCGTCGGTTTCATCAACGGCCTGCCCGGTCCCACACCCGAAACCCTCACCCTCGAAAAATCATGATGACGCGCATTCTGGACATCTGGACCGCGGGCGGCTGGGTCATGTGGCCGCTGCTGGTCGTATCACTGCTGGTGTTTGGCGTGGGTCTTCGCCTCTGGCTGGACCTGCAACGCCGCCAATTCCGCCGGCTGACGGACGCCGAGTGGCAGGGCTGGGTGCACCGTCCCGCGGAAGGTCAGGGCGAAGTCGGCGAGCTGATCCGCTATGTGCGCGAAGGTCAGTCGAGCGAGGAGATCAACCTGCGCTTCGCCGAGGTCACCGCCGCCCAGTTGCCCCCGATCGACCGGCGCCTGTCGACGCTGGGCACGCTGGTGGCCGCGGCGCCACTGGTGGGTCTGCTCGGCACGGTGTTCGGGATGCTGGTCACGTTTCAGGCCCTCGCGGCCGGGGGCGGTGGCCAGGTGACGGAGGCCATGGCCGACGGCATCTCCCAGGCGCTGTTCCCGCCGGAAGTCGGGCTCTGCATCGCGCTTCCCGGTCTGGTGCTGGCCCACCTGATCCGCCGGCAGCGGCAGGAGTTCGAGGCCTTCCTGGCGCGGCTCGAGAGCTACACGATCCAGCATCATCGCCGGACCTTGCCGCCCGCCGCACCGCCGGCCGTGGCCCCGACCCTCGAGCCGGTCCGCGGTCTGATGCCGGCGCCGCTGCCCGCATGAGGTATCGCCGCACCATCGCCGACGCGGAGGAACTCACCGAGATCAACGTCTCGCCGTTGATCGACATGGTCTTCATTCTCCTCATCTTCTTCATCGTCACCACGGTGTTCGTCGAGGAAACCGGCACGGAGGTGGACAAGCCGCAAGCCATGACCGCGTCGCAGCTCGAGAAGAACAGCATCCTCCTGGCCCTTACTGCCAAGGGCGAGGTCGTCTATGGCGGCAAGGAGATCGGCGTCGGCGGCGTCCGTCCCGTCGTCAGCCGCCTGTGCCAGACCGAGCCGATGCCCGTCATCATCCAGGTCGACAAGCACGCGAGCGCCGGGTTGCTGATCCGCGTCATCGACGAGGCCAAGCTGGGCAAGGCCAGGAACGTGAGCCTCGCGGCCGAGCCGGGCACTTCTTGAAGTGTTCCCTGGCGCCCCGCCCGACCGGCCATGCGACGGGTCTATCATCCTCCCGCGCCGCGCAACGACCTGCCGTTCGTCTTTCTCGGCGCGGCCGGTCTGACCCTGCTCGTGTTCCTGGTCCTGCCGCTCACCCAGATCGTCTCCGAGCGCCGCGAGTCGCTGATCCCCATCCGCCCGACCGACCTCACCCAAGTCGAGGAAGAAAAGCCCCTGGACGAACCGCCCCCGCCCCCGCCCGAGCCTGAGCCGCCGCCCCAGCCGCCTCCCAGTCTCGCCGACACGCCGCAGCCCCTCGACCTGAATGTGAGTCTCGAGGTCGTGTTCGGCTCCGGCGGAGCCCTGGCCACCGGTCCGGGCGCCTTCCAGGACCTGGCCGCCGAATCGGCGGCGCTCGAAGCATTCAGCGTGGCCGATCTCGAAAAGCGACCCGAATTACTCGCCGCCGTTCCCCCCCAGTATCCCGAAGCCCTCCGCAAGGCCAAGATCGAGGGGACCGTCACGCTGGTCTTCGTCTTGGACGAAACCGGCCGCGTCGAGGACCCGCGCGTCGAGAGTTCGTCGCAGAAGGAGTTCGAGGCCCCGGCCCTCGAAGCCGTGCGCAAATGGAAGTTCAAACCCGGCATGAAAGACGGCCAGGCGGTGCGCACGTATCTCCGCCAACCCATCCGCTTCCGTGTCCCGGCCTCGGGTTAATATGATACCGCAACACATCGTAGGGCGCCACGAGGATATGAAGTGCCGATACCGTTGGTCCTAAAAGCCTCTCACGTCGAGGCCCAGCGGGTAACAGACTTCCGGACCGCGCCCTGTTCGAACGACCATGAATCGACTCTGCCCTCGTCTGCTCCGCGCCCGCTGCGGGCGAGCCTGCTCCGGGCCTACCGCCTGCCTGCCGCCGGTCCTGCCGCCGCGACCCGCGTGTCCGCCCTGCACTTCGAGGCGTCGTCTCGCGGTTGCGATGGCTGCGTCGGCCCGTGCGCGGCTCGGATGGCTCGCCCTGAGCGTCCTCCTCGCCGCGTGGACGCCCGCGTGGGGCGCCACACGCGCGAAGAAGCCCGCGACCGGCGAGGATCCCGCAGCCACGCTGGCCGCCACTCCGGCCACAGCCAGTTCCCGATTCGCGCCCCTGCCCCCGGAACATCCGTTGGCCGACCTGTGGAACGATCCCGAGTTCACGCGCCGGCTGGTGGGCAGCTACGGTTTCCACCCTCAACTCGAGCCGCGCCTCACCCCCGAGGAGCAAACCCGCTACCGCGACCGCATCCTGCCCCTGCTGCGCGAGGACCCGAAACGGGCCATCCCGGAACTTGAGGCGGCGATCAACCCCCAGGCCAGCGCCACCTTCGACTACACCCTGGCGACGATCCATTTCCAGGAGGAGAACTTCGCGGCGGCGACCCGACATTACCAGGCGGCCCTGACCAAGTTCCCCGACTTCCTCCGGGCCCAGCGCAACCTCGGCCTGGCGCTCATGCGCGACGGCCAGTATGCCGACGCGATCCGCCCGCTCACCCGGACGCTCGCGTTGGGCGGGGCCGACGGCAAGATCTACGGCCTGCTCGCCTTCGCTCACGTCAGTCTGAACCAGTTCGTCGCTGCCGCCACCGCTTACCAGCAAGCCCTCCTCTTCGAGCCGGACAACCTCGACTACCAGCTCGGCCTGGTGAAATGCCAGGTGGCGACCGCCCACTACGACGCCGCGTTGGCGCTCCTCAACGAACTCCTCGAACGTCATCCCGACCGGGACGCCCTCTGGTCGCTCCAGGCCAACCTCTACATCCAGAAGAACGATCTCCCGCGCGCCACCGTCACCTACGAGATGCTGCGCCGCCTCGGCCGGGCCACCCCTACTCATCTCAGTCTTCTGGGGGACCTTTACGTCTCCCAGGATGTCCCCGAACTCGCCCTGTCCGCCTACCTCGCTGCCACCGACGCCGACGGCGGCACCAACGTTACCCGCGCCCTGCGCGCCGCCGATGTCTTTGTCAGCCGCGGGGCCTGGGACGAGGCGCGGCGGTTGTTCGCCGCCATCCATCAGCGTCTCACCACCGACGGAGATCCCGGCGACCAACGCAAACTCCTCCGCCTCGAGGCCCGGGTGGCGTTGGCGACGGGCGACAGCGAAGGCGCGATCCAGCGCCTCGAGCAACTGCTCGCGCAGAATCCCCTGGATGGCGAGGCCCTCCTGCTCGCCGGCGATCATTACCGCCAGGCGGGTGATCCCGAGCGCGCCGTCTTCCGCTACGATGCCGCCGCCAAACTCGACGGGTTCGCGGCCCAGGCGCTCGTCAAACACGCCCAGTTGCTCGTCGAAGGCCGTCGCTATCCCCAGGCCCTCGAACTGCTCCGCCACGCGCAGAAGCTCGAGCCGCGCGATCACGTGCAGCGCTACCTCGAGAAGGTCGAGGCCGTGGCCTCGCGGGCGGGTGGTTGAGTACGGCGACGTCAACGTGCCATGAACCGCCGCCCCGTCCCCCTGCCACCCCGGCGCCGAGCTTCCCATGAACGGGAATGCAGAAGGGAGAATGAAGAATGCAGAAGCGGCATCCAGCCGGGTCGGGTCATAGCCCCTGAGCCGATCCAAGAGCACTACGGCACTTCCCCCATCCCCGATGTTCGTAATCGGTGGAGGAACTCTTCGTCTTGGATTCTCCGCCGATTACGAACATCGGGGATTAGGCTGAGGGAGGCGCTCCGTGAACCTGTGGTGCGGGCATCCTGCCTGCACCTCCCGTGGTTCATGGCCCCTGGGCCATTCAGGAAGGAACAGGTGGCTTCCCATCAACCTCCGCGGGAGCGCGGGGGAGGCTCGCGCCCGGACCGCGGGTTTGGCTCTCCTTGCCGCGCCGTCTGGGACGCGGCTTGGGTTTGGATCGTCGCGATCGTGCTGCTCAGCCTCGCCGGGCCACTCCGTGCTCAAACCCCGGCGGGAGGGGCCAGCGGCACCATCGCCGGCACCGTGGTCGAAGTGTGGCAAGGAAAGCCTCTCGCCGGTGTGACCGTCTCTCTGCGCGGCAGCACGCTGGCCGCCCGCAGCGACTCTGAAGGTCGGTTTCAACTGGCTCCGATTTCCCCGGGACTCCACACGGTCGAGTTCACCCAGCCCGGCTACGCGCGCGCCGTGGTCACCGACGTGCTCGTCGCCGCCGGCCAGGTCACGCCGGTCAACCTCAGTCTTCGTCCCGAGTTCTACGAGATGGAGGAGTACGTGGTCACCGCGCCCGAACTCGAACAGCAAGAGGCCAACCTCCTGGCCGATCGCCAGAGCGCCGCGGCGCTCATCGAGTCCATCGGCTCCGAGCGTTTCGGACGTCTGGCCGCCGGCGATGCCGCCGAGATCATGACCAAAATCACCGGCGTGGCGGTTGTGGAGGGCAAGTTCGCCGTCATCCGCGGCCTGAGCGACCGCTACAACCTCGCGTTGCTGAATGGAGCGGACATTCCCAGCGCCGACCCCTATCGCCGCGCTGCCCAACTCGATCTCTTCCCGGCCGAGGTGATCGACAGCGTGGTCGTCAGCAAGACATTCACGCCGGACCTGCCGGGCGGGTTCTCGGGTGGCGTGATGGACATCCGCACCAAATCGTTCCCCGAACGCTTCCTCTTCAAGACCGGCGCCGGGTTGGCCTACAACACCCAGGCTACGGGGAACGAACGGTTTCTCACTTACCCCGGCGGCAGCACCGATTGGCTGGCCCTGGACGACGGTCTCCGCCGCCTCCCACCGGAACTCGAAAACGTCAGCGGCACCGACCTCCAGCGCCTGACCCAGACCGCCACCAGTGGCAGCCTGGCCATCCCGCTCGAGGAGAAGACCGCTGCCGCGGCGGAAATGGACCGCCTGGTCCGCTCCTTCGGCACGCCTTACCTGGGCCCGAACCGAGGAGCCCCGCCCCCCGACCACGACTTCAACGTGCTCGTGGGCGACACCGTCAAGCTCGGCACCGTGCCGCTGGGCTACTTCGCCGGGCTCAACTACGAGCGGGACTACCGCTTCTACGAGGACGGCGTCCGCCGCCGCTACGCTCCCCGGCCCGATGGCCCGCCGGAGCTTTATCAGGATTACACCGACAGCCGGGGCAGCACGCTGGCCCAATGGTCGGCGCTGGCCAGCCTGGCCTCCCGGTTCTTCGAGCACCACGAGCTCGGCTACACCTTCCTCTACACCCAAAATGCCGAGGACACCGCCCGCAAGCTCGACGGCCAGATCGAGAGCAGCGGGGAGGACCAGTTCAACGACCAGCGCCGCACCCACCTGAACACCCTCCAATGGACCGAACGCCATCTCTCCGCCCACCAGTTCCGCGGCGAGCACGTGTTCCCCGCCCTGCGGGATTTCCAGACCGACTGGCTCGTCTCGCTGGCCAACACTACCCAGGACGAACCCGACCTGCGCTACTTCAATTTCATCAGTTACCCCAACCCCAGCAACCCCGACGACCCGCTCCGCGGCGTGGACCTGATCAGCAACAACACGCCCTTCCCTGACAAACCCACCCGCTACTTCCGTCACCTCGAAGACCAGAACCTCAATGCCAAGCTCGATCTCACCCTGCCGCTCGAGGACGGCCGCGGTTTGACCTGGAAGCCCCGCGCCGGTGTCTTCGCCAGCCAGTCCGAACGCACCTTCGTCGAGCGCACCTTCAGCTACTCGGGCGGCAACGGCAGCCTCGTGGATACCGAGACCTTCCCCTACGAGTACATGCTCGGCACCAACGCCCCGCCTCCCCAGCTCGTCACCCAGGCCGGCCGCTCCCGCTACGCCTTCTCCCGCAGCCTCACCTCCGTCCTCGGCAACAACTTCTACGACGGTGCCCAGGACATCTACGCCGTCTATGGCCTCGTCGAAGTGCCGCTCGTCCCCCGCCTGCGCCTGACCGGCGGCGCCCGCTACGAAACCACCCTCCTCGAAATCCAGTCGAGCGCCTTCGGTTCCTCCCGCGTCTTCCCCGGCCAGATCGACGAGGCCGACCTCCTGCCCGCCGTGAGCCTCACGTGGGAGTTCTGCGACGGCATGAACCTCCGCCTCGGCTACAGCGAGACCGTCGCCCGGCCCACCTACCGCGAGTTTGCCCGCTACCGCAGCTTCGACGTCGCCGGCGACCAGATCGTCGAGGGCAACCCGTTCCTCGTCATGACCCACGTCCAGAACCTGGACGCGCGCTGGGAATGGTTCACCCCGGGCGGCGGACTGCTCTCCTTCGGGGGGTTCTACAAGCTCCTCGAGGATCCCATCGAGAAATTCAACGCCACCCTCAACGCCGCTGGCGAAGTCCTGTGGACCTCCTCGGCCGATTTCGTCACCTTCCTCAACACCCCGGAGGCCACCGCCTGGGGCCTCGAGTTCGAAGCCCGGCAGAACCTCGCCTTCCTCGAACCCCACCTGAAGCCGTTCAGCCTCGGCTTCAACGCCGCCTGGATCAACACCGAGGTCCCCCTCCAGCCTGAAATCCAGCGCCTCAAATTCCTCACCACCGGCCAGCAGGTGTCCACCCGCCCTCTCTTCGATCAATCCCCCTACATCCTCAACGCCGACCTCTCCTACGACAACGAGCGCACCGGCACCTCCGTCACGCTGGCGGGCTATTACGCGGCCGAGCGACTCGACCTGGTCGTCAACAACGGCTACGACATCTACGAACAGCCCGCGCCCAGCCTCGACCTCACCATCGCCCAAAAACTGGGCAAAGGCCTCACCGCCAAGTTCACCGCCCGCAACCTCCTCAACCCCGACGTCGTCCGTTCCTACGCCGTCTCCGGTCCCACCGACCGCGCCTATCTCTACTCCTCGTACACCCGCGGCGTTACCCTCGGCCTCTCCCTCTCGTACAATTACTGAGGACACCAGCCGTTGCGGTTCGGTCCGTACCGTTCACAAGCCTGGCAGGTCGCCGTGTCGCCCGCCAGCATCCGCGCGCTTTACGCACTGGTCTGAAGCGGGGTAGTCTAGATGAGCCATGAGCACGCAGGAACTCATTGAGAAGGAAGTGGCGCACCTGCCCGAAGCGCTGCAGCGCGAGGTCTATGACTTCGCGCGGTTTCTCCGCTCCAAGGAGGCCGACCAACACTTCAACGGACTGCTGCTGAGTGAATCGGCACTGTCCAAAGACTGGCACTCACCCGAGGAGGATGCCGCATGGGCAAACCTGTAGTCGGGGAGGTGGTCGTCCTGCATTTTCCGCAAACGAACCTCGACACGGGAAAGCGCCGCCCTGCTCTTGTCGTGGCGGATCTCGTAGGCGCTGATCTGATTCTCTGCCAGATCACCAGTCAGGCCCGCTCGGACGGCTATTCGGTCGCGCTTGCGCCAGCAGATTTCGAACGCGGCCGTCTGGTTGTGGACAGCTTCGTCCGTCCCAATCGCCTGTTCACCGTCGAGGCATCCGTGGTCCTTTACACGGCTGGAAAAGTGAAGGGCTCAAAGCTCTTGGAGGTCAAAGCGAAGATCCGCCAACTGTTCGCCTGATGCGCCCATCCCCCCCCCTCGACCCAAGCCACCCAAGCAGATCGCTGCACTTCGACTCGAGCCCGTGAAGCAGTGGGACACATTTGACTGTGAGTTGCCGCACGGGAAGCACCCGTGCCATTTCCCCGTCGCACCGTCCCACCGCCGCACCACCCTCCACTCCGTCTGAGTCTCGTCACCTCGACTCCTACAGAACCACCGTCCCACCGTCCCACCGTCCCACCGTCCCCCGCGACACCGAAACGGCACAGGCCTGTAACCTTCCCGCCGTCGCGGCGCCCCTCCCCCACCCCCTACCCTTCGCCCTTCGAAAAGGCCCGGCCTCTTCGCTGGGCAGGCCGATGACAAACCTGCGAACTGCAATGATGAAACGAACGATCTTAGGTTGGCTCCTGACCGCCGCACTCCTGGCGGGCAGCTCGTCCGGTGTGGCCGCCACCGTGACGGTTAAAGGTA